>PMFA01000017.1 GCA_003155915.1 Acidimicrobiaceae bacterium | reverse complement strand
GGGCGCTGGGGCGCTGGGGGACTCGACCTCAGCCGTGTGAAAGTGTGAAGAACCTTTTCACCAGACGACGCGAGACGACGACATAGCACCTGACGAGGAATAATGACCACACGAGACGACGCGAGACGACGCCACGCGACGTGATTTGTGGAGCATTTTGTGGGGCAAGATGAACGTAGCCCGTAGTCAGCTGAGGTACTAATTCACCAACATGAAAGACTGAATCGCGCGTCGCCAGGAATCAGCCAAGATCAGACGCATGGTTGATAGTGAACCCATCAGCCATTTGAAGAAGTGGTCATGCCGCGTGTGCGCCGTATCGACCAATCCTCACGCAATGAGGAAGCGCTCGTCACCAATGGACACCTCGACGCGCAATTCGCCGCCGACTGCCTCGACATACTTACGAAGCGTGTCGAGTTGAGCGCGCTCGATGTCGCCATGCTCAATCCGCGAGACTCGGTTCTGGCTGACATTCAACCGCTCCGCCAGTTCCACTTGCGACATATCAGATGCCTTGCGTAGTTCGCGAAGACCGTACGACCGAACTTCTTCCAGCATCCGCTTCTTGTGCGTATCAACGTTCTTTCGATTGACCGGACGCTTTGTCAGCATTCCCTCAAGATTCTTTGTCATCACCGTCTTCCTTTCAGTCTTCGCAAGTGTTCATCAAATCGGTCATCGGCAACGGGAATATTGACCTCGTACCACTTCTTCCAATCTCGTGATTTATCTCCAGCGACAAGTAGAACTCCGTTACGCTCAACATCAAAAGCGAACAGAATCCCTAACTCCGATCGCCCCCTGGAACCCGGTCGCAACTCCTTCATATTTTTGTACCTCGACGCCTTCACTGTGTCGACCAATGGACGACCTAGTTGAGGACCTCTTTCTGCCAATAACTCAAGTGCGGCAACGACTTGTTCGTATGTGTCCGGTCGAGTTCATCGAGCCACAACTCCACGTATTCAATGTTCACTTCCCACACGTATTGAGTGTACAACCCCTGGGTTATATAACGCAAGCGTTGTAACCGGCAACCTCCGTNNGTTGCGACCGTTGGAATCCACGAGCGTGAACGTTCAGAGACTCGGTGGGCGCTGCAGTAGTGGGCGCAACAGTCGTGGGCGCTGCAGGACTCGACCCTGCGACCTCAGCCATGTGAAAGTGTTAAGAACCTTTGCACCAGACGACGCGACACGACGTCGGGGCACTTGACGAGGAACAATGACAACGCGAGACGACTCGAGAAAACTACACGCGACGCGATTTGTGGAGCATTTTGTGGGGCAAGATCAAGCGTCAACAGTCCCGAATGAATCAAACAGCTTCAAACCAACGAGAGCTCTGCTAATCAACTCAATGTCATCCCTTGCGCTCTCTGTTGGTGCGCGGTTACTGGATTTCGTAGGTGCCGTCGAGGCGAGCGCGTGCGACGACATGTCCGGCCATGGCGTGGAGTGCATCGCCGAGGGTGAACTTGTCGGGCAGGTCGACCTGGGAGTCCAATGCGAAGAGTTGGAAGACGTAGGAGTGTGGCCCGTGCGAGCGCGGGGGCTTGGGGCCGGCCCAGCCGCGGTGGCCAAAAGGGCCTTTGCCGTGTTTGAGCCCGGGGATCGGGCTCGGGTCGGTGAGGCCGTTCTCGGGAATGCCGCTTAGCGAAGGGTCGATGCCGAGCGTGAGCGCATGGGTGGCGGGTTTCGCGAAGGGGACGTCGGGGTCTTGGACGATGAGCACGAGTTCCGCTGTTTCGGCTGGCGGCGTTGTCCAGGCGAGGGCGGGTGAAATGTTGGCCCCGAAGAACCTCCCGCGGTGCCGCTCGGGGATGGGGGTGCCGTGGTCGAAGGCCGAGCTGGTGAGGGTGAAGTTCTCAGGCGCTTGAAAGTCGGGACGAGCCCAGACGAGCGTGTGGTGTCCGGCGTGTCGGTTGCGCAGTGCGAGGCCGAGGGGGTTTGCGGGCATGGTCTTGCTTCTTCTTTCTATATTTGGCGGATGCGTTTGGCGGCGCTGCGGAGTCTGCGGCCGAAGATCGAATGGGATGAGTCGAGGCCACCCCGGCGTTCCCGTCCGGCGATGAATTCATGCAAGACGATCCACACGCGGGAGGCGATGTCGGGCGGCGTGGCCAACCGGTTGGTCATCGCGGTCCTTCGGTGGCGCGGTTCATGTCGTGGCCAAGCGCCCGCCGTTTCGCTCGGCAGTCGCCAGCGCCCAGCGTCCGGTCGAGAACATGCCCAGCAGCACGACGATGACCCCACAGCCGGCGACCACCGACCACGCCGCGTGGCTGGCGTGCACGAAGCCGACCGAGCTGGAAGCGACGATCGCACCGGTGACCGCAACCCCGACGGCCGCGCCGGTCTGGCGAAAAGTGGAGGCAATCGCTCCCGCGACACCGGCCTGGTCTCGGGGCATGCCCGAAAGTGCAGTATTGGTAATAGGAGCGCTGACCAGACCCGCTCCGGCGCCGTAAATGAGATAGGCGACGATCAGATACCACACAGCGGTGTGAGCGCTAAGGCCGATCAACATGACGGCGCCGACACCGATCAACGCTCCGGACATCATCAGAGCAGGCCTCGGTCCGCGGCTGGCTACCAATCGGCCCGAGACGGTGGAGAACACGCCGAGCATTGCCGCCATCGGGATCGTGAGTAATCCGGCGTGCAGCGCGCTGTAGCCACGGACGTCCTGCAGATACAGCGTGTTGAGGAACAGAAAGCCGCCAAGAGTCGCCAACGCGACGACCCCAATCAACGCCGCACCCGAGAACGGCACACTGCGGAAATATCGCATGTCGATCAACGGCTCACGGCGTCGAGACTCGAGTATGACCAGCACGATTGCCGCGAGCGCGGCAACCCCGAACAGCGCGACGATTGGTGCCGAACTCCATCCGCTGCGTGGCCCCTCGATGATCCCGGCGGTCAGGCAGCCAAGCAGAGCGATGACCGCCAGCTGACCGGGAGGATCAAGTCGACGAGGCCGCTCGGCCCGCGACTCGAGCACGAATCGTTGCGTGAGCGCAATCGCAATTAGGCCGACGGGAACGTTGATCCAGAAAATCGAACGCCACCCGAGACCGCTCACCAGCAAGCCACCGATCACCGGACCGCTCGCGAGGCTGAGTCCGGCGACGGATCCCCACATGCCGATTGCCTTCGCGCGTTCCTTCGGGTCCTCAAAGACGTTTCGGATGATCGACATCGCCACCGGGTTGAGCATCGAACCACCGATGGCCTGTAGTCCACGAAAGGCGATCAGCCACCCGAGCGACGGAGCCACGCTACATAACAACGACCCCAGCGAGAACGCGGCCAGCCCGATCTGAAAAACCCGACGCCGACCAAAGCGGTCCGCGAGCGAGCCCGACAGCATGAGTAGGCACGCAATAACGAGGGTGTAGGCATCAATCGTCCACTGCAGATCACTCACCGACGCGTGCAGTGTGTGCTGGATCGACGGCAAGGCGACATTGACAATCGTCACGTCGAGACCCGCCATGAACACGCTCAGACAACACGTAGCCAGCACCACCCTCTGGTAGCGGTCCTCGTTACCGGACGTTTGCTCCGGCTCGGTCACAGCGATCACAGGTTTTGCGCCAGCCGCTCAATCAAGGGCGCGGCGATCATCAGCTGTCGACGTTCCAAAGGGCTAAACCCAGTCGATAGGACCTTTGCCAGCTGCTCGGCCCGCGCGTTGTGCTTGTCGCCCAGCACTCTCGTGCCGGATTTGGTGATTGCAAGAACCACGCGCCGCCCGTCGCTCGGATGAGGACGTCGCTTGACGAATCCACGCGCCTCGAGCGCCCGCAACGTCGTTCCCATCGACTGCACGCTGATCTGCTCGGCCTGAGCCAACTCGGTCACCGTGGTCAGTCCGTTTCGATCCAATCGCTTGAGAGCCGAAGCCTCTGACAAGCTCAGCTCGCCTTCAGCTTGCAACTGACGAAGCTGTCGTATGCACAAGCCGATGCTCATTTGAAGAGCCGCGGCAACGTCGTCGACATCTGGATCCAAAGGCATATACCAAGTCTAGCCTTGCTAGAGTAAACTAGCAAGGCTAGACTTACCAGTCAGGAGATTCGCGGGTGAGACGGTCTGGATCAAGCCAGCTGAAAGAAACACCATGATTGGACGAAGAGCAGTTACGTGAACGACCCAAAGTCGAACTCAACGTCGCGAAGTGATTGGTTCCTCAGAGTTGAGACAGCGTGGACAACCACTTCCGCGCTTTTAGCCATCTTGGTCAATTCGTATTTTGGACGCGGCCTTCAATCATCCTTCCAAGACTGAATTCGTGTTCAGCTGAATCGGCTGCACGACATTTCCATGCCGGTTCTTCCGCTGGTGATGAAAGCGCTTGTGCCGTCCAGTACTGAACTCATCGGGCGCCCGCAATCTTGTGGATCGAGACCTGCCAGAGCCGCTCGGCCTTCGCGGGGTCCAGCGCGTACTCGGTGACTCCACGGCGAACACCGGTCTCGAAGGGGACAGCTTCCTGGCAGTCCTCGAAGTATCGCCCGGTGACCCCGTCGACCAGTGGTGAGGCGGCCAGGAGTACGGATGTTGCCGCTCCCTGTTCAATGGTCTTCACCGATACTCCGGTGCTGCCCTTCGGATCGAAGGTTGCCGGTGGTGTCTCCATGTGGCGACTCAGATTGGTGTCCGCAATGCGGCCCGGGTTGAGCGCGTTGACGGCGATCCCATCGCTGGCCCATCGCTTGGCGGCTTCGACCGCAAAGAGAATGTTTGCCGTCTTGGACTGACTGTATGCAGCCCACGCGTCGTACGGGTGCTGTGCGAAGTCGAGGTCGTCGAAGAGCACCTCGCCGTTGACGTGGCCGACCGAACTGACGACGACGACTCGAGACTGTCCTGCAGCCTGGAGGGCGTCGTGCAGTTCTGTCGTGAGAGCGAAGTGCCCGAGGTGGTTGGTGGCGAATTGGAGCTCCCAGCCCTCCTTTGTGCGTAGCTCTGGCGTCGCCATGATGCCCGCGTTGTTGACCAGAATGTCAAGTGGTCCTGACCATCGACTGACGAAGGCCGCAACGGACATTTGGTCGGAAAGGTCGAGCTGTTCGACAAAGACATTCGTGTTCCCTGTGGCCGCAATGATGTTCCCAGCCACGCGAGTGCCCGCTTCAACGTCGCGGACGGCCAGTGTTACTTCGGCTCCGGCTGAGGCCAGGGCCCGCGCCGTCTCAGTTCCGATTCCAGAGGATCCCCCGGTGACGATGGCGCGTTTTCCGCTGAGATCGACCCCCGCGATGACTTCAGCCGCCGTAGTATCAGCGGTGAAGGGGGTAGATATTCGATTCGACATAAAACGACCCCTTATTCTCCGGGCTCTACACTGTTATGTGGAGTCGCATCCGTTTATTCTTATACTATAAGCGGAGGCGGCTCCGATTGCAAGAGGAGACTGACAGTGACCATTCCCACCTCGCGCACTCTGCGCGCTGACGCGCAACTAAATCACGATCGCATCCTTGAGGCCGCCGCCCACGCGTTCGCTCGCCACGGGGCCGACACCTCCCTCAAGGCAATCGCCATGAACGCCGGCGTCGGCATCGGCACTCTCTATCGTCGCTTTCCGACACGCGATGACCTGGTCGAAGCCACGTATCGAAACGAAACCGCGCGCCTGTGCGAAAGCGCGCCCGCGCTACTCGCCGAGTTATCGCCGCACGAAGCAATGCGCGTCTGGATGGAAGGCTTCGTCGACTACATCCTGAATAAGAACGGCATGACGGATGCGCTGCCGGCAATTCTCGCGTCGCGCGACGGCCTCCGAGCTCATAGTCGAGACCTGTTGAGGGATGCGATTCAAGCTCTCCTCGATGCCTGCATCGAAGACGGAGCGCTGCGCGAGGGCGTTCCGGCAAACGACGTCATGATGGCGCTCGGAGGTATCACTCTCATCGCCGAGCACGAGAGCGAGCGGGAACTCGCATCGCGGCTGATTGACCTGCTGCTCGCCGGTCTGGTTCTCACGTGAGATCAGTCCTGCAGCAACGCGCATATCGCCTCGTGAACGAACGCTCCTCGCGCCTCACCATCAGGAACATCCGCGCCTAAAGCGCCGACTTGCTTCGACGCCATGTTTCACTACCGCGACTGCGGGTCCGATTCAGTGGTCCGAAGTGGGACGGTGGCTTGGGAGGAGCAGCCTTAAAAACACCCCCGCGACCGCCGCGGCGGTTAGGAACGCGAAGGCAAGATGATCGCAGGCCGTAATGGGCTGATGCGGTCGATTGGCTGTACGAGGATCTGCGAAGCGCCGAAGAACGGTCCAAGTTTTGGTGGCATGAAGGTATGAACTAGGCAGGTCGGTTTTGTTCCTAGGCCTCTTAATGAACCATGTCCTAATTGTGGAGCATTTTGTGGGGCGAAGGACGGGGCCGTGTACAACAAACTGCATCATTCAAACCGTGCCAGCGACCTTTGTGATCTGAGCCTTCGTATTCTGTTCCGGAGTGGGCGCTAGAGGACTCGAACCTCTGACCTCAGCCGTGTGAAGGCTGCGCTCTAACCAACTGAGCTAAGCGCCCGAGGTGACAATCCTAGTTCGCACCTTGGTCACTCTCTTTTCTCCTTCGTTGTAGCCTGCATCTGTGCCAGACAACGAAGTTTCTCCGCCTAAACGCTCTCGGTTCCAGCGCCAGGGCCGAAAACCATCCTTGGTGCCACGAGAAGTTGTCTTCGGCATGGACGACGTTGAACGCAAGGTAAGTCTCTTCGGTGTTGGCATCGCCCTGGTCATTGCCATCATCTGGGCCGTCGAGTGGGTAAAGAAGACGCCGGTCAAAACAACACAGAAATTCGTCAAAGGAAAGACCTGTCCGGCGGCATATCCCAAGCATGTCGACCAGTTCTGCGAACACATTCTGAAGGCGAGCGATAGTTATTGGGCGACTCGATTCCTCTTCGTCTTCGTCGTGGCACTTTTTCTCCTGTTCTTCACCCTTCGTCGCAAGAGGGCCGGCGTCGCGTGCTTCAGTTTTTTCCTGGGCCTCGGCCTGGGCGTTGCCGGCGTGGTGTTCGTCTTCTTGGGTGCCTGGCTCGTCGTGCGCGCCTTTCGACTGCAGCGTTACGGCGAGGCGTCGTGGTCGGGATCGAACAGGGCCGCGAAAGAGATCGCGCAAGCCAAGCGGGAGGGCCGCGTCGCGACACCGAAGTCTTCGTCCGAACCGGCTCCCTCGCCCGGTCCCGTCGCACCACCCCCCGCGTCCAAGCGTTACACCCCAAAGCAGAAACCGCGCAAGCGTTGAACCGTGCCAAAACTCGGTCTTGATTATCCAACCAAGTGGGGCCGCTCACCGGGCATCCGAGTCGTACGCAATCTGATTCATTCGACGTTCCTCGTCCCGTACACGCGCTATCTCTCAACCCTCGAGGTTCGCGGCCTCGAGAAGATTCAAGGCGACGGACCATTCATCTTCGTCGCGAACCACACGAGCAATATGGATACGCCCCTGGTCATCGCGGCGTTGCCGGGCGCGATCCGTCGGCGCCTGGTGGTCGCCGCGGCAATGGACAACTTCTTCATGGATTCACGCCGAGCCCTTCGAACCGTGTTGGTGTTCAACGCCATCCCGATTGACCGTCACAAAGTGAATCGCCGTAGCGCACAGATCGCCTTCGATCTGGTGCAGGAGGATTGGAATCTCCTGATCTATCCCGAAGGCGGCCGCACGCCCGACGGCGAACTCCACGAGTTCAAGGGCGGTGCCGCGTATCTCGCCGAACGCTCCATGAAGACCGTCATCCCGATGTACATCCACGAATCGGGCTGGCTCCAGGGTCCCAAGTACGCCAAGGCCGCCAAATTCGTCTCGGCGCCCGACCAGCACCGCCATCACGTTGTCGTAGTTTTCGGTGACGCGATGCACGTCGAAGAGGGTGAGAACATTCGACGGTTCAACAATCGAATCGTCGACGCCGTCGAACACCTCGGTCGCAAAGTGAGCGGCGACGCGACCTACGGCATCAAGCCCGCCGAAGGTCTCTAGGCACTCAGCACGCGACAGCGCTCTTGATAGAGCTGGTCGGCCACGCTCGTCAACGGCTCCAGTTCGGCGCCGAGGACCGCGGCGAGGATCTCATCGCAGAACCAGGGGTTCATCGCGAGCACCGGCCCGTGTGCGTAGGTCGCCCAAATGTTCTTCGTGCGATAGCCGTCGAGTGTTCCGTCATTACCGCGTCCCTTGATGACGGTACCCAGTGCGTCGACGCCGTGCAGTGTCGTACGCCCGCCGTGATTCTCGAAACCGACGAGCAACTGACCGTCGACGCGGCTCGCGAGTTCCCCGACCGATCGGCGCTCACCACGCAGGGTCACGACGTCGACCAGACCCAGTCCCTCAAATTCGTCGTCGCCTTCGACACAGAACGTCATGCCGAGTATCTGGAGACCGGCGCACACGGCGAGCACGTTCGCGCCGTCGCGCACCCGCGACACGAACGACGACCCTCGCAGGAGGTCGGTGGCGAGGCGTTGCGGTCCATCCTCTCCCCCACCGAGGAGATAGAGCGACGCGTCGGGGACCTCGTCGCCGAGTCCCACGCTCACCAGCTCGGCCTCGAGGCCACGACGTCGGGCCCGCTCTACCGCCGCGAGGCCGTTGCCCCCGTCGCCGTAGGTGCCCAAGAGGTCGGGGTAGAGAATGCAGATCGTCGTCACGCTTCGGACCTCGCCAACCAGTCGCTGAAGGCCGTGTAGTTGGCCAAGAGTGAAATGGTCTCCTTCGATGTCGGCACCAACGAGTCATTGTCGACGACCGTGAACTCCACCCGTGCGTAGTCGAGTCGAGTGGCCAGATCGAGGCGGCGCTCGCCGAAGCAGTAGACCCGGTGTCCCCGCAACATCTCGAAGGGCACGTCGTAGAGCCACGACGGGTCGTGTCCGTCGGCGACGCGCGCGTTGATCGCCACCCAGACGTCCGAACCGTCCTCCGGCAGCGTCGCCATCATCGCGGCGAAGCCCGAGGGATTCTTCGCTAACAAGAGCCGCAGCACGTGACCGTTCCAACGCCGGACGCTGAATCGACCCACCACACTGGGTATCGCGTTCACCCGCCGAATCGCCTCTTCGAGGTTGACGTCGACGCAGTGGAGCGCGGTGAGCGCCATCGCGGCGTTCGATCGGTTGAACTCACCGGGCATCAATAGGTCCAGTTTGAGCGCCTCGCCGTCGATCACAAGTTCCTCGCCGAGTACCGACGTGACCTTGACCGGTTTCGCGAAACCGCACGTGCAGTGCCAAGCCGAACCCACGTGACTGATAGCGAGCGTGCACTGCGGACACGAGAGTGCGTCGGCGAGCCACGACGTGGGCACGTCACACCAGACGGTGTTCGCACGAACGTCGGCCGCGTAGACCACGAGCGGGTCGTTCGCGTTCGCGACCACCACGAGCTTGTCGTCGTCGTGGGCCTCGAGGGCCTTGCGCCACCGTTCGGCGAGGTGGCGCACTTCGTTGGCCCGGTCCAACTGATCGCGCGACAGGTTCAAGAGGACCACGACACTCGGACGCGTCGAAGCCAGTGTGCCGGCGAGCCACCCCTCGTCGACTTCGAGGACGACGTGCTCGTTCTTTGACTCCACCAGCGCCGCGACGTGCCCGGCGGGCATGTTGGAGCCGGTCTCGTTCGTAGTGACCGAACCGCCCCAGCCGGCCACGATCATCGACGTCGTCGTCGTCTTGCCGTTGGTGCCACTCACGAGGATGACGCATCGCCCACTCGTCAGCGACGAGACCAGATCGGGGGCAATTTTCATCCCAACGCGGCCGCCCACGACGGTGCCCGATCCCCGTCGGCTCAGTCGCGAGAGCCGGTTCACCGTTCGCACGGCCACTGAGGCAACCTGTTCTCGAATTGGTGAGGATTTTCCCATTAACTCAACGCTAGGTCCCGAGAAACACAAAAGGGCCAACCGGGGGGTGGTTGGCCCTTTTGCAAAACCAGTGCTTCAACAATTGGGGGGAATTGAGTAAAGCAGGCTGTAATAAGTATGCCGGTTGGATCACTATCACACAACAGCATGCAGCAGATAGTTCCTATCTGTATAGTCGATATATGGAGATTCGCCAACTTGAGGCCCTGATTGGGATTGCCGACCACGGATCGTTCTCCGGCGCCGCGGAAGTGCTCGGCACGGTCCAGTCGAATATCTCGAATCGCATCGCCCATTTGGAGAAAGAACTCGGTACCGAGTTGGTCAGCCGCTCGAACGGCCTGCTGACCGAATCGGGTGAGATCGTGGTCGATCGGGCGCGCCGGATCCTGGGCGAACTACGCGGCATCGCCTCGGACGTGTCGGAGTTGAACGCCGAGATTCACGGCCAGGTCGTACTCGGCATGATCGGTTCGGCCGGTCGATGGATCGTGCCGCTGCTGCTCGAGGCGTTGAAGGAGAACTATCCCCACATCGCCCTGCACATCGTGGAAGGTACGAACTCCGTCATCGAACCGCAGTTGGTGAAGGGTCAACTCGACCTCGCCGTGGTGGCCTGGCCGATCTACGCCCCCGAACTGACCGGCGTCGACATATTCAGTGAGGACCTCGTCCTGATCGTCGCCAAGGATCACCCCCTCGCCTCGACTCCCGAGCCGTTGACGTTCGCAACCCTCGCCGAATACGAGATCCTCCTCCCCTTTCGCGGTACGCCGATCCGTCGCGAGATCGACGAAGCGAGCCGCCTCCAAGGCGTTGAGCTCAAGCCGCTCATCGAGCTCGACGGACTGCGCACCATTGCCTCGCTCACCTTCGACGGCTACGGGCCGTCAATCCTTCCCGCGACGATGCTGTCGCGACACCTGCGCGACAAATTCGTCGCCCGTCACATCGACAAGATCGCCAAGCGCCGGGTGCTACTGGCGACGCGTCGTTTCGGCTTCCCCGCCGCCCCGGTGCGGGCCATCCACGCGCTGCTCATTGACGTCGTTCGCCACGCCACGAACGTCCCCGACGGAGTGTATTTGGGCAAAACACCCGCTCAGTAGAGTTCGGGGATGCCCAATCAGAAACCGGACGAGGTCGCGGCGTTCATCGCGAAACGTGATCGGGCCTTTCGGCAGATCATCGCCCTCGCCGGACCGGCGCCACTTCGAAGGCGCGCCGCCGCCGTTGACAACCGCTTTCCCTCCCTCGTGCGATCCATCACCCATCAACTCCTGGCGACGAGCGCCGCGACCACGATTCACGCTCGTGTCGTCGAGGCCTGCGGTGGGGTCGTGAACGTGCACACCATCATCGCGACCGGTCCCGAGAAGCTCCGCGAGGCCGGTGTCAATCGAACCAAAGCACAGGCCATGGTCGACCTCGCCCACGAAGTGCGCGACAGCCGCGTCAATCTGTCACGTCACGGGCGAATGAGTGACGACGAGATCGTTCGCGACGTCGCCGCCGTACGCGGTATTGGCCCCTGGACCGCGCAGATGTATCTGATCAGCACGATGTCGCGTCCGGACGTGTGGCCGATCGGCGATTACGGCGTGCGAGTCGGTTGGACGTTGCTGCACGGACTCGACGAGACGATCAGCGAAAAAGATCTTCTCGTCGCCGGCGAACGCTTCGTCGGTGCGCGGACGTCGGTCGCGTGGTACTGCTGGGAGGCCGTTCACTGGGCCAAAGCAGCCAAGTAGCCTTTCATTCATGCCACTACTGAACCTCGCCGACCTCGAACGCGACGCCCTTGAGTCGCTCACGACCTTTGCCACCATCCCCTGTCTCTCCCCGAGCTTCGACGTCGAGTGGGTCCAACACGGCTATATCGACCGCGCGATCGAACTGCTTTCGGACTGGGCACTCGCGCGCACATTGGCCGACTTCGACGTCGAGATACATCGCCTCGAAGGCCGCACACCAGTACTGGTGGTCACCGTCGCGGCCACGGCCCCGGGCGACGGCACCGCCGTGTTGTACGGACACCTCGACAAGCAGCCGCCCCTTGGGAATTGGTCCGAAGGCCTCGGGCCCTACGAACCGGTTCGCCGTGACGACCGTCTCTTCGCGCGTGGCGTCGGCGACGACGGCTACTCGACCTACGCGGCGTTACTCGCCATCGAGGCAATGGAAGCGAACGACATTCCGCACAGTCGCTGCGTCGTGCTGATCGAGGCCAGCGAAGAGAGCGGCAGCCCGGACTTGGAGGCCTATCTCGATTACCTCAAGGACCACCTCGGCACGGTCGAACTGATGATCTGTCTGGACTCCGGGGCGCTCACCTACGACCGACTGTGGGTGACGACGTCACTTCGCGGCGTAGTGAACGTGGACCTCGAGGTGGAAGTCCTGTCCCAGGGTCAGCACAGTGGATCGGCGAGTGGCGTCGTGCCGTCGTCCTTTCGGATCCTTCGCGAACTGCTCGACCGCGTCGAAGACGCCACAACCGGTGAGGTACTGGTTCCGCAACTGAGCGCAAAAATCCCGGACGTTGAAGTTCGTGCCGCGTCGGCGCTCGCCGCGGAGTTTGGCGACATCATCGGACGAGAACTCCCGACGCTCGAGGGCGTGGAACTGATGGGTGCGAGTGCCGAAGAGCGGATCCTTCGCCGCACGTGGTACGCCACGCTCTCGATCGTCGGTCTCGGTGGCGCGCCGGTGCCCGAGATCGCCGGCAACGTCCTTCGCCCCTCGACGACCGCGAAACTGTCCTTTCGCCTGCCGCCCAGCGTTGACGCCGAGAGCGTACAAGGGGCCCTCATTCCCATCTTGACGACGGACGTGCCGTCCTCCGCGCGGGTCACGTTGAAGAACTGGGAAATCGGTAGTGGCTGGTACTCGCCGCCCCTGGCCCCCTGGCTCGCCGAGGCGCTCGACGTCGCCTCCAACGACGCCTTCGGACGCGCGCCTGGTTTCACCGGCGAGGGCGGCTCGATTCCCTTCCTCGCCTCGTTGGGCAAGCGATACCCGAACGTGCAGTTCGTCGCCACCGGTGTCATGGGACCGCAGTCCAACGCACACGCCATTGACGAGTTTCTCGACCTGCCCATGACGGTTGGCGTCACCAATTCGGTCATTACCGTATTGGGTGCATACGCCAAGAGCTAGGAGCACGTCATGAGCCAACAAGTCGATCTCTGGGTGGATCCCGCCTGCCCCTGGGCTTGGATCACGTCACGGTGGCTACTGGAAGCAGCAACGGTGCGCGACCTCGATGTCCGCTTCCACGTCATGAGCCTGGCGGTGCTGAATGAAAATCGCGAACTCTCCGAGGACTACACCGAGTGGCTGAAGACGGCCTATCGACCGGTGCGAGTGCTGATCGCCGCGGAAGAACGTCACGGCAACAGTGTCGTCGAGCCGCTCTATTCGGCGATGGGCACACGTCGTCACGTTCGTCAGGAGAAGGACTGGGACGACGTCATCGCCAAGTCACTCGCCGACGTCGGCCTCGAAGTCGAACTGGCCTCGGCGGCGGACGACGCGCAATTCGACGCACGACTGCGCGCCAGCCACGCCGAAGGTATGGACCCCGTGGGTTATGACGTCGGCACACCGGTCATCCACGTCGACGACATCGCCTTCTTCGGACCCGTCGTCACGCCGGCGCCCAAGGGTGAGGCCGCGGGGCGACTCTTCGACGGCGTCATGATGGTCGCCGGCACACCCGGGTTCTACGAGATCAAGCGCTCGCGCACCGACGAACCTTCATTCGAATGAGTGATTCGACAGCTCGCGCCGGTTTCCCGATCTACGCGTCAGGAAAGACCGATGCGCCGCGCGCCGTCATCGTCCTGCAAGAGGCCTTCGGCGTAAACGACCATATTCGCGGCGTCGCGGACCGATTCGCTGACGAGGGTTACCTGGCCGTGGCGCCACAACTGTTCCACCGCGATGGATCGCCGGAGATCGCGTACGACGACTTCTCCTCGGCCATGCCCTTCATGGCGAACCTGACGAAGCAGGGTCTCACCAATGACCTCAACGCCACCACCGATTTCCTCGCCACGCTCGGCTTTCACGCACCCAACATCGCCGCGGTCGGATTCTGCATGGGCGGGACTGTTTCGTTTTTCGCCGCGACCCTGGGTACCGTCGGTGCCGCCGCCAGCTTCTACGGCGGTGGGGTCACCACCGGTCGATTCGGATTCGCGCCCTTGGTGGAACTCGCCGCCGACCTCAGGTGTCCGTGGCTCGGTCTCTACGGCGACCTCGATCAGAGCATCCCGGTCGACCAGGTCGAGGCGTTGCGAGAGGCGACGAACGCGGCACCGGTCCCGACCGAGATCGTGCGGTACCCCGAGGGCCAGCACGGTTTCCACTGCGACGCGCGACCCGATTCGTTCAACGAGGCCGCCGCGACCGACGCCCGAGGCCGCGCACTCGCCTTCTTCGCCGAGCACCTCAGCGACAAATAGTCAACTGCGCGGAACGTCCTTCCAGGAGACGTCCTTGTCGTTGCGTGGTTCTCCCGGTAGCCCGAGGACCCGTTCGCCAATGATGTTGCGCATCACTTCGCTGGTCCCGCCCTCGATGGAGTTCGCCCGCATTCGAATGAAGGCCTTGCGCATGTCGCCGCCGGTCATCGCCGACTCGGTGGGGCGGATCTGCGGGTACGTCGAACCGTAGAGCATTCCCTCGGTCCCCATGAGATCGACGCAGAGCTCACTGGTCTTCTGATTCTCCTCGGCGAAGGCCAACTTGGCCACCGAACCTTCGGGACCGGGCGTGCCGGCCTTGCGCAGGTCGCTCGCGCGCCAGTTCGTCAGCCGCCCGACTTCGTTGCGAACCCACGACTGCATCAGTTCACTTCGCACCGCCATGGCGTAGGCGTCCTCACGACCGCTCCAGTGTTTGTTCCAGATCTTCACCGCTTCGCCGATCAAGCCCGAACCGCGCGGCGGCACCGTGCCGCCAATGGACACGCGCTCGTTCATCAACGTCGTGATCGAGACTCCCCAGCCCTCGCCGACACCGCCCAGGCGCTGGCTGTCGGGCACACGCGCGTCGACGAAGAAGCACTCGTTGAACTCCGCCTCGCCGGTCGCTTGAAAGAGTGGTCGAACTTCGACGCCCGGGGCGCGCATGTCGACCAGGAACGCGGTGATGCCGCGGTGCTTGGGCACCTCGGGATTGGTGCGCGCGAGGATCAGGCCGAAGGCCGACTCGTGGGCCAACGTCGTCCACACCTTTTGACCGTTCAAGAGCCACTCGTCGCCGTCCTTTTCGGCGCGACAGGCCAGACCGGCGACGTCCGAACCGGCACCCGGCTCGGAGAACAACTGACACCAGATCTCTTCTCCCGTGAAGAGCGGACGCAGGAAACGGCTCTTCTGCTCCGTGGTGCCGTGGGTCACGAGCGTCGGGGCGACCATGCCGTAGCCGATGACGTTGCGACCAATGGCCGACGGCGCGCCCGACTTCGAGATCGTGCGTAACGCGTACAGCTGATCTGAGGGCGTTCCCCCGAGTCCTCCTTCGCCGAGCGGAAAGTGCACCCAGGCGAGTCCTCGGTCGAACTGCTCGCCCAGGAACTTGACCGGCTCGGTCTCCTTCGGAGGAAAGGACGTCACCAAGTCGTCAATCAGTTCATCAATCTGGGCTTCACTCGTGGCCATGGCGCTCCTCGGCTAAATCGACTGGTCTTCGAATACTAAACAGTAACGCCGCCAACGTCGGAGTTCACACGTGCGCCAAGTAGAACAGGTGGATGAAAACACCGCGAATCTTGGCCACGTCCGGCGGCTACCGCATGGGGCCGGTACAGATGTCCTGGCGCCTCGGCACGATGCTGATCGACGCCCTCGCCTCGATTGAAAAAGTCCGACCACGCGTCTGTCTCATGAATACCGCGATGGGCGACGATTTCACGTACTACGCCATGGCCTACGAAGCGTTCAACGCGGCCGGCTGTGACGTCACCGAACTGAAGGTCTTCCCCCAGCCTTCGGCGGACCCCGAGGAGCGTCTGTGCGGCAGCGACCTCGTGTGGGTGGGCGGTGGCTCGGTGGCGAACCTGCTCGCGCTCTGGCGATTGCACGGAATCGACTCGGCGATGCGAAGCGCGTGGGAACAGGGCGTGATCTTGGGCGGCGTGTCCGCGGGCAGTCTCTGCTGGCACCTCGGCGGGACGACCGACTCCTTCGGTCAGATCCTCCAACCAGTAACCAATGGCCTCGGCTTCTTGCCGTACGCCAACGGGGTCCACTACGACGCCGAAGCCCAGCGCCGACCTCTCTTGCACACGCTCATGAAAGAAGAGGTGCTCGCGCCGCTCGCCTACGCGACCGACAATACGGTCGGGATCTGGTACGAGGGCACCGACGCGACCACGGTCGTCTCGGACGCCCCGGTCGATCCGGACAGCGGCCCGGCTGCGTACAAAGTGGAACTCATCGATGGCGAGATCATCGAAACGCGCTTCGGCGTCGGCGCCGCGCTGCCGTAACGCTTTTGACGACCGATAGAATTGGTCTCGCAACACTCGACATTTGAGTTCTTCACTGCGAGTGCCGACCAGAAGAGAAGCTCCGCAATGATCCTCGCCGCCTCCACGATCACCCGGACCTTCGGGATCGTCGCCCCGACGCTGACCATCTTCCAATGCCTCGCCCAGGCCAATCGGATTCGCACGACGGGCGCCAAGGGCGTGTCGCTGGCCACGTGGATTCTGTCGGCCTTCGTCTCGCAGATCTGGTTCTGCTACGGGATCATCTTTCACGTCACGGCCGAGATCGTCGCGAACATTCCGGCGATCACCGTGTCGCTCATCGTCGCCTTCCTCGCCGCGCAGAGTCAAGGCAAGATGGCGCGCAGCCTCATGGGCTATCTCGCGGTGACCGTGATTACGATCCTCGCCACCTTCGCCGGTTCGTTCCACGACCTGCGTTGGGTGCTGGCGACCGTGGCCGTCGGGAGTTCGATCATCATCTACCTACCGCAACTGGCCCTCGTCATTCGACCCAAGGACCTCAGCGGCGTCTCGATCATCAGTTGGTGCCTCGCCACCCTGACGTCGATCGGGTGGTTCGTCTACGGAATCCTCATCCACCAACCACCGCTCGCGATACCCAGCCTGGTGATGATGCCGTCGGCCTTCATCATCTTCGTCCAGGCCTCACGACACCGAATCCAGAACAATTCGCGCACCGGACTCCAGGCGCCACTCGTCGAATAGCTCCCGCTCAGCGTGTCGGCTGCGGCAGAGCGGCGCGCACCGTATCCATTCGAATCGAGAGTGACGTGGCCCTCTCCCTCGCGTCGGTCGATCCGCACTCTTCGAGCCAGTTCGCCAGCATCAGGTACCCGTCTTGGGTGAGCACCGACTCCGGATGGAACTGCACGCCCTCGAGTGGCAGCGTCCGATGACGCATGCCCATGATGAGACCGTGCGAGCGCGCCGTCACCTCAAACTCAGCGGGAAGTCCCGTGTCTTCGACGACGAGTGAGTGATAGCGCCCGACCACGAGAGGATTGCTGACGCCCGCGAAGACCCCGACGCCCTGGTGCTCCACGAGGCTGGAACGCCCGTGCAACAGCTCCGGTGCGCGGTCGATCGTCGCTCCGAAGGCTTCGCCGAGCGCCTGATGGCCGAGGCACACCCCGAACATCGGAATGCCATTGTCCCCGCAGTAGCGAATAATCTCGACGCAGTTCCCCGCGTCGCGCGGGTGACCGGGTCCCGGTGAGACCAGCACGCCATCGGGCGCCAAGTCCGCCACCGTTTGCGACGTCACTTCGTCGTTGCGCAGCACCGTCACCTCGGCGCCCAGTTCGGCCATGTACTGGACCAGGTTGTAGACGAACGAGTCGTAGTTGTCGATCACGAGGATTGACGGCGCGGCGCTCATCGAGAAATTCTAGGTCCGAACCAGTTACTAACATTCATCAATGGAGCCGATCGACCTCGCGTCTTTTCTCGGGCTCGTCGCTCAAGGCTTCAACGTCGTACCCCTCTCAGCGACCCTCCAGTTGGACCGCGAGACGCCGGTCTCGCTGTACCAGCGATTCAGTGCCCGAGCGATCTTCCTGCTGGAGAGCGCCGCCCTGGGCGAAGCCACGGGTCGCTACTCCTTCATCGGACTTGATCGTCGCTGGAGGGTGACGACGCGCGAAGGCGCCACCGTGGTCGAAGGGACCGACGGCGGCGACGCGTCGCTCGCGCCACTGGACGCGCTTCGCCACATCCTGGCTCGATACCGCACTCACACGCCTCGCACCCTTCCCGACTTCTTTGGCGGCGCCGTCGGGTTCGTGACGTATGACTACGTGCGCCGACTCGAACGCCTGCCGCGCGAAGCGGTGAAGGACATGTGGCCCGACGTCGACTTCTCGTTTCCCGGCGCGGTCCTGATCTGTGACCACGTGCAACACTCGACGACCGCCGTCGTGAACGCGGTCATCGAAGAGGGCGAGGATCCAGCGGCGGTCTTCGAACGCGCCAGCGATCAACTACGGGCCATTGTCGAGGTCCTGCTCGGTCCCGAGCCCCCGAGCGATCCGGCGACCGAGCGCCTCGTCGCGACCGCGCCGAGTGAACGTGCCCGTATTGACGTTCGAACGATCGCCAAGGGTCTGTCGAATTTCACCGGCGCGGCCTACGGCGACGTGGTCGAACGAGCTCGCGAACACGTCTTCGCCGGCGACGTCTTTCAGGTCGTGCCGAGTCAACAGTTCACGCGCTCGAGCGCCGTCAATCCCCTCACGCTCTATCGCGTATTGCGGGCCCTCAACCCCTCGCCGTACATGTACCTGCTCGACTCGGGTGACATTCAGATCGTCGGTGCGTCGCCCGAGATGTTGATGCGAGTCCACGACGGACTGGTCAGCTATCGACCGATCGCGGGCACCCGGGCTCGCGGCATCAACGAAGCCGAGGACCTCGAACTGGAGTACGAACTGCTGCACGACGAGAAGGAGATCGCCGAGCACGTGATGCTGGTGGACCTCGGGCGGAACGACGTGGGCCGCGTCGCCACCCCGGGGACGGTGCGGGTCGATCGCCTCGCCCACATCGAGCGCTACTCGCACCTCATGCATTTGGTGTCACACGTCGAGGGCCGACTAAAGGAAGGTCTCGATGCCTTCGACGCCTTCGACGCGCTCTTTCCGGCGGGCACCCTGACGGGCGCCCCCAAGGTGCGCGCGATGGAACTGATCGACGAGTTCGAACCGGTATTTCGTGGACCCTACGGCGGAGCGGTCGGCTACTTCTCGCTCTCGGGCAACGCGGACTTCGCGATCACCATCCGCACGGTGTCGCTACGCGGTGGCGTCGCGACGGTGCAGGCCGGCGGCGGGGTCGTCGCCGACAGTCAGCCCGAGTTCGAGTACGAGGAGTCGATCAACAAGGCGTCCGCACCACTGCTCGCACTGGAAATCGCCGACCCGATCTCGTAGTACTCGCGACTAGTCCTCGTCGTCGTATGACGGCGCGGGCCTGGGTTTCGAGCCCCGGCCCTTCTTCTTTCGCGAGGACACCTCTTGTTCGCGACTCAATTCCTGGCTCACCATCTCGTCGCGGATCGAGCGCCAGCTTTCGAGACGCCGAGCCGACAGTTCCCCGCTCGCCACGGCCGCCTCGACGGCGCAGCCCTCATCGCCGCTGTGCGCACAGTCCGTGAATCGGCAGTTCATCGCGAGTTCGGTGATATCGGCGAAGGCGTCGTCGAGACCCTGTTGACCGATGGTGAGATCGAGCAGTCGAATCCCGGGAATATCGAGCAGCACTCCCCCGCTCGACAAGCGATACAGCCGTCGCGTCGTGGTGGCGTGGCGACCTTCTCCGCTACGACTCACCTGCGCCGTCAACTCCTCTGATCCCTCCAACGCATTGAGCAGCGACGTCTTGCCGGCGCCCGACGCGCCGAGCATGACGGCCGTCACGCCCTCGTGGAGGATCGAGCGCAACCTCTCGATACCCTGACCGCTCGCCGAACTCGTGGTCATCACGTCGACGCCGGGGACTGTCTCTTGGGCTTCGGCCACGATCGATTCGACGATGTCAGTGCCGTCAGCTTTCGTGAGCACGACGATCGGCGTCGCACCACTGTCAAAGGCCATCACCGCGAGTCGTTCGAGCATGAGGACGTTCAAGTCTCGGTCGATCGGCAGCACCACGAGGACGACGTCGATATTCGCGGCGAGCACCTGCACGTCGCCGGGGGTCGCACCGGGCCGTCGCAACTCTGTCGTGCGCGCCGACACCGAGATGATGTAGCCGTCACGAATACTCACCCAGTCGCCCGCCACGGGACTCAGGTTCAGCGTGGTCGCGAACTGGCTCGTCGACGTCGTTTCGTGGCCGATCTCGTCGCACCAGATCACTTCGGCGGTCGTGCCGTGAACAATGCTGATGCGCCCGGGATTCGACCCAGCGGAGAAGTCGAGATCGGACTGGACGTTGAGCCCGAGGGTCCGAAGCACCCGGACGGCTGCGTCGCTCAACGGCGTACTCGACGATGATGATTCCAAGTTGTCCTTTTCGACGCGGACCATGCGGTCCGGAAGTCCTCGTGACCTCCTGCAAGGCTATTTGACGACTCGCGTGTCGTGGTACCCACGTCGAGGGTTCCGTATTCCGTCGATCTCCAGTGGAATGATTTGACAATGAGTAAAGTCGGCTGGCCCACGTTTTGGCACCTGCACCCCGGGGTGCGCAAGCGCGAGGAACTCTCGCTCGGCGAGCGAGCCGCCGATCGCATGCGCAACATCATGGGTTCGTGGCCCTTCGTCTTCAGCTTCTTCGGGGTCATGATTCTCTGGGCGGCGGGGAACACGTATTTCCTTCAGCGGGTGATCCACCACAAGGCCTTCGACCCGTACCCGTACATCCTGTTGAACCTCTTCCTCTCGATGTTGGCCGGCGTGCAGGCGGCCGCGCTGCTGATCGCCGCCAAGCGCACCGACTCGATCGCCTCGGAGATCGCCCTTCACACGGTGAAGAACACCGACGACATCCGCACCCTCTTGGACGAGAACACGAACTTGACCAAGGAAGTGAAGTTGGCCACGGATCTACTCGATGAGATTCATCGCCACGTCGCCGCCCTCAGCCCCGGCGCCGGACGATTTGCACCAGGTGAGTCGCCGCCCACTTCATAGTGGCACCCGCTCGAGCCGGCTAGTGCAACCGCCCGTCCCTACGGCGACGTCGCGTGACAGGCTGGGACCATGAGCCCTGAACCTGTCAACACTGAACTGATCGGCACCACGTTCGTGGTCGCGATCAATCGTCCCGAAGTGCGAAACGCCGTGAACGGAGCGGTCGCGGCCGCCCTGGCCGAAGCGTTTCGCTCCTTCGAAGAGAACGACGACGCCAAGGTCGCGGTACTCGCCGGCGAAGGAGGGACGTTCTGCGCCGGGGCGGACCTGCGCGCGATCGGCACCCGTGAGGCGAATCGGGTGACGCTCGACGGTGACGGCCCGATGGGGCCGACCCGGATGATCCTGACCAAGCCCGTCGTCGCGGCGATCGACGGCTACGCCGTCGCCGGAGGAATGGAACTCGCGCTGTGGTGCGACCTTCGGGTCATGGAAGAAGACGCCACGTTAGGCGTCTTCTGTCGACGATGGGGCGTGCCACTGATCGACGGCGGCACCGTTCGGCTCCCGCGGATCATCGGCGCCGGAAGAGCACTGGACCTGATTCTCACCGGCCGAGCGGTCGGCGCCGCCGAGGCGCTCGCGATGGGACTCGTCAACCGCGTGGTCGAACGGGGCCACGTCCGAGCCGCGGCCCTGGACTTGGCCGAGCAGATCGCCTCGTTTCCCGACGTCTGCATGCGAGAAGATCGGCTATCGATGTACGAAGGAATCGGACGCCCCGAAACCGAGGCCATGGGAATCGAGTTCGCCCACGGCATGACGTCACTCGGCGCCGACATGCGTGAGCACGTGAGCCGCTTTGTCTCGGGCGAAGGGCGACACGGCAGCTTCAATAAATGATCAATGCCACCCGGGCCCGGTTGGAATAGTCCGGGACCCGAGTGGCACAGTGATCAATAGTACCGAGTGCGTCTGATCGGTTCTTTACCAGTAGTAGTACTCCGGCATGAAGTTCAGCAACGGACTTCCAGTCCAGCCGATGGTGCTGTGCAACGTCTTGATCGTCTCGACCGTGGGTGCACTCTCGGGTTCGTACAGGACCGGCAAATTCTGAGCCGCGAAGGTGGCGTACTTGGTCAGGTTCGAGTGACCGAAGTCCGTGCCCTTGATGAGCGTCGTCATCGTCGAGTTGGCGTAGTCCCCCGGGTTGAAGCCGCCGCCGACGGCGAAGAGTGTCTCACCGGTCGGGAAATAGTTCGGGGCGAACGTCCAGCCGCCACCCCACATACAGAGTTGGAAGCCGGCCCCACTGTTGCAGTCGGCGACAACGCTGTTGAAGGACTCCGTCGACGTGGTGACCTTGATGCCAATTGTGGTCCAGTCCGAGACCTCCGCCGTTATCTCTTGAGTCAACGACGGTGTACCACTCGCGTAGACGAACGAGAAGTTCAAGGTGTAGCCCCTCGTGATGCCCGCGCCGCACTGCTTCGATCCGGTGCCGGGATTGACACACGTTTGGACGCCGTTCTCAATCTTCCATCCGTGCGAGGTCAGAAGTTTCTTCGCCGACGTCAAGTTGAACGGATACGGGTTCGTGATCGGTGCCGAGTACTTGGCCGGTACGACTGCGGGCAAGGCCGTGTAGGACGGGAAACCGTAGCCCTTGTCGACGTTCTTGATGACACCCAACTGGTCGGTTGACTCCTGAAGGGCCTGTCGGATATAGAGCTGATCCACGGCCGCCACTTTCGCGTCCTTCTTATTGAAGTTGAACGGCGCGTAATTGAAGCCCCAAATCGTGCCGGTCGAGAGGTTGTACTTGCTCGCCAGGTTGGCCCAGTTCGCTCCGACCTTGCCCGGTGCCGGTGCGGCGGAAGTCAGGACGCCCGGGTCGACGGTTCCGATGTCGATCTTGCCGGCCTGCAAGTCATTCTCTTCAGCTTGTTCGGTCGTGTAGGCAACTTCCTTCACGTACTCAACCTTGGCCTTCACCGGTCCGGAGTACTTGTTGTTCGGCTGGAAGGTCAGGTTGCCCAAGTTGTCAAAGGCCGTCAAGCGCCACGGGCCGTCGTCGCCACTCTGCCAGAGTGCGTCGGTGTAGGTGTCGGTCTTGCTTGAGAGGTTGTTCAAGTAGTTGTAGACCGACTTGCAGGCCACGTCAGTCGACTTGGCGCCCCACACACCGGTCGCGCAGTTCTGCTTTGTCGTGGGTGACGAAATGTCCCATTTGTCGGTGAACGGCGTGATCTGGTTGAGGTAGTTGTTAGTGATCCACAACGGGTTCACGGTGGTCTTGAAGTTGATGGTGACCTTCATTCCCTTGCTGGTGATGCTCGAGACCTGGTCCGGGATGCCGTAGCCCGGGTTGTAGCCCCAGAAGTCCGCTGGGAGCGCCTTGTACATGTTCAAGAAGAACATGACCGATTGGGCATTCACGGTCTGGCCATCAGAGAATTTCCAGCCCTTGAGCTTCATCGTCACGGTCTTGTCGTGGTTCGAATACACCGGGTTGTAGGCCAGTGACAACGAAGGAACGAGCGACACGCTGCCGCCGACGCCGAACCAGTACATCGGTCGGAACATCTCGTCTTGGAACTGGTTGATGTTGTCGACCGAGCAGTACTGGCACGATTCGAACGGAAAGATCCAGTTCGGTTGAGCGGTAGGTCCCTCGGCAAAGGTGATCGTGCCAGAGACCTTGCCAGTACTCGGAGGATTGGCGCTCGGTTTCGACTTTCCGCCTGACACCGCAACAATTACGACGATGATCAGGGCGACCACAACGAGGCCGGAGACGACTTGAATGAGGCGCTTTTGATTGGACATAAGAACACTCTAAGTACGCCGAGGTCGATTAAACCATCAACTGGTCACCCAGAGGACACTTCTCACCTGTTTATAAGGTAACGAGATTCATAGCTCTTCACGCCAAAAACCACTTCAGCCGAGCAATTCTCTTTGATGCAGCGACAATG
Organism: Acidimicrobiaceae bacterium; assembly: GCA_003155915.1. Taxonomy (GTDB): domain Bacteria; phylum Actinomycetota; class Acidimicrobiia; order Acidimicrobiales; family RAAP-2; genus RAAP-2. Next base: position 89,944 of record PMFA01000017.1, on the reverse strand, counting down.
TGTCGCCCATCGTCTCCCCACGGCGCTCGAACCGGACAGTGAGTCATTCTCAAGGATCTCGTCAACATCCGACGAACGAAGCGAAGTCACTGATCCAGGGGTCGGTCGCGATGCGTTGTAAATTCACTGGATGACTCGGCTTAGACACCATTGGTTAGGACGCTGTCTACTTCTCTCCTTGGTGCTCAGCACGACTGTTATTTCGGCTGCGGCGACGACCACTTCGGCCCACGACGAACCGGCGCTCGCCACCACGACGACGACGACGATTCCAACTTCGTGCTCCAGCACTACATCGCCAACCACCACCACGACGACGTTGCCAACGGGCACCACTCCGACCTCGAGTACGACCACGACCACAAGTTCGACCACGACCACGAGTACGACCACGACGACCTCCACCACGACCACGATGCCTTCAACGACGACGACAGTCCCAGGGACAACTACGACGACGCCGACCACGACGACCTCCACCACGACCACGACCGTTCCCAAGAACACGGCGATCGCCTGGCCGACCCTCGCCAGCGCCGCTGTGGTCATCCCACGACTTTGCGTTTCAGCAATGTCGTCGTATCAACCTCGAGTTCCCATCGCGAGTTTGACCAAGATGATGACGGTCTGGGTCGTGCTCCACCAACTGCCACTGACGTTCCAAGCAAGCGGTCCCTGTCTCATCGTGAGCGCGCACGACGTTGCGCTCTACGACTACGACGTCGCGACCGGACAGTCGAACGCTCGCATCGTGTTGGGTGAGAAGATTTGCGAAGGGACGTTGCTTCGCGGACTGCTCGTGCACTCGGCCGGTGACTACTCACAACTGCTCCAGAGCATCATCGGTTGGAGTCCGGCCACCTTCGTGCGGGTGATGAACGCCGACGCGCGGAAGATGGGACTGACGCGAACGCACTACGTCGACCTCACCGGAATCTCGCCCGGGGACCAGTCGACCGCCGGCGAGCAAGCGACGTTGGCCGTCAATCTCATGACGGACGAGCCAGTCGTGGATCAAATCGTCGCGCTGACCCACGTAGCACTCCCCTATAACGGCGTCGTCGTTTCCTATACGCCGTTTATCGGTGTCGCCAACGTCGTGGGCGTCAAATCCGGATTCACGAATCCGGCCGGCGGTTGTGACGTCATGGCGGTCAAGGTCACGATCGGCGCCAACACGTTCTTGACGTACGCGGTCGTTCTCGGTGAACACGGTGGAAACGCACTGGGCATCGCGGGCGACGCCGCGCTCGCGCTTTCGCGCTCACTGCGCCCATCAATCAAACAGGTTCGTACGCCCACGGGCGTTCAACTCGAATGGACCGGGCCGGCCGCGGACGTCAGTCCTTGACGTCGCTCTAGGACAACGCCTGTCGCAGGTCCTCGAGTAGATCGTCGGCGTCTTCGATGCCGACGCTGAGTCGCACGAAGTTATCCGGGATCTCCAGTAGAGAACCACTCGTTGACACGTGCGTCATCTGGGCCGGTATCTCAATGAGGCTCTCAACCCCACCGAGTGATTCCGCCAGCGTGAAGACCTTGGTCTTTTCGACGAAGGCTTTGGCGCGCGCGGCACCACCCGCGACCTCGACGCTCACCATCCCACCGAATCCACGCATCTGATCCACGGCAATCTTGTGATTCGGGTGGGTCTCGAGGCCGGGGTACCAGACTCGCTCGATCCGCTCGTGACGCGACAGCATTGCGGCCACCTTCGCGGCGTTCTCTTGGTGCCGGTCCATGCGCACCGCGAGCGTACGAATCCCGCGCATGATCAAGTAGCAATCCAACGGCCCGGGTATGGCTCCGATGGCGTACTGAAAGAACTTCACCCGCGCGGCCACGTCGGCGTCATTGGTGACGAGCATCCCGCCGATTGCGTCGGAGTGCCCTCCGAGGTACTTCGTCGTCGAGTGCATCACGACGTCGGCGCCGAGGGTGAGGGGCGTTTGCAGATAGGGCGTGGCGAACGTGTTGTCCACGACCAACGTGGCGCCGTGACGATGGGTCACGTCGGCCAACGCCGCGATGTCAGCGATCCGCAACCAGGGGTTGCTCGGCGTCTCAGCCCACACGAGCTTCGTTCCCTCGCCCCAGGCCGACTCCACGGCGCTGATGTCCGAGAGGTCGACGACGTCGGTCTCGATCCCCCACGGACCGAAGATCTTGGTGAGCATCCGATACGTGCCGCCGTAGGCGTCGGCCGACAACATGACTCGATCGCCCGGCGCCAACGTGCGTAACATCGCGTCGGTTGCCGAGAGGCCCGAGGAGAAGGCGACGGCGAACTGCGCCACCTCCAAACTGGCCACGACCGCTTCGAGGGCGGCGCGCGTCGGATTGTCGCCCCGTCCGTAGTCGGCGAACTTGACGACACCGACGGACTCTTGGGCGTAGGTCGACGTGAGATAGACCGGCACGTTGACGGCCCCGGTCTCTAAGTCCGGCTCTTGTCCGACGTGGATCGCCCGGGTGGAGAAGTTCACGACAGTCCTTTCAGCTATTAATTCGGTGCGTTGTTCGAGAGAAAGCGAAGGACGTCCGAAGCGGTGATGACGCCACGGGGGCGTCCGTCGGCCAGCACGAGCAACGCCGGTGTCGTCCCGAGTCGCCGGGTCACGGATTCGAGCGGCTCGCCCACGCCGATCGTCTCGAGGATCGGACCCATGACCGCCTCGATCGGTCGATCGAGCATGGAGGGGTCCTTGAAACCGAGTTCCATGAGGTCCAGTTCAATGGCGGTGCCGACCACCTCTTTGGCCGCGAGCGGCAACTCGTCGGTAACGGCGATGACGACTTGGGAGACGCCGCGTTCGCGCATGAGGCCCGTCACCTCGCGCACGCTCTGGTCGGTCGTCGCCAAGATGAGGTCCGTCGCGTTCGCACCCTTGACGTCGAGGATGTCCCCGGCCGTTGGACCGCTTTCCGTGGTCAAGAAGCCGTAGCCGCGCATCCAGTCGTCGTTGAAGATCTTCGAGATGTAGCCGCGACCCGTATCGGGCACGAGTACTACGACGCACGATCCCGCGGGCGCCGTTTCCGCGACGCGAAGCGCCGCCACGACCGCGGTCCCGCCTGAACCGCCAATGAGCATCCCTTCTTCGTGGGTGACGCGTCGGGCCATGTCGAAGGCGTCGGCGTCACTCACCGCGATGACCTCATCAACGAGGCTCGGGTCGTAGTTCGCCGGCCAGAAGTCCTCACCCACGCCTTCGGTCAGATACGGCCGGCCCTCGCCACCGGAATAGACCGAACCTTCGGGGTCAGCGGCCACGATTCTGATCGCGGGGTTCTGTTCCTTGAGAAATTTCGCCACGCCACATATCGTGCCGCCGGTTCCGGCGCCCGCGACGAAGTGCGTCACCGTGCCGTCGGTGTCGCGCCAGATCTCAGGTCCCGTTGTCGTGTAGTGCGCGTAGGGGTTCGCGGGATTCGAATACTGATCGGGTCGAAACGCACCGGGCGTCTCTCGGGTCAGCCGTTCGGCGGTTGAGTAGTACGAATCGGGGTCTTCGGGGGCGACCGCCGTGGGACAGACGATCACTTCGGCGCCGTAGGCCTCGAGGAGTCGAACCTTCTCCGCGGCCATCTTGTCGCTCATCACGAAAATGCACTTGTAGCCGCGCTGGGCCGCGACGATCGCCAATCCGACACCGGTGTTCCCACTCGTGGGCTCGACGATGACGCCGCCGGGCTTCAACAGTCCGTCGCGCTCCGCGGCGTCGATCATCGTGAGGGCTGGACGGTCCTTGGAACTCCCGCCGGGGTTCATCGACTCCAACTTCACGAGTACCTGAACACCGTTAGGCGTTTCCAGCCGATTGAATCGCACGAGAGGTGTCTCGCCGATGAGGTCCAGTAGGGAGTTCGCCACGCGCATGGCTCCACCCTATTTGGGGAATTGCTCGCTTCGTGGCGAACGCGGTCCCCGCCTCAGTTTTCGGTCGCCGAAAGCGCGGACGTCTCCAGGGGTTCAGCGTTGACGCCATGGCGTACGCGCCATTCGATGACGCCAATGCTGATCCAACCGACGACGATGACCAACCAGAACGTCAGCAGTCGGTACACGAGGACGACGGCCAGTGCGGGAACCTTCTTGGCTCCGTAGGCGACGAGAATGACGGCCAAACTGCCTTCGACGATACCGAGACCCCCCGGGATGATTGGCAGTGAGGCGACGATCTGGGAGACCCCGAAGGCCAGCAGCACGCCACTCCACGGGATGGTCCCGTGCACCGCGCCGAAGCAGCAGACCAGTATCAGAAAGTCCATCAACCAGAGCACCGTGGCCATGATCACCAGGCGCAACGCGGCGCCGTTCGACAGTGGAATATCGCGCATTCTCTGCAACGTGGACTCGATGCGCTCCATGACGTCGCCGCGGGGGTGACCGGTTACTCGTCGACCGAGTCGAACGATGAGTCCCAAGAATCGCAGCAGCAGGTCGCGACGTATCAGAAGCACTCCCGCGATCACGACCACGAATAGGCCGACGATGACGGTCCCTCTCGCGTGCACCCCCGAACTGCCGGATAATGCGACGAGTACGCCGACCAAGAGAAGGAGTGACATGCCGATCGCCTGGGCGATCAGTATCGTCAGAATCGTCCAGCCGGCGCTGGCCCCGCTCGCACCGTGACGCCGAAAGAACCGATAGCGGTACGCGCTCGAGACCGCCGGTTCGCCGGGGACCGAGTAGGCAATGGCGTTATTGGCGAGCGAGACGAGTGTGAGTGCCGCCAAGGAGATCTCGGCGCCGCTCCAATGGAGCACCCGCTTTTGGAGGTATCCGTATCCGACGATCGACAGCACTTCGGCCAGCACCGCGCCCGATTCCCAGGCGTAGTTGAGATGGTCCAGATGTCGAAGCGCACCGGTGAACTGACCACGCTGGCCCACGAGCAAGAACAAGATGAAGACGCCGAGACCGATCCCGACGGCGTATCGGATGATCACCCAAAAGCTTCGACGACTCCGCGACGGCGCTGGTTCGTCGGTCACGAGTTCACACTATCGACGACGGTTACACCTCAAGAATCGCGCTCGACCTGAGCGGGCTCGCCTACCACGTCAACAACTACGATTTGCCATGGCCCCGAGCGACTCCTTCGACGCCTTCACTCCGGTCGACCATCCCGTACGCACCGCGATCATCGGTCTCGGACGTGTCTATGAACTCAACGTTCGTGCCTACGTGGACAATCCCGAGGCCGACGTCGTGGCCCTCGTGGACCCCAGCGATCTTCGCCGGGCGCAACGCCAGATCGAGTGGCCCGCCGCCCAGGCTTTCGCCTCAGTCGGCGAACTGATAACCAGCGGAACCGAGATTCACGCGGCGGAGTTGTTGTTGCCGACGACGCTCAACGAGGAGGTCGTCATGGCCTGTTTGACGCAGGGCTGGCACGTCAATCTGCAGAAGCCCTTTGCCAATGACCTCGCGAGCGCGCAGCGCATGGCCGACGAAGCTGAGCGGCGAGGTCTTCAACTCCGGGTGATGGAGAACTACCTGTTTTATGAGCCGCTGCAGAAGTTGAAAGCGGTGGTCGAGTCGGGTGTGCTCGGCCTGATCAGCAGCTACCACATGAAGATGGTGGCGAGCGGTCGAGGGGGCTGGGAGGTTCCCGGCGATTCGTACGAGTGGCGATTCCAACAAGCGCGCGACGGTCGAGGGCCGCTCTTGTTCGACGACGGATGGCACAAACTCTCCACCGCACTGTGGTTGTTCGGACCGGTCAAAGAAGTGCGCGCCTGGATCGGTTCGACCGAGATCATTCCCGGCATCGAAGTTGACGCGCCGACCACGGTGATCTGGGAACACGTAAACGGAGTGCGCGGCGTGTGGGATATCACCTTGGCCGTCGACATGTACCTTCGCTCCGACTACTACACCAACGACGAACGTTGGGAAGTCACCGGACGACGCGGTTTCGCTCGAGTGAACCGCTGCACCGGTCGGGGAATCCAGGAGCCGAGTTTCGAGATCTACCTCGACGGAGAGATGCGTTCGTATCACGCCCTCGACGACGACTGGGCGAGCAGCTTCCGAGATTCGGGACGGCATTGGATCACGTCGATGCGAACGGGGCAAGGTCCGCTCTTGTGGGGCGCCGACCAGGGCCTCGACGTTCTGCGATTCGCCCTCGCGGCCTACCAAAGCAGCGCCGCGGGGGGCGTCGGGGTGAGTCCGATGTCCGTCGCATTCGATCTTGAGCGAGATGCATAAGCGCACGGCGCCCTGGATGGAACCGGACGCGCGCCGCGACGAGGTTCGGCCTATTTGTGAGGAGCGGTGATCGCTCTCGAGGACGTCACGTCTCGATTGGCCGCAGCTGGCTTCGTCGCCGCCCACGACGAGGCCGAAGAACTGCTCGACTGTGCCGCCGGTGACGGCGCCGTCCTCGCGTCGATGCTCGAACGTCGTCTCCGCGGAGAGCCACTCGCCTGGATCACGGGGTTCACTTCATTTTGCGGCGTACGAGTACGACTCGATCCTGGGGTGTACGTTCCGCGCTGGCAGAGCGAACCGCTGGCCCGGCGCGCAGCACTTCGTCTGCCGCCGAAGGGCAGCGCCGTGGATCTCTGTACCGGTTCCGGCGCGATCGCCATGGTCGTGCAAACAGAACGTCCGAACGCACGAGTCGTGGCAACCGATCTGGACGAAGTGGCCGTGAACTGTGCAGCCTCGAACGGCGTAAAGGTCTACTGCGGTGACCTGTTCGCACCTCTCCCCTCCGGACTCGAGGGTCGAGTCGACGTCGTTGTGGGCGTCGTGCCGTACGTGCCGACGAAGAGCATGTCGCTCTTGCCTCGCGACACGTTTGTGTTCGAGTCAACGTTGGCCTACGACGGAGGCGACGACGGCGCCGAGATCCTGCGCCGAGTCATACGCGAGAGCACCCTGTTTCTGCGAGCCGGTGGCGCACTGATCCTTGAACTCGGCGGCGATGAGGCTGAAATCCTTCAGAGTGACTTACTCACTCGAGGTTTCACCGACGTGAACCTGATGGTGGACGACGACGGCGACGTCCGTGGTCTCGACGCCACATTCGACGCGTAACGTAGACCTGCGAGCGACCGTCGTTGTCTGCCCGAGCCAACGTGGGCGCAGTGGGAGAATACGAGCATGCGTAGCGACCTCCTCTGGTGTCACGGGTCAAATGGCTGAGGACCACCGCGAGTCCGATCACTCACACGCGTTGTCCTCGACGAGCGATATGCGCTACGTGCTGGTCACGCTCGGTCTGATTAGTGCCTTCCTGGTGGGAGAGGTCATCGCGGCGGTGCTGGGCCATTCGCTCGCACTGTTCGCCGACGCGGCACATATGTCGACCGATGTCGTGGCGCTCACGCTCAGTGCTTGGGCCATACGCCTGGCTCGGCGACCGGCCGAAGGTCGTTGGACTTTCGGCCTCCAGCGAGCGGAGATCCTCTCGGCGGCGGCGAACGGTGTCGCGCTCGCAGCGATTTCCCTGCTCATTGCCGTCGAGGCGATTCAGCGGCTCATCAACCCTCATCACGTGCGAGGAAGTCTCGTTCTCGTTGTCGCTCTAGTTGGTGCTCTGAACAACGTCGTGGCTACGTGGGTCCTGTCCAAAGCGAACCGCCGTAGTCTCAACGTGCGCGGCGCCTACGTGCACATAGTGACCGACCTCTACGCGTTCGTCGGAACGGCGATCGCCGGGTTGATCATCGTGCTCACCGGATTCAATCGTGCGGACTCCATCGCGTCGCTCATCGTGGTCGTGCTGATGGCCTACGCGGCATGGGGACTGCTGCGAGACGCGGGTCGAATCTTGCTCCAAGCGGCGCCCGACAGTTTGGTCCTGGCCGACATTCGAAGTCACCTCTGCGAAGTTCCTCACGTTCTCGACGTCCACGACCTCCACGTATGGACGGTGTCGTCCGGTTCGCACACCCTGTCGGCGCACGTCATCGTCGAGGATCACTGTTTCGTGACGGGCCACGCCCCGCAGATCCTTGACGCACTCCAGGACTGTCTCGTTCAACATTTCGACGTTGCGCACGCGACGTTCCAACTCGAGCCCCCGTCACACCCGAACCATGAGAGAAATCTGCATCCCTAGATCCAACGGCGCAATTCCGCCATCGGACGCCAATCCGCAGCGAGCGCGATAGTACGAGTTATTTCGCCGCGCCGGCTTTCGTCGCCTCGCGCACCTCCACGAGCGCGCCACTTCGAACGTCGTAGACGTATCCGTAGATCGCAATACCGCTCGGAACCAGGGGGTGACGACGAACGCGCTCGACGTCCTCAACGACGGCGCGCTGCGTGTCTGAGATCGTGAGCCAGTCGATAAACGCGCCTTCGTTGGAACCGGGTCCCTTCCCCACGTCGAAGAACCCGTCGGGACCGAGCGACGCGGTCTCGAGACTCTTCGAGAGAAGACCGCGGATACTTTCGTCGGTGAAGAACTCCATGCCGCAATCGCTGTGGTGGATGACGAACCATTCTTTCGTTCCGAGGAGCTTGTAGGAAATGACGAGAGAACGGATCGCGTCGTCGCTCGCGCGACCGCCAGCGTTTCGGATCACGTGCGCGTCCCCTTCTGAGAGGCCGGCGTACTTCGCCGGATCGAGACGCGCGTCCATGCACGTCAGGATTGCGAACTGTCGAGCCGGTGGCAGGGCCAACTCCCCTTTGTCGCCGAAGCTCTCGACGTAGGACTTGTTCGCCGCCAGGACTTCATCGAGAACAGACATTTCGTTCCTTTCTTCGGGGCGGAATCGGATTTCGACCACCGCGCACTAAATATGACTAAATCCATTCGGTTTGTAGCATATTATGACCGGACGGAACGGCGGTGACGCAGTTCTTACGTGAAGAACACGGAGATGTTCCCAAAAGGAGAAGAGAATGACCCGCAGAGTTTTTTATTGGCCGATCCTCATCATCGGAGTCCTATTGATCGTCGCGCCCTTCGCCATCTCGTTGCCCAGCAAGGCCAGCGCCGGTCAAGCGATGCTCGACAACTTCCATCCCATCATGCAACCGGCCAGCGTCAAGCAAACGGTCTCGCTCTATGAGAATACGTTCCTCAAACTGAAGCCAGTGGCGAGTGGCGGCATCGCGGCGGCGGGCGAAGAGACTGCGTTATTGAAAGGTCTCGCCACCGGACTGCACCTCTCGCCCCCACAACTCGAGCAGTACCTCGGTGGACAGTTTCCCGCTTTCGCTCAGCTGCTGGCGAGTTTCCCGCAACTGGTCCCGGTCTTCTCCCAGGTGGGTCCCGGCTTGGCCGATTACAAGCCGCTCGTGGACACGATGCAAGCCAACGTGTCGAACTACCAACAGGTGGACAGCCTGCCGAACTTTCGTCTCTTCACGTGGTTCTTCGAGGTTCCCGGAATCTTGATCGCCGTCCTTGCCCTCTTGGGCCTCGGCGTTGGTTGGCGTCAGCGACAGGTTTCTCCCTCTCCTTGAGGGGCGGGGACGATTCGCAGCGCATCGAGCCCTTTCCAGAACTACGCGGTCTCGATCTCCCTTGACTCGGGCGAAAGATCCAATCCAGTGCTGACGCCGTATACCTAGCGTGAGAGTGGTTCGCAGAGATCGTCAAGGTCGCGCCCTGACGCGATCGAGACTGTGACCCATTCGACTCGCCCGCGGCGGAGCTCCTGGGATCGATGGCGAGTAGTGCAACGCGTCGGCTGCGCGCTGTTGATTGCGAGCGGCGCGATACATCTCGATCTCTATCTCACCGGGTACCGGACACTTCCCACAATCGGTTGGTTGTTCCTGTTACAAGTGATAAGCGCCTTGGCAATCGCGGTGTCGCTCAACGTGACAATGAGTCGACGAATCGCCGCGGCCGGCTCAGGATTTCTGATGTCGACCCTCGCCGGTTATCTCTGGTCGTTACGCCTGGGACTCTTCGGATTTCGAGAAGTGCGCACGACCGCGGGCCTCGTCACGGGCACCATTGAAATCGTCGGATTCGTCGCGCTCGCCGGGTTCGCGTTGCGACCGAACTGAAACCATCTTCGAGCATCGCGGTGGCCGTCTCGCTACCAGATCGTGAGTCAACGAGTGCCGTTGCTCGCGGGCAGATGGGTAACCGGAGTACTGGCGTTCTTGGCCGCGCTCTCACTCGCGACATCACTGTCCAACGCGGATGCGGCGTCGGCGCGTACCGGAGCGGCGAACGTAGCCTTGAAGGTCGCGGACATTCACGGTGTCCCCGTCCTGACCGACGCTCGTGGCGACACGCTGTACTGGTTTGCGCCCGATTCGCCGACCGCGTCGCACTGTTACGGGACTTGCGCGGCGTACTGGCCCCCCGTCGTCGGAACGTTGGCGCCCAGCACCGGCATCGTCGGGTCCTTTGCCACCTTGAAACGCTCAGATGGTGCGACCCAGGTCACTTACAACGGTCATCCGCTCTACACCTACGTTGGTGACACCGCACCGGGCCTGGCGAATGGGAATCGCATCGACCTCAACGGTGGTTGGTGGTACGAAATGAAGGTGACGGCTTAAGCACTCGATTCATCGTCACCACGTGCGCCGCGTCCGTTCAGAACCTCGTACCGTTGGCGGCGTCCGGCAAGTACCTTGACTGCTCCCGGTTGGTGATCGAGTGTCGCGAGCTCACGCAGCGAAGCCTGGGATCACCACACTCCGGGCCATAGCCGCCATCGAACGTGCGAACGGTACCCGTCGTAGCGATTGCTGGAAACGAGCAGTCGCTCCTCGACGAACGCCCGGCCGATGTTGCAGCTGCAGATGAACGCGACGACGAGCGCGTTGCGCAGCGAAAGACTCTGCAAGAGATAGCCGATCTGAAGGAAGAAATAGGAGGCGTAGATCGGATGGCGAACCAAGGAATACGGCCCCCGATCGACCAGACCCCGGTCGGCGGCGGCGAAGCCGAAGGAGCGGCCCAGTGCGATGAAGGACGCCACGCAGATTACGAGACCGATCGTTTGAAGGTCGAATCCGGCGAGGACACCCCAATGCGGATGCGCCCCGTTCGGACGCAGGAGGACCCCGCCGAAGGTGCCGCCGAAGGCGAGGAGCCAGTCGAGCGGTCGCTGGCTCACCACGCGCGCCGGACGCCGAACCAGATACGCGATGACGATCCACATTTCTTCGGCGAAGAAGGCGCCCCCGATCAGAGAGTGCGTGTGCCAGTAGTACTCGAGGCCCGCGCGCGCGAACAACGCCGCCCCGACTGCCGCGACGAGATTGGCCGAGATGCGTATCACGAACACGGATCGAGACGACAGTCGCGGTGCGCGCGTGTCGCCATTTGGTTGGAGCCGCTCGACCTCGACCACGTCGTGTCCGTGACCGAGGGGTCGCGGTCCATCGCCCATGGTCACGGACCGATCAGACCCGAACGTTCGAGACGGCGCTCGATCAAGGCGTCGATGCTGACTCGTCCCGGACCGAGAAAGACAATGACGAGGGCCATGACGGCGAGGGCGAGGTTGAACTCATAACCCGGCGTCAGCGACTCCGAGTTGATTCCGTTCACCCACGTGACCGTGATCATCGCCATCACCTGGTCCCCGAACAGCGCCAGTCCGGCCAGACGCGAACCGAGGCCCAGGGCCATGGCGATCGCTCCACCAAATTCGATGACGCCGCCGAGGACGGCGAAGAATCCGCCGGGGTGCAAGTGCGCGGTGTTCGAAAAGAATAGGGCGGTGTTATGAAGTCCCGGTCCATTGAACGCTCCGAAGAGTTTGCCCGCGCCGTAGTAGATGAAGATCCACGCGAGTGCGATCCGCACGCCAGCCAGCGCCAGGTCGCTGGCGCGGGCACCGGGACGGGTCGTGAAGGTCATCGTCAAGAGTGCTCGAACGCGCCGCTTGGCGACGTCGGTCGGCGGCACTGACGTCACTGAGTCGCGCGCCCGAAGGTGGTCTCGTCGAAGAGGCCAGAAGCGCCACTCCTCATTCGACCATCGTCGGTGAGCACGATGTCGCGGGGACTGAGGAACTCCGAGGGGTCCTGAGTGGTTTCGTTACGCTCGTTGAGCGGTCGAAACGGTCCCAGGAGTTGAGCGGCGAGCACCGAGAAATGCCGAGCGCGAGGCGCGCTCTGTTCAACCGCGAGGGGGCGACCCGGTAGACCGGTGTCAATTCGAATCGTCTCTTTCGTCGGGAACACCGCTCGCCCCGAAAGTTGATCCCAGAAAGTGAGGGCGAAACCGAGGTTCACGTCCTGGCGACCCTCGACGCGGTGGTGGATGCGGTGATAGTTCGGGCTGCAAAAGACACGGTTGAGTGGACCGAAGCTCAGGTTCGTATTCGAATGTTCGAACGCCACGACGGCGGCGTAGACGACGAGGAGCGTCGTGGTCACGGCTCCATTCGCAATCAAGATGATTCCCGGTATCAGCGTGATGAGGTACGACACGTGAATCAGGGGATGCGTGCGAAAGACCGTCAGCACGCTCATGTCCTCTTGTGAGTGGTGCAGCTCGTGGAACCGCCAGAGCATCCGCACCTTGTGATTGGCCAAATGCGCACTCCAATTGCACGCGTCCATGGCCACAAAGATGAACCCAATCACGAGCCAGCGCGGCAAGAATTCGTAATGCGGCACGATGACCCACGGCAACGATTTACTGACGACCTCGGCGAAGGATAACGAGAGCGCCACCACTAAGGGAACGACCAGCGTCGCGTTCAACACCGTGTACAAGACGTCCTGTCGATACCCGCGAGCGAAGAACCGGCGGCGTTGCGCCGGTCGTACACGTTCCACCACGAGAAACAGAAAGAGGATGCCCACGGTCACTGGTCCAACGATGATCACCCGCAGGTTCGTCATCGACGCGGCGAAACTGGTTCCCCCCCACCGGCTGGTCACACCAATGGCAATGAGTATCACCGCCACCGCGACGATGGAGAGCGCGGGAAGATAGACCCGCGACGAAAGCGCACGCCGCGGCGCGTTCGATTCTTGGCGCGCCAATGACTCAGCTACGACCTCGGAAGTGGTGGCAACCTCGGTTGAACCATTCGGCGAGATGATGACGGACGTCATGGTGGCCTCCTCGATCACTGTCTACGCGCTAGAACCCAACTCCGCCGCCGCCACCACTGACGGTTGTCGTCGTGGTCGACTTGCCCGCGGGCTTCACCAGCACCACGTCGACCCACTTGCCCCACGTGTCGGTGACGTTGCCCTTCACCTGGCCGAGTGACTTGTCCTGGAAGAACCAGAAGAGGGCCTTGCCCCCGTAAGTCACTTGAAGACCACCGGCGATCTTCAGTGTCCCGAGCTTGGCGGCGCTAACGCCGGTACCGGCCGTGGCCTTGGTCACGCCAGTCGGCAAGAGGACCGGGATCCAAATTTTGTGGCACGCGGCGGTGCAGGCCGTCGCGTTCGGCTTCAGGGTGTAAAGCGTCTTGCCGTCAACCAAGATGGTGCCCAGTTTGGCGCTCTTGAAAGTCGAGATGACGGAACTCGTCGCGTGACTGTGCAACGCAGCCGACGCGCCGGTCACGCCGAATGAGGGGGCGAGTCCCCCTGCGACGAGGAACGCCACGGCGATGCGCGTCTTTAGGCTCCCGTGGGATTTCATGTCGCTTCGTGTCTGAGTCATGTCGTAGGTCTCCTCGTGAATTCGGATGTCGTATAGCGGTCGGTTATGAACGAAGTGCAGAATGCGATGCGGCGATTTGATGCAACAAACCAAACTCTTCAATCTTGATCAGTACTACGGTCGAAACGCTCGAACGGATCACTCGGTCCCAACTACTCCTTCTCATCCTTCGGTCACCTACGGACTTTCATGACGAGCACTTTCTTCATCGATCTATTCGTCTCTCATTTCGGCTACGTCGTGAACGTGGCCTGAGCGACGACTGCGCCGTTCGCCTTTACTATTCGCGCAGAACGGACGTCGCTTCCCGACGCCTTAATGGGCGCGATCCATGATCCGTAGCCGTGAGAGATTGTGAACTTCCCGACGGTCTCTGATCGGCCGTTGGCGAAAGTAACTTCGCACCACACGACGCCCGACACCTTCCCAGTATCGACGTCCATGATCATCCACGAGGGACTGCCGGAAGAGATGGTGACCTCGCCCAGCACCTGTCCGCCCGACATCAGGCGACCGGTCGAGGGCCGCACCGTTGCCGAAGGCAAATTCGCGCCATCGTGGCTCGTCACCACCGCACCAACGCCGACGCCGAGCACCGCAACCAGCATCGCGGCCACGGCGAACACGCTCGCCCGTCGGCGTCGAACGATTCGACGCTGCGCCTCACTGCCTCGGAACCTCTCAATCACACGCGTCTCGAATCCCAAGGGCGGTTCGGCATCGGGAGCGAGCCACAACATCGTGTCGGCGACGTCGGCCAGCGATTCGGATTCGGCGTTGCAGTGCGCGCACGTTTCCAGGTGGTCGAGAACCAGAGATCGGCTTCGACCCGAAAGGGTTCCTAGAGCGAATTCGATCAGGTCGTCGCTCAGTGCCTCACACTCTTTTGATCTCTCGGGGACGTGGCTCACGGGATCTCCATCACGGTCGCGGCTTCGCGAAGCTTGGCCAGTCCCAATCGAATTCGACTTTTCGCCGTACCGAGCGGTATGGACTCGAGTGTCGCGACCTCGGCGACGGTTCTGCCGTACATCACGGCGAGGACGATCGCTCGTCGTTGATCCATGGGAAGAGCGGCGAGAGCGGAACGCGCCTGGGCCACGGATTCTGACATCGCGGCGGCGTCGTCCGGCAAACGTTCACTGCTGATCAGGTCGAGGAATGCGCGGTCCTCCGGAGCCGTGGGAATTGGTCGCCGGACCCGCAGCGCGTCGATGGCGAGGTTGCGAGTGATCGTGAGAGTCCAGGTCGCGACCGATCCGCGGCGCACGTCGTAGACGGCGGCGTGACGCAGTATTCGTATGAACGCTTCTTGAGCGACGTCTTCGGCCATGCCCGAGTCACCGACAATACCCAACGCCAAACCGAACAGGCGTCGCTGATAGCGCCGGACAAAGATGAGCACGGCGCGCTCGTCACCGAGCGCGACGCCCGAAAGAAGAGCCTCGTCCGAAGCTCCATCCCCGTAATGTCCTTGCCTTCTCATCAACAGATAGTACGTACGAGGCGACGAATTAGATCAATCACGCTGGTACCTATCCTGAATCGTCGTCGATTCCAGTGAATCGAGCCAGCGCCATTTGGCGCGCGGCGGTGCGGGCGTGAATGGCCGTACTCCAGGCCAGTTCACAGAGTGAACGCCTTCGTCAGAGAAGTTGAACGCTATGGATGAGGCCCAGGATTCCGAGTGATTATCCTTCCGTAGGCGGTTCGTACCGCGCCGAATCAAGTGAAAACTGAGGGCCGGACTCGATGAATGTGAGCTGGAACAATCGATTATCGAAGCCCCGTCGCGGTGCACTCGCCACGCGCTTCGCGCTTCTCATCGCATCGACATTTGTATTGACGACCTCTACGGCCGCCCCGCTCGGGGCAGAATCGAGCCACCGACATCTGTCCACGCCGACAGCACTGTACGGGGTCGGAATCGCCCGCTGCACATTCGTTGATCATTCGCGCTCCGCGCTGAACTATTCCACGACGCCGTACCGAATCATTCCCGGCGGTCGGCGGTTGGTGACTGAAGTCAGGTATCCGATACAACGCCAACCCGATCAGCCGGCCGAATCGGACGGAGCTCCTCCGTCCCCGCGAACCGGTGGATATCCGATGGTCGTCTTCGCCCACGGCTACGACGTGACGCCCGACACGTACGCCGCGCTGTTGGACGCGTGGGTGCGAGCGGGATTCGTCGTCGTGGCGCCGTTCTTTCCCGACGAGAGCGCTTCAGAAGTGGCGTCACAACGCGGCGCGAATACCGAAGGCGATCTCCCCAATGAAGCCGGGGACCTCACCTTTGTCACCAGGTCCGTGCTCCAGGCCTCGGCCAACGAGACCACCGGCTGTCCCATCGTCAGCGGTCTGGTCGAACCGTCGGAAATCGCCCTCGCCGGTCACTCGGACGGCGCGGAGGTGGTAGGGATGTTGGCCTACGACCACGGCGACGATCCCCAAGGCGTGAACTACGCGAACCTGCGCTCGGGAATCGCCTACCGGGCGGTGATCATCCTGTCGGGGGCTGAGGACACGTTCCAGTCCTACGCCACCGAAGCCAGCCGACCGGACCTGTTGGTGGTCCAAAGCCTCGCCGACCAGTGCAATCCCATGCGCTTTGGCGTACAGCTCTACGACGGCATTCACCAGTCCAACAAGTGGTTCCTCGAGCTTCAGACGGCCCACCACCTGCCACCGTTCGACGGCGTGGACGCGGCGGCCTTTGGCGTGGTGACGTCGACGACTATTCGCTTCCTCCAGATGTCGCTCGAGGACGTCGCGACCTCTGCCGACCTCATGGTTGCGGGCGATCAACGTCCCGCGACCGCTCGAATCTTCGTCGGCGTCAACGGACCTTCGTTGAAGAATATTGCTCCGGTCAGAGAAGAGTGCGGTCCCAACTAGGCCGCGAGCGATCCCACGAAGTCAGTCAAATGTCACTTGTCGCTCGAAGATGGCCAGGGATCGATCGACCGCGTCGAGGGACTAGAGCCGGTGACGTCACAGCGGCTGCAGTCAGGACTCGGAAATGTGATCTCGCCAAGAGTGACGGGGTTCGTAGCCGATGACCTCGCGGGCGCGGTCGATGGCGAGCAACGTCTCGAACTCCCCGATGTCGCGAGTGAGCGGCACACCGGGGAACACCTCGCCAAAGAGCGCCGCCGACGGGCGGTTCATGACGGTGTCCGCCGCCGCAATGATCAATCCCGGGCTTCCCGCGAGCGCCTCCGAGGGCGCCGTCAGGGATAGGCGGCAGGCGCTCGCGACGTCGCGACCGTCGACGTAGCCCCACAGGTTCCACTTGCGCGAGTGTGGATCCGCCCACATCGAGGGGAACGCTTGGTAGTCGTCGGGATCCATGATGTTGGAGAAGCGAAGCGCTACGAACGGCGTCCCCGACCACTGCGAGATGTGATGGGCGATCGTCTCGCTCGCGACCTTCGACAGTGCGTACGTCGAGGTCGGTACCGGGTAGTGATCTTCGTCCACCGGCGCGTACCGCGGTGGTAGTCCGTTGGTTGCAGTGAACGGCAGGCCGAGCGTCGTCTCACTTGAAGCCCACACCACACGGCTGAGACCACAACTGGCGGCGGCATGAAAGACATTGAAGTTCATGGCCATATTCGTATTGAACGTGACCGCCGGAGTGTAGATGCCGGGTGCGGGAATATTGGCGAGGTGAACGACTGCGTCGACGTCCTTCAGCACTTGGATCGCTTGACCATAATCGGTGAGGTCCGCCCGGACGGCACCGTGCTCCACGTCTACTTTCGACGATGCAACGTCGGTGGCGACGACGTCGTAGCCGTGTTCGAGCAGATCTCGCACCACCGAACGCCCCGCCTTCCCACTCGCTCCCGTCACACAGATGCGCTGCTTCGCCATGGTCGCCACCTCTCCTTGAAATACCACTCAATTTCGTCGTACCGTATGAAGGCCTATCACCTTCACCACACGATGACGCCACGGTGCCGTGCGAGGTCGCCACTGCGTACCGCTCCCGTAACGCCTGACGCGTTGCCCCTATAACCTTCACCGAGTGAAGATATCTTCGGTCGTCGCGACCGCCTACGGCGGACCTGAAGTCCTCTCAGTCGTCGAATCGAATCTCAACGATCCCGGTCCCGACGAGGTAGTGATCGAGGTTCGCGCGGCGGGGACCAATCCCGTCGACTACAAGCTCTACAGCGGCACGTATGGTGACGATCCATCCAAACTTCCGATGTCACTCGGCTTAGAGGCTGCGGGGGTCGTCGCAAAGATTGGTGGCGAACTCGAAGGTCCCGGCGGGCCAATCGCCGTGGGAGATGAAGTCATTGTTTATGGCGCGTCCGGGGCCTACGCCACCGGTCTTCTTGCGCCGCCGAGCAGCGTGTTGCCAAAGCCCTCGACGATGTCCTTCGAAGAGGCGAGCGGATTGATGCTGACGGGCGTCACGGCGATCCACGCACTGCGAGCGTCCGGGACGAGCGCCGGGGACACTTTGTTGGTGCACGGGGCGGCCGGAGGCGTGGGCCTGATGGCCGTGCAACTCGCGGTAGCCGACGGCGCCCGAGTGATCGGAACCGCGAGTGAGAACGAGCAGGAGCGACTTCGCGGTCTCGGAGTAGAGCCGGTCGTCTATGGCGATGGACTGCTCGAGCGAATTCGCGCCCTCGCGCCCGAGGGCGTCACGGCCGCTATCGATCTGGTCGGCACCGACGAAGCGGTCGACGTTTCCGTGGCCCTCGTCGCGAACCGCGAACGGATCGCGACGATTGTCTCTTCTGCCCGAAGTAAGGCCAACGGCATACAAGCACTTGGCGGCGGTCCCGGAGCTGACCCGGGCAAAGAAATCCGCTCGGCGGCGAGACTGGAGCTGATTCGACGAGTCGAGGCAGGTTCCCTGCGAGTGTTCATCGAGGCGACGTACCCGCTGGTCGAGGCCGCTGCAGCGCACCGGCAACTCGCGGGCGGTCACTCGCACGGCAAGATCGTCTTAGTTCCCTGACGGTTGAGAATCAACTGTTCACGACACGCAGCGAATGTCAATTCAATCTGGCGCACCACTGAATTCTTCAAGGCTGTCCGCGAGCGCTCGCAGTCGAGACGTGTCATCGAGCTGACACGTCTCACTTCGTTGCGCAGAAGCCTCGCCGCTCGATCTCTCCGAGCACCCCGAGTGGTATTGGGCGACATCCGCAGACTTCGGCATGTTCAAGGTGCCACCGAACGCGCTCATCAATATCGGCTCGGGCGCCCATTTGGTGCTGCTCGTGCCATTGGCGATTCAATTGTCTCGTGATCACCATTTCCACCTCCGCGTATCGACTTCAACGCAACCACACGTCTTCATAGTGGGCGAGCACACCGTGGCCCGCTAGGGTCAAATGTCACGAATTCCGAGCATCGTCATATCGGACGAATCACTCGTCTCCGCGCACGATTGCGCACTCCCCCGCACGAGTTTCTTGGAATGCCATGGGGGGACCGCGTTGTCGCCGAGTTCTCCGGCGACGATCGCGACAACAATCGTCCGGCGCTTATTGCACTTGGAGCACTCACCAGATTGGGTTCGAGAGAACACTCGCGCGCGACGATTCAAAATACCGGTGGATTCTAAGCGGAGCGTCTTCTCCGCTTGACTGTAGAGTGTCTACGATACGGAGTGAACACTCCGCTTAGACATCAGGGGCGAGCAATGCCGGTAGAGAAGTCGCGGAGGCCGTATCAGGCAACGTACGCCGTATTGGCCCTCGCGGTCGGGGGCTACGCCTTGTTGCAGTCACTGGTCATACCCGTACTCCCCACGATCGAAGCTGGACTGCACACCTCGCAGAATTCCGTCACGTGGGTCCTCACCGCCTACCTATTGTCGGCGGCCATCTTCACTCCCATCATGGGCCGACTCGGCGACATGCACGGTAAGGAGCGACTGCTCGTCGTGACGTTGGTGGCGCTCACGCTCGGATCGCTCTTGGCTGCGGTCGCGAGCTCCATCACGCTGATGATCGTGGCTCGCGTCATCCAGGGCGTCGGTGGTGGGGTCCTTCCCCTGTCCTTCGGGCTCATCCGTGACGAGTTCCCGAAGGAAAAGGTGATGGGCGCGATCGGCGTCATCGCGGCGTTAGCCGCGGCGGGCGCCGGACTCGGCATCGTCCTGGCGGGACCGATCGTGGACGCGCTCGACTACCACTGGCTGTTCTGGATTCCGATGATCGTGATGGCTCTGACCGTGATCGCCGCGCATCTCGTCATTCCCGAGTCGCAGGTTCGCACCCTCGGAAGGATCAGTTGGGCGGGCGTCGTCTTGCTCTCGGCGTGGCTCGTGGCCCTGATCCTCGGCATCAGCGAGGCACCGACGTGGGGCTGGGGCTCAACGAGCGTCATTGGTCTCTTGATCGTCGCGGTCGTCGTCGCCGTCGTATGGGTCGTCGTCGAATCACGATCCGCGCACCCCTTGATCGACATGAAGATGATGAGGATTCCCGCCGTGTGGACGACGAACCTGGTGGCGCTGCTGCTCGGCGTCGGGATGTACGCCGTCTTCGCGTTCCTGCCCGAGTTCCTGCAGACCCCAACTTCAGCCGGCTACGGCTTCGGCGTGAGTATCACCCACTCGGGACTGATCCTTTTGCCGGCAAGCGTGTTCATGTTCATCTTTGGCATGCTCTCCGGACCCCTCTCGAAGCGCTTTGGCAGTAAGTCCGTGCTCATCACCGGACTACTGGTCGGGATCATCACGTTCGCGCTCCTCACCTTCGCTCACGCCGCTCAGTGGCAGATTCTTCTCGCGATGGTTGTCGAAGGCGTCGGTTTCGGTCTGGCCTTCGCGTCGATGTCGGCCCTCGTCGTGGTGGCCGTTCCGCCCGAGCAGACGGGCGTCGCGAGCGGCATGAACGCCAACGTCCGTACCATTGGCGGTTCGATTGGCGCAGCGGTCATGAGCAGCATCGTGACCTCGGGCATGCGCGCCGGTTCGTTTCCGCGTGAGTCGGGTTACACCCACGGCTTTGCGCTGTTAACCGTCGCCGCCGTCGCCGCGACGATCGCGGCCTTCTTCGTTCCCGGAAGGCTGCGCCCGCCCACCTCGGTGACCGAGGCCACGTTGCCGCACGCCGAGCTCGGCATGGTCGCCGGTGGCACGCTCGTCGGCGACGAATCCGAGTGACCTCCGTGACCCTCGCCACCCACGCTCAGAGACCCTTACGCAAGGACGCGGAACAACACCGCCAGCAACTTCTCACCGCGGCCGTGCTGGTCTTTAACGAACAGGGCCTGGACGCCAGTGTCACCGAGATAGCGCGGGTCGCCGGAGTCGGTGTCGGTACGCTCTACCGGCGCTTTCCCACCAAGGAAGCGCTCGTCGACGCGCTCGTGCGTGAAATCCTCGACACCACCATTCAGATGGCCCGCGACGCCTTGAAGTCACCGGGAGGCACTGGACTCGAAAGGTTCTTGGAGGCGTCCAGCGCCTATCAAGCCGAGCACGCGGGATACCTGCGGCGACTTTGGAATACCGACCACGAGATGGTGAAGACCGCCCGTCAACTCATCGCCCGACTTCTCGTCGACGCGAAGAAGCACGACCTGATTCGCCACGACCTCACCAACACCGACCTGTCGCTCGCAATGTTTTCCTTGCTCGGCGTCCTCGAAGCGACGCTTCCCGTCGCTCCGGACGCGTGGCGACGCCACCTCGACCTCTTAATCGCCGGTATGCGGCCCGCCGCTTCTGATCTCCCCCACCGCGCGCTCAGTCCCGCGACCCTCGACAAGGTTCTCGCAACCCACAAAGCGTCACTCGTTTCCGAGTGACGCCATTCCGCATCCCTAGTGAAAGCGGGCCGGTTCTAACCCTGATCGAAAACCTGGCGCCGTGGCCTCGTCAATCTGACGCTAACCCTCAAGGCCCGAGAGTCGACGAATCGTGCGGGCCAACGCCGAGTTGTCGTCGTCGCCGTGACCTTCTTCAATCAACGCGTCCTCGTAGCCCGCGGCCAGCGTCGTCACCGGCAACTGCGCCCCGACGCTGCGAGCGAGCTCGAGACCGATGGCGAGATCCTTGCGGTGCAGTGCAATCTTGAAGCCCAGGGGATACTCGTTCTCGATCATTCGACCGGCGCGGTTCTTCAGCACCCACGAATCGGCGGCTCCGCCGACCAAGGCATCGACCACCTTCTGGGCGTCAAGGTCCGCCTTCAACGCGAGCGTGACTCCTTCCGCCACCCCGAGGTAGACGCCCGAGAGAATGACCTGGTTGATGGCCTTGGCCCACTGACCCGCTCCGACCGGACCGAGATGGTTGATGGACTTGCCCATCGCTCGCAAAACGGGATCGATTCGAGCGACGTCCTGGTTCGAACCGCCGACCATGATGGTGAGCGTTGCGTGCCGCGCGCCCTCGGAACCGCCCGACACGGGCGCGTCGACGGCGCTCACCCCTTGCGTGTGAAGTCGCGTCGCGAACTCGCGTGCCTTGAGCGGACTGAGAGTGGTGCAGTCGACGACAATCGAGCCCGGGGCGAGGCCGCTGGCCAGACCCGTCTCTCCGAACAGCACCGCCTCGACCTGGGGCGAGTCGGTGAGACACATGACGACGACGTCGGACGCGGCGGCCAGTTCCTGCGCTGTGGCGACCTCGACGGCACCGGCGGCCACAATCTGGGACGCGCGCCCGGGAGTGCGGTTCCAGACCGTCAAGGCGAAACCGGCTTTGGCGAGGTTGAGCGCCATGGCGGCACCCATGGTACCCATGCCAACGAAGCCGACGCGCTCGTGAACAGCCTGAGGGTCGAGGTGAGAAGTGGTCATGTTTTGCAGGCTACCTAGTCAAGGTGCAACGCCTCGAGGGCCGCACCACGTAGTAACGACGAGTCCGAACCTACGGAGAGGAAGCGAAATCCCCGGTTGCGGTAGGTCGGGACTTGGGTGGGATCGCCCACGAAGATGCCGGCCGCGACGTCGTTCCTGGTTGCCGCCGCGACGACCTTGTCGAGGGCGTCCTGGAACACTGGATGCTCCAGCTGACCGGCCACCCCGAGTGCCGCCGAGAGGTCGGCCGGACCGATAAAGAGCGCGTCGACGCCGTCGAGGGCGGCTATTTCGTCGAGGTTCTCGAGAGCCGTGACGGACTCCACTTGGACGACGGCCAAAATGCCCTCGTTGACTTCGTCGCCCGTGAGGCCGTCGCCGCCGAAGCGGCGAGCCCGGTTGTAGCCGGCGATACCACGATCCCCGCGCGGCGGATACCAGAGGTGCGCTAACGCGGCGCGAACCTCCTCCGGCGTCTCCAATCGGGGAAACATGACGCCCTCGACCCCGAGGTCGAGCAGGTGACCGACGCGAATGCGCTCCGCCGACTCGGTGCGCGCGATGACCGAGACGCCGTGGGCCGCGCCGGCCAGCAACTGGTCGGCCAGGCCCTCTTCACCCCCGGCGCCGTGCTCGAGGTCGACCAAGAGCCAGTCGAATCCGCTGAGGGCGCACACCTCGGCCACCAGCGCTGAGCCGAGATTGAGGAAGGTGCCGCGTAGGTACTCACCGTGGCGTACGCGTTGAACGAGTGATGGAGACACGGCGCTATTCCTCCGAATTGACGAACAGGGAATGGTGGACGTTCTAAATGCCCACTGAGCGTCAGAGTAGCGTACGCTCACGGGCGTAAGCCGCGGCCTCGGCCTGAGGGAGTACGTCACCATGACCACAATCGAGCGCGTCACCATCACGCCCGTCGCGTTTCGCGACCCACCCCTGCTGAATGCGGTCGGCGTTCACGAACCCTTCGCGCTGCGCTCGATCATTCAACTGCACACCAACGACGGTCTCGTGGGTCTGGGCGAGTCCTACGGTGACGGCGCCCACCTCGAACGCCTGCGCGTAGTCGGTGAGTCGATGACGGGGCTCGACCCCTTCCACACGCACCGACTGCGCGAACTCACCGTGCGGGTCCTGGGCGGTCAAGTGGGCAGCGACACCCACGGGTTGACCGGCCACATCAGCGCCGCGGGCACGGCGCTGAGGACCTTCGCCAGTTTCGAGGTCGCCTGCCTTGACCTGCAGGGCAAGGTCCTCGGCCGCCCGGTCAGTGACCTGCTCGGCGGCGTGGTGCGCGAACGTGTGCCCTACTCCGCCTACCTCTTCTACAAGTGGGCGGGCCATCCGGGCACTCACCCCGACGCCTACGGCGAAGCACTCGACCCCGCTGGCATCGTGGCCCAGGCCCACTGGATGCTCGACACCTACGGCTTCGGCGCCATCAAATTGAAGGGCGGTGTCTTCGAGCCCGACGAAGAGATCGACACCGTACTGGCGTTGCGCGAGGCATTCCCCGACGTTCCCCTACGGCTCGACCCGAACGCGGCGTGGAGCGTGGCGACCTCGATTCGCGTCGCCACGCGCCTGGCCGGGGTGCTCGAGTATCTCGAGGATCCGACGCCCACTCGCGCCGGGATGAGTGCGGTCGCGCGCGAGGCCGAGATGCCCCTGGCGACCAACATGTGCGTGGTCGGCTTCGAGGACATCCCCGACGCCGTGGAGCGTCTTGCGGTCGGGGTGATCCTTTCGGACCACCACTACTGGGGCGGTTTGCGCGCCAGCGTCGACCTGGCCGGCATCTGTCGCACCTTCGATCTCGGGCTCTCCATGCACTCGAACTCACACCTCGGGATAAGTCTCGCGGCGATGACCCACCTCGCCGCAACCGTGCCCAACCTCACCTACGCCCTCGACACCCACTGGCCGTGGAAGGACGAGGACGTCGTCGTGCCGGGAGTACTCAGCTTCGTCGACGGTGCCGTATCCGTGCCCACGGGACCGGGACTCGGCGTCGAACTCGACGAGGAGGCCCTGGCGCGCCTGCATCAGCAGTACCTCGACTGCGGTCTCACGAAGCGTGACGACACGGCGTACATGCAGAGTGTCGCGCCCGACTACGAGCCGCTGTCTCCACGCTGGTGAAACTCACCGGCTACGCCTACCCCTGGGACTTCGTCGGCGATGACGAGTTCGTGGCGCGCGTCGCGGCGCTCGAACTCGACGCGGTGGCGCTGGCTGCGACCTACCACGCGGCTCGATTGGGGACGCCGCTGCACCCGAGTCGACGCGTGCTCGAGATCACGGATTCGGCCTGCTACGTCCCGGTGCGCGACGAGGCGTGGCGCGGCCATCGTCTGCGGCCTTCGCCACCCGACTGGTTGGAAGGTCCCGACGCCTTCGGCGCGGCGCGCGACGCGCTCGCCGCCTCCGGCATCGCCACTGACGCCTGGGTCGTGCTCTGTCACGACGACACGCTCGGCCAACTCCACCCCGAGCTCGTGACCCGCAACGCCTTCGGCGATCGCTACCCGTACGCACTCTGTCCGGCATCGCCCGACGTACGCGAGTACGCCGAGACCCTGAGCGAGGAGGTGGTCCTCGCCCACCATGTGCGCGGCGTCGTTCTCGAGGCCTGCGGTCCCGTGGGCGTGGAACACGCCGCGCTTCACGACAAGGTCGAGTTCGCCAGCTGGAGCGCGACGGACCTGGCCCTTCTCTCGCTCTGCTTCTGTGACGCCTGTCGACTCGCGATGCGCACGGTCGGTCTTGACGCAGATGAACTCGCCGAGCGCATACGCGGCGCCGTAGGCGGTCCGGCGCGAAGCGTCGAAGAGGCACTCGGCGCCGACGTGGCACCGACCCTCGCCACGCTGCGACAGGGCCTCGTGGCCACGCTGCTGCGCGGCTGTATCGAGCGCATTCGCCGCGCCTCGCCCGAAGCGCGGGTCACCGTTTTTGGAGCCGCCGACCCCTGGACCACGGGTTCGTTCTGCGCGCTCGGCGCCACGGGGTACGAGAGAGTCGATGCCGTCGTGGCCAATGGCTGGGACGACGAGACCCGTCAATCCCGCCTCGCTCACTTGCGGGAGATCGCGGGCCACTCACGCGCGCTCGGCACGTACCTCCGCCTGGACAAGGGGTGGCCCGGCTACCACGTCCGCCGCGAACTCGGCCGCCTCGCGGCGGCCGGCGTGGACGAACTTCACCTCTACCATCTCGGCCTGTGGTCCGACTCCCAGTGGCAGGCCGCACGCGACGTCATGGCAATACTTCGCGAGGAGAACGCGTGAGCGAGCGCGTTCTCATCACCGGGGCGGCGGGCCAGATCGGAACACACTTACGCCGCACGCTCGCCCGAGCGGATCGCACGTTGCGGCTCATGGACCGCGTGGCCATGTCCGCGCGCGACGACAACGAAGCCGTCGAATTCGCGACCGCCTCGTTCCTCGACGAGGCGGCCCTCGACGCTGCGATGCGGGGCGTCGACGCCGTCATCCACCTCGGGGGGCTCGCCACCGGCGGCTACACGTGGGCCGACTACGTCGACACCAACATCACGGGCACCAGGTTCGTCTTCGAAGCGGCGCGGCGCTCGGGCGTGACGCGCGTGGTCTTCGCTAGCAGCCACCACGTCATGGGCCAACACCGTATTGACGTCACCGAACCGATTAGCGAGTACGAGGCACCCGAACCGGACAGTTACTACGCGGTGTCGAAGGTTGCCGGAGAGGCACTGGGCCGTCTCTACCACGACCGCCACGCGATGGACGTCGTGTGCCTGCGCATCGGCTCCTTCCGGGAACGCCCGAGCGACCGACGCTCGTTGTGGAACTGGCTCTCGCCCGACGACTGCACCCGCCTCTTCGAAGCGGCACTGCAGAGCCCCGCGCCGGGTTTTCGGATCGTCTGGGGAGTATCGGCCAACACCACGCGCGTCGTCTCACTCGACGAGGCGTCAGCCATTGGTTATCGCCCCCTCGACGACGCCGAACGCTACCGCGACACGGTGTCGCCCGCTCCCTACGACCTCGACCCCGAGCAGTCGATTCTCATGGGCGGGGACTTCACGGCCCCCGACTTCGATGAGGGCGGTTGAACTCAGCGCGTTCGCGCAATGTCAAGAACCGCAGTTCCAACTCCCGGTGACCGTGGCAACCTTGCCGTAGGTGGTGCTGCCGACGGCGTGGTACTCGACCGTCATGTTGATCGAACCGGTTGATCCTTCGTAGGTGACGCTCCCGGATTTCTCGAGAAAGGAGATGATGGGAGTGCCGTTGCTTTGGAACGACGAGTCGGTGAGCGACTGCACGTTCGCCGCGCCCACGTGCGTCGTTCCCTTCTTGGTGGGGTACGCCGACATCGCCCACGCACCCGTCCCCGCGCCGGTGATGGTCCCCTTCATATGAGAGAGGGTCACGAGGAACCCCTTGCCGCTGTAGGTCTTGCCGTAGGAGCAGTTAAAGGACGAGGGTGTGAGTTTGAGCGTTCCACTGTAGGCGCCCTTGAACGTGAAGGTATTCGACGCTCCGCCCGCACTGGCCGTGGACGGAGCGACCAGTGCCACCGCACCAGAAAATAACATTCCGCTCAAGATGAGTGCGGTGGTCGTGTCGCGCAACCTTCGACCTCGTGAACGCTTTATCGATTCGAACATATCCATCCTCTAACGGTTGGGACGGGTAACGTCCGTTCTCG
Organism: Acidimicrobiaceae bacterium; assembly: GCA_003155915.1. Lineage (GTDB taxonomy): Bacteria > Actinomycetota > Acidimicrobiia > Acidimicrobiales > RAAP-2 > RAAP-2. The sequence continues at coordinate 62,879 of PMFA01000017.1, read as the reverse complement.
GTTGAATAGTAGTAGTGGAGCCGTAGAAGGCATGAGTCATTCCTCGACGATCGTGATCGTCCGTTTTCACGTCATTTGCTGATACTTTGATTCGCCGAGATTCACTCGAATGTTGGTCACTTCATCTAAGTTGCTGACGGTGCTACCGGCACTTTCGATGTTGTCGTGACCGACAGTCCGACCGACTTCTCGACCACCCGAAGCCAGTTACGCCCGTTCGACGTCGAGTACACCACGCCCTTGGGAAAGATGGCGATCGCCCCGTGCGCGCCAACGGGATCGAGAGTGAGATCAGTGAGCGAACGGGGCAACGTCGAGCCAGGCGTCGAAAGCGCTACCCAATGGCGGCCCCCGCCACTGCTGTAATAGAGCAATCCGCTGTTGTATCGGTACCAGGCCCAAAGGGTCGTGCCGTCATTGCTCTCCCACATCTCAACATCGGTGTCGCCGATATTGCCCACGAAGGGGATGCTGCCCGCCGTTGCGCCCATGCTGCCCTGGGAGAGAAGTGTCCAACTCCGACCCTGATTTGACGACTTGCCAAGATAGATGGTTCCTTGACTCATCCCCCCACCTTGGTAACACGTGAGATACCAGCCGGTGGGAGTGATTCGAAGGTCCTGAATCGCATCCTTGATCGTGAGCCCCGTCGATCCCCGAAGGTGGTAGCAAGGATTCGACCATGTCCTCCACGTGGATCCCCCGTTTGAGGAGTCAATGACTGGAAAGGAACCTTCCATGTCGCCGAGGGCGACGATGGCGCTCGAGGGACCCGTCGCAGCGATGAGCCTCACGCTCTCGAGCTGAGCAGACTCACCGGCACGGGCTTGACGCGATGGGATGGGTTCCACCCTGAAAGGTCGCACAGCACCAACCCGGAATTCGTCGACATACGACGGACACCAGTTGCCGGCTTCCACTTTGAGTTCACGCGAAGTGCAGCGAAGTGTCACGAGCGTCAGAGTCCCCTCCGCAATCTGGTAGCTCTCGTTGACGGGTGGATCACCAAGTGTCGGGGTCGCAAACGTCGGCGTATACCCGGCGAAGCGAAGACGTCGCCAACTGACGCCACCATTGGTTGTGACGTAGACGCTTTGATTTGAAGCCGGACCCCCCGCGACGTTTGCGTCGGTGTAGCCAACTTGCTTCGAGACGAAGTCCAGGTGCGGAACTGACCACGCATCGCTGGGCAGTTCATACGAAAGTTCACTCCGTTCGCTCCAGGTCGCGCCACCGTTCGAAGTGGTCAGGAGATACGCTCTACTCTCCTTTTGTCCGGTACCTCCTATGGCGTAGCCAACGTGGGCGCTCAACATGTCAATCGTGGCCAACGTCTTTACAGGACTATTCAGCGAAATCAACGAAACCGGTGGAACAACGTGCGATGCGCCCGCCGTCGTCGAGAGTGCGACGGTCACCGCCGCAATGGCGACGACCGTCCCCAGTGCCGTTACTCGATTGCCACTCCTGCTCACGAATTGATTCTTCCACTGCTTCTTCGACACGGGTCGGCGTTGACGCATTGCGACCTTCCGGGCTGACGACAACGATCTCGGGCCACGATGAGATCGAAACCCTCAGCGGCCTCCGTCGGTCGCCTTCGTTGCATCGAGCTGGCGATTCAACGGAGAGCAAAGGTCACATGGATCGAACTCAAGCGCTCGAGAGGTAGCGAACTTTGAAGTGCCGCGGCGACAAAGACTATGGTCAGCGGAAATGCACATTCGTCGAAAGAGCACCAGTCAGAGCGCGGGCGGCCGATTGATGGCGGCCGTCATTACGGTCCTCGCACTGTTCAGTGTGATCGCACTGTCGAACGCCTCGGCTTCCACCAAAGTAACGACGAGTACGTATCTCCTCTACGTCGGCCACGACGTCGGAGTGGCCGCCACGACGAATCCCAACACTGGTTGCGGCGAGGTTTTCCTCACCACTGATTTCATCCACTGGCGAAACATCACTCCGCCACTGAAGATTCCGAAGTCCGTTGCGAAAGGTCAGTGCCTCTACGTCTGGAGCGACGCGAGCTTCACCTCACCAACCGTTGGCTGGCTCTTGGCTCGCAACGGAGGAAGCACGCAGACGATTCTGCGCCACACCGTTGACGGAGGAAGATCTTGGATCACGCAACCCGGCGGTGACACGGGGAGCAATGCCGGGGGTGAGACGATCAGTTTCGTCAACTCTCTGGTTGGGTGGCGTCAACAGTTCGGCGTTGGCTCCAACGGTGCGTACGCACTCCAACGAACTATCGACGGCGGAACGACGTGGCCGACCCGCTCGCCCGATCCTCGCGGCTGGTGCGCGATCACCAACGACGTCTTCTCGTCGGCGTCTCTAGGATTCGCTTCCGCACCCTGGGCGAGCGCGACTAACTCTACGCACCTCTGGCGCACCCAGGACGGCGGCGTCCTCTGGTCCACGTTGACGTTCCCTCCTCCGTCCCCGATAGGACCCAGCGCTCGCGGACTCTACGGCGAGCCGGAGTTCTCCGGTCCCAACGGCGTGGTGCCCGTGGACTATCCCGCTGGCCGCCACCAGAGCATCTACTTCTACGCAACCCGCAACGGTGGCGTCACCTGGAGACGGGAGGTCGGTTCACACCTGCCGATCGACGTGAGTGGTGAGCTGACAATCAACCCGCAGACCGCCACGCGGGTCTGCAGTCTGGATCTTCGCGCGTCGTCGGGCCACGTAGCGATCGTCGCAACCGCGAGTCCCTCGACCTGGTGGATTCTTCAGCCGGGGCCCAAGGGCCAGACGACCCGAACGGTCGTGACTGCCAACGGAGCGGGCATCACCTCCTACGACGTGAAGGACTTACCCGCCACGACGGGCCAGTCGGACCTCGCTGCCCTGAATGCCAACGACGCGCTCCTCACCCTCCCAATTCCCTACGGGTACGACACGACGTACGAGACGTCGAACGGGGGTGTGGGGTGGGAGAAGGTGACACTGCCCACCACCGGCTCGACCGTGAGCGTGACGCCGCAGTGCGCAACATCACATTTGCGAATCACGTTGGGACACTCGGGAGTCGCGATGGGTCACATCGGAATGAATTTCCTCCTCAAGAACGTCGGGAAACGAGCGTGCGAACTCGATGGATTCCCGACCGTTCAGATGATCGGGAGCACCACGCACCTGGTCCCCACGGAAGTCACGTTCGGTACGGATTACACGGTGCCGTTCATCGCACCACGGATCACCCGAATCAAGCCCGGTGGCACCGCGGTGTTCATGTTGGGATACGCCGACATGACCGGCTACGGCGTTGCCAAGTGTCCCACGGCGCACACGCTTCGAATAACGCCGCCGGGTGATCTCGCCTCGCACGATCTTCACCTCGAGGTTCAGGCCTACGGTGGCGCAACGATTCAGAGACTCGTGTGTGGTGAGATTACTGTCTCACCGATAATGTCGCTGAGCGCTTGGAGGCACATCTCGTGAGCAGTGGCGCCAGAGAGGCTTTCGACTGAAATGTTCGACGTCCACTTCGTTGAGCACACGAAGCAGCACTGCGCCGTTATAGATCGGCATTGGTGACCATCCGAACTACCGTGGTCAATGTCAGGCGATAGGTGAACAGGGAATTTGGAGCGCTATGGCACCGGACAGCGATGTATTTGGACGTGCGCTGCTCGATTGGGCAATGGGCGCCACGTCGCCCGAGGTACTCGAGCGCGAAGATGGATTCACTCAAGTCGGCGCTGGACCCGATGTCTATCTCTCAGATTTCAAAGGTTGGCCTACCGCGGAACGAAAGTCCATTCGTTACCTGCACGGACGCGTGTTGGACGTTGGTTGCGGAGCTGGCAGGGTGGCTCTGGAGCTGCAAAATCGCGGCGTCGAGATCGTTGGTCTCGACGCGTCGCCCCTCGCGGCGAAAGCGGCCCTGATTCGAGGCGTGAATGAAGTGTGGTCAACGCCGATTGAGGACCTGGATTGGAGGATCGAAGCCTTTGATTCAATAGTGTTGTTCGGCAACAACTTCGGAATCTTTGAGACTCCGGCACGTGCTCGGCGACTGTTGATCCACTTGGCCAAACGAACCAAGCCGGACGCCCGGATCTTCGCTGAGAGCACCAGCGCATATTTCGGGGGCGCTCCCGCTTTCGACCGTTCGTACTATCGCATGAACAAGGCACGTGGCCTTAGCCCCGGACAAGTGAAGTTGCGCTACCACTATGAGCACTTAGTCGGCCCCTGGTTCCGCTGGCTCTACGTGTCTCGAAGCGAAATGCAATCGATCCTGGTTGGGACTGGCTGGCACGTTGAACGTACGTTGGGAGCACACCCGAGTGAGCCCTACGTTGCCATCCTGGTGAAGGACGCAGCGTAAGATTGTCGATTCAACGTGCGACTTGCCACGGAAGCAGCGCGACGATACTGGTCTCTGCTGTCGACACAAATCGCTGACGGTGCTGAACACATGTCGCGACACCACGCAGAGGGGGCGCCTCGCATTGGCGACTTTCCGGATTGACTGGCATCATTTGGGCTGATCTGCAACGAAGACCGCAGTCGCCCCTCGCGCATGAAGCGGCCCATCAAAGCGCGGCAGACGTTTCGCCAGATCGCTCCTGTCGATGCTTCGCAGATACGCCGCGGCGGCATCCCGGTCCGGGAACACCGCATGTGTAGCCACGTCAAGTCGCTCCACTTTTGAGAAATACGCGCGAAGGTGGTCGTCACCGTTCTCAATGCTGAATGCGGGCTCGTCATGTTCTTCCCCGGCGGCTGTCCAGAGCTCCTCGAGATGAGACCTCCCATTTGTAATGGCGACCAATCTCCCGCTCGGACGAAGGACTCGCGCTATTTCCGCCAGTCCCTGTTCGAGAGGGGAAACGTGATAGAGCATCCAGGCGGCGACAACGGCATCGAATGAACCGTCCGCGAACGGGAGGTCACGAACGTCCGCCAGAACCGTTTCGACGCCGAGAGAGCGACTCGCCGAGACCATCGCCACTGAGGAGTCAAGTGCGACGAGATCGCACGGAATTGCTTCAGCGATCCGCACAGCGAGGCTTCCTTTGCCGGAACCGACTTCGAGAACCCGGTGCGGATGAATATCACTCAGCGCCAGGATCGCGACGTCTTGGGGTGAGCCACCTGGGTCCTCCGCGCACCAGACCGAAATTCGCGTTTCCAACTTCTCCGTGGTGCGGTACTGATCGCGGACGTAGTCATCGTCATTGAGATGCACCCGACGACTTTACGCGTCTCACAACTGCTTCGAATAGACCTTGTCATTTGGCTATCCAAGACCGTTTTCTAAACCAGCGATCCGACGTACCGTCAGCGCTGTGCCATGTGGAGCAGACGGTCCTCGCTCGCGTCGGAGGTCCAACGCACAAATTCTCCGACGGGCGTCTAGAAATCTGCCAATGGAACGCTGCACGCGATCAGTGACGCAACCAGTTTCGAAGTGACCGAACACGTGTGCCCGCAGCGACGGCGCCAATGACGACAAGGATGCACACTATTGCGACAAGCCACATCGCCTGGACCCCGGATATCCATGCCGGGATAACGATAGCCAGCACAATGACGCCAACGATGAGTCGGTAGAGGTTCATCCTCCACGTAAACAGGCGACGCACCATGTGCTCAGTGTACGAGACGGCACTTCTCTCGGACCGACCGCGAATGCAGAGCGGTCGAATCTGAAAAGACATTCGCAATTCCTTCAGTCAACGGCCTTCTCGAATAAACGAAATGGTCCTCCCGTTCGTCTTATTATCGGACACCCAAGCGCGAGGCCGAACGGAGCGTTCCGCCAGATGGATTTTGATGCCTACTACGAAGCGAGTTACGACCGCGTACGCCGAGCAATGACCCTGGCGTTTCGTGACCCCGATTTCGCGGAGGAAATAACTCAAGAAGCCTTCTTCCAAACGCTTCGACGATGGAAGAGGATCTCACGACTCGATCACCCCGAGGGTTGGACGATGATCGTGGCCCTGAATAAGGGACGCGACGATCATCGGCGGCGTGTCCGGCAAACAACGAAGTACGAACTCCTGGCTGGGCCCCCGACAACTGACTTGAAAGAGGCACAGGTCGACGCGCGAATTATGGTCACCGAACTCCTCGACGGCCTCGGCGACCGCCAACGAGAGGCATTACTGCTGCGCTACGTTTCTCAGCTCACTATTCCCGAGATCGCCAAGGTGATGGGATGCGCGGAGGGTACCGTCAAGGCCACTTTGCACGCCGCCATCTCCAAGGCGTCGCTCCAAGTGAAGGACACACTCAATGTCACCGACTGATCAAGTACAAGAGCTTTTCGACCGAGCCATCGCTTCGGTCTCCCCACGCACACCACTTCCAACTCACGCGTTGCACGCTCGCCTCCATCAGCGACGGATTCGAGCTCGGGTATCAACGATTGGCGCGTGTCTGCTTGCGGTTGCCGTAAGCGCATCAGTGCTCGTCATTGGTCTGGCCTCCAACACCGCCTTCGCCGTCACGCTCTATCCCTATGGTTCGGGGTCGTCGAGCACGACGCAGCTTTCGGCCGATCAACGAGTGATGACCGCGCGTTTGCACGCCGTGGGTTTCACGAACGCCTCGGTTGCCGTGTCGCACGGCAAGTTGGTCGTTATCAACGGACCCAAGGAACTGGCAAGTTCGACTTCGTTTCTCACGTCGTCACCCGAACTGCTCGTTCGATCGGTGGCCTGTTATGCCCGATTGCAAAGCGGTCCCGTCTCACCGGTCCCACTTCCGTCCGTATGCTCGAGTCCGCAATATGATTCCCCGACCGTCTCAGGATTCTCGTCACCGAGCCTGAAGTCCGATCCGGCCCTCACGACCCGGGCCACCACCACTCCCGCTCAAGATGCGAAGTCGCCGAACTCCTGGGCTCTACTACCGCTCCTCAATGGAGAAACCAGTGACACGCCGCGCTACTTGGTCGGCCCAACACTCTTGACGCTCACGTCCAGGGTGGTATCGGCCGCAATTGTTCGTAAACCTCTCTCCGGCGTATGGATTGTGGACGTAACTCTTGACTCAATTGAGTCTCGACAATGGGACCAGGTGGCCAAGACGTACTTTCATCGGCAACTCGCGGTGGACCTCAACGGCGTCATCGTTGAAGCGCCATTTATCCAACCGGCGAACGCCTCGTTCAGTTCGTTCGAAGGTCAGATGCAGTTGTCGGCCGTCACTAAATCCGACGCTTCCGATCTGGCGGCGGCTCTGAGTTCGGGGCCACTCGCGGTACCACTCTCGGTGAGTCCGTGGCGAGGGGCGCAGCAGGTCAAGGGTCCCGTTGGATTCAACAACGTCGGGGATGAAGTTGCTGTCAATTCAGTCGCGTGCGCTTCGCGTCATTCGTGTAGCGCGGTCGGCTTCATCTCGAATAGCCACGTCACGCAGCCCTTTGTCGACAGTGAACGCAACGGCGTGTGGTCGCGAGCCACGATCCCTCCAGGGTTGACGACAATCAGTCAGGAAAATAGTGGCCAGTTGGATGCCCTCTCGTGCACCACGGGGCAGCACTGCACCGCTATTGGTTGGTACACGACTGCCTCTCAGCTGACCAAGGTGTTCGCGGTGCGCCAATCACACGGCAAATGGTCTCGCGCGTTCACGATCAGTGGTCTGACGATACCGCGAGGTAACGCCATCCTTTCGGACGTCATCGCGTGCGCGTCGGCAATTGACTGTGTGGTGAGTGGCAATTACGAGGGAAATGTCACGGCCCAAGCAGCAAATCCGCCCAGGCCCTTCATCATCGATGAAGTGAACGGTCAGTGGCAACGTGCAATGGCGATGCCGTTACCGCCGTCGAACACGCCGTATGTCAATGTCTCATCGGTGGCGTGCCGGTCAGTTGGCAACTGCTCCATTGGTGGTGCGTTCGCGAGTACTCAGAACGCACTCATCGACTCTGAGACGAATGGCGTATGGGGAAAGGCGATTCCCGTGCCGGGAGTCACGGCGTTCGGTCGGTTCAGCTCGAGCGTCTCGTCAATCTCCTGCGGCAGCGCGAACAGTTGCAGCGCGGGTGGCACGTACGCCAATCGCTCGGGCGACCGAATCGGCTTCGTGACCAACGAAGTCGACGGAACGTGGCGCCAGATGGAAACGGTCACCGGGCCGCCGGACCTTCATCTGAACAGCAATTCCGGGATCACTTCGTTGTCATGTCGCGCGTCGGGTGACTGCACCGCGCTCGGCAGCAGCCTTTACCGCGGAAACGGCGGAAAGCTGTTTGTTCTTCGAGAGACGAAGGGAACATGGGGACGGGCACTGAATCTCCGAGGACCGACGAACGCGTCGTATGAGGGCTTCAACAACGGGACGCTGTCGTGCGGCTCACCGCGTAACTGTGTGGTTGGCGGAATGTACACCGTCAGTGGAAAGTTCAGCTCTGGAAACGCTCCATTCGTCGCCGACGAGATCGACGGCAAATGGAATCGGGCAATAGAAGTCCCGGGAATGGCAAAACTCGATGCCGGAAACTATGACTACGTTCAGGCGGTTTCGTGTGGGAACGACAATAATTGTGCCGTCGTCGGTAGTTATTCCGCCGACACATCCTCGCCGTTCTTCGCCAGTACGAGGACGCCATTGAAGCCATAGGAAATGTTGTGTCGAGAAGTCGCCGATGCCGAGACCGGCCCAATTTGGGCGCACTCTCTCGGGCTCGGTAATCGCACTTTCGCCGCCGCGTGTCCAGCGAAAGAACTCACGACCTACCTCACTGGGTTGAGTCCCCCCGTTCGCTTACCGAGAGTGAGTCCGCTGATCGTGAGTGCCCCCGCTACACAGGGGAACTGAGATTGCCGTTAGGGGCGACAGTACGAGAGCGCAATCACATACAATTTGGGGCGCCCAGTCCTGACTGCGTGAGGTGCCGATCCTGTCAAAGAGGGGAAAGACCATGCACGTACGGGCCGTAGTGGCGATTGGATTGGCCGTGATCGGGCTGGGCCTTAGCGTCCCAGTGAGTGCCGCCACGACCGCGGCGGTGAGCGTCACGAAGCTGAGCACGTCGGCGTCGTTCGGAAAATCCGGTCCGACGTCAGTGGCGTGCATGAGCGTGGGCAACTGCGTCGTGAGCGGGTACGTATCCGACGGTCAGGCCATGGTCCAAACGGAGCGAGACGGGAGGTGGGGACCGCCGATCGACCCCACGAAGAAGCTCGGCAAGATCGTGAACTCAATCTTGATTACGACGTCGTGTTACGCCAGCGGCTGCGTTGCGTTCGGTAGGTACATCAAGTCGCAGACCTCGACGAAGGATGAGCACTTCACCGTCTCCTACGCAACTGGCCGTTGGGCGAAGGCAATTCCTCTGTCGCTCAACCTGGGGTCCGCGAAAGCCTTCCAAGAGTTCAAGATCACTTGCAGTGACCGACGCAACTGCGTGGTCGTCGGGACCCTCCGGTACTCCAATGAGTCGGCCTCGACCCCAACCTACGCCCCCGCGGTGCTCACCGAGAAGGCGGGACGCTGGGGCGCCCCGCGACCGCTCGGCGCCCGAGTGTCCGCAGTGGGGCGGGTAACTGAGTTCCTCGATGTGTCGTGTCCCAGCGAAGGCAACTGCGTCGCGGTCGGCCTTGGTTCGGTCCACGGCACGTACGGCTCGATCGAGGCCGTGGAGTCGAACGGTCGATGGTCCGACGCCGTGGACACATTCCCGGCTGATTGGACCGTGCTCAGTGTCTCGTGCCCAGCGATGCGTGACTGCACCGTTGGTGGACGGATCTCCTCCCCCAGCGGCAGCGAAGCGTTCGTATCCTCGGGTCGAGTTGGTCAGTGGTCCCAACCCGTCCAAGTTGGCAAAGCCTGGACGGTGGACGGAAACTCTCGGTCGTCAGCCAACCTCCTTTCGTGTCACAGTGCCACGGACTGTGTCGTCGCTGGCCTCGTGGACGGACCGCACGCTAAGAGGAACGGAAAAGTCAGTATGAGCAGCGTCGCTTGGCTAGCCAGCGAGACTAACGGCAAGTGGAGTAATGGCACCCTGATCGGATACCACAGCGGCGCGATCAACGAGGGTCAAGTCGACGGGCTGAGTTGTCCCGTAGTCCGAACTTGCGAAGTGGTCGGCCAGTACTGGACTGAGAATTCGAACCTGGCTGCGATTGGCGACATCCATAACTTCGCGGCTCGCTTCACGCCGCAACTACCTTGAGAATTGAGCCTCTCCTTCGCGATGTCCGACGAGACATGCGTGTTGTCGAGACGTGGCAATTTACTCATCGCCCGATCCAACAAAAATAAATCGACCGCAGAATGACTCATGTGACGAATACGTTTTGGCAGATTCGATACTAAGTAAAGGGTCCTTCTGTCTCGACGTCACTGTCGAACAACACGCTCGATTCAATGCGACCCTCGGGAGACAACACCCGGAGCGCAACGTCCAGGATTCGCGCCAATCCATCGGTTAACAACTGCTTGTTGGGCGCTGGGCGCCACTCGGAATCAGCCAAGAGATGATCGCTGATCGTGAAAAGTGACGCGATCTCGACGCCCCGTACCTCGGCGATAGTGAACAGGGCGGCCGCTTCCATCTCGACCGTCACCACCCCTTCCTCTCGATACGCGAGCGCCTCTTCCACGGTCTCTCGATAGACGGCGTCGAGGGTCCACGTCATTCCCTCGGTGAACGGGTCACCCTTTCTCAACATTGCTTGGCGCAATTCGTCCGTGAGACCCGCTGACGGGTACGCGTAGCGAGTGGCGGGTACGTAGTGGTGTGAGACTCCCTCGTCTCGGATTGCGGCGGTGCAGAGCACGATGTCACCAAAATCAACGTCATTGGGCAGTGCGCCGGCCAGGCCCACATTGACAAAACGACGAACGCCCAGAGCCGTCAGTTCTTCGATGACAATGGCCGCTCCGGGCGCGCCGAAGCCGAACCCCTCGACCACGCCGACTCGAGCGGCGCCGGACTGTTCTTGCAGCCACATCGAGTGCCAAGGTGCCGAGTAGCCGCGAACATTTTGAAACCCTCGCGCTTCGAGCAACGGGTGTAATCGACTGCTGTAGCCGATAATCACACACTCCGGGATAATCACGTCGGCATTGTCAAGGAGGTTGCGAACGACACTCTCCGGTCGAATCAGCGGTGTTCCTTGATGTTTATCGGGCCGATTCGGAAACGTAGGGTTCGTCAAACTCATGGACCAAGTATCACCGCTCCGAGGACGCGGCGAATGACTCACGAAGGAGATGAAAGCGAGTTGCCCGTTGGTGCACTTTTCATGTCGGCGGTCTCAAGCACGCCTCACTGAGAAGGGCCGTGACGTCGTCGGTACGGCGTCACCGGAATGCGACCTTTTTACTGCGGATTTCCGGAGGTAGTTTTAGCACGATGCTCGCTGATCATACGCAAGACTCGGTGCTTAAAGTGTTTGATAATGACCAAATACGCGAAGCGCGAAATCATCGGCGTTTTGGTATGCGGCTTACTGCTGGCAGCGTGCACCACCACGGCGTCCACGCAGAAAGCTCCGGCACACCGACGACAACTTGAAACAGCCGCCTGCAAGCTCATCAGCGTCCCACCGACACCGACTCCGGGAATGTCCGAAGCGATATCTATGCCAATCTCCACGTTGTTTGCTCTGAAGAAGACGGACGACAACTCTCTCCAGCAGGTCGTTCGCGCCTACGACGCCGCCGCAAGTGCGCAGAACACAGTTGCCATGATTCGTGCACTCACCAACGGGGTGAGAGATTGCCATGGTCTCGGCTTGAAGACAGCAGCTTAGAGATCGGACTGTTCACGGCATCATCACGCGAGACCGCTAGGTCCCGTCGCCACGTGTCGGAGGCTCGACGCCACCGAACTGCAACCATTCACTGGCAGCTCAACCTCAGTTGAACTCAGTGCCGCCGTTTCGAGGATTAAACAATTTCCAGTGACCTTCAGAGACGACTTCGACAGTTCCGTCGACCACTTTTATTGCGGTCTCATCGTCAATCCCGTACGCCGGCCCCGGTACCCCGGCGGCCCATTCTTCGAGACCTGCCAAGGAAAAGTCCGGCATGTCCGGATTATCGAGGTGACCGATCATGGCAAAGTCAACCATCCCCAAACCTTCTTCACTGCCGACGGGCGGGTTCAGACCGTCATAGGTCACTCCGAAGTTGGGAGCCACCACCATGCTCCCGCCGCTCACGCCCACGTAGACCGTCTCGTTCCCTAACGTCGCGAGCACGTCCGCCAATCCGGATTGCCGCATCCAGTAACACAAATACAGTGGTTCGCCACCCCACACCAGCAAGGCGTCAGTCTCTCGGACCACCGGAATCCAATCGGATTCTTTGATGCTGGGCAGAGCAGTGAGTTCCAGCACTCCCAACGACTTCCACCCCAATTCGCACATGGGGCTTTTGGCGACTCCGCGGATGAACCTATAGGCCCCTTCTGCTCCATTAGGAAACGGGTAGGTCCCGGTGGGAATGCAGAGTGCGCTCGACTCGGCAATCGGTTTGCCAAGTAGTTCCACCAGCGCGTCGTTGATGCTCGGGTTGCTGATGCCAGAGGATGTGAGCAGAAATTTCATGATGCCTCCGTCAGCCACAGTACTGAGTTCGTTCTACGTTGCTGGTGTCAGACGCCCGACGTGTTAGTCATGCAACCCTGCATTGGCGCGTGGCCTAAACCGTGTTAGTTCTACTCCGTGGCTGGACCCCTAGCTCCTTGAACGGTTCGGGTCCAGCCTTGGCTTTGGCCAGGTGCGTTCTGCGTATTTCCGGTCGGCTGCTACTTCCTCTTCACCGTCAATTGCGGTCCCGATCCACTCGAGTTCGAGAGGTTCGTGTCCCCTGAGTAGGTGGCGCTCACCGAGTAAGTACCAACACCGAGAGCGCTGTTGGCAATGAAACAGGTGCCCGCGCCCGCGCTCAAGGTGACCATGCAACTCGTCGATCCGACCTTGACAGTGACGATCTCGCCGTTGGGCACGGTCTCGCCGTTACCGGTCTTCACGCTCACCGAGAATACGGCGGACGACTCAGCTCCCGACGTCACGCTATTGGGCGACACGGTGACCTTGGTCGTCGTCGAGTCCTTCTTCACCAGGAAGTTGTCGCCCGAGAACGCTCCCGACATCGAGGTCGTGTAGACAAAATTGGCACTGGTGGATGACACCGTCGCCGGGACGAACGTGGCCCGAACGGTCAGGTAGTTGAACGCGTTGAGTTGAGTGTTCGACGTCAACGCACACTTATAGGTCGACGTGTCGCCCGTGCCCGCAACCAGCGTCGCGCTACATAGCGGCGTGGCGCTGGGTCCGTAGGTGACGTTGACGCTGCCCTCGGGGGCGCCGTCGTTCTTCTGACCGGTCACCACCCCGTTGATGGTCTGGATCGCCTCGGCGCCGTAGGTGACGTTGCCCTTGGCGATGTTCATCGAGGTCGTCGTTGACTCGGGTCGACCCTTCACCACCACCTGCTCGTTGGCGTTGTTGTTGTCGGCGCTACTCGCGTTGTTCGCGTCCCCGGAGTACGTCGCGTTCCACTGGTACGTGCCCGTCACGGTGCCCGTCGCCGGCAGGGTGTAGCCCTTTGGCGTCGTGTAGGAGCCGTCGCCATTGACGACAGCGACCGTCTCGGTGTCGACGGTGTTGCCGTTGTTGACCAGCGTGAAAGTAATTGTGCCGGTCGGACTGTAGCCACCGGAGAGCACGGCCGTGTCGGTCAAGACCGGCGGTGTCGCCGCACTCAAAGTGATGGTGGTGACGTTCGGCGTGGTCGAGAGTGAAGTCGTGTCCTGGCTCACCACCACCGGCTCATCGCCACAGGTCGTACTCGCGGCGCTATCTCCACTATCACCGGAGAAACTGGCCACCCAGTGGTACGTGCCGGCGCTCGAGGCCGTGTAGCCGGTCGACGTGCGCGCCGAACCACTGAAGTTCGAGACCGTCTCGGTGTAGACGGGCGCGGCGCCACAGGTGGGGTCGGCGGGACCGTAAAGATTGAACGTGATCGAGCCGGTCCCGTTGTAGGCACTTAATCCCGAGGACGTGGCGCTGTCCTGGAGCGTCCCGCCCAAAATACCTGGACTCGCGCTCGTCGTGATCTGCGGTGTCGCGGGATTGACCGTGTAGGAGATTGACGCCGTACCGGTGAAACCCTCATCGCTGGTGGCGGTGACGGTGTAGGTGTTGTTGCCCACCACCCCCGTGTTGAGCCACCCCGTGCCGGTGCTCGAACTGTTGCTGTCAACGCAGCTTGCGATGCCCTCGCCGCCCGGGAAGTCGCTGCAACTGAAGGTTGTTGGAACTGACGCGTCGAACGCGTAGGTCCCACCGCCCGTCGGCAACGAGATCGACGCCGTCGGGTAGTAGGCAACAGTGCCGACGTTCGCTACCCCGAGCAGATTAAGTGAGTAGCCGTCGCCAGCGACGAAGTTGTAGGTGCTGTAATTCCTGGACTGACCAACTGAGGTCTGGTAATCGGCGTTCAGTGTAAAGACAATCTCGGTATCGGAGTACGACGAGATGAGAATTCCTACATAGTTCCCCGGAGCACCGACGTTCACGCCCGTCGAGGTGTCGCTGAAAACGAAGTTCGGGTAATCATTGCCGTTATCGCCAGAGGAGCCCGGAGGTAAGGGCGTCCCGAGGTCGGACTCGTCGCCAAAGCCCGAACCGGTGATCACGATTGTCGGCGATGAACTCGATCCTTCGAAATACACGCCGCTGACGACAAGCGACGTCCATGAAATCGCCACCGAAGGCGATGCGCTCGAGATGGCGACCACGGTCCCCGCGGGTCCGAAACTCGACCCGCCGCCGCCGCCGCTCCCATCGGTATCGCCAACGATTGCGCCGCCGCCGCCGCCGATGTAGCCGCCGCCACCGCCGCCGCCGCCGCTCGTTATATCAAAAGTATCGCCACTGGCGCCCGCACCGCCGCCCGAAGGCTGTCCGTAGTTGCCCGGTACAGATTGGGTGATTGTAGAACTGACGGAGCAACTCCCCCCGGTTCCGCCTCCGGGGCCTACGCCGCCTGGTTGACCAGGTAGGCCGTTGTCGCCAGAAGTTGCGTTGCAATCGCCACCGGCCCCAGCGCCGATCACGGTGTCGTTACCAGCGTTGCCTCCCGCACCACCTTGGGTGTAATAGGCACCGCCACCGCCACCGCCACCGCCGGCGACCACGAGACGCGGGTCGCCGGACGCACCGGTGAGGTTCTCGGCCGCCGCGGGCGTCGTTCGCACGTCCGAAGCTCCACCGCCACCACCGCCGCCGCCGCCGTAGCACCGAGACTGTCCACCGATACCGCCACCGTTGGTCCCTCCGTCACCGGCGGTGCAGTTCGCTGTCCCGCCCGTGCCGTCGGTCCCGTTTGAGCCCACCTCGACGTAGAGAGTCGAGACACTGAGGCCCGTCACCGTCGCCGAGACGTCTGCACCCGAGCCACCAAGGCCGCCGATGCCCGCGTTGTACGTTCCCCCGGCACCCCCGGCGCCGCCAATCGCCACGACGGAGACCTGCGTGACGCCCGCCGGCACGCTGAACGTGTCCTCTCCGGCCGCGGTGTACGTACAAGTAGAAACTCCGGCACTCGTGGACAGGGTCCCCGCGTTTCCGCAGGCACTCGCGGCACTGGCATCTGAGGCGACGAGGAATGAACCCCCGGACCCGATCACCGCAGCAAAGCTGACGGTGAGGCTGAACGCAACCAACGGCCTAAAGAAACGCATCTCGGTGCCCTCCGATCATCGCATTGCATTGGCGGCCTCGTGGTCGACTACATGTGAATGATTTCGCGACACTATACGACGAGAGGTGGACGTGCAAACGAAACGAATCGAATCAGTTAACGCCATAAACGCTGACGAACAGGGTAAAAATCACGAAAAGTAATTCAACGACCCCAAACTGTCGGGTTCACGTCACATAATTTGAGGGGCGTGGTGCACGGTCGGACCTTCATTCGAGAGAACCGAGTTAGCACGCTTCGTCATTTTCATGCCGAGTGAAACCCAGCGCCTTGACCCCCAGACACTCTGCAACATCACACGGTGTCGAAGGCCGCACGCGACGGATCCGCCACCTCGACTCCGTCGAGACTTGACTCATTGGTGTGAGCAAACCCAACAGGTCCTCTCCCAATCAAGTCGTGTGACGCTCACGCGAAAGACCATCCCCTAGTCCTAAAGGAAACTCAGTTCGGCACCGAGATGTCAACGATCACCTGCTGGCGGGCATGAACGGAGGTGCCACCTCGCGGCGAAGTCGAAACGATGTGACCTACCGGAATCGAACTGCTGTGGACGTTCTGTATGACCACTCCGACGCCGAGCCCGGAGAGCTCGCCGACCGCGGTGGGTGTCACCATGCCCACAACATTTGGGAGAACGAGCGTCGTTGAGGGACACGGAATGGTGGTGATGGTCTGTGCGCCGCCCGCGCTCTCGGTGGTCACTCTCTCAGTCGTGCAAGAAAGTGACCAGGGCGATGAGCCGAGCGGAACGAAACCGATACCCGGGTACTCGTGGCCGAGCAGTGTCGTCAGGTTGCTGGCGAAGATGGGCGCGATCCGACCGAGCAGAGGATCGTTGTCGGGACCATTGGGCGCGGAGACGTAGGCCTTTGGGGTGTAGCCGATGTCGTTCGGCCCGATATAGACCGAGAGGTAGTCGGGCAGCTTGTTGTAGGCAACTCCTCTTGGCGGGCTGTACGGCATCCCGCCCTTCGTGGGGCCCGAGAGGGACAGCAGCCCGAAGCCGTTCGTGGCGAAACCGATCACGGCGACGAGTACGACGAGCGGCACACTGCTGGAGAGGAGCATCCGTCGATGCGAGGCGCGAAGTTCGCAAGACCGCACTCGCAGTGCGCTCAGGACGATGTTGAGCGATCGACCCGGCCAGAACGGTCGATCCACTATTGAATCTTCGAGCAGGGCGACGAATTCTTCTTCGTGGGTTTCGCGCCACGAACGCGGATACCAGCTCAGCAGGCGCCGAGCACGTCGTTCAGTCGCCGTCACGGCGTCTCCCACGCGCCGGCGAGACGACCGAGGCCGGTTTCGGTGACGCGACGCTGTGCCTGCAGATGTGCCATGAGGGCTGTCGCTCCCAGGGCGGTGATCTTGTAGGGACGTCGCCGGCCCACGGCCTCGAGTCCTTCAATCAGCCCGCCTTCAACGAGTCGGTCGAGGGCGGCGTACAGAGTCCCCGGCGCGAGGTGGATACCCGCGAAATGTTCGACGTCCTTGGTCAACGCGTAGCCGTGCTTGGGACCGTCAGCGAGACTCGAAAGCACCAGGGTGGCCGGTCCCGTGTAGCGGCCCAGAGCAGAGAGTTCGTCTGACATACCACAACTCTACTCCGCCATACGGTATACAGTCAGGAGGAGTAACCAGAATTCAATGGTTCACGGGCGGTGTCGAAGGCCCGTGAGGAATGTCGCCGTGCGCTGGACATTGTTTGGCTGAAGCTCGTATCAAAGAGGCGGACTAAGACGTCGCCACCAGGACGGCGGTTCGGGCGTCGCCGGTCGCCTCGAGAAACAATGGCAATTTCATCGTGTCCAACATCTTCACCATTCCGTCCCCGACGTGATGCGCGACCACACCCTCGACGTGGTTCTGACGCAGGAACCGAGCGACGCGAGCGTGGTGTTGGGCTGATGTCCCCTCGTCGTGCAGCCGATCCCAGGACACCTCAATCTCTTGCCAACTTTCAATCTCGCCGTTTTCGATGTTGACCACGGCGATCGACTCCGCGCGGCCCCAGCGGTGATCGACCATTCCGTCACTGGTTACGGGCACACAAACGATCATGTCAGCAGGGTACCGTCTCGGATCTTCGGTCGGGCACGTCTCCTTAAGCGCTCTGACATCATGTGTGTATCACAGCACCTGCGGGTTCAGACGGTCGACGAGTTTGTCCGGCGTCACGTTAAGCGCAAGAATGCATTGATGATCGTAAACCTGCCCGATGGCGCGGTTGTGTTCGCCCAGGGGAGGCTCGGGCTTGTTCCGCCTAGTCGATCACCTCAGCCTGATTATGCGGTGTATCTGGATGAACGGTGGGCCGCCGATCCCGACGTCACGTGGCCGTGTCGAATGATCTCGTGGCCCGACTTCGGACTTCCGAAAGACGTGAGCGAACTCTTCGATGTCATCTGGGATATTCATGCTCGAGCTAAAACAGGCGAAGTCGTGCAGATCGCGTGTTACGGCGGGCTTGGTAGGACGGGAACTGTTCTCTCGTGCCTGGCAGTCTGCGCTGGCGTGCAATTCAGTGATGCCGTGGAGTGGGTTCGAGCTAACTACGACCGAAGAGCGGTTGAAACCGACGAACAGGTTCAACTCGTCGAAACGTTTGCACGTTCATTCTGAATGAGTCGGATTGGAGGTATCGCAGATAGTTGGTGTCGCAGTCCCGACGCGACACAAATCCAACCTCGCACCGGCGATTGGTGACAAGGCGGCGAGGGCAACGCGCGTCCGTACACCCCGGGGCCGCTGGGCAACCTCACCCGCTACATCATTCGCCCGTCATTACAGGTCGTTGCCCGCGTAGGAAAGATTGAAACTCTTGTTGACGAGCGGAAAGTCCGGCACGATGGTGTCACTCAACGCGAGGGGCAACGCGGGCCACGCGAAGAACGAGGGATCGACGATCTTGACCCGGGACAAAATCCCGCCGGGACCAAAGTGGACGCGGTGCACAACCGCTCCGCGCCACCCTTCTGCGATGCCCGTGCCGTGACCCTCTCGAATTTCGACCTCATCGCCACGAACGTCGAGCGGTCCTTCGCGCGACACGAGGTCGGCGAGCAGACGAAGCGACACGTCGACCTCGTCACATCGGACCTCGAACCTCGAGAGCACGTCCCCGACGTCGCGTGTCACGCGGTGAAAACTGGCGGGCAACTCGACGAACGGTTGGGACACCCGGGCGTCGTCATGAAGACCCGATGCCCGCGCGACGACCCCGAGTACGCCCAGGTCACGGGCCTGGTCGATCGTGAGCACCCCGGTGCCCGTGAAACGGTCCATCACGATGCTGTTGGAGCGCGCCAGAGCGACCAACTCGTGGAACTGCGTCGCGATATCTTCGAGCTCCTCTCGGGTTGGCAACGTCCGCAGCGTCGCGCCACCGTAGTGCACCCCGCCGCGCAACAGACGATGCCCGGTCACCGAGTCATTGAGCGTCAAGAGTCGTTCGCGCAGCGTCAGGGCGCGCGCGTTCGCGAGGCCGAAGCCGACGTCGTTGCACAACGCGCCCACGTCGGCCACGTGGTTGTACAGGCGTTCGAGTTCGAGCAGCACCGCGCGCAGTTCGTTGGCGCGCGGGCCGACTTCGACACCGAGGGCCTCTTCGACGGCCTGGACGAACGCGAGGCTGTGGCTGACGGCGCTGTCGCCGGAGATCTTCTCCGCGAGGTTCAACGCGAAGTCGAGGTCCCGGCCCTCGAAGAGCCGCTCAATGCCCTTGTGCACGAACCAGAGGCGGGCCTTCATGCGCACGATGGTCTCGCCGAGCACCCAGAAACGAAAGTGCCCCGGCTCAATCACGCCCGCGTGCACCGGGCCGACCGGAATCTCGTAGATCCCGGGACCCTCGACCGGGGCGAAGGGAAAGGCGTCGGCGTCGGCGTTCATGGAGGGTTGGGGTCCCGCGTCGTGACGCATGGGGTGCCATCCGCGGGGCCAGTGCTGGTGCAACACGAGTCGGCGAAGCTGGGGGTGACCAATCGGTTGGACGCCAAAGAGGTCGTACATCTCACGTTCGAATCGACTGGCGGAGTAATTCAGGTGCGCGATCGAAGGAATTCGCGGCTGGCGCGCATCGAGCAACACCCGCAGTTCGATTCGTTGGTCGGGCGGACCGTCGACGAACAAGTAGACGATTTCAATTACTGCTTCGTCGTGGCGCGCACCGACGAGCGCCAGACGGAATCCGGCTTCGAGCAACCGCGCAACCGATTCGATGAGCTCGTCGCTGCCGCACTCGAGCACCGCGCGACGTGGCCGCTCGCTGAGGAGGCGCGTCATGTTCAGCTCGTGGGACATCACTTCACGACCACCATCGCGGCCGCGCGCAAGAGCGTGTCGAGCGGCCACGCGAGCACCCCGATCGCGCCGCACGCCACCAGCCCGCCAATCAGGGGAACACTGACGTTCAACGGGCTCTTATGGGCCACCTCCCCGTCGGGCCGTGCGCCAAAGAGCATGTGACGACCGTGGGACATCACTGAACCGAAGATCACCGCCATCAGCACGAGCGAGATCGCGGCGACCCATCCCAGACCAACGTGCACCTCGGCGCGCAGCATGTTGAGCTCGCTGATGAACAAGCTGAAGGGCGGTAGGCCGAGCAGGGTGACCAGCCCGAAGGCGAAGACGCCGCCGAGGGCCGGACGACGAGCGAGCAACGCCTTCACCTGGTCGATCTCGGTCGTGCCCTCGACGATGAGGATCTCGCCGGAGGCGAGAAACAAAACGGCCTTCGCGAGCCCGTGGCCGAGCACGTGCAGCAGTACCGCGGCGATGGCGAGTGGGGTTCCGGCAGCCGCGCCCAAGGCGATGAGACCCATGTGCTCGACGCTGTGGTACGCGAGCATGCGCTTGTAGTCGCGTTGGCTCAACAGCAGCGACGCGGCGACGGCCAGCGACAGCAATCCCGCGGTCACGAACAGCATCCTCGAGAATCCCACGCCCAGGGCCCCGTCGGCGACGGCCTTGAAGCGCAGCAGCACGTAGAACGCCACAGTCAAGAGCACACCGGACATCAGCGCCGACACCGGGGCCGGCGCCTGGCTGTGGGCGTCCGGCAGCCAGCTGTGCATGGGGGCGAGGCCCACCTTGGTGCCGTAGCCGAGCACGAGTAACGCCAACGCCAGGCGCATCACCCCCGGGTCGAGATGGTGTGCGACACTCATGAGCGACGTCCACTGCAGCGATACGTGAGTGACGCCTCCGGCGTGCAACGCGGCCAGGTAGACGAGGACGGTGCCGAGGAACGCGAGCGCGATACCGACCGAGCAGATGATGACGTACTTCCACGACGCCTCGAGGGCTTCCCTCGTGCGCCGGTACCCGACGAGGAACGTGGTGATGATCGTGGTCGCCTCGACGGCCACCCACATGACACCCACGTTGCCGGCGACGACCGCGAGCAGCATGGCCGTGATGAAGCCCTGGACGAGCACCGAGTAGAGCGTCGCGCGACGCGCGCTCGAGCGACCCGAGGAGACCTCACGCTCGAGGTAGCGCACGCTCTGACACACGGCCAAGAGTCCAATCGCGCCGATGACGATCACCATGAAGGCGCTCAGCGCGTCGACGCGTAGGACTCCGCCGAACGCGGACAGTGCCGGTCGATGTACGACGAGGACGGCGAGCACGACGCCCGTGACCAGTACGAAGCCGAGTGACGCCGTGCACAGCCACCCGATCCAGCGCCGCCACGGGGTCGCCGCCGCCACGCAGCCGGTCGCGGCCGGGATGAGCAGGAGTACGAAGGCGAGCATCAGTCGTGCAGTTCCTGGAGTTGATCGAGGTCGAGCACCGCGAACTTGGACCAGAGTTGCACCGCCAGTACGCGCAGCACCACGACCACCAAGAGGACATCCAGTGACGCTCCTAACTCGACCAACAACGGCACGCCGGCCGTGGCGAGGAAGGCGACGAGCGCGATGCCGTTATCGACGAGCAAGAGACCCACGATCTGGGACACGGCCTTGCGCCGAACGACCATCGAGAAGAATCCAATGAGCAGCGTCGCGACTCCGAGGGGAATAAGCCGTCCGGCACTCGTCGAGACGAGCGCGACGACCGGGCGAGTCGCGCCGTAGGCGAGGAACGTGAGCGCCCCGGCGCCCACCAGTGACGACGGCACGTTCACGAGCGGAGAGGTTTCGCGGCTCATCGGTTCATTCGCCAGCACGCGGCGCACGAGCGTCGGAATCGCAAGTCCCTTGGCGAGCACGACGAGACATCCCACAACGATGAGCACGACGTCGCGGCGGTGGACGCCGAGCACGATCGCGACCACGCCGAGGGCCATCCCCTGGACCGCCAAGGTGCGCACGATCGCGCGAAGCGATCGACGCCACAACGTGACGAAGGCGCACAGGATCACCAGTCCGGCCGCGATTTCGAGGAAGCTTGAGTACGTGGCGCCGTTCATCGCACCACCGCGGTCAGCGCACCAAGCAGCGCCAGCACGAAGCCGCCCGCCAACAGTTCCGGCAGCCGAAAGAGACGCAGCTTGGCCGTGAAGACCTCAAAGACCGCGATCGTGGCGCCGACGGCACAGACCTTGGCCACGAGTGCGAGCAACCCCAGGCCGACAAACAGCACCCCCGGCCGGTCGGCGACTCCCCACGGAACGAACAGGTTCACGAACAGTCCCAGCAAGAACACCAGGCGCATCGATTCGCCCAGAATGATGAGGCCCAAGTCGGCGCCGGAATATTCGAGGACCATGGCCTCGTGGATCATCGTGAGTTCCAGGTGCGTACTGGGATTGTCGACCGGCAGTCGACCGCTCTCGGCGAGGATCACCACCAGGAACGACGCCAGCGCCAGGATTCGCGCGGGACTCGCGATGACCGCCGGATGACTGATACCGACACGCACGAGGGCGGGCAGGTTTGACGTGCGAGCGGCGATCGCCATCGCGAGGATCGCCACCAACAAGGCCGGCTCACAGAGTGCCCCGATGGTCATGGACCGGCTCGAACCCATTCCGCCAAACGCCGTCCCGGTATCGAGGGCGCTGAGCGCGAGCAGGACCGAACCGAGCAGCAGTACGAAGACGACCGCGAAGAAATCAGAACTCTGCCCGAGCGGAGGACTGGCCGACACCAGCGGCGACACCGCCGTGACCGCGACGACCGTCGCGACGAGCACGACGGGACCGGCGCCAAAGACCCAACTCGAATCGCGCGGACGCATACGTTGTTTGGCGAAGAGTTTGCGCAGGTCGAGCAGGGGCTGATGGATCGGTGCGCCGGCGCGGCCCTCGAGACGACTACGAACCTT
This sequence comes from Acidimicrobiaceae bacterium, assembly GCA_003155915.1. Classification (GTDB taxonomy): domain Bacteria; phylum Actinomycetota; class Acidimicrobiia; order Acidimicrobiales; family RAAP-2; genus RAAP-2. Next base: position 39,896 of record PMFA01000017.1, on the reverse strand, counting down.
GCGCATGAGTCCGAGGAGGAGCGGACCGCCAACGGCGACGGCCGCCACCTGGAAGAGCGCGACCAGGACCTGGGTCAGAACGTGGGTGAGCCCGTTCACGCCACCACCACCAAGACGATCACGAGCGCCACGAAACCGAACGCGAGGTAGCGGTGCACGCTACCGTTCTGGAGCCGACGCGCGCGCTGACCCCACCACCGCACGCTGGCAATAAACGGTCGATAGAAGTGACGTTCAAGAACGTCGTCATTCGACGTGTGATAGGCGATGCGCTCGATGTAGTAGCGCGATTCAACGAAGTGACTGACGTCGAGGTCGCGCGAGGGACGGATGACGTCGTCGAAGACTCGCTGCAGCGGTTCGGCGAACGAGGTCGCCGTGTACTGCATGCGCGCCGTCTGCAACTTTCGACCCGACCCCCACGGTTCCACCGGATTGACGGCCGGCCACGCGTGGCTTCGACGGTGCGTGAGTCGGCGAATCACGATCACGACCAACACCGCGATCGCCAGTCCCCCGGCGAGCAGCGACGGCGCTAGGACACCGCGTAGTCCGAGCAGGTGCAGTGAGATCCATCCACCCGTCGCGGACGTGGCGCTGACGCGACCGGCGCTCGCCGCCGCGCGTTCGATCGCCGGTAGCACGAGCATCGGCACCAAACCGAGCACGAGACAGAGAGTGGCGAGGGCCGCGGCGCCCAGGCGCATGGTGATCGCGGCCTCGTGAGCCTCGGCCGCTTCGATCGAGCGCGCTCGTCCGAGAAACCCGATCCCCGTCGCCTTGACGAATGCCGCGACCGTGAGCCCCCCGGTCAACGCGAGGGCGGCGACCGCGACGGCCACGCTGATCACGACCGACGTATTGGATGTGGGCAGGCCGTGCAAGAGACCTTGGAAGAGCAGCCATTCACCGACGAAGCCGTTGAAAGGTGGAAGGGCCGCCACCGAAAGCGCGCCCACGAAAAAGACGACTCCCGTCACGGGCATGCGTCGCATCAAACCTCCGAGTCGATCCAAGTCCCTCGTCCCCGTGGCGGCCTGCACCGCACCCGCGGCGAGGAAGAGGGCTCCTTTGAAGACGGAGTGATTGATCAGCAACAACAGTGCGGCCACCATCGCGATGGCGGCGGTCGTCGGACGACCCACCGCACCAAAGAGTCCCGACGCACCGAGCGCGATAAGGACCAGACCCATGTTGTCGGTCGTCGAATACGCGAGTAGCCGCTTGAGGTCCGAACTCGTCGCCGCGTAAAGGGCGCCGTAGAGGGCCGACACCACGCCGAGGAGACTGACGAGCAACCACCACCAGACGGGACCTCCCCCGAGGAGTTCATTGCCCACGAGAATGATTCCGTAGATGCCGAGGTTCACCATGGCCCCGGACATCAGCGCCGACGCCGGTCCCGGCGCCTCGGCGTGCGCTTTGGGCAGCCAGACGTGCAAGGGCACCGCCCCGGCCTTGGAGCCAAAACCGAGCAGGGCCAACACGAATATCGTCCCGCGCACCGCGCCCGACAGATGCCGGGCGTGGGCCTCGATGTCGGCGAAGGTCTGCCCACCGGAGTGGGCCGAGAGCAGTATCAGCGCGAGGAGTATGGCGGCCGCGCCGGCGTGGGTCATGACGGCGTACCACTGGGCGGCGCTTCGTGCGGCCTCGCGTCGCGACTGGTCGGTCAGCACCAGCACCAGCGAGGTGAGGGCCATCATCTCCCACAGCACGAGAAACGTCGCCACGCTGGCGGCGAACGGCACGAGGAGCATACTGGTGACAAATAACGGCAACGCGCTTGACGCACTTCGCGTGTCGAGGCCGTGACTGGCGTAGCCCAGCCAGTACAGCGTCGACGCCAACGCCACCACCGAAATCGAGATGACGAAGAGGGCACCCAACGGATTGAGCACCAGCGTCACACCCGTCAGGGGCAGGATCGCAGTGGTGGAGAGCGAGATGACGTGACCGCTCGAGAGCACCGACACCGCGGCCGCTATTCCTGCGCCGCACGAGAGCCACGTGAGCGCCACAGCCGCCCCCACACGGCTCGCCAGCGGAAGCGCGCCGCCGAGAATGGCGGCAATTAATCCGGCCAGACCAACTGTGACGACGTAGACCTCGTTCACCGCCCGGTCAGACCCCTCAACGTTTCGACGATCACTTCCGGACGAGGCGGACAGCCCGCAATATGAACGTCGACGTTCACGACGTCGCTGACCGATCCTTCGACGCCGTAGGCGCCATTGAAGATCCCACAATTGTGCGCGCAATCACCAAGGGAGATTACGAGCCGCGGTTCCGGCATTGCTTCGAGCGTCTTTCGCAGCGGTTCAACCATGTTCTTGGTGACCGGTCCTGTCACCAATAGGGCGTCGGCGTGGCGAGGTGAGGCGACGAGTCTTACCCCGAATCTCTCCGCGTCATAGACCGGTGCAAAGGCGGACGTGACTTCCAGCTCGCAGCCGTTACACGAGCCGGCGTCGACGTGGCGTATCTGCAGCGATCCGTGAAGAGTCGCAGCTGTATATTGCGGTGTCGGCGCGTCACCGAGGTCCTTGACGACTTTCCTGGGGTGAACCACGGTTTGATAGAGGAAACGAAACGACATGACTCCGGTTTCCCTCTTCGCGTGCTGGAGCGCTCTATCAACAGTACCATTGAATTTTTATGGCCTTTATGTGAGAAATGACACTCGCGCGTTGTGGTGAGAGTGACGAACTTCAATCCAAAGAAGCCGACTGATGCCGCAGTGAGACGCCACTTCGATCACATACATCGGTGCGAACTTCAACGGACATCATCAGAGTCGAAATTAGAGTGTCGGGGCCCGACGTGACGGGCCTGAATCCTTTCACTGGTGACTCGCGCAATTACCGTCCACCGCTTATGAATGAGCGGTGCCAACTTCGATCATTGGTTCGTGAACCTACCCACTAGGGTGAATGAGCCGCGCGCACTTGCGATTGGCAATGATCAGAGCGGTCATGAAGATTGCGAATTCAACTGCTCCTTGCAGCCAGATGCCGGTTGTGCTGTGGTAGGCGACGGAGTTGGTTACGACGTTGAACAGATAGATAAGCAAGCTGCCTGGTACGGCGATTCCGAAAAACCACTTGAAGTAGCTTCGAGTGTTTCCTTCGATGGTTGTCTTGAACGTGAACATCTGTCGAAACGTTACGGGTGTCACCGAGGACCTCCCTGTCGAGTGCTAATTCCTACAGTACTCACCGTCGGTCGATCATCCCTTCTTCCCTTTTCTTCGCAAAACCGATTGAGATCGAAATCATGAACTCAACCGAGGTGGCGAGCGAGAAACACCAATGACGGTGGTTCCTGTTCCAGGAAGAATGGCTCGGTGTGACAGCCCGCGGAGAATACGACGGAACTTCTGGAGGGGAGAACGTTGACCAGACTCTCGATTCCCGGATGGAACGGATCATTGACACCGGAAGCGATTCTCACGGGGATCCCTTTCAGTGAATTGACGTGCGCAATTACGTTCCCGGCATCAAAAGTCGACCTAGAAGCGAAGGCCCCGGCGTTGGCCGCGCGCGCCTGCACATAAGTTGTCCAAACGGCGGGACTGATCACGGCAACCGCCGACACGAGGCCCGGGTACCGTTCGGCAATGGCGAGCGCACCGTAGCCGCCCATGGATATTCCCATCAATCCGATCTGATGCGGGGCGAGGCCCAGGCCCTTCCGCTGGCAGAATGGGATCAGTTCATGAACCACCATCGCCATGGGGTCGTCTCGCGGATGCGGATTCCAGTACCCGTTACCTCCGTCGACGGTGACCATGGCCATGGGCGAGAGCAGTGTGTCATCGACTCGAAGAGCCAACGCTTGAGCGGGTGACATTCCGAAAAGGGCGGTGGCGTGGTTGTTGCCGTAGCCGTGAAGCATCACGACGAGCGCCAGCGAATCGCCGGGCCGATGTGCTGGCGGGTAGGCGATGGTGTAGCCAACGCTTCGGTGACGTGCCTCGGAATAGAACCGTCCGCTTTCGCTTGGTCCGACCGTCTCGAAGGACAATGCAGTGGCGGGCACCGAACAGGCACCGTCGATCTGGTTGAGGAACTGCTTACCCGGAAGGACGCCGTGATAGACCAACTCAAGTCCCGTCGCGCCGACGACGACCACCGTGCCGACTCCCCCGACAATCCATTTCAGGAGACGGCGACGCGATACGTCAGTTGAGTGTGCGACCTCCTCCGAAGCGTCTCGTGATGGCGATGTGTTCTCGCTCATCCCACAACCGAGTCGGACGCGGCGAGTTCAAATCGAACTGGGAGCCCACGGTGCGTCATTCTCTCGTGACGGGCCTTCACCGCCAAATACTTCCACATCGCGACAGAAGCGACCCTGATCCGGTGATCGTGTCGGGCTCTCTCGGAGTGCTGACCGTATTACTGGCATAAGAGTCGCATGCTCCTTCAGTTCAGAGTCGACGGGTTGATGACTGGCATCGACCGGCTCTCGAGCGAGATCGGCCTTGCTTCTCTTCGTGGCGGTGTCGTGCCAAGAAGCGACGGCTGACTAGCGAGACGGGTCGTCGAACTCGTCTGCTTCGATCAAGCGATTGAGCAGTCGGCTAAGTTGCCGCAGTTCCTCGGAGCGCAGTGTGCCGATGGCTCGCGGCGGACGACGGAGGATGGCCTCGGCCGTCGCGATTGCCTCACGGCCCGGGGTCGTGAGCGTGACCAGCTTGCGACGTCGGTCCTCGGGGTGCGGTTGGCGCTCAACCAGGCCATGGGCCTCGAGCTTGTCGACAATAAGAGTCGCGTAGGGGGCGTCGACGCCATTGGCCTCGGCGAGATCGGTGAGGGTCATCGCTCCGTCGCGGAGTTGAAAAAGGATCTTGCCCCGCCCGGCGCCGAGGCGAAACCCGAGCGCCTGAGCGAGATCGACGTGACGGTTGTGCGAGTCAACGAACTGCTGCATGAGGACCCAGACCTGCTCTGCTGGAAAAGTTGATCGATTGGGGCTGGTTGCCGCCGCATCATCACGAGAGGCTTTCACCATGGGACCGTCCGTCCGAGATAGTCAACGTAGTGAAGTCCGGGCTTGTGCTGGAGTGCGTCGAGCGTCGTGACCACGTTGGGGATGCTGTCTTCGATGCTGAGCCGAGCATCGGGGCCGCCGAGGTCGGTCTTCACCCAGCCCGGGGCCATCAGGACAAAGTTTCGTTGTTCGTCGCGGTGACGTGCCGCGTAACTGCGCATGAAGGTGTTCAGTGCGGCCTTGCTGCCGCGGTAAACCTCGTGGCCGCCTCCCTCGTTGTTGGCCACGCTGCCCTGACCCGAGGACATCACCGCGATGGTCCCTGACGGCGTCACGAGGTCATCGAGTGCCTCGATGACTCGCATCGGTCCGAGGGCATTCGTGACCATCACTCGGACGAACTCGTCGGTCGAGGTGGCGCCCACCGTCGTTGCGGGCTGGTTGGCAACGCCAGCGTTGACGAACAGTAGATCGAACGTCCCTGGAGCCAGGCGGTCGTGTAACGCTGCAATCTGTGTCGGCACCGTGACGTCGACCGTCTCGATTTCAATTATTTTGAGGTAGCGAGCGGCGAGATCACGAAGACCCGCCGCGTCCGAGTTGCGCTGAGTGGCGGTGACGTGCCATCCATGACGGGCCCACTCTTCCGCCAGCGCCAACCCGAGACCACGAGAAGCCCCGATGATGAGCACCCGTCTCGTGGAAGTCACTGGCGTGGTCGTGTTGGGCGCATTAGTTATAGACATAATAATAGTTATATTCTCTACAACGACCTCTGTCAAACTGAGGAGAGGGAACCTCGCCGAGCCCCGGTGAAACCAGTCGACAATGAACTCGGCGACGACTGAGCCATAGGGATGACGAGCTCTCTGCTCTCGGCATTCTTTGATCGGCACTCCCGCCCCATGGGGTTCCTCAACGGTTGAACGAAGGTGGCGCTCCTTTGATACCTTGTCCGAAACGAAGACTCGGAGGTGTCATGGATAAGGACCTCGTCGACCAATTAATCGATGTCGCTCAACGTGTGGTTGCCAGCGGGGCAATCTCCGCCAACGGACACGGGAACGTGAGCTTGCGAGTTCCAGGAGCCGAAGAGATGTACTTCACCGCTGGCCCTTCGCTACGAAACCATGCACCGTCCGCCGTGGTCCGTATTGGATTGGACGGAGTACTACTTGAGGGCGATCTGCCACCCATCCAAGGTGCCGTCGTGGCCATGCATACGGCGATGTACGCGGACCACGCCGACGTTGGCTGTGTGTTGCACACGCATTCGCCCTTCGCGACCGCCTACGCCGTGGCCCACCGTCCAATCGGATGTTGGGTCGAGGCCTTGGCCATGTTCGGTTTGCCGAGCGGAGTCCCGGTGGCCAGTTACGGTCCACGGGGATCCGAGCAGGCGGTGGCCAACATTCGCGCCGCAATCACTCCAGGAGTTCCGGCGGTGTTGTTGGCGAACCACGGGGTGCTGGTATTCCACCGAACGCCCGAGTTGGCGATCCAGATTGGCGGAATCGTGGAAGAGGCCGCGCAAGCGGGACTCAACTCCAGCGGTCTCGGCGGCTCCGTCGAGATCCCAAAGGAACTCCGTGAGGCGGCCCTCCAGCGCGCCATGCTCTTCGAGCAACATGGAACGGCGCACGCCTAGCGAGCTTGCTCCCTTAATTCTCGCTCGGTACTTTTGGGGGCAAGATTGCCAGAAGTGATCCAAGGTCGATGTCCTCTTGGAACGGCAACTTCAACGGCAAATGTGTGGCGACATGATAGAAATTTCTGCGTCCCTCACGCTCCCGGGTGAGATACCCGGCGACCACGAGGTCACCCACGATTCGCTGGGCTCGCCGTTCGGTAATGTCCAGGGCAACGGCAATATCGCGTAGACGTATTCGAGGATCTCGCGCAATCAAGAGAAGCGTGTTGCCATGATTCGTCAGCAACCGAAAATCGGACGTTGGGCTTGAGATATCGATTTCTCACTCCTGACCTGTGCTTTTGGACTACGGAACATTAATACTTGTTACAAATATGGGAATAATCTATACCAGAAAACATTATCCGGTTATATATTTCGCATAATGTGAATTGTTACCCGGTTCGAACATTTCGAGTCCGATGCAACAAACTGATGCATTTCTTCGGCTCCGATCCTGTCGAAGGCAGGGGGTTTTGCGATGACGAAGAAGACGTTGTGTTCCTCGATTGACTTCCACGATGTTCGCGATACTCCTGTTGACCCGCTCAGTGTCGCCCACCAAAACCACGCCCTTCACTTCGACGGTCGCCTTGGCCAACGGGCCGAACGCACGTTGCGGCATCGTCGCTCGCCGTCAGGGTCACCGTGCGAATGACGAAGCGAAGCGCAGTCGCCACGGCGTCGCTGACCTTGGACGCCCTGGGCGCCGAACAGTTCTTGGCCGCCATCGTGAGCACATCAAACGACGCCATACTCGGCACCACAACCAGTGGCATCATCACCTTCTGGAACGAAGCGGCTGAACTGCTCTACGGCTACCGGGCCGCGGAAATGCTAGGACGCGATGTGGCGATTCTCTTCGCGCCCGATCGAAAGTGGGAACTCGCCGAATTACTCGCGCGCGTGCAGACTGGCGAGAGCATTCGTGAATTTCACACTCGGAGAATTCGCAAGAACGGCACCACCGTCTACGTATCAATCACGACGGCACCGGTGCTCAGTGACACCGGCGAGGTGCTCGGAGTTTCAGTCATCGAACGTGACCTGACTTTCTCTAACCTGCAGATTGAAGACGTTCGTGAAGCCCACCGGCGAGCCAACGAAACGGTGAGTACCCTCGAGACACTTCACGCGTCCTCCCCGATAGGCTTTGGCTTCTTCGACCGGGACTGTCGCTACGTTCACGTGAATGATGCTCTGGCCCGATTCGATGGTACGAACGTCAAATCGGCAGTTGGCCGGACGATCAAAGAGGTCGTGCCCGTCATCTGGACCCAGGTGGAACAGTACTATCGTCACGTTCTCGATCACGACGAGGCCGTACTCAACGTTGAGGTGTCGTACGAGCTCACAAGCGATTCCGGTCGTCTACACCATTGGCTGGCGAGTTACTATCCCGTTCACTTGGAAGATGAAGTGATTGGGATCGGCGTCGTCGTGATTGACATCACCGAAAGTCACCACGCCAAGGAATTCCGCAGCAACGTCATGAAGAATATGGCGGAGGGACTCATTTCCGTGGACGTCGAGGGTCGGTTGTCGTCGATGAACGACGCGGCCACCAAGATGCTGGGCTGGACAGAGGAAGAACTACTCGGCGTGGAACTAAGTACAGTACTGATCCCGCGAAACGCCCTGGGCGAAACGACCGACGAAGGCGCTATCGAACTGCTACGGGTGCGAAGCGAGGGCGCATCAATCCGGCTCACCGACGCGGATTTTATGTGCAAGGACGGAACGTGCATTGCTGTCGCGGTGTCCGCATCACCCTTACTGAGCGGCACGACGGTCGAGGGCGGGGTCGCCGTCTTCCGGGACATCACCGACGAGCGATCGGAACGACGTCGCATCTCGCGCGAACTTGCCGCCCTGACCTGGGTGGGGCGGATTCGAGAGGCGTTGGATGAAGACCGCTTCGTTCTCTATTCCCAACCCATCGTTCCTCTCAAGGGAGGCCGGGCCAGCGAGGAGCTCCTGATTCGTATGGTGGGCCGCAACGGCGAGATCATCGAACCGGTCAATTTCTTGGGCGTGGCCGAGAAATACGGCTTGATCGCGGAACTTGACCGATGGGTGATCAAGCGTGGTATCCAGATCGCCGCACAAGGTCGCCACGTCGGCATAAATCTTTCGGCCGAATCAGTGGTGACCAACGATCTATCGACGTTCATAGAGCGCGAGATCAGCGAGACGGGCGCCGACCCCACCAACCTCGTCTTCGAAATCACCGAAACGGCTTTGATGCGCGACATAGAAAAGGGACGCTCCTTCGCTGAGGGAGTCGCAGAACTTGGTTGCAGCGTCGCCCTGGACGATTTTGGAACGGGCTTTGGAACGTTTACCCATTTGAAGAAACTCCGGGTGACGTACCTCAAGATCGATATCGAATTCGTTCGCGGACTCGTCAATAGCCCCGAGAACCAGCATGTCGTCAAAGCCATCGTGAACCTCGCCCAGGGTTTCGGATGCCTCACGGTCGCCGAAGGGGTTGAGGACGGCGATGTTCTCGCCATGTTGAAGGAATTCGATGTCGACTACGCCCAAGGATTTCACCTGGGCCGCCCGGCCCCGCTTTGATCCTTTGCCGACGCCAAAATCCCGCCGAAAACCGTGCGCAGTTGCTCACTGAATCATTTGAGACCGCAACTCCTATCGTGTACCTCTGACTTGTTGCTTTCAACTATTGAGGCTGAGAGGCACCCCCGATGAGCGCTACTGACAGTCCCATTGTCCCGCCCCCTACGAGCGCCTCGCGCAACCGGTGGACGCTGATCGCGGTCTGCGCGGGCACCTTCATGCTGCTCGTGGACGTGACCATCGTGCAGGTCGCGCTGCCGACGATTCAACGCCACCTCGGCGCCTCATTCACCGACCTGCAATGGGTCATCGACGCGTACGCGCTCAGCCTGGCTGCGCTCATCCTCACCTGGGGTTCGATCTCCGACCGCTTCGGACGAAAGCATGTCTTCATCGCCGGGCTCGCGGTGTTCACGGCGTCCTCACTGCTCTGCGGTCTCGCCCAATCGATCTCCATGCTCATCTGGTCGCGCGCCCTTCAAGGCGTCGGCGGCGCAGCGATGTTCGCGACCGGTCTCGCCCTCATCGCCCAGGATTTCCAGGGTCCGGCGCGTGGCAAGGCGATCGCGGCGTGGGGCGCCACCGTGGGCGGCGCGGTCGCGATCGGACCGCTCGTCGGCGGGTTGCTGACGAGCGGCATCGGCTGGCGCTGGATCTTCATCGTCAACGTGCCTATTGGCGCCGTGGCGATCTGGCTCTCCTCGACAAAGATGCGCAACCAGAAGGACCCCGGCGCGACTCGCCTCGACGGCTTCGGCCTCGTCAGTTTCTCTGCGGGGATGTTCCTGCTGGAGCTCGGCCTCATCCGGGGTAACTCGCTCGGGTGGTCGAGCGGGCCAATAGTCGCGATGTTCTGCGGTTCCGTGTCGGCCTTTGTCGCCTTCGTCTTCATCGAACTCCACCAGAACCGGCCAATGTTCGACCTCTCGCTCTTTCGCAAACCCAGCTTCAGCGGCGTCTCGCTCGGCACCTTCGCCGTCGGCGGCGGAATGTTCGCACTGATGCCGTATCTCACTTTGTATCTGCAGAACGACCTCGGTTACTCTCCGCTCGGCGGCGGGCTGCGCCTCTTGCCGATGACGATCCTCACCTTCGCCGTACCATTCATCTTCCGCTCGCCTATCAGCACACTTCCGCCTGGCGCCGTGCTCGGTGGCGGCATCGCCATATCTGCTGCTGGCATCGCTGCGTTGCTCGCGGTGGGGCCCAACTCTGGCTGGACGGTCCTCATCCCGGGGATGCTGCTCTCCGGCTTGGGCATCGGCATTGCCAATCCCGCCATCGCGCGCGTCGGTCTCGGCGTCGTCCCGCCTGAACGCAGCGGCATGGCGTCGGGTCTCAGCAACACGTTTCGCATCGGCGGCCTGGCGACGGGGGTTGCGGCGCTCGGCGCCGTGTTCCAGCAACGAATCACGGCTTCGATGTCGGCGAGTGTCGGCGCGCGCGCCGGCGCGCTCGGCCGGATTATCTCCTCGGCGGGCATCAAGGCGGCCGCTCACGGCCAACCAAAGATCGCCGACGCGGCCCGCGTCGCCTTCGTTTCGGGGCTGCGCACGATCTTCGTCATCGGCGCGGTCCTCGTCGCGCTCGGTGCAGTCGCCGCCGCATGCCTCGTCCGGTCCAAGGACTTTCACTCCGCAACCAGGTCGGCGCCCGCGCCCGAACCGGCACCAGTGACTACTGAGCGAGCTTGATTGACTCACGACACTGGCGCCAGTGAGACGTGAAACAGCAACAACCGCAGTTACCTTCGCCGCCGACGGTGTAACACCCCGAAAATAGCGTCGCGTATATGTTCGCCTCCCGACAAGAACTCAATGAACGTCAGCGTGAGGCCGCCAATTTTGGAGACGGACCGCTCCGCGTCATCGCGGGACCCGGAACCGGCAAGACGACGACGCTGACGGCCCGAGTCGGCGTTCTTCTCGAGCGCGGCGTCACACCGGAGCGAATATTGCTCCTCACCTTCACCCGTCGCTCCGCGCGCGAGATAGTGAGCCGTGTGCGCACCCTTCGCGGCGCCGACCAAGGACGCAGGGTCTCTGGTGGGACCTTTCACTCCGTCGCCCACCACACGCTTCGTCGCCACCACGCTGCCGTGGGTCTACCTGAAGGATTCGGTGTGCTGGACCGCGGCGACGCCGCTGACCTGATGGACTTGGTTCGCGGCGAAATGGGAATACTGAGCAAAGAGCGACGACTGCCGAAGAAGGCGACCCTCGCCGCACTGTATTCGCGAACGGTGAACACGGGAATGCGACTCGCCGACGTCATGCGCGAGACCACGCCGTGGTGCGCCGAGAGCCTTGACGAAGTCGCCTCAATCTTCACGGCCTTCGTGGCCCGAAAGCGCTCACTCGGACTGCTGGATTTCGACGACCTGCTCTTGTACTGGCGCGTAGCCGCCCAGGATGACGCCTTGGGCGAAGAGCTCGGCGCAGCCTACGACCACATCCTGGTCGACGAGTTCCAGGACGTGAACCTCCTGCAATTGGACGTGCTCGTCGGACTGCGCCGAATTGATCCTCGCCTGACCATTGTCGGCGATGACGCGCAGGCCATCTATGGTTTTCGTGGCGCGACGGCGAGGTTCTTGCTCGATGCCGAGGACTACTTCAATGATCTCACCACGATCACCCTGGACGTCAACTACCGCTCGTCGGGCGTGATCCTTGGGGTGGCTAACGCCATCGCCGCCGACGCACCCGAGGGATTCTCCTCAGTCCTTCGCGAAGTGGTACCGATCACCGGCGCGAGCCAGCCGTTGCTCGTCCACTGCGCTGACGAACGCGACCAGTCAGAATCCGTCGCCAACCGCGTTCTTGAATTCTACGAACAAGGCACTCCCCTGCAGAAACAGGCGGTGTTGTTTCGAGCGGCGCACCACAGCGGCGACCTCGAGATTGAACTCGCTCGGCGACGGATCCCCTTCGTCAAGTACGGAGGTCTGCGCTACCTCGAAGCGGCGCACGTGAAGGACCTGCTCGCGGCATTTCGACTCGCTGACAATCCTCGTGATGAGGTGGCGTGGTTCCGACTTCTACAACTCATGCCCGGAGTGGGCCCGGCCAAGGCGAGACGGGCTATCAACGCCCTCCGAGACGTGGACGGGAATCTCCCCCTGTCCCACGGCGAGGTCGGGCGACGATGGTCGATCGTCGACGAAGAGTTGCCGAGCGAAGTCCGAGAAATGTGGCGTGATCTCGCCGACGCCATGTGCGAGAAGGAGTTGGAGCCGGTGGAGGTGCATGCGGAGCGGATTCGTCGAGCTATCGTGCCGCTCATTACATCTTCGTATGAGGACGCCGTGGTACGGCTCGAAGATCTCGGCGCGCTCGTGCTGGCGTGCGCGGGGACGTTACGACTAAGCGATGTGGCGGCCGAGCAGGCGCTGGAGCCGCCGGTGTCCACCGGGAATCTCGCTGGCCCTCCGATGATCGATGAGGACTGGCTGGTACTCTCGACGGTCCATTCAGCGAAGGGTCTCGAGTTCGACGCGGTTCATGTCATTCACGCCGCCGACGGCAACTTTCCTTCGGACATGTCGCTGGGTTCGCCCGAAGGGCTCGAGGAAGAACGTCGTCTCTTCTACGTCGCGATCACGCGCGCACGCAGGAACCTCGCGGTTTACGTACCGCTCCGTTACCACCATAACCGAGTTCGTGATGATCACTCTTGGGCCCAGCCATCGCGCTTCTTAAGTGAATCAGTGCGCTCGACTCTCGTTGAAGTTCCCACCGCCGTCACCAGCCAGCAAATCCCAATGTCGCAATTGACCGTCGTCATCCATGGATCAAGAGTCGTCGAAGGACATCTGTCCAAGTTGTGGTGATTAGAGGTCGTCGCAGGCCATTGCGCCCACTTAAATCGTACATCTAGAGTCTGAAAATATGGAATGGAAGAGTGTCACCGTTCCTAACGTCCCGAAGGCACCCGCAAACCCCCAGCACCAGTCCAATCCTGATACGGAGGACGCGATCGCAATGTTAAAAATCGCCGCGAGGAACATCACAATTGCAGCAACAAGCTCTTGAGGTATGAAGCGCTGCTTGTTCGCACTGGTGAGATACTTTTCTGTCAAACGATCGACTCGTTCGGAAAGAGCAGATTTGAATTGGCTCGATTCCGGTAGTAGCGAAAGAAGTTCCGCTTCCTGTTTAACTCGCGACAATCTAAAGTTCCAACCTGCGATGGTCGAAATCACTGCAACCAATCCACCAGCGACGGAGACGCCCGCCCCAATGATCGCCACCAAGTTCACGTAAGTCATTGAAGCACAGCGCTACGTCATATTAATGGTATGGCCATTCCAGAATTTGACCGAGCCGCATTGTTAGAGAACTTCGTTGCCGGTCATACGTTTCGCACCAAGTTCGACTTGGTTCATGAAGACATATTTTCGCGTCTCCGACGTCGCTGCTAGCACCCTGGGTAAATCAAGGTCCGATAAGCAGTTGCCTCTGTCTNNCCTTGCGTGTCATGCCCATATTTCCTGTTCACCGGCACTTTCTGACGTCCAAATCTCGTCTCACCGTAGCACATTTGGTCCACTGAGATTCGCCAATGTGGGCTCAGATTTGTTGGCGCTGCTGACGGCGTTGCTGACGGAATACCTTTGCAGAACATGTCAAGGGTCGTTTGAACCACCCTCTGAAACTTTCATTACATGGTGCATTCTGCTCGTTCTCGGTCTCAACCGCAACGATCATCAACTGAACCTTTCCCACAAGTTGTCAAGATGGTCAAGTTGGAGATTCTGGCAACGGGAGTACACCTGAGATTATTGGTGAATGCATAGGAGAGGGCCGACACGCTACCCATCTCAAAGAGTCGGATCGCCGTGGACGACGTGGGTGCGAATTCCCCGCGGCGCGATCTCGAATCGGCGAAACGAAAGGCGCTCGCCGCGCAGAACGTTCGGACTGTGACAGGCTGATCTCTGTGAAACTCGAGTTTGACCCCGAAGAAGACAGGGCCTTTCCGGCGTCACGCCAGGAGATACTCGATGCGTTCAGCGCCTGGTTTGTCAATCACGATTACTGCACTCAGGACCACGCGAAAGAGGTCGCGGGCGACGTCGGTCTCGCTCTCGAATGGAAATGGGCGTACCAGGACGGGAATCTGGCGTGGTGGAACGTCTCTCACATCATCGACTATCTACTCGAGTGGTGTCCTCGAAAACTGAGCGTTGATCCAAAGCATTGCGATGACATTCGTGAGGCGTTAGGGCACTGGTTCCGATTTCTCGACGCGAGAAACCTCCTCTCTTCTGATGGCCACTCGGTCGAGATACTCCTCGACGCCGTAGAGGTCTTGCGCGACGACTTCATCGCAGCGATGGGCGATCGAAGCAAGTTTGGAATGGCGAAGTCTCTCTTCTCACTCGGCACCGATGCGGGTGTCGACATGAGCGATCCCGATCAAGTCAGTGCGCACATCGAACGGTACAACGACCTGACGATCGACGAGCGCAAGGACTTGCTCTCCGACCACCTGTTCGCCAACGCGGGGCCGTCAACGCCCGATCGGCGTCTTGCACCGGTCATCATGCCTACCGATGACGAGATCAGCCGATCACTGACGTCGATCCCGATTCTGCCAAAGTTCCGAGACTTGGTGATCTTCCTCGGAAAGGGGCGGCCACTCACTAAGAAGGGACATCTCACCCTCGCCGACGCACGGGTGCTGGTGGACCTCTTGTCCACCGGAGACGAGATGGACCCCCGCTACGGCGACCTAACGTTTCGCACGACATCGTCAGATAACCTTCGCGGTCTCCGATTGATCGTGGCGTGGGCCAAGAAGGCCGGCCTAGTACGTGTACTTCGAGGCAAGCTCGTACCCACCAAGCGCGGCATTGGGCTCCAGGACGAGCTGACCGGGGAGTTCGAGCACGTGGTCGACGGATTGATTGCTGCGGGACCCCTGGCAATTCAGTCTCGATCGAACCAGTGGAGAATCTTAAGCGCTATCTGGACCTCCCTTGACGACATGAGCATTGACTTGCTCACGGTGCCCTACGTGATGATGGAACACGTCCCCATTGACATGCTGACCGACGTCGCCACGACCGAAGTCCTCGAGGCGTGGCAGTTCGCGGTCGATGACGACACGATTCAAAGCTACGTCTCGAGCGCCATTAACAAAATGATTGATGCATTCGAGCTCTGCGGCCTCGTGACTCGTGAAAGCACCCACATGAGTATTGGGGAAACCAGTCCCGAGGGTGGCTCCGTGACGTTGACGCCGGTCGGCGTGGTCACGGTCAGACGCTTACTCATCGCTGCGGGTTTTGAAGTGCCTCTTGCTGGTCGGTTCGCGGCGTTGAGTGCCGCTGGACTCTTGGAGGCACTTAATGACGAGGACGAAGAGATCGTTCGCACCGAAGTACTCGCGTGGTGCAAAGTCCGCGAGCCATCAGACGCCGTGGACGAATTCGCTCGTGCCATCACGGAGCTCGATGATCCCGCGCTGCAAATCCAAGCGCTGGAACTCCTCAGTGAGATCAACGTTGATCTCGCAGCGCCTCACGTGCTCGAGCTCACCGCACAACCAGATGTAGCGGGTTTCGCCCTCTGCTGGCTCGCCGATAACAACCTCATCGGGGAACAAGATTTGTGGATACGCGCGACGCCCTTCGTCTTCGTCGACGTCCTCGTCCATCGCATGATCGCTCTCGGGCCAGAAGGGCTGCTCACCACATTGGCATTGGTAGGCACTGACGAACAGCAGTGCGCGTTGTTCGACACCATCTGGCGCGCGCCTTCGCCAGGTACCGCTCTCGTGCTGGCCGGCATCGACAAGGCGCATCCATCCAAGCTCGTGAAAAAGGCAGCTCGAAAGGCGTTGTTCAAAATGCGAAGTTCGCTACCGGCAACGTGAATTCTTAGCAACCTTGCGCCTCGTTGCTTGCCACCAGAGGCATTCCCTTTGGCCACGACGAGGTGGGTAATCAATGGCCCACCTCGCTACTGCTAGGACGGATCTGGCCATAGGTGACAACCTTCAACAAACTGAAGGAATCTTGTGAGCTGGAAGTGCCTGGACATCCTTGCGTCGCCCGGCCTCTTGCTTGGATTTGTAGATGTCGCGGACATCTGCGACTATCGCATTCACCGTCAGCCCTGGCTCGCGCTCGTCTTGCACCGTGGCTATAAATGCGTTTTCGATGAGGTCTTGGTAACCGTTCGGAAAACCAGCCGGCCGTAGAACGACATCGACCTCGCCAAAACCAGTGACGAACGTTCGAAATATGGAGTCTCCCATCGAATCCGGGTCCGAGCGGAGCTCGTCAATATTCTCTTCAGTGTCACCAACGAGTTCTCTCGCATCAAGTTCATCAAGCGCGGAAACAAGACGGCGACGATTTTCGTGGGTGTCTTTCAGAACGATGTCGATCTCCGTCATCGGGACGTCAACGTTCTGAAGGATGGCTCCATAACTTCCGATAGTGACAAAGTCGACCCCATGACGACCAAGCGCGGAGAGAATCGGTGCAGCGCGAAGACTGGTCGTCTTACGCCGAGGCACCTTGGGCTTAGGCGTTCGATCCAGCTTTCTCTGCCGGCGTCAGCCGACGCATCTGCACCAAGCCAGCCCGCGCTCGCTGTGCATTTTGTAGAGCCTCGGCGGTTCCCACCGCGGCATCTCGAAACGCCTGAGCTCGATCTGCCTCGCTCAAGTGATCCGCGCGCAGGTGCAGCTCCATTCCGCACGCCTGAATCAATCGGTTCAAGTTCATCACCGAAGGATCCTTTTTCCCGTTCTCATACTGTGAAATAGATGGACGTGCGACGCCCGCACGACGCGCTACTTCTTCTTGAGTCAGGCCCGCTCGGCGGCGGGCATCCACGAGCAGTGCTGACGCAATGGTCGGATGAACTTGCTTTGCTTTCATACGTCTCATTGTATCCGATAGGCTACAACTGCGGTTCGATCAAGGTCCTATCTAGTCACTATGAATTCGTTAAGTCTGTGGCTAGGGGTGCCATCTTGATGCTAAAGTGTATTTATGGCGAAGACGAGGACAACCCTTACCGTCGAAGACGAGGTGCTTCGAGCGGTGAAAGTACGCGCGGCCCGAACCGGAAAGGGTGAGAGTCAAGTCATTGAAGAGGCTCTGCGACGCGACCTCGGACTCGATTTACTTGATCAGATTTGGTCACACGGGACGATGAACGAGGACGAGGCAATGGCTCTCGCTGTCGAAGCACAGCATCGTTCTCGTCGGGCTCCGCGCTGAGTTGCGCGCCGTCCTCGATCCAAACGTCATCGTCTCGGCGCTGTTGGCGCCGTCAGGTACACCAGCAAAAGTGCTTCGAGCATGGCTTGATGGAGACTACGAGCTCATCGCGTCGCCACTGTTGATCGCTGAGCTAACCCGAGTATTCGACTACCCGAAGCTTCGTTCACGAATCAGTGAAACCGAGTCACGCCAGTTCATCGAACTTCTCAAACATCAGGGCGAGATCGTTGAAGACGCTTACCTGTCACTCCCCGTCCATTCGTCGGATCCTGACGACGACTACCTCATCGTGCTGGCGGCGACGACACGATCCGTCATCGTCTCCGGCGATCACCATCTTCTTGATCTTGCCGATCGCCTACCGGTTCACTCCCCCGCCGAGTTTTGGAAGCTCTTGAATGCGGATCTCTGAGGTTGCGGACGCCTACGTCAACAATCCGAGTGGCGTCTTCGCGCTGGGGAAGGCCGCACCGTATTCGAGAAGATCTCGGAATCAACTGGTTGGCGAGACGTCTACATCATTACGCATTGGACCGCGACAAGAACTGAAATCGTGTTTCGATTCATATTTAACCTCCATACGTGATCGAGGTCGCCGCATTCGTGCTTCTTTCAACGCAATCCCAAACATGGCGATCCGTAGATTGGGCGAGATCGAGTTCCGCTACGTGCGCGGAGTCGGGGAACTCCCCACGCAAAAGTGGCACGAGTGTCCGTGAGATGTTCTAATCGAGTAAAAGCTTCACGCAGGCGTTGAGAGGCGGCGCTCACGATCGGCCGCGAACTTCAAAGCGGCACGGACGTTTGCCTCGGTCAACTCTGGAAAGTCGGCGACTATCTGCTCCACCGTCATTCCTGCTGCGAGATACTCAAGGACGTCGTACACGGTGATGCGCGTACCCGCAAAGACGGGCTTGTCGCTTCGAACACCCGAGCGCACTTCAATTGTGGTCATCTCGCTCACACCAGGATTGTACTCCGGACCTCATAGATCGAATCAGATCAGCGTCGAAACTATGCACACGTGCATTTTGCGTCTTCGCTGCGGCCACCAACCGTTTCAGCGGGATTTTGGCTTGCCAGCGGTTCAACAGATCCTCAAACAGTCGTAACGAGTGATCATCCCAATCTTGGGAAAGCTGACCCCTTGCGCGATTTCGCGAAGGGGTCAGGCCGTGGAATCCTTTGCCAGCGCCAAATAGCGATTCCGACGACAGCGTGGACCGCGCGTAAATCGATGTGAGACATAAGCGCACTCGAGCTTACGAACTCCTCAACTGGGCGAAGTCGCACGCTTTCCAACCTCGCCAAGGAATTCCTGGGCTGGAAAAGTCCAACTTTCTGCGAGAGGCACCGAAAATCGCTCTCACATAGGCAAATATCTCGCGAACCTCAACGGCCTTCAGGCGGACGCGTTGCCGACGGCGTCGCTGACAACTGTCACGCTCAGGCGGACGCGTTGCTGACGGCGTTGCTGACAACTGTCACACGTCAGAGGTTTTCCCGAAATTTAGTTAGAAATAGTATTCTTGACCAGGTACTTCAGTGGGCCGTGCAGGACTTGAACCTGCGACCCCTTGCGTGTCATGCCCATATTTCCTGTTCACCGCGGCTTTCTGAGCTCCGAATTTCGCCAAACTCTAGCACAAATTGTCCACCGACATTCGCCTGTGTGTGCTCAAATTTATTGGCGCTGCTGACGCCGTTGCTGACGGAATGCCCTTGTGACGGCGATTGCAGCCACAGCGGTCATATCGTCGTAGATCCCGAATCTGAACCGAGCTCCAAACCGCGCTGGTACTGATTGCGTTTAGACAGTGATGCGCTGTCCTTCACAAAGCATTAATTGGGATCCCCTTAAATTATTTCTTTGGGCGGGCCTTGCCGGTATCATCCCGCTTCTTGCGCCATTCGCCGTCTTTATCACGGGACCGATCTTGCTTGCCTCCGCCGGGAGCGGGGACTTGGGGTACTTGATGTTTCTTCTCTAACATCTCATCACCTCCCTTCGCCAATGTCTTCTCGGATATAACAAGGTCTTCATGGTAGACGTGACCGTCAACTTCAATCGTCATGGTGAGTTGTCCGCCCAGAGCCCTCACGTAGCCCGCAAGCGTGGCGAGCTCTACGGTTTCAGGGGATCTCTCGACTTTGCTGACTTGAGATTGACTTCTTCCCCATCGCTGAGCAATTTCGGTTTGATTCAATCCAGTTGCGCGACGTAGTTCGCTCAGACTCTCCAATACGTCATGCTCAAGTTCCAGTCGTGTTCTTGCCCGTCGGTACATCTCATGAAAATCAGGATCGGGATGCGTCACCTCT
Source organism: Acidimicrobiaceae bacterium (assembly GCA_003155915.1). Classification (GTDB taxonomy): domain Bacteria; phylum Actinomycetota; class Acidimicrobiia; order Acidimicrobiales; family RAAP-2; genus RAAP-2. The sequence continues at coordinate 20,064 of PMFA01000017.1, read as the reverse complement.
TGGTTGAGAATGAACTCGCCTTCAATGTCGTCCAACCACTCCTCAGGAGTCAGTTCGGCTCGATTCTTCGTAGTCATTTCATTTCTCCTCTTCGGTATTGCTCAACGATCACATCTGCGACGGGCACGTATGTCTCGTACCAATCCCCTTCGTGTCCCTGTTCCCAACGATGTTTATTTCCGCCAAAACACACCAGCACCTTGCTGTCCTCATCGACGAAGCACGTAAGCACCCGCATTAAGTAACGATCTTCCTCAACCCATTGATCCGTTCGTATTTCACTCATGTCCGGAAAATTCCTGCTGGTCTGTATCCGATGCCGAACATAAGGCAAGGACGCACCACGACCGTGTTCGCACAAATAGTCAAGTAAGGCAGCGATTTCGGCGGCGACTTCAACGGGCAGCGCGCCAAGCCAACCATCAATACGCCGAAACCGAACTTGCTCAAGTGCCACATCCACAGAATAGCACTCTTAATGACTATTCATCATAATAACTATCAACACCTTCGGACCGTCCAGGATGGTCCGAAGGTGGATTCCTCCGATCCTTCTGAAATCGCTCCCAGAGAGTAGCGATGGCTCCAACCAAATTTGATAAGGCGAACTGCCATCGTCACGAGAAATGCTGATCGGATTCAAGTCGCGGATTCAGGACCACTCCGGAGACGTGCACTTGCGGCAGCATCTCACTGACTACAAACCTGATCCCAGAGGAAGAATTTGGGGCTTATTCCCTGGCAGACAGTCCACCAACATGCCGACCGAATTCGCCGCTCGCGTACTGACTACCGCACTACGGTCCTGGTTGCTCTTGTTGTGGGTCCAATTCTCAATCGCTTAAACGCTTAGTGTCGTTGCCACTGGGCGCTAACCCACATGGTGATTCGCCAATCGCGGATTGTTGATGTCAGCCCTTGTACTTAGTCTTGATGGTTCTTGCTCCTAGCCGATGATTTTTGCCTTTTGCGCATCGAACTCTTCTCGAGTTAAGAGTCTTGCGTCTCGAAGTGAAGGCAATTTCGTCAACTGGTCCCCAACCGACTCTGGAGGCGCAATCTAGCCTTTGGCATGGGAAGGCAAGATGTTATGAGCAAGAACATCCGGAGAAGCGACGATCGAAGGCTGTCATCACCGAAACTCTCTTCGAACATGATTGGAAAATGAAATCCGAGACTCGCTGAACCGCGACGATGTGACGAGTGAACCCGAACGCGCCCGCCGCAAACGGCGATTCGTGGCTGCGGCGACGATCTTGGCATTGGTGGGTCCCGGCGTCATGGTGATGCTGGCGGACACCGATGCCGGAAGTGTCATCACTGCCGCGCAGTCCGGGGCCAAGTACCGCTACGCGCTGGTACTCCCCCAGTTGCTGCTGATTCCAGTGCTTTATCTCATTCAGGAGATGACGGTCCGGCTGGGGCTGACCACGCGACTGGGACACGGAGCGCTCATCCGTCAAACCTTCGGGCAGCGCTGGGCACTCTTGGCGGCCGTCACTCTGTTTGTCTCCTGTGTGGGAGCGCTGGTGACCGAGTTCGCCGGTGTCGCCGGAGTTGGGGCCCTGGTTGGGATCCCCAGGTGGGTCTCGACCGGCGCGGCGGCATTGGCCCTGGTCACCCTCGTGCTCCTCGGTCGCTATCGCCGTGTCGAGCACGTGGGGATCGCCGTAGGCGCATTAGAACTGCTCTTCTTGCCCGCGGCCCTGCTAGCGCATCCGCACGTGAGCATGGTTCTTCACGACTTCGTTCATCCGCCTCACGCCAGCGCCGCCTTCCTCACCCTGCTCGGCGCCAACGTCGGCGCCGTGATCATGCCTTGGATGGTCTTCTACCAACAAGAGGCCGTCATCGACAAGGGTCGGCGCGGACTTAACCTCCGCTCGGCCGTTCGCTCCGCCCGGCTAGATACTGCCTTCGGCGCGGTGATCACCCAGATAGTCATGATCGCCGTGGTCGTGGCGGCCGCCGCGACGCTGGGAGTAACCCACCGGGGGCAATCGTTGAACAGTATTGGAGACATCGCCAACTCCCTCACGCCGTTCCTGGGCCACCGTGATGCGATAATCTTCTTCGGCCTCGGCATGATCGGGGCGTCCGTCGTGGCGGCGCTCGTCGTGACCCTCGCGGGAGCTTGGGGCATTTCCGAGGTGCTGGGCTGGCGCCATAGCCTCAACGATTCACCGATCCGGGCCGCCGGTTTCTACGCCCTGGCCGTCGGAGGAACTGTCGCCGGAGCCGTTCTGGTGCTGTTAGTGCCCAACCTCGTCAACCTTTCAGTCGATGTCGAGGTGATGAACGCCTGTCTCTTGCCCATCGTTCTCGGATTTCTGCTCGCCCTCGAACGTAAAGCACTCCCGCCTGAGTTTCGGATGCGCGGCGCGCACAAAGCGTTTACGTACGCGCTGACCAATCTCGTAATCATCTTCGGGCTCTTCACCGCGGTGATGACCCTGCGCGGAATTGCCTGACGACCCGAAAGATCGACAACGAAACAGGTCCGTCAAGAGTTTCACTGACGACGAGTCCGCTGACGTCAGCCCGACACGAATCAGGACTTGATCGGGTCAAGCCGACCGTGAAGGATTGCACCCCGCAATGCGCGGGCTAACGCTCTATTGGCACGATCCATTCGACCCGCGTCCCCCAATCGCAATATTCGAGATCTCGAACGTACCGCCCAGAAGTCTCGCACGATCAGCAAGGTGAATCGGCCTGGGAATTCCATCCTCTCTCCCACTTGGGAGAGAGGATGGAATCATGGAAAAGAAGCGAACTGGGTATAAGAGGTATCCGTCTGAGTTGAAGGAACGTGCGGTTCGCATGGTCCTTGATCTTCAGCGGTCAGATCCTGGCGACAAAAGTGTCATGCCCAATCCGATCAACGATCAACCCCTCATCGTTCATACGAACATCTCCCCCGCAACCGCAGGTTCATCGTTGAGTGTCATAGGGCGCGTGTCTAACGAGGGGCTGTCACTCACTCCCTGAGCGACACCTCACAGCTACTCCAGGGGTTCCAGAGGTGTACTCGGGGGCTCGCGCTGACGATAGGCCACGACAGCTATGGCAGTAAGGCCGATCCCGACGCCCACAATCTGAAGAGCGGTCATCACCTGACCGAGGATTACGACGGCCGCGACGGCGGCCACGAGAGAGCTCAGGTTGCCAATCACCGACGAGATCGAAGCGTCGACGTAGAGATGGGCCCAGTTCATGATCAGATGACCACTACCCGGCACGACGGCGAGCAGCACGATCCAGAACCAGTCGCCCCCATTGACCCGGCCGAGATGTTCACCCGTGATCACGAGAACGAGTGTCACTGCGATGGCCGCAGTGATCGTCGCGCCGGTTGTGTACTCCAACGCATCGACGTGGCGGCGCGAGCGTTTGGAGACCAACCAGTACGCGGTCCAAAAGAGCAGCGCGCCGAACGCCAAGAGGTCACCGTCGAACTGTTGGTGACCGTGCGACTTGGCTCCCACCACCGTGAATACGACCCCGATGATTGCCAAGGCGATCCAAATGACGTCCCAGCGATGGAACGATTCGCCGAACATCCGTCGCGCCAACACGAAGACGAGCGCCGGTTGAAACGCCCCAATCAGTGATGCGACAACGATGCTCGTGAGTTTCACGGCACTGTAGAACGTAAGGAGATCTCCCGCAAAAAGAAGACCGCCGAGCCAGCTGTACTTCATCGTCATCCACGTCACACGCCGGCCCGTCGCCAAGGTGATGACGGCCAGCGCCACCGCACCAATCCAAAGTCGGTAGAAGGACAACGCCAGCGCCGAGGAAGACGCGAGTTTCACGATGATGCCACCGAAACCCCACAGGGCCGCCGCCACGACGGCGGCACCGAGGCCGAGCGATTTCTGCTTCTTCCCTAACGGCGAGGCATCATTGCGCACGTTTAACTCAGTGGAACGAAGGAGGACACGTCATCGACTTGGGACGCGTCGCGTGGCGCGCTGCGACTCCCGACGTCGATGAGGTCATTCGCAAATTCGAATCTCCCGGGACGCGTCGAGCGGGACCGGTTGCGGGTGCGACGCGAGCAGCGATTTGGTGTACTCGTCTTGGGGATGGTGAAAGACCTCGGCCGTCGCACCGATCTCGACGATGACGCCGAGATGCATGATCGCCACGCGGTCGGCGACTTCGGCGATCACCGAGAGCTGGTGGGCGACGAAAAGAATGGCCAGGCCCAACTCATCGCGCAGATCCAAAAAGAGGTTGAGCAATTGGGTCTGGATCGACACGTCGAGAGCACTCACGGCCTCGTCGGCGATCAATACCTCGGGACCGATCGCCAGGGCGCGCGCGACCGCGACGCGTTGACGCTGTCCCCCCGAAAGTTCGCTCGGGTGGCGCACCGCCATGGACGCCGGGAGGCGCACGAGATCAAGGAACTTCGACACGAAGGCGTCGCCATCGTCGCTGCCCGGTTGGTGATGGACGCGACCGGCCTCGAGAATCGCCGTACCGACCGTCATTCTCGGATTGAGCGAGGAGTACGGGTCTTGGAAGACCATCTGCATGCGCCGGCGAATTTCGCGCAGCTCGTGACCCCGGGCGTCGCGAACGCTGCGACCATCGACCGTGATCACACCCTCGTCTGGCTCAACCAAACGAATCAACATTCTCGCCAAGGTCGTCTTGCCGCTCCCCGAGCCACCGGCGAGACCCAGAATCTCGCCCTTGGCGAGATCGAAACTCACGTGATCGACCGCCAGCGCGCTGTCACCCGGTCGGCGCGTCACGAACTCCCCCAGGGAGCGACGCAACCGGAATCGCTTGGTGAGGCCCTGGACGCTCAGTAGTGTTTCGCTCACGCGCCACCCGCTTCGCTGGTCGCACTCACGGTGCGCACGAACGGACAGGCGGTCGCGTGGGCGTCACCCACGACCTCGAGACTCATGTCGACACCCGCGCACTCAGGTCGCGCGAAGGCACAACGATTGGCAAACGGACATCCCGGACCTATCTCACCGGCGGTGGGCGGTTGCCCAGGGATGCCGGCTCGTCGAACGTGATGGCCGGCCGACTCGAGACTCGGGATCGACTCGAGCAACGCGCGCGTGTACGGGTGCTGCGGTCGCGCGCATATCTCATCGACCGGCCCGGCTTCGACCACGTAGCCGCCGTACATCACGGCGACACGCTGACAGGCCTGGGCAATGACACCGAAATCGTGAGACACGAGCAAGACTGCCATGTTGAGATCACGACGGCGTTGCTCGATCAACTTGAGGATCTGCGCTTGGGTCGTCACGTCGAGCGCCGTAGTCGGTTCGTCGGCGATCAAGAGTCGAGGACCGGCCGAGATCGCGATGGCGATCATGACGCGCTGGCGCATGCCGCCGGAGAGTTCGTGCGGGAAGGCACGATAGCGCTGCTCTGGTCGGTCAATCTCAACGCTCGCGAGCAGTTCAATCGCGCGCGCGCGCGCGGCGGACTTATCCATTCCCGCGTTCACGCGCAGGGTCTCGGCGACCTGTTCTCCGATCCGCTTGGTGGGATTGAAGCAGCTGAACGGGTCCTGGAAAATCATGCCGACGTTGTGGGCTCGGTGATCGCGTATTGCTTTACGTGAAAGAGCCATGACGTCACGACCGTCGAAATGAACATTGGCCGTCATCTGAGCGTGCGACGGCAAGAGGCGAATGATGGAGCGACACGACAGACTCTTGCCCGATCCCGACTCACCAACCAGACCCACGGTCTCGCCTTCATGCACCTCGAGGTTCACCCCACGTACGACCTCGGTGATGCCTCCGCGCGCGGGGAACGCAATGCGCAGATTCTCGATCTTCAACAGACTCATAGGGATCCCAAGGTCAGGTCGCCGCGCGTGATGCCGTCGCCAATGAGACTGACGCCGATGCCGAAGAGCATAAGCACGACGCCCGGGATCGTGGTGATCCACCACGCGGAGAGCAGGTAACTTTGACCGCTCGCGATTATCGAACCGAGGTCGGCGCCGGGCGCTTGTTGGCCGAGGCCGAGGTAAGACAGTCCCGCAATGACGAGCATGTTCACCACGACGTCGACCGTTGAGTAGACGAGGCTCGTGCGAATCAGGTTAGGGAGCGCGTGGCGAAAGATAGCCCGAAGGTGCGAGTAGCCGAGCGCCTTGGTCGCCATGATGAAGGGCTGTTCGCGCATGACGAGCATCTCAGACCGCGACAGTCGAAAGTAGAGGGCCCACCCGACGATGACGATGCCGATGCCGACTCCCTTGAGACCCGGTCCGACGATCGCCACCACGGCGAGGACGAGCACGATGAACGGAAAAGCGATGACCGTGTCCGCGACGCGACCGATGACCGCGTCGAGCCAGCCACCGATGTAGCCCGAGATTGTCCCCAACGTGACCCCGACGATGAGCCCGAGGTACGTGATGACCGCGACCACGAGCAGGTCAACGCGCAGGCCGTAGAGCACGCGGCTGAAGACGTCGCGGCCGACGAAGTCCGTCCCCATCCAGTGGTGCCACGAAGGCCCCTGGAGCGAGTCGACAATATTGATCTGGTTCGGATGGTAGGGCGCGATGTAGGGCGCGAGCAGCGCCGCCACCACCATGATCACGATGATGACGAGGCCCGTCGACAGTTCCCAATTCTGTGCCCGGCGAAAAGAGCGCCAAAGACGCGCGATCCGTCGTCGTTTCATGAGCGGGCGAGCGGCGAGATCAGACACTCTTCGCTCCCGGTCGTACGCGAGGGTCGACCGCCGCCTGCAGCAAGTCGGTCCCCAAGTTGAGCAGCACCACCAAAGACCCGGCGAGGACCGCGAGGGTTTCGACGAGCGGGTAGTCGCGCTGTTCGACGGCCTCGAACAAAAGTGTGCCGAGACCCGGTATCTGGAAGACCTGCTCCAAGACCACGGTCCCGCCAATCAAGAAGCCGACGCTGACCGCGAGCACCGTGACCGTCGGCATGACGGCGTTACGAAACACGTGACGAATGAGGACCCGACGAGTCGAGAAACCGCGAGCCCGGGCCGCCTCGACGTACTCGAGGGACATAGTGTGACGAATGCTCGAACGCAGCGTTCGCACGATGACCGCCAACAGCGACAAACCGAGCGCGATCGCCGGCAGCGTGAGCGAGCGCACGATCCCCCCGAAGCCCATGCCGTAGCCTGACACCGGCAACCACCCGAGTTTGAGGCCGAAGATGATGGCCAGGATCAGCCCCGACCAGAACGTGGGCATCGCGAAACTGACCGAGGTGAACACTCGAACCGCGTGGTCGGTCGCGGTCTCCGCCTTCAGCGCCGCGATTACCGCCAGTGGCACGCCGAGCACAATCGCCACGATCGTCCCGTAGCTGATCAAGGCAATGCTCGGCACGGCGCGCTGAGCGATCAACGATGAGATGCTCTGGCTGAAGGTGATGGATTGGCCGAAGTGGAACGTCACGAGGTGACCCAGGAACAGCCAGAACTGCTCCGGTAACGGCTTGGCGAGCCCGAGGCGAGCGCTGACGAGGTGGATCTCCCTCGGCGTCGCACGCGGGCCGAGCATGGTCGCGATTGGATTGCCCGGCACGAAGTGAATCAACATGAAGGCGAAAAAAGCCACGCCCAGTAACTGAACCACGCTGATGCCGATTCGCCGAACGACGTACGCCCCCATCGCTACGCCACGGCATCACTCATGTCGGGCTACCTGACGTCAACTTGGAGCATCGACTCTTTCTACTTTGCGATCCACGTGTACTGCAACGAGTCCGCGCCCAGAGGGTCGAGCAAGGTGCCACACACGTTGTTGCGATGCGCGTTCAGGAACGGCAGGTCCATAACGTTGATGAACGGCGTCTGGTTCTGCATCGCGGCCTGGATCTTTGGCCACTCGACTACCTGTTTGGCTTCGCTCGCGGTGTGGTCGAAGGTGGTCACCATCTTGGCGATGGTCGGATCGTTCCACCACGAGTAGAAGCTGTAGCCGCCTCCGCCGTAAGTGGTGACGAACGTCGCGTACTCCTCGGGCACCGTCACGTCACTCGTGAACTCGGCGTACGGGAAGGTCATGTCGTACTGACCCTTCATGTACAGCGCGGTCTCGGTTGATTCGTCCTCGGCCTGCAACTTCACGTGGACGCCAATGGATGCCCACTCGGCTTGGAGGATGAGCACGAGGTTGGTGTACTCGACGTAGCCGCTCGGGTACTGCAACGTGATGGTGAATCCCTTCGGGTAGTCAGACTTCGCCATGTACTTCTTGGCGAGACTCAAGTCGTAGCTATAGGGCTTGACGACACTGTTCGGCGCGTCATACTTCAACTGTGGCAGGACACTATTGGGGAGGGTGCCCAGCCCGTCGAAGACAGTCTTGTTAATCAGCGGACGGTTGATCGCGTACTCCAGGGCCTTTCGCACATCGAGATTCTGGAAGGGCTTACGCTTGAAGTTCATCCAAAGACCGACCCAGTACGGGACCTTCACCGACTGGAGCGTCAGACTCGAATCACTCTTCACGGTCGCCACCTGGTTGAAGGCGATGCCGTCGGCCATCTGAGCCTGGTTGTTCTCTATGTCGAGCAGTCGCGTGTTGTCATTCAGCGCGTACTGGTACGTCACCGTGTTCAGATAGGGCAATCCGGGCTGCCAGTAGTAGGGGTTGCGCACGAAGGTGATCGACGAGCCACGAACCCATTTGCTGAGCTTGAAGGGACCGGTGCCCACGGGGTTGTTCCAGAACTTGGTGCCTTCTTTCGTGACGAGCGCCTTGGGCACGATGAACGCGTCAAAGATGCTCATGTTGTAGATAAGGCCCGGCGTTGGCGCCGAGAGCTTCATCAGCACGGTCGAACTGTTGACCGCTGTCGCGCTCTTGAAGCCGGAGGAGAGTACTGCGGTCTCGTCCAGTTTCGCGTTGGCGAAGTAGTTGAGTGAGAAGACAACGTCGGCCGCGGTGACCGGTGTGCCGTTCGAAAATTTAATCCCGGGACGAATGTGGAAGGTGTAGCTCAGTCCGCTGGCCGCCTCTGTCCAACTGCTCGCCACAGCGGGCACGATGTTCTGCGTCTTACCAGTGGGATCTGGCATCACGAGACCCTGGTAGAGCAAGGTGTCAGCGAAGATGTCGCCATTGCCGTTCGTAGGAAAGAAGGGATTAAGGGTCACGGGGCCGGCTTGGCGGGCGTAGACGAGGCTGCCGCCCTTGACCGGAGCGCCACTACACACGAGCGTCGACGCAGTCGCCGAGGACGTGGCGGCCAGCGGCGCGACGGCCAACGCCGCGACGAGTGACGTTGCGAGGAAAGCGGAGACGGCGAGTCTCGAACCTCCCCGATCCCTCAGTTGCTTCACTTTGGACACGACGACCCCCCTTGTTCGACAGGTCCGGTGCCCCTTCGACCCCGGATCCGGTGTTGCAATCTTTGGGCAACCATACGTGACGGATGTCCTTAAAGCAAGGCGGACGTCCAATAAAAAAACAGACAGTTCTACTTGATCGCCAGCGCATTCGCCGGGGAGCCGATGCCCCCCGTGACGTTCAGTGGGGCGCTGGCCAAAAGGAACTCGTAGACCCCGTCGGTGGCGCAGTCCTGCGCCAAGTCCTCCAGATTCCAGAGTTCGCCGATGGCGAAACCGAGCAGTCCAATCAACACGCGATGCAAGAAGCCGTATGGTCGAGCGGACTCAGAGAAGTCCGGAGGCCATACCTCAGTCGCGAACGAATCCGAGATTACGGCCGCGGCACCACTGTCCCAGAGGTAACGGGCCATCGCTTCAGTGTGTTCGATTCCCGGTGCGCGCAGGTCCGAGGCGAGCGAGCGTCGCGCCTCTTGTCCGAGTTCTCGATAGGACGCGAGGAATCCCGTTCGCAACACGATCGCACAGCCCTCGCTGAACGAGAGTCCCGCGGCCTCGCGCGCGGCTTCGAGGTCCGCTATCGATATCGAGCCATCGGTCGCGGGTGAGCGTTCACCTTTCGCGTAGTCGCGTGCGACGTCTAACAAAACGCCGCGCGTCACGACCCCGTGGCGCGACCAGTGATCGATCGTATTGAAGCCTCTGTCAAGGACGTCGTCAACCGATCGACCATTGTAAAAGACGCCGGGTCGAGCGGCGATATGCGCGAGTGAGTCCCACTGGCTCGCAATTTGGGGAAAATAGTCGTCGAGAACATCGTCGAGGTCCTCGACGGCCCCGGCTCCGCCGCGCAGCACCCGGTGGCGCGCCGTCGTCCTTGTCGAATCCAGCGGAGGGTCGAAGGCCCAGAGCGGCGTGTCGAGGCCGAACGTCGCTCCACGGCGCACCAGATCGACGGCGTCGCGCACGATGTCCGGCGTGATCAGATTGAGTCGACCAATCGAGTCTTCGTCGCCGTAGAGTCCCCACGCGCTCCCCGCCCCGGAGAGGTCACGGGGAAGTTCGTCGTACGTCGGACTCGTCGTCACGGGCTCCTCTTAGTCGGCGGCGCGAAGCTCAGAGAACGCCGCGTCCGTAGCCGACAGGGCGAGTTCCAAGTCCGCGTCGCTCAGCGCGGCAGAAATGAACCAATTGTGACGTGGGTGGAGGTACAGTCCGTGACGCAACGCACTCGCGGCAAACCTGTTGGCCATCGCCTTATCGACGTCGCCCACAAAACTCATGTACGGCATCTGTGAGGGTCCACTCTGGAGGACTTCGATCCCCCAGCGTTCGGACTGTTCCGCCAATCCGGTTCGCAACGCATCGCCCAGTGCGACCATGCGTCCGACGGCATCGTCGCGTTCCAGCACCGTGAGCGTGGCGAGACTGGCGGCCATTGGCACTGAGGAGAACCAGAACGATCCGGTCGTGAACAACGACGCCGCCGCGTCACGGAATCGGTCATTACCCAAGACGGCCGCGAGCGCATGACCGTTGGCGATGGCCTTGCTCCACGCCGAGAGGTCGGGGGCAACCCCGATGGGTTCCCAGCTCCCGCCGAAGTGCAGACGCATCCCGCAGCGCACGTCGTCAAGGATCAGTGCCGCTCCCGAGGTGTCGCAGAGTTCACGAAGCCCGCGCGCGAACGCCGGATCGACCAACTCTTGGTCGAAGCCGGCGTCGTGTCGAAACGGCGAAACCAGAACTGCCGCGACGTCGTCGGAGAACGCTTCGCGGACGCTCTCGAGGTCGTTGTACGTGTAGTGAACGAGGTTCGCGCGATCTTCGGCCGTCGTACCGGTCTCAACGGGCGTGCACCACGGTGCGGCACCGTGATACGCGCCCTTTGCCACGAGGATCTTTCGCTTGCCCGTCGCCGCGCGTGCGATCGTGCAGCACAGTGTCGTGGCGTCGGTGCCGTTTTTCTGGAACATCGCCCAGTCGGCGTGGGCGACTATGTCGACCAGTCGCTCGGAGAGTTCGACCATGCGTTCTGAGGGTCCATCGAGGCAGTCACCAAGCGCGGCTTGGCGCGCCACGGCCTCTTCCACCTCCGGATGTTGGTGACCCAAGAGGACCGGGCCCCAGCTACACATCAAGTCGACGAACTCTCTCCCGTCCACGTCAACGACGCGCGCGCCTCGTCCGCTTGCGAAGAATTGTGGGTACTCAGGTGGCAGAGCGTTCATGTTGAGGTGGCCGTACATGCCGCCGGGGATCACGGCCCTCGCCCTCGCGCGAAGTTCCGCGTCCTTCGGTCGCGCTCGCTCGTCCACGTCCGTCGACAGTCCACTGGTTCGTAATGTCATATACGCCTCCTCCTCATTCGGTTCCTCACGCGTCCACCAATTCCTTTAGTCGATGGGCCGCGGCCCGGGCCGCATCATCGTCGTACGCATTGAGCAGCGAAACGACCTGTAAGAGACCCGTGATACCGGCGTCGGATCCGAGTCCCGTCGCCACGAGCCCCCCGCAAGCGGTGCCGATCCACGCTGCTGAGGCCGGGTCCAGTCCGCAGAGCAGTCCAATCAGAAACCCCGCGTCGAATCCATCACCACAGCCCGTCGTGTCCACCACGTCGATGTCCATCGCCGGAATGGATACGTCGATCTCACCGGTGACGACGCGACATCCCTGCTCGCCCCGAGTGACCGCGACACCACCGGCGCCGGCCTCGAGCATGACGTGGGCCGCCTTGAGCACGTCAGTGCACTCCGCGAGCCCGAGTAGTTGCTCTTCGTTGGGACAGAACCAATCGGTGTGTCGTAGGACCGGACCGAGGGCGTCAAGGGATCGGCGATCACCGTTGCGCAACACGTCCATCGTCACCAGTGCACCGTTGCGCCGCGCCGTTGCCACGAGTTGACCAATCACTTCGGGGTCCATGGCGGGCATCGCGTCCAGGCCGCCCACGTGGACGGCGCGGGCGGACAACACGGCGTCGCGCTGCTCGTCAGTAAGGTCCGTCGCATTGAAGATGGCATTGGCACCGGGCACGTGCAGCGCTGGACGTTCGCCATTGGGACGGATCGGCAAGATGGTCGCGGACGTCGCGCCGGCGAGACGGAGGAGAAGCGTTGCGTCAACGCCCGCATCGTCGAGGAGGCGCACGACGAAATCACCGAGGATGTCGTCGCCGATCGCGCCCACGTTTCGCACGTCGATGCCCAGTTTCGCGAGATCGACGCTTGTGCCTGCGGCCGTTCCGGCGGCCGTCGCGCGTATCTCATCGATGAGGATCGAGCGTTGCCCCGGCGGGATCGTGGTGACCGGTCGGCCGAGGATGTCAAGAATATGGACACCCAGGCAGACGACCGAACCGAGTCCTTTGAGATCGCTCACCGTGCTCCGTCTTCGAGCGACGGCCCGCCGTAGCGACGGCGACGGACCTCGGCCTCCACTTCGGCCAATTCGTCCGCGGAGAGAATTCGCGGTTCGCCGTAGCTCAGAGAGAGTCGATAGACCTTGGCCAACCACTCTAGGAGTAGCGCACGCTCGTACGCCTGCTGCAGCGTCGCGCCCCGGGTCACCGCCCCGTGGTTCTGCAGGATCGCGGCGTTGCGACTGGCCATGACCGAGATCGCACCCTCGGCCAAACCCTCAGAGCCGAAGCGGACATAGTCAACCACTGGCACCGAGCCCCCGAGACCGGCGATCACGTAGTGAACGGCGGGAAGTTCCGACTGTGAGAGCGAGAGAGCCACGACTTCAGCGGAGTGCGTGTGCACAACAGCGCGAGCGTCGGTACTGCGGTAGATGCCCGAGTGCATGGGCCACTCCGAGGACACGGTGGCGTTGCCGGAGAGTTTCTCACCGTCTAGGGATACCACGCAGACGTCCTCAGGCGCGATCTCGCGATAGAGAATTCCACTCGGACTGATTGCCACGACGTCGCCAACGCGCACGCTGAGATTGCCGGCCGTGCCGACGGCGAGCCCGTCTTCGAGCATTCGCACGCCGTAGGCCACCAGATCGCGACGAGCGTGGTCAAGCTCGCGCTCGTCAACTCCCACTCGACCCATCCCCCATCCCATCTTCGGTGCACCGCAACGCCAGCCGGATTTTATACGGATGACCGACAAAAATCAATCCCGATTCGGTAACCTGCTTGCGAGTGCCCGGTATCGTAGGGCGCTACCACTGAGAAGGAGACGAGGAAGTCCGTGCCCAAGATCGTCGATTGGGAGGTCCGAAAGGACTCAATCTTAGAAGCGACGTGGCGCGTCATCGCCCGCGACGGCTTAGCGAACACGACCGTGCGCGCAATTGCTCGCGAGGCCGATTGTTCACAAGGGATTCTTTCGCACTACTTCGACGACAAACTGGATATCCTCGCCTCGGCCTTGTTGCTGTCACACCGTCGAGTTCGCGAGCGCACAGAAAGGAAGGTGAAGGATCTTCGAGGCATATCGGCCCTTCGCATCGCAATGCAAGAGGCGCTCCCGCTTGACACCGAACGTGAACTCGAAGCTCGCATCGAGGTGAGTTTCTGGGGAAGGATGCTGGGAGACGCTCGACTCGTCGACCTAGGTCGAAGTGAAGTCGACCTCCTCCGTGACCGGCTTCGTGGCCACTTGGTCGAGGCACTTGACGCGAAGGAACTACGTCCGGACCTTGACTTGGAACTCGCGACTCAAGAATTGCTCATCTTGATTGATGGCATTAGCGTCGAGCGGGTTCATTTCCCTAAATTCGTGTCACCGTCTCGGCAGTTGGAACTCCTCGAGCGCAGACTTTCCGCGTTCCAAGAAGTACCGGTCCCATGACGCACGATGACCCCTAACCTACACGGCACCGCTCCTCAACAACCTCCGCAACTCCCTTCGCGTCGAGGCGATAGTGGGCATAGAGCGCGGCGGGCGGGCCAACTAAGACGTACTCATCATTTACGCCGTGTCGAAAGAAGGGCACCGAGAGCTGGTGATCCGCCAACACTTCGGCCACGGCACTCCCGAGTCCGCCAATAACGCTGTGCTCCTCCACCGTGACAACGGCCGAGGTTTCGTTCGCTGCCGCCACGACCGAAGTGACATCGAGTGGCTTGATGGTATGCATATCCAACACTCGGACCGAAAAGCCCTTCTCGGAGAGCAGATCGGCGGCGCCCAGCGATGCGTGAACCTCAGATCCCGTCGAAATGATGGTGACGTCGCGACCATCGCGCAACTGCGTCGCGCGACCGAACTCGAAGTCCTCCGGTACTTTTGCGTACACCTCCGGATCTCTGCCGCGCCCTAGTCGTAAATAGATCGCTCCTTTTTTGTCGAGTGATGCGCGCAACATCGCGCGCAACTGATTCCCGTCGGCGGCGCACGCCACCGTCAGATCAGCCACCGCGCGCATCGCAGCGAGATCTTCCAGGGCGTGATGGCTGGAGCCGTAGTACCCAAGGGACATCCCCGAGTGGTGAGCAAGCACGCGTACCGACATTCCGGGGTACGCGCAGTCCGTTCGAATCTGCTCAAAGCCGAGAAGACCGGCAAATGAGGCAAACGTTCCCACGAAAGGTATCAGGCCCGTCGACGCCAACCCGGCACCGGCTGTAATCATGTTTTTCTCGGCGATACCCATGTTGAAGAATCGGTCGGGATGACGTGCCTTGAAGTCAATGAGTCGATTGGCCGACGCCAGGTCCGCCGTCATCACGACAATCCGCGAATCGAACTCTGCCAGGTCGGCGAGCTCTTCTCCCGCGACGAACGCCGGAACGGACCGTGCACTTATGCCCTTTTCGGTGCTGCCTCGACGTGACTCGGCTGCATGACTCTCACCTCGAAAGACGTCGCTCTGATTCTGACCAGTACCGTCGACGCTGACTCCGTCATTGGGATCAGAGGTGGCATCGGTCGTCATCTCGAACCTCCCGCGAGAAGTTCCTCGTAGACCTCTTCGTAGTCCTCCGGGCTGAGATTGCCTACGTGCCAATTCACGTCGAGCTCCATCCGTTTCACACCCTTCCCTTTGACAGTGTCCGCGATGATCACGTGTGGTTGACGCGACGCCAGTTTCGCGGTATCCAACGCGTTGACGATTTGGTCCACGCTGTGTCCGTCGATTCGTTGTACCTCCCACCCAAATGAGGTGAACCGATCCTCGATCGGTTCGACCGCCATTACGTCTTCGGTGCGGCCATCGATACCCAATTGATTGCGGTCCACGATACACACCAATGAATCGAGCTTGAAGTGTCCCGCCGACATGGCCGCCTCCCAAATTTGCCCCTCGTTGAGCTCGGCGTCGCCGACCATTACGTAGACGCGGAAGTCCAGTGACTGCACTCGGCCCCCGAGGGCCATACCGACACCAATGGAGAGTCCGTGACCCAACGATCCCGAACTGAAATCGATTCCGCGCACCTTTCGCATATCGGGGTGATCCCCAAACGCACTTCCGAGACGCGTGTACGTCTCGAGTTGGGCAGGGTCGAAATAGCCCAGATCGGCGAGAATGGGGTAGAGCCCAATGGCTGCATGACCTTTGCTCAAGACAAAGCGATCACGTTCCGGCCATTCTGGACGAGCCGGATCAAGCTTGAGCTCGTGATAGTAAAGAGCTGCCAGTATTTCTGCAGCTGAAAACGTCCCACTGTAGTGTCCGGCACCGGCAATTCGAGTGAGACGTAGCGTCTCTAAACGTACGAAGAGTGCTTTCTCATCCAATCGCGTGCGCTCGCCGACATCCAACTTGCCCATTCGGTCCTTCCTCTCCTGATTGTTCGGACGTACTTGTATCGTGGATAGCCATCGTGCCCCGCCATGTCCTCAAAAGGGGGTTGCTTTCCAAATGGTGTGAACGCTGTCGTGATCGACAATGCGCCATTGAGTTCCGCAGGTTTACTGATGCCACGGCCGAAGGCTTGACGAATTGAGAACACCTCACCGTTGAACTTAAACGACTCCGTTTGATTCCAACCTAGAGTGTCGTCATCACTAGCAAGCAATGAGTCGTCAAGGTGCTCGAACAACGCCGTTCTCACTGCCAGCTCTCTAAGTTCGTCCATGCCGTCATACTTGCAGCTGGAAACCCGATCTCGCTCGTTTTCTTGATTCACGGTTAAGCGTGCATGACGACCGCTTGTACTCGGGCGGCAGTGAAACGAGCACTCACCTCGCTACCGCAAAAGAAATGGTTGTCGATGTCGAGACTCCCAAGCAACGAGAGACGCGTTGTCCTTTCATCGTCTTGGCTCGACCCACTGACTAAACGCCCACTGGTCAATGTGACCCCTTGTGTGTCATGCCCATATTTCCTGTTCACCGGTACTTTCTGACGTCCAAATCTCGCCAAACCGTAGCACATTTTGTCCACTGAGATTCGCCGGTGAATGCTCACATTTTTTGGTGTCGCTGACGGCGTTGCTGACGGAATGCCTTAGCGATTTGCGCAGGGAGTCATCGACTTCGCTCAGAGAGTCGAGACTGGACCGTGTTCCGTCAGCAACGCACGTTGACAACTAAACGTGTAGCAGTCCCCACCTTTGAACTTTGGCCACTCGCCTTTAGCTTCAACTTTATTGGCGACACCACGAATCAGATCGACAAGCCACGACACGTCTCTTGTTGAGATTTAGGCGGTCCTCGAAAACTGACGAGTTGCTACTTGGTATCGTTGCGCTTCTTACGATCCTTACCGGTGTCGAAACCGAGAGCGGCGTACCCTGGAAGTCTCTTTCGGTGCATTCTGGCGAGTACCGGGCTCTGTCCGTCGACGTAATCGTGAACCTCAACGGATGATTTGCCATCCAAGGGTCGCAAGATTCGGCCAACGTACTGGACAACTCTTCCACGAAAGGCGATCGGAAACGCCATGAACACCGTGTCGAGCGGCGGACAATCGAACCCTTCGCCGAGGAAACTGCCGGTCGCGACAAGCACCAGTCCCCCTCGCTTGGATGCGTCGTCCAAATCCGCCATGACTTTGGCGCGAGCTTTCTTCCCCATTCCGCCTTGAAGGACGAGAGGGGTTACTCCCCTCGCACCAAGTGCCGACACCACTGACGAAAGATGCTCAGTCCACTGCGTCAGGACCAGACAATTTCTGCCGTTGGCGGCTGCGGCGACTACGTCTTCACAGATTGCCGTGGTTCGAGCTTCGTCATCCACCAATGCGCGAAATAGGTCGTGGATGTGTGCACCGTCGTCACTCACGTCGAGATTGGTGTGGTGCACAATAAGTTCTCGACGGAAGTCATTCTCCATGTCCACCTCGTCGTGCATTCGGTGACGAATTGGTCCGCAGTACATGGCGATGAGGCCTTGGAGGCCATCGCGCCGGTAGGGCGTAGCGGTAAGTCCCAGCCACCGCCGGACACAGATTTGTTTGACACATCGCTCGAACGTCACGGCCGGCACGTGGTGGCACTCGTCGACAACGACAAGCCCGTAACGGTTTGATATCTCGTTGAGATCTTCTCGTCGAGCAAGACTCTGTGCCATGGCGACGTCGACGATACCGGTCGTCTTGTTCCGGCCCCCGCCGATCTGACCGATCTCCTTTGCGGTGAGGCCCAGGTGCGTTGCCAGTCGCTCAGTCCATTGCTCCACCAGTGGTTTGCGATCGACGATGATGAGAGTGGGCCGTTGATGGTGCGAAATGAGTGCACAGGCGACCACGGTTTTCCCAGACCCGGGCGGGGCGACGAGGACGCCCAGTTCGTGATCGCGGAGCGCTCGCAGCGCAGCTTCTTGGTCTTCTCGAAGTTGGAAGGAGGGAGCGAATTCAATTGGTTCGGGATCCGAGCGATTCTCGTGGATGACCAATCGACTTCCCGCCTCCGAGACAACACTGACTGCTTTCTCGGTGAGACCTCGAGGAAGCAGCAACGACTCGAGGTTCTCTCCGTAACAACGGAGCATCCTCGGTGTATTCCACGTGGAGAACCTGAGCCGCTCCTTCTCATAGAACGCAGGGTTATGCAGTGAAGCGAGATGCTTGAGTCCCGCGAGTAGCGCCGGTGAAAGGCCCGACCGCTCAATCTCCAACATCGATTTCGCGACGCCGGCGACCGTCTCGGGCATTGAAATGGGAGTGACGTCGCGAGGACGCTGAAACGTTCTTTCTTCGGGTCCCGCTCTCACCTCGGGCAACGTCGCGAGGATCGACTCGACTTCAATCCGCGAAATTCGCTGCAGGGCCGACAGATGGGCCCACTGATCCCCCATTGGTTTCATGGTGCTCGGATCAAGAAATACGGTGGTTCCGCGATCTCGACACTCTTTTTGGAGCGGTAGCGCGATCAAATTACCGAACGACCCTTTCGGCATGAAGTCCTGTGCAGGAAACAATCGGTCATAGCTCGCGAGGTCGAGTTCTCCACGAAGGTTCATCGCCTCGCGAAGGAGCAGCGTTCCGAGTCGTCGAGCGATTGTCGCAGGCACCGCCTCGCGAAAGAAGATCCATACGTGTGCGCCGTCGCCCGAGCGCGAACGTTCGAGCGCCGATGTTACTCCCATCGACTGAGCGGAGTGAAAGTAGGCGAGCGCGTCGAGCGCCCAGCCCGGCCCGTCGAAATCGCACACAACCAGGCGGCAGGTGTCGTCACCGAGCAGCGGAAAGAGTCCCGCGTGAACCTTGCCCGCCAAGTGATCAGCGACCACACGCGGCGTCAAGGTCGCATACTCCTTGTCCGTCGATCGAGCGTTGGCAAAACCTCCCTCAACCGCGGGCGACCATCCGTGCTTTCCTGTCCTTCCGCTTTCCCACCGGAGCGCGTAAACATCGCCACGACCGACAAAAAGCGACTGAAAGAACGCAACCTTCGACTCTGGTGACGAAGAACGATCGACAGGAGAGAGTGGAACCTCATGTTCGGTCGACTTGCTCTGGCTGAGTGCGGGGTGTTCGAGTCCGTTCGAGAGCTTCAATCCCAGAATCTCCGTCAACCGATTATTCTCACGCTTCAACTCTTCGAGTTGGCGGCGAAGATCGGAGATAATTTCAGGTTCTTCATCGTTCATGACAGACCTAAGGCTCCTCTCCAGCGCGATGTTCGACATTACCCACGAGATAGCCAGTGCCGTGCGCACCTTCAACGCCATTCGGCGCCGCCTGGACCGATAGCGATCGGCAATGCCAGCCTCCTATTATGGAGACGTGATCAGACAGCGCGCGAAGACCGTTGCCGAATGGGCGGAGCGGATGCATTCGGCAGAGCCTCCAACGGAGGACGACGTCACCGTACTGCTCGACGGACGCCGCCTGGACTCAAAAGAGTCAGTTGAGGCATGGCTCAAAGAGGTGGAGGCCCTTCGGGTACTGGAAGCAGCAACCCATGATGCTTCCCGGTAGCGGACCACCGCTTGACCTCAATCGATTACTTGAGGTACTCACTCGAAATGACGTCGACTTTGTGGTCGTCGGCGGATCGGCTGCAGGGTTCCTCGGGGCGTCGCGTCTAACCGAGGATGCCGATTGCGTGGTGCGTCGCGAACGCGCCAATCTAGAGAGACTTGCCTCGGCCCTGCGTGAAGTTCACGCTCGACTGCGTGTCGCTCGAATGAGCGACGAGGACGCCAAAGCGCTCCAAGTAAGAGTTGACGGCATGATGCTCGAAACAGTCGGCAACTCGACCTGGACGACCGACGCGGGACCATTTGACGTTTTGGCCGATTTGAAGGATTTCGAAGGGCGATCCGTTTCGTATGAAGAGTTATTGACGCGTTCGATAGCCGTTCGCGGTGACGGCTTCGCAGT
>PMFA01000007.1 GCA_003155915.1 Acidimicrobiaceae bacterium | reverse complement strand
GAATCCCGAGCGGCCCTCGATGGACGCGCGAATGTCGATGCGACTTCGACGAGGACAGCGGCCCTCCGTACACCCGCATCGAGGATTGTTTGGGACCTAAGGCCCTACTAATTCAACCTTTCGTGCGGGCACCGATTTGCAATTGTCTGAGCATGGCAATTTTCGCGGGCATTACGACGCTGACGTTGGCGCGATGGCAGTTCGGCGTGACGACGGTGTTCCACTTTCTGTTCGTACCACTCACGATCGGTCTCGGTTTCCTGGTGGCCTGCCTGCAAACGGCCGCGTATCGTACGCAGGACGAGCATTACGACCGCATGGCTCGTTTCTTCGGTAAGTTGTTCCTGATCAACTTCGCTATCGGCGTCGTCACCGGGATTGTCCAGGAGTTCCAGTTTGGCATGGACTGGTCCAGTTACTCGGTGTTCGTCGGTAACATCTTTGGGGCGCCCCTGGCCATCGAAGGTCTGCTGGCCTTCTTTATGGAGTCGACGTTCCTCGGCATCTGGATCTTCGGTCGTGGTCGCGTAAGCAAGCGCGTGCACCTCGCTTCGATCTGGCTCGCCAGTGTGGGCACCATGCTCTCCGCCGTGTTCATTCTCGCGGCGAACGCGTGGATGCAACACCCCGTGGGCTTCAAGATCGATAAGGCCACCGGACAGGCCGTGATGACCAACTTCTGGGCGGTGATCACGAACTCGACGTTCTTCGGCGCGTACTTTCACGTCCTCTTCGCCGCGCTCCTCACCGGCGCCGTCTTCATGCTCGCTATCGCGGCCTGGCATATTCGTCGCGATCAGGAGAGGGACACCTTCTTGAAGGTGGCGAGGATCGCCATCGTCGTGACCTTGCTCTCGGCGCTCGGTACCTGCTTCATGGGTGACACCCAAGCTCGCCAAATGGACAGCCAACAGCCGATGAAGATGGCCGCGGCCGAGGCGCTCTACAACACTCAGGACGGCGCGAGCTTTTCGTTATTGACCATCGGCGATCTCACCGGCAATCCAATCTTTCAGATTCGGATACCGCACCTACTCAGTCTCATCGCCGATAACTCGTGGAACGGTCAGGTGAAGGGTATCAAGCAGCTCCAGGCGGCCGACGTGAAGAAGTTCGGTCCGGGCAACTACGTGCCCATTCTCTGGATCACCTACTGGTCTTTCCGATTGATGGTGGGGCTCGGTCTTCTGATGATCGCTCTCGGTGGCGTCGGCCTCTGGCTGGTGCGCAAGCGGCGTCTCGAGAAGTCCGCGTGGTTCCTGCGGTTCGCCAGCCTGATGCTTCTCGCACCCTTCCTCGCCAACAGCCTGGGTTGGATATTCACCGAAGAGGGGCGCCAGCCCTGGGTCGTGTACGGACTCCTCAAGACAAGTCAGGCGGTGTCCCACGTCTCGGTCGGCTACGTCGCCACCAGTCTCGTCGGTTTCACGGCGATCTACACGTTCCTCGCGGTCCTAGAAATCGGCCTGATGGTCAAGGTCGCGCGCAAAGCACCTCAAGAGTTGTCCGCGCACGATGACGAACGTCCGCTCGAACTGGTCTATTAGGAGAGTCACGTGCTACATCTACACGTCCTAGCGTCAACGCCACCGAGCGGGCTGCAACAACTCTGGTTCGTCCTTATCGCGGTGCTCTGGCTGGGCTACTTCTTCTTGGAGGGCTTCGACTTTGGCGTCGGGATTTTGCTGCCGTTCCTCAGCGACGACGACATGGACCGAAGGGTGATGATCAACACCATCGGGCCAGTGTGGGACGGCAATGAAGTCTGGCTGCTCACCGCGGGTGGCGCCACATTCGCCGCCTTCCCCTTGTGGTACGCGACGGTCTTCAGTGGCTTCTACCTCGCTCTCTTCCTGGTACTGGCCGCGCTCATCTTTCGCGGAATGGCCTTTGAAATGCGCGGGAAGAGGGACGATGCCTCGTGGCGCGTGTGGTGGGACCGTGCCATCTTCTGGGGTTCGGCGCTGCCCGCACTGTTGTGGGGCGTGGCCTTCGCCGACTTCCTTCACGGCGTACCGATCGTGTCGGGCGCGTCGTGGGCGGGCAACTTCTTTGACCTCGTCAAGCCCTACGCCTTGCTCGGGGGATTGACAACGCTCTCACTGTTCACCCTGCACGGCGCGACGTTCCTCGGATTGAAAGCTGACGGCGAAGTGCGCGAACGTGCCCGCCACTCGGGACTGATCCTGGCGCCGACGACCTTCGTGCTGATGCTGGGTTTTCTTTCGTGGACCTACGTGACGGCGCACACGACGCATCACAACGGTCTCGTGCCCCCGTTCCTACCCATCCTGGGATTGGTCGTGTTGGCGGGGGTCGGTTGGTTGATGCGCGAACACCTCGAGGGCTGGGCCTTCGTCGCGACCGCACTGGTCATCGTGATCCTGTTCGTCACCCTGTTCTTGAATCTCTACCCGCGCGTACTGGTCTCCTCGGTGAACCCGAAGTTCAGTCTGACCCTCTCCCAAGCGGCCTCCCAGCCCTACACACTGAAGGTCATGAGCTGGGTGGCGCTCATCTTCACTCCGTTCGTACTCCTCTATCAGAGTTGGACCTACTGGATCTTTCGTAAGCGAGTCCGTCGGCCAGAACCGTTGCCTACGACATCCAGCACGAGTTCATAAAAGGTTCTCTTGGCCCGCCCCGACAGCCCGAGTGCGCTGCTGCGCCGGCTCTGGCGAACAACGCCACTGGTACGAGGCTCCTTGGCGATCGCCGTGGCGCTCGGGATCTGCAACGTCGTGCTCACGATCGCCCAGGCGGTCGTCCTCGCCCACGCCCTCGGAAGTTTGTTCTCACACTCCGGCGCGCTGATTCGTGGCGATCTCATCCTCCTCGCAGTCCTCGCGCTCACGCGGGGACTCGTGTCGCTAGCGAGCGAACCGATCACGTCACGTCTCGCTCGACCCGTTCGTCATTTGTTGCGGGTTCGAACGCTTGACGCGATGCTGCGACGGGGTCGTCATTCGGCACCCGACGCCTTCGTGCAACTCGGTACTCGCGGCGTCGACGCCATCGAGACCTACCTCGCGACGTACCTTCCGGCGCTAGTCCTCAGCGTTGGCGCGCCGATGGCCCTATTGACGTGGATGATGTTCACCGACCCGTGGAGCGCGCTCATCGTCGCGTTCACCCTGGCGCTGCTGCCGATATTCATGGTCCTGCTGGGACTCGAGGCGAAGGATCGAATGGACCATTCGTGGGCCCAGCAGCAAGTCCTCGCGAACTACTTCGGTGACGTGGTTCGCGGAATGGCGACGCTGAAGGCGCACAATCGTTCAACGGCGGTGACCGAGAACTTGGGCGACGTCGGAAATGAACTTCGCCTCAGCACGATGAAGACCTTGCGTGTCGCGTTCCTGTCGGGATTCTCACTGGAACTTCTGTCCTCACTGGCGACCGCACTGGTGGCACTCGTACTCGGTATCCGACTCATCGACGGCGACATGCGACTCACCACCGCGCTCGCCGTCTTACTCATCACCCCCGAGGTCTACGTTCCGCTGCGTCGGGCTTCGGCTCGGTTCCACGCGTCCGCCGACGCCGTGGGAGCGGCCGGCGCACTATTGGATCTGCTCGAGGTGGCGCCAGCGACGAACGCCATGGTGAGCGCACCCACCTCGCCTCCGCGAATTGAACTGTGCGACGTGCGCGTGGGTGTCGACGGACGCGACCACCAGTCGCTCCTCGCGCTCAGCACGGTGATTGAACCAGGAACGGTCGTGGCGCTCGAGGGGCCGTCGGGCGTGGGAAAGTCGACGCTCCTTCGCGTCCTGGCCGGGTTGGAGGACTTGGCACAGGGTGAAGTGCTCGTGAATTCGTCGCGCCTCACGAGCCTCGCGCCGTCGTCGTGGCACGCCACGTGCGCGTGGCTCGCGCAAGACCCGATGTTGCCGGGCACCACGGTACGCGACGTCTTGCAGATGGGAGAGGACTACGGCGACGACCGGCTGCGCGACGCGCTCGACGAACTCGACCTCGACGTCAGCCTCGACCTGGTTCTCGGCGAAGGGGCGCAGGGCCTCTCGGCGGGGCAGCGTCGCCGGTTGGCTGTGGCCCGTACTCTGTTGCGTCCCGCGACGGTCCTTCTGCTCGACGAGCCGACGGCGCACCTCGATGAACGCAACGCCGCGAGCGTCATGCGCGCGGTGCGTCGTCGCGGCGCCACCACGATCGTGGCGACCCATCGGCCGCTCGACGTCGACGTCGCCATCATGATGTCAGCTCCGGAGCGCTTCCATGTCTGAGGTTCGCCAGCGCTCGGTCTTTCGCGAATCTCTCGTCCTCGAACGTCAAAGCGTAGTGGTCGCGCTCGCCGCGAGCGTAAGCGTGAGCATCGCGACGGTCGCGCTGTCGGGAAGCGCGGCGTGGCTCATCGTGCGCAGTGCGCAGCGCCCGGCCCTCTTGAGTCTCACGATGCTTATGGGCGTCGTCCAGTTGCTAGCCCTGGGCAAGGCCGCCGGCCGCTACGGCGAACGGGTCAGCACCCATCAGGCGGCGCTTCGAATAATGGCGCGTGTGCGAGCGATGACGGCGCTGCGGCTCGAGCCTCTCGTGCCGGCCGGTCTCGGCCCGCGCAGTGCCGACGTCGTCGAGACGATCATCGGCGACGTGGACAAGGTCCAGGATCTGCTCGTGAGCATCGCCAGTCCCGTCAGCGCCAACTTGATCGCCGCTCTGTGCGCCGTCGCGGTAGGCGAATTCATCGCTCCGTCGACGGCCCTCGTCTTCGCAGTCGGGATCGTGTTGGTAGGAGTTGTCCTACCGCTCGGGGCGGCGCGCGCGGGCACTCGGCCACAGATTGAACTCGATGCGTCGCGCGCACACCTTCGTCACGCGCTCGATGACGCCGCACGGTCGGGTGACGAATACGTGGCCCTCGGGGCCGGCGGCGCGCTCTATCGACGTCTGGGCGGTGCCGAGAACGCCTACGACCGCGCGATGGGCCGGGTGGCACGCCGGGCTGGATTCTTCAGTGGCGCGAATGTCCTCGTCGTCGGACTCACGATCGTCTTTATCGTTGCCAGTACGCAAGGGGCCCTCGTGCACCACTCGATCGCCGTGTCGTTGCTCGCGGTGCCGGCGCTCTTGGCCCTGAGTGTATTAGAACTCGTGGGCGCTTCGTCGGGTTCGCTCCTGGGAATTCAAAGTGGTCGAGCTGCGCTCCAGCGCCTTGACGCCCTGGTTGCACGACCATGGCCAGTGCGCGACCCGACTGAACCATCGTCGCTCGAACCGGGAAGCGACGTGGTGCTGAGGAACGTCTCCATCTGGCGCGACAATCGAGCGGTTCTCGAGCGGGTCGATTCGACGTGGGGAAAGGGCGACGTCGTCGCGATAAGCGGACCGAGCGGATCGGGCAAGACGACGTTGGCCCTTCTCGTCGCCCGATTCATCGAAGCTCGCGGCGGATCGGCGACGCTCGGCGGCGTCGATCTGCAGTGTCTCACCGGCACACAGGTGCGAACACGAGTCGGTTACGTCGACGACGCCCCCCACGTCTTTGCCACGACCCTGGGGGCCAATATGAGACTCGCTCGCCCGACGGCCTCGGATCAGGAGATCTTGGGTTCACTGCACGCGGCGGGACTGGGACCATTGCTCGCAACGCTGCCCTACGGGCTCGACACGCCGCTCGGTGGCGGGGTGACCGGGCTGAGCGGAGGTGAGCGACGGCGCCTGGGAGTTGCACGGGCGCTATTGGCGAATCGTGCGGTGGTGGTGCTGGATGAACCCACGGAGGGACTCGATGAGTCCGACGCACGTCTGTTGATGCGAGAGGTTCGTCACCGCACCAGCGGTGGCACGGTGGTGGTCATTTCTCATCAGACTCACGATCACCTGGACGCAACGATTAACCTCGAGGTGAACGGCGGCGTCGTTCGCGCGGCCACGTCGAAATGAGTGAGTGAAGAATCATACGCGTCGGATGTCGCGTCGCCGATTCAACGTTGAAATCGCTCGACCCCGTGCTGTAACTGCGTCGACCCTTCACCGAACGAGGTGTGCTGCTTAGAACTCTTGGTACACCGAGGGATCTTGATCCGCAAG
>PMFA01000027.1 GCA_003155915.1 Acidimicrobiaceae bacterium | reverse complement strand
CTCCGTTTTGCAGCACTGCGAAACCAGACCGGCAACCCCATCTTGGAAGTTGCGCGGACTACCGCTTTCCGGCGCGATTCAACTTTGTTATCAGTCCTCATATTTCTGCGACATTCGAGACTGCCCGCCCCATTTCACCAGTGCGATTCACTACTAAATTGATGACGCGAGCTGACCAAGGACGTCCAAATCTTCGGAGCCCCCGAGCACCATCAGGCGATCGCCAGATTTGATGACGGTCTCACCAGTCGGTCGAATGACATCTCGCCCACGCTCGATGGCGGTAATGAGTACACCGCGCGGAATCGACGCTGAGCGAAGCGGCAGGTCGACGAGGGGAGACTCGTGCTCGACGACTATCTCCAGGATTCCAGTGAACCCGCCCAACTCAGAGACTCGCCGCAGATTTGCCTGCATTGTTCGGCGATAATTACGTACGATGTCCGTGACGGCGATCGTGCCGACGACCCGTCGCTCATCGTCGATGACGGCCGCCCACGTCTGCGGCGTGGAAGTCAGGGTATCGAGGACGACGTCCAGGTGCACCGATTCGTGGATTGGTGCGAAAGTGGCGTCGACGAGGCCTTCGACACTCGGGGCCTCGGCGCCACCGGTCACTTTCTCCAACGCCTCCAACGTGACAACACCAACGTAGCGACCCTGCGCGTCGACCAACGGCGCAGCGCTGACCTCGTCGTGCTCCATCTGGGCTTGGAACTTCGCACTATCGCCGGGCTCGGCCAGCACACATCGTGCCGGGGCCATCGCCTGTGACGCAGTCGCGATCGCGAGCAGTGGAAGACCGGTGAGGATACGGTGCGCAGGGGACTCGGCCCGACTGCGCAGTTGGCTGCGATAGATGGTGTCGTCGTTGCGGCGCACGATGAGCGTCGCCAGACCGACCGCGAGCATGGCCGGCACGATCAGCGAGAGCGTTCCCGTCATCTCGGCGACCATCAGCATCACCGCCAGGGGGGCCCGCGAGATGCTCCCGAAGCAGGCCATCATCCCGACAATGACGTACGGGGCGGGGTCGTGGCCGAGACTCGGCACGATTGGCTCCAGCAGGCGCCAGACCGCGGCTCCGACGAAGGCGCCGATCACCATGCCAGGGCCGAAGATGCCGCCAGAACCGCCCGAACCAATGGAGAGCCCGGTCGTCGCGATGCGCGCGAACGGCAAGATGAGCACGATCCAGAGTGGGATGTGCAAGAGCTGAGTTCCGAGGCCAACTTGAATCCATCCGTAGCCGGTGCCGAGTACCTCGGGGATGGCCAAGGCGATGCACCCGACGATCAGGCCACCGATCGCCGGACGGACCCAGCGGGGAATGGTGAGTCGACTGAAGAACGCGGCCACGCCGTAGAAGCCCTTGGCGTAAAGCAGTCCGACCAATCCGCCGAGGATGCCGATGACCCCGAACCACCCCAACTGCACGGCGCTCGTGAGTTGGTAGTTCCCAACGTAACCAAAGAGAGGACCGAACCCTTCGAAGGACCCCCATACCGAATAGCCCACGATGGACGCGATGAAAGAGGGCAGGAGGGCTTCGACCTCGAAGTCGTCGCGGTACAAGATCTCGGTGGCCAGTACGGCGCCTCCGAGCGGAGCGCCGAAGATCGAACCGATACCTGAGCCGATCCCGCTCGCGACGGTGATGCGAGCGTCCGAGGGACTGAGGTCGAGGAACCGAGCGAGGAACGATCCGAACCCCGCGCTGATTTGACCCGTCGGCCCCTCTCGCCCGCCCGAGCCGCCTGAGCCGATGGTGAGCGCCGAGGCCACGATCTTCACGAAGACAGTGCGCAGACGAACTCCACGGGGGTTATGGTGCACCGCGGCGATCGCCGCGTCGGTGCCGTGACCCTCGGCCTCGGGCGCCACGGTAAAGACCAAGACCGCTCCGGCCAGTGCGCCCACGCACGCGATGAGCGGTATGGCCCAGGGTCGCGCGAAGTGCGAGGACGCCACTGCACCGCCCTCGCTCGCGGGCAGCGGGACCCTGTAGCCCGCAAGCACCTGGAGGAAAAAGTACGTCGCGAGGCGCAGTGCCTCGTAGAAGACGACGGCGCCAAGTCCCGCGATGATGCCAACGAGGGTACCGAGCACGAGCCACTTCTGGGTGTAGGTCGCCGACGCGAGCCACCCGCCACTGCGCACCTGAGCAGAGCGCATTCCTCGTTGCCACCGACGTGTTCCGACCACGTTGCTACGAGGCATCTAAAGGTCCCACCCGGTTGACCAGTCCTGTTCGGGGACCTCGCCCGCCGCCGCCGCGAACTGGCTCAGGGCCTGCACGAGAACGGACTGCTCCTCGGGGGCGATCGTGCTGAGGATCGCTTCGATCTCGCGACGACGGCGATTCGTGACGGTACCGACCAGCTTGAGACCCTTCTTCGTTAGCGCGAGGCGGACCTGGCGGCGATCGTCCTGTTCCGACTGACGAACGATCAACTTCTTCTTCACGAGACGATCGCACATTCGTGTCGCGGTGGCCGGCGTCACCCCGACGGCCTCGGCCAATCCGACCAGATTCTGCGGTCCTCGCGACGCGAGCACGACGAGGGTCCGGTACTGAGTGAGCGTGACCTCCTCGGCGATGTCAGCGAGAGAACGTGCTGCAACCGCGACGAGCACCCGGCTGGCCGACAGTACGGCGTCGACCACCGAGTCGGGTGATTCGGAGTTACGTTTGTTCATACACTAATTATTGCATATACTAAGGACATCACGTACGTACCGTCCTTTGGCCAAGATCTTGCCGTCTGATGATCAGTCGTAGTCCCTTCGCGAGGCGAGTGGCCGTAAGGAGACGTAGCGTCAGAATTATTAGGCCTGTGCCATACCAAGGAGTGCGACATGTCGAGTGCGAAGTCTGACGGTCACCCGTCCGAGGGTCCTGGCGCGAAGCCCGGATCAAAGACCGACACGAACGACGACCTGAAGACCCTGCCCGTCGCTGAGGTCGAGAAGCGCCTCGCATCGTCGCCAAAGGGCCTCACCCAGGCCGAGGCGACCACCCGCCTGGAACAGTACGGGCCGAACGAGATCGAAGCGAAGAAGGTCAACCAGTTCCTGAAGTTCCTCAGCTACTTCTGGGGGCCAATCCCCTGGATGATCGAGGTCGCCGTGATCCTGTCGGCCGTGCTGGGCCACTGGCCCGACTTCATCATCATTTTGATCTTGCTGCTGGCCAACGCCAGCATCGGGTTCTGGGAAGAACACCAGGCTGGCAAGGCCATCGACGCCCTGAAGGCCGAGCTCGCGATCAAGGCCCGGGTGCTGCGCGACGGCCAGTGGGTCAATCCCCCGGCGCGAGAGCTCGTCCCGGGCGACATCATCCGGCTGCGCCTGGGCGACATCGTCCCCGCCGACGCGCGACTGCTCGAGGGGGACCCGGTTGAGGTCGACCAGTCGGCGCTGACCGGTGAGTCACTGCCCGCCACGTGTGGTCCGGGCGACTCGGTGTTCTCCGCATCCATTATCCGCCAGGGCGAGATCGGCGCCCTCGTCTACGCCACGGGCACGAACACGTACTTCGGCAAGACCGCCGAGCTCGTCCAGGACAGCCAGACCATCAGTCACTTCCAGCGCGCCGTGCTAAGGATCGGGACGTACCTGATCATCCTGGCCATCGCCATGGTGAGCGTGATCATCGTCGTCTCAATCGTTCGCGGCGACCCGTTCCTCGA
>PMFA01000013.1 GCA_003155915.1 Acidimicrobiaceae bacterium | reverse complement strand
CGCACGCTCGAGTTGATGACCCACAACCACCTTCCGAACGACGCCGACCTCGAAGAGTTCGCGACCGACTCGTTCTCCGAGACCAGTTACGCCGGAATCGGCTTCGGACTCGGTTTCTCGGTCGTCATCGACTCGGTGAAGAACAAGAGCCTCACGTCGGAGGGGACCTTCTCGTGGGGCGGCGCCGCGTCGACGGTCTTCTGGGTCGATCCGGCCGAGGATCTGTGCGTTGGTTTCTATACGCAACTGCTTCCGAGCGGCACCTATTCGATTCGGCGAGAACTGCAGCAACTCGTCTACCAAGCCCTGGTCGATTGACGAGAAATTCCTTGAAATCACTGTATTTCCGGTCCCCCAGGGTGCAGAATTGAGGAGTCGCCGGAATATCCATGGCGTTGTGTGTGCAAAAAAACACGGGTTTTCCACAGATTCGAGTTTTTTGTCCACAGGTAAATCCCCAAGTTGTTGTCCTCGTTGCACCCGTCAAAAGACGCTGGTTGTAACACTTTGAGGGGGATAATGGTGTCGGTAAGTTTTCCAAAGGCATACCGACGGTGGGTTGGCTGAGTGGTTTAAAGCACGTGTCTGAAACACACGCAGAGGATCTAATCAATCCTCTCAAGGGTCCGAATCCCTTACCTACCGCAATACAGCGCAAATGGGCGCTGCTGAACCAGCGCCCATCCACTTGCATACGGCACACGTAAGCAATCACCTCACTTGCGCCGACGCCGGTTTTAAAACCAACTTCAGTGTATATATCATTCCCAACACTCTGCAAAGCATAAAAAACAACTTTGCAAAAACACACGAACAGGCGTTCGATAACACCTTCCATCAGGGGTGACGTTATGTCACACCTACTTGGAAGAATTGAAGAATGAGGACAACGATTGCCAGCCTGAGCCG
This sequence comes from Acidimicrobiaceae bacterium, assembly GCA_003155915.1. Taxonomy (GTDB): domain Bacteria; phylum Actinomycetota; class Acidimicrobiia; order Acidimicrobiales; family RAAP-2; genus RAAP-2. Next base: position 31,344 of record PMFA01000013.1, on the reverse strand, counting down.
AGAGATTATTAGCGAGGCTGACGCCTACTTGTATCTCGAAAACATGCGCTGGCACGGTGAGACCAAGTGCCCTAAGTGTCTGTCCACTGACGTTCACTACGTCACGCCGACCAATGGCGTTTCTCGCACCACGGCTGGCGGTTCTCAGTCCGCGCGCCGTGTGTGGCGTTGCACACCTTGTCGCAAGCAGTTCAGCGTTTTGACTGGCACCATCATGCACGCGACCAAGATTTCTGTTCGTACGTGGGTCATGGTGATCTTCGAAATGTGCGCTTCGAAGAATGGTGTCGCTGCGCGTGAGATTGAGCGCAAGTACGGACTCTGCCCTCGTACTGCGTGGCATATGTTGCACCGTATCCGTGAGGCGATGAGCCACGATGACTACGTGTTGTTTTCCGGTGACGTTGTTGTTGACGAGGTTTACATCGGCGGTAATCCTGAGTTTCGCCACGCCAACGATACCCGTGAAGTTGGAATTGGTCGCGGTTCGAAAAAGACGCCCGTTGTCTCCGTCATTGACGTGAACACTCACACTGTCCGTTCGCAGGTTTTGGAGTCCGTCGACTCGAAAGCGTTGGGAGATGCCATCCGAATGAACGTGGACACCGCCACCACGACGCTTCACACGGACTCGTTTCGTGGCTACCTCTCGGTCGGTCGCGCTATGGCCGGTCACTACATTGTGGACCACAAGGCCGGTATTTACGCCACTGACAAGACGAACGGTACGAACCTCTGCGAGAACTACTTCGCTCAACTCAAGCGCGGACTTAAGGGCACGCACATTCACGTTGACCCCAAGCACTTGCACCGGTACTTGAATGAGTTCGACTATCGATACAGCACTTGTGAATTGACTGACTCCGAGCGCATGGCCGATCTCGGTACGAGACTCGCAGGAAAGTTGCCCTACGCGCATGTCATTGCTTAGAGGCATACGGACCATTCTTCGGCCAACGTCGCTCGTCATCACAGTTCTCTAGCCAGCGCAAAGCATCCTGCGCCTTTCCTCGCGTGTTGACCATTTCATGGATGTCACCCTTTGGATCGGCACCTTTCTCGATTTCACGAATCCGGTTGACATCCATGTCTAAATTGTCGGCTTCTTTTTTGCCCATTACTTTGCGCACCGTGGCCTGTACATCAACAACCCACTGCGCCATAGCTCTAAATCTCGCCTCAGACATCCATCCCCAGTCATCGTCTGGATTAACGAACGTCTCCGTCTGGAATGCGTAGGCCAACGCATTAACAATCCAGTCATACGCCATCGTGACGTTGACGCCCTGGGTCCGTAATTCGTTGACAATGCTCTCTGCGGTTCCACGAACGTTTTCTGTATGAGGAGATGCCCCCAGCGAATCCGCAAGAAACCCGCGATGATCTTTGTGAAATTGTGCGATGCGTCGATCAAGTAGGTGGAGATGCAGCCCCCACAGCGAAGACGCCAAACCACATACTGCTAGCAGGCAGGCAAACGAAAATAGGGCCAATTCCACAGGCGTGGAAATACCTGTTGGAAGCATCACGGCGAGCAAGATACTCCCTGCCGCAAAGGAGATTCCCCCTGTAAGTCCGAATGACTTTCCGTCCAAAGACGATTTTCTTGCCATCGCCCGAAACTAGTCCTCGGACCCTGAGCCTTCGTCCATTTCCCAGTCCTCGTCGGCAGTCCCAGCGCCGTCCAGAATTGCCTCCAAAGCCTCTTCGGGTTCCATTTCGAGGCCGACCAATTCGTCGGGGTCGTAGCGTTTCTTTTCCATAAATACCAGCCTAACGGGGGTAGATTTTCGGGGTATGGCGTGTTTTTTTTGCGCACACAACGCTATATCCATTTTACGAACACTTGTTCGTAGTACCGTGATTACGGGTGGAGACCGACCGATGTCACAAGAGGCTCATAGCGTTCCTCCGATGACGAAAAACAAGGAGACAACAATGGCAACCGACGACCGTGAGAAGGCCCTCGACGCCGCACTCGGCCAGATCGAGAAGCAGTTCGGCAAGGGCTCGATCATGCGCATGGGCGAGAACCTGCACATGAACATCGAGTCGATTCCGACCGGCGCCCTCGCGCTCGACATGGCGCTCGGCATCGGTGGGCTGCCCCGCGGTCGCATCGTCGAGCTCTACGGCCCCGAGTCCTCGGGTAAGTCGACATTGGCGATGCACGTCGTCGCCGAAGCCCAGCGAAACGGTGGCGTCTGTGCCTACATCGACGCCGAGCACGCGATGGACCCCGTCTATGCGCGCGCCATCGGCGTCAACGTCGATGACCTCCTCATCTCCCAGCCCGACACCGGCGAGCAGGCCCTCGAGATCACCGACATGCTGATCCGCTCGGGTGCACTTGACGTCATCATCATCGACTCAGTGGCGGCGCTGACGCCGCGCGCCGAGATCGAAGGGGACATGGGCGACTCGCACGTCGGACTGCAGGCCCGTCTCATGAGTCAGGCACTTCGCAAACTCACCGGAGGACTCTCCAAGTCCAACACCGTCGCGGTCTTCATCAACCAGTTGCGCGAAAAGATCGGCGTCCTCTACGGATCACCTGAGATAACCCCCGGTGGGAGGGCCCTCAAGTTTTACGCGTCAATCCGTCTCGACATTCGTCGCATCGAATCGATCAAGGATGGCACCGAAGTGGTGGGTAACCGCACGCGCGTGAAGGTCGTGAAGAACAAGTGCGCCGCGCCCTTCAAGCAGGCTGAGTTCGACATCATGTACGGCCAGGGCATCAGTCGCGAAGGTTCGGTCCTCGACGTCGCCGTCGAGTTGGGCTTCGTGAAGAAGGCCGGCGCCTGGTTCACCTACGAGGGTGAGCAGATGGGCCAGGGTCGCGAGAACGTGAAGGCCTTCCTTCGCGAGAACCCGCAGACGATGGCTGAGATCGATGGACGCGTGCGCGAGCACATGGCCAACGCCCTATTGCCCGACGTCGTTGGTACCGGTGTCGAAATGGACATCGACACGCCTATCTCACTCGACTGATCCTTCGGCGTCAGCGTCATCAGTGACGTGGGCTGACTCACTGGCCCTCGGGCGATGAACGACGCTCGCGCGTACCAGTAGCGTTGCCCCAGTGAATAATCGACTTCGCTTCCGACAGTTCCTGGGCGCACGGGTGCGCGCTGCTCGTCGGTACGTCAACGAAGTGGCGACGGTCGGACCGAGTGACCCGTACGCGAAGGAGTTCCAATACTTCGGCAAGGGCGCGGCCTTGATGGCGCCCCAGGGCGTGATCTACAACGAGCGCTACCTCGCCATCGGTGATGAGACGCTGATCGGTCCGAACGTCTGTCTGACCGCCGGGATCAGCGGTGAGCAGACGATGCTGAGTTCCCCGGTCGTGACGATCGGGAAGAAGTGCATCATCGGACGCGGATCACACATCATCGGACACTGGTCGATCGTGTTGGGCGATGAGATCCAAACCGGTCCCTACGTGTACATCACCGACGAGAACCATTCCTACGAGGACCCCGATCAGCCGATTGGTTGGCAGCCACCGACCGAAGCGGCCGTGCGCATCGGATCGGGGAGTTGGCTGGGGGCCAACGTCGTGATCCTGCCAGGCACCGAGTTGGGCCAAAACACCGTCGTCGCGGCCGGCGCGGTCGTGCGCGGAACGTTCCCTGATCACGTCGTATTGGGCGGCGTCCCCGCGAAGGTACTGCGCCACTACTCGCGCGAGAATGGATGGCAATCCGGACCGCCCAGTGAGTAGAAAACTCGGCGTCGACCTCACGCCGCTTCGGGTCTCCAAGCAGTACCGCCGTCTCTACATCGCCGGGTTCGTCACCGCGCTCGGAAGTCAGGCCACCTACGTGGCCGTGCCGTACCAGCTTCGACTCCTCACGCATTCGCCGCTCGACGTCGGATCGCTCGGCTTGGCGGAGTTCTTGCCATTGATCGTCTTCGGTCTCTACGGAGGGGTCCTCGCGGACCGACTCAACCGTCGACGACTGATCATCTCGATGGAACAGGTGTTGATGATCTCGACGGCGGTGCTCTTCGTCAACGCACTCTTGCCGCATCCCCAAGCCTGGATCCTCTACGTCGACGCTTTCGTCGCCTCGGGCGCGGGCAGTCTTCAGCGCCCCAGTATCGAAGCACTGAATCAGATGTTCGTGCCCCACGAAATGCAGCGAGCCGCTTCGACGCTCGCGAACATTCGCATGACGACCGCGTCCATAATCGGACCGGCCCTCGGTGGCCTCGCCGCGATTGCACTCGGTCCGGCGTCGGTCTACCTCGCCAATCTCGTGACGTTCTCGCTCTCCCTGATTCTGCTGTATTCGCTGCGCGCGACGGCGGCCAGCGTGCCCGCAGAAGACGGCGACGTGGCGGCGCTTCGTTCGGGAGTGCGCTACGCAATGTCGCGACCGGACATCGTCGGCACCTACATCATCGATCTCTTGGCGATGATCCTCGCCTTCCCGGTCGTCATGTTGCCCTTCGTTGCCGCCAGGTTTCACGAGACCTACGCCCTCGCGATTCTCTATTGCGGTCTGCCCGCCGGGGCCCTCATCGCGACGCTCACGTCCGGGTGGTCGCGCCGAGTGCACCGTTACGGACGGGCGATCGTGATCGCCGCGGCGCTCTGGGGCCTCGGCATCGCACTGTTCGGATACTCCTCGTCGCTCTGGCTCGTCTTGCTCGGGCTCGCCGTCGGCGGCGGGGCGGACGCGATCAGCGGCATTTTTCGCACCACCATGTGGAACGAGTCGATTCCTCCGGAGATGCGCGGTCGCATGGCCGGCATCGAGATGATCTCGTACTCACTCGGGCCCACGGCCGGACAGTTCCGCGCCGGCGTCATGGCGGCGTGGACGACCCTGCGTTTCTCCCTCACCTTCGGAGGTCTGGCGTGCACCGGATCGGTCGGTGCCGTCGCTCTCGCGCTGCCCCGACTGTGGAGTTTTGACGCGCGCACCGACCCGCACGTCGCTGAAGTCCGCGAGATGCGTTCGGGCGAGGACCATTCCGAGTCTTAGCCACGAAGCGACAACCTCTACGCTGCTGGGGTGAGTTCTACGACGTTCCTCGTGACGGTCAGTGGTCCCGACCGTGTGGGCGTCGGAGCCGAACTGTTCGCCGCTCTCACGTCACTCGAGGCGCGCGGTATTGAGATCACCGACGTGGCGCAGATCACGATTCGTGGTGCGCTCGTACTGTGCGCTGAAGTCAGTTCTCGTAACCCCGTGACCCAAGCGCTCATCGAAGAAGCGTTGGCCCAACGAAACATCGTCAGCGCGGGCATTACGGCCACCGTCGAAGCGGTGACGCCGAGCGACGTGAGTGACGGTCGCCGACTCCTCGTGACCTTCCTCGCCCCGAGGATTGGCGCGACGCAGTTAGAGGACGTCTTCTCGGTGATCGCCGCGTCGGGATCGACGTGCGAGCGAATCGTGCACCTCGCGAGTTATCCCGTCGATTGTTATGAACTGGTGGTGCGCAGTTCGGACCACACGCTGCTTCGTGAGTCACTCGTCGAAGTCGCTCGCGACGCGGGAGTCGATTTGGCGGTCCAGCGAGCGGGTCTGCATCGGCGCGCCAAGCATCTCGTCGTGATGGACGCGGACTCGACGTTGCTGCAAGACGAAGTGATTGATTTGCTCGCTGATGAGTGTGGGTGTGCGGCGGAGGTCTCGGCGATCACCGAGTTGGCGATGTCGGGTGAGATCGACTTCGCCGAAGCACTTCGACGGCGCGTTGCGCTCTTGGCGGGATTGCCGGCGTCGGTCCTGGACGACGTGCGCTCTCGACTCCGTTTGACGCCGGGTGCGCGAACGTTGCTTCGCACGTTGCAGCGCCTGGGCTATGTCCCCGCGGTCGTGTCGGGCGGATTCGTGGAGGTCCTTGCGCCATTGATGGCCGAACTGCAGGTCGAGCACCTCGCTGCGAATCGTCTCGAAATCGTTGAAGAGAAGTTGTCCGGACAACTCGTGGGCGAGATCGTCGACCGCGCGGGCAAGGCCACGGCGCTGCGTCGTTTCGCTGACGAGGTGGGCGTACCGTTGGAGCAAACCGTGGCGGTCGGCGACGGGGCGAACGACATCGACATGCTGTCGACGGCCGGCCTGGGTATTGCCTTCAATGCCAAGCCCGTCGTGCAAGAGCACGCCGACGCACAACTGTCGGTGCCGTATTTGGACGCGGTTCTTTATTTTCTGGGCATCAGTCGCGAAGAAATTGAGACGGAGTAATCGATGGCCGTGCTCGGTCAGGGGTGCGACCGAGTGTTGTTCAGGCGCGAATTACAAGTCATACATCATATCTCTTACTGGGTAGTAAGGTCAGTCAGAACAAGCAAAGGGGGGGCCGTGAAAGTACGCATTGACCCTGAGATCTGTCAAGGTCAAGGGCGATGTTTTTCGATCGCTCCGCAAATCTTTGACTTCGACGAATTAGGCAACGGCGTCGTACTTGGCGACGGCCTTCTGACGAGCGAGACCATCGAGTTGGCGCGTCTCGCCCAGGCGAACTGTCCCGAGCACGCAGTTTTCATTGAGGATTCGCCATGACCGACAACCCTCTCGTTCAAGATTTCGCCACCGACTGGGATCACTCCGATCCGCAGTGGGTCGCCGATCCCTACCCAATATGGGAAGACCTTCGTCAGCGCTGCCCGGTCGCGCACACCGATCGTTACGGCGGGGGCTGGTTTCCCGCGACCCACGCCGGCGTCTCAGAGATCGCGAAGGACACGACGAACTTCACGAGTCGCAACGTCGTCATCGGCAATGGTCGACCCACCGAGCTCGACCTGCCCGCACCGATCGGTGTGGCACCCCCGATCACCTCGGACCCGCCGTTCCACGCGATCGCGCGCCGGCTGATCCTGCCGGCCTTCGCGCCGGGACCGATCAACGCGCTCGAACCGATGATTCGTGAACTCTGTTCGAAATTGCTGGACACCATGGCCGGTGAGGACGTCGTGAACGCGGGCACCCAGTACGCGCAGTACATCCCGCCGAGCGTCATCCGCGGCATGTTGGGCTTTCCCGAAGAGGACATCGAGCAATTCCTCGAATTCGTCCACATCATCCTCGAGGGTATCGATCACCCGGAAGAAGAGCGCATCATCGAGTTCGAGCCGGTCGAGAAGTACTTCGTCGCCCAGATCGAAGAGCACATGGACAGCCCGCGCGATGACCTCACGTCGTATCTCTTGAACGCGGAACTCGACGGCCAGAACTTGGCGCTCGAACACGTCTTCGGCACGATGGTGCTGATTCTCGTGGCCGGCATCGATACCACGTGGTCGGCGATTGGTTCGGCGATCTGGCACCTCGCCCACAACCCCGAGGACTTGGCGCGGTTGGTCAACGAGCCCGATCTCATGCCCGTCGCAATCGAAGAGTTCCTCCGCTTCTACGCTCCGGTCACCATGGCACGACTGGTCAAGCATGACATGGAGTACCAGGGCTGTCCGATGAAAGAGGACGACTGGATTCTGCTGGGTTTCCCGGCGGCCAATCGCGACCCGGTCGCGTTCAAGGACGCCGACAAGTTCATCATCGATCGAGCGGAGAATCGTCACGTCGCCTTTGGACTGGGCATACACCGCTGCGCCGGATCGAACTTGGCCCGTCTCGAGATGCGCGTCGCGCTCGAGGAGTTCATCAAGCGCTATCCCCGCTTCGAATTGGCCGATTCGAAAGCGGTGACGTGGGCGCCCGGTCAGATTCGCGGGCCGCGGAACTTGCCGATTCGAATTCTGCAGTAGGGAGGGTTGGACGTGAGCGACGTCGTTGACGAGTCAGTGGCGCATAAGACGCCGGTCCAGGACTTCGCCGCTGACTGGGATCACACGGATCCTCAGTGGGTGAACGATCCCTACCCGATCTGGGACGACCTGCGCGAACGTTGCCCGGTCGCCCACACCGAACGTTACGGCGGAGGCTGGTTCCCGACCACGCACGAGATGGTGACCTCGATCGCCAATGACACCGAGCACTTCACGAGCCGCATGGTTGTCGTCACGCACAACAAGTTCCCGCCGAACTTCATTCCCGCGCCCGTCGGCGGCGCGCCGCCCATCACGTCGGACCCGCCCTTTCACTCGATCGCTCGACGCGTGATCCTCCCGGCCTTCGCCCCGGGACCGGTCAACGCGCTCGAGCCTCAGATTCGCGCGCTCTGCAACAAGCACCTCGATGAGATGGTCGGTCGTGAGTTCGTCGACGGCGGGACCGACTACGCCCAGTTCATCCCGCCGGGCGTCATCGCGACGATGCTCGGCTTCCCTTCGGAGGACGAGGAGATCTTCCGCGACATCGTCCATTTGGTGCTGGACCTGATCGACCTGCCGACGGAGGTTCGCGGACCGCTCTTCGAACCGATGGGCGAGTACTTCGCTAAGCAGATCGACGACCACATCGAGTATCCCCGCGATGACCTGACGAGCTACCTCTTGAACGTCGAGGTGGGGGGCAACAAGCTCGAGCGTCAGCACGTGGCCGGGACAATGGTCCTGATCCTCGTGGCCGGCATCGACACGACATGGTCGGCCATCGGCTCGGCGATTTGGCACCTCGCCCAGCATCCCGATGATCTCGCGCGACTAGTGAACGAGCCCGAGTTGATGCCGGTGGCGGTCGAGGAGTTCCTTCGTTTCTACGCACCGGTGACGATGGCTCGTTTGGTGGCCGAGGACCATGAGTTCTTCGGCAGCCCGATGAAGAAAGATGACTGGGTCCTCCTGGGATTTCCCGCCGCCAACCGCGATCCGAAGGTCTTTGCCGACGCGGACAAGTTCATCATCGACCGCGCGGCGAATCGTCACGCGGCCTTCGGACTCGGTATCCATCGTTGCGTCGGGTCGAACCTCGCGCGCCTGGAGTTGCGCGTCGCCATCGAAGAGTTCATCAAGCGCTTTCCGAGATTTGAGCTCGCCGACCGTGACGCGGTCACGTGGGCTCCGGGCCAGGTGCGCGGACCGCGACACCTCCCGCTGCGGATCCTGCCCTAGTCGTTACAGCCCGAGATTCGGGCTCGCCTCACTCCACAGCTTCGCCATCCACGCTTCAACTTCGTCGGCGTCGCGCGGCAACGCCGCAGAGAGATTCTGTGATCCGGTGGCGGTGACCAGTACGTCGTCCTCGATGCGCACGCCGACGCCGCGATACTCCTCGGGCACGGTGAGGTCGTTGGCCTGGAAGTACAGTCCCGGTTCCACGGTGAGGACGTAGCCCTCTTCGAGCACGCCGTCGCGGTACATCTCGTCACGGGCGTTGGCGCAGTCGTGGACGTCGAGTCCGAGCATGTGACTCGTGCCGTGCAGCGTGTAGCGCCGATGGAGCTGACGATCGGGGCGAAGGGCCACCTCGGGCGGCTCTTTGAGGATGCCCAATTCATAGAGACCATGAGCGAGGATCTTCATCGCCGCCTCGTGGGGCGCCTTGAAGGTCGCGCCGGGCTTGACCGCGTCGATGCCGGCCTGCTGAGCGATGACGACGAGATCGTAGATGCGGCGCTGCGCCGGGGAGTATTTCCCGTTGATCGGAAGCGTCCTCGTGACGTCGGCGGTGTAGAGGTTGTGGCATTCGACACCGGCGTCGAGCAACAACAGATCGCCGCGTCTCACCGCACCGGTGTTCCTCATCCAGTGCAACACCGTCGCGTTCGAACCGCTGGCGGCAATGGTGTCGTAGCCCACGTCGTTGCCTTCGACACGCGCGCGCAGGTGAAAGACGCCTTCGATCACGCGCTCGCCGCGTCCCTCGGCGGCCGGCAGCGCTCGTACGACGTCTTGGAATCCCTTGACGGTGTAATCGACGGCCAGTTGGAGTTGGGCGATCTCGAAATCGTCTTTCACCAGCCGATGCTCGCTGAGCGTCGCGGCCAGAAGTTCGTCGTCCTTGTTCGGCTCGAGGGAGTCGTCGACCCACTGGTCGAATCCTCGAACGCTGACGATCTCGGTCGCGGCCAACGCGGCGAGTCCCTCTTCGAGCGACTCGAGCGGAGCGGTGTTGATCTCGTAGTACCGGGCGGCTTCGGTGACGCCGCGGCGCGCGCCGACCCACAGTTCGCCGTAACGCGCATCGGTGAAGAAATCGTGGGTGCTCTGGTCACGGCGGGCCGCGATGTAGAGCGTGGAACGCGGTCCGTCGCTCCCCGGTCCAATGACCAGCACCGCGTCGGGTTCATCGCAGCCGGTGAGGTAGAAGAAGTCGGTGCCGGCCCGGAATCGGTAATCCGTGTCGTTGGCGCGAACTTTGAAGTTGCCCGTTGCGACGACGATCGTGCGGCCCGAGAACTCTTCGGCGATGCGCGCACGTCGCGTCGCACAGTACGTCGCGGCGGGGTGGACTTCAAAACTGGGCGTGACGGTCGCCCAATTGTTGGTCATGTGCTCAACGAGTGCGCGCGGCACCGCGGGGCGGTGGTCACCGGCCCAGATCCAGTGTTCGGAGACGGGGTTCTCTTCGGTGACGTCGGGTTCGGGGACAGCGGAAATATTCTCGGCCATAGTCGTAACTTACCCGGAGTACCGGCACGTCATATGCTCCGTCCATGGACATCGCACTGACCTACGAGGGCTCGGTCGCAGTCCTGACGTGGAATGAGGGAGAGAACCGGATCAACCTCGACTCGCTGGCCCGTTTGAATGAGCTCCTCGACGATATCGAGAACGTGGATGGCCCAGTGTCGCTGGTCCTCACGGGCAGCGGAAAGTTCTTCTGCAACGGACTCGATCTCGCACGCTTCGCCGACAAGCGCGACGAGTTCACGGCGACACTGCACTCCTTGGAGCAGACCATCGGTCGCCTCCTCATCTTCCCGGCCTACACGGTCGCGGCGATCAACGGACACGCGTTCGCCGGTGGTGCGCTTATCTCGTGCGCCTTCGACTATCGAGTCATGCGTGAGGACCGTGGGTACTGGTGCATGAACGAAGCCGAGATCGGCCTGGCCCTGGACGAGCGGCTGTGGTCGATTCTGACGAATCGCCTTCCGCGCGCCACGGCGACCATCGCGGCGTCGACGGCTCGACGATTCTCAGGTCCCGACGCACTGCACTTCGGTATCGTCGAAGCGGTGATGGGCGAGTCGGACGTACTCGCGCACGCACTCGAGGTCGCCGAGAGGATGTCAAATCTGGACCGACCGACACTGAGCGTGCACAAGCGTCTCGCGCACGGCGCGGAGGCGAGTTACTTGGGCTTTGAGCTCTGAACGAAGTCCCGGGTTGGTCGCTTCGCTTGTGGAGAAGTTGTTCTCGTCAACCCGTGAAAGTTCGAGCCCGTAGGTATCGTGGGTAGGTGAACATCGACGTTTATCGCAGCTGCACGTGGAGGGAGAAGCGCGACGTCCTCAACGTCTTCTGGCGAACCAACGTGGACGCGACCTCGCGCATCGTCGTGGCGGCCGCGCAATACGGGTACTACGCCGTCATCTCACTCGTGGTCGTGATGGCGGAGGTCGCGCTTATCCTGTGGGTGGGTCTTGAACACAACGCGCTGGTCGCGGGCCTAGCTGCAGCCTTGGAGCTCTTCATGATCTGGTCCACGTGGTGGGCGATCAAGCGCTACAGGTCCTTGAGGTCCCACCTTGCTACTTGACAAGGTCGCGGTTTCGTTTCGTTAGTTGCCGCTCGAAGTGGTTGTGGCTTGAATCAATGACACCGTGGCCTGGCTTGGCCACCACGCGGCGAAAATTCCGTTGTCGACGGTGGCCACCACGCTCGAACCATCGCTGAGGGTCAATGTGACCCCCGAGACGCGCGAACCTATTGAGCCTTCGACCACGCTAAATTCCCAACCATTGCTGTTGACGGCGGAATTCTCGTATTCAACCGTCGCTTCCCCGGGAGCGGAGGCTGCCGCCGCCCATTGTTTCATCGAGACGCGTTCCGTGGTCGATCGGCCGACGACGGTAGTGCCGCCTCCCATTGATGGCGCATCACTCGTGCCGATCGTTCCTCCGTTTTCGTTCAGTGAGGAAAACCCGTTGCCAAGGACGCACAGCGTGGGACTCGTGGTGCCGTAGACGATCAAGGTATAAGGTCCGCGCGCGTCAGTTAAGGAGACCGGCGGCAATGTTGCCGACGCGGTACTTCCGGGCGAGTTGGCGAGGTTCGCCGCGAGCGACGCGCACGCGGTTTGGGCGGTGCTGACTTGACCCGAAGATGCCGATGTTGGTTGGGCCGACCAGCCGGCGAATGCCGGAGACGCCCACGGACCCAAGAGTCCGACGAGCGCCGCCGCGACGGCCACCACCCCTCCACCAACACCACCAAGGACGTAACTCCGCTTCTGACGCAGTGACGGCGTCGCGATCTCCTCCACGAGATACTGCGTTCGTTCGGTGACCCATTCGTCACTGAGCGCGGGCACGCCCGGTGTCAAGAGATCTTCATTCATGACGCCTCCTTACCGACTCGGTCACCGCCGAGTCGAAGTTGTAACTTTCGACGGGTGCGTGATACTCGAGAGCGAACCGTTCCCACCGGAACTCCGAGCGCCACCGCCGTGGCTTCGTAGGTGAGACCACTCCAGAACACCAGCAGCACGATCTCGCGCTCCTGTTCGGTGAGATCTCGTATGACCTCGTTCACGAGGTTGAGCGACGTTTCCGCATCGATCCGGTCGATCACCGCGTCATCGCTTGGCGTGTTGCGATGGCCATCGAGTCGTTTGAGCGCTTGGCTGTAGCGACGCAGCGAACGAGTTGCGTTGTGCGACGCGTGGTTCGCTACTCCGAGCAACCAGGGTAGCGCCGAGCGCTGTTCGAGGACCACCAAGTCGCGGCGTTTCCACGCTTCGAGGAAAACGACACTCGTGACGTCCTCCGCCGTGGCCGCGTCGCCCGTACGCCAGTAACAGATCGCGAAGACCGAACGGGCGTGACGTCGAAACACTTCGCCGAACGCCTCCGGGTCATTCTTCGACAGTTCCCACAGGTCCGCGTCGTCGAGTTCGTCGTAGGTGCGCACATCAAATAGTGTCCGACCGCGCCGTCGCAGTTCCATATTCTTGATCGTTGGAGCTCATTTTGGGTGACCAAGAGGCAGTTATCGCGACTCCCTTGAAATAAGCCTCCAAGTTCAGAGGTCGACAATCCAGCCCTGGTCGCGGCCAATCTGCTCGACGTCGCCAATACGCAGGCCGGTTCGGTGCTGCAGCGTTCGGATCAGTCCACCGGCCTCGTAGAGCGATTCGTGCGTTCCGGTATCGAGCCACGTCGTCGCGCGCGAAAGGACCTCCACGCGAAGTTCCCCTCGCTCGAGGTAGGCGTTGTTGAGCGCCGTGATCTCCAGCTCGCCGCGGTCGCTCGGTTTCAGTTCACGTGCGAGTGCCGGAGCCTTGGCATCGTAAAAATAGATCCCCGGGACGGCGTACGTGCTCTTAGGCTTCAGCGGTTTCTCTTCGATGGAGATGACCTTGCCGTCGTCGTCGAACTCAACGACGCCGTAGTGCGACGGGTCGCTCACCTGATAGGCGAAGATCAATGCTCCCTCGACCGCGGTGTTCTCTTGTAGGTGCGTACCGAGGCCCGGTCCGTAGAAGAGGTTGTCGCCGAGGATCAACGCGCAACCGTCACCGTCGAGGAACTCTTCGCCCAGCAGTAAGGCTTCGGCGAGACCGTTCGGTTGGTCCTGCACGACGTAGGAGATGGCGACGCCGAGTTGTGATCCGTCACCGAGCAGTCGTCGAAAGGCGTCTTGGTCGTGCGGCGTCGTAATGAGAAGAATTTCACGAAGTCCCGTCAGCATCAACGTGCTGAGCGGGTAATAGATCATTGGCTTGTCGTAGATGGGCAATAACTGCTTGGATACCGCACGAGTTATTGGGTGAAGGCGTGTGCCGCTACCACCAGCCAGAATGATTCCCTTCACTGAATTAGTATAGAAGTCTTGCAAGCCCTTCTAAAGGTCGAGGTATCGCCATGCGCGTTGTGATAACTGGAGCCGCTGGGTTTATCGGTTCACGCTTCGCCGAAGTGCTGCTCGAGAACGCCGAACGACTTGACTTCGACGACATCGTTCTTCTTGACGCGTTGACCTACTCCGGTCGACGAGAGAACATGGACGAAGTGTTGCGCGACTCGCGCGTCAGTTTCATTGAAGGATCGATCACGGACGCCGATCTCACCACTGAGGTGCTGTGCTCGGCGCACGCCGTCGTGCACTTAGCGGCGGAGAGCCACGTCGACCGTTCGATCACCGGTGCGCGAGCGTTCTACGACACGAACGTCATCGGCACGCACCAACTGCTCGAAGGCGCGCGCCACAGTGACGTGCAGCGATTCGTCCACGTCTCGACCGACGAGGTCTACGGATCGATCGGTGAGGGGTCGTGGCGTGAAGACCACATCCTCGAGCCGAACTCGCCGTACTCGTCGAGTAAGGCCGGGTCCGACCTCGCCGCCTTGGCCTATCACCGCACCTACGGCATTCCGGTCATGGTGACGCGTTGTTCGAACAACTACGGACCTCGCCAGTTTCCGGAGAAGGTGATTCCACTGTTCGTGACGAATCTCTTCGACGGGGTGAAGGTCCCCCTCTACGGCGACGGCCAGAACGTCCGTGACTGGCTCTTCGTGGACGACCACTGTCGCGGGATTCTCGCCGTCCTCGAAGGCGGTCGCGCCGGTGAGATCTACAACATCGGTGGCGGCACGGAACTGACGAACGAAGAGTTGACCACGCGGCTCCTTGACCTCTGCGGCTACAGCGACTCGATGATCGAAGCGACGACGGACCGCCTGGGTCACGATCGTCGCTACTCCGTCGATTGGAGCAAGATCAAGAACGAGTTGGGGTATGAGCCTCAGATGAGTTTCGACGAGGGCCTGGCGCACACCGTGAAGTGGTACCACGACAACGAGGCGTGGTGGCGACCGCTCAAGGATCGACCGTGAAGCTGATCGAGCTCTCGATCCCCGGGTTATTCGTCTTGGAATCACCGGTGTGGGGCGACGACCGAGGAACGTTTCGCGAATGGTTCAAGGACGAGGACTTCAAAGAGGTCGGGGTCGACTTTCGAGCGCAACAAGCGAACCTCTCGATTTCGAAAAAGAACGTCGTTCGCGGACTGCATTATTCGATGGCCCCAGGAGGCCAAGCCAAGGTCGTAACGTGCGCGCACGGAGAGTTGGACGACGTGATCGTCGACATCCGCGTCGGCTCGCCGGCCTTCGGTCGCTGCGAGATTGTGCACCTCGCCGCCGGCGAGGAACGATCGGTCTACGTCCCGGTCGGCGTAGCGCACGGTTTCTGCGTGACCAGCGATCTTGGTGCGCTGACCTACCTGCTCTCCTCGCCCTTCAACGCGGCGTTCGAATTCGAGATCAATCCTTTCGACGCTGAGATCAGCGTGCCGTGGACGATTGTCGGCGAGGCCGTCGTGAGTCCCAAAGACGCCGGCGCGCCCTCGCTTCGTGAACGCCGTGACGCGAAGGAACTTCCTCTCTTTCGCTGACCTTGGCTCGGATGCGATGGCGGCGCGCGGCGTTGCTAGCGTTGTCCAAGTGAGTACCGCACCGCTTCGTCTGGTCACTGAACAAGATCGCAGTGTCCAGATCGCCGCCACGATCGCCGTGCCCACCATCGAGTCCGAAGCGCAGTTGAAGGCCCTCCTCACGAGTCTCTCGGGCGTTGACGCCGTGGGCGCTGATGCGCGCGCGGCCAAACTCTCGACCCGGTCAATCAAGAAATCGACGAAGTTGGCCGCGATCGAGATGGCGATCTCGATGGTCGATCTCACGACGCTCGAGGGCGCCGACACGCCAGGTCGAGTGACGTCACTGTGTACCAAAGCGATGCGACCTGATCCCCGCGACCTCACAATCCCTTCGGTCGCCGCCGTGTGCGTCTACCCCGACCTCGTCGCGCACGCCCGTTCTGTATTGGGCTCCTCACCAGTCGCGGTGGCGTCGGTCGCGACGTCGTTCCCGTCCGGGCGCGCCTCGCTCAAGGTGAAGCTGATGGATGTCCGAGACGCGGTGAGTGCCGGGGCGGATGAAATCGACATGGTGATCGACCGCGGCGCGTTTCTCTCCGGTCGCATCGGTCAAGTCTTTGACGAAGTCGTGGCCGTCAAAGAGGCGTGCGGCGAAGCGCACCTCAAGGTGATCCTCGAAACAGGGGAGTTGGTCACGTACGACAACGTCCGACGAGCCAGTTGGATCGCAATGCTCGGCGGTGCCGATTTCATCAAGACCTCAACGGGCAAAGTGACGGTGAACGCAACGCTTCCCGTGGCACTCGTGATGCTCGAAGCGGTCCGCGACTTCGCCGAAACGGCCGGACCGACGGTGGGCGTGAAGGTGGCGGGCGGGATCCGAACCACGAAGGACGCCATTCGATACTTGGTCCTCGTCAACGAGACGGTCGGCTCAACGTGGCTCACTCCCAACAAGTTCCGCTTCGGTGCGTCGTCGCTCTTGAACGACCTGTTGATGCAACGACTCAAGCAGCAGCGTGGCACCTACGTGCGCGCCGATGAATTCAGCGCGGACTGATGAGCGATCGCCAACTCGCCAACTCGCAACTGGGATCACTCGAGTACGACCCGGCCCCGGAATCGGCGGCCATCGCCAAACTGAAGCCGAGCTATGGGCTGTTCATCGACGGCGAGTTCAGTGACGCGGCGTCCCACGGCCAGTTCGCGACGATAAATCCCGCGAACGAAGAGACGCTTTCGATGGTCGCCCAGGCAAACGCCGTGGACGTGGACCGCGCCGTCGTGTCCGCGCGTCACGCCTACGACAAGGTGTGGTCCAAGACAACAGGCGCGCAGCGCTCGAAGTACCTCTTTCGGATCGCTCGACTGATCCAGGAGCGTTCGCGCGAATTGGCCGTCGTCGAGACCCTCGACAACGGTAAGCCGATCCGCGAGTCGCGCGACGTCGATATTCCGCTCGCGGCAGCCCATTTCTTCTACTACGCCGGATGGGCCGACAAGCTCGATCACGCCGGATTCGGCCCCAACCCCAAGCCGCTCGGCGTGGCCGGACAGATAATCCCCTGGAACTTTCCTTTGTTGATGGCCGCGTGGAAATTGGCTCCGGCGTTGGCCGCGGGTAACACCTGCGTGCTGAAGCCCGCCGAGACCACACCACTCAGTGCCCTGGTGCTCGCCGAGATCCTCCAGCAGGCCGAGCTACCGCTGGGCGTCGTCAACATCGTCACGGGCGACGGTTCAACCGGTGCGGCGTTGGTCGATCACCCCGACGTCGACAAGATCGCCTTCACCGGTTCGACCGAAGTAGGTCGAATGATTCAACAGCGCACCGCCGCGAGTCACAAACACCTGACGCTCGAACTCGGGGGCAAGGGCGCGAACATCGTCTTCGACGACGCACCCATCGACGAGATGATCGAAGGCATCATCGACGGCATTTTCTTCAACCAGGGCCACGTGTGTTGCGCTGGTTCACGCCTGTTGGTTCAAGAATCAGTGGCCGACGAGGTTCTGCGGCGTCTGGTTCGTCGCGTCGAACAGTTGCGCGTTGGTGACCCGCTCGACAAGAACACCGACGTGGGCGCGATCAACTCCGCGGCGCAGCTCCTTCGCATTCGCGAACTGACGGCGTTCGGCGAAAGCGAGGGCGCGACGCGCTACACGAGTTCGTGTGAGCTGCCTCAAAAGGGCTACTGGTTCGCCCCGACGGTCTTCGCCGACGTGGCGCAGTCCCACCGGATCGCGCGCGAAGAGATCTTCGGTCCAGTGCTCTCGGTACTGACGTTCCGCACGCCCGAAGAGGCCGTCGCCAAGGCGAACAACACGAACTACGGACTCGCGTGCGGCATATGGAGCGAGAAGGGGAGCCGGACGCTCTGGGTCGCCGAGCGACTCCGGGCCGGCGTCATCTGGGCCAATACGTACAACCGCTTCGATCCGACGAGTCCCTTTGGCGGCATGCGCGAGTCGGGGTTCGGGCGCGAAGGTGGACGGCACGGACTGGAGGCGTACCTCAATGTCTGACGCTCGACTGGATGTCCGAAAGACGTACAAATTGCTCATCAACGGCGCCTATCCCCGTTCGGAATCGGGTCGAAGTTACGAAGTGACCTCGGCCAAGGGCGCGTTCCTCGCCAACGTCGCGCAGGGCTCTCGCAAGGACGTCCGTGACGCGGTCAGCGCAGCGCGCGCAGCGCAAGCGAAATGGTGGAACGCGACCGCCTACAACCGGGGTCAGGTCATCTACCGTCTCGCCGAGATGGCCGAATCACGTCGCGACGAACTCGCCGAGCACGTCGCGCTCGCGGAGGGCGTGAACGTCAGGACGAGTCAAAAGAAAGTCTCGGCGTCGATCGATCGCATCGTCTGGTACGCCGGGTGGACCGACAAGGTTGCGCAGGTACTGGGCGGGACCAATCCCGTGGCCGGCCCGTTCTTCAACTTCTCGATCCCGGTGCCGAGCGGCGTGGTCGGTGTCGTGGGTGTCCAAGAGTCGCTCGAAGGATTCGTTGAGGCCATCATGGCGCCACTGTGCGTCGGCAATACGGTCGTCGCCCTCGCCAGTGAAACCCGTCCGACGCCGGCGGTGTTGCTGGGCGAGATGACGTCCGCCTCGGACTTCCCCGCGGGCGTGCTCAACATCGTCACCGGTCTTACGAGCGAATTGGCCCCGGTACTGGCCGCGCACGAGGACGTCGATGGTCTCGATATTTGCGGCGTCACTCGCGACGCGGCCGACGAACTGGCCGTCTTGGGCGCCGGCTCCATCAAGCGGGTCTTTCGCCCCCGCGAGAATGAAACTGACTCCTCGCTTCGACGCCTGCGTGCCTTCGTCGAGACGTCCACGGTGTGGCACACGATAGGACAGTGATGACAAATCCGTACAAGCTCGCCCGGCGCGCCGCCGACGAACTGCGCGAAGCGAGCGGCTATGACAACTACGACATCGCCATCGTGCTGGGATCGGGGTGGCGCGAAGGCGCGGTGGCCTTGGGAACGCCGGCCAACGTGCTCTCGACGACGTCGCTCACGGGCTTCGTCACGCCGACCGTGGCTGGTCACAGTGGCCAGATCCTCTCGCTCAAGATCGGCGACCGACGAATCGCGCTGGTGGCGGGACGGGTCCATCTCTACGAAGGAAATACGGCCGACCAGGTCGTGCACCCGATCCGCACCGTCATCGCGGCCGGCGCGACCAAGGTCGTCTTGACCAACGCCGCGGGTGGCATCGATCCGTCGTGGACCCCCGGCACTGTCGTCATCATCCGCGACCACATCAACTTGACCGCCGCGTCGCCCCTCGAGGGACCCGCACCGCCCAAGGGATACGGCTCCCGGTTCGTCGACCTCACCGATCTGTACAGCGCGCGACTTCGCGCGACCGTGAAGAAGGCCGAACCCAATCTGTTCGAAGGCGTCTACGCCGGCTTTCGGGGTCCGCACTACGAGACCCCGGCCGAGATCGTGATGGCCCGCACGATGGGTGCGACGCTCGTGGGAATGTCCACGGTGCTCGAGGCCATCGCCGCGCGTCATCTGGGGGCCGAGGTCCTCGGATTGAGCCTCGTGTCGAACCCCGCCGCGGGCGTGACGGCGGGCCACTTGAACCACCTCGAGGTCCTCGAAGCCGGCCAGTCAGCCGCCGCGTCGCTGGGCACGTTGTTGACCCATATCGTCCCGGTCCTGTGAACCAATCGCTCCATGATCGCGTGCTCGAATGGATCGAGGGCGACCCGGACATTGAAGACCGCGAAACGCTGCAACGACTGTTGGAGAGCGGGGACGAAGAAGAACTCCACCGTCGATTCGACACGCCATTAACTTTTGGCACCGCGGGACTTCGCGGGCCGGAGATGGCCGGGCCCGCCGGAATGAATCGCTACACCGTGCGCCGGGCGACCCAAGGCGTGATCGCCTGGCTGGATGAGATCGGCGTCGACGCTGGTCGCGGCGTCGTCGTGGGACGCGACGGTCGTAACGGGTCGGACTTGTTCAACAACGAGGTGGTCGCCGTACTCTTGGGCGCCGGCGTCAAGGTGTACGAAATGCCCGGGCCGCTGCCGACGCCGCTCGTCGCGTACTGCGTGAAGAAACTCGGAGCCGCCGCTGGCATTATGGTGACGGCGAGCCATAATCCACCGCAGGACAACGGCTACAAGCTGTACTCGAGTGACGGCTCCCAGATAATCCCGCCCAACGACGAAATCGTCGAGCGATTTGCGAACGACGTCGTGAGGCCCGAACTGGGCGAGCGAACCAGCACCCACCACCGATGGATCTCCCAGGACGTCCTCGATCAGTACCGCGCCCACTTCGCGAAACGATTCGCGGTTCCTGGTGGGAGCGACCTCGCGATCACCTACACGCCGCTCCACGGCGTCGGTGGCGCGACCATGATGGAGCTCTTCGCTGCGACCGGCTTCTCCTCCGTGACGCCGGTCGCGGTCCAGTTCGAACCCGATGGTGCATTCCCGACGCTGCCGTTCCCCAACCCGGAGGAACCGGGCGCCCTGGATCTCGCCATGGCCCGCGCCGACGAGGTGGGCTCCAGTCTCGTGATCGCGAACGACCCGGACGCCGATCGTTTGGGTGCGGCCGTGCGCGACGACGACGGTTGGCACGTGCTTCGAGGCGACCAGATCGGCTGGCTCTTGGCGTCGGCGATGTTGCCCACGATGAGCGATCCCCGTGACGTCGTCGCGACGACGATCGTGTCATCCACGCTGTTGCGAGAGATGGCGCGCGACGCGGGCGTTACTTTCACGATGACGCTCACTGGATTCAAATGGCTCGCGCGCGCCGCCGGAGACGGGGTGCTGCGACTGGGCTACGAAGAGGCCCTCGGTTTCGCGGTCGATCCCGAGGTCGCGGACAAAGATGGCCTCTCGGCCGCCCTCGCGATCGCTCGTCTCGCCGATGACCTTCGCCGTCACGACCAGACGCTGATCGATCGTTTGGATGAGATCGAGACTCGTTACGGAGTCCATTCGATCTTCCAACTTTCGCTTCGCGCTGAGGGGCCGAGCGGCCTGGGCGCGATCACGAACGCGCTACAGTCACTGCGCGAAGAGCCGCCGACGACGCTGGGCGGCATTGCGGTAAGTGACCACTTCGACTTGGTCAACGGCTACGAGGGACTCGGTTCGACCGACGGCGTGCTGTTGCGACTCGGCGAAGCCGGTCGCGTCGTGGTGCGTCCGTCCGGGACCGAGCCGAAGTTGAAGGCGTACATCGAGATCACCTCACCGCCGAGTGATGCGACGTCACTCGCCGAACAACGACGGCACGGCGCGGCGCTCGTCGAGGCCGTGCGCGCCGATCTGGAATCGTTACTGCGTCTCTAAACGCAGCGCGGCGTAGCCCGGCTTGATCACGGTGTTGATCATGTCGAGGCGTTGATCGAACTGGAAGAACGAACTCTTCGCGGCGTTGAGTGTGAGCCACTCCATGTCGGCCAATGACCATCCGAACGTCTCGGCGCACGTCTCGAACTCACTCGTCATGGAGATTCCGCTCATGAGGCGATTGTCGGTGTTGAGTGTCACACGAAAGCGAAGCTTGCGAAGAAGATCGATGGGGTGCGTGACAATCGAGACCGCGGCGCCCGTATGCACGTTCGAGGTGGGACACACCTCAAGTGGGATGCGACGGTCGCGAACGAAGTTGGCCAGTCGGCCGAGATGGTAGTCGCCGTCCTTTTCGATGATGTCGTCGGCGATGCGCACCCCGTGTCCGAGTCGCTCGGCGTTACAGAATTGAACGGCCTCCCAGATCGACGGAAGACCGAATGCCTCGCCGGCGTGAATCGTCATGTGGAAATCCTCACGCTGCACGAGATGAAACGCGCGCAAGTGATGCGTGGGCGGGAAGCCGTCCTCGGGTCCCGCGATATCGAAGCCGCAGACGCCGCGGTCGCGGAACTCGACCGCGAGCTCTGCGATGGTCTCACTCAGACTCGCCTGTCGCATCGCCGAGAGGATCGCGCGAACGATGATTGCGTGACCCTCGATCTCAGCGTCGTGCATGCCACGAGTGAAACCCTCCAACACCGCTTCCACGACCTCGTGCAACGTCAGACCACCTTCGAGATGCAGTTCGGGAGCGAATCGAATCTCCGCGTAGACGACGCCATCGCGCGCGAGGTCGAGCACCGCCTCGAAGGCCACCCGCTCCAGGTGATCCTTGGTCTGCATCACAGCGGTCGTGTGCGCGAATCCTTCGAGGTAGCGCACGAGATCACTGCCCGGCGTGTCGGCAATAAACCATTGGCGCAGTTCTTCGGGGTCGTTGGTGGGTAGGCCGGTGTAGTGCGACTCGCGCGCGAGTTCCAGTACCGTCGTCGGACGCAGACCGCCGTCGAGATGGTCGTGCAACAAGACCTTCGGCGCTCGTTGAATCAGGTCACGCGAGAGTGCAACTGCCATAGAGAGAGGTTAGTCAACAGGCCTGTGGACTAGTTGGTGATACGTTCCAGCAGCAAGGCTTCGGTGTTCACCGGACGTTCACCTACGACGACGGCGTTCGCGATGGCGTCGCGCCCCTGTTGGAGATGCGTCTCATCGTCGGCGTGGAGTTCGAACATCGGTTGGCCCTTGATGATCGCGTCGCCTTCACGAATCAGACACACGACGCCGGCGGCCGCGCTCACCGGGTCCTCTTTTCGAGCACGTCCCGCCCCGAGTCGCCACGCCGCGATGCCCACCTCCAGCGCGTCAATCGAGTGAACGACACCGTCCTCGACGCTCACCACCTCCTCGCGACACGAAGCGATCGGGAGCGTCGCGTCGGGATCGCCACCTTGCGCGCGGATCATTCGTTCATAGACTTCGTAGCCCGATCCGTCGTCCAGTTTCGTTTCGGGATCGACGTCGAGGCCGACGAGTTCGACCATGATCCGCGCGAGTGCGAGGGTCAACTCGCGGACGTCACTCGGACCTTTTCCTTGAAGGACGTCCACCGACTCGGTGACCTCGAGCGCGTTTCCGATGGCGCGTCCGAGCGGAGCATCCATTGACGTGAGTTGCGCGACGGTCGCCACGCCGTGACTGACACCCAAACCAACCATCGTGGAAGCGAGTTCGCGCGCCTGTTCCAAGTTCTTGATGAAGGCGCCCCGCCCGACTTTCACGTCGAGAACCAGAGCGTGCGTTCCCTCGGCGATCTTCTTGGACATGATCGACGATGCGATGAGCGGAATCGAGGCTACGGTCGCGGTCACGTCGCGAAGCGAGTAGAGCTTGCGATCGACCGGGGCCAGTCCTTGGCCCGCGGCACAGATCACGGCGCCTACCGAGTCCAGTTGTTCGCGGATCTCGTCGTTCGAGAGAAACGCGCGCCAACCGGGGATCGACTCGAGTTTGTCGAGCGTCCCTCCCGTATGTCCGAGGCCGCGACCGGAAAGCTGGGGGACCGCGGCGCCGCAGGCCGCCACGAGGGGCGCGAGGATGAGTGAGATCTTGTCACCCACTCCGCCGGTCGAATGCTTGTCGACGGTCGGTCGCGTGAGATTTCCTAGTTCGAGGCGCTCACCGGACTCGATCATTCGGTCGGTCCAGGTGTTCAACTCCCGCTCACTCAGTCCGTTGAAGAAAATCGCCATCAAGAGCGCGGACATCTGCTCTTCGGCGAGGTCGCCACGTACGTAGGCGTCGAGGACCCAGGTGATGGCGTCGTCGCTCAGGACGCCGTCGTCACGTTTCGTAGTGATGATGTCGACTGCGGAGAAGTAACTCACTGACTCTTGCGCACGTCCAAATCTGCCGGACCGAAGGCGCCGGGAAGGAGTTCGCGAAGCGGTGTCGGGTCGACGCCATCGCCGGCGTCAACCAACAGTTCGTTGCCCCCGTGCTCGAAAAGCACTTGACGACACCGACCGCACGGGGCGATGGGCTTCGCGTCGCCCGCGACGATCGAGATGGCTCGAAGACGACCTCCGCCCACGCGCGCGAGGTCTGACACCAACGAACATTCGGCGCACAGCGTCAGGCCGTAGCTCGCGTTCTCGACGTTCGCACCGACGACGAAGCGTCCGTCGGTGGTAATGGCGCACGCGCCGACGGTGACATGCGAATACGGTGCGTACGACGTGGCGGTAGCGTGACGGGCCTGTTCACGCAGCTCATTCCAAGGGATGGCCGTCGATGAACTCACGGTCAGACATTACACTTCGCAATGCGTGACTAACTTTCGTAACTCCTCGGTCGTGATCAACGACGAAGTGGCCCAGACTCTCGAGAAGGGTCGAAACATCGTGGCGCTGGAGACGACGATCGTCGTGCAAGGTCTTCCCGCCCCCGTGAATCTGGAGGTCGCCGAAGAGTGCGAGTCCGCCGTGCGCGACGCCGGCTCGGTACCGGCGACGATCGGCGTGCTCGACGGTCGGGTCATTGTCGGTCTAAGCGCACAGCAACTGCGAATATTGGCCGACCCGGCTCGTCACGCGAAAAAGTTGTCGGCCCGCGACCTCGGTCTCGCGCTCGCGACCCACGACGACGGGGCGACGACAGTTGCCGGGACGATCAGCGTGGCGAGGCGCGTTGGTATCGAAGTCATGGCGACGGGCGGTCTCGGGGGAGTGCACCGCGACGTACGCGACAGTTTCGATGAATCGGCCGACCTCACCGCGCTCTCGCGCAATCAGGTCTTAGTGGTGGCCTCCGGAGTGAAGTCAATCCTGGACATCGGTGCGACGCTCGAGCGCCTCGACACCCTCGGTGTCCCGGTGGCCGGTTTTCGAACGGATAAATTTCCCGGTTTCTATCAAAGTGAAAGTGGATTTTCGTTGGACTGGATGCTCTCGGACGAGAAGGAAGCGGCCGCGGCGTTTCTCGCGCACTGTGACCTGTCGGCGACTGGCTTTCTCGTCGCGAATCCGATCGACCCTAAGAGCGAACTCTCCGTCGAATTGCACGACCGGGCGCTCGCGAGTGCGCTCGAACGGGCCAAGGCTCTGGGCGTGAGTGGCAAAGAGGTGACGCCGGTCCTGCTGGCTGAGTTCGCGCGCTATACCGCCGGCGCCAGCGTTGAAGTGAATCGTGAACTGGTCGTGGCGAACGCCGGGCTGGCCGGAAGAATCAGCGCGGAGATCGCCAAGGCACGGGTGTGAGCTTTCGCGACGTCGTGGTGGTCGGCGACGTGATGCTCGACGTCGTCGTGAAGCCAGATATCGAGATAGCGCCGACCAGCGATACGCCATCGCGGGTGCGACTCACTCGCGGGGGCGCTGCGGCGAACGTGGCCGAGGCGCTTGCTCGTGCGGGTCATCACGTCAAGTACGTCGGGGCGTGCGGGGACGACCCCGCGGCACAACTCTTCGAAGTGACACTTCGCCGCGCCGGCGTCGACGTCTCGCTCGAACGCGTCGACGAGGCGACGGGCGTGGTCGTTGCCGTCGTGGACGTTACGGGCCAACGCGCCATGATGACTGACCGGGGTGCGAATTCCAAGCTTCGTCTAGAGCACGTTCTTGACATTCTCGAGGGACCGTTCGATCATCTCCACGTGTCCGGCTATACCTTGCTCGATCCCTTGACGGCCGACGTCGGTCGCGGCGCACTCGCGCGGGCTAACGAGTTGGGATGTTCTACGTCGGTCGATGTCTGTTCCGTCGCACCGCTCATCGCGACAACGCCGGCAGTCTTCATGGAGGTCGCCCGTGGAGCGAGCATGTTGTTCGCCAACGAAGAAGAGGCCGTGGCCCTGAGCGGCGGGGTGGACGTGGATGACGCGATCGATCGGTTGTCACGCGAATTCATCGAAGTCATTGTCACACGAGGCGAACACGGTGCTCGAGCTCGCCGCGACGGCGTCGATTACGACGTGACCACATTGAGTGACGAGGTCGTCGACACGACGGGCGCCGGTGACGCCGCCACGGGTGCCTATTTGGCAGTTCGCCTGCGCCAAGGTTCAGTGGACGAAGCGCTCGAAGCTGCGATGTCGGCTGCGTCACTCGTCGTCAAGGGACTCGGTTCGCGAGGCCAATCGCGCCTATAGGTTTTCCCGTCAGCGGCGCGCGCACGCGTCCGATACGTCCGGCAACTACGGCAATTGTGACGAGGTACGCGAACATCGAGAGGATCTCCGTCGAGATCGGTACCGAATAAGGGCTACAAACTAAGCGGGTTCTAGAGGTAACGGGGATGCGACTTCGGGCGACGTCGCGCTCGGGGCAGCGAGCGCGCGACCGGTGTTTCGAGGTAGTGCAAAGGACACGAAGAACGCGACGACGGTGACGAGGGCGGAAATCTGGAAGACGCGGTCGTAGCCCGAGGTGTAGGCCGCCGCTTGAGAGGTAGTGGCGATTGCGTGGTTCTTCACGTCAGTCGCGACCGTGGCGAGGATCGCGAGCGCGAGCGAACCGCCGACCTGTCGCGCGGTATTGAGAATGCCCGAGGCGAGACCGGCGTCGGATCGATCAACGCCCGAAGTCGCGGCCGTCGCGAGCGGCGCAAAGAGCAGGCCCATCGCGAAGGCGCAGATGAATGACGGCACCAGAATGTGTCCCGCGTAGGAGTCGGCGGGCTTGATGAGCGAGATCCAAAGGAAACCGAGGGCTCCGAGCACGGCGCCGATTTGTAGCAGCGGTCGTACTCCCGTCCTCGAAAGGAGTCGCGACGAGATCTGGGCGCCCACGATGATGGCGAGGGCCATCGGAAAGAAGGCGAAGCCGGCCTTCACGGGTCCGTAACCGAGGACACCCTGGAAGTAGTAGGTCAAGAAGTACCACATGGCGAAGAACGTGCCGCCAATGAGGAACATCATGAGATTCGCCGTCGTGAGCGGTCGGGATCTGAAAATCTTGAACGGCACGAGCGGATGCGACGCCACTTTCGCTTCCCAGAATATGAACGCCGCCAGCAGAGCCAATCCCAAGAAGAGCCATTCGAGCGTCGTGGAGGACGTCCAGCTGTGCGTCGTCGTATTCACCACCGCGTAGATCGCCGCCGCGAGACCCCCCGTGACGAGCACTGATCCGGTGACGTCGAGCTTGGTGGTGGCGTCGCGGTTGCGCATCTCACGCAGGTACATCACGGCGACGGTGCCCGCGACGATACCGAAGGGCACGTTGATGAAGAAGACCCAGCGCCACGACGCCCATCCGGTCAAGATTCCGCCCAAGAGACCACCGACGGCGCCGCCCGCCCCGGCGACTGCGCTCCAGGCGCCGATGGCCTTGGGCAGGCGTGGTCCGTGAAAGGTCGTGACGATGATGGTGAGCGTGGCGGGCGAGAGGATGGCGCCACCGATTCCCTGGATCGCGCGGATCGTGATCATCTGCGTGCCGGTTTGTGCGACGCCGGCGCCGATGCTCGCGAGCGTGAAGAGGATGATGCCGGTGATGTAGACCTTGCGTCGTCCGAAGAAGTCACAGGCCCGTCCGCCCAAGAGCAAGAACCCCGCGAACGTTAGTACGTAGGCGTTCACCACCCATTGGGCACTGCTCTGCGTGAAGTGCAGATCGTGACCCATGCGCGGCAGGGCGACGTTCACGATCGAGACGTCCAAGACGACCATGAACTGCGCGATACAGGCAATACAGAGGATCAACCAGTCGGGCGCGTGCCGATCCGTCGAGGCGACGTCGAGGGAGATGTCGGACATTTTCCGATTGTAATAGTGGCCTCTTAGATTTAATGACGTGCGATTTTCGTGGCGTGCGCGATTTCGGCCACACTTGATGACATGGTTGCTCAGTTCATCTTCACCATGCGAGACCTCCGCCGGTTCTACCCGCCGGATCGAGAGGTCCTGCGCGGCATCAATCTTTCGTTCTATCCGGGAGCGAAAATCGGCGTCATCGGCGCCAACGGATCAGGCAAGTCGTCCCTGCTGCGCATCATGGCCGGCCTCGACGACGGATTCAGCGGCGAGGCGCGACTGACCCCGGGCTTCAGCGTCGGCTACCTCTCACAAGAGCCGCAGCTCGATCCCACGAAAGACGTCGTGGGCAACGTCGCCGACGGTATCGGCGAACAGCGAGATCTGCTGATCCGCTTCAACGAAGTCTGTGCCGCGATGGGGAACCCCGACGCCGATTTCGACGCGCTGCTCAGTGAACAGTCCGATCTCCAGACCAAGATCGACGCCGCCAACGCCTGGGACCTCGAACGAACCCTCGAGATTGCGATGGACGCGTTGCGACTGCCCCCGCCCGACGCGGACGTGACGGTCTTATCCGGTGGAGAACGCCGACGCGTCGCGCTTTGTCGACTCCTTCTCTCGAAACCCGACCTCTTGTTGCTCGACGAACCAACGAACCACTTAGACGCCGAGTCCGTCGCGTGGCTCGAGCGGACCCTTCAGGACTACAGCGGCACGGTCGTCGCGATCACCCACGACCGCTACTTCTTGGACAACGCCGCGTCGTGGATCCTGGAGCTGGACCGCGGTCACGGTATCCCTTGGGAGGGCAACTACTCCTCGTGGCTCGAGCAGAAACAGGCCCGACTCGCCCAGGAAGAGAAGTCGGACAAGGTCCGTCAGGCGGCGCTCGAACGAGAGTTGGAGTGGATCCGGATGTCGCCGCGCGCGCGACAGAGCAAAGGCAAGGCTCGACTCAGTGCCTTCAACGAACTGGTCGCGGAGTCCGAGTCCACCGAACGTCGGGCCGATCGGCTCGAGATCGCGATCCCGCCCGGTCCGCGTTTGGGTGACGTCGTCGTCAACGCGCGCGACGTCACCAAAGGATTCGACGACCGGCTCTTGATCGAGAATCTGACCTTCTTGTTGCCGCCGGGCGGAATCGTCGGGGTCATCGGGGCGAATGGGGCGGGAAAGACGACGCTCTTTCGCATGATGCTCGGGCAGGAGAAGCCTGACGCCGGGAGCTTCGAGGTCGGCAGTACCGTCGTCTTCGCCTACGTGGACCAGTCGCGCGACAATCTCAACCCCGACGCCACGGTCTTTGACGAGATCAGCGAGGGTCAAGAACAGATGGTGGTCGGCAACCGCGAGATCCACGCCCGCGCCTACGTCGCGAGCTTCGGTTTCAAGGGCAGCGACCAGCAGAAGAAAGTGGGCGAGATCTCGGGCGGTGAGCGCAATCGGGTCCAGTTGGCCAAGGTGCTGCGCAGTGGCGGCAACGTGCTCCTCCTCGACGAACCGACGAACGACCTCGACGTGGACACGTTGCGCGCGCTCGAAGACGGACTCTTGACGTTCCCGGGTTGCGCGGTCGTCATTAGCCACGACCGCTGGTTCCTGGACCGGATCGCTACCCACGTGCTCGCCTTCGAAGGCGACGCGGTCGTGCGGTGGTTCGAAGGGAACTTCTCGGACTACGAGGTCGAACGTCATAAGCGCCTCGGCACCGACGCCGACCAACCGCATCGGATTCGCTACAAGCCGATCACGCGTTCTTGAAGCGAGGGTCCCTGAGGGCGGTTCTAGTGTGGACCCGTGAGTAAAGGCACCGACTACTCGACGTACCTTCGAATCAACGACCTCTTGAAACTGCAGATCCCGCTGAGCGAGGACGCCCCCGACGAGCTGCTCTTCATCGTGGTCCACCAGTCCTACGAGCTCTGGTTCAAGGTGATCGTGGACGAACTGCGCCGCTGCGCCCAGGAACTGCACGCGAATCGCCCCTGGCTCGCCGTCGCGCACCTGCGCCGGACGGTCTCGATCGAGGATCTCTTGCTTACGCACCTTCAGTTGCTGGAGTCCATGTCGCCCGAGGGATTTCTGCGTTTTCGCGACCCGCTCGACCCGGCATCGGGATTCCAGTCCTTCCAGTTCCGCGCGATCGAGTTTCTCAGCGGCGCCGGGAAACAGGCGATGCTGAGCTTCGAGATCTTTGACGACGACCAGCGCGCCTGGTTGAAGGAGATGGCCGCGGTTCCCTCCGTGTGGTCGGGCTTCGAGCACTCGCTGCGAACGACGGTCGGCGCCGCGAACGATGACCTCTTGGACGTCCTTCGAGCGCTCTACCTGTCGCACGACGATCCGGCCTTGAGTGCTCTGCACGCGGTGGCCGAACTCTTGATGGACCACGACGAGCGATTGGCCGTCTGGCGACACCAACACATGTTGATGGCCGGACGACAGATCGGTCGGCGCCCGGGCACCGGCGGGAGCGAGGGCATGGCCTATCTCGACACGACGTTGTCCCAGCGCCTCTACCCAGCGCTCTGGGAAGTTCGGTCCGTCCTGTGATAACCCGCGACGACTGCCAGAAGTTGGACGACGACGACGTTCTGGCCCCCCTTCGCCAGGAGTTCACCCTCAACGAGGGCGAGATCTACCTCGACGGCAACTCCCTCGGGCCCGTGTCGTCGTCCGTTCGACGACGCGTCAACGAGGTCTTGGACACCGAGTGGGGTCGAGGACTGGTGCGCAGTTGGAACGACGCCGGTTGGATGGCCGCGCCCACGAGGCTGGGCGACCGGATTGCGCCGCTGATCGGCGCCCAACCGGGCGAGGTGCTCGTCGCCGACACCCTGACCTTCCTGATCGCCAAATTGATTGGCGCCGCGCTCGAACAGCGCCCCGAGCGACACGTTGTCCTAACCGACGCGGCAAACTTCCACTCCGACATCTACATCATCGAAGCGATGTGCGAGCGAGCCGGCCGGTCGGTGACGATGAAGACCATCGACCGGGACCGCCTGGACGAGGAGCTCAACGACGACGTGGCCCTGGTCGAACTGACCCAGGTCGACTACCGCAGCGGCGAGGCACTCGACATGGCCACCATCACCGAAAAGGTGCACGCGGCCGGCGCTCTGATGCTTTGGGACTTCGCGCACTCCGCCGGGGCCGTACCGCTCGACGTGACCGCGGCCGACGTCGACTTCGCCGCCGGCTGCGGGTACAAGTATCTGAATGGTGGTCCGGGCGCCCCGGCCTTTCTCTACGTGCGAAAGTCGTGGCAGGGAAAGCTCCGCAATCCCTTGCCGGGCTGGCTCGGACACGCGCGACCGTTCGATTTCGAATTGACGTACGAGCCAGCCGAGGGCATGCAGGCCTTCGTCACCTCGTCGCCGTCGATTGTCGCCCTTGCGGCCCTCGACGGAGCGCTTGACGTGTGGGAGCGCGCGTCGATGGGGGACGTTCGGGCCAAGAGCCTGGCCCTGACCGACCTTTTCATACAACTTGTCGAAGAACGACTGCCCGGCGTCTTTGACGTCGTGACGCCGCTCGAACACGCCAAGCGAGGCAGCCAAGTGGCGCTTCGCCACCCCGAGGGCTACGCCATCATTCAGGCGCTCATCGAGAATCGGGTCATCGGTGACTTCCGGGCGCCGGATATCTGTCGCTTCGGCTTCACGCCGCTCTACCTGCGCTTCGTCGACGTCTTTGACGCCGTCGAGCGGATCGCTGGCGTCATGGAAACTGAGTCCTTCCGGGACCAGCGCTACGCCGTGCGCAACGCCGTTACCTGAGATCTCGAACCGGGCGAGGCCTTAGAGCGTGTGTCCCATTT
>PMFA01000001.1 GCA_003155915.1 Acidimicrobiaceae bacterium | reverse complement strand
CTGGTAGATTGAACCCTCGCCGTTGCCTCTAGTACCTGCCACAATGCCCCATTTTCTCGTTGCTGACACAACTGCTGACAACGGTCGCTCGAGGCGTGTTTTTGGTTAGAAGTGGTCGCAGGTCACTGCCTCTCACCAGGTATTTTGTTAGTGGGCCGTGCAGGACTTGAACCTGCGACCCCTTGCGTGTCATGCAAGTGCGCTACCAGACTGCGCCAACGGCCCCTCAGGGTGACAACCCTACCATTCGGAGAAGTTCATATTCGCCGACGTTCGTCAGCGTCTACTGCGAATCGAACGATTCGACGTAGACAGTGGGGTCCGACATGAGATCCAGCGATGCCTGTCCGGCGTTGTTGTGGACCACTTGTTCGAGAAACACTTCAACCGCCGCCCGAGCGTCACTCAAGGCGTCGTGTCCGCCGGGCGTCACCCCGTAATGACGACACAAATACTCTTGACCACGTCGAGGTCGGAACTCTCGACTGGGATCGATGGCCAGGTCGTGATCGACCACGTCGATGATCCGCAGTAACGAGATGTCGAAGTAGTCGTCGTTGAGTTCGATGCCCAGCACCGAGATACAACTACGACGCAGCATCTCTAAGTCGAAACGAACGACGTTCGAGCCAACCACGTAGGCGCCGAGTTCGTGATAGTCACGAAGGATCTGCACCGCGCGTCGCAGTCCCGTCTCGACGCTGTAAACCAATTCACTCCCCCGCTTCGCTTCGATGTCCTCGAGAGAAAGTCCGTGCACCCTTTTCGCTCCGGGCGAAATTGGTCGGTCGGGTATGACGAAAAACTGTTCGGACCACACGGGAACCCCGAAGCGGTACGCGCAAAAGCCATAGGAGACAGCGCGTTCACTGGAGACACTGAGCCCCGTGGTCTCGGTATCGAAGCCCAAGACGAGCTCTGGCACTCGCTGATATCTCTTTGCCACGGCCCCATCCTTGCATTTTCCTGTCACACGACTGTCCCCGCAACCCACGCAGGACTGATCGGCGAACAGCGGAGTCGACCACCGCCATATTTGACGGGTGGCTTTTCGCCCGTACGGGTATTGGTCTCATTTTCGGTCATCAATAAAATTTCTGCCTCGGGATGGAGCTTGCCGACCGTTGTGTTCGGACATGGCAGAGGGCGCACGCTATCGGACCTACCGTTATCGACAGCATCCTACGAAACTGCGAGTCATTGCGTTACTCCGCCTGCAAAGGCTCCAATGTGAGCTATAGAACGCAGCTCTTGAAGAGCGAATCGGTGTCTGGAATTGGGAGCACCGTTCGGTCACCTATTTCGACCAATGTCGCACTCTGACGAGCCTCAAAGAGGTTCGACCGGAAGCTGTCGCTTCGGGAATCACCCTGTGTCGTGGCACACTCAAGCGTCTCGATCATGCCTACGGAGCGTTCTATCGCCGCGTAAGACTGGGAGAGACGCCGGGATTTCCGCGATTCAAATCGGCCGGTCGTTTTGAATCACTTCAGTGGTTCAACGCGAGCGGCTGGAAGGTGAAGGCAGAGAACCAGCGACTGTATTTGAAAGGAATCGGTGAGATCAAAACCAACTATCACCGACCACGCTTGGGCGAACCAAAGGCGATCACCGTCAGGCGCGAAGGCGCGAAGTGGTGATTGAACGTGCAGTGCGTCACCGTGCCAGCGATCCCGCTTGAGCCGACAGGCCGTACGGTTGGCATCGACCTCGGGGTCACGAATATGGTCGCGACTAGTGACAGTGTGTTCGAGGAGGGAGAACACTTCGGTTCCAAGGCGCAACACGGTCTCGCGAGAGCCCAAAGGAGTCTGGCGACCAAGCAACTTGAATCAAAACGACGGCGACGTCAGGTCGAAGAAGTCGCCCGGCTGCACCGCAAGATCAAGAATCAGCGATGCAATTTTGCACATCAGCTCAGTCGACAGCTGGTTAATGAGTATGACTTCATTGCATACGAAGACCTGAAGATCGCCAAGATGGTGAGCACGCCGACTGCAAGACCCGACCCGGAGCAATCGGGGGCGTATTTCCCCAATGGCGCAAGGCGGAAAGCCGGACTCAATCGATCAATCCACGACGCGGCGTGGGGGCAGTTCCTCTCCTTTCTGATCTACAAGGCTGAGAGTGCCGGTAGGACAGTCGTGAAAGTGAACCCTCGCTTTACCAGCCAGACGTGTGCCGAGTGCAACTACGTCGACGCTGGTAACCGAGTCAGACAAGAGGAGTTTCGATGTCTGGCGTGCGGCCACTGCGCTCACGCTGACAACAATGCCGCTCGCAACATCCTTCGGGCCGGTAGAGCCCTGTAGGCTTCGGCCTGCACTGGTTGAAGTTAGGCCACTACCCAAGAGTGTCCCATGAACAAGTCAAACATCCTCGTCACCGGCGCGTCAGCGGGCATCGGCCTCGAATGTGCGAATCGACTCGCGAGCGCTGGATGGACCGTCGTGGGCGCGAGTCGTCGAGGCACGTCGGGCGCATCCTGGCAGGGCCTGGAGATGGACGTCGACAGCGATGACTCAGTTGAAAGTGCGTTCGATCACGTCCTCAGCCAACACGGGCAACTAAACGCAGTGCTCGCCTGTGCCGGATGGGGGTTGGCCGGTGCCGCCGAGAATACGCCGATAGAGAACGCCAAGGGTCAGTTCGAAACGAATTTCTGGGGCGCGGTGCGAGTCGTCAACGCGTCGTTGCCACGACTTCGCGAGCGAGGCGGCGGTCACCTCATTCTGATGAGTTCAATCGGCGGGATCCTGGGTATCCCCTACCAAGCTTTTTACAGCGCGAGCAAGTTCGCCCTCGAGGGGTACGCCGAATCGCTCGCCTACGAAGTCGCGCCCTTCAACATCCACGTGACGCTTGTCGAACCGGGCAACTTCAAGACCAATTTCACCGCGGCTCGCAAGAAGGTGGACGTCACCGGCGACGACCCGTATCGTGCGGCGTGCGAGAAGGCGATCGCGGTGATGGAGCGCGATGAGGTGCACGGCGCCGATCCCGCCGACGTCGCGAAGGTCGTCGAGAAGATACTGAAGACAAAGAACCCGCCACGGCGGGTCTCGGTCGGCAAGTTCGACGAGCGCATGGGCATCATGGGCAAGCGACTCCTCCCCTATCGAATCTTCGAAAAAGCCGCCAAGAGCAGCCTCGGGGTCTGAGGAGTCGTCCATTCTCTCGGCCGTCGCGCCGGTTCGCGACAACACATATGGTGAAGAATATGGAACTACGCACCCTTGGCCGCACCGGCCTCAAAGTAAGCCCCCTCTGTCTCGGCGCCATGATGTTCGGCGGCTGGGGCAACACCGACCACGATGATTCGATCAAGATCATCCACAAGGCACTCGACGCTGGTATCAACTTCATCGACACCGCCGACGTGTACTCCCAGGGCGAATCCGAAGAGATCGTCGGCAAGGCCCTCTCGTCGATCGAGCGCTCCAGCGTCGTACTCGCGACGAAGGTCCACGGGCAGATGGGCAAAGACCCGCTCTCCGAGGGCAACTCGCGGCGCTGGATCATGGCCGAGGTCGAGCACAGTCTGAAGCGACTGAAGACCGACTACATCGACCTCTACCAAATCCACCGACCGGACGAGAGCACTGACATCGAAGAGACGCTCGGCGCCTTGAGCGACCTCGTCCACCTGGGCAAGATCCGCTACTTCGGATCCTCGACCTTCCCGGCCGAACAGATCGTCGCCGCCCAGTGGGCGGCCGAGCGACGCGGCTACGAGCACTTCCGCACCGAGCAGCCTCCCTATTCGATCCTCGTGCGAGGCATCGAGCGCGACGTCTTGCCGACCGCTCAATCCTTCGGCATGGGCGTCATTCCCTGGAGCCCACTGGCCGGTGGTTGGCTCGCGGGCAAGTTTGGTGAGGGCAAGAAGAACACCAGTCGACGCTCGGCGCGTCTCCCCGATCGCTACGACCTCGACTCACCGGGCAACCAGCGCAAGCTCGAAGCGGTCAATCAGTTGACGGCCCTCGCCGAGGAGGCCGGCGTCACGTTGATCGAGCTCGCCATCGCCTTCGTGCTCGAGCACCCGGCCGTCACCGCGCCGATTATCGGACCCCGGACCATGAAGCACCTGGAGTCCCAACTCAGCGCGACCGAAGTCCGACTGACCAGCGACGTGCTGGACCGCATCGACGAGATCAACCCTCCGGGCACGAACGTGAACCCGATCGACGCCGGCTGGGCTCCGTCGGTCCTCACCAACATGAGACAGCGCCGACGACACCACTGATTGGTTTCGAACTGCGCAGCTCCAACATAAGAAGAACTTTTATTAAATGGCTGATCTCGCGGCTCTTCTGACGGCTGGTGAGTACGACGGCCCAGTAAACTCGCCCAAATGCAGTTCATCAAACGCCCCCTCCTGACTACTACTGTCGCCGCCGCGATTCTTGCTGGATCCCTCGTCATAGCGCCTTTTTCGGTGTCGGCGAATGGGGCACAGGTAAACAAGTCCGTGGCGCGGCGAGCGAGCACGAGCACGGTTCGTTACGCTCATGTGGCCTTTTCCGTTCGACTCGAGGATCAGCTCCTCGCCACCCTGCGCTATCTTCCCGTGAAGTTCGTTGCGGCGTCGTCATCGACCACCACGACGACGACGATCCCCACGACCACTACCACGACGACAGTGACGTCCACCTCAACGACGACACCGGGATCGACGACGACCGTGCCCGTTACCACGACGACCAAGCCCGTTACCACGACGACCAAACCCCGACCCAAGCCGAAGCCAAAGAAAACCAGCCCCACGTCTTTGCAGAAGGGCTCCTTCGAGTGGCGCTTCCCGAAAATCGTCGGACCGCTGCGCTCGTTGTGGTCCGTGGGTACCAACAACGTCGTTCTTCAAGGGGCCCTGATGAACTTCCAGGCGGTCCACGGACTCTCGTGGAACACCGGCATGACCTCGCAAACCTGGCAGCTCATCCTCCAAGCGGCCACCAAGAAACAGTACGACCCGAACAGTTATAACTACGTCGTCGTCAATCAGGGGCAACCCGAACTACTGATGCTCTACGTGAACGGGCACCACGTCTACAACTCGTTCGTGAACACCGGCGTCAGCAGTGCGCCGACCACGAGTGGAACCTACCCGGTTTACCTGCGCTACACCGTCACGACGATGTCCGGCACTTATCCCGGTGGCGGACACTACAGCGACCCCGGTATCCCGTGGGTCTCGTACTTCCACGGCGGCGACGCGCTTCACGGCTTCTTGCGTTCGCAGTACGGCTTTCCCCAGAGCCTGGGTTGCGTCGAGATGCCCTTCGCCAACGCCCAGCACCTCTGGCCCTACACCCCGATCGGTACCCCCGTCAGCGTTCTATCGGCGAAGTAGTCGTGAGGCCGGTCTAGGCGACCGATACGACGACGCGCTGGTGCGTCATCTTCGAACGAATGCGCAGTGACGAACCGTTCAGGTCGCGCTCGCTGGGGCCTTCGGTGTTCGACGCCAGCACCGACGTCGCGGCACTGGGCGAACACCCTGCCGCATTGAAATCTCAGTCGTCAGTTCAAAGCCGGTCACCGCACGCCAACAGATCGGCGAGAGGGCCATTTACAAGGTCGCATAGAATTATGATTGATCGGCAATTGGCCATGACAAATCAGTGCAGTTGCCTGGTGACACTAGCCATTTGTGCATATGTTCACTGAAATTCCACCGATAAGGGCTTAACCTCGTGATACCAACCTTCGTTATCTTTCTTCGCGAGGGTATCGAAGCGTCCATGATTGTCGCGATACTCCTCGCGTACTTGCAGCGGATCGGTCAGCGACAGCATTTTCGCGATGTTTTCAGTGGTGTTGCCGCCGCCCTCGTGCTGGTCCTTGGCGGAGGTATCGCCGCGTACTTCCTCATCAAACATTACGAAGGCTCGAACGTCCAGACGTATTTCGAAACCGCGACGTACCTTCTGGCGGCGGTGATACTCACCTACATGACGTTCTGGATGCAATCACACGCAAAGAGCTTGGCGAAGGAACTGCGACATCGGAGCGATCTTGCGATGTCCAAAGGTACGCGATGGGGACTGGGACTGCTTTCCTTCCAGGCCGTTGGGCGCGAGGGCTTGGAGACGATGGTATTCACACTGGCGATCATCTTTGCCAGCGATCGACAAGCGGCATCGCCGGTACATGGGAAACTCCTGTTAATTGGGGCCGCCCTCGGATTGGCCGTGGCGCTGGGCGTGGCGTTTGCCATCTACAAATTGGGTGCGAAACTCAACTTGCGAAGATTCTTTCAAGTGCTCGGAATACTGTTGATGGTCTTCGCTGCGGGTCTTTTGGCTGATGCCATTGAAAATATGCAGCAACTGCACTGGCTGGACTTTGGTCGTCATGTGCTTTGGAATACCTCGGGCGCGATTTCAGAGGCGTCGAGTTTCGGCGACGTCCTTCATTCCTTACTCGGCTACGCAGATCAACCGACAGAATTGCAGGCGTGCGTGTGGCTCGTCTATTTGGTCCTCAGCACAATTCTTTTCATTCGCGTGGGTAAGAGCAGTGGACGTCGCGGACGAACGAGTGACAGTTCCCACCTGGTGAACGATCAGTCAGTCGGGCGTGAGACATCCACCCTTAATGGCGAGACCTGATTCACATATTGACCGCTTGAATTCGAATCGTGGCCCCCGGTCCCAACGTCTATTCGCTCCTAGCAGGTATCAAGATGTCACGGACGGTTCCGCGAAGCATTTCACCGAGTTCCATGTCCGGGACGTCGGCGAATGCATCACCGGTCATCACGAGTCCGACGATCACCGATCCAAAGGCGCACGCCACACGAACCCGGTCCTTCAACGGCAGGTTCTCATTGGCCAGGGCCGCGCGAAAAAGCGATTCGATGTCGTCGTGCTCGGACTCGTGGCGTTCGTCGTGGTGGAGAGCTTCGAAGGCCGTGCGATTTCGTTCGTGAAGGATGAACAGCGCCCGGTGCGAGAGCATTTGATCGATCAAATGATCCAACAAGGTCGACCAGACTTCGAGCGTCATCGTCTCTCGATCGATGTTGCGCAACGCGTCGAGGCCGAGGGCGTGCAAGCGCAGGTGCAGCGCCATCAAGATCGCTTCCTTGCTTTCGAAGTGGTAGTAGATCGCCGCTTTGGAGAACCCCAACTGTTCGGCGATCTCACGCAGTGATGTCTTCTCGTAGCCCTGTGTGGTGAAGAGTTCGAGGGAGATATCGAGGATGCGCTCACGAGTGCCGGCACCGTCGGACGGTGACGGTTCCGTGACCGTTCCGTCATTTCGCGCGTGCCCCTGTAGTTTGGCCATACGTACATCCTACTTGACAACCGGTAAGTTTTCACTTACCATGTGACAAGTAAGACAAAGGAGAACCCAGTCATGGCCTCAGAATCAATGATTCACGCCGAGGGTCTCACCAAGCGATACGGCGACACGGTCGCCTTGGACGGTGTCGATCTCGACGTGCCGGCCGGTTCGATCCTGGGCATGCTCGGTCCCAACGGCGCCGGAAAGACGACCGCGGTGCGGATTCTGACGACGCTCGCGTTGCCCAACGAGGGCCACGCCCGCGTCGCCGGCTACGACGTCGTCAACCAGGCCGCGCTCGTGCGCCGCAACATCGGCGTGACCGCTCAAGACGCGACGGTCGACGAACTCCTCACCGGGCGCCAGAACCTCATCATGATCGGCCGACTGAGCGGACTCGGTCGTCTCGACGCCAAGCGACGCGCCGACGAATTACTCGAGGAGTTCGAGTTGGCCGACGCCGGCGGGAGGGTCCTCAAGGGTTACTCCGGCGGCATGCGCCGTCGCCTCGACCTCGCCGCCGGGCTCGTCACCCGCCCGCCCGTGCTGTTCCTCGACGAGCCGACGACGGGACTCGATCCCACGAGTCGGGTTCGAATGTGGGACATCATCCGCCAACTCGTCACGAGCGGTGTCACGTTGCTCCTCACGACGCAGTACCTGGACGAGGCCGACGAACTCGCGGACCAAATCGTCGTGGTCGACCACGGCCGAGTGATCGCCGACGGCACTCCCGCGGACCTCAAGGCCAAGGTCGGCGGCGCCCGACTCGAGGTGACGCTGAATGCACCGAACGACGAGGCCGCGATCGCCCTTCGGCCCCTCACCGACGGTGACGTGCACGTCAGTCACGACGGTCGCCGACTGCGCGCGCCGGTGCGCAGTGGCGTCGGACTGGCGACCTCGGTCGTTCGCACCTTGGACCAGGCGGGCATCACCGTCGACGACGTCGAGGTCCACCAGCCGTCACTCGATGACGTCTTCTTCGCCCTCACCGGCCACCCGTCGTCCGAAACCGACGAGATCGAGGATGTTTCATCCGACCACGTGCAGGAGGTCGCACGATGACCACGATTCAACTGCCCACGAGTGCGAAAATCGTCACCTCGGTTCGACCGCCGGGACTGTGGCGCCGCGTCAGCGACGTCGCTTCGCTCACCTATCGCAATCTCGTGCACATCGCGCGCGAGCCACTGCAACTCTCGGACGTCACCATCCAACCGATACTCTTCACGGCGCTCTTCGTCTACGTCTTCGGCGCCGGTATCACCATGCCCCACGGTGGCAGTTACGCCCAGTACGCCATCGCCGGAATGCTCGCCTTGAACCTAACGACCTCGGCGATGGGAACGGCGGTCGGACTCAGCAACGACCTCAACGGCGGGATCATCGATCGATTCCGCTCCTTGCCGATGTGGCGCCCCGCGGTACTCGTCGGACGTTCGATGACGGACCTCTTGACGGCCCTCATCTGCACGGCGTTCGTCGCGGGCACCGGGCTCCTAGTTGGCTGGCGGCCCGAACGAGGCATCCTCTACACCCTCGCCGGCTTCGCCGTCTTCTGGCTGTTCAGTTACGCCCTCTCGTGGGGCTGCGCCTGCCTCGGGATCATCTCCAAGGGCCCCGAGTCGGCCCAGGGCGTGGGACTCGTCATCCTCTTCCCGTTGGCCATTGTCTCGAACGCCCTCGTGCCCACGGCGCACATGCCGGCAGCGCTTCGTTCATTCGCCAACTGGAATCCCGTCAGCGCCGTCACGGCCGCGGCCCGACAGCTCTTCGGCAACCCGAACCCGTCAATGCTGGTGCGCGCGTGGCCGATGCAGCACCCCATCGAGGCGTCGCTGCTGTGGTCGCTCGTCCTGCTCGTGATCTTCGCGCCACTGGCCAGCTTCCTCTACCGGCGCCGCACGACGGGCTGAGTTCAGAGCGCGATGCCGTCGAGCTCGCGCAGATCCTCTTCAGAGAGCACGAGCGAGGCACCGTCAATGTTGTCTCGAAGATGCGCGCGCGACGACGTGCCAGGAATCAGAAGGATATTCGAAGAGCGCTGCATCAACCACGCCAGGGCGACGGCCAGTGACGTCGTGTCGAGGCGCGTGGCGACCGAGGCGAGCTCGGCCGATTGGAGCGGTGTAAAGCCCCCGAGTGGGAAGTACGGCACGTAGGCAATACCTTCGTCGGCGAGAGAATCCACCAAATCATCGTCAACGCGGTGGGCCACGTTGTAGTGGTTCTGGACGCACACGATCGGCGCGATCGAC
Source organism: Acidimicrobiaceae bacterium (assembly GCA_003155915.1). Classification (GTDB taxonomy): domain Bacteria; phylum Actinomycetota; class Acidimicrobiia; order Acidimicrobiales; family RAAP-2; genus RAAP-2. The sequence goes on along the minus strand of PMFA01000001.1, from coordinate 74,503 downwards.
TGCGCCTCCTTGATCTGTTCGGCGCTCACGGTGCTCAGGCCAAGGTGACGAATGAGTCCCTGCTCTTGCAGCTCAACGAGGGCGCCGAAGGGTTCGGCGAGCGACCCGGTCTCGGGACCGGCGAATCCACCGAGACGAAGATTGACCACGTCCAGCGCCTCGAGACCCAACCGGTCCAGGTTCTCGCGCACGGCTTGACGCAGGTCGTCCGCCGTGCGGGCGTGGGGCCAGCCACCCTCGGCGTCACGACGCGCGCCCACCTTGGTCACGATGTGCAACGACTCCGGGTACGGATGAAGCGCCTCTTTGATGATCTCGTTGGTGACGAACGGTCCGTAGTAGTCACTCGTGTCGATGTGCGTGATACCGAGATCGACGACGTCTCGCAACACCGCGACCGCTTCGTCGCGATCCTTCGGGGGCCCGAAGACCCCCGGACCGGCGAGTTGCATCGCGCCGTAACCCATTCGAGTGACGTCAAATCCCGACGCCAGATTGAACGTGCCGCCGGGTAGTTTCGATTCGCTCATTTCGGCCTCTCCGTGTTGCTCGTGACTCGTCGACCTTATGAGGACGCGATGAGTCACGACACGTTGACGTCAAAGGCGCGGCGAAGGCTGACGGATCGACACGCGGAAAAAACTGTCAGCTGGCTCAGTTGGTCATATCCGACCTCGAGAGGCGGCGTTCGGATTCGCACCGCAATACGGGCCTATCCGGGCCCGTACCCGCGTGACTACAAGGCCTCGAATCCCTCGAGGTCATCGATGCTTCGGCGATTCTTCTCGGCCCAGTAGTCGCGTATCCCCTGCAGCCCCTTGCGCTTCGCCCACTGGTCCATTGTCGGACGGTGCGCTTCAAAGTTCATGAAGGGGACGCCGTAGCCACACGAGTCCGAGATCCGCGCAACTTCAACGACTATCACCGATCGAACGCCCTCCCCTGACGCGCCCGCGAACTGTTCCACGAGTGAATCGAACTCAGGCGAATCCTTCAAGACGGTCCGGCCGGTGCCGTGGAGTCGAACGATGCGCGGCGGTCCCGCGAAGGCGCAGAACATGACCACGATGCGACCGTTTTCCTTGAGGTGCGCAATCGTCTCGACACCGCTGCCAGTCTGGTCGAGAAAGGCAACGGTGCGTGGTCCCGTGACGAGGAACTCTTGCCGGTTGCCCTTGGGCGAGCAGTTGAGCAGCCCGTCACCGGAGAGTGGCGCGGTGGCGACGAAGAACACCGGTTGGTCGCAGAGCCAGGACGCTAACAGGTCGTCGATGTGTTCGAAAGTCTTTGCCACGGAACCATTATTACGGCCCCGCGGGTAGTCAACTTGGTTACTAACTCTCCGAGCGTGCCGCACGTTCCACTTTCACGAGACGACCGGGACAATCGGAGATACGCCGTCGCCGGTTCTGGCCGGACACCAGTCTTGCCGTGGCCACAAAGGGCCTTGTTCCTCGCGATGAGTGATCAAATGACCAAGGGCCCTGGCGAGCTCTTCGTTCTCGAGTGAGAGTCGGGTGATGTGGTCTCGACCATTGGGCAATGAGTCCGCGAGGACACTCAACCAACTCGCTCGACCCGTCACGGGGGCCGTCGAGGACTACGACGAACTACTGGGGCACGTTGGTGGACGTCGACTCGTACTCATCGGCGAAGCCTCGCACGGAACGCACGAATTCGACCGAGAACGCGCTCGAATTACACGACGACTCATTGACGGACCCGTAGCGACATGAGTTCGCCCACCAAGTTTCAAAACCGCAGCGAAGCGGGCCAACTCCTCGGTGAACGTTTGGGGTATCTCATCTCCGAAGGACCGGTCGTGCTCGCACTGCCAAGAGGCGGAGTGCCCGTCGCGTTCGAAGTCGCCCAAGCGCTCGCCAGTCCGCTCGACGTCCTGGTGGTGCGCAAACTGGGAGTGCCTTTTCATCCCGAATTGGCGTTCGGAGCAATCGGTGAGGGTGACACGCAGGTACTCAATGCGCAGCTCGTCCAGCAACTAGGGCTCTCGAAAGACACGATGGCCGAGGTCACGCGCCACGAGCGCGCCGAACTCCTTCGCCGCGTAGATCTCTACCGCGGTGACCGGGCTGGCCTCGCTCTGATCGGACGAACGGTCGTGATCGTTGACGATGGTATGGCCACCGGAGCCACCGCTCGAGTCGCAGTTGAGGTTGCTCGAGCCCGCGGGGCCGAGAGAATCATCGTCGCGGTCCCAGTGTCGCCGTGGGAAACCATCGCCGAATTGAGGACACTGGCCGATGAGGTGATCAGCCTGAACGTTCCCAGCCAATTCGAGGCGGTCGGCCAATGGTACGAGGACTTCAGCCAGACGACCGACGATGAAGTCACTTCGCTGCTGGCAAGATCTTCGAACACGGACCAGCACTGACACTGAGCGACGACCCGATCTAGATCAACTCTCGGTTCTGCTCGAACCAGTCGCGAACGACGGCGAGCACCTGATCCTGGGTGAGTGACTCGAGGTCACTATCGATCGCTCCGACGACTTTGTGAGCGATGTCGGGGCGCTTGCGCTCCCAATACTGCGTGAGATTGAGCATCTCATTGGCCCGGCCCTTACCATGACCAACCAAGAGGATCGTCTGGGCCGTACCCACCGACTCCGAGATTGACTCGTAGAAGACCGAACTGCGATGGTCGGTATCGTGGCCATGGTGATGCTGGGCTTCGCGCACGTGATGGTGACGGGCCTTTTCACTGGGCGCATGAAGACTTTCGGGCTTCGTACCCGGCTCCACTCCGGAGGTCCATATCCGCGCCTCATCGCGCATGATCGCCACTACCGCCAGACCATCGATCGATTCACTCATGGCTCACCTTCCCATCCTTCTCACCCTCGCGTATGGTCAGAAATCTTGCGCGCGATTCGATGATTCGCGAGCACCTGTCTACGCCGTGTCGCTCTAAGAGTCCCATTAGATTCCAGGTCCGCCAATCAATTCATTTTCTCATAAGAGTGGACCGACCAATGGGGTCATGCTCAATTGGAGGCGGCGTCCGGATTCGAACCGGAGTACGGGGCTTTGCAGGCCCCTGCCTAACCACTCGGCCACGCCGCCAGAACTAGAGAGCCTACTGCCCGGTTCCGTGAGCCTTCTGGTGTTTGAAGTAGTGGTACACCACCGCCACGACCGCGGCGATGATGAGGAACTCGAAGATGGTCCAGATCGTGGCCGCCAGGAAGCCGATCACCGTGACGATGATCCAGAGCGCCAGTCCGATCAGAAGCAGGACTCCTACTGTCTTTGCGAGGACCATTGCCCCTCCTTCGTTCCTCTCTATCGTAGGCGCCGATAGATCCGGGCTGGCAGTGAGTAATGTGTATCGGTGACCACACGATTCGCCAAGGCGATTACCCTCGGAATCGTGGTCTTGAGCGCCACGCTGGTCCCTTCATTGGGGGCGTCCGCGGCGGCGCCCGTCAGTTCGTATTTCATCACCAGCAACCTCCCCACGTCGCTCTCGACGCAGCTGCCACTTCTTCGATTGCACTTCAGCGCCGCCACGAAAGTGAAGGACCTGCCCCAGCTCCGGACCCGTCCCTTCCTCGCCACCAAATGGCAACAGATCAGTGCCCACGACGTACAGGCCATCGTGACCGGCGCACTGGAACCAGCCGCCATCTACACGATCGATCTGCCTACGCGCATGACGTGTGCGTCGACCTGCCGCTTCAGCGCGGTACGGCCACGACTCGCGTCGGTGGCCTCGAGCACGGTCTGGGAAGAACAGCTGCTCGCCGAACTCAACTACCTACCCGTCGGCTTCACGCCGAACACCGCGCAAAGTGACCCGTCGCTACCGGCGGGCGGCACTTTCAACTGGAAGTACCCGAACCTACCGACAGCCCTTCAGTCGCAGTGGCAGGTCGGCGTCGCGGGCGTCATCCTGCGCGGGGCGCTGATGAACTTCCAGAGCGTGAGCAACCTCCCGACGACCGGTATCGCTGACTCGGCCACCTGGAGCGATTTGATTACCGCCGTGCAAAATCACAAGATCGATCCCACGACCTATGACTTCGTCAACGTCTCTCAGGGTTCGCCCGAGAGCCTCACCCTCTACGTCGGGAACAAGGTGAAGTTCACCACGCCGGTCAATACCGGCATCTCCTCCGCGCCCACCGCCGCCGGCACGTACCCCGTCTACGAGCGATTCCTGTCGACGACGATGTCGGGTACGAACCCCGACGGGTCGCACTACAGCGACCCGGACATCCAGTGGGTCTCGTACTTCAACGGCGGCGACGCGCTGCACGAGTTCCCGCGCTACTCCTACGGATTCCCCCAGAGCCTCGGTTGTGTCGAGATGCCCTTCGCGAGCGCGGAGACAGTCTTCCCCTACACGCCGATCGGTACACTCGTCACGGTCAATCCGTAGCGAAGAACTTCACAATCCGTCATCATCGATTGTTGTTGTAATTTCTGGGCTCGCTGTTACATTCGACTTAGATGCCAAATCAGTCGACTCGAGCGGGTGCTGGTTCCAGCTGGCCCCTACGGGTCGGACTGGGACTCTGCGTCACGGCGCTCGTGATCGTTGGTTTCCAACTGAAACATGACCACCGCTCCCCCGCCGCGTCGACCACGACGCTGCACGCGACGCCGACCACCACGGCGTCGGGGCCGACGACCAGCAACGGCCCGTCGTCGTCAACGACACCGACAACACCGACCACACAACCCTCGACACCGTCGACGAATTTGCCACCGCCCTACGTCAACATGACGGCATTCAAGCCACCCGGCGCCGGGTGCCGATTCTCGACGGGCGCGCCGATTCCCGCTACGCCGTCCAATGACACGACGACGACCAGCGCGACCACGACCACGACGCCCGCGCTGTCAGCGATCGGACACTGCACCGTGCTCGAGATCGGCGACTCACTCGGTAACGACATCGGCTGGGGTCTCGCACGTCAACTCGGTCACGATCACGAACTGCGACTCGTGCAGGCCGACAAGTCTTCGACCGGACTCCTCACACCGTGGTTCTACGACTGGCCGAAAAAAGAGAAGGTACTGCTCGCTCAGTACAAACCGCAACTCGTGATCATCACCTTCGGTGCGAACGACGAACAGAACCTGAGAGTGAACGGTCAAGTGTTGGCGTTTGGATCGGCGCCGTGGGTGAAGGCCTACACCGCCATCGTCACGAAGATGGCTTCCGCGGCGACCAAGTCCGGCGCGTACGTGATGTGGGTCGGAATGCCGATCATGCAACCCAACGGGTATCGCCAGGGAATGGTGCTCATCAACTCGGTCTTCGCCCAGGTCGCCACGACCGTGCCCGGGATGACCTTCGTGCCCACGTGGGACCTCTTCGCGAACTCCAAGGGTCAGTTCGAAGTGGCCGCGCGAGTGAACAACGTTCCGTCACTGCTTCGTGAGCCTGACGGAATCCACTTCAGTTACGTCGGCGAGAACGTCATCTCCACCTACGTCACGCGCGCCATCGGCAACGTCTATCACGTGCTGATAACCCCCGAGTCGGGGATGTACATCGATCACTGAACGCGTCAGGACACGTGCGCCAAGTGCCCGACCAGCAGCGTCGCGTCCCACGAACAGCCGACGCAGATCAACAACATCAGCGCGACCGCGACGCCGTCGCGGTCGAGTCGCTTCGAATGACGAATCGGATTCTCGAGGAAGTGGTACGAGACCACGGCGCAGGCGAACGCTCCGGCGATCTCGATCACTCGGGCCCACGACGAGGTCGGCGGATGGACCATCTGAAGAGGGAGCATGAGCCACACGTAGTGCCACAGGTAGAGGGAATACGAGACGTCCCCGATATAGCGCAACGGTCGCCACGAGAGCCACGTCGCCACTCCGCCCGGGACGCTCGCCTGACCGGTCCACAACAGGATCGCCGTTGTGCCACAGGGCCACCAGGCCAGCACACCAGGGTAAACACTCATCGTATTGAGTCGCCACACGGCCGCGCCGAGTCCGATCGCGCCCACCACACCGAGCAGCGCGTTCACGCGCGGCGTCCGACGGGCCCAGGCGCCCGGTAATAACGCGATGAGACCGCCGAGCGCAATCTCCCAGAAGCGCGTGAACGGTGAGTAGTAGGCCACCGTCGGACTGATCGGCGTCAGGTGCCACGAGTACCACGCCGACGCACAGATTGCGGCCACCAAGAACAGCCCCAGCGTCGTCGCTCGATTTCGGATCGGCGTCAACCACGTGAGTGAGAAAACCACGAGTGGGAAGACGAGATAGAACTGTTCTTCGACCGCGAGCGACCAGAAATGCGTGACGAGCGACGGAGCGATGCCGGGAATGAAGTAGTTGCTGCCGGTGTGAATCAGTCGAAAGTTCTCGGAGAAGAGTGAGGCCCAGCGCACGTCGCCGAGCAGTTGAGGAACGAAGTTCGTCCCGAGCAGAAAGTGCGCGGCGAAGGTGGTGGCGATGAGGGTGAGCGTGGCGGCGGGCACGATACGGCGAATTCGTCGGGCGTAAAAATACGCCAGGTTGTATCGCACGTGTCGCGGCGGCTGTCGACGGAGCAGGCTCGTGATCACGAAACCGCTGATGACGAAGAACACGTCGACGCCGATGTAACCACCTTCGAATCCCGGCACGCTGGCGTGCGCGAGAATCACCAGGATGACGGCAACGGCGCGAAGACCCTGGATGTCCGGTCGAAACGTTTGGCGCGCCGTCCGGTCGCCCGTCACGGCGCCCGTTTCCACGCGGTCGATATTGGGCTCATCGAGTACGGACACGAGTTCGACGCTACATCGGCGTCAGTTGCGATTCGGGCGTCGCGAGACCCTCGGTGGCTTCAACACCTAGATTGGACGAATCAGCGAGACTGCTCCCACTAAGAAGACGACGAGCCCGATCAAACGCATCGCGGCTGTCGTCGTCACCGGTCTCGCCTTTTACGTGGCGCTGCCGGCCTTCGTCAAAGTCCTGTCGGCGTGGCCGAAACTCTTTCACCTGAGTTTCCTGTGGCTCGCCCTGATGTTGGTCACCGAAGTCGCGAGCTTCATCTGCGCGATGACCCTGTTGCGACTGCTACTGCGAACCAAGCAGTGGTTCACGGTCGTCGCCGCGCTCCTCGTGGGCAACGCGGTGACCAATGTCCTGCCGGCCGGTGACGTCGCCGGTGCGGGCGTGCAGTATCAGATGCTGGCGATGGGTGGCATCAATGCCGATTCGGCGGCCGGCGGACTGGCGGCCGCGTCGATCATTGGTCTCGCCGGACTGTTCATGCTGCCGGTGTGCGTCGTGCCCGCGATACTCGGGGGTCTTCCGGTGAGCCCCGGTCTCGAGCACGCCGCCTACCTCGGCCTCGCCGGCTTCGTCCTCATCGTCGCGTTCGGCGCCGTACTGCTGACGACCAACGCGCTCCTCTCCTGGCTCGCTCGAACGACCCAACGACTCTTGAACTCGATTCCCAAGAGGAAGTCGACGACGAAGGATCTCCCGGAACGGCTCATCGCCGAGCGCAATCTGGTGCGAAGCAATCTGGGACGTCGATGGCGCGAAGCCGTGTTGCTCATCGGAGGTCGCATCGGCTTCGACTACTTCGCACTGCTCTGTGCGCTGCGCGCCACCGGCGCCAATCCGAACGCACCACTGGTCCTCTTGGCCTACGCCGCGACCGCCGTCATCGCCCTGGTGCCACTCACCCCCGGCGGACTCGGCATCGTCGAAGCGAGTCTCAGCGGACTCCTCGTCTTAGCCGGGGTCGGCAGCGCGAGCGCGATCATCGCGACACTCGCCTATCGACTCGTCACGTACTGGCTACCAATATTCGCCGGTGGTGGCGTCTACGTCGCCTTTCGTCGTCGCTACGGTCCGGTCAAGTTCGGCACGGCCCGCCAGGCTTCGTAAGAACGCTTCGCGCGGGGTGCTCGCCTTACTTCTTGTCGTCGAGCAGGTTGACCATGTCGTTCGCGTGCTCCTCTTCGACCGCGAGGATCTCTTCGAGCATCCGTCGCGTCGTCGGGTCGCCGTCACCGAGCCACGCGATGATCTCGCTGTAGGAGCTGATCGCGATCCGCTCGGCGATGAGGTTCTCCTTGATCATCTCGGTCAGGCTGGTGGCCGTCTTGTATTCCGAGTGGGCCCGGCTCGAGAACGTGTCGGGATTGAAATCTGGTTCTCCCCCGAGTTGCCCGATCCGAGCGGCGATCAGTTCGGCGTGACCCTGCTCCTCTCGTGAGTGCGTAAGGAATTCAGCCGCGACGGACTCGGAATCGAGCCCGTGTGCGGCGAAGGAGTGTTGCTGGTAGCGAAGCACGCAGATCAGCTCGGTGGCGAGAGCCTGATTCAGGACCTCGAGGACCCTCGGGAGGTCGGCGCCGTAGGCGTCGGTGATCGAGCCCTTACGAAGGTTCTTGCGGGCGTTCTCGCGAAGTGTTTTGACGTCGCTCAGGAATTTGGCCATTAACTCGCTGTCCTCTCAATGGTTGGCTTGAAATCTCTTGTTGGCGCCACCCTAACAACTGGTTCGACTCGTCAGACCTTCGAGCAATGGGCGCGCACAAATCAGTAGTCCCTTTCGGAACGAGCAACCGGCACCCCGTTTGACAACGTCACGCTCGCCTGGTGCGAAACGTCGCATGTGAACGGTTCTCCCCCACCAAAGAGTTGCCCCGACCGCCAGGTCATTCCCACTCGCGTCAGCACCACTGCCCTGTGCTCGTCGTGTCGCGAAAGGCGATCATTCGAAGTCACTAAGTCAACCGAACCGGCGAATACGAAATACAAGTCAGTCAGCGAAACTCTTGGTGCACCATTCTCTCCACCTGCTCGCTGTAGTTCGCTCGCAAATCGGACGAGCGACGTTCCAGCGACAATCACTTACTAGCAACGCCAATCCTCGCCCTTGCACGAGCCTCGACGTCTTTCTTCCTTAGGCGAACCTGAACTGATTGCCCGGTGGGCGAACAGTTCCGGATCCGTTACTTCGGACCTTAGACGCAACTTGTTACAAACAGATAAGAAAAAATCCCCGGTCGGTGAATATGGGGACACCGACCGGGGATCAGGGGGAACGCGCGATCTAGTAGTAGTGCCTTCGACCGCCGACGGCGTGGCCCAGCGCACCCATGGCCCAGAGCACGAGGCCGACTAAAAGGACAATCATGCCGATCGTCCAGAGAAGCTTGATGGCCAATACGAAGCCGATTATCAAAAGAATCAATCCGAAGACAACCATCGTCTCTTTCCTTTGTTCAGTGAACGTTCATTACGCCCAGTCGGAACTTCCTCACTGCACTAAAAACCCTAGGCACGCGTTCCTTACAGACTTCTTGGAGGAGTCTGGGAAAATCATGTGACATTGACGTAGCCACGAAAGCGTCACGAGGATTTCCACGTCTGAAATTTCATTGACCGTTGACGTCACCGAAGAAGACGATGGCCCGGGCACACGCCGTAACGCGTGAGCATTTTTGGTAAACCCCACAACTCTGTTTGCTTTGATCTGAATTGAACGCAGTCGCCGGATTTCGTTCCGCGAACCCTCGAAACGTGCGCGCAAACGCCCAATGCAAAGGCTCAACTGTCCATCGTCATTAAGGTTGTATTCAATGGCAGGCAAGAAACCTCGGGGATTGCCCCCTTCGCTTCAGCACGTGTGGATCTCCGGCATTCTCGCGGCGACCGTCGCCGTCGCCGCCATAGTCCTGAAAACGGAGTTCGATCGGCGTCACGGATCCATGCATCATCCCTTCGTCGCCTGGATTACCGTGCCGGTGCTGCTGATCTTTGGCATTTACGCCGTCTCACGACTCGCCGACGGCATGGGACGGTTTTTGGCGCGGCGCTCAGTCGAAGTGGCCGCAGCGGTAGTGCGGCTCGTCGCCACGGGCGTTGGCTACCTGCTGGTGCTGATTGCGGCCTTCGAACTGCTCGGTGTCTCGATCGCCCACCTCATCATCGGCTTCGGTCTCGCCGGCGTCGTGCTCGGCATCGCGGCCCAACAGAGCCTCGGCAATATTTTCGCCTCCCTCGTTCTGCTCTTCGCTCGACCTTTCAATGTGGGTGAGCACATCCGTGTTCGCTCGGGCACGATCGGCGTCGTCGACGCCTGGGTGCTCGGAATCGGACTCACCTACGTGACGCTACAAACTGAGGACGGCCTCTTGAAGGTGCCGAACTCCGTCGTCCTCGCGTCGGGCATCGGCAAGCTCGATACGCCCCCCAATCGACTACCGTGAGGCACTCGAAGCACATCATCAACAATAGGAAAGAGGTTTAACCATGGGCACTACTGGAGACAAGCCGAGGAAGCCGCGCCGCCGAATGGCGCGCGTGTCCAAGTATCCAGATGCGAGTGGCAATCCTCTCGCGGGCTTGACTGGTGACGGCGACGGTGGAATGTCGGGACCGGGCGCCAGTCGCGGACCATCCGAGCACCATCACCCCGTTGGCAAGATCGGTTCCGGGTTCCTTTGGCTACTCGGACGTCGACGAACACCAATGCCACCAGCAACGGAATCCGCTCCGGCACCAGAACATGCTCATGAACACGAACACGAGCACGAGCACCATCACGATCACGGGGACGAATAGCCCTTTGCAAAGAAGTACGTTGTCATTGCCCGTGGAGGTAAAAAGTCAAAGGCAGTTCTATAACGGCCAATTACTCTTCGAAGTAATTTAGTCCCCAACGTCGAATTCGCAAAGTTCACAACCGTTGTGGGGTGTGAAGGTCCGAGAGATAATTCGAGTCCTCCACGCTGGTGGCTGGGTGCAGGTACGCCAGCGTGGTAGCCACCGACAATTTCGGCACGCGACGAAGTCGGGCACAGTGACGGTGCCCGGCGCACTCGGCGAGGATCTCCACGTCGAACTCGTTAGTAGCATCATGAGGCAGGCCAGTTTGGATCGGAGGAAGCGATGACCGAATACGCCGTTGTAATTGAGCGCTCCCCGAACAACTTCGGCGCATGGGTGCCTGATCTCGACGGTTGTGTGTCGACTGGCAAGACGCTCGAGGAAGTGAAGAGAAATATTGTCGAAGCCATTGAGATGCACATTGAGTCATTGCGGGAACACGGTGAGTCAGTGCCGCCTCCAGCCGCGCAGGTCGCCGTAGTTCAAATCGGAACGTAGAACGAGTCCCTTTGTGCGACCCTAGGAGGCGACGACGATGCCCGAGGCGACGAAGTTCTTCGCGGGTGTCAACGATCCCCCGGCCGGTTGCACCGTGACCGCCAACTCCGACGGCCCTGGCGACGAGTCCAGTGTGAACGTGACTTGACCAGGCGACGAACCCATGACCCCAATGGAGACCGGCGATCCCTTCACGATGCCCCATAGTTGATACGTGTCATTTGGTGACAAGGCCGGCATGTTGGACTTCACGAGGTAGCCGGTACCATCGGGCAACATCACGAACTCCGCGAGTTTTTGATCCGTGGCGCTCGTGAGATTGACGATTTGGTGACCGGGCGTCGCCATCGCTCGCTGCACCGCGCTTCGGCTGGCCGACGCGATTACACCTTGTAAATGCGTGACCTGATTTTGAGCGCTCGACAGACTGAGCGCGAGCACGACGATCGACGCGGCGGCGGCGAAGGCCAGTGCTGCGAGAGCGGTTCTCACTCGTCGAGACGATCGAGTGGCGCTCCCGATCGCCACGACGTCGGCGGGGGTCTCGCCAATGAGGAGCGCCGGCATCACCGTCGATTCACCTTTGTGATCCCACAGTTGGCTGGAGATATTCGTCCACAGCCCCTCGGGCAGTTCCTCCACCGAGTTGCCGATCGCTGCGGCGACGGCGCGGTAGCTATCCAGTTCGCTCTGACAGCGCGGACAGGTGGTGGCGTGCTCCTCGATCGCGGCCAGGGTCTCGGCGTCCACGGCGTGCAGCGCCGCAACGGCCAACAGTTCGCTCGCTTCGTCGTGACTCATCATCGATCCGCTCCCTCGATCCCGGACTCCACGAGCGTGGCGCGCATGCGACGCATACCGTTTCTGATTCGACTCTTCACGGTGCCTTCTGGTTCATTCAGAATCTCGGCAACCTTAATGTACGTATAGCCTTCGAAATACGCGAGTTCGATGGCGCGGCGCTCCTCCGGCGGCAACTCCCCGAGTGCCTTCTTCACGTCCTCGGCCAACACGACGTCCCACGCCTCGTGTTGCATGTCGTAGGCGCCGCGCGCGGCCTTGTGCGCGTCGTTGATCTCTCGTTGGCGTCGCGCCGTGAGCGAACGAATGGTCTCGACCGCGCGCGCGTGGCTCTGGGTGAGGAGCCAACTGCGCAAGTTCCCTCGGGTCGCGTCGAAGCGCTCCGGTTGATTCCATAACCGAAGGAAGACCTCCTGAGTGACGTCTTCGGCCTCGGCCGCACCGTTGAGGACGCGACGGGCGAGACCGAACACCGCACCGCCGTGACGGCGGTACGTTTCGGCGAGCGCTACCTCGTTGTAGCGCGCGATCATCGTGACCAGTTGGGCGTCACTCACCTCTCTGATGTCTTCCATACCTATCCACTTCTAGTTCGACACCGATGTCGCCCGCGGATGTCCGCGCCGACACGCTTGTAGTTGCTTGGCCTTTCGGCGAGTCGAATCAGATCAGAATGCGCACCGCGCCGCCTTCGGCGCTCGGTGGGTCATCCGAAGTACGTAGCGGTGACGAAGAATTACTTGTATTCCCCTCGTGGCGCCACGTCTTTCCCAAGCGTGGCGCCACCTCCTTTGGGGCCTGGCGTGACGCCATGCTTACGGGCCGTGGTGAAACTCTTCGGGACCGAACGCACTGCTCCCACGTTGGGTGGCGATCTCGATGCCGTGATCGCGCAGTTCTGACGCCGCCCCCACGGCCGCGCGACCGAACTTCTCGCGAACCTCATCGACGGCGTCGCGCAACGCTTCGTTCGAGACCTGTCGTTCGCGCGATATCGCTTCGGCCTGTTCACGCGGATCACTCGAGCTCGGGTCCAGTCCGAACGTCAACTGCAGACTGTTGTCGTCACGTTCGAGGAACGACGACGCATGGATCGCCAAGAGGCGAACCGAGTTGGCGAGGTCGATCGATTGCAGTAGTGCCTCGGCGATCGCCAGGATCGCGACCTCGTCATCGATGCCGAAGGAGAGTGTCTGTGATCGACTGACGCTCGTGAGGTCGTCGAACCGGACGATGACCGTGATCGTGCGCGCCACGCGACCCTGGCCCCGCAGAGCTCGGGCGACGACCGCCGCTTGGGACTTCGCCGCCTCGAGCACCGCATCGAGGCCGTTCAACGATGTGGCGAACGTCTGGTCGTGTCCGACCGACTTCAGTACCCGATCGGTCGTGACTTCGCGCTTGTCCTCGCCGTGGGCGTAGGCGACGAGCGTCGAGGCCATCGCCACTCCCACGTGCGCCGCGAGCGTCGCTTCGTCGACCTTGGCCAGGTCGCGCACCCAGCGCAGTCCGAGTTTCTGCAGCTTCGTCGCGGTCGCCGGTCCGACGCCCCAGAGCGCGCGCACCGGCAGTTCCTCCAGCCACTTCTTCTCGAGCGCGGGACTGACCCAGACCACCCCGGCGCCCTCGACCAACTGCCCGTCGACGACGGTCGGTTTGGACTCCTTGGAGGCGAGTTTCGCGAAGAGCTTGTTGCGCCCGAGTCCCACGCCGCACAACAGACCGAGTTCGGACATGATTCGCCGTCGCAGTTCGGCCGACGCCGCCATCGGGCGCACATTCAAGCGACGCAGGCTCGAAAGATTGGCGAACACCTCGTCGAGGCCAAGGGGTTCGAATTCGGGCGTGAGATCGCGCACGATGTCGTGGAACTGTCGCGAGTACGCCTCGTAGCGATCGAAACGTCCCGGCAGGATGATGAGGTCGCGACAGCGACGCCGGGCCACCACGCTCGGCATGGCGCTACGCACCCCGAAACGTCGCGCTTCATAGCTCGCGCTCGCTATGACACCGCGCCCTCCGCCGCCTCCGACGGCCACCGGCTTTCCGCGCAGCGTGGGATCGTCCAGGACCTCGACCGACGCGAAGAACGCGTCGAGATCGACGTGCAAGATCGGCGCGTCGTCGACCGATGGATCCTCAGAACGCGAGTTCAACACTGCGAAAAGCCTCGCCGAACTGGGCGCCGACGGGCCGACCGGCCTGTTCGGCGCGTCCGTAGACCAGTTCACGGATGGCGTCGGCGTCGCCGGCCAACTGGGAACTGTGCGCCAAGACGGCCTTCACCTTGGTGTCGATCGTGGCGGTGATGTCGGCCACGACGTCGGGTTCGTGCGTGCCACTGAGTAAGAGACTGGTGACCTGGTGTGGTTCGCCTCGATCGGGGAAATAGAGCGGCATCGCGGCCGCGGGGGCGACCGCATCCAACAGCGCCCAGCCGGTCTCGCGGTGGTCGCGGTGGTTCACGTAGACCCCGGCGAAGAACGTCGCGGTCGGGTCCGGTCCGACGACGACCTCGGGCCGATACTGACGGATGAGGCCCACCAACTCCGCGCGCAGTTCCACGTCGTTCTCGACCTCGCCGTCGGGCCGCTCGAGCTTCGTGACGGTCGCGGCACCGAGGAGGTCGGCCGCGAACTCCACTTCAGCGCCGCGCACTTCGCGCACCGCTCCCGCATCGGCGCTGAGCACGTGCGAACCCTTGTCGCCGTCACACACGACCACGAGGTGAACCGCGCAGCCGTCTTGGGCCCACTGGGCGAGGAGTCCCCCGGCCGCCACGTCGGCGTCGTCGGGATGCGCGTAAATCGCCATGGCGCACTGGGGCTGGATGTTGAGCGCGCGCATCAGCCGCGAAGTTTGGGTGCGGTCGTCTTCACGAGCATGCCGATCTCGCGCGCGAAGTCCTCGGTCCCTTCAAAGCCCTTGTAGACCGAGGCGAATCGGACGTAGGCGACGTCGTCGACGTCGCGCAGGGCCTCGAGTGACGCCATTCCGACCTCTTCACTGGTGACGTCGCGATTGAGCAGGCGCATCGACTCGTCGATGGCCGTGACGAGCGCCTCGAGAGTCTCTTCATCGACCGGTCGGTTCTTGCTGGCGGCGCGCATGCCGCGAAGGATCTTGACGCGATCGAAGGGCTCGCGGTCACCGGAGCGCTTGATGACGTAGAGACCGATCTCCTCGATGCGTTCGAACGTGGTGTAGCGCTGGTTGCAGTTCGAGCACTCTCGTCGGCGCCGGATGGCCACGCCATCTTCGGCGAGGCGCGAATCAACGACGCGGTCGTCGTCCGCCGAACAGAAGGGACAGCGCATGCCTTGAGGATACACCCAAATCCCTTGAAATTTAGGGGATTAGGACTCGCTCGCCGGGTACCACGACCGACGAATCGAGCTCGCGCACCAGCTCCGTCCGGGCGACTTTCGGGTCGACCGGATTCATCATTCGAGCGATCGAACTGACCGTGTCACCGGGCTGGACCACGTAGTTCATACCTGAGGCGAGGACGGAACTGTTGGCCAGGTCGCTCGGGAGTCCCGCGCCGCTCTGTCCCCCGAAGGCGTGTCCGGGCCAGGCCAAGATGACCAATCCGAGCAACAGCGCGAACGCGACCAGTGTGCGTCGGCGCCGTTTCATCATTCGCGCCCGGGCCGCACGACGCTTCGCCAATGACGGACCAGCGCGAAAGACCTGTGGCGTGGTGACCAGTCGCAGGTACGGTCGCGCGTCATATTCTTCGAACTCCTCGAACTCCACAACCTCGACTGCCGCCATGGCCGACCCCTTTCACGAACACCTGTTCGTATAGTGTAAGGCGAACAAGTGTTCGTTGCAATAGTAAATTGCCGCTGTGACAAAGGGGCTAAAACGCGTGCATTTCCAGGAGTTTTCGGCCCAAGCGGCCAAATTCGCGCCACTGGGAACGGCTCGTCGTTCGACTGTACGAAAGGGCCCGCCCAGCGCCACCGAGCTCCTTCACGAGTCGGATTCGGTGGCGCCGGACCAATTCGGCGCACTGGAGCGTCAGTCCGTCATCGGGGTGGTCGTGCGAGTCAGTGACTTGACCGTCGGTGACCCAGACAATCGGCTCGGTGTTTCGCCGACGGCGCAGCGCCCACGCGAGTACCGCGCCGTCGACGCCGTTGCCGATGTTGCCGGAGCGAATCGTCGTCGCGACCGATCCCCGATCGGCCATGATCCACACGTTGGGGGTGAGCCCGTTGTCGCCCGGACGGTGGCTGTAGCCAACCACGAGAGCGTCGGGGGCACGGCGAAGCAGCATCGACAACGACGCCTCGTCGATGTCCATCGATCCGGACTGATCGACGATCACGATCCCACCGTGGAACGTCGAGCGACGAGCGAAGGCACGCTTTCGCTCGTCGGAGAGAAGTCGGCTGGGATAGCGCATGGTCGAACCAGTCGTGCTCGGTCGCGCACGACGCAGTCCCTCGCCGCGCGGACGAAGTGACATCGTCACGTTCTCGTCGAATCGAAGTGGCGCAAACTTTCCGGTCGGCGCTCGACGACCGCCCGGTTCAAGCGAGCGGCGAAACGAGCGAAGTTCCTCGGGAGTCGTCGGGGGTCGTGCGTTCATCGATTGTGTGAGGAGACGAGCGAGCACGATGGTGGCGTTCGCGTATCCACTGGGCAACTGTTCATCGTTCAATCGGGTCGCGGCGAGGGTCGGACTGGCGAGGGCGTTCATGAGGGCGAGCGCGCGTTTGCGCACCGCTCGAAGTCCCGACATCCACGACGGCTCGACCTGTCGGATACCCGCGAGATACTCCTTCTCGCCCCCGGTACTGAGTACGGCCATGAGAAAACAGAGTGCTTCGGACCAGTCGCCGCTCTCGGCGACGCGACGCGCACCATTCTTCTCCGATCCGTCGTGCAACAGTGTCACGTCGAAATCCAGGCGGGCGATGAGCGTGTTGATGCGAAGTTCCTCGGCGCACTCGAGAGCTCGCGGTGACACATCATCGAGCGCGCCGTAGTGTTCGATCACGTGGGGGCTCACTCGCGCGTGCATCAGTTCGTGCGCCCGCACGACGCGTGACGTCGCGTCATTGCCGAGGGGAATCTCGAGGATTCGCTCGGTTAGGTTGCAACTCGCCTCACCCCGACGTGTCGAACCGGGCTTCACCGTCCACGCAGCGCTCACGAAGCCGTCCTCGCGACCGGTCACCAACTCCGGGTGCACGAGCGCCCTCACGCGATCGCGGCAATCGCCAACGCGTCGAGGACACTGAGCGCGGCGTCCTCGCCAAAGACCAGTTGCGCGGCGCGCGAGGTTCCCAGGTGTCGGCGCAGCTGGTCGAAAGCGTAGAAGCTGCGCAGAGACACGCGCCGGCTCGCCGGTCCCAGCGAACCGGCCAGGGCCGGCGCGCGCAGGTCGTCGCTCAGACTCGCCAACGCAGAGCAGTGCGGTCGGTCGATGCAGATGGCCACTGGGAAGCGGTCGCGCAAAGACGGCGCGATGTCCTCGAGATCGTCGACGTTCGTCGTCATCACGACCGAGAACTGCGGACCCGGACGTACCCATTCGCTGGTCTCGGGATTACGCCACCTGGCTGACTCCGGTGAGTCGGTCATCGCGAGCAGAGTACTGAGCGCGTCACCCGAGGCGCGGTCGATTTCGTCGACCACGAGACGTCCACCCACACCTCCCGAACCGCGCCAGGCGCGGATCGCCGGTCCCTCGCGCCACTCCCAACGGTTCTCGCCCACCGGCATCCACGTACCGGTGATCTCACCCGAAGTGAGGTCCTCGGTGCACACCAGGCGTTCCGCGGGAACACTCCCGACACCGTGGTGCAGCGCCGCGTACGTCTTGCCCGTTCCCGACGGACCGTAGAGCAGCACACGCGAAATCCCGGACTTCAACACATCGGCGAGGTCGCGCCAACACGAGTTCACATCATCAGTTCTCTCGATCAATGTCACGGCGACTCCTCAAATGGGAGTTTGACAACGGTCGCCGTTAATCCACGAAGTCCCCACTTCCCTCACCGCTACGCCAATCGCTGAAGTGGTGTCGGTGACAAGGCAGGCGTTGCCTACGAAGCCTCAATCCGCCGGATCGCTTCGCGGCTCAATTCGTTGGCATGAGCGCCGGATCCGTCGGCGTGCCGACGTCGGGATCGTCGACCGTCCTCACCGGGCCCTTGAACGTATTCTTGGCACCGGCCACCCAGGCGATCCAGACCCCGAGGGCCAGAGCGATAGTGACGAGTGGCGCGTAGTTGAAGTCATCCCAATTGAAGCCGCTGTCCCACGGAACCGCCGCGGGTCCCGTCGGCAGACAGAAAATGACCACGCAAATCACGACCCAGACCATGGCGATGACGTTGATCCATTTGTAATGCTTGCCCAGGTTCCACACCCCGGGCTCGAACTTGTCACCCATTCGCCAGCGGAGGAAGACCGGCAGGATGTAAGCGATGTAGAGCCCGATCGTCGTGATCGAGGTGACCGCGAAGAAGGCCACCGGGAAACCGGCCTTGTTGCCGAACAGGGCCGGAATCGTGATGATGAGCGAGAGGACGACCACGAAGAGGACCGCCCACGTCGGCGTCCGGTGCTTGTTCAGTTTTCGCCACAGCGCATGGCCCGGCACGGCGCCGTCGCGCGAGAACGCGAACACCATGCGCGAGGCGGCCGCCACGCAGCCCATCCCACAGAACAGCTGTCCGATAGTTGAGATGTCGAGGACGAGCTTCGCAAGACTGGTGCTGAGCGACGACTCGATGATCGGAATCGCTCCGCCACCGCCCGCGTTGATCGCGGCGAGGTGGGTTGCCGCGAAGGTGAGCCCGAGCAGCAGCGCCCATCCGCCGACCGCCGAATAGGCGATCGACGTCCACAGCCCGCGCGGGGCGGCGCGCTCGGCGTCGTGCGTCTCTTCTGACAAGTGCGCAGAGGCGTCGTAGCCGGTGAACGTGTACATGGTGAGCAAGAAGCCGAGCGGCAAGATCATGAACCAGTAGAAGTGTCCCGAGAATCCACTGTTGTTGATCCGATGTGAGAATACGAACGAGGCGCTCTGGTGCGTGGAGGGTCCGAAGATAAGTATGCCCACGATCGCGATCACTCCGCCGAGCATCCACCAGGCCGAAATCCGGTTCAGCAGCGACACGAGGTGTGAGGAGAAGACGTTGATGACGCTGTGGAGGGCGAGGATGACGACGAACAGGATGAACGTATTGTGCAGGATCGTCGAAGGGCTCGTCGTCGTACAGTTGATGATGAAGTGGAACCCGTAAAGGGCGAGGACCGAGTTCAGGAACGACGCGGCGCCGTAGTCGACCGCGGCGGTGATTGCGATGAGGCCGAGCAGGTTGAACCAACCCGTGAACCACGCCCAGCGCACGCCGCCGAGGCTGTACGCCCAGTAGTAGATGCCGCCCGCGGTCGGGTACTTCGAAGCGAGCTCGGCCATCGAAAGCCCGACGAGGAGGACAAGGAGGCTGATCAGCGGCCAGCCGATCGAAATCGCAATCGGGCCGCCGTCGTTCCACGCCTGTCCGAAGGTCGTGAAGCAGCCGCTGAGGACGCAGATGATCGTGAGCGAAATCGCGAAGTTGGAGAACCCGCTCCAACCGCGGTTGAGCTCCTGTTTGTAGCCGAGGGCGGCGAGCCGCTCCTCGTCCGATGACAGCGTTTTAGAGCTATCGCTCATTGGGCCCTCCCCAAGTTTTGGTCCGGTGGGACGTGGTGCGATCGACGACGCCGCTTAACGCGGTCTGTGCGATGGTGACACTATCGTCGGACACTTCGAACCCCCCGGTTCCAATGGCCTATACCATTGTGCGAGATGATAGAACTTCTGCGGGCTTCGAGCACGGGGAAATGTGTTCGCTCTGTTAAAAACCGCGCCACGTGATCGGCCGTATCCGGAAACGTTTGGTCCTGACGAACATCACGGCCGTACGAGATGTCCCCGTGGCTCTTCCCGTGAAGTGACACTCAGATCTCACACGTGAAGGTGCTCACGAGACGAACACTCTCGACGACCTTCATCGCCGTCGAAGCACTCGGGGCCACACCTCTTTCGAGAAATCGTCGCTGTGTTCATTGAGTAGCCTCGACACCAAGATTGGAAAACTGTCCTCGTCCGCACTGGTCGGGCGCCGCGAATCCGAGGAGCACACGTGACGACACACAACAGCGGCCGGCCATCGCGTGAGGAACTCGTGGCATTGGTCGAAGAGGGCGAGATCGACACCATCATCGTCGCCATCACCGACATGCAGGGCCGGTTGCAGGGTAAACGTCTCGACGCTTCCTACTTCTTCGACGAATTGGCCGACGGCGTCGTCGAGGGTTGCAGCTACCTTCTCGCCTCCGATGTCGACATGCGCACGGTTGACGGCTTCGCCCTGACATCGTGGGAGCGCGGCTACGGCGACCTCGCGTTCAAGCCGGATTTCTCCTCGACCCGCCTGGTGCCGTGGCACGACAAGACGGTCATCATCTTCGCTGACGTGGAGACCGTGGAGGGCGTTCCCGTGGCGCCGTCGCCGCGCCAGATCCTTCTCGCTCAGGTCGCGCGACTCGAAGAGCGCGGCTGGACCGGCATCACCGGCACCGAACTGGAGTTCATCGTTTTCGAGGACACCTACGAGCAGGCCTGGGAGGCCGGCTACCGCGACATGACGCCGGTGAACCAGTACAACGTCGACTACTCGATCCAGGGAACGTCGCGCATCGAACCGTTGCTCGGTCGCATCCGGCGCTCGATGCGCTCGGCCGGCATGGTCGTGGAGTCCGTCAAGGGCGAGTGCAACTTCGGACAACACGAAGTCGCCTTCAAGTACGACACGCTCGTCGAGAAGTCCGACGAGCACAGTCTGTTCAAACTGGGCGCGAAGGAGATCGCGGCCCAAGAGGGCGTGAGCCTCACCTTCATGGCGAAGTACGACCAGCGCGAGGGCAACTCCTGTCACATTCATCTCTCGCTGCGCGATAAAGATAATCAGCCGGTCTTCGCGGGCGATCGTGATCACGGCTTCTCCGACGTCTTCGAACAATTCCTCGCGGGACTGCTCGCGCACTCGCGCGACTTCTCGATGCTGCTCGCGCCGAATATCAACAGCTACAAGCGCTTCGTCGCCGGATCGTTCGCGCCGACGGCGCTGCTCTGGGGACACGACAACCGCACCTGCGCGTTTCGCGTCGTCGGTCACGGCCCGTCACTGCGCTTCGAGTGCCGGATCCCCGGTGGCGACGTGAACCCGTACCTCGCGATCGCCGCCCTCGTCGCGGCCGGTCTTCAGGGCGTCGACGACAACCTCGAGTTGGGTCCGGCCTTCGTCGGCAACGCCTACGGGGCCGACTCGGCCCGTGTGCCGACGACGCTCGCCGAAGCGACCGATCTGTTTGACCAGAGCCTGGTCGCGAGGGCGGCCTTCGGTGACGAGGTCGTCGATCACTACGTGCACGCCGCGCGCGTCGAGGTCGACGCCTTCAACGCGGCCGTCACCGACTGGGAGCGCTACCGAGGATTCGAACGTCTATGAGCACACTGTCGGTTCTCAACCCCGCCACCGAAGAGCCGGTCACGAAGATCGAACTCTTCGATCTCGAGGCGACCGACCGCGCCATTGCGCTCGCGGCCAGCGTCGCGACCGCGTGGCGTGACCTCACGCCCGCGAGGCGAGCGCATCTGCTGCGACGATTCGCCCAAGTGGTCGACGAACACGTCGAAGAGTTAGCCCAGTTGGAGGTCGCCAACTCGGGCCACACGATCGGGAACGCTCGCTGGGAGGCCGGCAACGTTCGCAACGTCCTCGCCTACTACTCCGGTGCGCCCGAACGTCACAGCGGAAAGCAGATTCCCGTCGAGGGCGGCGTCGATCTGACGTTCTACGAACCGCTCGGCGTCGTCGGCATCATCGTGCCGTGGAACTTTCCCATGCCGATCGCCGGTTGGGGCTTCGCGCCGGCCTTGGCGGCTGGCAACACCGTCGTCCTGAAGCCCGCGACGCTGACGCCCCTTACGGCGATGCGACTCGCCGAACTCGGCCTCGAAGCCGGTCTGCCCGAGGGCGTCTTCCAGGTTCTCCCCGGTGACGGCGGCGTCGTGGGCTGGCGCTTCGTCACGCACGAAGCCGTGCGCAAGGTCTGCTTCACCGGTTCGAGTGACATGGGCAAAAAAGTGATGGCCGGTTGCGCCGAGCAGGTGAAGCGCGTGACGCTCGAACTCGGCGGCAAGAGCGCCAACGTCATCTTCGCCGACGCGGACTTAGAGCGCGCCGCCGCCGGCGCACCGTCGGCGGTCTTTGACAACGCCGGCCAGGACTGCTGCGCGCGCTCGCGAATCCTCGTCGAGGCGTCGGCCTACGAGCGCTTCATGGAGCTCTTCGAAGTCGCGGTCAAGAACTTCCGCGTCCTCGATCCGTCCGACGAACACGCGGAGATGGGGCCACTGATCTCCGCGGGACAGCGCACGAGCGTTGACTCCTTCGTCGACGAGGCGTCGGTCGCCTTCAAGGGCAGCGCCCCGAGCGGCCCAGGTTTCTGGTACCCGCCGACGGTGCTCGAGTCCGCCGACGGCACGGACCGCGCCTTTCGCGAAGAGATCTTCGGTCCCGTCGTATCGGTGCTTCGTTTCGAGAACGAGGCCGAGGCGATCCGCATCGCGAATGACAGTCCCTACGGACTCTCCGGATCGATTTGGACGCGCGACGTCGGACGAGCCCTGCGCGTCGCGCGCGGGATCGAGACCGGCGCGCTCTCGGTCAACTCGAACTCGTCGGTTCGCTACTCGACGCCCTTCGGGGGCTACAAGCAGTCCGGCATCGGACGCGAGCTGGGTCCG
The DNA here is from genome assembly GCA_003155915.1 of Acidimicrobiaceae bacterium. Classification (GTDB taxonomy): domain Bacteria; phylum Actinomycetota; class Acidimicrobiia; order Acidimicrobiales; family RAAP-2; genus RAAP-2. The sequence goes on along the minus strand of PMFA01000001.1, from coordinate 51,772 downwards.
GACGCCCTGCGCAGTTTCAGTGAAGAGAAGAACGTTTTTATTTCAACGGAGGAATGATGGGTCGTTTGGACAACAAGGTTGCGGTCATCACCGGCGCGGCGAGCGGCATCGGTCGAGCGACCGCGCGACGTTTCGCCGCCGAAGGTGCGAGTGTGGTCGTGGCGGACTTCGACGACCAGCACGGGCCCGAGGTCGCCGCGGAGATCGGCGGACTCTTCGTGAAGGTGAACGTCGCCGACGAGCACAGCGTGGTCGCGATGTACGAAAAAACCGCCGAGGTCTACGGCGGCATCGACGTGCTCTTCAATAACGCCGGCATCTCTCCGGCCGACGACGACTCGATCCTCACGACCGGTCTGGACGCGTGGAAGCGGGTCCAGGACGTCAATTTGACCTCGGTCTACCTCTGCTGCAAGTACGGCATCCCGCATCTGCAAAAGCGAGGCGGCGGCTCGATCATAAATACGGCGTCCTTCGTCGCGGTCCTCGGATCGGCGACGTCACAGATCTCCTACACCGCGTCCAAGGGCGGCGTGCTGGCGATGAGTCGTGAGCTCGCCGTCCAGTTCGCGCGCGAGAATATTCGCGTGAACGCGCTGTGCCCGGGACCGGTCAACACGCCGCTGTTGATCGAGCTCTTCGCAAAGGACCCCGAACGCGCCGCGCGCCGCCTCGTGCACGTACCGATGGGGCGCTTCGGCGAGCCCGAAGAGATCGCCAACGCGGTGCTGTTTCTCGCCAGTGACGACGCCTCGTTCGTCACCGCGACGACGTTCATGGTCGACGGCGGTATTCACGGCGCCTACGTCACGCCGCTGTAGTCCCGGCCGCGACAACGCCGCCGGATTCGCCTACTCCGGTTCGCTCGCGCGCCACCACTCGCGCACGATGACCTGAATCGTCGCCGCGATGGGCACGGCGAGCAGGACCGCGACGAATCCGCCGGCCAATCCCGCGACCCAGGCGCCCAGGTCGGCACCGATCAGGACGGCGACGAACACGAGCAACGGATTGATCTTCACGGTGCGGCTCATGACGATCGGGTTCAAGACGTGATTCTCGACTTGGGTGTAGATGAGGAAGACAATCATCGTGACGAGACCCGCGGTGAGTGAGTGGGCGAACGCGAAGAGCACCGTCGGGACGCCGGCCAACGCGCCGCCAATCGTCGGCAGGAAATCAACCAGCGCGACCCACAGCGCCCACAAAAACGCGTAGGGCACGCCGACGATCAACAGGGTGACGAAGACCACGAGGCCCGCGGCGAGTGACGTCAACATGTCGCCCAGGATGTAGCCCGACACCGAGCGCGAGATGATGCGCCCGATGTGGCGAAAACGCTTGGCTCGTTCGGGGGCCACCAATTTCGTCAACGACCGTCGAATCTTGGGTGCTTCGATCAGCAACAAGATGACGAACGTGAAGACGAACACGAGTGACAAGACCGCCGAAATCGCACCCTTGCCGAGCGCGAGTGCCGGCTTGCCCAAACCGGTCGCGAGCGAGGTGAGGTGACTCGAGTTGCGCTTCACCCACGATTCAACGTGGTACTTGCGAAAGAGATGTCCGATCCAACCCTGACCGTGCTGGGCTCGGTTGACGTAACGCGGAAGCGCCGTCGCGAAATGCGTGATGCCGTTGATGAGCGGGTAGCCGAACAAGACGGCGAGACCCAAGAAGATCAAGAGTGCGACGAACGTGACAATGGCCACCGCTCCCCCGCGACGCTTCACGCCCCAGTGCTGCAGCGAGACGACGACCGGATTGAGGATCAACGTGACGAAGCCGCCGACCAGGCCCAGCAACAAGAGGTCGCGCAGGTGATAGATCAGCTGGCCCGAGAGGTACACCGCGGCCACGGTGAAGACCGCGAAGAGAATCGTGAGGACCGGTACCGAGTTGACGTCAGCGATGCGAAGAATTCTTCGGCGACGAGATTCGGGGACCTCTTCTTCCTCCGGCTCCTCCACGGGCGCCGTGCGACGGGGCGTTCGTCTTACGGGCACGTGGCGGGCGGTTGGTCGCGGGCGCTCTCGTGCGCGAGAGGCGCTTTCACGTCAGCTCTCGAGCCACCAAAGATCATCTCGTCATGCTAACCACTCACCCTCAGCGCTTTGGGCCCTTCGTGGAACGGCGCCGTCGATCACGGAACGCCGTGGAGTGGCGTCGTCACCGGAGCGGTGAACATCGTTCGGCGTGAATCGTCATGACAGACTGGATTTGATGGAGGCCACATGAGTGACGATTCGTTCCAATACAAGATCTACATTGACACCACACCCCGGAGACTCTGGCGGGCGTTGACCGACCCGACGAAGACCAAGAAATGGTGGAACGTCTCTTTCGTCACGGACTGGAAAGCCGGTTCGGTGATGGACGTCAAGATGGGACACCTCACGATTCGAGATCCTCAACAAATCATCCTGGAGTCGAATTCGCCGTCGCGACTCGCCTACACCTGGCACACCTTCTCGCCCGAGTGGGCCAGCGCGAACGGCTACTCAGAAGACGAACGATTGAAATTTGCCAACGAGTCACGCTCGAAGGTGGCGTTCGATATTGAAAAAGCGAACGGGGTGGTGCGCCTCACCGTGGTGCACGATGGATTCGAGTCCGGGGGCGTTGTGCACGAGGCCATTTGCGAAGGGTGGCCACCACTGCTCTCGAGTCTCAAGACGTTCTTAGAGACCGGCGAGCCGCTCGACTTCTCGATGTAGCGAAGGAAGTTACGTCGCCCCAGTCTTGGTGACGATGACCTTGAGATTCCAGAGCAGAGCCAATTCGGGACAGGCGACACCGGGCTTGCAGTAGACCGTGCCGGTGACACGAATCGTGGCGCGCCCGAGTGTCGCGGCGTGAAGCGTCATCGCGTCCACGCCGATCGAGTTGCGTGAAATCGTCGTCACCACGACCGCTCGCGAGTTGCTGACCGGATAACCCCATCGGTATCCCGAACGAAGTTTGACTCGAACGTGCTCTCCGAGTCGAAGGGAGATTTCACACGGCGAACCCTTTGACACCACGTGCACCGAAGGAGTCACCACGACGCCACACACCTTCTGTCCACTCGCTGCGGTCGTCGTCGTCACTGAACTCGCACCAGCGCTCGTTACCGACGTCGCCCCTATCGACAACGTCAGGAACGCGATGATCAGAGGGCGCCTGAGTAAGGCACCAGCGGTTCCCTTCATGTCTCGATTCTCCCATTCCATCGACCACGAGAAGCGTCGCTTGACGTCCTCACTCATTAACTGTCGTGAAACGGCGCCACTTACTGGGCTTTCTCAGAGGCGCCAGCCTTCGATACACCCTTGGACCGTTGACGACGTGCGCTGGAACCAGCGACGCGCACCGCTCCGCTGGCCCATCGGACCTCGAACAGGGGCTGGGCTTCAGCGTGTTCAGCGGTGCTCGGGTTGCTCTTCATCGACTTACAGTTGAGTTCGCCCCCACGATGAAAGGACGTCCCATGATTTTCGGAGCGCACGTCATAGTTTTCACGCACGACGCTGAAGCCGACCGCGCCTTCTTTCGCGATGTGCTCGGTTTGGCCAGCGTCGACTCGGGTGGCGGATGGCTGATCTTTGCGATGCCCCCGTCCGAGGTCGCGTTCCACCCGACTGACGAGGCCGCGACCAACGAGATCTATCTCCTGTGCGACGACCTCGCTGAAGAGATGCAACGACTCGAAGCCAAGGGCGTGGCCTTCACGCAGGTAGACGAAGAGCGTTGGGGCACGGTCACCCGCTTCACCTTGCCCGGCGGCACGACGATCGGTCTCTATCAACCCAAGCACCCCACGGCGCTCACGCGACTGACGTACTGAAAGCGACGGCCCGCGGGCCGTCGGCTAGGTCGTGCTCGTCGTCACTCGTCGACTCAGGAGCGCCGCCGACGTCAGTCCGGCCAAGGCGAAGAATCCGATCACCAACTCCGTGGCGTGTCGGAACGCGGCGACCGGGTCCGCCACGTTGAGCCCAGCGAGGATCGCGATCAAACCAGCGACGCCGAGCACCGTACCGATCTGGCGCGCCATGTTGAGCACGCCGCTGCCGGTGCCGAAGCGCGCCGGGGGAATCGACGCGGTGCCGGCACCGATCAGCGACGGAATCGTGAGCCCAACGCCCGCTCCACCCAAGAGCTGCACCGGCAGGAGGTGCGTGGCGTAGGCCGCGTGGACCTGAATCTGCGTGAGCCACAATGACTGGGCCGCGACGTTGACGAAACAGCCGATGACCGCGACGCGGCCCGCTGCCCCGAGTTTCGCCGAAAGGCGCGGCGCCACGACGCGCGCGAAGGGCAAGACCATCAGCGGCCCCGGGGCGATGGCCAAACCGGCGTCGATCGCCGAAAAGTGCCAGACGCCGGTCAAGAACTCGACCATGCTCAGTAAAAATGCGCCGAATCCGGCGTAGTAGGCGATCGACGCCAGTATCGCGCCGTTGAAGGACCTCGACTCGAGCAACTTGAGATCGACGACCGGTGCGTCGTGACGGGCCGAGCGCACGACGACGCCGAGCGACGACGCGAGTGCGAGCACCAGCAGTCCGAAGAAGTCCCTCGACGTCCATCCCCACGACGGCGCCTTCACCAGCGCGAGCGCCAAGGAACCGGTCGCGAGCGCCACGAGCACGGCGCCGAGCATGTCCGGCCGGGCGTTCGCGGTCTCGTCACGACTTTCCGGCAGGACCTTGAAGGCGAGGACGACCGTGACGACGCCGACGGGGATGTTGATCCAGAAGACCCAGCGCCACGACAGCTCGACTAAGAACCCACCGATCACCGGACCGAGCGCGGCGCCGAGCGCACCGATCGCCGACCACGTCCCGATCGCCTGAGCTCGCGCGTGACCCGGGACCGCTGCTAACAGCAATGACAAGGACGCCGGGACCATCATGCCGGCACCGATCGCCTGGACGAGTCGAGCGGCGATCAGTAGTGACACGTCCGGCGCCAGGCCCGACAGAATCGATCCCAACGTGAAGACGACCAGACCGGCGACGAACATGCGTCGACGACCCACGCGATCGGCCCAACGTCCGGACGGCACGAGTACCGCCGCGAAGAGGATCGAGTAGCCGTTGAGCACCCAGCTCAGTGAGTCGAGCGACGAGCCGTGGAAGTCCCGACTGATATACGGGAAGGCCAAGTTGACAATGAAGAGGTCGAGGCTCGACATGAACGCCGCGAGCGAAAGGACGCCGACGATCAGCGCGACGCGCTTTTTCGAATAGCCCTGTCCCGGTGCATTCGCGCTCGACACGGTCTCTACGCTCATCGCGACCTCCTAGTGAGTTTGATTTCTGGATGTACCCTACAGGAAGATCACCCAGTACGTCCAGTTATCGGACTTACTGCTATATTTGGGTGATGACCACTATTTCGGCTGAACCACGTACCTGCTCAGTGGCGAGGACGCTCGAGGTCGTCGGCGAGAAGTGGGCCCTCTTGGCCCTGCGCGAGGTCTTCCTCGGGAACCGCCGCTTCGACGAGATGGTGCGCAAAACCGGTGCCCCGCGCGACACGATGACGGCCCGGCTGAAGACGCTCGTCGCGACCGGCATCTTAGAGCGCCGACCGGTATCCGAACACCCGCCGCGCTTCGAATACCGCCTGACCAAAGCCGGCCTCGATCTCTACCCCGTCATCGTCTCGTTGATGCAGTGGGGCGATCGCTACCTCGCCAACGGCGACGCACCGCCCATGGTGCTCACGCATAGTTGCGGCCACGCATTGGGCGCGGTGACCACCTGTTCATCGTGCGGTGAACCATTACTCGCGCGCGACGTTCGTCCGACACCACGTCGAGAAAACGATGACGACATCTCAACGTGACGTCGCTCGAACATCGAAAGCAAGGCGGCGGTTAGTCGACTAAGTCAAAGACCTCGGTCTTCGCGTGGCCACTCACGCTGTAGTGAAACGTCGCCACTGAAAAAAGCTCGCCGTGCTTCTTGGTCGAGACCACCTTGGAGAGGGTGACAGTGGCACGGTAGTTGATGAACTTGCCCGAAACGCAGTTCGGCGTGCAGTCGTTCTGGCGCAGGATTCCGCGACCGGTGGCCGACGAATCGTTCCACACGGACCACGTCACGCCGGTCCAGCCGGCGTTGGCGTCGGCGCACGAGAGCGTGTACGTCGACGGCTTGAAGGCCAGTTTTTCGCCACAGGTGAGTACGTGGGTTGGCGTCGCGGCACTTGCACCACTCGAGGCGGCCACGCCACCGATGGCCGTGATCGGAGCTATCAAGAGGACTGCGCCCACTAGGGCGATAGCTCGTGAATTCTTCTTTCTCATTCTTCCTTCGTTTCTGTTTGTCGAGCCTCCGCTCTGCCACTGTATGTCCGGTCCCTCGAGAGATTTACCGGTTAATCATTGGAGCGTTGGGTTCCTCTCCGTTGCGGCGACCGATGTGGGTCAGTGCGAACAGTCGTCTCACTTTCACAACGTCGGTGCTAGCGTTCCGCGCAAGGCTCATTCCAGGCGATTTTGGGCGTCGCGCGTGGCGAGTTGGGCCTACAGATGAGGGAGAGAAAGTGCGAAAAACAGTCCTGATCCTCGGAGTCGTGGTGGCCTCACTCGGCCTGTCGGCGTGCGACAGCGGCACCAAGGCGACCATCGATTCGTCGATCACTTCACTCGGCGCACAGCCCGACCTGCAGGTTCACCTCACCGCGAGCGTCTCGGGGACCGGCACGGCCGAAGCACAACAGGTTCTCAACGTCGTCTCCATGGACGCGCGCTACGCGACAACCTCTGGTAATCCCCTGTCCCAGGCGAAGAACATGTTCGACAGTGAAGTGATATTCAACGTCGGCACGAAGTCGCTCCTGGACCTGCGAGAGATCGACTCCAACCTCTACGTTGAGCTCGACCTGTCGACGGTCAGTCAGATTCCGGGTCTTCCGCTCACCGCTCAGGACCAGTCCGAATTGGGGGCTCTGCAACTGTTCCTCGACGGCAAGTGGTTTGAGGTTCCGAGCAAATTGCTGGCCTCGGAACTGCCGACGTCGACCGCCGCGAAGGCGAAGGTCGCCCAGGAACAGGCGATCGAGCGCAAGATCTTTGACGCGCTGTCAAAACTGATCGATGACGGCCACGCCACGTCGCTCTCTAGCGGTGGCTACAGCGAAACCGGGACCTTGGAATCAGTCGTGAAGGCCCTGCTGCCGACGATCGAGAGCCTGGATCCCAGCGCCGGCGCGTCGGTGGGTGCGGTACCGGGCACCTATACCTTGACGCTCACCAACTCGGGCTCGGTCGCGACGGGCGGATCGATCTCGATCACGGCACCCGAGGGCAGTGGCTCGCCGGGCAACGCGACGGTGACCCTGACCGCCGCCGTCACGCACGACAACGACGCCATCGTCGCGCCCACGAACGCGACCGTCATCACCCCGGCCCTTCTTCAGCAACTCGAGGGCTCGGCGTCGTCGGTCTAAAGACGTCAACTTCTTCTCGACGTGACCACGGACGCCACCGCGTCAAGGTAGCCGAGAGAACTCATTCGCGCTTCAGCGGGTGACGAGCAAGCAGAAGGCGAACGCGGTTCCGAGTGCGCCCAACGTCAGGGTCCAGCGGGCCAGCGCGCGACCACGCGCACGTCCGTCGCGGATGCGAGCAAGCGCGTTCGCTCCGCACACCATCCCAATCGGTGCGAGCAAGAATGTGACGAAGACGCCGAGTTGGCCCAAATTGAGTCCGTATTTCCAGTCAATGGGCAACCACGCGGCGGCGAGCCAGATGCCGACCGTGGCGAACCTGCTCGTGCGAAGCGGTCGATCGGGTTCGACCGAAGCACGCGAGGCGACGTGGTCGCTCATTCTCCCGATGATACTGCCGGGCCGTGCCGAGTGAGGCATCGGTATCGCGCGGCTCAGCGGTTGTGCCAACCAACCGGAATGGACGCTTGGAGCGTCTGGCGTGCGATGTCGAGGTAGCCGCCGAAGTCGAAGACCGCTTCATCGTCCTCTTCGAAGTTGGGCGGTGCCAAGAAGAGTACGAGTCGACTCTCGTCGAAACACACCGCTTGATCATCGCGCTCGGCACCCGACGCCAGCGATTCGACATCAGTGTCGTTGGGCAACTCGGCGACCACGACCTTGAATGACGCGGCGTCCTCCGTCGCGTCAACGTAGAAACTCAGACAGCCGGTGGTCTCTAAGAATGCGCCCGACACCTGCTGAGAAAACGACATGCCGGCCAACTGGTCTTGAGCGATCGCGCCGGTGCGCAGATTACCGGTGGCATCGAAGGCGTCGGCGAGGCTCGCCGCGAATTGCGCGAGGTTGGTGGCCGGCTCGTAGGGCACGATCTCGTCGGCTTGACGCGGCGCGCTGAAGAATGAACCCGTCGACTGCAAGTCGCGGTGCACGATGGTCTCGATGAATCCGGTCCCGTAGTTCGTCGTCACCTCGGCGATGAAGCACTGTGAAAGTGACTCGATGCGGTTCATTGCTTCGTAGGCGACGTCAAAGCGCTGGGCGGACTCAATCGAGGACAGTTCACCGAAACGCTCACCAATCGAATCAATGTCACGGCCAAGCGAACGAGCGGTGAACAGGCCGGCCTTCAGCCACGTATCCCAGGGCACGTCATTTTCTGGGAGGAGTGCGAAGGCGTCCATCGCGTCTTCGATGAGGTTCATCGACGATCGACGTCGGGACTGCAATATTCGACGCTTCGCGTAGAGTCGAAGGGTTTCAATCGTCTCGGGCCCGAGCGATCGACGAAATCGATTTCGTCCAGAATCATCCGTGGCGGCAACGGACGCCAGGATGGTCTTCACGGTGTCATCCAATGGATCATCGTGAAAGCGAACGAAATCCTCGTCGACGTCACGGTACTCCAGTGCCGCGAGGCGTTCGCCCCACACATTCTCACTGGGATCAACGCTCACCATGACACCGGGCAAGGTCTCACTAACGTCGTCGAGGAGGCACGGACGTCAATACGGAATAATTGGAACACACCACGTACTGTAGGACATTGAATAGCGCGCACTCATTCCCCAATTCTGACCCAAAACACTGGTCCGATGAACGAGGCGACGGTTCGGCTCGGCGAGGCTCATCTAGGATGAGATGGGCGTGAATCGAAGTGTCTCACTTTGATTCAGCGTGCGACAGAGTGCCCGTTGCATGTCGAAGTAACTGATTCAACGCGGCCTTCCTTATGGATGATCGTGACAACAGCTATTGGAGGACGTACACAATGAAACGATTTATGACGAGTATTGCGATAGGGACACTGATCCTCGGGGGCCTCACGACCTTGGGAGTGGCGAGCGCGTCAGCCGCCGGTCCCACGATCACGTTAACCCCGAGCACCGGTTTGCAGGCTGGCTCGGTCGTGGCCGTGGCCGGCACGGGGTTCCAGGACGACGAGACCCTCTACGCCCTCGAGTGCGTCAACGACGGTGCCGCCACGAATCAAACCGACTGCGACACCAACACCGTGAGCCTCGCCCAGTCCAGTGCCACGGGCACGTTCTCGGCTTCGGTCACCGTCGTCACGGGAGTGATCGCCGGCACCACGACGTGCGGAACGACGTCGGCCGACCTTTCCAGCTGCGCGATCGTCGTGAGCACCAATCCCCCGAGTGCGGACGCGGCCCTCATGCCGATTACCTTCGCGCTACCGGCTGCGACGACCACGACCACGACCACGACACCTCCGGTGAAGATCGGACCGCGTAAGTTCCACGTCGCTCCCGTCGCTGGACTGAAGAACGGTTCGAGCGTTCGTGTGTGGGGTACCGGATTCAAGCCGCACGACCAGGTCTACGTGGTGGAATGCCTCGCGACCTCGAAGAGCCAGGCCGGATGTGACCTCAAGACGTTGAAGCCGGTAAAGATCACCGCGACCGGTGTCTTGCCGTCATTCAGGTTCAAGGTGGTCGCCGGCAAGATCGGCACCGGAACGTGCGGCACAGCGGCCTCGAATCTGAAGTCCTGCGCTCTTTCGGTCGCGAACGCGACCAAGGGCGACTCCGCGCAAGTGCGCCTCACCTTTAAATAGTTCATAGATACTCAGCGGTGGACAATGGCCGGGTCNNGACCCGGCCATTGTCCACCGCTCCTCTTCCCAGATGTCGCAACTGCGATCACGGAGTCGATACACCGCGTCGATTCGATCACGCCGCTCATTCCAAATCAGCAGGTCGGTGATCCTCGTCCTCGTGGCAATGATCTCGTCGGCGCTTTTGGTGCCGGCTCTTTCGGCTACCGCGTCGAGCAGTTCCAAGAGTGTGTGGGTCGACCAGAATGTCTCATTCACCTCCGGCACGATGACGCTCTACGCCACGTTTCGTCATCCCCGCGACAGCGCCGACGTGGTGCCCGGAGTCTTGCTCATCGCCGGGAGTGGACCGACGGATCGAAACGGCAACTCTTCACTCGAGGCCGGTCCGGTCAACACGTTGAAGACCCTGGCCGATTGGCTCTCCCAAGACGGTGTCGCGAGTCTGCGCTACGACAAGCTCGGCAGCGGGAAGACGGGACTCGGTCCCTACACGTTGGACCCCGCGTCGATCGGCGTGTCGGTCTACGAGCAAGAGGCGCGCAGTGCGTTGGAGTTCCTCGCCAAGGAAAAGGACGTCAACGACCACGAACTGGGCGTCTTCGGTCACAGCGAAGGTGGCCTGTTCGCGCTGCTCTTGGCGACCGGGCACGCCGGATCGACGCCGCCGATTCACGCGCTGGGTCTCTTCGAACCGCTGAGCCAGCGGTACCTCGACCTCATCACCACCCAGGTCGATGCGTCATTGAAGACCCAAGTAAAGTCGGGCGCCATCACGAAGTCGTTGGAAAAGACCGTCGAAAGTGATCTGACGACGGCGGTCACCCAACTGCGCGCGAAGGGCACCGTCAAGGCCCACCTGCCCTACGGACTGGCGACCCTCCTCAATCCATCGGACGCTTTGTTCTTGGCCCAGGCCGACAAGTTCGATCCGAAAGTGTTGGCGGGTCACGTCGACCAAGGAACACCGGTCCTTCTCACGTGCAGCAACGACGACGTCCAGGTCTCGTGCACTGAGGTCGATCGAGTGGCGAGCGGGTTCACATCATCGGGGGCTTCTCTCGACTTCGTACACCTTCGGGGCGTCGATCACGTGCTCAAGGTCGACTCCAGTCTCACGGGAACGCAGTACACGAAGAATCTCCCGTTCTCACCGCAGCTCGACAGCGCCCTGAAGATCTTCGTTCGCAAATATCTCTGATCCGCGAACGATCGGACGCGAGCACGAACTCGTCGTGCACATCGCGACCCGTGCGGCGCGTCGCGATTCAATAACTCTTTTGCTCGCCCAGGTAGATAAGGATCTGCATCCCCCGGAACGCCAAGTTCTCGACGTCGATCTCGAGCTTGGTCGACACCAGCTGCTTCTGTTGAGCGATCGTCTTGGCCTTCGCGATGGCATTGACGTCCTTCTGGATGTTGACGATAGTGCCCACGTACTCAATGACGTCCTTCGAGACGCCGGAGGGATACGGCCCCTTCTTCTCCAGCGCGAGCGTGGCCTTGTAAAAACTTGTGTCACCCGCCCCCTCGATCGCGTCCGAAACACATGTCGGTGAGGAGCACGCGGGGAAGGAATCGATGACGACGTTGAATTCGGTCACGGCGGCGTTATAGGAGCTTGCGACGGTGACGAAGAGCGACTTGTCCTTGCTCGTCGTGGCCGCGAACGAAGGCGACGCCCACGCACCGCCCAGAACACCCGCGATCAGACCTATCGAGAGTGAACAAATGATGGCGTGGCGCACGGCCAACCATGAACGATGCCGTAGTGAAGGGCCCACGCTCCGATTCACGTCAACACGTGAGACAGCGAGAACGCGTGCCCTCTCCAATTGAATATTCATGGTCATCAGCGTCCTCGCGACTGGCCGACCAAGGATTACGGTCTCGCAATTGGCAGGCACAGTCGGAATAATTCTACCTTCGCTCCACGTGGAAACGTCGGCGGCACACCTACGGACTAATGGTATGACGAGTGGCTTCGTCAACGCTCGTCGCGCGAACAGTTAGTCCTCTTCGGACTCACCGAGGTAGACCGCGCGCACTCGAGGGTCCTTCAAGAGGTCCTCGGCACTCTCACCGAAGACGATGCGGCCGTTCTCCATGACGTACCCGCGGTCAGCGAGGCGAAGCGCCTGCGCTGCGTTTTGCTCCACCACAAAAATTGTCGTACCGTTCTCGCGGATGTGGCTGATGATCGAGAAGATCTGATCGATGATCATGGGCGCCAACCCCATCGATGGCTCGTCCAGCAAGAGCAGACGAGGCTTGGACATGAGCGCGCGACCGATCGCGAGCATTTGCTGCTCGCCCCCCGAGAGATTCGATCCCAACTGCTTACGACGATCTTTCAGAATGGGAAAGGTCGCGTAGATCTCCTCGAGATCGTCGCTGAGCGAACCCTTACGTGCGAACGCGCCCATCTCGAGGTTCTCTTGCACGGTCATCACGGGGAAGATGCGCCGACCTTCGGGAACGTGGCTGATGCCCATCGCGGCAAACTCGTGGGCCTTCACCTGTGTGATGTCACGACCTTCGAAGGTGACCGAACCGCTCACCGGCGCCCGAAGTCCCGACAGCATCCGCAGGGTCGTCGACTTTCCGGCGCCGTTGGCGCCGAGCAGCGTCACGATCTCGCCCTGCTGGATTTCGAATGAAATGCCGTGCAGCGCTTCAATCGACCCGTAGCGAACGACGACGTCGTGCACTTCGAGCACTAGGCCGCTCCTTCATTGGTTGACGTACCGAGGTACGCCTCCACGACGGCCTGGTTCGAGCGGATCTCGGCCGGCGTGCCCTCGGCGAGCACGCCACCGAAATTGAGAACGTAAATGCGCTCGGCCAGCGACATGACGAGTTTCATGTCGTGTTCGATCAGCAGCACGCTGACGTTGCGCTCATTGCGGACACGGCGAATCAGCGCGGCCAGCTCGAGTTTCTCCGACGGGTTCGTGCCGGCCGCCGGTTCGTCCAACAAGATGACGTCGGGATCGGTGGCGATGGCCCGCGCGATCTCCAGGCGTCGACGTCCGCCGTAGGAGAGGGCGGACGCGATCAGGTTGGCGTCTTTTCGCAAACCAACGAAGTCGAGCAACTCCAGCGTCAACTGGTCCGAGGCGTGTTCTCCTCGCCTCGTGGCTGGTCCTCGCAGGATGGCGCCCACCACGCCGATGCCGCCGTGGTCCTCGGCCCCGATCTTGACGTTCTCAAATACGGTGAGCGCGCTGAAGACGCGTGACGCCTGAAAGGTTCGCGACACGCCGGCCCTCGCGATACGATGCGTCTTCTTTCCGATGACCGCGATGGTTCGCCCGTTGCGATTGGTGAAGTCGATCTGCCCCTCCTGGGGTTCGTAGACACCGGTGAGTGAGTTGAACAGCGACGTCTTACCGGCGCCGTTCGGACCGATGACGGCGAGGATCTCGCCGCGGTTCATGTGCATCGAGACGTTGCGCAACGAGACGACACCGCCGAAGCGCAGGGTGATGTCCCTCACGTCAAAGACGGTCTCGGTCGTGGTCGCGGCGTCGGTCATATTTCGTCTCCGGTCAGGACTTCATCGAGGTGACCTTCGCCGGTTTCCTCGAAGTCCTTGATCTCGCGTCTTCTGCGACGAGAGGGCATCAGACCGGCTGGTCGGAAGATCATCATGATGATCAACAGAGCTCCGATGTACATGTACAGGTCGTTGATCTGGAAGCCCCACGGTTGGTAGTTGTCCATGTAGCTCGTGATCACCTGAACGAAGACCGCGCCCAACGCCACGCCCCAGATCGAACCCATGCCGCCGAAGATGACCAGGATGAGGATATTGATCGAGGCCTGATACTGGAACATCGTCGGATTGATATTTCCCACGAGTCCGGCGCTCAGCACCCCAGCGAATCCACCGCTCGCGGCGCCGACCGCGAAGGCCATGACCTTGTACTTGAGGGGGTTGATGCCGATCGATTCCGCGGCTACTTCGTCTTCACGCAGCGCCACCCACGATCGTCCGACACGAGAATGTTCCAGCAGCGAGAAGACGACGACGAAGAGCACGACGAAAATCAGACAGAGGTAGTAATAGGGCACGGGATTGAGACCCCAGTGGTAGTGCCAGACACCGAGGTTGACCGAGAAATGCGGGACGGTCAGACTCCCTTCGCCGCCACCGGTGATGCCGTTCTGGTTTCCTACGTAGTCATCGATGATGAGCGCGAAGCCCAGAGTCACGATGGCCAAATAGTCACCGCGCAGGCGCAGCGTGGGAATGCCCAGCATGATGCCCACGACCATCGCCGCGAGCACCCCGATCGGGATCACCCACAGCGTAGGAATCGCGTGGTGGAAGAGGGGCGGCGCCGGCAAGACACCGGTCATCCACGCCGTGATGTAGGCGCCGATGGCGTAGAAGGCCACGTAGCCCAAGTCGAGCAATCCCGCGAATCCCACGACAACGTTGAGGCCTTCGGCCAGCAGGATCCAGACGCCGACCTGTTCGACGATCAAATACATCCAATAGGACTGCGTCACGAGATGTGGGATGGAAAGGGCGATGACAATCACGACGGCGTACACCGCGAATCTCGACGAGCGCATTTGCACGAGACGCTTTGGCGTGGCCGTCACCGTACGGATTCGCTTTCGCACTGGCGGGCTGTAGCGCTGATAGAGAAACATGAGTCCGTAGGCGAGCAGGCCGAGCGTCAGGAAGACCATCCAACGCCGCGCGCGAAACAGACCGAAGTAGGAGACCTTCTCAAAGAATGCGCCGTGGGGACCGGTCGTGGGTGGTGTTGAGGCGTCGCCCGACTCGCCCGTCATCAAGGTAACCATCGCCATGACCATCAAGACCGTCACCAAGCGCTTCACTTCGGGACGTCGCATTAGGTTCACGCGGTCCTCCCTAGTTTCTCACCGAGAATGCCGGTCGGCCGGAAGATCAGTACCCCGATGAGGATCAAGAACGTGTAGATTTCGACCCACTGCGTGTTGCCTTCAAAGGCGAAGGGCACGGCGAAACTTCCGAACAAACCAATGACCATTCCGCCGAGAGCGGCGCCACGAAGGTTGCCGATGCCGCCCAGCACGGCCGCAGTGAACGCGTAGATACCCAGTTCGACGCCCGAGTTCCACTCGATTCCGCTCTGGAGCGAATACATGAAACCGGCCGCGCCCGCGAGGGCGCCGCCAACGATGAACGTAAGGGTGATCGTTTTTTCGATATTGACCCCCATGAGTGACGACGTTTCGGAGTCCTGGGCCACCGCGCGGATTCCTCGACCGAGTTTCGTCGCGCGCACCAGTCGGTCCGCGACGACCAAGGTTGCGGCGCCCGCCACGACCGTGATGATGGTGAGTGTCCGAACGGGTGTGTTGAAGACCGTGAACATCGTTTGGCCGACCGGAAACACTTGGGCCGGAAAAAGGTTCGTGCCGTAGCCGAACTCCTTGCCGGCGAGGGTCTCCAAGAAATACGACGCCCCGATTGCACTGATCAAAAACGCCAATTTTGGGGCGTGTCTTCGCCGAAGTGGCCGGTACGCCACGCGTTCGACCCCGACGGCGACCAAGATACTGACCAGTCCGCCCATAATCAATCCTGCGAATACCAAACCAACGGTCGCCCATCCAGTCGCGACGCTCGGGCCAAGGATGCCGCGGGTCAGGAAGGCGGCACCAAAGCCGCCCCACATGAACACGTCACCGTGAGCGAAGTTGATGAGACCGAGCACACCGTAGACGAGCGTGTAGCCGACCGCGATCATCGCGTAGAGCGCGCCGTTCTGGAGCCCGACGAAGAGGTACGCCCAAAAACTGATACGAATCTGGTCGAACCCGCTCAGCCAGAAATGGGCGAATCCCATGCGCGAATGTGCTCCTCAACTTGTCGATGTACGGCACCAGGGCCGGGGTAAGAATACCCCGGCCCTGGCGAGCCCACTAGGTGGGCCAAAAAGTGATTAACCCTCGTTGGCGACGAAAGTGATCACACCGTTCTGCATCTGTGAGACAGCCACTGCACCGGTGTCGTCCTTGAGGTTCCCGTCCTTCTGGAAGGAGATCGCCCCCGTGACGCCTTCGAAGGAGATCTTGTGCAGCTGGGTGACAACCCCCGAGCGCAAGCTCTTAATCGAAGATGACGCCTTCAACTTCAGCAACGACTTGATGATCGCGTTGGTGCCGTCGTAAGCCTGCGCGGCGTAGATGGCCGTTGACGCCTTGATGTGGGTCAACGCCTTGTACGCCGTGGCCAGCTTGCCCGTGAAGAAACTCACCTTGCCGGTCGCCGACTCACTCAAGTAGACGTCATTGGCGGCCGTCTGAGGCGTCGTGTCAGTGGAGTACAGGGCCGAAACGTTCGATCCGTCACCCGACATGATGGTGTGGCTTGAAGCGGAGTAGCCAGCACTGTCGAGCGCACCCAGCAACAGGCCGAGGTCCGCGTCGTAACCGCCATAGAAGATGGCCGACGGGTCCTTGCCCGCGATTTGAGTCGCGTCGGTCGGGTACTCAGTGGCTACGCCGCTGCCGCCGTTGTTGACCGCGTCAATCGTCTCGGTCGTTACGGTCGCACCAAGCTTCGTGGCGTCCGCCGCAACAACGGCCGCGAGGCCGTCACCGTAGAACGAACCGTCAGCGATGACGAGCAACGTGGTGACCTTCTTCGTGGTGACGAGGAACTTGGCGTCAGCCGAGCCCTGCACCGAGTCGTCCGCGACGTCACGGAACCAGCTGGTGTTCCCACTCGTGGCGAGCGCCACGGCGGTTGCCGAGGGGCTCACTTCGGCGACGTGAGCAGCCTTGTAGTACTTCGCTGCGCTCTCAGAGGCACCGGAGAACGCTGGGCCGATGATGGCGACCAGGTTCTTCGTTCCCGTGGCCTTTTGAGCCGCGGCCGGCGACAGTGTCGGACTGCCCTGGTCATCAAACTTCTCGATCTTGATGGTGAACGGGTCCTTGCCGCTCGCATTGGCCGTGTTCGCGGCCAACTCAGCGCCACCGAAGTCGTAGTTTCCGTACTCGGCGTCAGCGCCGGAGAATGGTCCCTGAACTCCAATGACGAAGGTCGGCTTCGATGAGGCCGAACTCGTCGCGGTTCCCATGGCGAGTGGCACTACCGCCATCGCCAGCGCCCCGACTGACAAAATCGACACTGCCTTATTCCAACGTTGACTCATGTGCAACGTCCTTCCTTAACTAGATAGATTCACTTCTCGCCACCGCCACTTACCCGTCACCTAAGAGACACGTAAGAGAATCAGTCGAAGACGCCTAAGTCAATCTGACTTTCGTAGAACGATAGCAGCATCAAATGCCAAGTAAATGGCGCCCATATTGCGAAACGCACCCGAAAAGGACTCGAAACACACATGAAATCTCGAGCCATGGATTCACTCGGATTCTCGACATGGCGACCGTGCAAACAATTGTTCGCAGCAATCGGTACCTCGTGGCCAGTACGTATTTCTCAACTATCGAACGAAGTGGGATTCAACTGCGCTCGGGCGAGTCTGACCTATTGCAACGTCAGTACGGTGGCCCCCGTCAATGTCCGCAATTCATCGAACGACGTCGCGAACACTGCATTGGGTGTGCCGCACGCGGACCAGATTCGCTCGTACTGGGCTAGCGAATCGTCGATATACACAGGTAGGTCCGCCGGCCAGTTACTGGGCGACACGCCGCCGATCGGTTGACCGGTCGCGCTTCGAACTTCGTCGGGCGTCGCTTGGCGAACGACCTCGCCACCAGCGAGCATGGCGAACTTCTCGGTGTCAACTCGGCTGGCACCGCTCTTGATGATGACGACCGGCTCCTCGTCCAGCGCGAAGACAAGACAGCTGGCAATGGCGCCCACTTCGCATTCGAGCGCCCGGGCCGCGTCGGCGGCGGACTTCGTCGACGCTTGAAACTCGAAAAATGGTCCGTGGACCCCGCGTGACACGAGGGTTTCGGCGACCCGTCGAGCGCTCGGATGCAGTGCTTCGATATCAGACATACCTCAAAAACGTAGCCTCCTCCACGACCAGTAGTCCCTGAGTGGCGGCGGTTGGTTGAAGCGTTCATCGATCCATCGGGACGGAATAAAGGGAAGGGAACCGATTCCCGGGGCCCAATGAACTACGAACAGGTGTTTGATTTCCATTTGCGTCTGGAGTATCCTACGAACAACTGTTCGTACTTGAAAGGAAGCCCATGGCCGAAGTACTCACTCCCATGCGTCGCCAGATCCTTGAATTCATCATTACCTGTCAGCGCGAGCGCAACTTCCCACCGACCATCCGGGAGATTGGTGATCACGTCGGACTGAAATCACCGGCCACCGTGGCCAACCACATTGAGGTGCTGAAGCGTGCCGGGTACATCGAAAAGAATCCCCAGCAGCCGCGCACGTTGACGGTTCGACTCGACGTAGAGAACCCCGCGCCCGATCAGCGCATCCGCTACATCCCCTTCGTGGGTGACGTCGCTGCCGGCACCGGCGTCCTCGCCCAGGAGATCGCGCACGAACTCATGTCGATCCCCGAGCAGTTTGCCGGTCGCGGTGACAGTTTCGTTTTGGAAGTTCGCGGTGAGTCCATGGTCGAAGCGGGCATCCTGCCGGGCGATTACCTCGTCGTGCAACGCCAGACCACCGCCAATAAGGGCGAGATCGTCGTGGCGGAGATTCCGGGCGGTGAGGCGACCGTGAAGCGTTATTTTCCCCAGGGCACCCGTGTCGTTCTCAAACCAGAAAACGCGACCATGGAACCGATGGAGTTCGACGCTCGCGACGTCTTCCTCTTCGGCAAGGTCATCTCAGTCCTGCGAAGCTACTAGTCGAAACGTCTCCTTGTCGTAGCGACCCCTCGACATGGCGTCGGCTACTTAAGCCACGCTGACAGCACAGAAGCAAACTGGTCCAGTTGCGCCAGTGTCACGAACTCATCGCTCCGATGAGCGAGCAACGGATCGCCCGCACCGAAATTCGTCGCGGGAATACTCAATTCGGTGAAGGTCGCGACATCGGTCCAGCCGAGCTTCCCCTTGGGTCGCTCGCCGGTCAGTTCGACCAGTGAGGCGAGGCGTTCATTGGTCATCGACGGCGGAGAGGGCGGTGCCCAGTCCACGAGTCGCACCGTGTCGCCGGTGTCGGTGACGTCGCTGAGAAACTCGACGATCCAGGCGAACGCCTCGTCCTTGGTTCGATCGGGAGCGAATCGGTGGTTCAGCGTGCACAGTGCTCGATCGGGCACCACGTTCGGCGCCACTCCCCCGGATATGTCCACGACCTGGAGCTGTTCAACGAATTCGATCCCGTCGATCGTGGTCGCTCGCGGCTCGTAGCCGGCCACTTTCGTTATCACGTCACCCAGACGGTGGATGGCGTTTCGTCCCGTGAATGGTCGCGCCGTATGAGCCCTCGCGCCCTTCATCACGACCGACACGCGCAACGAACCTTGGCATCCCGCTTCGACACGACCGTCGGTCGGTTCGGCGAGGATCGCGGCGTCGGCGTCCAACAGGTCCGGACGGAGTTCCTTGATCTCGAGAAGCCCGGAGTCGCTTCGCGATATCTCCTCGCGGGCGTAGAAAACCCAGGTGACCTCAACCGAGCGTGGCGTCGGTGCGGACGCCAGCTCGAGCATCACCGCCAACGAACCTTTCATGTCGCACGCGCCGACGCCGCGCAGTTCGTCGCCCACGATCGTGGCCGAACTCGCGTCGCCGGGCACCGTATCGAGGTGACCCGCGACCAAGAGTCGTGTGGCGTGGTGGCCCGTCGTTCGCGCAACCACATTGTCACCGATTCGCTCCACGTCGAGATCGGGGTTACGTGCGAGCACGACCGCCACGTGATGAGCAATCGCCGCCTCGCCGCGGCTCACCGAATCGATCGCCACGAGCTCGAGCGCGTCGTCCAATCGGCTCACGTCGCCACACCGTGTTCGCGCAAAATGTCGTTGAGGGCGGTCTTGCTGTGACGCTCACCTTCGCTCAAGCGACGAATGATGAGTACGCACGGCAAATAGAACTCTCCGCCATCAAATACCCGCTTGCGATTAGCCGACACCGCCACGCAGTAGTCGGGCACGTGGCCGCGCGACACCTCTTCGCCCGTGGCGGCGTCAATCACTGGGATCGAAGGTCCGAGTGCCGTGCCCACACCGAGTACGGATCCTCGCCCGACGCGCGCGCCTTCCGTGACCATGCAGCGACTTCCGATGAACGCGTCATCTTCGATCACGACCGGCAGGGCGTTGGCTGGTTCGAGGACGCCACCGATTCCGACGCCACCGGAAAGGTGCACGTTCGCCCCGATCTGGGCGCAGCTGCCCACGGTCGCCCACGTGTCGACCATCGTGTTCTCCCCGACCCACGCGCCGATGTTGACGTAACTCGGCATCAAGATGACCCCGCGGCTGAGGAAGCTCCCCCGGCGCGCCGAGGCTCCCGGCACCACGCGAACACCGCGCCGTTCGTAGTCGCGCTTCAACTCCAATCGGTCCAGGTATTCGAAGGGACCGACTTCGGACTTTTCCAAACCGCGCAAACGGAAGAGCAGCAGGATCGCCTTGCGCACCCACTCGTGCACGACGACGGCGCCGGTCGGCCCAACGTCGGCCACGCGGACTTGTCCGTCGTCGAGTTTGGTGATCACGAGCTCCACGTCGCGGCGAGCCTCGACGTTCTCCGGCGTCATCTCCGAGATGCTGTCGAACCACTGGCTGATGCGCGTTTCGAGATCGCTCATGTCGCCATCGTACTGGCGAGGTTCAAACGCCTCGAAGTCTCGAGGCGGCCAGCGCGAGTCGTTCGTCGCTCTGGACGACCGCGAGCCGCACGAAATCGCGCCCATCCTCGCCGTAGAGTTCGCCCGGGCTGGTCACGAGCGCCGAGCGCTCGGCGATCTCACTCGCCAGTTGCCAGCCGTCGAGGCCCTCCTTCGAGCACCAGAGATAGAAGGCGCCTTCGGGCATCGGGGCCTCGACACCGAAGTCCTGGAGTGCGCCGGACATCTGCGTCAGACGATCGCGGTAGCGCTCGCGTTGGACGTTGACGTGCTCGTCATCGTCGAAGGCGACGGCGACCGCCGCCTGTACCGGCGCGGGCACCATGAAGCCCGCGTGCTGGCGCACGAGTTTGAGGTAGCCGACCAACTCCTCGTCGCCGGCGTAGAAACCGGCGCGCATGCCAGCGAGGTTCGAGCGCTTGGAACACGAATGTACCGCGAGTACGCCGGCGCTGCCGTGTTCGAGGATCGACCTCGGCGCCCCGGCCCAGGTGAACTCCGCGTAGCACTCGTCACTCGCCACGGGCACGCCGTGGCGGCGGCCCCACTCAGCGATCGCTTCCAGGTCATCGAGGTATCCGGTCGGATTGGATGGCGAGTTCGCCCACAGGACGAGCGCGCGCGCGACGTCCTCGGCATCGATTGACGCGAGGTCGAGTCGACCATCGCGCATCTTGACCGGCACCGGGCGCAGACCGGCGAGTGTCGCGCCCATCGCGTAGGTCGGATAGCTGATCGCCGGGTACAACACCGTGTCGCGCTCGGGCGTTCGCAGGTGCAGGTAGCCCGCGAGGGTGCCGACGAACTCCTTGGTGCCGATACAGGCCGCCACGTCGTTGCTCGAAATCGTGACACCGAATCGTCGCTGCAGCCACGCGGCCGCCGAGTCTCGAAGATCGCTCGAACCCTGTGACGTCGGATAGCCGCGGGCTCCGATGCCCTTCGCCAACTCCCGCAGCACCGCGTCCGGTGGCGCGTCGATCGGTGTCCCGATCGAACACTCGATGGCGCCGCCGTCGTGAACCGACGCGAGTTTTCGTATGACGTCGAGGCGCTCGTACGGGTACGGGGGTGGCGTGAAGCTCACGCCGGTACCCGCCATTCGTCGAAGTGGGCCACGCTCACCGAATCGAGCAACACCCGCACCACGACGCTGTCGTCGGTGATCGACGTGTCGACCACCTCGCCTTCGCGGTGTGCTCGCGCCAGAAGGTCGCCGCGGTCGAGCGGTAAGTGCAGGGTCACCACCCGGTCGTTGGCCCGGAGGCGATCGCCGATCGTGGCGATCACGGCCTCTAAGTTCTCGTGGGTCACGGCCGAGACCCAGACGCTGCCTTCGTGCAGCTTCGCCAAATCGCGGGCCCGTGATCCCGGCACGTCGGCCTTGTTGAACACCAGTAGTTCGGGTACGCGGTCGGCGTCAATCTCGCGCAGCACTTCTCGCACGGCGGCGATCTGTTCCTCGGCGTGGTCGTTCGAGCCGTCGACGACGTGCACCAAGAGGTCCGCCAGTTGGACCGACTTCAGCGTGGACATGAAGGCGTCCACGAGGTCGTGCGGCAGATTCGAGATGAAGCCGACCGTGTCAGTAAAGAGGACGGTCTCACCGCCGGACAGTTGGCGCTGACGCGTGCGGGGATCGAGTGTGACGAACAGTCGGTCCTCGGCCTCCACGCCGGCGTCGGTGATGGCGTTCAGCATCGAGGACTTCCCCGCGTTGGTGTAGCCGACGAGGGTGACCTCGCGGTGACGTCCGCGTTGGCGGCCCTGACGCTGGACGTTGCGCGTGCGGTCGATCTCTTTCAACTCGCGGCGAATAGCGTGGATTCGATTCACGAGGCGGCGCCGGTCGGTCTCGAGCTGGGTCTCGCCCGGTCCTCGCGTACCGATACCCCCGGCCTGTTGGGAGAACGATCCCTCGGCCCGACGCAGACGCGGCAGGCGGTACTGCAACAGTGCCAACTCGACCTGCGCCTTGCCCTCGGGCGTGCGAGCGTTCTGGGCGAAGATGTCCAGGATCACGGCCGTGCGGTCGATCGCCGTTCGCCCGAGGATCTTCTCCAGGTTGCGCTGCTGGGCCGGTGAGAGGTTGTGCTCGAAGACAACGGTGTCGGAGTCGACCGCGAGGCAGATCTCACGAAGTTCTTGGACCTTGCCCGAACCGAGGAACGTCGCGGGATCGGGCGAGTCACGTCGCTGGAGGACTCGCGCGACCACGTCGGCACCGGCCGTGTCGACGAGGAGTGCCAATTCGTCGAGCTGGTAATCGAGCTCGTCTTGGGTGACGCCCGGGAACTGCACTCCGACGAGGACGATCTTCTCGCGGATCGTGCGATCGATGAGGGTAGTGGGTATATAGGTCACGCTTCGAGCCATTCCACGTTCGCCACGAACTGCACCGGACCGCTCAACGTCGCCGCCGCGCCATTCAGCGTCACGTGCAGCGCGCCGCCGGGATTGTCGACGGTGACGTCGGTGCCACACATCTCGTCGCGGTGCGCGACCGCGACCACCGCGCACGTACCGGTCCCGCAGGCCCTGGTCCAGCCGACGCCGCGCTCGATCACCTTGATCGAGAGGTGATCCTCGCTTTCGACGGTCAAGAATTCGACGTTGACGCCGTCGAAGTCGAGGGAGAGTTCTTCGGCGAGTTCTGATCGCATCTCGTCGGTCCACTTGGGGTCGTCGCGCACCACGACGTGCGGATTGCCCACGTAGGCGACCCCGAGGGTACCGGCCAGCGTCTCACCGAACGTCACGTCGCCCATCTCCACACTGCCGTAGCCGGAGGTGTCTTCCATCTTCAAGGTCACCGTGCGCACTCCCGCGATCGTGTGCACCTCGAGCGTGTCCCAGGTGCCGTTCGTCGTGCGGCGAACGGCGGCGGCGAGGCAGCGAATGCCGTTGCCCGACATCTCGGCCGCGGAGCCGTCGGCGTTGTAGAGCGTCATCGAGACCTCAGAGCCCAAGGTCGCGAGCAGGAGTCCGTCGGCGCCGACGCCGGTCGTTCGATCACAGACCGCTCGGGCCCGTTCGGCGTCCCACCACGGCGCAGTTCCGTGTTCGCTCACTTCTACGAGGAAATCGTTCCCCGCACCGTGCCATTTTTGGAGAGATCGCAAGGCCATTTCTTCTAGTCTCGCACGAACCCGTCGGGACCATTCAGCACGCCGAGCAGTCGTAAGCGCGCTTCGTGGGCGTCGTCGAACCACTCGATTCGAGGGTCGCGCAGGAACCACGAGCGTTGTCGACGGGCCAGTCGTCGGCTCTGGATGATCGCGTCCTCGACGCACGCCTCGAGATCGGCGCCCTCTTCCACGTGTCGCAACAGCTCGCGGTAGCCCACGGCCTGGCGCGCCGTGCGGCTCAGGCCGCCGGGCGCACTGGCGAGCGCGGTCACTTCTTCGAGTAGTCCCCGGTCCATCCACGAGCGAAAACGATTCGCGATGCGCAGGTCCAACTGCTCGAAATCACTCTGCAACGCAATTTGCACGACTCGCGCACGACCGTAGGTGAGGAGACCCTCACCGTAGGAGGAGAACGGTCGCCCCGCCCCGAGGGTGACTTCGAGGGCTCGCACGACGCGCCGTGCGTTGGTCGCCTCCATGCGACTCGCGGCCAGCGGGTCGAGCACCTCTAATTCGCCGTAGAGCGCCGGCAGCTCATCCTTCGCCCGTGCTTCGAGCAGCGTGCGAACATTCGGGTACTGACCCGGTATCGCGAGGTTGTCCAGAATCGCACGACCGTAGAGCCCGGTGCCGCCGACGTAGAGGACCTTGTGGCCGGCTCGCCAGACGTCCGCGGCCGCGAGGCGTGCGGCTTCTTGATACTGGGCCACCGTGAACTCGTCGCTCGGTTCGACGAGGTCGAGGAGGTGATAGCTCACCTCGGCGCGTTCGGCGCGCGTCGGTTTGGCGGTCCCTATGTCCATGCCGCGATAGACGGTCATCGCGTCGACGGCCAGAATCTCGACGGTGTCGTGGTGATCGAAGGCCAACGCGTGCGCGAGCGCCGACTTGCCCGAGGCGGTGGGACCGACCAACGCGACCGCGACGTGTTCGGTACTCACGAGTGGAGCAGGGGAATCCGAACCTTGTGACGAGGCGCGCGCACCGTCGAGACGTACTCCCCCAGCAAGTGGTACGGCGCGCCGTGCGTGACGTCCACCATCACGAGCGAGCCGGCGCGTAGCGACTCGTCCACTTGGGCGAAGTGAATGAGCTTTCCCTGACGAGTGCGTCCCGAGAGCATCCGTTCGTTTCGTCGTGACGGTCCTTCGACGAGCACCTCTTCACGGCGCCCGACACGAGCCTCGTGCTTACGCAACGCCGAGCGGTCGAGGACCTTCTTCAACCGCTCGAAGCGCGACTTGATGACGTCCTCGGGGATGAACTGTGCGCTCATCAATGCGCCCCTCGTTCCTTCGCGCGGCGAGAAGATGAAGGTGTAGGCCGAATCGAACTCACAGGCCGCCACGACCTCGAGCGTCTCGTCGAAGTCGGCGTCGCTCTCACCGGGAAATCCCACGATCAAGTCCGTCGTGACCGCGAGGTCGTCAATGGCGGCGCGCGCTCGAGCCAGCCGGTCCACGTAGCGATCGACCTTGTAGCTTCGGCGCATCGCCTTCAACACCCGGTCCGAGCCGGACTGCAGCGGGAGATGCAGCTGCGGGCAGACCGCCGGCGTTTCGACCATCGCCGCGATCGTCTCGGGACTCAGGTCCTTGGGGTGGGGACTCGTGTAGCGGATCCGCTCGATCCCCTCGACCCGCCCGACCGCGCGCAAGAGATCGGCGAAGAGGGGGCGTCGACGGGTGATGTCTCGCCCGTAGGAGTTGACGTTCTGGCCGAGCAACGTGATCTCGCTGACCCCGGAGGCGGCGAGCATCTCGGCTTCGAGCACCAAATCGTCGAACGGTCGGCTGATCTCTTCGCCGCGCACCGACGGCACGATGCAGTAGGCGCAGGTGTTATCACACCCCGTCTGAATCGTGATCCAGGCCGCGAAGGCGAGCTCGCGCACCGCGTAGAGCGCGGGGGCCATGTCGCGATTGACCTCGTGGTCCGGGGCGTCCAGGACCTCGACGATCGGGCCCTCGGAACGTGAGCGCTCGAGTAACCGCGGTGCCGAAGCCAGGTTGTGCGTCCCGAACACGACGTCGACCCAGTTGGCGCGTTCCAGGATCTGGTGGCGGTCCTTTTGGGCCATGCACCCGCCCACCGCGATCTGCATCTGGGGCCGGGCCTCTTTGATCGCCTTCATCTGTCCCAGCGCGCTGTAGAGCTTCAGGTCGGCGTTCTCGCGGATCGTGCAGGTATTGAAGATGACGACGTCGGCCTCGGCCTCGTCAGCGGTCGCGACCATGCCGTCGGCGACCATGAGCCCGGCGAGACGCTCCGAATCGTGCTCGTTCATCTGGCACCCGAAGGTCCGAATGGCGAATTTCTTTGGCGTTGCCACCTAGTCAGCCTACTGAACGAGGGTCGGTTTCGGATTGGCCGCGTCGTAGGTGACGCCGGCCCCGGCGATCACCACGCAGACCATGCCGATGAGATCCCACGGGTGGATGCTCTGGCTCAGCACGATGAGTCCGATGGCGAAGGCGACTGCCGGATCGAGCGCGAAGAGCACCCCGGCCGTCGACGGCTTCAGTCGTCGAAGCGCCTGGAGTTCACAGGCGAAGCCCAACACGATCGCCATCACCGCGACCAGGGCCAGACGCCCGAGCGTCGCGGGATGGGTGAGCACAAAGTGCGACGAACCGATCGTCATCGGCAACGTCAACACCGCACCGATCGACATCGAGACCGCGAGTCCCCCGAACCCCTCGGCCTGTCCCCCGACCCGGTGCGCGGCGAACACGTACGAGGCCCACCCGAGACCGGAACCGGCCGCGAAGAGTACGCCCTCGTAGTTGAGCCCGGCGCCGGGGCGCGCGATCGCGAGCACGCCGAGTCCGGCAAGGATCACGAAGGCGAAGTGACGCGCCGAGCGCTTCCCGAGCGCCGACACCATGAACGGCCCGAGGTACTCAATGGCGACGGCGGCGCCCAGGGGGATCCTCGCGATCGCTTGGTAGAAGCACTGGTTCATGAACGCGACCGACACGCCGAGGGCCAAAGCCCCCAGCCACTGTTGCTTCGTCCACGAGCGCAGGTCCGGTCGCGTGAAGGCCATCAGGACGATCGCGCCCAAGAAGAAGCGCCACGCGCTCGTCGCCGATGGACCGATCTGTCCAAAGACGCGCGTGACGATCGCCGCCGACCATTGGATCAGTGACGCGCCGAGCAACATGTACCCGGCACCCTTCAGCGCTTGAGCCTTCTGGTGGGTCTCCTCGATCAATTCGTCACCAGGCCGGTCCGGTCGGCTTCGAGCACGTGCACGATTCCGGCGACGCCCTGGTCGTGGAGAAACGCTTTCGCCGCGGCGGCGACGCCTTCGGCCTTGTCCGAGGTCGCGAGCCCCAACATGGTGGAGCCGGCACCGGACCAACACGAACCCGCGGCGCCACTCTCTCGAAGGGTCGTGAGGAGCGGTTGGGCGAAGGACAGTAGACCCATGCGGTACGGCTGGTGCAGGTAGTCGTCCATCGCACCGTCGACGAACGCGTCGTGATCGGCCAGACCGGCGAGCAGGAGTCCCATCGCACCCAGATTACGGACCGCGTCGGCGAAGGGCACTCGTTCGGGCAAGACCCGGCGCGCGCCAACGGTCGAGAGTTCCTCATCCGGTATGACCACGACGAAGCGCCACTCGTAGTCCAGCGCGAGGGGCCGCGCCACGACGCCGTCTCGAGAATCGGCGCGCGCGACGACGAGTCCGCCGAGCAACGACGCCGCCGCGTTCTCGGCGTGTCCGTCGATTCTGGTACTAATGGCGAGGGGATCGCTCGCGCCGGCCGCGACGGCCGCGGCGACGGTCAACGCGGCCGAAGAACCCAAGCCTCGCGAGAGCGGGATCTGCGATGTCACGTGCATCGCGAAGTTCGAATGCCCGAGGACGTCGGCGATGACCCGGGCGCCGAGATTGCGTTCGTCGTCGAATTCACCGGCGCCGCAACCCTCGCTCGTGATGGCGAAGGCGTCCGCCGGCTCGACGGTGACTTCGAGATAGAGCGCGAGCGCCACGGCCAAGCAATCAAACCCCGGTCCTAGGTTGGCCGAACTGGCGGGTACGCGCGCGAACATGGCTTTACAGTATGCGGTGCCAGAGTGTGGGCGCGGCGGCCGATCGAAGCGCGACCAACGGCACGGGCTTCTCCACGCTGTGTATCTCGATCCAACCGACGACTTCACCGCGATGAATCGTGTCACCGAGGTGGCGGAGGCGAACGTTCAAGGGGTGGTCGTTGTGTTGATCCCACCAGTACACGTGACTCTCGCGCGCCAGACCGAATGGCGCGACGTCCTTGCCGAAGCCGATCGTTCCCAAGACCGCACCCTTGGCCAACACGACGTCGGCCTGGCTGGCTTCGGCCGAGATGGCCAACGCGTACGCCGCGTCGCCCGCGGTGGCGAGCACGTTGCCGCCCTGTTGACCGAGCACGACGGTGTAGACGAGGTGCCGTCGCCCGTTGAGTCGATAGGCGACAGCCATCACGTCACAGCCGCCGGCTTCGGCGGTCCGTCCAGACTTGACGCCTACGACGTCGTTCGCTCCGACGAGCGGGGTGAACGTGTTGACGAAACCCGCAACCGGAAGGTCGACCTCGGTCTGATCGACGATGGCGCGCACGAGGGGTGAGCGCATCAGCATCGACGCGAGTTTCGCTTGGTCGAGTGCGGTCGAGACCGAATGGACCGAGACGCCCGTGTCATCGGCGTAGTGCGTGTTGTGCAGTCCAAGTGATCTCGCGGTGTCGTTCATCCGGTCTACGAAGGCCTGCGGGGTCGGCGACACCATTGCCGCGAGCATGTCGGCGTAGTTGGCGGCGGAGTGGACGAGCACGCCATTCAAGAGGTCGATCTCACAGAGTTGCTCGCCCTCGGTGACGATGACCGACGAGTCGCCTTCTGACTTGTCCGCTTCGTAGTTGAGGACGTCGTCGTTGGTGACCTCGACGCAGGGACCCGTGAGACCGATTCCCAGGGGAAAGCGTTTGAGGGCCACGTACACGGTCATCATCTTCGTGAGGCTCGCAATCGGAACGACGTGGTTGTGCCAGGCGCGAATGATCCCCAGGGCCGGCACGTCGAGCGCGGCGCTGCCCCCGCTCGGCCAGGCCAACGGCGGCGCCGTGTAGTCGAAGCTTCCGTAGGAACTGAGCGAAAGATGTATCGACGGTCGTTCGTGCAAGAACGGCAGCTGCATCGAGAAAATGAGGGCGCTGGCGACCACCGCACCCAGGAGAATCGAGAGGAAACGAGTCACGAGGCCGCGAAGGGCCGGACGCCGGGACGATCTTCTGCTCACGAACTACAGCGAAGTCTGTTCGTCGTACTCTTCGGGCGTCACGAGCACCTTGCGGGCCTTGGAACCGTCGCCGGCGGCCACGACGCCCTCTTGCTCGAGTTGGTCCATGATGCGACCGGCCCGAGCGAAACCGACGCGCAGCTTGCGTTGCAACATCGACGTCGAACCGGACTGCGTGCGAATGATCAGGTCACGGGCCTGGGCGAGAATCTCGTCGTCATCGTCACTCGATCCACCGCCCATCGATCCGCCGCGGCCGGCGGGCACGTCGAGCGCGATCACGCTCTCGCGGCGTCCGCCCTGCGCGCGCCACGCTTCGACGACGCGCTGCACTTCGCTCTCGGAGACCCACGGGGCCTGAAGGCGCCGCGCGACGTTCGACGACGCGGTCACGAGCAACATGTCGCCCTTGCCGATGAGGCGTTCGGCGCCCGCTTGGTCGAGGATGACCCGACTGTCCGCGAGTGACGAGACCGCAAAGGCGATGCGACTGGGGATGTTGGCCTTGATGACGCCGGTGATCACGTCGACACTGGGTCGTTGCGTGGCGAGCACCAGGTGGATGCCCACGGCGCGGGCCATCTGGGCGATGCGCACGACCGACTCTTCGACGTCGCGCGCCGCCACCATCATCAGGTCGTTCAACTCGTCGACGACGATCACGATGTAGGGCAGTTCCTCCGGCCCGGGTGGTCGTTCCACGTCGGACTCGAGGCCCGTCGTTCGTTCGAAGATCTCGGCCACGCGCTCGTCGTCCGTGGTCTCGGGCTCTAACTCGCCTCGCGCGATCATCTGCTGGTAGCTGGTGATGTCACGCGCGCCGCTCTCGGCGAGGATGTCGTAACGGCGCTCCATCTCCTTCACCGCCCACGCGAGCATCCCGGCGGCCCTCTTCGGATCGACCACGACCGGCGCCAAGAGATGCGGCAGGTCGTTGTACTGACCCATCTCGACGCGCTTGGGGTCGACCAGCATCAGACGGAGTCGGTCCGGCGTCGCGCGCATCACGAGCGAGGTGACGATTGAGTTGATCAGCGAACTCTTGCCGGCGCCGGTCGCGCCGGATATCAGCACGTGGGGCATCTCGCCCAGATTGGCGACGAGCGTCTTACCGGAGATGTCGCGACCGATCGGCACGTCCAGCGGGTGATTGGAGTTCATCGCCTCTTCGGAGGCCAGCAGGTCGCCGAGGGCCACGAGCGTGCGCTGTCGATTCGGCACTTCGACACCGATCGCCGATCGCCCGGGAATCGGCGCGAGGATCCGCACGTCGGGCGAGGCCATGGCGTAGGCGATGTCCTTGTTGAGTGACGTCACCGAGGAGACCTTCACGCCCGGCCCGAGTTCGAGTTCGTAGCGCGTCACCGTCGGACCGACCGTGAAGCCGACGAGCGTTGTGTCGACGCCGTGGGCCGCGAGCGCTTCGACCAGTTCGCCGCCGAGGTCTTCGATGGCCGCGCGGTCCTGCTTGACGTCTTTGGTGCGCACGAGCAGCGACGGTGAGGGCAGTTCCCAGTCGCTCTCCATCTCGGCGTACTCCTCGTACTCGGTATCGGAGTCCTCTTCCTCTTCTTCCTCTTCGTACTGGTCTTGCTCGTACTCCTCTTCGTATTCGACGGGCGCGTCGAAGACCTCTGGTTCCGGGGGCAGCGCACGAACTCGTCGGGGTGTCGGTTCCTCCGCCGGCTCCTCCTGGTCGGGCGTCGCGCGCGGTTCACGACTCGACCACCACCGGACGAGCCACGAACCGAAGGCGCGAAGGAACGTGACCGTGCCGCTGTAGAGGGCGCGAAGGCCGATACCGGTGCCGATCATGATGGCGATGACGAGCAACGCCAGCAACACCACGAGCGCACCAGCGATGCCGATGGCCTTGTCGAGGCCGCCGCCGATCACCGCGCCCAGCCACCCGCCGGCGTGCGCGAAATGTTTCGTCGTGTCGTGCAGATGAGGTCGTCCCCCGGCTAGATCGCCGATACCGCAGATGCTGATCAAGCCGAGCGCGATTCCCCAGACGACCCTTGGGCGCTCGACTTCGATTTTCCCCACGATCAAGGCCGCGCCCAGTACGAGCAGCATGACGGGCAGGGCGAATCGCCCTACGCCGAAGGCGATCGCGAGTCCCTTGGAGATGCCGCGACCGACCGGTCCCAGCGCGCCGGCCTCGGCGAGGGCACAGAACGCGCCGATCACGATGAGCAGGAGAATCCAGAGGTCGCGAGTGTGGCGTTCCCAGACACTGGGATTCTGCGCCGCCGAAGCGCGCGCCGTCTTCTTTACGGGCTTTTTCTTATGTCGTGCTTGTGCCACAACCATCAAACTTACCGGTCATTCTTTCGTAGTCGGTGCCAATCGCCCTAGGCTGAACCGGTGCCAACAACTCCCCACAACTCCTCCATTGAGCTCGCCGCGCGCCTCGACGCCCACGCGCGCGTCTGTCACGTGGTCTCCTCCACGCCGCTCAGTTCTTCGATCCACGAGGTCGTTCTCGCAGGTCAGGCCGCCCTCTTGTGCGGCGTGCCGGGCAACGACGTCATGGTGCAGCTCACCAATGGCGCCGGCAAACTGGTCCGACGTCGCTACAGCGTCCACGACGTTGACGAAGCGCGCGATCAGTTCACCCTCTGGATCACGACGGCCCACGAAGGACCGGGCAGTGTGTGGGCGCGCGGTGCCCAGCCGGGCGACGAAGTCGACATCGTGGGGCCCCGGGGCAAGATCGTCCTCGATACCGACGCCGACTGGCACCTGTTCATGGGTGATATCACCTGCCTCGGTTCGGCCTACCGAATGGCCCAGAGCGTCGAAGCGCCTGGGAGGGTCGTCTTCGTCGTCGAGACCGACCAATGCGATGATGCGTTAACGACGACGTTCGATGAGGGCATCGCCGTCACCGGCATTTTCGTCGACCGGATGGGTCGCGCCAAGGATGACCCCGCCGGCCTCCTCAGCGGCCTCTCGGCGTTCGCCCTTCCGCCGGACCGCGGCCACGCCTACCTCTTCGGTGAGTTCCACGTGATGAAGGCCATCCGCTCGGCGCTACTCGATCGGGGTCTCGACGACGAGTCGATCAGCGTGAAGGCGTTTTGGCGCGTCGGACGCAATAACGCCGACCACGGCGAACCGGAAAAAGGGGACTAGAGGACGACGACGGCCGCGAGCAGTATCGGCTGGCGGCGGTACTTCTGTCCGAGCAAGCGGCCGGCCGCGCGCTGGGCGATCTTGTTGAGCGCGTCCTCGTCAGGCGCGCCCTCTCGAAGTGCCACTTCCAGCGCCGCGCGCACTTCGTTCGTCACCGCGTCGAGCACGGTTCGGTCCTGTTCGCCCTCAAACCATCCGCGCGCCGTGAGTCGCACCGGTTGGATGATCTTGGCGTGGTCCTTATCGACGCCGGCCGAGATCTGCAGGACCCCGAACTCGGCGAGCATCCGGCGCTCTTCGAGCGGTCGTTCGTCCAGATCGCCCGCGCTGCCGTCGATGTAATGGAACCCCGCCGGAACCTGGCCCGCGCGCTTGATGCCGGTCTTGTTGACCTCGATCTGGTCGCCGTCTTCACAGATCAAGACGTGCTTGGGACTGAGCCCCATGGAGTGGGCCAACTCGGCGTGGTGCACCATGTGGCGGTACTCCCCGTGGACCGGAACGAAGTTCCGTGGTCGCAGTAACTGGTGGAACGTACGCAGTTCGCCCTGGCGAGCGTGGCCCGAGGCGTGGACCGGCTCGTGACCCGAGTGGATCACTTCGGCGGCGGCGCGGTGCAGGTCGTCGATCACTCGACCGACGGTCCACTCGTTGCCCGGGATCGGATGCGAACTCAGTATGACGGTGTCGTCGGCACCGACCTTCAAGAACCGCGCGTCGCCTCGCGACAACTTCGACAGCGCCGCGAGCGGCTCGCCCTGGCTGCCGGTGCAGATCACGCAGACCTCGCCGGGGGCGTAGCGATCGATGTTCTCGATGTCGATCAGGTCGGCGGCGTCGACGTGCAGGAGGTTGAGCTTGCGCGCCAGTTTGACGTTCGCCTCCATCGAGCGACCCATCAACACGATCTTGCGGTGCTGCTCGAGTGCGACGTTGATGATCTGCTGGACGCGGTGGATGTGGCTCGCGAAACAGGCGACCACCATGCGACGTTCCGGTCGCTCGAGGAAGAGTCGACGCAACGCTCCCCCGACCGAGCGCTCCGACGCCGTGAAACCGGGCTCCTCGGCGTTGGTGGAGTCGGCCAACAACAACGCGACGCCCTCGTCGCCGAGGGCCGCCAGGCGAGAGATGTCGGTACGTCGTCCGTCGATCGGCGTGAGGTCGAGTTTGAAGTCACCCGAGTGCACGACGATGCCGGCGTTCGTGCGAAACGCGAGCGCCATGGCGCTCGGCACCGAGTGCGTGACGGGGATGAACTCGACGTCGAACGGTCCGATCTTGCGCTTCTCACCGTCGCTCACTTCGATGAACGTGAGGTCCTTGGCGACCTTGGCTTCGGTCAGGCGGTGACGCGCGAATCCGAGCGTCAACGCCGAGCCGTAGATGGGGACGTTGATGTCCTTCACGAGGTAGCGCAGCGCGCCCGTGTGGTCCTCGTGTCCGTGGGTCAACACGATCGCGTCGACGCGGTCGCGCCGTTCGATGAGCCATCGAAAGTCCGGCAGAATCAGGTCGACGCCGTACATCGTCGGCTCGGGGAACAT
This sequence comes from Acidimicrobiaceae bacterium, assembly GCA_003155915.1. Taxonomy (GTDB): domain Bacteria; phylum Actinomycetota; class Acidimicrobiia; order Acidimicrobiales; family RAAP-2; genus RAAP-2. The sequence continues at coordinate 17,886 of PMFA01000001.1, read as the reverse complement.
CAGTCCGGCGTCCACGACGACGATACGACCGTCCTGCTCGATCGCGCAGCAGTTACGACCGATCTCACCGAGACCGCCGAGGAAGGTGACGCGAACGGTGTCTTTAGCCACGCGATGCCTGGAGCGCGGCCACGACCTTCGCCGCGTCCGCATCGAGAGTGTCATCACTCTCAGAGTGCGGTAGTCGGCACTGGCCGACGTTGATACCGAGATAGCGCAATGCCGCCTTGGAGGGCATGGGATTCGGATACGTGTCGCTGGACTCGAAGGCGTAACTCGCCGCGAGTCGTTCGTTGAACGCTCTCGCCCGGGCCCAGTCGCCTCGTTCGACGCTCTCGACCAACTGCACGAACTCTCGAGCGGCCCAGTGCGCGGCGACCGACACGATGCCGATCGCGCCGACGCCCATGAACGCCAGCAGCACTGAGTCGTCGCCGCTGTAGAGGTCGATGTCGTCGCCGAGCACGGCCTTGTAGTGGGCGGCACTCACGAGGTCGCCCGACGCGTCTTTGATCGCGACGATGTTCGCGTGCGACGTGACGAGGTCGATCGTCGTTGACGCGGCGATCTTTCTCCCGGTGCGCACCGGGATGTCGTAGAGCATGATCGGGAGTTCCGTGCACGAGGCGATGGCGGCGAAGTGCGCGGCGATGCCCTTTTGACTGGGACGCGCGTACGCCGGCGTGGTCGCCAACACGCCCGTGACACCCGTGTCGAGGACCTGACGAGTGAGTTCCACCGAGCGAGCGGTGTCGGCGAAGGTCGATCCGGCCAGGACCGGAACCTCGACGGCACCCGCGACACAGGCGAACAGTTCGAGCTTCTCCTTATCCGAGAGTGACGAACCTTCCCCGGTCGATCCGGCCACGACCAGACCGTCGCACCCTTCAGCGACCAAGTACGTGGCGAGTTCGATCGCGACGTCAAAATCGATGGCGCCGTCCGCTCGAAATGGCGTCACCATGGCGGTGAGAACGCGCCCAAAACGAGGTGTCGTCATACTTCGAAGTTACCAGTCATTCTCATCGGAGCCACGAACGAGCGCCGGTGCGACGACGCGCCGCACCCTAAGGGAATCGGACGTGCGGACGATTTGCGAATCGACGACCCTCAAAACTCCTAGATCAGCGATTCAATCCCGTCGATGAGTCGCGGGGTCGCGTCAATGGCGTCGGCGGCGAGCGCCACACCCTGGACGAAACTCACGCGATCAAAGGAGTCGTGACGAATCGTCAAGCCCTCGCCCGGTCCGCCGAAGAGGATCTCTTGGTGCGCCACGAGACCCGGCAAGCGCACCGAGTGGATCTTGACGCCGCCGAACGTGTCGGCACCGCGCGCGCCGGAGAGCGTGTGGCGAAGTGTCGGGTCAATCATCTCGGGCAAACCGGCGGCCGCGCGCGCTGCCGCGATACCCTTCGCCGCGGCGATCGACGTTCCCGACGGGGCGTCGACCTTCTTGTCGTGGTGCAGTTCGATGATCTCGACCCGATCGAAATACGGTGCCGCCAGGGCGGCGAATTTCTCGGAGAGCACGGCCCCGACGGAGTAATTCGCCGCGATCACCACCCCCACCTTGGTCGCGGCCTCGTCGACCACGCGACGTTGTTCGTTCGTCAAGCCCGTCGTGCCGATGACGAGGCCCTTGGCGTTGTCGGCACACCACCGCGCCGCGGCCACGACGCCCTCGGGCGACGAGAAGTCGATGACGACGTCGATCGAGTCAGCGTCCACCTCGTCGAACGACGAGGCGTAGGAAGCACCGAAGAGTTCATGCGGTTCACGCGCGTCAACGAGGGCGCCAATCGAGAAGCGGCCGAGCGCGCTGAGACCGCCGGCGAGAGTCTGGCCCATGCGTCCGGCCCCACCGTTGATCGCGAGAGCTTTCACGACCGCACCTTATCCTCGCGCCGTCGACGTTCGTCGACGATGAGATACGCGCCCACGCCGATGATCAGCACGACGCCCACGATCGACGCGGCCAGACTGAGTTCGATGTAGGGCGCGTGGTAGTGGAAATGGATGGTCCACTCGCCGCTCGGTACGGTCACTTGCTGGATCAGACCGTTGCGCGACACCTTCAGCGCTTCGCTCTTACCGGTCGTGGTGTTGAGCGCCGTCGCGCGCCAACCGGGGAGATAGGCCATGGAACGAACCAGTGTCACCGGCGAGGTCGCACGCACGTCGGCCCACGTATCGCCGTAGGCGACGTTCTTCACGTGCGACACGGTGCCGCTCGAGGGTGACGTCAACCACACGGTCGGCTTCACCGTCACCGCTTTGAAGACCGAGAACGTACCGACGGTATTCGTGAGACGCCACAGCGAACTGTCGAGTGCCTCTTGCATTGGCGAGTTCAGTTGGTAGGTGACCTTCGTGGGCGTGATCTGCGTGACGAAGGCGTCACCGACGGACACGGCCTTTGAAGCGGTCAACTCGAAGCCGGCCGCTTCGTGAATACGGCCCTTGAACGTGAAGGTCATATCGTTCGCGCCGGGCTCGTGGAGTACCGAACCGACGCGGCGGCCCTTCGCGTCGAGCAGGGACAGGTAGACCGGGCCCGACGAGACCGGCCGAGCACCGCGTCCGTGGAGGCTCAGCGTGGTGACGCGAAGGAGTTGACCGAAGTAGCGATCCGTCGTCGCCGAGGGCGCGGCGCTACGACAGTTGGGCGCCGACGGCACCGCCACGATGACGTTGTGGCTCAACTGCGCGTAGGACACCGCGATCGCCGAGAGGCGTAGTTGCACGAACGTCCCGTCGGCGAGTCGACAGGGATCGACCGCCGCCTGCGGGTGCGTGCCGGTTGAGTTGTCGTAGATGGTCGAGATGAGCGAGCCGTAGCCCTGCACGCTGGGCAGTTTCGTGAAGACGTTCATGTTGGGTACCCCGAGCGCGTGGAACTGCTTTTGATGGGCGCCGCCAGAATCGACCAGCGCGGTGCGGCCGTTGTTGCCCAAGAGCGCCGTGGCGTACGCGCTCGATGGCTCCGTCGGTCCCGAACCACCGATGAGCCCCGTGGCACTCAAGAGCAAGAACACCAGGACGTCGGCCACCATGACGCCCATGACCACCTTCATGAGATTCTTCGAATGCCGCCAGCGCACCAGTGCCAGCACGGTGAGGACCGCGATGACGAGGTGGAGCCCGTAGGAGAGGTGCATGTCCTGAGCGAGGTCCTCTTGTTGGGGAAAGACCCCGAGCCACGAGACGATTCGCGCGCCCCAGAGGAACAGTCCAATACAGAGCGCGATGAGCGCGAAGGCCGGCGCGAGCGTGAGCCACTTCATTCGACCTTCGAGCCCGGCCGCGGCCGTGCGACGCGTCTCGAGACGATGGAGCCACCAGCCGAGCAGCGCGGTCATCGCGAAGTCCACGAGGATGACGCTGCGGCTCTGCAGACGCGTGCTGCCGTAGAGGGGGATGTCACGGAACAGGTGACCGAGCGGCGTGTACGAGCCCCAGGTCGCGAAGAGACCGACGACCAGGATCACGAAGTAGAGGATGTAGTCACGGTCCTCGCCATCCCATCCGCGACGCGTCAACTTGGAGATGAACGCGAAGGTCGCAATGAGTGCCAGTACGCCGACGTAGCCGGTCACCTCGGGCAGGTTGTAATGGGCGAAGTAGTTGGGCTGTCCCGCCGATCCGTTGCCGCCGAAGATGTCGGGCACGAAGAGTAGCGACGTCCAGCGCACCACCAGCGAACCGGCGCCGAAGAAGCTGTAGCTGATCGACGAGCGTTGCGAGAAGCCGATGAACGACCACCCGGGCAAGAGCTGCACCAGACCGATGGCGCACCCCCACGCGAGGCCCGCCGCCAGCGCGACGACGTAGGAGACGCGACCGCGCCACGTTTGGATCCAGTACGAACTGCGGATCAACAACACCGACGGACCGATGGTCAACGTCAAGAGCTCGATCTCGGCGATGCCCCGGGGCTCGCCCGTAAGAAAGGTCAGTCCCCACAACAGCGCGTAACCCCAGATCCAGGGCTGGGAGACCCGGGCGTAGTGGCGCCACGTGGTCGTGGCCGGCTCGAGGGAGAGCCGACGAGAGAGCGACACCAAGATCAGCGCGGCCCAGGGAATGAAGGCGAAGCCCTGGACGACGCCCAGGTGCACGAGCTGTCCGATCATCGCGCCCGAGTAGGCGAAGGCCATCGCGGCGGCGAAGGACGACAGCGAGCGCATGCCGTGCCAGCGCAGCAGCGCGAACATACCGGTCGCGGCGATCACGTAGACGGCGATGCAGTTTATGAGCCACGCGGCGATCGGCGGCAAGAAGGCGAAGATCACCGTCAACGGATAGAGCGCCCCGGCGTTGAGCCCCCCGAGCAACGGCGTACCGGAATTCGCCAAGGGGTTGAAGAGCGGCAGGTGGCCCGACGCGATCTGTTGGCCACTCAGGACCCGGAGCGGAAAGTTCTGAATCAGATTGTCGCCGTCGATGGCCGGGTGACCGAACAGCGCCGGGATGACGAAGAGCAGGATCGGTACCGCCAACATCGCCATCAGTGCGCGTCGATCACCTCGTGGGAGTGGTCGCCACCACTGCTTGGAATGCGCGGGGGCGATCAGGCTCATTGGCTCTACGCTACGAAAAAGCACGAAGCCCGTGCTGCACGGTCACGCGGACCGGACAACACGGGCTTCGAACGACTATCGGCGACGCGGTCGAGGACTACGACGCGAGGAGTCGCCATCGACGAAGGCCGGGCCACCAGGGCCCAAGTCGCCGATTTCGCCTGCGAGTTCGGCCTCGAAGGCCGCTTCGAAGGACGACGACGACGCGCTGGAGCGTGAATCGTTGGTGTTCTCGCGCGGCGCGCGCTCGCGCGGCCCACGATCACGGTCACGACCGCCTCGGTCGCCACGGTCACTTCGATCACCGCGGTCCGCGTCACGGGGACGAGGAGGACGAGCGTCCTCTTCGGACTCCGGGAAGTCACCGACGAGTGAGAGCGAGACCTTGCCCTGGGGGTCGATGTCGTCAACCTTGACCTCGATCGCCTGACCGAGTTCGAGGACGTCCTCCACCTGACCGATGCGCTTGCCGCCGTTGAGCGGCGCCATCTTCGAGATGTGTAAGAGGCCGTCACGTCCGGGCATGATGCTCACGAACGCGCCGAACTTGGCGATGTTGACGACGCGACCCTGATAGGTCGCACCGACTTCGGGCGTGGGCGGGTCGAGGATCATCGCGATACGTCGACGAGCCTCTTCCACGGCGCGACCGTCCTTGGCACCGATGGTGACGGTACCGACGACGCCGTCGTCGTCGACCGCGATGTCCGCACCGGTCTCTTGCTGCAGGGTGTTGATGACCTTGCCCTTGGGGCCGATGACTTCACCGATCTTGTCGATCGGAATCTGCAGCGACACGATCTTCGGCGCCACTTCTGCGACCTGGGCCCGAGGCTCAGCGATCGCGTTGGTGAGCACCTCGAGGATCAGCAATCGCGCCGTCTTGGCCTGGTCCAACGCGTTCGACAGGACCTCGGCCGGGAGGCCGTCGATCTTCGTGTCGAGTTGCAACGCCGTCACGGCGTCCGCGGTACCGGCGACCTTGAAGTCCATGTCGCCGAAGGCGTCCTCGGCTCCGAGGATGTCGGTCAGGGTCACGTACTTGCCGTCGTCGTAGACCAGTCCCATCGCGATACCCGCGACGGGCGCCTTGATCGGCACGCCGGCCGCCATGAGCGACAGCGTCGAGCCACAGACCGAGGCCATCGACGTCGAGCCATTGGACTGCAAGACGTCCGAGACGACGCGCAGCGTGTAGGCGAAGTCCTCTTCGCTCGGCAGTACGGGGATCAACGCGCGCTCGGCCAACATGCCGTGTCCGATCTCGCGGCGCTTGGGCATTCCGACGCGACCGGTCTCACCGACCGAATAGGGCGGGAAGTTGTAGTGGTGCATGTAGCGACGCCACTCGTCCGGGCCGATCGTGTCGAGCTGCTGGCGCATGCGCGGCATGCCGAGCGTGGTCACGTTGACGACCTGGGTCTCGCCGCGCTGGAACAACGCCGAGCCGTGGGTCATCGGGAAGAGGTCGATCTCGGCCGAGAGCGGTCGGATGTCGGTGACGCTTCGTCCGTCGATGCGCACGCCCTCATCAACGATTCGCTTTCGCACGATCTTCTTGGTGACCGATCGCACGGCCGCCTTGATCTCGCTCAGACGGTTCGGGAACTCGTCCTTCAGGTGCTCGATGATCGAGGCCGTCGCGACTTCGAGGGCCGTGTTGCGCGCGGTCTTGGTCGTCAACTTGTTCGCTTCGGTCAGCGACGTCGCGCCCATGGCCTCGACGCTCTCGTAGACGTCATCTTGGTAGTCGGCGATCGCCTGGAACTGCATCGGCGTGATCTCCCCGCGCGCGGCGACGAAGTTCTTCACCAGTTCGCGCTGGAGGTTGATCGATTCGCGGATCCACAGCTTGGAGGCTTCGAGTCCGGCCGAGAGCACTTCTTCAGAGACCTTCGGCGCGCCGTCGGCGTACTTCTCGAAGGAACCCTCGGTACCGCCGGCCTCGACCATCATGATCGCGACGTCGGCGTCAGCGGAATCGCTGAGGGCCCGTCCGGCGACGACCAGTTCGAAAGTCGCGGCGTCGCCCTCTTGGTACGTCGGGTGCGGGGCCCACTCGCCATCGGTGGTGTACGCCATGCGCACCGCACCGATCGGCCCCTCAAAGGGGATGCCCGAGATCATCAACGCGGCCGAAGCGGCGTTGATGGCCAGGACGTCGTAGGGGTTCTCCTGGTCGGCGCTGAAGATCGTGCCGACGACTTGGACCTCGTTGCGAAAGCCCTTCGGGAACGAGGGGCGAAGCGGTCGGTCGATGAGACGACAGGTGAGGACCGCCTGGTCCGAGGGCTTGCCCTCACGGCGGAAGAAGGCCCCGGGAATCTTGCCGGCGGCGTAGGCGCGCTCTTCGATGTCGACCGTGAGCGGGAAGAAGTCGATGCCTTCTCGAACGCTCTTGGCCGCGGCGACGGTCGCCAACAACATGGTGTCGCCGAGGCGAGCCACGACGGCTCCGTCGGCCAGTTGGGCCAGGTGGCCCGCTTCAAAACTCAAAGTCTTTTCGGTGCCCGTTATGGGGCTACTTACGCGGATTGCGTCAGTCATTGGTATTGCTCCTATTTGGTTAGCAACACTCCGCCCGGATCCCAGTGGGCAACCTTCGCGAAACGCGACTGTTCTCCACTGGCCTCCGAGGAATCGGATGTGTTGGGTGCGTTGACGGCGTCAACGTACCGTTCGGCTAGCGACGAATGCCGAGACGGCCGATCAAAGCGCGATAGCGCTCGACATTTCCGCGCTGCACGTAGTCGAGCAGACGGCGTCGTTGGCCGATGAGCTTCATCAGTCCACGGCGGGTGTGATGATCACCCTTGTGGACTTTGAGGTGCTCGGTGAGGTGGGCGATCCGGTCTGTCAGGATCGCCACCTGGACTTCGGGTGAACCCGTGTCCGTCGCGTGAGCCTGGTAGTCCTTGATGATCTGCTGCTTCTCAGCCATAACGTTTTATTTGCCTTATGAGTCGGATGTCTCGTCGCAAGTCGCCAACGTGACGACCCACATAGTCAGCGTCGCTGACCGAATATCTATTCTAGCAGTGCCGAGGTGAACTCCGAGAACTTCTTGAATAACTCCACGGTTTGCTGGACGTCTCGTCCGATCTGGGCCACCAGCGCGTCCACGTCGGAAAAGACCTCCTCACCTCGAAGACGCGCCAGAAACGCGACGTCGAGCGAGGCGTCGTAGAGATCGCCCTCGAAGCCCGGCAGGTGGACCTCGACGAGGAGAGGGCCGTTCTCGTAGAACTGGGGGCGCGTGCCAATAGAGATCGCCGCCGGGCGCCACGTGCGATCGGGCGTCCTCGCCGCTCCGGCGTAGATACCTTCGAGCGGCACCACTTGGAACGCCTCGGTAGCGAGGTTGGCGGTCGCGTAGCCGAGCTCTCCCCCGCGCGCGTCACCGTGCTCGACGCGCCCGCGCAGCACGAAGGGACGACCCAGTGTCTCGTTCGCCGAAGCGACGTCGCCTTCTTCGAGGGCCGCGCGCACGGCGCTCGAACTCCAACGCGGCTCGCCGAACGTCGGCGCCTCGTAGACCCCGAAGCCGTAACGCTGCCCTTCAGCGCTCAGTAGCGCCACGTCGCCGATCCGGTCGCGGCCGAAGCGAAAGTCCGCGCCGACCACGATCTCCCACGCGTGCAACTCACCGGCCAGGACGCGCGCGACGAAGTCCGGTGCCGATTCCGCCGCGAGGCGTCGATCGAACGTGAGCACGCGAACCTGTTCGATGCCCAGCGCCCGGAATCCCTCGAGTCGTTGGTCGAGCGTGCCGATCAGCCGTGGCGCGTGTTCGGGGGCGAGGACCCGCGCGGGATGAGGATCGAACGTGACGACGGTCGGCACCGCGTCCCTGGCTCGCTCGCCGTCGAGGTGCAACATCATGTCGATGACGGCTTGATGGCCCCGGTGCAGTCCGTCGAAGACGCCGATGGCGATCACCGAATCACTCGAGGACAGCTTCGAGGTCTCCCCATCGCGCACGACAATCATGAGCTCAAACTACCCGTGCGTCGAATCGTCGCGAGGTGCCAGGACCAACTCGGGCTTCCACGAATCCTGTCGGCGCTGCAGGATACCGACGAGGTTGCCCGCGGAATCCATCGACGCGATCTCATCGCCGGAGAAGGTCCCATCGAGCGTGACCCGCTGACCCATGCGCATCGCACGAGTCTGGTCGTCGCTCAGCGTCGCGTGTTCGAGACCGGTGACGAATGACGACGGGGGCGCCAGGACGTCACCGCCGCCGAGAACCCTGTCGGCGAGCTCATCGAGTGTCAGGGCGTCCTCCACCGTGTGTGAACCACTGGCCAAACGTCGTAGTTCGACGAGGTGACCGACGGTGCCGAGGCGTTGCGCCAAATCGCTCAAGAGCACGCGCACGTAGGTTCCCACGGAACACACGACGTCGAATCGCCAGATCGAGTCGTCATCGCTTGGCGCGAGCGTGAACGACGTGACGGTGATCGCGCGCGCTTCGCGTTCGACCTCGAGACCGCGACGAGCGAGTTCGTGGAGTCGTTGGCCGTCGACCTTGATGGCCGACACCATCGGCGGCGTTTGCAGCTGTGATCCGAGCATCGTCGAGGCGGCGTCCTGGACGCTCTCGCGCGTCATCGTCGGAACGGGCTGTTCGTCCACGACCGCACCGTCGGCGTCGAGTGAGTCGGTCGCGACCCCGAACTTGACCGCGCCGGCGTAGCGTTTGGTCTCGGACTGCGCGAAGCGCAAGAGTCGCGTGGACGGTCCGACGGCCAGCACCAAGAGTCCGGTCGCCATCGGATCGAGGGTCCCGGCGTGGCCGACTTTCTTCTCGTGGAGGATTCGGCGCACGCGAGCGACGACGTCGTGGCTCGTGAGTCCCCGCGGCTTGTCGACGAGGAGCAGACCGTTACTCGTCGTCATGGTTTTGGCGACGGATGATCTCTTCAACGGCCTCGCCGCTGGCCACGGCCGGATCGGCCATGAATGAGAGTTTCGGCGTGCGCTTGAAGCGGGTCTGCACGTTGACCGCCGATTGGATCTGCGCTCGTCGCTCTTCGAGCGCGATCCTCGTCTCGGGGGTGAGTGAATCGAAGAACACCATTGCCTGGCGCAGGTCCTGCGTGGTCTCGACCCCCGTCACCGTCACGATGCCGATGCGGTCGTCGATGTCCGAGATCCGCGTCAGTTCGTCTGAGATGACTTCACGCAGGATCTGATTCACCCGCGCCGAACGGGGGTAGGGATGGTGTTTTCCTGATGGACGGGCCATGGGTTAGGCCGTTCTGGGAATCTCGCGCTCTTCGAAGGTTTCGATGATGTCGCCGGGCTTGAGGTCCTGGTAGTCGGAGAGCCCGATACCGCACTCGAAGCCGGACGCCACTTCGCGCGCGTCGTCCTTGAAGCGACGCAGCGACGTGATCGAGCCTTTCCAGATGATGGTCCCCTCACGGAGGAAGCGAACCTTCGATCCGCGCGTGATGACGCCGTCGCGTACGAAGCAACCGGCGATCGCGCCGATCCTCGGTACCCGGAAGACCTCTCGAACTTCGGCCTCGCCCGTGACGATCTCTTCGAAGACCGGTGAGAGCAGGCCGAGCATCGCCGCTTCAATCTCCTCGATCAACTTGTAGATGATCTCGTAGGTTCGGATCTGCACGCCCTCGCTCTCCGAAAGGTCACGACTGCGCTTGTCCGGTCGAACGTTGAAGCCGATGATCGTCGCGTTGGAGGCCTTGGCGAGCTGCACGTCGTTCTCGGTGATGCCACCGACGCCGCGATGCACGATGACGAGCTTCACGTCGTCGCGCTCGAGTTTGCGCAGCGACTCGGTGCAGGCTTCGAGCGAACCCTGGACGTCGGCCTTCAAAACGATGTTGAGCGTCGCGGTCTCACCACGCTGGATCTGTTCAAACAGGTCCTCGAGACGCGCACCGCTCGTCGAGGCGACGGGCTGGTGTCCGATGAGACGCGCGCGCTGGGCGCGGGCCTCGGCGAGGGACCTCGCGTGGGCCAGGTCGTGGGCGACGCGCATTTCGTCCCCGGCGAACGGCGGCTCACTGAAGCCGAGGATCTGCACCGGCGTCGAGGGTCCGGCCGACTTGATCGACTTGCCCTGGTCGTTGATGAGCGCCTTCACCTTGCCGAAGGCCGCCCCGGCGACGACGGGGTCGCCGACCGCGAGCAGTCCCTTTTGCACCATGACGGTCGCGACCGGTCCGCGTCCGACTTCGAGGTTCGCTTCGAGCACGGTGCCCACGGCTCGACCGCTCGGGCGAGCGGAGAGCTCGGCGATTTCGGCGACGAGCAGGACCTGCTCGAGCAGTTCGTCGATACCGGTGCCCTGCAGGGCCGAGATCTCGACGCAGATGGTGTCGCCACCCCACTTCTCGGGCACGAGTCCGTATTCGCTGATCTGTTGGAGCACGCGGTCGGGATTGGCGTCGGCCTTATCCATCTTGTTCACGGCCACGATGAGCGGCACGTCGGCGGCCTTGGCGTGATTGATCGCCTCCACGGTTTGGGGCATCACGCCGTCGTCGGCGGCGACCACGAGGATGATGATGTCGGTGACCTTGGCGCCCCGGGCGCGCATCGCGGTAAAGGCTTCGTGACCGGGCGTGTCGATGAAGGCGATCGCCTTGCCCTTCCACTGCACCCTGTACGCACCGATGTGCTGGGTAATACCCCCGGCTTCGCCGGCGACCACGTCGGTCTTGCGGATCTTGTCGAGCAGCAGTGTCTTGCCGTGGTCGACGTGGCCCATGACGGTGACCACGGGCGGGCGCGGTGCGGCGGGGATCTCGTCGTCCTGGTCGTCTTCGTCGAAGAACTTGGCGAGCAACGCGGCCTCTTGTTGCTCCCCGGGATCGACCATGTGGACCGTCGCGCCGACTTCGGCGGCGTAGAGCTCGATCATGTCGTCGCTGAGACTTTGGACCGCGGTGATGATCTCACCCTGCAAGAAGAGGAATCGCATGATGTCGGCGGCGCTGCGATTGAGCTTCGGTCCGACGTCCTTGGCGGTCGAACCGCGTTCGATGATGACTTCACCGTCGGGCACGGGCAGGCTGCTCGGCTGCCACGTCGTCATCTGCGTCGGCTCGAGCTCTTCCACGTTGCGACGGCGACGTCGCGTGGCCTTGCGCTGGGATCCGCGAGGACCCCCGGTTCCTCGACTTGGCGGGCCCCCGCGGTTCGGTCCGCCCGCGGCGCCGCTCGCCGGTGCACCGGGACGCTGACCGGGAAATCCTCCCCCGGCACCACCGGGTCGTGACGTCGGGCCACCCGGTCGTGAGGCGGGATTGGGTCGAGGACTCATTGGCCGCGGGCCACCGGGACCCGACGGTCGTCCACTCGGGGCACCCATCGGACGGCGCGCGCCGGGTGGCGGCGGGATAGGTCGGCCCGTGGCACTCATCGGTCGCCCGGGCGGCGGCGGTATGGGTCGACCGGTCGAGCTAAGGGGCGGTCGCGTGGACGGGGCACCGCCCTCGCCGGCCTCTCCCGAGACCGAACGTTGCGTCGGGCGAATCGTCGTCGGCCCACTCGGTGAGGCGATGCGCGTCGGCGCCGGCTTCACGATCGGTGCACGACTTCGCACGACCTTGGGTTCGGCGACAGCCGGGGCCGGCGTCTCGGGTACCGGAGTCTCGGGTGCCGTGGCACTCGGCTCGACCGCTTTGGTGACGCGACTGACGCGCGCGGGAGCAGCTTCGACGACCTCGGGTTCGGCGGCGACGGCGGCCTTCTTCACGCCCGTGGCCTTGGTGGCCTTAACCGCTTTGGCGGCTTTCGCGGCCTCTTCGGGCTGGACCTCTCGACGCAGACCGTCGGCGTCGGCTCGACGTCGGATCCGGTCGGCCTGGGCGTCCTCTATCGACGCAGAGGGGCTCGAGGCACCAATGCCGAGTTTTTGGGCGAGCGTGAGCAACTCTTTGCTCGTGAGACCGAGCTCTTTGGAGAGCTCGTGCACACGGATCTTCTTCTGGGCCAAAACCTTCCCTTGCTTCTCGTACCCGCTTTCGCGAGCACAGTTATCTATTCTTCCACAATCACCGCTAAAGCAGTCCGCGACCCGCTTCTAAAGCGCGCACGGCCTCGAGGTCACCCTCGTTCGCACTCGATTTGAGGGCCCGAGCGAGATGTCCCACGCGCAGTCCTTTCGAACACTCGACGTCGCACCACCACAGTCCGCGGCCCGGTCCTCGACCGAGATACCACCGGCCTTCGGTCCTCCCGGCTCGGGTCATCTCGGCGTCGTCACGGATCCTTCGACAGACCACGCACGTGCGTAGGGGCGCTATGCCTCGTCCTCCACGACCGCTTCGGAGCTCGCCTCGTCGACTGTTTCTGGTTCGAGTTCGACCTCTTCGACCAGGACGACCTCTTCGACGTCGCCTTCGGCGTCGGTGATGACTTCGTCGATCACGACCACCGCCTCACCGTCCTCACCGGGCGCGACCGCGATGGTCTCGTCCGCGACGACGTCGCCGTCGGTCCAGACCTCTTCGACGACCACTTCTTCGGCCCCTTCGTTCTCCGAACGGATGTCGATGCGCCAGCCAGTCAGGCGAGCGGCCAGTCGGGCGTTCTGTCCCTCTTTGCCAATGGCGAGCGAGAGCTGTTGGTCGTGCACGATGACGGTTGCGATGCCCTCAGTCTCATCGAGTCGCACCTCGCGCACTCTCGCCGGCTGCAGCGCCGCTTGAATGAATTCGATGGGATCGTCGCTGTAGGGCACCACGTCGATGCGCTCGGAGCGCAGTTCGTTCGTGATGTTTCGAACGCGACTACCGCGCGCGCCCACGCACGCACCGACCGGGTCGATCATGTGATCGTTCGACGCCACCGCGATCTTGCTGCGGTGACCGGGTTCGCGCGCCAGCGCCTTGATCTCGACGATGCCGTTGGCGATCTCGGGCACCTCGATCTCGAAGAGCTTGGCGACGAGGGCCGGGTGGGTGCGGCTCACCACGATCTGGGGACCCTTGTTGGTCTTGCGCACTTCGACGATGTACACCTTGATGCGCGCGCCGTGCTCGTAGCGCTCGAAGGCGATCTGTTCGGCCTGGGGCAAGAGGGCTTCCACGCGACCAAGGTCGAGCAACGTATAGCGGTTGTCGTTCTGTTGCACGGTGCCCGAGACGATGTCACCTTCGCGGTTCGCGAACTCCTCGTACATCTGGCGTCGCTGGATGTCTCGAATGAGCTGCATTAAGACCTGCTTGGCGGTCTGGGCCGCGATGCGTCCGAAGTCTTCGGGCGTCGCGTCCCACTCGCGCGTGACGTTGCCCTCGAGGTCGAGCTCGAGTCCCCACACCTTGATCTCTCCGGTCTCGGGGTTGATCTCGACTTCGGCGTCTTCGGCTGAGTCCGGACGACGCTTGTAGGCGGCGAGGAGCGCGTTGGCGAGTGCAATGAGCAACTCCCCTTCGTCGATGTTCTGGTCACGAGCAATCTGTCCTAACGCTTCTAGGAATTCAAAGTTCGCCATGCCTACCCTCCCTTCCTCGTCGATGAAGCAACTGGCTTCGCGCGTGAAGGCGAAGGCTTCGCTTCGGCGCCCCACTTAAAGACGGTGCGCGCACGTTCCACGGCGTCGATCGGTACGACGACGCGCCCGTGTTCGGCGTCATCGAGCGTGACCGAGGTCTCGTCGGCCGCGAGGACGGTTCCCTCGAGGCGACGCGTCGGTGCGTCACTGCGAATCTCGCGCAGCGTGACGATTTCACCGATCGTTGAAATAAAGTGCGCGGGCGTGCGAAGTTTGCGCTCTAACCCGGGGCTCGAGACGTCCAGGGTGAAACGCCCGGCGATGGGGTCGTTCACGTCGAGCCACTCCGAGATCTGACGATTGGCCTTGGTGAGGGCCTCTAAATCGACCCCGCCGGGCTTGGTCACGACGACGTTCAGGGTCCCTCTGACCATTTCGAGGTCATAAAGGTCCAGTCCGAGTTCAGATAGGAGGGAGCGCAGCGGTGTCTCTAAGTCCACGTCCCTCTCCTCTCCCTTTGCCGTTCGGACGTCCGGACAAAGAAAAAGCGCGGGCCCGAGGCCCGCGCTTAAACGAGTCCATACGTCCTGAGCGGACTGTAGCCAACAATTGTAGCATTTCTCGCCCCTGATGACAATCGGAATCGGCTCGCCGGAGCGACAAAATTCATCGAAAATTCTTATCTACTGGCCGCCGAGTCCCCCGAGAATGCCGGTGTTACATTCGAGCCCGTGACGCCGAACTCTCGCCGACTACAGCGCGCGCCAGTCACCTTGGCCGCCCTCGTCATCATCGCCACGCTCCTCGGACCGGCCCTCGCGGCCTCGGCGGCCAAGACGACCTCGAGATCGACGACCACCACGACCAAACCCTCCCTCGAGTGCAGTGCCCCACAGCTGTCCTTCGCCGGCCCGAGTGCGCTCTCTCCCCAGAGCGGCGGGCAGGCCTTCACGATCACGCTCACGAACGTGAGCGGCCGGTTGTGTCAGGTCCACGGCTATCCCCTGGTGCACTTTTATACGAGTAAAGGTCGACTACTCACCTTCACCTACAAGCACACCAGTCCGTATTTCACTCACGCGTCACCGCGGTCGTTGAACCTTGCGCCGCACGCCCACGCCTACTTCGAAGTGGCGAAGAGTCGCTGTGCGACCGGCAACCGCTACCTGTCGAGTTTCTTCTACGTGCTGGCGCCGTACACGGCGGGTTCGCCCTGGGTCGGACACGTCAGCGGTTCTGAGGTGTCACGGATGGACTACTGCAAGGGTTCGTCGCGCGGACCCGGTCAGTCCCTCGACATCTCGCCGATCGTTTCCTCCCCGACCCAGTTGTGAGGACTTAGAGAGCTCAGTACGACTTGGAGACGATGCACACGAGGTCGTCTTCAGTGTCGTTGAGCGGCATCGATCCGTCGCGGCGCTGCAGGCAGCGAACGGTGATCGCGTTCACCTTCAACTGCGCTTCGCCGGCCTCGCCCACTTGGGACCAGTCGAGACGCGCGAAGCCGTCCTCGGCCGCTTCGGTCGCTTCGGCGACGTTCGCGACGTCGTGCGTATTGTCCGCCAAGCGGGCCTTGGCCGCATTGAACATGTCGAACTGAATCTCTTCCAACAGGGTGCGCGCCGTCTCGGCCACGACGTCGAGTGAGAGGGTGAGCTTCGACCCGTTGTCGCGGCGAACGAGCGAGACGACTCCCTCTTTGAGATCGCGGGGACCGACCTCGACGCGAAGCGGCACGCCCTTGATCTCCCAATCGGTGACGCGCCGACCGAAGCTACCGCGACCGTGGTCGATCCGCACGCGCAGGCCGGCCGACTTGAAGGACGCGGCGACGCGCTCGCACGCGTCGTTCACCTCGGACTCGTCGCGCACGGCGATGACGACCGCCTGGATCGGGGCGAGTCGCGGCGGCACGACGAGTCCGTCGTCGTCACCGTGGAGCATGATGAGCCCGCCGACCATGCGCGTCGAGGCGCCCCAGGAACTCGTGAAGCACAGTTCGGCCTGACCTTCTTCGCTCTGGAAGTAGATGTCGAAGGCCCGCGCGAAGTTCTGACCGAGTTCGTGGCTCGTCGCCATCTGCAACGCCTTGCCGTCACGCATCATGCCTTCGGCGGTCATCGAGTTGATCGCGCCAGCGAAGCGTTCGCTGGCCGGCTTGATACCGAGGTACGTGGGGGCCGCGAGCACGTTCTCCAAGAAATCGTTGTAGACCTCGAGGTGGATCTTCGTGGCGAAGGCGTTGGCGTCCTTGTAACTCGCGTGCGCCGTGTGACCTTCCTGCCACAGGAACTCCGAGGAGCGTAAGAACAGGCGCGGGCGCAGCTCCCAGCGAACGACGTTGCTCCACTGGTTGAGCAGCAGCGGCAGGTCCCGGTAGCTCTGGATCCACTTGGCCATGAATTCGCCGATCACGGTCTCCGAGGTCGGTCGAACCACGATGGGCTCGGCCAGCTCCTCGCCACCGGCGTGCGTGACCACGGCCAGCTCCGGGCTGAATCCCTCGACGTGCTCGGCCTCGCGCTGAAAGTAGCTCAGTGGGATGAAGAGCGGGAAGTAGGCGTTCTGCGCGCCGGTCTCTTTGATGCGCGCGTCCATCTCGGACTGCATCCGCTCCCAGATCGACCACCCGTAGGGGCGGATCACCATCGTGCCGCGCACCGGACCGTTGTCAGCCATCTCGCCCTTGGCGACGACATCTTGATACCAACGCGGGAAGTCTTCGCTCTGGGGGGTCAGCACACTCTGGGCCACGATTCTCCTTTGATTCGTGGCGACAGCCTAGGGCAGTGAACCAGAGTCAGCCGGCGCAGGCCGAAGCCTGCAGGGCTCTACCGGTCCTAAGAATATTGCGTGCGGCGTTGATGTCGGCGAAGTCACAATGACCACACCTACGACATCGAAACTCTTTTTGGCTGACCCGGTTGTCAGAATCGACATAATGGCACTCGGCACACATTTGGCTGGTGTAGCGAGGATGAACACTCACTACCGTCCTACCGGCACTCTCAGCCTTGTCGGACAGTAGTGAGATGAACTGTCCCCACCCCGCGTCAAGAATGGAACGATTGAGACCGGCCTTCTTGCTGGCACCGTTGGGTAGAAGTGCTCCCGATTGATCCGGATCGGGTTTTCCTTTCGGTGCACGCACCATGTTGGTGATCTTCAAGTCCTCGAGAGCGATGAAGTCGTAGTCGTTGATGAGCTGTCGGCTCAGTTGGTGAGCGGCGTTCCTCCGTTGATTCTTGATCTTGAGATGAAGACGCGCGACCTCTTCGACTTGACGTCGCCGACGGTTCGATCCGCGTTGCTTGGTCGCGAGCTCACGCTGGGCTCGAGCGAGGTCACTCTGCGCTTTGGAGCCGAAATGATCACCTTTCTTGAGTTCACCGTCACTTGTGGCAATCTGATTCACGACCCCGAGATCGATGCCAATCTCACAACATGTTCGCTCCAACGGCATCGCGGGCACGTTCACATTGCACGCATAACCACCATTTGATTCCTTCGCGCTTCACGATGATCGACTTTGGCTCGCCCTTCATTGGACGGTGATAGTTGGACTTGATCTCGCCAATCCCCATCAGATAGAGCCGTCGTTGCTGAGTTTTCAGTTTCCCGCCACCACGATCTCCCCAATAGAGTGAGTCGAATCGGCTCGCGGGCTTGAATCGAGGAGACCCTGGTGTTTCACCGCGCTGCATTCGTCAAAAGAAGGCACTGTATGCGAGATCGAGTCTCTTCAACGTACCTCGACAGAGAGTGATTCCCGAAGCGACGACTTCAGGTCGGCAGTCCTTCAAGCCTGTGAGAGTTCGACATTGGTCA
>PMFA01000005.1:3253-327718 GCA_003155915.1 Acidimicrobiaceae bacterium | reverse complement strand
TTGTACTGCTGGGTGCGGCTGGAGGGATTTGAACCCCCGACACTCGGTTCCGAAGACCGATGCTCTATCCGCTGAGCTACAGCCGCGTGTCTACTTTCTACTACCTATTACCCAATCCTGATTCCCGTTGAGATTCGAAATGGCCGCGAGCGCGGGTACTTCAGCCCTCTAGTGCTTCACCAGCGCCACAGTGAAAAAGTCAATCCTCTTTGGAGGATCGGTGATCGGAATACGCGAAACGTCCTAAACGGAATCAACGGATGCAATGATCCGTTCGCCCACCGTGCGGTTCATCCAGCAGTGCGACCATCCGCGCGTCCTCTCCACTCGTTCGCCACGGTCGAAGATTCGAGCGTTTAGTGGTCTTCGCGCACTACGAGGACCGGGCAGTGCGAATGGTGCACGCACTGGGTGGAGACTGAACCCATCATGAGGCCCATGAAACCACCGACGCCGCGTGAACCGACGACGAGGAGCGCCGCACCACGGCTCGCCTCAATCAAAACCTCGGCGGGGTTGCCCGGCACGGCCAACCACTCGACCTCGAGTCCGTCGGTCGACGGCGCGCCCGACATGATGCCCTCCATGAACTCGCGGGCCTCGGCCTCGACCTGTTCGTAATAGTCCTTGCCGGTCGATCCGGTGACCGGCTTTTCCATGACCGGGTAGGCGTACGTGACGTGCAGATGACCGTGGCGCAGTCGTGCCTCCTCGATGGCAAACGCGAGCGCGTTGATCGAGAGGGGTGATCCGTCGACACCGACGACGATGCGTGGATTGTTGTTCATAGTCCCTGCTTTCTCACGTCAGTCGACCGGACCGGCCGGAGGGACGAACTCTTCGGTCACCAGCGTCGGCGAATTGCGCGTCAACGTCTCACCACGGAAGAAGGCCGGGCGGAGCGCCTGCATCGTGAACATCAAGATGACACCGATAGCGAGGGCGCCGACGTCGAGCGTGAACGTTCCACCGATCTCGCGATGAAAGAGTTCGAAGTGCGTGTAACTCTCGGCGGGATTCCAGTAATACCAGAACGTCCAGCCGAGGATGTACCAGAGAATCAGTCCGCCGGTGAGCGGCGCGACGCCCTGGATGAAAAAGTTGTGGACACTCTTCGTGAGTTGCTTGCGGTAGTACCAGAAGCAGGAGAATCCGGTGAGGCCGTAGTAGAAGGCAATCATCGTGCCGAGCGAGTCCACCGAGTCAGCGATGACGTGGCCGGCGGAGATGGAATTCATCACGACGTAGAGCACGATGGAGACGACCCCGAAAGTGACCGTCGCGACCGTCGGGGTGAGGAATCGCCGGTGCATCTTTTTGAAGACGTCCGGCAGCGCCTTGTGCACGGACATCGAGAGCACCGTACGTGCCGTAGGCAAGATCGTCGTCTGGGTCGAAGCCGCGGCCGAGGAGAGAACCATCAAGAGCAAGAGATGATCGAGGACCGAGGCCAACGTCGAGTGACCGAAGATCGCCGGCCCGAGGATGGACAGTACGTCGTTCGTGTGGTTCAGATTGCCGAGACCAATGCCGTGGGTGCCAATACCGGCGAAGGACTCGGTCGCGAGTATGACGAGCGCGTAAATCCCGAGCAGGATGAAGGTCGAGTACACGCCAGCTTTACCAGGAATGTTTGCGGCGTCCTTCGACTCCTCGTTCAAGTTCAGCGCGGTGTCCCAGCCCCAGTAGATGAAGAGCATGTCCGACAGACCGATGACGAAGTAACTCCAGTGTTTGATCGCGAAAGGATTGAACCACGAAGCGGCGACTGCGATGTGCCCGACCGGGGCCGAACCGTTGCCCACGCGGATGAGGGCCCACACCGACATGACGATCAGCATCGTCACTTCAACTCCCAGCAGAGCCTTTTGAAAGTTGGCCGAGATCTCGATCCCGACGTAACAAATCCCCGTCATGGCGATAATCCAGGCGACACCCACCAGCAGCACCCAGACGCTCGACGCGTCGTGACCAATGCCGTTGGCATTGAAGAGGTCAAAGACGTACTGGCCGGCGATCTGCGCGAGGCTCGCCATGACGATGACGTCGGCCGCGAGCACACCCCATCCGCCCATCCAGCCCACGCGTGGGCTGAAGGCCCTCGTCGCCCAGGTGAAACTGGCGCCGCAGTCGGGGTCGGCCTTATTCATCTGCTGGAAGGCGAGCGAGACGAAAAACATTGGGACGAAGGCCAGAACCGTGACGATGGGTGCCTGGAGGCCAATGGCCACCACGACAAAACCGAGGGTGGCGGCCAGACTGTAGGCGGGCGCGGTTGAAGCAATACCGATGACCGTGCTGGAAATCAGACCGAGTGCGCCGCTCTTGAGACCTTTTTCCGGCGCCCGGTTAGCCGGTTCCACGAACAATGACACTCTGCCCCCCTCAAGACATCGCGCTTCGTGCGCCGATCAGAATTTGACAAATACTACGGCGTGACCCGGTGCGCGGGGTGGGTTGGGGCGAGAGGGCTCCCAACGACGTCGCGGAGACGACGTGCGGTGACTGTACGGCCTGATGGGGGTTGGTGCAAGCTCGGTCCGCGGCGGCGAGCGTCGAAGAAAATGCGTCCTGCGGAGTAGGTACGTGACGAGAACGATGGCCACGCGTCCTTTGGCTCTCGCAGCAAATCTTGATCTTCAGACTCCAGGGGTTGAATTGGTTTGGTGATCGCCGAGCCCGTTCGAGGAACGAACTACCCACCTTCTCTTCGCCAACTCAATACGGAGAGACGTGGCTATCGAGCGCTGGTCCACGGGCCGCACAGCGTTTCAAGGAACAGCTCCACTACACCGGTCCTTCTAGAGAAAAAATCGTGGGTCCTCGATGAACCACAGGCAGTCGTCACCCGCCAACCGCTCCTTCAAAGTCGAGGCCCCAGTTCCAACATTGGCCACAATGAACTCTTCCCTAGGGTCGAAGTCGTATCGGCTCGTCGCTGTCGCACGGGCGATAACCATGGATGAAAAAGTAACTTAAGTTACGTCTCGACTTTGATTCACTCCTCCAACACAACAAGGGGCCATAATCCCCATCGGGTCACGCGTGGACGTCCATTTTGCGAGTCTCATCGAAGGTTTAGGCCTCGAAGGGATTGAGCGCCCAAAGGAGATCCACGTACACCTGGACGCCAAGCGGGTAATCAATCTCACCCGCCAGGACCGCACCGCTCTGCGCGCGCTCGGGACTCAGCACCAAACAGTAATGTGTCGTCTAGGACGTCAAGACCCCGCATCCTTCTCGCCTGGCATTCAGTCAGGTTGATCAGAAGAAGGTGTGCCGTGGTTTTACCGAGAATGGTTTTGAGTTCGATTGCGATGAGCGCATGAGAATTCTGAAAAAGAGTGGCAATGGCCAGTGGCGCCAGGTGGTGGAGCGACGCGTTCGAATCTCCGAACCCAGGGTGCGACGCCGATTCGATGACCCGAAGAGCGGGCTGATGCTCCTCGGTGAGCAGGTGGCCAATGCGACTGCGAAATAGACGCGAGGCGCGCTCCCAGACAGAGCCGTCAAACTTCACTATCGCGGGAGACGGTGAAGTCGACTCGTCAACGCCTGTCACTTGGAGCGTTGACCAGTTGAACGCGTTGGGACCCGTGACTGGACCCAGCCACCGCACATTCGTGCCGATCGTTCGCAGCACCTTGATCGACAACTCACTTGGGGACCAAACAGATTCGTCTTTTCCACTATCACAACCCTGATATATCCTCAAAGGAATAGGAAATTTGAAGGGCAATGATTCTTCACTGTGACGAAGCGAAAGTCTCTAGAGGATACAGATTCAGTAACTCTTACCACTACCATCTTCGGTGCTTCGGACGGACTTGTCGCGAGCATCGCGTTGATACTCGCGACGATGACCCATGGAAGAAGGGTCGTTCTCGCCGCCGTGATCGGCCTGCTCATCGCCGAAGGTCTCGGGATGGCGGCGAGCCAATTCCTCTCGGATCCGAGGCGCAATCTCCGACAAGCGGTGATCATGGGCGTAGCGACCTCAATCACGATCGTCGTGCCGGCAGTGCCGTGGCTTTTCTCGTCGGGTAACACTGCCGCGGTGGTCTCTGGTGTCATCGCACTGATCTTCGCTGGACTTATCTCTCGCGCGCGGCCCGGTGGCTGGTCGACGTGGGTACAGACTTACGGTGTCCTCATTGGAGTCGGCGCAATAGCAACCGTTGCAGGACGTCTCACTTAGATGCGCAACTCTTAGCGAATGTGCCCTATCGCGTCATATCGACATCACTAACTCAAGGACAGCGGAAAGCAATCCAATGGCGGCCGATGACCGAGGTCACCGACCGCCATAATTAACAGCGATTGATTAGGTTCTGCGTGACTCCCTACGAGCCGGTGTATCCGCCGGTAGCGAGACCGATGATGCTCGCGTCATACGCGGCGTACGCCAGGGCAATGTTCGCGTCGAGAATTTGGTGATTCTGGGCGACGAAGATCTTCGTGTTCCCTGGATACCCTTGGGGTGTCTGGGCGAGCACGACGCCTTCGACGGTCACAATTCTTGTTGACCAGTTTGAAAGACGCGCGACGTAATTGTTGTAGTGGTTAAGAGCGTTCTTGTAGCCCGGCAGACCCACGATTGACGTAACTTCTGAATTGAGGGTCGATTCGTTACCCTGCATCGTCGTAACCTGACCGGCCACGACCGAGGCTTCGATCATCTCGAACACCTGTGGCGACATCACGGCGTAAACGCGGTTGTCCTTTAACATCGCGGCGCGGTCAGCGTTAAGTTCGGCTTTGGTGGTGTCGGTCGGAACCTTCGCAATCAAGGAGTTAATACTCGCTTCCTCGGTTAAAAGGCGTGCCTGAAGGATCGACGAAGTGCTCGCCGACAGCGAAGTCGATGCCGTCACGTCTGCGCCAAGGTGCTGAAGTTGCGTTGCACGATTGGCCAACTGGATCTCGAGCGCCTTTTGCGCCGCAATGAAACTGGCACTCGAAAGAGTGGTGGTCGTTGTGGTCGACGAACCGGCGTAGGCAACGGATGGAATTCCGATACCCATAGCGGCGACTAACGCGAGTGCCGCAACGGATCGGGTAGTTAGGTTTTTCATTAGTTCTCCTTTCAAAGGAACAACCTTCAAAGTAGAGAACGCATTTGTGAGAGTGATGTGAAGAAGCTGTTAGATGGATGAGAGATAGTTCCGAAATTGGTGAGAACTGACGTACGGCTGCCGTCGTGCCCAGAAGAACATTCTTCGCTGACAACCCCGCACGCGACTGGCCATTATTGCTTTCCGACGAATGGCCTGATGACGGTACCATCAGGCTATGGACCAGACTTTCACTACCATCATCGAACCATTCAGAATCCACTCGGTCGAACCGTTACGCATGACCACGGCAGAGGAGCGTTCTTTCGCAATTGAACAAGCTGGTTTCAACCTGTTCAACCTTCATGCCGAAGATGTTCTCATCGATCTGCTCACTGACTCTGGAACTGGAGCGATGTCTCGTGACCAGTGGGCCGCCATTCAACATGGTGATGAGAGTTACGCAGGTTCACCGTCGTGGTTTCGTTTTGAAGCCGCCGTGAAGGAACTGTTTCCTTTTCGTCACGTCATTCCAACTCATCAGGGCCGGGCCGCCGAGCGAATTCTCTTCTCGGTCGTTGGTGGTCCGGGAAAGTTAGTTCCCAACAACACCCATTTCGATACGACGCGGGCAAATGTCGAATTCTCCGGCGCCGAGGCACGAGATCTGGTGATTCCAGAAGGTCACGACGCCGCAACGATTCACCCCTTCAAAGGGAACATGGATCTTGGTGCGCTCGAAACACTTCTCCAGGAGCGCGCGGCCACTATCCCGGTGGTCTTCTTGACCATCACCAATAATTCCGGTGGTGGACAACCCGTCTCGTTGGCCAATATTCGAGGCGTGAGTGAAATCTGTCGCAGCTACGGTGTTCCATTCTTCTTGGACGCGTGCCGATTTGCCGAGAACGCATGGTTCATCCATGAACGCGAAGAGGGTCAATCGCAGAGAGACATCAGTGACATTGTCCGAGAGATAGCGTCCTTGGCCGATGGTATGACGATGAGCGCTAAGAAGGATCCGTTCGGCAACATTGGTGGCTGGTTGGCCCTGAACGATGATGACCTCGCCGAGAAATGTCGCAACATGTTGATTTTGACCGAAGGCTTTCCGACCTATGGCGGATTGACCGGGCGAGACCTTGAAGCATTGGCGCAGGGTCTGAAGGAAGCGGTGCAACCTGACTACCTGCGCTACAGGATTCGCTCCACCGCGTATTTAGGTGACGCGCTCGACGCAGCCGGAGTTCCCGTCGTGAAGCCCATTGGGGGCCATGCGGTCTACGTGGATGCCAAGGCGCTCCTCAGTCACATTCCTCCGCTGCAGTATCCGGGCCAGGCGCTCGCGGTAGCCCTTTACAAATCGGGTGGAATCCGAAGTTGTGAAATTGGCACAGTGATGTTCGGCCGTCAACCTGATGGTACCGAAGCGCCCGCCGCAATGGAGTTGGTCCGATTGGCGATTCCCCGGCGAACCTATACCCAGAGCCATATTGACTATGTGATTGAGGTCGTCACTTCGGTCGCCAAGGATGCCGCCTCCCTGCCTGGATATCGAATGGTCCGGGAACCGCAAGCCCTGCGCCACTTCACCGCCCAATTCGAACCAATCGCGTAGCGGCGCCTTCTGGATCGACGTCGCCACCGTGCTGAGGGGCGTCGCATTTCGCAAAGTCCAGTTGAAAGGGTCTGATGTCGATGCCGATCCGGCATCAACGCGCTGGGCTCCGAGTCACTCGAACTGATAACGGGTCCAAGCCCAGTTGGTGCGGCTGGAGGGATCCGAATTCCCGACCCTCGGTTCTCAAGGTACGTTCCGTGATCAATAACGAGGAGATCTCCTTGAAGATATAGCCCGATTCGATCTCTGCACGTGCACTGACGTCCAATGCGATTAGCACAGCGATATGTACATCAATTCCCAACTGATCGTCGCGGAGTTGAGGGGCGACCCTATGTCACGTCGCAACGCTACGGTTTGGGCTAGAGAGGAGATCAGATGACAAAGTACACCGAGGTCAACTCAAACTTCGGGGCCAATGGACCCTTCTTCCACATCATTCGAGAAGGACTGAAAGGCCTTGTTGACGGCGATGATTACTTCGATATGTTGGCCGATGACGTCATTGTTGAATACGTCATCTCCGTGCCCGGCTATCCAAAGCGAGTTAAGGGGAGGAAGCGCGTCATCAACCTTTACAGCGACTACGACAGCTATATGTCGGTGCAGAGCGCAGACAATCTGAGGGTTTATCACGATCCCAAAGCTTCAGTGGCCGTTCTGGAATATGAGGTCCATGGCAAATCAGTTCAGGGTGGCCGTCCTTACGACAATCGCTTCGTTTCCATCGTCACGATTGAGAATGGGAAAGTGACGAAGTGGCGAGACTATTTGGACCCGATAGCGGTGTTTGACGCACTCGGATGGCCCAGTTAGTCGACAGACCTCCAATTTGACGACATCTGCGCAAGCCCTTGGGTTTGGGTCAAAGGATGCGCGACATGAAGTGGTCAAGACGGACACACTGCGGCCCGTTCCGCGAGTGGCACCGATGAGCAGATTCGTAGATGTCTCGAACGGCGCTATCACGCCTCATCGGATTCTGGCGGGGTGCGCTGGTCCGGTATATGACAACTCCTAAGATTTCGAAGGTGACGCCCAAGGTGCGGACCATCGACGAGCAACTGACGAGCTTCGAGACCTTCATAGATTTTGCCCACCAGCTGGGTGCACCGCAGGTGCAGGCGGCAGACGCCACCATCAGTAGTGATGGCCAGAAAGTGGTGCTGTTCTTCTCGCACAGTGACTTTCCAGACACACGTTTCGGCTACCTTGCCGAGGCACCGAGCGGAGACGTCCACGAGGTGCTCTGGCTCGCCGAAGAACTGGCTACGGGCGCACTCCACCGGATCATGCGTGACCCAGCCCCAACCGCTGACACCGCAGGGATCACGTGTCTCCGCCTGGACGGGCAGTTGCTACGAGCTGACTCCTAAGCCCGGGCCGTGTCAACGTACGAGCTGCCACCGAAGGCGGCTTGGCAGAGCAACGCTCCCACGCACCCAAGGCCCGGACGCTTTCTATTTACCAGCGCACCCCGCCAGAATCCGATGAGCCGCTTTCACCTATCCCGATGTCTGTCCCGATGTCCAAATGGTGCGGCTGGAGGGATTCGAACCCCCGACCCTCGGTTCCGTAGACCGATGCTCTAATCCGCTGAGCTACAGCCGCGTAGTTGCTGACCTTCCATCGTAGCCGAACGACCTCCGAACACATCTCGGCCATCTAAGTACCATGCCTCTATGACCAGCACATTCTCCGACGATCTTCCCCACCTACTCGACGACGTCGACGACGCGATGGTGGAACTTCGACACGATCTTCACGCCCATCCCGAACTCGCATTCCAAGAACACCGCACGACCCAGGTGGTGCGTGACCGTCTCGTCGAGCTGGGCTGGGAACTCAAGTCGTGTCCGACCGAGACGGGTGCCGTAGCAGTCCTTCGAGGAGCCAATCCCGGACGTCGAGTAATGATCCGTGCGGACATCGACGCGCTACCCGTCACGGAGGAAAATCAAATCTCCTTCGCCTCGGTGAACGACGGTGTGATGCACGCGTGCGGCCACGACGTGCACACTGCCGGTCTCCTCGGTATCGCGGACCTGTTGTCACGCCGTCAAGAACAGCTCGCCGGTGAGTTCACGCTGCTGTTCCAGCCGGCCGAAGAGGCGTTGGGCGGCGCGGTTGCAATGATCGACGGCGGTGTCCTGACCGATAATCCGATCGACCTGGTGATCGGAGCTCACGTGTCGTCACTCGCGCCGCTCGGATTCGTCGGCACGAAGCCCGGCGTCATGATGAGTGAGGCGTCATCCCTCTCGATCCACATCAAGGGCAAGGGTGGTCACGGGGCGATGGCGAGCGTCGAAGGCAATGTCATCCTCACCGTCAGTCATCTGGCTCCTCGACTCGGCGAAATCGTCGAAGGGCTCTCATTCGAGGGAACCAACTGCGCGTGCTCCGCCGGCGTCATTCACGCTGGCACCGCCATGAACGTCGTACCGCGACACGCCGTGCTGCGCGGCACACTTCGAACGTTCACCCCCGAACAACACGTCGAGGCGCTGGAGCGCCTTCGTTCGTTGCTGCATGAAGTGGAAGCGATGTTCGTGGTCGAGTGCACACTTGATCTCACTGGCGTCGCACCGGCCGTCGTGAACAACGCCGACGTCTACGAGCAGGTCATGAGATCCGCCACGAAGGTGGTGGGCGCGAGTGGCGTCATGACGATCCCTCCGTTCACGCCCAGCGACGACGTCTCGGAGTTCTTGAACCGCGTTCCCGGTTGTTACATGTTCATCGGCGGCGCCAATGACGACGGATCGAGTGGCATGCATCACAGTCCGGACTTTCAGGTGCAAGACGGGTCCTGTCGGATCCTCGCCGGCGTCCTCGCCCAAAGCGCGGTCGACCTCGCTCAGTTGTAGAAGAGTTTGGCGGCTCCGCGAATGGACGCCTGGTTGCCGTTGATCACGACGCGGTAGTCCGCTTCGTCGAACAGCGTCGGCGTCACCCGTCGAGCATTGCCCCCGGCCAAGTGGACGGTCGTCGCGCCGAACTCGCGGACGAATCCGTCGACGGCCATGACCAGAAGTTCGCCCCAGTGCTCTTCGTCTATCGACCTCGAGTGCTCGCCAATCGACTGGTCGTAGGTCTTGCCGCGCACGAACACTTCGGCGCCGACGTCGCGGATCTTGCGCAATGCGCCGTCAATAGCGAGGGCGATCCCGAGACCGGTACCCAAGGTGAGAACCAGTTCGACGCCGTGGCCGTCGATCGAGCCGAGGGCGGCCAACGTGGCGTCGTTCACGACCCGCACGTCTCGACCCGTCGCCTTGCAAAGTTCGTCTTGGAGCGCGAAGCCCTGCCACTGTGCCTCGAGATCGGGATCGACGTCCGTGGTCACCCCGCCGGGTCGTGAGAGATTGCCCGGTCGCACGACGCGGCCGTCAATGAACTCACCGGGAAAGCCGATGCCGACGCGTAGACACTCGCTGCCTTCGATCCGTTCGTCCAACGCTTCGATGAGACGATCGGGCGAGCAGGGGTACGGCGTCGGACGTCGACGAACTCCTTCGAGCGGTTCGCCGTGGATGTCGACGTGACAAAACTTGACGTTCGTGGCACCAATATCGACCGCCAGAATCTGGTCTTCAACGGGAGTTCTCGATTGTGCCATCAAGAAATGCTAGTTAGTGCTCACGCACCCCTCGGACGCGAAGGCGCCGATCCCTCCACCACGGTTGCAGCCGGACTGAAAACGCGGGTCGGTGACCGGCGATCACGGTGCCGGTTCCGGGCGGCCGTTGACGAAGCGGCACCAGCGGTGGCGCGTCCTTTCGCGTCTCGAAGAGCTCGGGAAGAAACTGCGACGCCGTGGGATCGGCCAGACCGCCCAAGACCAAACGGGTCGTGTGATTGTTCACAATGGTCGAGGCCCGAGGACCCCAACGGGCCTTCAGCTGGGAGAAATCCTGCAGCACGGTCACCAACGTGACGTCGAGACCGCTGACCGTCGAGGCCATCTGATCCAGTTCGTCGAGCGAGGCCACGGTCGCCGCTTCGTCGAGGACGAGGAGCAGTCGTCGTTGAGCTCGAACATCGACCAGGCGCTGTTGCTCTTCCAACACCATTCGAAGGGCGCCGCGGAAAAGTGGCTCGTAGTGTCGTTGCTCCCCCCGTGAACTGCAGAGATACAACGTATTGGGACCATCGACCACCGAGCGTACGTTGGCGAGCGGCTGGCGGAATCGCCACGGCATCAGCATGGTCTCCGCCGTCGTGAGGACGCCGTCAATGGTTTTGTGGTCGTGGGTAAGGAACGCTTCGAGCACGTCGCCGGCCTCGGTGTGTCCGGCGACGTCGAGCCATTGATCGAATTCGCGCTTCTCGATCGCTCTCGCGACGTCAAAGACGTCACGCGAGCGTTGGAATGCGAGCATGAGTAACGAACCCACCACCTTCGTGGCGAGCGAGTTCCAGAATTCGGTATCGCCACGATCGGCCGGTCCGCTTGTCAAGTCTCGTGCGACACGAAACGCGTGACGGAGGGTTCGAACACCCTCGAGGGGGTTCCACGTCAACCCGCCGTCGCGTCCCGGCTCGAGGACTTGGACTTCGCCCACGCTCGCTCGCCAATCCCTCGTCGTGGTGATGACGTCGTTCTTGACGCTCGTCACGACGAGCGCGTCGCTCCAACGCAACAGCGCGGGTATGACGAGCGACGACGTCTTGCCGACTTGCGTGGGACCGACGATGAGCAGCGAACTGCGCGACGCCAGGCGCACCCGCGGCCCGTAGCCCACGCCGTGAAAACTGCGTCGTCCGAGCGACGGGCGATCATTCATCGGCGCTCGAAACCCTCATCGCGCGGTCGGTGTCGATGAACGCGCAATCTCTTTGATCCGGCTGCACCCGAACGATTGAACGGTGCGCTCCATAACGCACTAGCGCCGCACCCTTCGGCAGGGCCGAGAGGTATCTCTCTTCACGTCGGTGTAGCCCTAACGCGACGGCCATCTCTCGGGCTTCATCAGGCGGTTGACGAAAGAGCCAGGCCGTCTCGCACTCTCGTAGCAGTCCTTGTGCGCGTTCGCGATGGGCCGAGCCCGCGTCACCGACCGCGGCGACGTCGCTCCAACGGTGCAAGACCAGCACGTGACTGACGCCTTTCGCGCGCGCCAACTTCCACGAACCCTGCAGCCAACGCAGGGCGTGCGGATCGGCCAGAACGGACCACGCCTCATCGAGCACGAGGTAGCCGAGTTCGTCTTCCACCGAGACCACTTGTTGCGCGGCGGCAATCGCGCTCAACGCGGCAACCGGAAATGAATTCGACGACCACTGAGCCGAGAGGTCGAGCACGACGAGCTGACCATTGAAGGCCATCGGTTCGTCGTCTCCGTCGAATAGCCCGGCGAGATCGCCGTGAACGAACCGGTAAAGCGTCAACGCCAGGCTACGTTCTGGTGACGCGTTCAGCGATACCAGATGTTCGCGCAGTAGTTCGAAGAGGGCTCGCAATATCCTTCGCGGTCGCGGGGAGTCCAACTGTTGCCACACTTCATCGATGACGTAGTGTTGATCGCTTTTCAGCGAGGCACCTTGAGCGCTGGCGACGAGCGCGCGCAACAAGTCGCGACTCTCGCGATCGTTCGCCGGGAAGGGGCTGCACCAGCCGTCGCGTCCGAGCGCGACCACGTCGACGCCGAAAGACCGCGCCAACGCCGCGTATTCACCCTTGGGATCGAGAATGACGGCCCGACGGCCGCGTTCGAGTGCGCGGTCGAGCATCATCTTCACCACCGTGCTCTTCCCCGCGCCGATAGAGCCCGCCACGATGACGTTCGGATTGGACAACAGGCCCGACGCGTACGCGTCAAAGGGATCCAGGATGAATGAGCCGCCACGTTGGGCTTCGCCGAGGCTGCGCCCCTCAAGTCCGGTACCGGCGTCGTGGGCCGGCACCATCAGGCTGGTGAGGTCTCGCGACGTCGCCCAGTGGGTCCAGGAACGACTTACCATCCCGGTGCGCCCGGAAGTTGGGCGCAGTACCACGAGGACTGTCGTCCGAGACCCGGCTCACAGCGAAGCCCGGATTCGATGGCCGTACGGGTGACGACCTCGACGTCGCGTCGAAGTTGTCGCAGCGACGCCGCTCGAATCACGACGAACACCGCGATTCGCATCAAGGCGGCTCCCTCGACCACCAGCGACTCGCGCTGGCGGAGTCGTTCGAGTGTGCGCGCCGCTTGTGCCGTGCGTCGAAAGCCCGCCGCTTGGGTCGTGACGTCGTCACTCCCGACACGATGGACGGCCCGAGCGGCGAGTCGATTTGCCCGCACGCCTCCGACCACATCGACGTGCACCACGACGTCCAACGTCGGCGACGCGAACTGCAGTCGCTCGAGGAGCACGTGACCGTCGGGCACGGCGGTGAAGTCGCGCACGCGCAACACGCGGGTCACCCCAGCCACGTCGCGCACGTACGTCCAGCGCTCCAACAGCCATCCGGCGTTTTCGTCGCCGCACGCACTCACCGCGTCCATCGCGAGGGTGCTCTTCTCCATCCAGCCCGACGGCGCACTCACGTCCGCCGGCACGGCCAGTAACGTCGCCACTCCGTTCGGAGACGAGCGCACGTGCAGCGAGAAATGTTGTGTATCGTCCGACGCTCCGAGGGCGTCGGCAAACTGCTCCAACGCGAGCGCATTTTGTTGGTCGCGACCTGAGAGGTCGAGCCGGCCGCGATGTTGTAGTTCGAAGCCGCGTGTCGTTGCGTCGCCGTGGGCGACAATCGTCACGACATCGTGGTGTATCGTCGCGCGAATCGATGTCCACCGTGAACGAACGCCAAATTCGATCGCAATACGAACTCGCTCTCCGACGGTAAGGCCGTCATTCGTCGGAGCCGCGCACGAGAACAACGCGGCGCCCAGCACGAGTTCGATCAGAACTCTGTGAACTTGCGTGACCCACTCGCCGACGAGTCCGAGACCGGCAATCGCGAGGATGGCCTGGTGGCGTCGAACGCCAATCCAACGACTCTCGCCATCGGCGACGCCAAGGCCCAGACGTTCACTCATCGAAGTGCCATCCCACCACGGGTCCCATCTCGTCAGTGCGGTAGGCCACGTGACCTCCGCGTGGCGTCGGCGTGCCAACGGGCGGCGGCAACTTCACTCCCGTCTCCTCGGGCACGGGCATCTCCGGACCGCCCTCCCACATGGCGAGTCCGAGATCGTCGGGACGCTCGTCTGGTCCGTTGAAGGGTGCTTCCGGGGCCATGGCGCGCGCCGCTTGGGCGAGCGGAGAGGAGGGAATGTTGGTCATCGTCTTGGTGAGGCGCGCTCGAACCCCCTCGAGGTTGTGTAGCGCCGCCGTCTCGACGAAAGGAATCACCTTCAAGAGGAGGAACGGCGAGAAACTCGCGAGAATCAACGTGAGAGCGCCGGTAATCACTTGCGTCGCCGAATCGCCGAGAAGTTCGCTAAAGCCCAGGGTCAGAGTAATCACGATGAGGAACTTGCTCACGGCGACGGCGAGGAATGTCTCGGCCAAGCGCCAACCCAATCGACGTCCCGCGGGAAACGTCGCGAGCGGCACGATGACCGGAACGAGCACGAGTAACAACGTCAGGATCACTGCACGAACGATCAATTCGCACCACAAGAGCCACGACCCGATCACGACCGCGACGGCCAGCACGAAGAGGGCGAAGGCCGGGGCCGCCGTCGCGACACTCGTCAGCGCGCTCGTGAGTTCCGCTTGACGTTCGATGACCGTGTTGGCGGCACTCGACGAGAGTTGGTTGACCGTTTGGAGGATCAGCGTCGCGAATGGTCGCGCCACGAAGAGCGCCAGCACGCACGCCGGGGCTACACCGAGATACACCCGCCAGAGCGACGCGGCGTCGCCGTGGCGAAGCGCCTGGAGCGTCGCCACTAAGAGTCCGACCATCAACAGCGCCGGCGAGAGACTCATTAGGACGTTGAATTCCGGCGCCGCCGAACGAATCACGGTGGTCGGCTCGGTCGCCGAGGTCAGCACCACGCCCGCCGATGAAAGGAACCATCCCACGCTGTTGAGGACCCAGTTCGTGAGGGTGTTGAAGAAGCCGCTAACGACCGTGGTGGTCGCGGCGTGGGTCACGCAACTCAGTAGATGGAAAATGCACCCGAAGCGGCCCACTATCGGACGCTGAGACCCGTGTTGAAGAAGAAGTTGATCAACGTGGGGGCGGCCCCAATGAGTACCGCGGCGCAGAGCGAGGTCAGCACCGCTCGGCGTCCCTGCGACGATTGATGCATGTTTTGCGTGTGACTGCCCACGGCCCAGAGCGCCGCCCCCAATAGCAGCGCGACTAACGCACCGATCAGAGCCCAGGCGGCGATTCCGTCGGCAATCTGCTGCAGCGCCGCGCTACCGGGAAGGGCGGTCGTCGACGGGGTGAGACTCACATTGGCGAACAGCATGGTGTTCTCGCTTTCAAACGGGGAGCACAACGGTCGCTGGCGCGACGTTCGAGGCTTTGTCTGCGAGAATGGTCTCGTGCTCGTCGCTGTCGCCCACAACGTGATTTCAAAATGGCCCCCGGCCGCTCTCTACGGGGCCGGCGCCGGAGTCTTGATCGTGGGGCTCCTCATCGGCGTGCTGATCAACCGTCAACGCGGACACCGGGCCATTGCCCAACGACTCATGGCGTTGGCCTCTCGTCTGGGCGTCGAGCCCCACGACGACAACGGCAAGGTTGAAACGGCGCTCAGTTTCCTTGAAGAGGCCACCGGGGTCGCCAGCACGGCGGTCTCGGAGTCCAGCGCTGACGCCTCACGACTGCGCCAGTCCATGGACTCACTCCCCCTCGGCCTGGTCCTCTGTGACGAGAGTGGTGGCGTCATCTTTCGCAATACGCAGGCCGAAGCACTGATGACGAGCCGCTACGGCGACGCCATCGCCGCCCAAGCCGTCACCGACGTCCTGGCCGAAGGATGGTCCAACGGCGTCGCCGAGCGCACCGTCGACATCTACGGTCCGCCGCGACGGACCCTGACGATTCGCGCCGCCGTCATCGACGACGGCCGTCGGCCGTTGGGCGTACTCGCGATCATCGAAGACGTCTCCGAGCGACGTCGCCTCGAGGACATTCGTCGTGACTTCATCGCCAACGTGTCCCACGAGTTGAAGACCCCCATGGGGGCGCTCGGGCTCCTCGCTGAGACGCTCCTGTTCGAGACCGATCCCGCGGTCGCGCACCGACTGGCCGAACGCATCAACAACGAAGCCTTCCGCGTCAATCGAATCATCGAAGATCTCCTCGACCTTTCACGCATCGAAGGCGAAGGTTCCCCGACGCGCGAACCGATTCCCGTCGTTTTGATCGTCGCGGACGCGATCGAGCGGATCCGCACCTCCGCGGAGCAACACGACGTGAAGGTTGATTTCGTAGAGCCCGAAGCCAACCTCGTCGTCGTCGGCGATCGCCGCCAATTGATCTCCGCCATTCACGCACTCATCGAAAATGCGGTCGTGTACTCACCGCGGGGTGGACTCGTCAGCATCACCATCGATCGCATCGAGGCCTCGGTCACCGATGAGGGTGAGAGCGTCGGGCCGATCGCGCTGATCGCGATCAAGGACCAGGGCGTGGGTATTCCCGCCAAAGACCTCGAACGCATCTTCGAACGCTTCTACCGCGTCGATCCCGGTCGATCGCGCGAGACCGGCGGCACCGGACTCGGGCTCAGTATCGTGCGTCACGTCGCGCAGAATCACGGCGGTAACGTCCTCGTGGAGTCTCGTGAGGGCGAAGGTTCGACGTTCACTCTCGAGCTTCCGATGGCGCACTGATGCCCAAGAAGCATTCCAACGACAAGCGCGTCAACATCTTGCTCGTCGAGGACGAGGAGTCCTTCGTCGACGCGTTGACCATCGGACTCGACCGCGAAGGTTTCGACGTGGCCGTCGCGCGCGACGGTCAACAGGCGGTCGCCCTCTTCGCCAAAGAGACCTTTGACATCGTGTTGCTCGATCTCATGCTGCCCAAGATGTCCGGGCTCGACGTCTGTCGTCAGATTCGCGCGAGCAGCGAGGTGCCCATCATCATCGTGAGCGCCAAGGGCGAAGAGGTCGACATGGTGCTCATGCTCGAAATCGGCGCCGACGACTACGTCACGAAGCCGTATCGGCTCAGAGAACTCGTCGCTCGTATTCGCGCGGTGCTGCGCCGTCGAGAGACGCACGAGAGCGTCCCGACGTCGGACGACGAGATCGAGCTGGGTCCGATTCGCATGGACATCGACGCGCGACGATGCTTCGTCAACGGCGAAGAGATCAAACTGCGTAAGAAGGAGTTCGCCCTACTGCGACTGCTGCTCGAGAACCCCGGACGGGTATTGACCCGTGAAGTACTGATCGATCGGATCTGGGGCAGCGACTACGTCGGGGACACCAAGACCCTGGACGTGCACATCAAGCGACTGCGCACGTTGATTGAGGACAGCCCGAAGAATCCCGAGCACATCACGACGGTGCGCGGTGTCGGCTATCGCTACGAAGCTACGAAGCCTTCGGCCTGATCGTTCGCGCTTTGCCCATGTAGGGCGCGAGCACCTCGGGCAACACCACTGAACCGTCTTTTTGACGATACGTCTCGATCAACGCGGCCCATACTCGTGCCCACCCGAGCGCCGAGCCGTTCACGGTGTGCACCAGCGCGGTCGTCCCGTCGCTCGTGCGGTAGCGCACGTGTGCTCGACGGGCCTGGTAGTCGCGGAACCAACTCACCGAAGAGACTTCGAGCCAACGGTCCACTCCGGGGCTGAAGACTTCGAGGTCGATCGTGCGCGCCGACGACGTCCCGAGATCGCCCGTGCAGAGATTCAAGAGACGGTACGTGAGACCGAGTTCCTGCAGGAGACTCTCGGCGCGCGCCAGGATGTCGTCGAAGGCCGCCGAACCCTGCTCGGGCGTGCAGTAGGCGAAGAGTTCGACCTTGTCGAACTCGTGCACGCGCAGCACGCCACGCGTGTCACGACCGGCCGCGCCGGCCTCGCGGCGAAAGCACGCCGTCTCGGCGCACAGTCGAATCGGCAGACTCGCCTCATCCAGGATCTCATCAGCGTGCATCGAGGTGAGCGGCACTTCGGCTGTCGGAATCGCCCAGAGTCCGTCGCGTTCGATGCCGTACATCTCGTCGACGGACTTCGGGAGGTGTCCGGTCGACATCATGGTCGCGGTCAACGCGAAGGTCGGCGGATGGATCTCCTCGTACACTCCGGCGTTGCGATCCAGCGACAGTGCACTCAAGGAGCGAATCAGTCGAGAGCCGGCGCCGCGAAAGAGAGGGAACATCGATCCGGCGATCCGTGCGCCCGCCTCGAGGTCGAGGATTCCCAGTTCGAGCGCGGCGTCCCAGTGAGGAACCTTCTGGTGATCGGCGAATTCAGGGAATGGCCGGCCCTCGTCCATGCCCGGCCACCAGCGGCGTAACTCGACGTTGTCGTTTTCGTCCACGCCGTCCGGGACGCCGGGGTCCGGAACGTTGGGGATCGTCAGGAGTTCGTCACGCAACTTGGAGCCCACCCGCTCCATCGCCTCGGTCGCGACACGCTCATTTTCGCCCAGCCCCCGGCTCTTCTCGGTCAACGTGGCGGCGGTTGCGGTGTCCTTGTCGCGATTAGCCTCTCCGACCAATCGGGAGAGGAATTTCACTTCCGCACGGAGCCGCTCGGCCTCTTGCAGCAGTTCTCGGTGCTCGACGTCGAGGGCGATAATTTCATCCATCGTCGCTGGCGACACGCCGCGACGGGCCAGCGCGGCCTTCACGAAGTCGGGTTCCCGACGTAGTTGAACGAGGTCAATCATGATGCCAAGCCTACTGAGCACACGAAAGCCCTTTGTAGAACCGTCTATGTTCAGAGGTCGTGAGCTACGCGGTCGAGGTGAATGATCTGACGGTCAATTTCGGCGCACTGACAGCCGTCGATGACGTGTCCCTCCAGGTTGCCTACGGCGAAGTCGTGACGTTGCTCGGGCCCAACGGTGCGGGCAAGACCACGGTCGTCGAGACCCTGCTCGGTTTTCGCGCGCCTTCTTCGGGGACCGTTCGCCTCCACGGACTCAACCCCGTCCGCGATCATCGCGAAGTCGTCGTTCGCACCGGCGCACTGTTACAACGTGGCGGCGTGTGGTTCCCCATGACGCCGCGCCAGGTGCTCGAACTGACCGCGGCGTACTACGACGCACCGAGAGCGCCCGAAGAACTGCTGACGCTGCTCGACCTGGGTCGATGTGCGCGCACGCCGTGGCGACGTCTCAGCGGCGGTGAACAGCAGCGAACCCTATTGGCACTCGCGTTGCTCGGACGACCGCGGGTCCTCGTGCTGGATGAGCCGACCGCGGCCGTCGATCCCGAAGGGCGCCAAGTCATTCGCGATCTCATCGCGTCCGAACGCGACCGCGGATGTGCGCTGTTGGTGACGACCCACGAGTTGACCGAGGCCGAGCGGACGTCGAATCGCGTGGTGATCATGAACCGCGGACACGTCGTCATCCACGGCACGCTCGACGAGCTCTCGGGCTCGCCCGAGATGATCGTCGAACTCTCCGGGCCCGTCGACCCAGCACTCCTCGCCACGAAACTCGAGTGCGTCGTCACCGCCGACGGTGCCAATCGACTCCGCTGCGAGACCGAATCGACGCCCGAGCGAATGGCGGTGTTGAACGACTACCTGACGAGCGTCGGCGTGACGCTGCTCTCACTTCGCACCCGAGCGTCGCTCGAAGAGCGTTACCTGGAACTCATCGAGCAAGAACGTCGCGAGGTTCGGCCGTGAACGCCTGGTGGGCGCAGAGTCGCGCCGAAGTTCGAATGACGTTGCGTCGCGGCGAGACGTTGCTCTTGACGGTCGGTATCCCGATCCTGCTTCTCGTGTTCTTCTCACTGACCAAGGTCGTGTCGACACCGACCACGAGTCGCGTCGATTTCATCGCGCCCGGAGTGTTGGCGCTCTGCGTGCTCTCGACGTCACTGGTCGCCTTGTCGATCGCGACGGGCTTCGAGCGCAGCTACGGCGTCCTGCGGCGACTCCACGTCACACCGCTCGGCACGCGCCGACTCATCGGCGCCAAGATCGCCGGCGTACTGGTGACCGAAGCCCTGCAGGTCATCATTCTGGCCGTCGTCGCCTTCGCGCTGTCGTGGCGCCCCCGCGGTGGGGCGAGTGGTGGATTCGAAGTCGCGGCGCTCTTGGTGCTCGGCTCGGCCGGTTGCGCCGGCATCGGTCTCGCCCTCGCCGGACGACTTCGCGCGGAAGTGAATCTCGCCGCCAGCAACGGCCTCTATCTCGTGTTGTTGTTGCTCTCGGGCATCGTCGTGCCGTTGACCTCACTCCCGTCGATCATCCGGCGTGTCGCGGTTGCGCTGCCGCCCGGCGCGATGGCCGAAGGTCTTCACCGGGTGCTGGGACAGGGTCTCATGCCGACCGGCACCGACTGGCTCGTACTTGGGATCTGGGCGCTGCTCGCACCGCTCGTCGCGGCGCGAACGTTTCGATTCGACTAAGTCGTTCGAAGGGCCGCAATCCCGCGCACCAGCACGTCCTTGGGGATCGCCCCGTAGTAAACCTGCTTGAGAATTCCTTGGGCGCTCACGAACACGGTCTCGGGAACGTAGGCGAATTGGAAGATGCCCGTCGTCACGGTTCCGTTGGGATCGAACGCGATGGGAAACGTGACGCCGCTCTTCTTCACAAATGCCTCCGCGGGACCTCGCGAGTCCAATGCGTCGATGCCGATGACACGAATCGAGCCCTCGTTGTGATGACGCAAGTACTTCGCGACCTTGGGCATCTCGCTCTTGCACGGCCCGCAGAAACTCGCGAAGAAGATCAGCACCGCGGCATGATGACTCTTCCACGGTGCTTCCACCGTGCCGCTCTTGAGTCCGCTGAGTGAAAACGTCTTGACGGACGTACCGACGAGTTTGCTGGTCGCCCCATTGCCGTCGTTCACCTTGCCGCCAGTGAGGATCGACACGACGACGATCGCGATCACCGCGACTCCCACGCCGATGAAAATCGGCAGTCGCTTCTTGCGCGAGGGACTCCCTTCCGAACTAGTGGTGTCGGACAAGGACGTCAACCGCCATCATGACAAAGAGTGCCGTCAAGTACGTGATGGAAAAGTGGAACAGACGCATCGCCTCGCCGACGTCGGCCTTGTCGACCAGCGCGTGTCGGTAGAGTCGCGCGGCGTAGAACGTGAACAGTCCGCCGAGTACCGTGGCCGAGATCGCGTAGACGACACCGAGGTGCGCGGTCGGGCCGATCAACACGGTGAGTGCCCACATCACGACTGAGTAGATAAGGATCTCGAGCGTCGTGTGGCGAAGCGACGTCACGACCGGCATCATCGGCACGTTGGCCGCCTCGTAGTCGTCGCGGTAACGAACGGCGAGCGCCCAGAAGTGCGGGGGCGTCCAGATGAAGATCACCAGGAACAGCAGCACCGGCGTCCAAGTGAGGGAGTTCGTGACCGCGGCCCAGCCGATCAACACGGGCACCGCGCCCGCGGCCCCGCCAATCACGATGTTCTGCTTGCTGCGACGCTTCAACCACATCGTGTAGATGAAGACGTAGAAAGCCGTCGCCGATAGAGCGAGCCACGCCGAGAGTTGATTCACCCACAGCGCGAGAACGACGAACGCGACGACTTCCAGACCGATCGCGAACAACGTGGCGTCGCGCGCCGACATGATGCCGGTGACCAGCGGGCGTCGCTTCGTGCGTTCCATGATCGCGTCGATATCGCGGTCGATCACCATGTTGAACGTGTTGGCGCCGCCGGCGGCGAGGGTGCCCCCGCAGAGCGTCGCCACCATCAGCCAAAGCCCGGGAATGCCGTTCGCGGCGACGACCATCGTCGGAATTGTGGTGACGAGCAACAGCTCGATGATCCGGGGCTTGGTGAGTGCGAGATAGCCCCGCATAATCTCGCCCAAAGAATGGCGCGCCGGGGCCGTGATTGTCATGGAGGGATTCTACGGTAGACGCAATTACCTATCCTGAGGGGGTGACCGCAACTCCCCGCCGCGTCGTACCGGGCCCAGTGTTTCGTTGGTTCGCCCTGGCGTCATTCATTTCGATGATTGTCATCGTGCTCTCGGGTGCCGCCGTTCGACTGACCGGCTCCGGCTTGGGCTGCCCGGATTGGCCCACGTGTTTTAAGGGGCGAATCTCTGGTTCGTGGAGCATCCATCCACTCATCGAATACACGAACCGCGTCGTGACCGTGACGC
This sequence comes from Acidimicrobiaceae bacterium, assembly GCA_003155915.1. Lineage (GTDB taxonomy): Bacteria > Actinomycetota > Acidimicrobiia > Acidimicrobiales > RAAP-2 > RAAP-2. The sequence continues at coordinate 305,805 of PMFA01000005.1, read as the reverse complement.
TGATCTTTGTCACCGTCGCGACGTTGTTGGCAGCGATTCTGCGCGAAGTTCGCCGTCGCGACTTGATAATCCTCTCAGGAATGTTGATCGGGGGCGTCGTCGCCGACGCGATTCTGGGCGCCTTCGTCGTCTACAGCAAACTCAATCCGTGGCTGGTCTCACTGCACATGCTGCTGTCGCTCTCGATGGTCGTCATCAGCGCCGTGCTCTATCACCGGTCCAAGTACGTCTACGGACCCGGCGCGCGCCGCGACGTTCGCGATCGGCACTTTCTCTTGATCGCCCGACTGCTCTGGATCCCGTTCGTCGTGTTACTGATCACGGGCACCATGACGACGGGCTCGGGGCCGCACGCCGGCTCGTCACAGGGACAACTGGTGGCGCGGCGACTACCGTTCGCGTTCTCTTCGGCGGCCTGGGTCCATTCGCTCGCCGCGGTTCTCTTCATCGGTCTCATCACGGGTCTGCTGTTCGCCATCTGGACCAAGGATGCACCGAGCGCGCTTCGATTGGGGGTGCGTCGCCTCGTCATCATCTCACTGGTGCAGGCCGCCATCGGCGTGACGCAGTACCTCACGCACGTGCCGCCGCTCTTGGTCGAACTGCACGTCGCGGGCGCGGTGTCGCTCACGATCGGCGTCACCCAGTTCCACTTGAAACAGAGTGCTCACGACCGCGAGCCGGGTACCCGACGCCTGGAACGTGGAGCTGAACCCATCAACGCTCTCACGTAGACCGTTCCGGATCGACCGAACGGACCATGCGGCAACTACTGGGTCGCGGTGACGACCCTCAACTGTTCGAGCGAGTCACGCATCAGCTGGGTCAAGTCCCTCGGCTCCGCCGATGAAACCCAGCGTTCGAAGGAGATCTTGAAGATGGCGATCGCGACCTCACCGGTCAGTCCCGCGGTCGACTCGGCGACACCGCGCCGACGCAATGCGCTGGCGAGCGCCGCGGCCAGCGAGGATAGTTTGATGAGCTCGCGTTCTTGTAACTCTGCGCTCCCGTCAATGATGTGCTGTCGCTGGACCGAGAACGCCCGACGCTCGTTGAAGAGGTTGCCCGCGGCTTCCAAGGCGAGGGTCACCGCGTCGATGGGAGCGGCCGACGCAGGGGCGTCGACGACGGTGTTGACGAGGAGATCCTGGAGCGCCTGCGCCCCGAAAAAGAGGACCTCGCGCTTGTCCGAGAAGTGGCGAAAGAACGTGCGCTCGGTGAGTCCGGCCCGTTCGGCGATCTCAGCGACCGTGGTCTGATCGAATCCGCGCTCGCCGTAGAGTTCCATCGCCGCCTGAGCCAGCCTCCCTTGACCGCCCGGTTCCCAACGCACCATTGGCCAATCCTATTCGGTGTTGACAGTCGCTGACATCATGTGTATAGTGATGGCAGTAACTGACATCAATCGACGCATTCGTGCGCGAATGTCAGCCAATCAAAGGAGAACTGATTATGCGTGTATTTCTCACTGGCGCGTCGGGCTGGATCGGCGCCGCGGTAGTTCCTGAACTTCTCGGTGCCGGCCACGAGGTCGTGGGATTGGCCCGTTCCGACGCCGCGGCCGCCGCCATCATGGCTGCCGGAGCCGAAGTGTTCCGAGGATCGCTCGATGACCCCGCGAGTCTTCGCGACGGAGCCGCACTCTGTGACGGCGTCGTGCACCTGGGTTACAACCACGATTTTTCACAGATGGAGGCGGCCGCGAGAACCGATCGCAGCGTCATCGAGGCCATCGGTTCGGCGTACAAAGAGAGCGGTCGACCCTTGGTCGTCGCTGGCGGCGTCCTCGGGCTCTCCCTCGGACGGGTCGCGACCGAGAACGACCAGCCCGAGCCCGGCATCCATCCCCGCAGTGCCAGCGTCGCGTATGCGTTGTCGCTGGCCCACAGCGGTGTTCGCTCGTCGTGCGTGCGATTTGCGCCAACCGTCCACGGCGACGGTGACCACGGCTTCATCGCCACACTGGTCGGAATCGCTCGCGCGAAAGGCACGTCGGGTTACGTCGGCGACGGCGCGAACTGCTGGCCGGCCGTGCACCGCCTCGACGCCGCGCGTCTCGTTCGTCTCACACTCGAAGGCGCGCCGGCCGGCACCTCGGTCCACGCGGTCGCCGAACCAGGGATTGCGACAAGGGCGATCGCCGAAGCCATTGGATCGGGACTCGGCGTGCCCGTCGTTTCGATACCGAGCGATGAAGCGGGCGACCACTTCGGGTGGATGAGCCGCTTCTTTGCCATGGACGCCACCGCGTCAAACACCATCACCCGTGAACTGCTCAGCTGGGAACCCACCCATCAAGGACTGCTCGCCGATTTGAGCGAGGGCCACTACTTCAAAGATTCAGCGGGCTGATCTCTGGCACTCGAGTACCGCACGTGGACGTCGTAGAAGTTCCGCGGTTCGCTCACGAGAGTGGAGACGCGCGGTCGCCGTCTGTCCGATGATGACCTTTGTTGGCGTGTGCTCGGATTCACTGACAGGGACTGCGCGTTCCGTTGAGCGCCACCGGGAAGAGCGCACCGTTGATTCCGGCGGCGATGTCACTCGGGCAGAAGCTGGCCGTCGAGAGGTTGTACTCGGCGTTGAAGATCGCCTTGTGGCCGAGGTAGGCGCTCAGCGCCGAGCAGGTCGAGTACTCGTTGCACTGCTCGGTTAGCACTGCGTCGGCCAAGGGCTCCATCAACGTCGCGTAGTTGTCGCCGGTGTCGTCGGGGTTCTTGATCACCCACCCGAGACCGAGGCGATGCATGTAGTCCGCCAACTTCGTCATGTAGGCGACCTCGTCGCCTTGGGTGAGGCTGAACCCCGACGCGCCATCGGAGCCGGAGTAGGTCTCGTCAAGGTCGGTCTCGACGGCGTCGAATCCCTTGGCGGCGCACTGTTGGGCGATCATCGCCTCGGTGATCCGCACGGTCGCCGGAGAGTTGATGTTGAGGAAGTGCTCGGGGTAACCCGAGAGCGCGTTGCCCAACACCCCCGCGGCTTGGTACTGGGCGTAGTACGTGGACGCGATGCCTTCTTGGGCGGTGCTGTAATAATTGCCAGCCGAACCGACCTCGATGTAACAGATGGCGTGGGCGCCGCGCGCGTGCAGCGCCGCAACCGTGGACGCCGGGTTCAGAATGCCGTCGATGTCGTAAACCTTCGGCGCGGGCGCGGGCTGGCCGTTGGGCAGTGTGTCGTTCGTGCCCATGTCGGTGGCGTCGCCGAGGTTGAGTGCGTGATCGATCTCCCACTGCCAGGGCAGCACACCCGGTCCCGGTTTCCACCAGCTGGTCTTCGCACCCTTCGTCGGGGTGACAATCGTGGTCCTCACTCTGTTCGAGGGCCGGGAGCTGGAACCCGCCCCGACTTTGTTCCTCGCGACGACCGTGAACGTGTACAACGTTCCATTGCGAAGCTTCGAAATGGTGCACGTTGTCGAGACGGTTACACATCTCTTGTTCTGCGGATGCGAAGTCGCGACGTACGTCGTAATCGGTGATCCCCCGTTTGACGCGGGCCTCGACCAACTGACGCGGGCTTCGCCACGCCCCCCGCTCGCGTGAACCGTGAGAGGGGCCGAGGGATGCGAAACCCTCGTCGGGGCCCCGCTCGCGGGCATCGCCATGGTCATGACGAGCGCGACCAGCACCAAAACCACGAGCGCCGGTCGTTTCCAGAGGCTCGAATTCATTGCCTTCTCCGCTTCGTTGTCGAGGTTGCGCTGGTCGCACGCGTACGAGCCGACGGAGCCTTCGTCGCTTCTCCGACTTCCGGCCACGCGCCGCTAAATGGGCGTGCACTGGAATTTATGGCGCAAATACTCACGTCAGCCTAACCAGCACCGGTGTCGTTGAACCAGCAGACCGCCAGCGATGGTGTCGCTCCACTGGTCCGGAAGGATTCTAAAGAATATATTTTCTGATCTGGCTGATCTGGCAAATGGTGGAGACGATGGGGATCGAACCCACGACCTCAGGCTTGCAAAGCCCGCGCTCTACCAACTGAGCTACGTCCCCGGGGAGTTTCAGCCTACCAAGAGTCTCTATTCGGGCTCATGACGGTGGAGAGCTCGCTCGCTCGCTCGGTCGATACGCAGCATCTGTCGCTCGACGTCGGCCCAGTGCAGCGGCGTATCTTCAACCGGCGTACCGTCCTCTTCGGCGCGGGAGAAGATCGTGAACGCGATCGCCCACAGCGGCGCGTAACAGCCAATTTTTGCGACGAACCCCGCGAGTTGCTGATCGAAAAGCGGCGTCATGTGCAACAACGCGTACTGATCGTGCAGCGCCGGGTAGAGCGGGTGACGCGAGAAGATCCACACGAACGAGAGGCTCGTCACCACCAGCGACGCCGCGAACAGGTAGCCAGCGCGCCCCATCGGTGAGAGCCGCTTCGCACCGGGCATGATGCCGAGCGCCGGTACCCAGAGGATCAGCCCGACGCTCAGGACCACGAAGAGCACCAGGGCGCGCCCGAGCGACGAATGGGCTCCCCAGTCCACGACCGGCGAGGACAACGTCAAGGTACCCAACACAGTCACGACCGCCATCGCCGGGCCGGGGTGCGCCAGCACCCGGGTGAGCGCGTCAATCGGTCGCGGGCGCGTCACTCGCACGAATACGTTCGTGGGTGTCGCCATCAACAACAGTGGCGCGACCAACAGCATGATGACCAGTCGTTGGATCGTCGCGGCGGTCAACGACACGTTCGACGCGATGTCGCCCATGGGCCAGACGGTGACGACCAGGAGTGCGAGAAGTGCGTACAGCGCGAGGCGGCGCTCTCGTGCGGAGGTGACGACGACGCGATGGCCGACGCCGGCCGCGACGATGAAGAGCACCTCAGCGATGTGCCAACGGAACGGCAACAGCGACGTCATGTCGCCAAAGTAATCCGACCATCCTTCGCCGCGCTCTGGAGTGCTTTGTAATCACTCAATACTCGATCTCGGTACGCCATGGCGAAGGCGGCGAAGGCTTCGTCGGCGACGTCGGACTTGCCCAGATAGCCCGCAATCTCTGCGCCGCGCCCGCCTCGGGCGTGGGCCCGCGCGAGTGACCACGCGCAGATTCGCCCGTAGGTCACCAGTAGTGACTCGTCGAGTTGGTCAATGGCGATCGCCGCCTTGTTGTCGTAGAGCTGGCGAACGTAATAGTGCCGAGTCGAATCACCCTTCTTGACCGTGTGCCATCCCAAGAAGACGTCGGGGGTCGCCTGCATCAGTCGCTGGCCCTGGACGACACGCTCCCCCGCCGGCGTCGTCGACTTCCGCGACGTTGCCGTCGCGATGACCGACGCGCCCGCCTGCTTCACCTGTAAGAAGAACGGATCGAATTCGTCTCGTCCGACGAGCAGCACGACGTAGCACTCGGTGCCGACCGATCCGACGCCGACGACTTTGCGCGCGGCGTCGACCGGCGTGAACTGCGAGAGCAGCACTTGACGGTCGCTGCTCAACGTTCGCACGTAGCTCGTGATGAGGCGTTCCAGGTCTGGCGTTGTCAGGTACCCGCTCTCATCGAGTTGCGACAGCGGGACGAGGAGCGGCGGCTTCGCCACGATGCGCGGACCATCTTTGCCGTCGACAATCATCCTCGCGTACGCCTTACGCGTGTCGCGACCACTGGCGTAGGCGACGACGTGGTCGATTCGATGGATCGCGTTCACGGTGAAGAATCCGCCGAGGTCCGCCATCACGGCATCAATGTCCAGGGCCGCGTACCACGTGGCCAGTCGGTCCTCTCCGGCGAAGCGTCGAATCGACAGTCGATACTCCTCGGCCGCGGCCCGGGCGATGCGTTCCTGCTGAGCGTTGTCGTGACCGAGGTGCGAAGAGGCGACCGCGAGCGACGCGACGAGTCGTTTGAGATCCCATTCGAACGGGCCCGGGTCGGTCTCGTCAAAGTCGTTCACGTCGAAGACCAGGTGACGTTCGGGCGACGAGAACATATTGAAGTTCGACAGGTGGGCGTCACCACAGAGCTGTACCTCGAGCGAAGTGCTGGTACCTCGCACCAGGTCCTCGGCCATCAGGAGCGCGTTCCCGCGGTAGAAGGACAGCGGATCGGCGAGCATTCGTGAGTAGCGCAGCCCCAACAGGTCGCTTTGACGAGTTTCGCCCTGCCAGATCAATCGAGCGACCGGGTCGTAGTCGGCCGGTCGCTCGCTTACTTTCGCCATCGCACCACGAGGCGACGCCTCGCGCTGGGCTCGACCGCGAATCTTGCTCTCTTCGGGAGTCAGTGGTCCAGTCGTTGCCATGGTCACGCCAATTTCGGATTCGTTACGCCGTAGGTTTCGCCGCGCAGCCGCGGCCCGACATTGCTCACGATGAGCAGGCCCAGAATCAGGTCCGCCACCAAGATACAGCCGGGGAAGAGCACCCCGGCCGTGGTGACTTTCGTGAGCGTCAGTAACGTGATCGCGCAGTTCGTCGATCCCAAGAAGAAGAGCCGCGGCGACTCCGTCCGTGGCGCGAGCCACGACTTTCGAATCGTGGGCAGTGCGGCCATCTGATCGGCCACGACAAATGAAACGAGCGCCACGGTCGGCTCGTTCACAAAGGCCCAGAAGATCAGTCCGCCAACCGACACCGCTCCGCACACGGTGTCGAAGGCGCCGAGTTTCCAGACACCGTGGGGGTTTCGAAACGACGCGACGACCACCGCGCACGGCACGAGGCCGAGCATCAAGGTCATCAACGCCGCGAGTCCCACGTGTTGTTGGATCTCAACACCGAAGGCGAGGACGCCTTCGACGCCCCAGAGTGACCACGTCACTCGATTTGGCGACGTGTCGCCGCGCAACGTGTCGCGGATATAGCCATACGCGCCGACGAGCGAGAGCGCCGCGGCCAAGTAGACGAAACGCGGATCGATCACCGTACAAGTCTGCCCGGTGGCGTTCTTCGTCGCGATTGTCGAGCGCTCAGGGGACGTGCGTCACTGCGTTAACCTCGGCGTTCGTGGACGCGCGGACTTTTCTTGGCATGGGACGAACGGGTGAAGCGACGTGGTCCTTCGACGTCACCGAACGGGTCATTACGCCGGGCAACTTTCTCTTCGGGGGGTGCGGATTGGCTTCGGCGCTCGTCGCGCTCGAAGAGGCGAGTGCGCGGCCGACGATCTGGGCCACCGCGCAGTATCTTTCCTACGCCCCGCTCGGCGCGACGGTCACCGTCGAGACCGATCTCGCCGTCGTCGGCGGACACGTGACCCAGGCCCGCGCGACGACCTTCGCCGAAGGTCGAGAGATCCTGACCGTGAACGGCGCCTTCGGCACCGGAGAGCTCAGCGCGACGACTCCGTGGGTCACCATGCCCGTGGTCAAGCCACCCGAAGAGTGTCCGGAGCGCATCATGCCCGAGCGCTTCAACCGCTCGATTTTCAATCACCTCGAGGCCCGCATCGCGTTGGGCCGTCCGTTCGAACAGATCGATGGCACTCCCGGCTCACCCGTCTCGGCGCTCTGGTCACGTGTTCCCGGGCACTTCGAACTGTCCGCGGCGACGCTCGCCATCTTCGGGGACTACGTCGCGGGCGGACTTTCTCAGCCGCTCGGCTTTTCCACGATGGGCCGCAGCCTCGACAACACGATTCGCATCGTCACGCTCGAGCCGACCGATTGGGTACTCACCGAGATTCACATGCACGCGCTCTCCGGTGGCTTCGCCCAAGGTACGGCGTTCATGTGGAGCGAGTCGGGAACACTGCTCGCGACGGCCAGTCAATCGATCGCGGCTCGTGCGTGGGACATGTCGGCTCTCTAGGTTCAATTCGACGGTCGGCTAGATTGGTACCCCTGCGGGGCTATAGCTCAGTCGGTTAGAGCGCGTCACTGATAATGACGAGGTCGTAAGTTCGATTCTTACTAGCCCCACCACGAGGGATTCGGACAAGTAATCCTCAAACGTCGCACTGACGTTCGGACAAGTGCCCGACACTCAACTTGGTCAATTCGCTATTTGGCTGCCCTGCGGGCGGAGGCCGAGCGTCACACGAATTAGCGAGTCGCAGTCGGCCGCCCTAGACGCGTCGTTGTTCTGCGGCGTCAAGAGGATCGCCCGTTCGGGTGACGAGGCCAACGTGTTTTTGTTCAGGACCGAGATCTGTTGATTGATCGTCACGAGGGTCTCTACGTCTCCCTCGACTCGAGCGGGCCAGTGCTCGATCGAAAGACGTCGGTCCTCCTTGAGAAGTGTTTGGACGAGACTATGCACAATGATCGACGACCGAGCGGAGCTGGTGGAGTGAGCTTGGTCGAGTTGGAGCTGCAGTGCGTCGCCATTCGCCACGTCGGTGACGTACTGAGTGGCGGCCTTGGTCGGCGTGTGAGTGCCGGTGAGGAGGACGAACGCACCGCCCAGAACGATCAAAACCACCACGGCACTTATGCCGACGCGAGCCGCGTAGTTCGGGTTGGCACCCGCGATGCCGAGACCGTCGCGTCCCCAAAGCCTCTTCTGTGCTTCGAGATCACTCAAATCTCACACGCTACGAGCGACCGGCGCTTCCGTGACGAGTTTCGACGAGCGTGCTTGCACATGCCCCGACCTGACCAGTTGCACCATGCTTCGGCTTTCAGTCTTTCGAAACGCTGGTGATGAGGCGCCCGCTCTCTGCTGAGCAAAGCCTGATTAGCTGGTGACGAACACTCATTTGTCCAAAAACCAACTGCGAGAGCCACCTGGTCAGTGCACTGCAACATTGTTCATCGCGCCAGATCGTGCAGCACCTCGGAAGCCGCTCGTTCACCCGAGCTGACTGCTCCGTCCATGTAGCCCATCCAACGCGTCGCAGTTTCCGCTCCCGCCCAGTGGATCGGGCCGATAGGTGCGCGCAGGGCATCGCCAAAGGCCGTCCAGGTATTCGGGGGGAAGAACGCCCCATAACAACCACGCGTCCATTCGTCGTCGGCCCAGATCTTCTCGACGTAGTCCCGGGCCTGAGCGGCCTTGGGTCCGAAGAATCGAGTGAAACAGTCGAGGATGCATTGTCGGCGCTCCGACGCAGACCAACGACCCAACTCTCTGGCTTGGTTGCCCTCGAGAAACCCAAGGAGGACTCCTGGTCGACCGTCGGGCGGCGAATTGTCGAAGACCACTTTCACAGGTCCTCGGTCACTCGTTAACTGTCCAGACAGTCCCGCATCTCGCCAGAACGGCTCGTCGTAGATCGCCATGCACTTGATGACCGAGCCATTGGGAATGCGTTGGGTCAACTGGTCACGCGACGCGGGCAACGCCGGCTCATAAATGAAGCGTCCGGCCAGTGCCGGGCTGATGGCGAAGATGGCCTGAGCGGCCCGAACCGTGATGGAGTCTCCGCTCACGATGAGCTCGTCGCCGTAGGCGATGCGCCGTACTGGTTCGCCCAGGATGACGATGTCACCCAGTTCCTCGGCCATCGCCACGGCGATTTGTTGGGAACCACCGACGACGCGGCTCTGTTGCGCTCCGCCGTCGGTCGATATCAAACTTTCCAAGCCGTCGGCCGAGTTGCAGTAGGCGAGGAAGTGCAAGAGTGAGACGTCGGCCGGATCCGCGGCCCACACTGCTTCGCAGGCCAACCCGATGAGCGATCGGCCAAGTCGGGTCCTCATATGGCGTCTGGTCCACGAAGCCACCGTCTCTGAATCCCACAAAGTCGCCTTAGGCGCCTTCCACGGCTCGTCCGTGGGGACAGTGCGGACCATGCGCCCGAGCCGTGTCATGGCCAATTGGACATCGACGAGCGCCAACGGATTGACCCTCGGGATCGCCCCTCGGTAGGAACTCAATCGATCGCCGTGCTCGAAGAGGTTCTTGCCCGTTCCGTAGGTGTCGAACGTTTCGAGACCGAGCTCTTTGATCAGGGACTGGATTCGCTCCTGACCAGGACCCACCCACTGGCCGCCGACTTCGACGACCTTGCCGTCACCAATGGGATGGTTGAGCGTCCGTCCGCCCACACGGTCCCGAGCCTCGAGCACCACGACGTCGACTCCCTGAGCTCGTAGCACTCGGGCGGCAGACAGGCCAGAAAGCCCGGCACCTACGACCACGACCGTCGTTGACCTCTCCATCACTTGCGCCTCCCTCGATCTCGCATTGTTCATCCGTGCCACAACCCAATCCAAGCGGAATCTAGACGAAAGCCCCTCATTGCGATCAGGAAGCCTTCGCGGGCGATCCGCGGTGACCATGATGTCCGTGCTGGTCGCTCTGTACATGGGCAACGTCGCGGTTTCGCCGCCGCGTCAGCTCTACGAGGCAACCTTCGAGTCGTTCGAGACGAGAATGCGAGTCGAGTTCGAAAGCCGGTGCGCCGCTGCGATTCGAGAGTCACGACGACCTAGAGTCGGTGCGTGATTGCGCGGCCGCTCCGCTCCGTGGTGCTGCTTGCCGCAACAGGATTAGCAATCTCGAGCTGCGCCACGGCGGCATCGAACCATCACGCTTCGACAACGACGACGACGGTGACAACGACATCGACGGAAATCAAAGAGGCTTGCACAAACCAGGTCGCTACGCCTTCTCTCTTGGGATCATTGGTGGCGGCCGACGGCCGCTCGGGTGCGGTGACCGTACACGGCTCGGTGTTCTACGGGACCTGCGGCAGCGTCGACTACGCGTCAGCGATCTTTGAGGCGTCGCCGAGCGCGACGGCCGCCGAGAGTGTGGCATTCCAGGATCACGGTGCCTACCCCGAGTTCTTCGAGCGCGCCGGCCAGTCGCCGTGGCGCGTCGTCGGCTCGGCACCCGGCCCCCCGGGCGTGATGGACTGCGCCACCTTCAAGGACTTACCCTCGCGGCTCCGGGTCATTTGGGGTGACTGCGTCGTCACGCCAAGCACCACCACCACAACACTCGCCCCCTGGTGCGTGACCCTTATGGCGGACGCCTTCATCCAGGCCCAGTCGGTCGTTGTCACCGCGAACGGCACCGCGACCGTTAAGGGATTGGCCCTCGAAGTTCAGTGTGCACCCGGAACCCCGGACGACTTCCAGTTCTACGAACGTACGAAGGGCGAGTCGCCCGAGACGCTGCACCTGGTCGCGGGTGCCAAGGTGACCGGGGTCAACCTCTCGGGCGGCTCCACGCCTCTGAAATTGAGTGCGCTCGCCCACTACCTCACCCAAGACACCGACGGAAACCTGTTCCAGGTGGTCGGGCCCCTGGACGCGGCGACGGAGTTGCTCGGTCGGTTCCACCCGTAGCCCGCGCGCGACTCGAATGAACTTTCCAACCGAACAACGGGCGAGCGTCTTCTTGCCAGATCGCTCGCGGTGCGCGCAGCCCGGCCAGCAACAGGGCCGACGCTGACTTTCCTCCAACTGTTCTTGGGCTCGACGAATCCGGCGTTGCCTGGTCACCCGCTGTTTGGCGTCTCCAACCCAACAGATGAACTCGTTTCGCGCCAGAGGCGTGATGTCCTTCCACGATTCGAGTGCTGTGACATTGGCAATCAACGAATGGCGCAGGTCTCGCGGAAGGCTGTGGACCACGCCACCAGGCACTCTCTGGCTGTTCATGAGGCGACAGAATCTCGTCGTTCGAACGGCGGTGTAAATTTCGATTTCGCGGGTAATCGCGCAAATCAAAGGATCCGTAATGTCCGAGCAAACTCCTCAATCGGCGATTTTCGCCTTCGCCGACGAAATCGTCGATCGACTCGCCGAGAGCAACCCCCTCTTCGCCACCGAGGCCGGCATACCGGGCTACGACCACTTGTTGCCGGACTTCTCGGTGGCGAAGCAACGTCGCGATCAAGTACAGACGATCCGAGACCTCCAGCAACTTGAGACACTTGACGCACACAGTGACGTCGATCGGATCGCGGCGACCGTGATCCGCGAACGACTTACCGTGCAACTCGCTCTCTACGAGGCTGACGAGGAGCGACGAACGTTCTCAGTCCTCAACTCCCCGGTCTCGGCCATTCGACAGGTCTTCGAGTTGATGCCCTTGAGCACCGAAGAGAACGCGAAGAACGTGGCCCGGCGTCTCGGGCACGTCCGCGCGTCGCTCGAAAGCTGGCGCGGCGCGCTGCTCATCACGGCCGCCGAACACGAGTTGCCCGCCGCGCGTCACGTCCTCGGTGTGGCCGATCAGGCCGACACCTGCGCCGCCGGTGCGTTCAGCGAGTTCGCCCAGCGCGCCGCCGAGGCGACGGGCGTCGACTTCGAATCCTCGGGCCTGCGCGCCGCCGCAAAGGACGCCGAGACCGCCTACTCCGAGTTCGCGGCGTGGATGCGCTCGGACCTCGCGCCCAAAGCCTCCACGAAAGAGGCCTGTGGCGAAGAGCGCTATCAGCGATGGTCCGCGTACTGGTCCGGAGCGACGCTCGACCTGCACGAACTCTACGAGTGGGGCTATCAGGACCTACGCCGCATCAACACGCGCATGTGGGAGATCGCCAACGAACTGCTCCCGAACGCGAAGAGCTTGGTGGAAGTGGCCGAGTTGCTCGACAACGACCCGGCGAGAGCGATCGACGGCACCGACGCACTTCTCACGATGCTGAAGGCCTTCACGGCTCGCACCACCGACGAACTCGACGGCGTGCACTTCGACATCGATGATCGAATCCGGTTCTGCGACGCCCGACTCGCACCCGAAGGCTCGGCCGCCGCGCCTTTCTACATCAACCCCAGCGAAGACCTCAGTCGTCCGGGCACGACGTGGTTCCCGACACTCGGCAAGACGCAGTTCTCGTGGTGGCGTTTTGCCTCAACCTGGTATCACGAGTCGATCCCGGGACATCACCTGCAGATCGCGACGGCGCTCTTGGCGTCGGATCGTCAGAGTCGATTCCACCGTCTGGTGGGCAACACGAGCGGCTACGCCGAAGGCTGGGCGCTCTACGCCGAACGGCTCATGGACGAGCTTGGGTACTTCTCGGACCTCGGTGACGAACTCGGCTACCTCGCCAATCAGGCGCTGCGCGCGGCGCGCATCGTGGTCGACGTCGGACTGCACCTCGAACTTGATGCGCCCGCGGACATGGGCGTCTTGGGAAACCTCGGTGATTGCTCGAACAAACGCTGGACGGCCGAAATGGCCGTCGCGCTCTTGGAGGAGTGGGCCATTCAAGACCACCCGATGTCGGTCTCAGAAGTGGACCGCTACCTCGGACTTCCGGCCCAAGCCATCTCCTACAAGGTCGGTGAGAGAGCCTGGCTCGACTCGCGCGAAGCCGCGAAGAAGCGTCTGGGCGATCGCTTCGACCTGAAGGCCTTCCACGCCCACGCTCTCGTGCTCGGGCCGCTGGGACTGGACGACTTCTCGGCGGAGATGGCCCGCTGGGACGGCGCCCTCTAGAGCTCGCTCTCTGCGCGTTCGCAACTTCATCGACCGATGCGTGCGTTACCGTCTTGATTGAGCAAAGGACGCAGATATGGCGAACGATCGATCGACACTGACGAGCGCTGAACGCGAGAAGGCCTCGGTCTTCCACTCGTGGTCGGCCCAGGCGAGTATCAATCCCTTGATGGTGAAAGACGCCGAAGGCGTCTACGTCACGGGCGAAGACGGCACGACATATCTCGACCTCTCGTCTCAGTTGGTCAACACGAACATCGGTCACCAGCACCCCGCCGTGGTCCGCGCCATCCAAGAGCAGGCGGCCACGCTGTGCACCATCGCGCCCCAGCACGGCTACGTGTCGCGCTACCGCGCGGCCGAACTCATTTTGGACCGCTCCTTCGAAGGCGCGGCGAAGGTCTTCTTCACCAACGGTGGGACCGAGGCAATGGAACACGCCATCCGCCTGGCGCGACTCTCCACCGGACGTCACAAGGTGTTGTCGGCCTATCGCAGTTACCACGGCGCCACCGCGACGTCAATCAACCTGACCGGTGACCCCCGTCGGTGGCCGAACGACACCGGCTCCGCCGGCGTCGTGCACTTCTTCGGACCGTTCCTGTATCGCTCGGCGTACCACGCGAACAGCGAGACCCAGGAGTGCCAGCGCGCGCTCGAGAACCTAGAGGAGACGATCCGGTTCGAGGGCCCGACGTCATTCGCGGCAATCGTGCTCGAGACGATCCCCGGTACGGCCGGCATCATGGTGCCGCCGAAAGGATTCTTGGCCGGGGTTCGCGAGATCTGCGATCGTTACGGCATTGTCTACATCGCCGATGAGGTGATGTGCGGCTTCGGTCGCACCGGCTCATGGTTCGCATTCCAACAACACGACGTGAGGCCCGACCTCGTCGTCTTCGCCAAGGGTGTGAACTCGGGCTACGTACCGCTCGGCGGCGTCATCTTGAACGAAGCGATCAGCGCGTTCTTCAACGAGCGCGTCTATCCCGGCGGTCTCACGTACTCGGGTCACCCACTCGCGTGCGCCGCCGCGGTCGCGACGATCGAAGCGATGCAGAGCGAGGGAATCATTGAGAACGCTCAGCGCATTGGCGACGAGGTGCTGCGCCCGGGACTGGTGGCGTTGGCGGACAAGCACCGCATCATCGGCGACGTGCGCGGACTCGGCGTGTTCTTCGCCCTCGAACTCGTGACGAATCGCGCGACCAAGGAACCGCTCGCCCCCTACGGCGCGAGCTCGCCCGCGATGAACGACATCGTGGCGGCCAGTCGCAACGAGGGACTACTGATCTTCACCAACTTCAACCGCATCCACGTCGTACCGCCGTGCACGATCACCCCAGCCGAGGCCGGCGACGCACTCGCGCGCCTGGACCGCGCGCTGAGTGTCGCGGACCACTACTACACGGGCGAGTGACGAACGAAGAGCTTCGGATCGTGGTCGCCGCGTTGATGCGCGAGTTGGGACACGAATTCGTCGGACGTGCGCTGAGCGACGATGAGCTCCACACTCTCGGAGTGAACCTGCGCACGATCCTGGACGACGTGCGCGACGCTCCAGCACGAGTGCGCGAGCTATCGCGCGATTCCCTCGAGGAGTTCACGTTGACGATACCGACGTTCGACGAACTCGGCGAACGCCAACTCTTCTCCGACTCGTTCGTCGCGGGCGCGGCCAACCCGATGGGCCTCGCGGCACAGCTCTGGCGTGACGGTGACGTCGCGTGCATGCAAGTCACGCTCGGCAAAGCGTTCGAGGGCGCGCCCGGTCGCGCGCACGGCGGCGTCGTCGCCGCGCTCCTTGACGAAGTCATGGGCCTCATGAACGTGATCCACGGCGCGATGGCGTTCACGGTGCAGCTGGACATCACCTATTTGGCACCGACGCCGGTCGGTGAACCGATCGTCGCCCGGGCCTGGTTGTCACGACAGGACAACCGCAAGCAGTTCGTAGAGGCGACGCTGCACGCGGGTGAGCTCGTAGTCGCGAGCGCCAAGGCCCTCTTTATCTCTATCGACCGCACCACGTTCCTCCAACAGTTGCTCACCGACGAGGAGTAAGCGTGGCGCTCTCACTTCATCGCCACTTTCGTTCGAGCAAAGTTCCACGCACGATCACGCCGTCGTTCTGGGGGCTCAAGGTCCTCACCACGGCGATGGGCGAGGCGACGTCGGACTACTTCGTCAATCGATTCGACCCTCGAGTCGCCGTGGCGTGCACCGCGGTGGTCTTCGCCGCCGTGCTCTGGTGGCAATTGCGACTCCCGACGTACCGAACCGTGGCCTACTGGTCCGCCGTCGTGATGGTGAGTGTCTTCGGCACTATGTGCGCCGACGTCGTCCACGTCGAGTTCGGCGTTGCCTACGTCGTCTCGGCGATCGCCTTAGCCCTCGCGCTGGCGCTGGTCTTTTGGACGTGGTTCCGAGTCGAGGGCACGCTGTCGATCCACAGCATCGTCACGACGCGCCGTGAACTGTTCTACTGGGCGACGGTCACCGTCGCCTTCGCCCTCGGCACGGCGGTCGGTGACTTCACGGCAACCGTGGCGAAGCTCGGCTACTTCGGCTCCGGACTGCTCTTCACCGGACTGATACTCCTGCCGGCACTCGGCTTCTGGCTCGGGCGCACGAATTCAGTCCTGATGTTTTGGATCGCGTACGTACTCACGCGGCCCCTGGGCGCGTCCTACGCCGACTGGATGGGCAAGCCAAAAATCGTTGAGGGACTCGGCTGGGGATCGGGCAGTGTCGCCTTGGTGCTCTCGATCATCATCGTCCTCGCGGTCGGTCTTCTCGCGGCTGTCGAGACGCGTCGGCGCCGCGAAGGTGGACTCGACGCGACAGGGTCACGAGGTTCGTCTTTAATATGGACCAATGCCCGCCATCTCCGTAGAAAATCCACTCGAACTCGCCAAGGCCGTCAAGCCCGGGACCACTGACACACCGCGTCGCGTGACGTCGATCACCACGGCGCCGCGCGGTCTCGAGGGCGAGGGCTTCCCGGTTCGCCGCGCCTTCGCGGGCATCGACATGGCCGACCTCGACCCGTTCGTGCACATGGACCAGATGGGCGAGGTCGACTACGGGCCGGGCGAACCCAAGGGGACGCCGTGGCACCCGCACCGCGGCTTCGAGACCGTGACCTACATGATCGACGGCACCTTCTTGCACCAGGACTCCATCGGCGGTGGTGGCGTGATCCAAAACGGTGCGACGCAGTGGATGACCGCCGGTGCGGGGATCTTGCACATCGAGCGACCGCCGGACGCGTTGATCGACTCCGGCGGACTGTTCCACGGCATCCAACTCTGGGTCAACCTGCCGGCGAAACTCAAGATGACCAACCCCCGCTATCAGGACATCGAGGCCGAGTCGGTCTCGCTTTTGACCAACGAGAACGGCGACGCGATCATCCGCGTCATCGCCGGATCACTCGGCGGCGTCGACGGGCCGGGTTCGACCCACACGCCGATCGCCATCTCGCACGTGTCCTTGTTGCCCGGTGCGCAACTGTCGCTCCCCTGGAATCGCTCGTACAACGCGCTCACCTACGTGCTCGCCGGTCAGGGCTCCGTCGGACTCGATCGCAGTCCGATCGCCGAGGGCCAGATGGCCGTGCACGTCGACGGCGACTTCCTGGTGCTCTCGGCCAATGAGTCCCAGGACTCGCGCACCCAGGCCTTAGAGGTGCTCGTCTTGGGCGGTGAGCCGATTCGCGAGCCCGTCGCGACCTACGGACCGTTCGTGATGAACACCCGCGCCGAACTGCAGCAGGCCTTCGAGGACTACGAGGCCGGTCGACTCGGTCAGATCCCGGCCGAGCACATCTAGTTCGACGTCGAGCGGTGCACGAGGAACGTGCCCGTCGAGCGACTGACGAGTTTCCCCTCGTCACTCGCGATCGTGGCCTCGGCGTAGGCGATCTGGCGGGTCAGTCGAACCACCTCACCGCGCACCACGTAGTGACCCTCCAGCAGAGCCGGGCGCATCAGCTCGGTCGTCATCTCGATCGTCGCTTCCGTTCGGTCGCGACCGACTAACGCCGCGTTGATACAAAAGTTCATCGCGGCATCTAAGAGAACCGAGTGCACGCCGGCCTGGACGGTCCCGTGGGGGTTGCACGCGAGCTGCGTGGGCCTGAACGAGCCGCTCACCCACCCGAGATCCTCGCCGTCGACGCCGTAGTTCTCGAAAGCGCCACCAATGGCGCCGATGACTGCCATTCCCCCGTCGCCGAGCCAGCGATCCATATTCTTTCGTTCGCTCACGCCTGCGACGCTAGCCGTACTGCCCGGTAGGATTCGCCGGTGGGTAGAGCCCGCACATGACGAAAGGCCCAACAATGCCGACAGCCGTAATCGTGGACGCCGTTCGCACGCCCGGAGGCAAGCGCAACGGGAAACTGAAGAACTGGCACCCCGTCGACCTCGCCGCCGAAGCCCTGAAGGCCATCGCGAGTCGCAACAACCTCGACCCCGCGTTGGTCGATGACGTCATCATGGGCTGCGTCTCCCAGGTCGGCGAGCAGGCGTTCAACGTCGGGCGCAGCGCGGTCCTCGCGGCCGGCTGGCCCGAGTCGGTACCGGCCACGACGATCGACCGCCAGTGCGGATCGTCCCAGCAGGCGCTGCACTTCGCCGCCCAGGGCGTCATGTCCGGCGCCTACGACGTCGTCGTCGCCGCTGGCGTCGAAGTGATGTCGCGCGTGGCCATGGGCTCATCGATCGGCAAGGACTCCGGTTGGCCCTTCGGTCCGAGCGTGGCGGCGCGTTACGAGCCGGTCGGCGGACTGAAGAACCAGGGCATCGGCGCCGAGATGATCGCCGATCAGTGGGACGTCTCGCGCGATGACCTCGACGCCTTCTCCGCCGAGAGTCACCGACGCGCGGCCCAGGCGACCGCCGAAGGTCGCTTCGAACGCGAGATCGTCCCGATCTACGTCCGTGACGAAGAGGGACAGGCCACCGACGAGCTGATGACGACCGACGAAGGCATCCGTCCGGACTCGACGGTCGCGACGCTCGCCAACCTGAAGCCCGCGTTCAAAGAGGACGGCAAAGTGACAGCCGGGAACTCCTCACAGATCACCGACGGCGCCTCGGCCGTGCTGATCATGAGTGAAGAGAAGGCGAAGGAACTCGGCTACACCCCGCGCGCCCGGTTCCACACCTTCGCCCTGGCGGGCGTCGACCCGGTCACGATGCTGACCGGACCGATCCCGGCGACCAGGAAGGTCCTCGAGCGAGCGGGCCTGACGCTGGAGGACATCGACCTCATCGAGATCAATGAAGCCTTCGCCTCGGTCGTGCTCGCGTGGCAGAAGGAGCTCGGCGTCGACCTGTCGAAGGTCAACGTGAACGGCGGCGCGATCGCGCTGGGTCACCCGCTCGGTGCCTCGGGCGCGAAACTGTGCGCCACGCTGGTGAACGAACTCGAACGCACCGGTGGTCGTTACGGGCTACTCACGATGTGCGAGGGCGGCGGACTGGCCAACGCGACGATCATCGAGCGCGTGGGCTAAGGCAACGAGTTACTTGTAGCGCGTCGCGAGGAAGAAACCGGTGAACATCACCATCAACCCACTGATGAGGTACCACGACGACACCGAGCCGGGCAGCACCGACAGGTAGTTCAAGACGATGACCAGCGTGCCCGCGGCCAGTAGCGCGACGATCAGCCACCCGTACCACCGGGGACTGTGATCTTCGCCGACCGGGCGCCGGGCCGTGACCTTGCCCCGAGCTTCGGGGGCGACGTAGCGACCTACGTTCTTATTGCGGCTACCCGGTTTCGATGTCGATTTCGCCATGAGGCTCAATGCTAGTGAACGTGCGCTAGCTCGTCGTGGTCGTGGTCGGCGGCGGTTCCGTCGAGGCTTCGCAGACCGAGATGGTGATCTCGGAGTTGTAGGGCACGCGAGTGCCGATGCCGAGACTCTCGTCGGTCACCGTGCCCACTTGGCTCTGCGAACACGTTGACGGATCGGTCGGGCTTACAGAGACCTGAAAGTGGCCAACGTCAAGAATATGTGTCGCTTGGGACTGGGACTCCGCGATCACACTCGGGACCTGGATCTGGCAATATCCCGTCGAAGTAGTGAGCGTGACCTGATCGCCGGAATTGACCAATGCTCCCGCCGCGGGATTGGAACTGATCACGAGTCCGATGGCGACGGTGTCCGAGCAGGCCGTCGCCGTTGTCGGTCCCAACGACAGACCCGACTGGCCCAGCGCCGCGGCGGCCTGGTTGGTCGTGTCATTCACGAGCGACGGCACACTGAACTGCGCGTTCGGCGAGAGAATGTAAATGGTAATCAGGTCACCTGTATGACCCTTCGTTCTCGCCGCCGGGCTTTGGGAAATCACGGTGTTCGGACTCGGATGCGTCCCGGCCGGCGCCGTCTGGAGGAATCCCGTTTTCACGTTCAAGAGATACGGACTAGCTTCTAGCTCACTCGTCGCCGCCGCCAAACTGAGGTTCACGACGCTCGGAATCGTGATGGGGGCTGCCTGGACGCCGAGGCTCAACGTCAGATTTACCTTTTGTCCTTTCTTCAGCGTGGTGCCGGACTTGGGATCAGTTGAGATGACGAGTCCGACGGCCACCTTTGAATGCATGTGGTCAACATTCTTCAGATGGATTCCGTCGCTGAGGAGCTTTTGCAACGCGGCCGTTTCGGTCTTGCCCACGAGATCGGGCATTGTCACTGTGGGCGTGTTCTTCTGGGAGAGGAAATACGCCAGACCGCCCAAGACCAGCAGCAGGATCACGACGATCGCGATGACGCCAGCGCTGCCACTTCGGCGTTTGCGATGTACGTCGGTGCGCGGGCCAGTCATCATCGGCACCGCCTGGGTGCGTTCACCTGGCGCCACCTTGGTGACGGCTCGTGTGGCGTCTTGACCGAAGAAGGCGACATCGCGTTGGGCGGCGCGAACGGGCTGACCCTCACTGAATCGCACGAGGTCCGAGCGCAAATCCTCAGCTGACTGGTAACGACGCTCCGGCGACTTCGCGAGTGCCTCCAGCACGATCGCTTGGAGGTCAGGAGGAATCGATTTGTTGAAATCCGACGGCGGGGGCACAGTGCCGTGCACGTGTTGGCTGGACACCTCGACGGGCGAGTCACCAATGTACGGCGGTCGTCCTGCGAGCATCTCGTAGAGGACGACGCCGAGTGAGTAGATGTCGCTGCGACCGTCGACCGGCGCACCCTCGGCCTGTTCGGGCGAGAAGTACGTCGCGGTGCCCATGACCGAGCCTTCTTCGGCCAGTTGGTCTTCGACGGACATCGCCTGGGCGATGCCGAAGTCGGTGACCTTTACCTGGCCGTCGCTCGCGATCAAGATGTTGCCCGGCTTCACGTCCCGGTGGACCACGCCATTGCGGTGCGCGTAGCCGAGGGCCGCAGCGACTTGGGCCATCAAATTCGCCGAGTGTGATGCCGTGAGTGTTCGCCCACCGCGCAACA
This sequence comes from Acidimicrobiaceae bacterium, assembly GCA_003155915.1. GTDB lineage: Bacteria > Actinomycetota > Acidimicrobiia > Acidimicrobiales > RAAP-2 > RAAP-2. Next base: position 285,046 of record PMFA01000005.1, on the reverse strand, counting down.
TGTCCGCTAGTGACGTGCCGTCGACCAGTTCCATGACGATGAAGTACGTACCGTTGTCCTCGCCCCAGTCGAAGACCGGCACGATGTTCGGGTGCGAGAGGTTGGCCGCCGCTTGGGCTTCGCGGCGGAAACCCTCGACGAACAACGGGTCGGCGCTGAGTTCCGGGTAGAGCGTTTTGATCGCCACCGGGCGATTGAGCAGCGTGTCCTGGGCTCGGTAGACAATCGCCATACCACCGCGGGCGATGAGGTGCGTTACCTGATAGCGACCGGAATACAGTCGGGGGTCATCTACAGGCTCCATATGGCGCCTAGCCTACGCTCTCGCGATTCAAAGGATTTTTCATTTGTGCACGGTCGTCGTAGTTGTTCCCGACGACGTCCCCGCTTGCGCTTGGAAAAATGCATCGACGAGAGCCTTCACGATGGGACCGGCGACAGTGGCACCGAAGTCGGGCGTTGGTTGGTACGGCACAACGACCGCGATGGCGATGGTCGGATCGGTCGCCGGCGCGAAGGCGATCAACCAGTCGTCGGTGTTCTTCAGCGCGTTGCCCGTCTGGGCGGTACCGGTCTTGGCGGCCACGTCGTACTGGGCCGGGAATCCGACCCCGGACGCCGTGCCTTCGGTCACCACCTTTTCCATCAACGGAACGATCACTTGGGCCTGGGTCGGCGTCAGTGGCGTCTTCCACACGGAGTCCTTGTAGCGCTCCAGGATCTTCCCGTCCGGGGCGGTGATGAAACTCATGAGGTGCGGGGTCATCTCGATGCCGCCGTTGCCGACGGCCGCGGCGACGAGGGCGTCCTGCAGCGCGGACGCGCGCACGTTCTCCTGGCCGATCGATGAGTAGGCCAAGCCGGGGATGTTTTGCGCGAACGACGCCGCCGTCGGGAAGTAACTTGCGACGGCTCCCGGCAAGTCGATCGGTGGAATCGAGTCGTAGCCGAACGACGTCGCCGCCTTGAACATGTAGTCGGCCCCGAGGTCGATGCCGAGGAGGGCGTACCCGGGGTCACACGAGGGCGGCAGCATCTCGGCGACGTCGCCGCCACAGGGTTCGCCGCCGCTGTTGCAGAGCAGTTTGTTCGAGTCCGGCAGTGTCGTGCAGGCACCACGGTCGCTATCAAAGGATTTCGTCAGGTCCGCCGGCTTACTGACGACCGCTGCGGCGGTCGTAATGATTTTGAACGTCGAGCCCGGCGGGAATGTCTGTTGCGTCGCCACCAGTCCGAGGGGCTGAAAGCCATTGCTGTCGTGCTTTCGAACGAGGTCCCACGCCGCTTGGGCGACGACGGAGTTGGGCGATGTCAGTGGTTCGGGGTTGTAGTTCGGATTCGAGTACATAGCGAGCACGCCGCCGGTCTTGGGATCGATCGCCACGGCCGCACCGTCGATGCCCTTCATTGCGGCTCGCGCCACTTGCTGGAGCGCCGGTTCGAGCGTCAACGTCACGGAGTCCGCCGCGCTCGTGGGCGCCAGTAGTTGCTCGAAACTCTGCGGTGGCTGCGGGTGCGCCGCGAGAAAACTGTTGTACTCCTCCTCAAGCCCCCACAGGCCGTAGTAGGGCGAGGAGAAGCCCACGACGCCCGACGTCAATGAACCGTCGGGATAGATGCGGCGATACGGGTAGTACGGATTGTTCTGTTTGACCGAGTAGGCCAGCACGGCGCCGTTGGCCGCGAGGATCTCACCGCGCGGGAACTGCGCGGACGGATTTTGGTTGCGGGGGTTGTTGGGGCTCGCGTTCAGTGCGGGCGCTCGAAAGAACTGGATGTTCGCCGATTGCGCGACGATGACGGCGAAGAGCAGGAGGATGATCGTGGCCAGGATGCGGAGGCGACGCGACACCGATCAGCCCTTCTTCAATGTTGTAGTCGTAGACGTGGTGGTGGTCGAAGAGGGAATCGATGCGTTACAACTCTTCGCCTGACTACAAAGATACGTCGCGTAGTCGATCGCGGCGGCGAGCGTGGGTTCCGGAATGGTCTGGCTCAACTGGCTCTGGTCGGTGTTACGCAGCGCACTGACCTGATAGTTCGTGTCGGCGACCTTGATCGGCTTGAACCAGAGGATGCCACTCGGCTGGCCCTGATAGACCGCGACGGTCCCGGTGTCACTCCCCAAGTAGTACGTCGAATAGGCGTACCAGTGGACGACGAAGTACGCGCCCACGAAGACGCCAATGAAGATGAGGAGCGCGGCCGGCGTGCGCCACGACAGTCGGCGGCGCTTACGGCGTATTGACTTTGCCGGCGCCGCGGCTCGAGCAACGGGTGGCGTGGTCGAGGAGATCGTGCGCTTGATCGGCGCGGACGCGACCGAGACCTCGTCGAACTCGACCAAGACCGCCGTAATGTTGTCGCGACCACCGGCCTCTTTGGCGGCCTCGATCAGTTGGAGGACCGACTCTTCGAGAGTGAAGGGCGCACTCGAGAGACGCGCCAACGTGTCGTTGTCGAGTTCATTGGAGAGTCCGTCACTACAGAGCAGGAGCCGATCGCCGGAGAGCGCGTGTACCGATATCACGTCGACGGCGATCGTCTCTTCAACGCCAATACCTCGAGTGAGTTGGTGACGTCGCGGATGCACCGCCGCCTCTTCGGGCGTGAGTCGACCCATGCGCACCCACTCTTCGGCGACACTGTGGTCCTCAGTCAGTTGACGAAGCGCACCGTCTCGAAGTTGGTAGGCCCGTGAGTCGCCGACGTGACACAGCGTCGGCGACGTGACGCCTTCGTCATCCACCGTAAGTCCCAGCGCGATGACGGTCGTACCCATGCCGAAGTGGTTGGGATTCTCTCGCGCGTCATTGAGCACGCTGATATTTGCGGCGTTAATCGCGTTATAGAGGCCCTCGACCGTCCGGTGGTCGACGAAACCGGAACACATAATCTCAATGGTCATCTCCGAGGCGACTTCGCCGGCGGCGTGTCCACCCATTCCGTCGGCCACGATGGCGAGCGAATCATCGACGTACACCGCGTCCTGATTCGATTGACGTACCAGTCCAGTGTCGGTCGCCTCGGCGTGACGCCAATGCGTCAACGAACCACCTCGAACAGAACGCCGCCGACTTGCACGATGTCACCACGTTCGAGGTGCACACGTCCGTCGACGAGCTCCTGATTCACGTACGTACCGTTGGTCGATCCGAGGTCCTCGATCGAAAGATCACCCTCGTCGTTCGTCAGACGTGCGTGTCGCGATGAAAGAAACGTGTCGGACAGACTGAGGTCACAGTCAGCACTGCGTCCGATCGTCACTGCCGCGTCGACGTCGACGCGCTCACCGCTCCGATCGGTCGGTTCGACGAACTCCAGCGCGAGCGTCGTGCTGCGTCGACGTCGTGAACGCTTCTCGTAGTCGATTGGTCGGGCCTGCACCGCAGCAACGCGCGTGATCCGCAAAAAGAACAGGACCGCGACCACCATGACCAGCACTTGGAGCGGCCGAACTATCGCCGCGTAATTCGACGTCGCGGCTACAAGACTCAAGCGAGCTCAATCCGAAAATGGAGCGTGCCGATCGTGACGTCGTCACGGGGCGACAGTGACACGGCAGTGACCCGGTGGCCGTTCACGAACGTTCCGTTGGTTGATTGAAGATCGCGGATGGCCACTCCCTCGCTCGTGCGCCAGACCTCGGCGTGTTGTCGCGACACGTTGGAGTCGTTGATGACGACCTCAACGTCGGGACTTCTTCCGATCACGAGCGGCCGCTCGCCCACGTTGAAGGATCGCCCGTCGTTGGCGATCAGTCGAGGCTGGCTCTCGCCACCCAAGAACTCGGTCTTCACTTCGAGATTGCCGGGCTTGATGTCGTCATCGATGAAAATTTCGACCTTGACGGGACCCACGAAGCTGAAGCCCTCACTTACGGCGTGCTGTCGTACGGTCTCTTCGAGCTCACTCACCAGGGCTTTTTGGAAGCCGTCGAATCGCGCAGCGTCGACTGGTCCGAGCCACACCCGAATCTGATTCGGCGAGATGGGACCCTGGCTCGAGAGACGGCGCGTGAGGTCCACTTCGCGAACGATGCGCGTGCCGATCTCAATCGGCTGCAGCGTGCTCTTGAAAGTACGTGAGAACGTCTTTTCGAAGATCCGCTCGAGGCGATTTTCTACACTCTTCAGGGCCATACCAACACCAACTGTACCGGCGGCTCAGGGCAATCGTTGGTGCAAGGGAAGTTGGGTGCGTCGACTATTGTTGCAAGGTCTCGGGGCGAGTGGCGAAATTGGCAGACGCGCAGGCTTCAGGTGCCTGTATTCGAAAGGATGTGGGGGTTCAAGTCCCCCCTCGCCCACGACCCCCCTCGCCCACGACTGCACGGCCCACGATCCATAAGTTCGCTGTTCGCGTTGACCCCACCATCAAGCCTGGTCCGTTGCTCTAAGAGGTGCGAAACTACCCCTGGGTGTACATCACTTTGTATGACTTGCCATTGGCGAGGCGAATGGTGAAGCTATAGACACCATTGATTGATCCGGCCTTCACCGTCACCCGGACGGTAAGCAACGCAGCAGTGACGTGCGTCACCACAACGGTCGTACCGGCGCGGGCCATGACCATAGGTCGACCATAAAAACCTGAGCCGGAGATCGTCAGGATCACGGTCTTGCCGGCCACGGCGTGGCCTCTCACCATGAGAGTCACGGGCAGCGCCTTGGCCGCCAGAGTGATGGTGGTGGGCGGTGACGAGACCGACAGGTGTGTGGCATCGCCGGCCTTGGTCGAGGTCACGAGGCACGTGCCCGCGCTCGTGGCGGTGAGTGAACTCCCCGAGATCGCACAGCCGCTCGCCGTGCCATTCGCGGCGGTAAACGTGATCGCGCCAGTTCCCGAACCACCGCTCGTCAGAAGCGCGAGGGCGCTGCCCAGCGTGCCCGTGCGTGTGGTGATGGTGAGCGCCGACTGGGCGAACAGTACCGTCGCGGCGATAAGGAACGTCGGGTCACTCGAGAACGTGATCGTGGCCGTGCCATCAACCGTGGCCGTGCCCACCGCCTCCAGGCCCGCGGTGGTCACTTCGTAGATCGTGTCACCGGCCTTGATGCCGGGGTCGCTCACCGACATCGTGATCGGCGCCGCGGCCACCGGCGACGTGCCGTCCGGCGCCTGCCAGGCCACGACCAACGAGACCACGTAGGACTGGCCCGCGGGAACCTCCGCCACCAGTGGCGCGGCATCGATCACGGGATAGACGCTCACCGTCGTGCCACTGGGTAGCGCGCCGGCCGGCACAGTGACGGCCGCACTCGCCCCACCCGAAATCTGGGAGATCGTGACGGGCACCGTGGGCGACGCGTTCACCGAGGTCGGTGCGCCCAAGGAGTTGGTCGGCACGTTGGTCGGTGGTGGGGCGGGCGGCAGCACGGGCAGCGCGGTGACGCTCGCCGCGGCGCCTGTGGCGAGCGAGTTGGTCGTCGCGCTTACCGAGAGGGTGTAGCTGACGCCGTTGGTGAGCCCGTTCACCGTGCACGATGTCGCCGTCGTGGTACAGGTCTGACTCCCGCCGCCCGAGGCGCTCACCGTGTAGGAGGCGATGGTGGCGTCGCTCGTCCCGGAGAGCGCGGGCGCCGTCCAACTCACGCTCACCGCGCCATTGCCCGCCAGCGCGGACACCGCCGTCGGAACCGTAGGCAGCCCGTTGCTCGTCGTCCACCACGCCGAGAAGGTCACGTTGGCCGTTACGGGCGAGCCGGTTGCGCTCGGGTTGGAGCTCGCGTTGTAGGGCCCGCTCGCGCTTCCCCAGTAGTTGTTTGTCGCATTCACGGTGAAAATCGTTGAGTTGCTAATGCCACACGTGGCAGGGTTACCATCGCACGAGGTGTCGGTCGACGTAAAGGCGTAGCCTCCGAGGTTGTTACCGTGAGCTACCACCGTCGAGTTGGCGTCAATAGCGGTACCGCTAAGGCTGATGCCACCGCCGTAGTCGTCGAGGAGGGCATTGCCGGTGACGGTGGTTGTCCCTTCATTGGGGCCGTCGCCGTAGACGTTCCTCAACGCCACACCGAAGTAACCGCCGCTGACAGTGTTGTCACTGATCGTCGTATTGGTATCGCCACCACCGATGTAGATAACTGACCCAGTCCCAATCACGTTCGGGTCACTGGTGAAAGAGTTGCCGCTAATTTGAGCCCCCGAGGAGCTGAACAGCGTCACCAGGGTGGCGCCGCCCGTCGACACGTTGCCGCTGATGACCGGGTTGGTTCCACTGGTGTACGAGAGACCGATGTCGGTGCCCGGGTAAGTGCTGGCTCCTTCGAACACGTTGTTGAGAATCTGAGTGTTATTGGAAACCCCGGCACCGGCATAAAAGCCATCTTGCGCGGCAGCATTGGTGTATTGAACTTGGCCGGTCGGAGTTGGGTTCTCCACGAGATTGTCTTGAAACAGCATGCCGCTCGTGCCAAGAAGCGTCACACCCTCGGTGCCTTGCGCGACGGCACTGTCGTACCCGTAATCAGTAATGATGTTGTCTTGAACTGTCTCCGATGTGCCTCCGGTAAAACTAAGTGCCACGCCGCTGCCGCTGGAGCCGGGGTCTATCTCAAACCCGTCAATGGTGACATTGGCGTTGGTGACGCCAATACTCGACACAATTGATTCCGGGCCGCTCTGCGTGGCGCCAGCCACGCCGATGTTCGCGCCCTGGAAGGTTAGAGCCTTCGCATTGACCACAGCGCCGGCGTACGTCCCCGCGCACACCACAATCGTGTCGCCGGACGAAGCGGCCGTCACCGCGGACTGAATCGTCGAGTAACCGGGGCTCGAACAGCTGGTGTCACTCCCTACGGCCGATGTGCTGACGTAGCGGGTAGTGCCCGTCGCACCGGCCGGCTGCGACACGCCGAAAGCCAGACCGGCCACGAGCAAGAACGCCATCGCCGCGGCGCCGGGGCGACGTGAAGGTCGACCCACCACTGCGCGGTGTCCGAAACCATTGCTTCTCCACGTACGCCACGCGAGGCCGATACGTGATCGCGCGAACACCGTCTTCGCCGCGTCCTTTGCACAAGATCTGTGGAGCCTGATTGTCACATTCCCCTTTTCGATTGGGTTATCTGCGTTATTCGGAACCAAGAACGGCACAACGTTGACGACGATTTCACTCGGGTTGTTCACGAAACGATTTTGATCGGCCACTTCGCGACATTTCACTGAGGGAAGTCCTCTGGGAGAGTTCAGTAGTTCCGATCGTGCGCGTCGAGCGACTGGTCGTGAGTGAATGTCGGCGAACCGAAAGAGACCGCACAAGGTCTATCCTCCGCTTCCCAGCACACGGCCAACCATGGACGACGCCTGGTCTGCCGGTACTGCTGGCGAGAAGAGATAACCCTGTCCAAGTTCACAGCCGATCTGGCACAGGCGCAAGAGCTGGGTCGGCGTTTCAATCCCTTCGGCCAGCACTGTCATGTTGAGCCTGTTGCCGAGTGAAACAATCGTTTCGAGCAGCGTGTCGTCGTGAGCACTCTCTCGAGGAGCATTGACAAAGGACTGATCGATCTTGATGATCTTCGGCTGCAGGAGTGTGAGGTAGGAAAGCGAGGAGAATCCCGTGCCGAAGTCGTCCAACGCGAGACTGACTCCGAGGCGATTGAGACGTTCCATCACGCGTAACGTCTCGGTGACATTACGCAACGTCACGCTCTCGGTGATCTCGATGACGAGGCGCTCCGGTTCAAGTCCGCTCTCAAACAGCGCTTCTTCGATCATCGATACCAGCCCCGGGTCGTGAAACTGGTGGGCGGAGAAGTTCACCGTGACGTAGGGACGGCTCGTGCGAGCACCTTTTCTCTCCCACGAAGAGGCCGCTCCAACGGCTTCGCGCATGGCAAAAGAGCCGAGTTCCAGGATGAGGTCGCTCTGTTCGGCGAGCGGGATGAACACACTCGGGGGCACGAAGCCACGTTCGGGGTGTTGCCAGCGCATCAGCGCCTCGAAGCCGACCACTTCGGTCGTCACGAGGTCAACAATGGGCTGGTAGTACATCATGAGATCCCCGTCGTGGAGGGCGTGACGCAGCTCCTGGGCGAGTTCAAAGCGAGTGACCGCCTGCTGTCGCATGCCGGAACCGAAGACAACATATCGACCCTTGCCCGCTCGCTTGGCCTCGTAGAGTGCGACGTCGGCATCTTGAACAATGCTGGCGTAATCCGTATTCGTGGCGTCCCAGATGACCACTCCCGCGCTCGCACGCTGCTCAATGTGTGACCCGGCAATAGAAAACGGCTCGGCCAGCACGTCCAGGAGGCGCGCGGCCACCTCCTCGGCCTGAGCCAGCGAGTCGAGTCCCTCTGTCAAACAAAGGAACTCGTCGTCCCCCGAGCGACACAACGTGTCCGAAGAACGAGACGCCAGCTCGAATCGGTGCGCGACCGCCACGAGTAACTGGTCACCGACAAGGTGCCCGTGAGTGTCGTTCACTCCCTTGAAGTCATCCAGGTCAAGCAGCAAGACCGCACAAAGACCGCCCTGACGAACGACCCTGGCGTGCGCCTGCGAGAGCCGGTCCTCGAAGAGCGCCCGATTGGCGAGCCCCGTGAGCGAGTCATATAGCTCCGAGTGGCGGAGCCGTGCGCTAAGAGCTCGCTCCTCGGTAATGTCGCGCTCAATGACTATGAAGTAGAGCAACTTCCCTGCCGCGTCGCGGGCCGCGGACTTCGACACCTCGACGACGATGATCCGCCCGTCCACGTGCAAGTAACGCTTGGTGTACCGAACCTGATCGACCTCGCCAGCGATCATGCGTCGGTGTGATTCTTCGGTGATGCCTTCGTCCTCGGGATGGGTGAACGACCTCGAGTCATGCCCAAGGACTTCCTCCCTGGTGCGTCCGATCATCTGGCAGAAGGCGTCGTTCACTGCGGTGACCCTGTCCTCAAGATTGGTGAAGAACATGGGAGCCGTGTTGTCCTCGAACGCGAGACGAAAGCGCTGTTCAACCTCGGCACGGTTCAGGGCCGCCGTTCTCTCGGCGCTGTCGTCGCGGATCAGCACGATGATCCACAGCTTGTCGCCAAGAACAAGCGGCGCGAGGGCGATGTCGACGGGGATCTCGCGGCCATCGCGGCGCAGGACCGTCAATTCCGGGTTGCGCCCCATCGTCCGCACGCTCGGGTCTCGGGCGAAGTCACGAATGTTCAGAACGTGCGTCTCGCGATAACTCGATGGAACAAGGCTTTCAATGTTCTGGCCAACGAGTTCGCCGCGAGCGTAGCCCGTTAGTCCCACGAAGAATTCGTTCGCGTATCGAACCACTCCTTGATCGTCAACGAAAGCAATCCCATCGGGCAGTACTGTGAGCAACCGACTCCAGGTGAGAGGATATTGATCTAGAAAACCGATGAATCGCTCTTCCTCCGAGCGGACGAGCATTTCGGCATCGTTTAGATGAAGAGACGTGTCCAAATCCGGGACGGACTGTTCGGACGAAGGGCTAATCACAATTTTAAGACTCATCTACAACAATCAACGTGAAGTCTCCAGCATCGCAATAAAAACCCAAATCTGACCTTCAACTCCAGACAGCGAAGGGCTTGGTAGTGAATGATCACTGGATTGTGCTTCAAGACGATATGACGATGGAAGAGCAACTACTTCCGAAATTCATATGGTGCGGCACGCACATCTAGTCAGGGACGCGAGGCATTTGACCTATTTGTCGTCGGGACTGGTTCGCCAGAGATATGGCGAAACAAAGCGCGCGAGGCCGCTGCCGTAAACATGTTGCGATTCAACGAAAACTACGGCGCCCGCGAATCTCAACGGTGTCAAATTGCCTTGATCGAGCGTTCCTTGAGTCTCCGGAATAGTTCGGAGCAAATTGCCCAACTACGACCTTGTGGACATCAATCTGAATCCGAACAACTCTCCTGTTTCATTGGCCTCAATGATCTTGTCATCGACAAGCATTGGGGGAGGAATTTTCACGTCCTCGCAGAGGATTCGTCCGGGATCCGTGCGACAACGCTGCAGGTCGCAAGAGTTGCGCGAACAACCCACGACGTCGACCGAGGCGTGGAGTCAGCTCGGTGGCTCAGACCAGCTGGTTAGTCGCCGCAGGAGAGCGGTCTTCTTGTGCTGGTAGCTGTCCATTCGACCCAGGATGTCATCGAGTGCCGCGACGGCAGCACTGATGTGCGGACCCTTATTCAACATCACGCACTCCGCTCGCCCGGCCATGATCGCGTCCGAAATCTCAGCCCGTGACGGTTGGCCGGTTCGGGCCAGTTGATCGAGGACCTGCGTCGCCCAAATCGCCGGAACATGGGCCGCCTCACATAGCCACAGGATCTCCTCTTGCACTTCGGAAAGTCGTTCAAATCCGCACTCGACGGCGAGGTCACCGCGCGCCACCATGACGCCGATGCGCTCAAAGGCCATCGCCGCAAGGAGCATTTCCGGCAACCGTTCAAAACCGCGAACCGTCTCAATCTTCAACACAATGCCGAGGCCCGCACCGCCCATCGATTCGAGGTGATCCTGCAACGAGGTCACGTCAGCCGCGCGCTGCGAAAAAGAGAGCGCCACCGCATCAGCACACTCCAAAATGATGGGCAGCAGGAGTGCGTCTTCGGGCCCGAGCGCGGCAATGTGGAGATCGGTGTCCGGCAGGTTCATACCCTTCTCGGATCGAAGCTTGGTTCCCCCTTGTGCGACGCTGGTGATCAAGACGTCAATCTCGCCAGCGCGCAAAGTGACGACGTGACCACCGATCTTGCCGTCGTCGAAGAGCACTCGATCACCAACCCGAGCCGATGCCAAGGCGTCCGGGAGAGTACAACCGATGCGTAGATCACGTGGATCCACGGGCGTGAGGTCGCTGGTGACAGTGAGCACATCACCAGCGTGTAGAACGATGCTCTGTTCCAAGGCTTCGAGCAAGCCAACGAGGGTCTCGCTGCCGTCGGGCGCGATGAGGCGAGTACCAGTGGCAACGTAGGTGGTGTCAATGAACTCCGCGCCCACACCGGCGTCGGTGACCCATTTCACGGTGCAGACGCGGCGCGCGTCGCGCGTGTCGTGCAACGACACGAGATCGCCGGGACACAAACGTGTGAGCCATTCGACATCAACAGGAATCACGGTCGCTCGCTCGCCAAACGATGACATCGCACGCCGGTCGCCGGCAACGAACACGGCGAGTGCCGACTCGATGGGTCGTCCTAACAGGTCGCGTTCCGGGCGCAAGCGAATTACCCTCGGCCCCGGCGCGATAGGCCCCGTTCGCAACTTGGGCCCCGGAAGGTCCATCAGCACAGCGCACGTACGCCCGATCGACTGGGCCGCCCGTCGAACGTTGGCGGCCATTTGACGCCATTGATCGGGAGTGTCGTGCGCGCAATTGATTCGGGCGCAGTCCATGCCGCGGGCCAGGAGTTCGACAACGAGTCCGTAGTCGTCGGCGGCCTCCGTCGGCATCGTAACGAGGATTCGAGCCGCACGATCCGGGCGAGTTGACCCGAGCAGTGCCACACTGTTCGCCGCCAGTATCCGTTCACCTTCTTCGTAGCTGACCGCCGATTCGGTCCGACGACTGTACTCCTCCCCCGCCAGGACGTGAAGGTTGTCGATGACGCGTTCGAGCGTCGTAATGACGTGTTCTTCGGCGCGCCCGAGCGAGGACAGACCGAGCTGGGCGAGTGCCGCTTGAATCTCGCGCAAGTCGATATTTCGGAGCGTCAAGTAGTCGAGCAGGTTCGCGGCACTGAGTCGATGGGCGGGAAGGACCCGTTGCAGGACTTCGGCGGCCTCGAAGTTATGCAGGCGCATCTCTTCCTGGATTTCCTCAAGTTGCGCAGCGAGTTCGCGAACGAGCCCAACTTCCTTCACCGATATTGAAGCGCGAGCATCCGACGTCGGGTTCATCTCGCCCAGCGGGAACGAGTGCGGCGAATCACGGCCGTGAGGTCTGACGGCGCGAAGAGGGCACCGAACTGTGACGCACCTGACTGCCTACGCCAACCTTGCGGTATTGACTCGACGACGGATGCGTTCTTCATCGTTGCTCAATCTATAGCCATCGTTGATGCCCCTCGTCAGTCCGACCCGCACGGCACTTCCTCACGTCGAGTGCTCTGGATCTCGACTGCACCATGTCACGGAGTGAATCAATTCGAATCCGACTTTCGAGGACAGTAGGGTGAAACCAGATGGATAGTTCTGACCACTCGACCTTCGATGTGTCGAACCTCCGCGTCGTTCGCAGTGGCCACGAAATCTTGAAGTCGATCTCATTTCGTGCCGCTCCCGGCGAACTCATTGGCCTGCTCGGGCCAAGTGGCAGCGGCAAGAGCACGCTGATGCGTTCACTCCTCGGCGTCCAGGCGATCACCGACGGATCCGCGCGGATTATGAACTGTGCCGCGGGCTCACGGTCGCTGCGCGGCAAACTCGGCTACATGGCCCAAAGCGCGGCCGTCTACCTCGACCTCACCGTCGAGGAAAATATCCGTTACTTCACCGGCGTACTAGCTCAGGGCCCTTCCGAGGTCGCGCGCGTAATGGACGTCGTCGCCCTCACCCCCTTCGCCGACCGACTAGTCGCTTCGTTGTCCGGCGGCGAGCGCGCGCGCGTGTCACTGGGCGTCGCCCTCGTGGGATCTCCGCCCGTGCTGATCCTGGACGAGCCGACCGTGGGACTGGACCCGATACTGCGTCGCGACCTTTGGCACACGTTCGACGACCTCGCGAAGAGCGGTGCCACGGTCATCGTGTCGAGCCACGTGATGGATGAAGCGGCTCGTTGCGCCAGGTTACTGCTGCTGCGCGACGGTGCCCTACTGTTCGACGGCACACCGGCATCACTGTTGGCGGCCTCCAAAGCGTCCGGCTATGACGAAGCCTTTGAGCGTCTGATCGAAGGCGATCGATGAGCCTGCGACGGACGCTCCTCACCACTCGGCGCATTCTCGAGCAGTTGCGCCACGATCCGCGGACCCTCGCACTGTTGTTGCTCGTCCCAACTGCGTTAATGGGTCTGCTCGCGTGGTCCCTCACCAACCGGCCCGGTGCCTTCGACTCGGTGGGCCCGAAACTGCTCGGCGTGTTTCCTCTCATCGTCATGTTTCTCGTCACGTCGGTCATCACCCTGCGAGAGAGGACCGTCGGAACTCTCGAGCGCCTCTTCACGCTGCCCCTGACCAAGGCCGATTTCGTCGCGGGCTACGCGATCGCTTTTGGGGCTCTCGCCTTGGTCCAAAGCGTGCTCGTCTCGGTCCTCTCCTACTCCTGGTACGGGCTCGCCCATCAGGGAGTACCGTGGCGTATCAGTGCCGTGGCGCTCTGCGCCGGTCTGCTCGGCACTGCCTTCGGATTGGCGCTGAGTGCCGTGGCCCACACCGAGTTCCAGGCCGTTCAGTTCATGCCCGCGTTCATCCTGCCCCAGTTGCTCCTCTGCGGTCTCGTCATTCCTGTCAGCCAGCTACCGAGCGCGCTGCGTGCCGTCGCCAAAGTGCTGCCAATGACGGCCGCCGTGCACGCCATTAACCCGCTGCAGTCGAACCAGTACTACGTTGGCCAGTTCGCAATTTTGCTCGCCTACATATTCGCCGCACTCGTCGCTGGAGCGAGCACGATTCGACGCGTGACCAAATAGCGTCCCTGCTCACGATCCCCATCCGGTTCGGACCGCTTTGAGGACGCGCCACCTCCACTCCCCACAGAATTCACACGTCGTGAAAAGGTGGACCGTACGTCCACGAGGGCGATCGGAGCCGGGCCGACCCACTCACCCACCACGCGATGGGCATCCAGACATTTGGCTGAAGGAACCGCCGCGACGCGCATCACCTCGAAAAGTCGCGACGTCATGCGCGTTCGAATGAAGGTCTCATCAAGGGGCGACCTAGGCTAGAGCTGGGCGAATCGTGAAGATTTGTCGGGCGCACTGAGGTGAGATATGACTGACACCGGTCCTCTGGATGGAACGGTCCCCTGGCTTATCCAGGGTGGCATGGGCATTGCAATATCCGGTTGGCCCCTCGCGAGGGCAGTCTCGAGCATGGGTCAATTGGGCGTGGTGTCCGGGACGGCCATCGACAACGTCTTCGTGCGCCGACTTCAGGACCACGGGATCGACGGCGAGCTACAAACCGCCCTCGACTGCTTCCCGGCTCAGGGTGTCGTTGCCGACATCGTCAACAAATTCGGCGCCGTGCGACGAACGGGTTCGACGCCGTATCGCAGCCTCCCGGCATTGACGCACGGCAGCAAGGGTCGTTCCATCGACGCGATCGTGTTGGCTTCCTTCATCGAAGTAAAGCTCGCCAAGATGGGGCACGACGGCCTCGTCGGAATCAATCTCCTCACCAAGGTCCAGCTCCCGACGGCCGCCTCGTTGTGTGGTGCGATTCTCGCCGGCGTCGACTACGTCTTGATGGGGGCCGGCGTCCCCACTCACATTCCCGGGGCCCTCGAGCGGCTCGCGCTGGGCGAACCGGTTGACCTTCCCCTCAGCGTGACGGGTGCGGCCAATGATGATCCGGCCCTCTCACTCCACTTTGATCCCACCCCGTACCTCGGGACGCAGGCACTTCGTCGACCGAACTTCGTGGGCATCGTCTCGTCGCACGTGCTCGCGACCGCGCTCGCCAAGCGCAGCAACGGTCCGGTTGACGGCTTCGTCGTCGAGCGACCGAGCGCCGGCGGACACAACGCGCCGCCTCGCGGCGCCTTCGGTGTTGACGACGAAGGCAACCCGCAATACGGGGCGCGCGACGTCGTCGACTACGACGTGCTCTCCAATCTCGGCCTACCGTTTTGGATCGGTGGGGGCGTCACGTCGTCCGAGCACGTGCGCGACGCGTTCGACCTCGGCGCGAGCGGCGTCCAGGTGGGCACCCTCTTCGCCTACTGCGACGAGTCAGGGATGGACCCCGACCTGCGTCGTCGCGTGCTCGACGAGGTAAAGGCTGGATCGGTAACCGTGAAGACGTCGCTGCGGGCTTCGTCGACGGGATATCCATTCAAGGTCGCGTCGGTGGAAGACACGATCTCGGACCCCGACGTCTATGACCATCGCGAGCGAAAGTGTGACCTGGGCTACCTGCGTGAGGCGTACCTCAAACCCAACGGGTCAACGGGCTATCGCTGCGCGGCCGAGCCCGTCGATGCCTTCATACGAAAGGGTGGCGCGCTCGAAGCGACCGATGGATCGACTTGTCTCTGCAACGGGCTTATGGCGACGTGCGGGCTAGGTCAATACCGCAGCGACGGACGCCGCGAGCCGCCGATCGTGACGAGCGGTGACTACCTGAACGACATTCGCGAACTGCTGGTCGATCGAGAGAGCTACAGCGCGCGCGACGTCATCGCCCACCTGAGCGTCGACGTCGACGTGACGCCGGCGAGCGACGCCTCGAAAACTCGTTAGTCTCGCGCGATGATCCTCGAGATGTCACCGAGTGAGGTTGAGGAGTTCGTGCTCTCCCAGAAAGTCGGCCGCGTCGGCTGTCACGTCGGTGGCGAGACCTACGTAGTGCCCGTCATCTTTGGGTGGGATGGGAATTGCATCTACGTGTACACCACCGAAGGTAAGAAGGTCGACATGATGCGGGAGAACCAGCGCGTCTGTTTTGAAATCGACGAGTACCTCACGAGTGGCGCGTGGCGCAGCGTCATAGCCCAGGGTGTCTTCGAGGAGTTGGAAGGCGACGACGCGGTGCGGGCCCTTCAAATCATTTCCGAGCGCGTGTCCTCTAATCGAGAGAATCGAGAGACCGTAAACTCGCGCCCGCGCGGTGAAGGTCGAACGCCGGTTGCGTTTCGAATTCGAACGAGCGACGTTACCGGGCGAAAGGTCGAGGTGAATTCGTAGTGCGCGATTCGATCGCCGCTACCACGCGGTCGAGAGGACGCTGCTGACGCGAACGCAGCCGGGATCAGACGCCAGGGGATTGCCGTACGTGGCGAAGGCCCGTGATCGTGAACCACCGCACATGTCGGAATGTTCACAGCACCCACACGCACCCACGAACTCGGCCGAGCGAATGGAGCGCAGCAGTTCGTCGTCGCGATACACGTCGATCAACGATCTTTCTCGAACGTTCCCGAGCGTGATGGGCAGGAATCCCGAGGGGAAGATGTCGCCGTTCGCCCCGACGAAGATGATCCCTTTCCCGTCACGAGTTGCGGCGCTTGGCGCGCGCACCGGCGCCGAACTAGGCCCTAGAAGTTCGTTCAGGCGCCCCTGAAGGAACGCGTACGTGGAGCCGGCCACCACGGGCGACGATGCGTCGATGCCGCTGGCGCGTTCTCGCGCGACGCGTCGAAAGAACGGAGCCTCGACCGTGCGAACCGTGAACCCGTATCGAGAGGCGTCGACGAGGAAGTTACACACCTCTTCGTTCTCCCGCGCCGAAGTCGCCGTGACTTCAGAGCCCCGCCCGGTCGTGATGAGAAAGAAGACCTCCCACACGTTCACCCGCAATTCGTGCAGCAACCTGGCGACGTCGGCCAGCTCGCGAACGTTGGAGGGCATGACGGTGGTATTGATCTGCGTCGTGAATCCGTGTTCACGTAGACGCGTAATGGCCTCAATCGTGGAGTTGAAGTGCCCGTCGATTCCCCGAACCGCATCGTGAGTCGACGGCCTGGCGCCGTCAAGACTGAGCGACGCACTCTTCACGCCAACGTCGCGCAACGATCGAAGCGTCGAATCAGTGAGCTGGGGTGTCACGGACGGGGCGATCGCCACGGGCACGTGTACCGACTGGGCGTAGGAAGCGAGTTCGACGATGTCGTCGCGCATCAGGCAGTCGCCGCCCGTCAGAATAAGAATCGGGCGCGGGCTTCCGATCGAGGCCAATGAATCGATGAGTCCGCGGCCCTCATTCGTGCTCAACTCATCGGCCGCGCCAACCAATTGCGCATTGGCCCGACAGTGGAAACACGCCAACTGACAGGCCTTGGTCATCTCCCAGAAGACGAGGAGTGGCCGATCGTTGAACTGCCCTCTCGCGGACCCGTGAACCGTCAGATTGGTCACCTATCGTCCCTCACATCGTCCACCGAGCACATCTCGGCCACCGTAAATCAATCCTACGAACCTACGAACGAATGTTCTAAGGACAAAGGTCACATCATCATGAACGCCACGCGGGACCCTGCGCGATCATTCCGACGTACGAACTCGTCGACTTTCCGCCTCGGTAGGTGAAAGTCCTGGTTACTGCGCGCTCACACGCGTCGGTCGGTATGTCGACGCGACGCGCACGACACCCCACAACGCAGTCACGAGCGCGAGTGTCATCACGAACATCGTGGTGATCACTTGAGCGGACCATGGCGACGTTGCGACGCCGGCCGCGGTGCCATTGAGAAACCATGGCGCGTGCAGACCAATTTGAACTCCCCACACGGCAGCGCTGGCCACGACCACGATTGACGAAAGGCTCACCGCAATCGCCAAACACGACTCTCGTCGCAGTTCACGGGGTGTGAAGTCGATCCTCGACGCCACGGCGACACCGGTCGTCGTCCATAGACCGATCGTTATCACCACTAAGAGGGCGAACGCCAGGAACACGCCCGAGTACACGCCGTCTCCACCATTGCGCTGCGCGCTGTTCAAATGGTGGGCCCACCAAGAAAGACCGGCCGTGGCGACGACGACCACCAGAGAGGAGACCACCGACCTCACGAACATGCCACGTACCTGGGGCCACTTGTCGGCACGAAGAAACCGCACGAATCCCGGCAACGCACCAGTTACGCCCACCACAACAAAGAGCGTCCCCAGGAGTCCCGCGAGGGCGGTCGTGTCGTACGCGACGATTGCGACGGCGCGCGATGAAGTCGGTAGCGCCGCACGAAAGTGCTCGGCCATCTTCACGAAACTGGCGCCACCGACAGCCATCATCGACCACGCCACGAGCACCGTCAGCGAGCCAGTTCGACGTTGCGTCGACGGAGAGCTGCGTGAACCGAGCATGCCTGATCCGTACAGACGCTCTCGCAGTCCCGCGATAGCCACTGATGAACCAAGCCGAATCGTGAGAGGCGCTTCTACGAGACGATCCTCTAGGAGGGCAAGAAGCTCGTCGCCGTATCGGTCGCGCCAACTCGACGGGTACCACCGAAGCAATCGTCGAACGTCACGGTTCCGCTTCATCACACACCCCGCGCAGCGAGTCGAAGACGCGCGACACCCACGTCGGCGAGACGGCGCATCTCGGTGGTCACTTCACGCAGCACCTGTCGTCCGTCGGTCGTGATGCGATACGGGCGACGTCGCTCGACCTCGGCCACCGGTTCAATGAGTCCCAACTCCTCGAGTCGGGTGATGGCACCGTAGAGCGTGCCCGGACTCAAAGTGACACCGGCGAACTCCTCGATGTCTTTCAGAAGCGCGTACCCGTGTTTGGGGCCCGACGCGAGACTCGTCAGAAGGAGCAGCGGCGGATCGTTGGGTCGGCGCAGCAGTTGCGAACTCTTCTTGTTCATGCGCCAATGCTACTACGTACGACGTAGTAGGAGCACCAGCTCCGTCGTTCGAGCAGTTGGGACGTGGTGCTCGACGCGTCACCATCTCTGGATCGAGTGATCGCGTAGTACATGATCGCGCCGATGAACGTGGAGACTGTACGCCGAACCGTTCCCGGCCAACCCCAGACATCTCCTTTGATGTTGAAGTCGCCTCACGTTGCACCGGCAACCGCAAGAACAAATGCTCTCGGCGCATGAGTGTGAAAGCACCAACCTCGCATCACCGGAAACGGTCGCGCACGATTAAGGAAACGCTAAGGATGTGTCAGGCAGTGGTACGACGAATCTGGCGTGCGTTGGCGATCACTCCACGGTCATTCATTTGTTGAGGACAAATAAGGTGATATATCACGTTGTCCGCTCGACACCGCTACCGGGAGACCAACAATGCACTCTGCACTTCGCCAACGAATGAGTCGCGTCTTCCAACGACTCGACGAAATTATCTCGCACGTCGCGACAGCCGCCGTGGTGTCGTTCGTCTTGATCGTATTCATAGTTTCGCTCGCCTTAAGGGGATTTCCTCCACGATGGCAAATGGGATTTTCCACGGTGGCGAATGCGATCGTGATCATGTTGCTCTTCGCGTTGAAACACACGCAAGATCGTCAGCAAACCGCGCTGCAGCTGAAGCTCGACGAGCTCATTCGATCTTCCCCGGCGGCGGACGATCATTTGGTCCAGATCGAACGTGCCGAGGAGAAGGAACTCGTCGAGCGCGTGCGCGATCAGATTGAGGTGCACGACTCGCTGCGAAGCGACGACGGCGTCGACAAAAAGTGAACGCGCGGCTTCTCATTAGTCCGCTCGCGCGAAATTAGTTCAACTCGAACCGATCGAGGTTCATGACCTTGTTCCACGCGGCAACGAAGTCGACTACGAATTTCTCTTGGGCGTCGTCACTCGCGTAGACCTCAGCGAGTGCGCGCAGTTGAGAGTTCGAGCCGAAGACGATGTCGACGCGCGTCCCGGTCCACCTGAGTTCGTTCGTCCGGCGGTCGCGGCCTTCAAAGGTCGCCTCGGCCGAGGACGTCGCCTCCCACTTCGTACTCATGTCGAGCAAGTTCACGAAGAAGTCCGTCGTCAACGCGTCTGTTCGCTTCGTGAACACGCCGAGGTCCGATCCACGGAAGTTGGCGTTCAAGACGCGCAGGCCGCCCACGAGCACCGTCATCTCCGGCGCACTCAACGTCAACAGTTGGGCTCGTTCCAGGAGTAACTCCTCCGCCGTTCGTCGGTGACCGTCTCGCAGATAATTGCGGAACCCGTCGAACGTCGGTTCCAGTACGGCGAAGGACTCGACGTCGGTGTCCTCTTGCAGGGCGTCCCCGCGTCCCGGCGAGAAGGGAACCGCGACCTCGTGTCCGGCGTTCTTGGCCGCCTTCTCAACAGCCGCGCAGCCACCGAGGACGATCAAATCGGCCAACGAGACAGGGCTCTCGCCGTGCGTGTGATTGAAATCGCTCTGGATGCCCTCGAGTGTCCGCAGGACCATCGTCACTTCAGCCGAGTCGTTGACTTCCCAATCCTTCTGCGGTGCGAGGCGAATACGTGCGCCGTTCGCCCCTCCACGCTTGTCGGTGCCGCGGAACGTCGCGGCTGAAGCCCACGCCGTCGCGACCAGTTGTGAGACCGAAAGACCGGAGGCGAGGATTTTTTCCTTCAGCTCATTGATCTGCGCCGCGTCGATTGGCGCGTGCGTCGCTTCGGGCACGGGGTCCTGCCATATCTGAGGTTCGTCGGGAACCCACGGACCGAAACAGCGCGAACGCGGCCCCATGTCGCGGTGCGTCAGTTTGTACCAGGCCTTGGCGAAGGCGAGTTCGAACTCCTCGGGGTTCTCGTGGAAGCGCGTGGAGATCGCAGCGTAGATCGGATCCAATCGAAGGGCGAGGTCCGTCGTGAACATGACCGGCGCGTGCGACTTCGTAGGGTCGTGGGCGTCGGGTACCAAGTTCGCGTCGACACCGTCCTTGGGAATCCACTGGGTCGCCCCGGCGGGACTCTTCGTCTGGACCCATTCGTGTCCGAACAGCGTGTCGAAGTAACTGTTGTCCCACTTGATCGGACTCGGCGTCCACGCACCCTCGAGTCCACTCGAGATCGTGTCGCCGGCATTACCCGAGCCGTAACTGCCCTTCCAGCCCAGCCCCTGCTCGGCGAGCGAGGCGGCTTCCGGTTCGGCGCCCACGTACTCAACCGAGTCGGCCGCGCCGTGGGCCTTGCCGAAGGTGTGTCCCCCGGCGATCAGCGCCACGGTCTCCTCGTCGTTCATCGCCATCCGCAGGAACGTCTCACGAATGTCCTTGGCGGCCGCGAGCGGATCCGGAGTGCCGTTCGGACCTTCGGGGTTCACGTAGATGAGACCCATCTGCACCGCGCCCAGAGGATTCTGGAGCTCGCGATCACCGCTGTAACGTTTGTCGTCCAGCCAGACGTCCTCGGGACCCCAATAGATGTCCTCATCGCCCTCGAAGACGTCCTCGCGCCCGCCGGCGAAGCCGTAGGTCTTCAGACCCATCGACTCGAGCGCCAGTGTGCCCGTGAGGATTATCAAGTCGGCCCAGGAGATCTTTCGTCCGTACTTCTGCTTGATCGGCCAGATCAGCCTTCGGGCCTTGTCGAGACTCACGTTGTCGGGCCAGCTGTCGAGTGGCGCGAAGCGCTGGGTGCCGGAACCGCCGCCGCCACGACCATCTGAAATCCGGTACGTGCCAGCGCTGTGCCAGGCCATCCGGATGAAGAACGGGCCGTAGTGGCCGTAGTCGGCCGGCCACCACTCTTGGGAGGTCGTCATGAGCGCCATGATGTCCTTCTTCACGGCATCCAGGTCGAGGCTCTTGAACTCCTCGACGTAGTTGAACGTTGGGCCCATTGGATTGCCCGATGGTGGCTTTCGTTCGAGCCCGTCGAGCTTCAGCTGATTGGGCCAC
The DNA here is from genome assembly GCA_003155915.1 of Acidimicrobiaceae bacterium. Taxonomy (GTDB): domain Bacteria; phylum Actinomycetota; class Acidimicrobiia; order Acidimicrobiales; family RAAP-2; genus RAAP-2. The sequence goes on along the minus strand of PMFA01000005.1, from coordinate 263,618 downwards.
CAGTCTTGGTGGGGGCGTCGCCCCGACGGCGTGGCGTCAAATCCGTCGGCGACCGGGCACTGGTTTTCGCTGTCCATTTTCTCTCCTGATATTGCCGCATGAATTAAGCATCAGCGTAACGAATTCACTGGTCGCTTCGACACGCCGATTTTTAGCTCGCGACCGGACCGTTCTCGTGCGTCGTCGGTCGCGATCGTTCCAGGGCCAGTTCGGTCGCCGAACTCACCGAGAGTCCAGCCCCGATGGCGTACCCGCGCTCGAACCCCTCCTCGCCGAGGGCCCTTCGCAGATTCGACTCCAGAGTCTGTTCGAATTCGTTCACATACTCCGTGTTCGGGCTTTCGGGTTTCGACGTTTCGATCTCGATCGCGATCTCCGGGTGACTCAGGCCAAACCAAACCAAGACCGAGAGCGACCAACTCGATCGAAGGTGTTCTCGCCCTCGATTGGAGGCTTTGCCCCTATTTCCCAGCGTTTTCTAGACCATTTGAACTGAAAAAGTGGTCGGTGCTACGGTACCGGAGGCGCTGAGGGGGGCTGATGGCGATCACCGAACGATTGCGGGCGCGGGCGCTTCGCGCCTCGGCCGTAGTGACGTTGCTCCGTCTCGCATTGGCGGCCACGTTCGTACTTACCCTCTTCGTCACCCAGAGCAGTACCGCGAGTGCGGCGACGGCCTGCAAGAGCAGTGGCTACGCCTGCACGCTCGACGGGTACAACGCGACCACCATGAACGACAGTTGGGCCGCCAAGTATTACGGGAGCGACACCAAAGATGGCATCGGCACTCCCCCACACAACTGCACGCTGTTCGCCGCGTGGATGCTCGCGCACAACGGACTGCCCGATCCCGGGCACCCGTGGGGCTACGCCGATCAGTGGGGTCTCACGTTGGCGTCCGAGACGAATCAGACCCCGGCCGTGGGCGCGATCGCCTGGTACGACGGTCCGGGAATGGGTCACGTGGCCTACGTCGCGCGCGTCGACTGGTCAAATCGCACGGTATTCCTCGTGTCGGACAACTACGCCGTCGACAGTGACGGCTACACGTCGAGTACGTGGGCCCCGTTCACGGAGCCCACTGGCTACATTCACTTGCACGACCTCTCGGCGCCACTGCCGTTGGCGGCGAGAAGGATCAGGCGAGTTTCGTAGCTTCGTCGTGCGCGACGGTTCGATCCGTCAGATCGCCGAAGCGCAGGACCACTGACTCCAGCCGTCTCGCGCGTACAAGAGGGCGGCCGCGCGCACGTTGAGCACGGGATTGAAGGCCAGGTTCAGGTTCTTGGGGTTTTGACCGATCATTGCCATCAAATACTGCTCGGTGCCGCCGTCATTGAGCTGGAAAAGGCCCCGGTCGTGGGTGCCGTCGCTGTCAAAGCCGATGTCGGTCGTTCGAAACTTGGATTCACACCACGCCACGGCCTCGGCGTCGTGCCAGGCCCGTGTAGGAAAGTCCTGATGAATAAGGCCAACTACGTACCCGTCGCTCGGCGTCGGGTCATTGGTGAAGTCGGCCAGTTCGGCCACCACGCCGCCGACGCGATGGCGCCGGAGGCGCGGCGCGCCGTGACGAATCGGTGACAGTGTGGTCGCCGAGACGACCACACTAACGACGCGAATGCGCGGCGCGGCGTGACGAATCGGTGACAGCGTGGTCGTCTCGGCAGCCACACCACGAATGGGCTGGGAAAACGTCGTGGCCGCGGGAGAAGGCGTCGGCAAGAGAGTCAGTGAGATGGTGAGCGCCACCGCGCACGACCAGATCACGCTCCGCGAATGGCCTTGGACGCGTTTCAATCGTTTGCGTGCCTCTATCATTTGGAATCCTCCGCCTAACTGTGTAAGTCGCCCTCGACGACACCTTGAGAACCGCTCAGGACTCACGGTCCACGGTTCGAGACCTACCGCCGAGGTATGGCACAACGGCCACCTCTTGGATGATTAAGCGGAGGAATGACCATTTTAGGGTTGGGAACGGCAAAAAAATCGTGGAAAAGAGAAATCTCTCGATAATCCGCTGATTTAAAGGCCTCTAGGCGTAAAAATTGTGAAAAGTCGACTCAAAACTCTTCACTTTTTGGGTGTACTCACCCTTTCACGTTTTATGTGCTACGAGAGAGCCGCGTCACTCAACGAGCGAACAGTTCTTCCAGACAGTCGCGCGCCGAGCCGGTCGAACTGATCTCTTCAGCAATAACTTGGGCCGCGAGTGCGTAGGAGCTCTTCGCGAGAACTTCGGTGACGGCCGCGCGGATGCGCGGGACGTCCATCCCAGCGATGGCGCGAAACCCCGGCTCGGACTTCGAGCCGACGTCAACGACCACGCCGGCGCCGGCGACGCTGATCAGTTGCGCGTTCGTTCGCTGGTCGGCGAACATCGGCACGAAGACGATCGGCAGGCCGGCCGCGAGCGCCCCGTAGGTCGTCCCCGATCCACCATGACACAGGACCATCGAGGCGAAGGGGAAGATCGACGCTTGGGGAACCCAGGACTCCACCACCACGTTCGGTGGCACCGGTCCGAGCACGTGAGGATCAAAACTCCTACCGGTCGTGACCAGTACCCGGGCGTCGAGGCCGGTCACGGCGTCAATCGCCCTCTGAAAGGCTGATTCGGCCGTGTCGAGGCCCCCGGCCACCGAGCCAAACGTCAGATAGATCAACGGGCCGCCGCCTTCGGCCCAGCGGCCGGGCTTGACGACCTCCGGGACCACGTTCTCTCGGTACCGCAACGTATTGGGGAACGGCGAGGGGTCCAGGCTCGTGGGCATTCGAGAGAGGTAGCGGGTCTGGCGCAGCACCTGTTCCATACCGCCCTCGAAGTCCTCGAGAATGGAGGCGACGAGTCCGATGACGCTCCATTCGGTACGCGCCGTCGAGATCGCGACTTGCGCGTGGTCGATGGAACGCCGGTGCGCGACCACGGCCCCGGCGTAGGCGCAGGGTTCTCGAAGGACCAGGTCCGGTTGAAACTTGTCGCACGCTGCTTCGACGGTCGCGAGCATTGCGTCGGTCGAGAGCCGTCCGAAGAACTCTCCGTCCAGGAGCCGCGCCGCTTGGGCGTGCGGCAGCCGCGCCGCGCGCCGCCAGAGCTCTTTCGACTTCGTCGGGTCCGGCGAGTCACTCAAATAATGTTCGACGCCCAGTTCCTCCACTTCCTGGGCGAGGCTTGGTGGAACGACCACGAAAAGCTCGTCGCCCCGTTCTCGCGCGGCCTCGATGAAGGGCACCAAGGGATTGAAGTGCCCCGCTAGGCCCGTGGAACAGAAGAGGAGTCGCATCGCTTCGCCATTTTGTCAGCCCCGGCCAGGGCGCGGGGCCCTTTCGGCCAACATCAGCTTTGAGCGGCGGCGAAGCCCATTGGCGACGCCTCTTTCGCGGAAAAGAGCGCTCGGTGCGCCAGGGCGGCGAGGACGCCGCCGATGAACTGCGCGACCCAATACGTCGCCGCGTCACGCAACGAGATTCGTCCGGCCACGAGTGCGCCCAGGGTGACCGCCGGATTGACGTGGCAGCCCGAAATCGGTCCGAGGACGTAGGCCAGCGCCAGCAACGTGAGGCCGAATGCGAGCGCCGTCGCGACGACGCCGGCGATGAAAGAACTCCCGTCGGCCTTGAAACCAAAAGTGAGGGTCGCGACGCCCACGGCGAAGAAGACGAGCGACGCGGTTCCGAGAAACTCCGCGGCGAACTTTCGAACCATTTTTCAACCCCCCCTAGGACAACCTCCGCCAAAGGCTATCCGTCGTCGTCAATCGCGTCATTGACTCACGCGGCGAATTCCTAGGGCGCCTCGCGCTCGCACAACGCTTCGAAACGCTCGCGCGAGAAGGCGTAGGAGTACATCGAACCCGGAAGGATTTCGACGTAGCGAGCGTCACCGGGAGCCGACACCCAGTCCTCGGGCGAGGCATCGTAGACCTCGGTCCAGAAGTGCCGTATCGCGTCGGCTTCGCCCGGTCCCCCGGGGATCACTCGGGCGCGACCGTGCACGAACACCGCGACGTCATCACCCACGACGTGAGCGCCACTCAGGGCGGGTCGACGTTCGAGGTGACGTGCCTTTATCGACTGCCCACTCGTCGAGAACCAAAACCGGCCGTGAATGAAGAGGCCGTCGACCGCCGAACATCGCGGCTCCCCCCTCGCGGTGACCGTGGCGACGACCAGGTGGCGTACGCCCACGAGATAGCGAGCGAGGTCGGCGGCCGAGAGTCGGCGATCGGCCGAGATGATCGACGAGAGATGATCACCGGCGCGATCGAATGACCCAGCCATCAACGCATCCAGCGAAGCGAGTTCACTCGCGGTCTCGAACATTGCAAGAGCATGGCGCGGTCACCGGGCAAGGTCAAGGGTTCCGGGGAGAACTCTCGACGGGTGCTGCATAATGAGTTGTGACCCAGAACAAACGTGACCACAGCCTCAATCTCGCCCCGGCCTCGATTGATGACTACCGCGAGCTGGCGCGCCGCAAACTTCCCCGACAGCTCTTCGACTACATCGACGGGGGCGCCTTCGGTGAATCGACGCTCGCCGCGAACCGTGACGACCTTCACCGCATCCAGTTTCGCCAACGGGTCCTGCGCGACGTTTCCACTCGCTCCCTCTCGACGACCGTCCTCGGCGAGGAGCTCGCCTTGCCGGTCATCCTCGCCCCAGTCGGTTTTGGTGGAATGTTCGCTCGACGCGCCGAGGTCCAGGCGGCGAAGGCGGCCGAGCACGCGGGTATCCCATTTTGTGAGTCGACGCTCTCGATCTGCGGCCTCGAAGAGGTCGCGGCCGCCGTCAAGCGGCCGGTCTGGTTCCAGCTATACGTGATGAAGGATCGCAGTTACGCCGAGGATCTCATGGCCCGCGCCCAGGCCGTCGGGTGCACGACGTTGGTGCTGACCGTGGACCTCCCCGTTGTCGGTCAACGCTACCGCGACGCACGAAACGGCGTCAGCGGCCAGATTGCGCGAGCGAAACAGTTGCGTCGAGGCGCCGATCTCTTCACCCACACCAAGTGGGTCCGCGACGTCGCCCTCGGCGGTCGACCGTTGACGTTCGGGAATCTCGAGAAGGCCCTACCCGACGCGAACGTGCCCGGCGACTTCCAGGCCTGGGTGGCCGGGCAGTTCGATCCCAGTGTGACCTGGGACGACCTCGCCTGGCTGCGAGAACACTGGCGCGGCAAGATTGCCCTGAAGGGGATTCTCGACCCCGACGACGCGCGCCAAGCGGTCGATCGGGGCGCCGACGCGGTCATCGTCTCGAATCACGGCGGTCGACAACTCGATGACGTGCCCTCGACCATCCGGTCATTGCCCGCAGTCGCCGCCGCGGTCGCCGGTCAGTGCGAGGTGCTGATGGACGGTGGAATCCGCAGCGGGCTCGACGTCGTCAAGGCGATGTCGATGGGGGCCCGGGCCTGTCTCGTCGGTCGACCGTGGGCCTACGCCGTCGCCGCTCGCGGCCAGAGGGGTGTCGAGCACATCTTGCGAATCATCCAATCCGAGATGATGGTGACCCTCGGACTGACCGGGGTGAACGACGTTCGCGACCTCGACCGTACAGTCGTGTTGGAAGAGTAAGCCCCCCGGGTTCGCCCGACTTTACGAAAGCAGAGTCCCATGACCAACTCCCTCGAAGCCCTAGGGGCTTCCGTCAACCATTTGCATTCCCTCGTCGAGGGACTCAGTGAGGATCAGTACGTGGCGTCGGCGTACCCGACGGAGTGGACGGTCGCCGACGTCATGAGTCACATCGGCTCAGCGGCCATCATCTTCAAGCGGGGTGTCGACGACTCGCTGAACGAACGCGAGACACCGCCGAAGTTCAACGAATCCGTGTGGGACGTATGGAACGCCAAGACACCGCACGCCCAGGTCACTGACTCCCTTGACGCCGACAGGGCACTCGTCGCTCGACTGAACGAGCTGACGCCCGATGAGAAGGACCGCTACTTCCTCAACCTGGGACCGATGAAGTTCGACTTCGATCGCGCTGTGCGACTGCGTCTTGGCGAGCACGTCTTTCACACGTGGGACATCGAAGTGACGTTCGATTCCCGGGTGACGCTGCAATCCGAGGCGGTGCCCTTCTTATTCGGCAACCTTGAACTGCTGATGCGTTTCGCCGTCAAACCGACCGGGAACGAGCACACGTTGCACATTCGAACGACCGCCCCGCAAAAGGACTTCGCGCTGACCCAGAGCGCGGACGGAGTGACGCTGAACGAGGTGGAAGGCGTGGAGGTCTTCGACTTGGAACTTCCGGCAGAGTCGTTCCTGCGTCTGGCCTACGGTCGCTTAGACGAAAAGCACACGCCCGCGGGCATCGACCCCACGCACCTCCCCGAACTTCGCCGGGTCTTCCCGGGGTTCTAAATCATGTCCCTTCGCCTCCAGATCATTATCGGTTCGACGCGACCGGGTCGCTTCGCCGACAAGCCGGTCGCGTGGCTCGTGGACCGACTCTCAGATCGCGACGACTTCGAGCTCGACGTCCTCGACCTTCGCGATCACCCGCTCCCCCTTTTTGACAGCCCGACGTCGCCAGCGAGGAGCCTGCGTGAGTATCCGAATGAGGCCGTGGCGGCACTCGGAAAGCGTTTTGACTCCGCTGACGGCTATATCGCGCTCACCAGTGAGTACAACCACGGCTATCCGGCGTCCTTAAAAAACGCGATGGATTACGTGTTCCCCGAGTTCAAGCGCAAGCCAATGGCGTTCGTGGGTTACGGCAACGTCGGCGGCGCCCGGGCGATTGAGCAGCTGCGTTTAGTGACCATCGAGTTCGAGATGGCACCGCTTCGACACGCCGTGCACATCCTCGGAAGCGTCATGCTCCCGGCGATGACCGCCGAAGAGTTTTCGCCCTCACTCTTCGAATCGTTGGACGAACGACTCGAGATGCTTATCAAGGATTTGGTGTGGTGGGCAACCGCCCTGAAAATCGCGCGCGACGCGGGCTAACGCGCAATCGCCTCAGTTGAAGTTCTCAAGAACCGAGGTCATGTAGTCGGCGTCGATGTCATAGACGTGGGCCGACTTGACGATCATGGTGAGCGAACCAACCGCACGGCCGAGATCGGCAGCCACGTGGTGCTGAATCACGGCGAGTTCGAGCAAGTTGGCGTAGCCCTTCGCCCCAAAGTCAATGCTGTGGGCGTAGACCACGAGGCGCAGCTCGTCGGCGTGCAGATAGAAGTCCAGCAAGCTGACGCACGGAATGTAGGACGTGTCGCTCAACGGTTGGAAGGTCGTGATCGCGGTTGACCGACTGAGCGGATCACTGCGAAGCCGATCGCTCACCCAGCGCACTTGATCGAGTCCGGTCCCGGCGTAGTTGTGCAGCCTCGTGGCGTAGCTGTCCGCGTCGCCGAGCTCACGCACCTCGTTGAAGTCGACGAAGTTCGCGCGCATCCACGACAGTCGCTCGGGATCAGCGAAGCGCTCGATGATCTCGTCTTCGATCTCCGGATTGCCCACCGTGATCAGCGCCATCAGTACTTCACGCATGGCCAAACCGTCGTAAGTGCTCGTGACGCCGGCGCGCATGATGAGTTGCGCGACGGCGATCCACGCGTCGCCGATCGTTGGCGATTCGATGATGTGCGCCGATGTCACGACAACATCCTTAGCGCATTGGAATGTTGGTCTACGAGCGGAGCGATCGCGTCGACGTGACCCGAGTGCGGTGGCTGATCAGGGCTGATTCTCGTAGCCTCGGAAAATGTTGATTTGGCCCGCACCGACCTGGATGTTCAGGCTCAAGTGCGGCGCGCGCTCCTGACTGGCGAGGGTCTTCAGTGACGAAGGAATAGCCCGAAAGGGTTGCGTGTTGAACCCGAAACGGCCAAGGTACTCGACCGTTCCGGCGCCGACGTGCGTCTTCAGATAAACGATGGCGTTCGCCGGCACATAGACGGTTAAGGAACCGACGGCGACGCTCGCGCTAACCGAGGTAGTGGTCGAACTGAAATGAACCTGGCGCAGGTCAATGGTCATCGTCCCGAACTCCGTGCGATACGTGGATTGGATTTGCGCGACGTTGCTCGGTTGATAGTCGCGTGCCCCGCTGCCGCCCGTCATGGGAACACCGGTTGACGCGAGGAAACCGAGGAAGGCGCCCGAGATCAGGATGACGATGGTCAGAATCGACAGGAAGACGAGGGCGATGAATCGACGAAGCATGTGCTGGCGTGCCGAGGAGCGCAGTGAGAGTACGGCCAAGACGGCAAGCAAAACCAGCCAGAGAACACCAACGCCGCCGCCGACCTTCGGTGCACCGCCGATAGTCGCAAGCACGATGACCGCCACAACGACGACGCCCGCCAAAAGCACGTATCGCAGGAGCCGCAGATTTGACGCGGGGGGCGCGTCGACGGACTCCTCGGCGTCGTCGCTGCGGCCCGACTGAGGAATCAAGACCCACATCGCGAGGTAGATCGCGACGCCCAAACCCCAAAGAAACGAGAGGACGACGAACACGACGCGCACGATGTTGGCGTCAACGTCGAATCGTTCGGCGATGCCACCGGCGACACCCCCCACCATCCGGCGCTTGGTGCTGCGTCGAAGGCGTCCCTCACGCTCGACTTCCGGCTCCGGCGTCACGGGCGCCAGTGGTGGTGACGTGCGTCCCTCTTTGGCTTCCGGCTCCGGCGTCATCGGCGGTAGTGGCGTAGACGTATTTTCTTCGACCTGCTCGTGCTCTTCATCCATGCTTCAAATGTACGGTCCGCGCCGATTAAGGACTATGGGTATGAACCCTCAGGGCGGCCGTCGAGGTGGTTCAACCGTCAGGGTTTCCCCTTAGATACAAAGGGATGTCTTCGTGACAGACTTTGTTCGCTCCGCCGCCACAATGTCGTCGAAGGGAGATGCGAATGTCGATCACCACCTCGAGCCACGCCGTCGTCGGTACACCCCTGCGACCGCTGCGACGTGGTCGCGACAACTGCATCCTCGGGGGCGTCTGCGGAGGTTTCGCGACGCGGCTCGGCATCAAGGAACGCAACATTCGCGTCATCTTTGCCCTGCTGACCCTGATCTTTGGACTGGGGATCCTGCTCTACATGACGTTCTGGCTCGTCCTCACTCGCTCCGGCGAGGAGCACTCGATCATCCAGCAGATCTTCCAGAAGCGGCGCGAGGCGCAACTCGTGCTGGTCGCCTTCATCGCGACGGTGATTCTGATCATCACCCTGCAAACTGCCGGAGGGTGGACGTCCGACGGCTTCGGATGGCCGCTGGTGTTGAGCGGTTTCGCCGCCTTCGCTGTTTGGCGAGGCGCATCGAATGACGAGCGCAACCGCTTGACCGAGTTTTTCAACACGGCACCGTTCATCGGTGGCGCATTCTCCAAGAGTCGAACGGGGTTCCTGCTGCGCATCATCTTCGGCGCCGCTCTCATTGTCGTCGGACTGCACCAACTGCACCACCTGGGCGGCTTCTGGGGGCGGGCCGGCTCGGGGATCATCGGGACGGCGGTCTTAGTCATCGGCGTCCTCGTACTGTTTGCTCCCTGGTGGCTCCAAAACGTTCGCGAACTGACGAGTGAGCGACGTGCACGAGTCCGCATCGAAGAACGCGCCCGCATGGTCGCGCATTTGCACGACTCCGTACTTCAGACGCTGACGCTCATCGAGCGCGCCGCGGCCAACGAGGCCGACGTCGTACGTCTCGCGCGAAACCAAGAGCGCGAACTGCGACAGTGGCTCTTCAGCCCCGAGACGATGACCGACACGCCGACGTCCTTCGTCGGACTCGTCGGCGCGATCGAACACGACGTCGAGAACGACTACGGCGTGCGCGTGGAACTCGTGACCGTCGGCGACTGCGTGCCCGACGATCGCGTCGTGACCCTGGTCGCGGCCGGTCGCGAGGCCGCCATCAACGCGGCGAAGTGGTCCGAGGCCGCGAGCATCTCGATCTTTGCCGAAGTCGAACCCACCACGATCTCGATTTTCGTTCGCGACCGGGGTGTGGGATTCGATCTCGACGCGATCCCCGCCGATCGACGGGGCATTGCCCTGTCGATCCGCGAACGCATGGGGCAACTCGGCGGCGAAGCGTCGATCAATACTGTGGTTGGTTCGGGCTCTGAGGTCCAGCTCGTCATGCCGCGATCCCTGTGACCGAGTCCCACCGACCTCGCGTGTTCCTGGTCGATGACCACGAACTCATTCGCGCGGGCATCCGGGCCGAGATTGCCGACTCCGTTGACATCGTGGGCGAGGCCGATGAAGTGGCGGCCGCCATCGAGATGATCCTCGAACGTACCCCCGACGTCGTCCTCCTCGACGTGCACATGCCCGACGGCGGGGGCCAGGCGGTCCTTCGCGCGGTCGGTGAGCACGAGACGACGACTCGATTCCTCGCCCTCTCGGTCTCCGACGCCTCGGTCGACGTCATCAGCGTCATACGTGCGGGCGCCCGGGGCTACGTCACCAAGAACATCTCCGGACCCGACCTCGTCGACGCCATCTACCGAATCGCCGCCGGCGACGTCGTCTTTTCGCCCCGTTTGGCCGGCTTCGTCCTCGACGCCTTTAGCACCGCACAAGGTGATCAACCCGTTGTCATCGCCGATCCGGACCTCGACCAACTGACCGCGCGCGAACGCCAAGTGCTGCGATTGATCGCCCGTGGTTACTCCTACAAGGACGTCGCCAAGGAGTTGACCATCTCGACCAAGACCGTCGAGAGCCATGTCTCGTCCGTTCTTCGAAAGCTCCAACTGTCCAGTCGCTATCAACTCTCGCACTGGGCGAGCGAGCGCCACCTCAACTAACGCAGGGCGACGTCGTGGTGACGTCCTTGGTGGTCGAGGTCATCAGCAATCACCAGAAATTGCAACGTTCTCTCGTAGCATGACGGGTATCGCGGGAAGGAAACTGCATGCGACTACTCATCGTTGGTGGAACGTCATTCGTCGGGCGAGGAGTCGCCTGGGCCGCACTGAACGCCGGTCATGACGTCACCGTCATCAATCGCGGTCAAACGCCGAGTGACTTGCCGGAGTCCGTCACCCGTTTGGTCGGTGATCGCCACGGTGACATGTCGGCGCTCGCGAATCTCTCATTTGACGTCACCGTCGACGCCATCGCCTATCGGCCCGTTGACGTTGACGTTCTGGCGAAAACCCTCGGCGATCGCGGCGGCCACCACATCCAGATCTCGTCGGTCTCGGCCTACGACGACCCGCCCAAGGAAGGTGCGACCGAAGAAACGGCCACCCTCTGGCACGACACGACCCTCGCGCCCGACGCCGAGGTGACCGCCGAGACCTACGGACCACTAAAGGCGGCCTGCGAGCGAGCGGCGCAGGAGCACTTCGGTGATCGACTCACCTTTGTGCGACCGACGTTCGTCATCGGGAGCCACGACGCCACGCTCCGCTTCCCCTACTGGGTCGAGCGCCTCCGCCGGGGGGGCAATGTCGCGGTTCCCGGACCTCGTGACAACGCCCTCCAGTACATCGACGCGCGTGACCTCGGCGAGTTCGTCGTCACGCTCGCGGCCAATTCGACGCTCGGCGCCTTCCACGCGGCGGGCCCCTACCCCCCGGGCCGGTTCTATGACGTGATCCAAACGATCAGTGAACAGATCTCGCCGAGCGACACTCGCCTGGTCGAGATCTCTCCCCGTCACATCAAGAGTCACCATCTCGATTCGAGATTCCCCCTCTGGTCGGGATCGAAGAGCGAGACCGCCCTCGCCGTCGACCCCGCCAAGGCGGTCGCGGCCGGTCTCACGTTTCGTGGTCTCAGCGAGAGCGTGGAGGACGTCATCGACTGGTGGGGTGACCACGAGGCCCCTTCGTGGTGGCTGACGCGCGAGCAAGAGGCCATGCTCGTTCGAACCAACGTGTGAGACGTAGCATCTTCACGATATTTCTCGCCTCGGCGGTAAGTTTCAGGTTCAATCGGACAGAAGCGGTTAATGGGCTCACCTCAAGATGATCGTTTCCGTCGCCTCGTTCACGAACACAGCCCGGCCATTGGCAACTACCTCCGACGACGCCTCTACCCCCTGACCCTGGCCGACCTCGACGACCTGGTCGAAGAGACGCTCCTCGTCGTGTGGCGTCGGATTGACAGCGTGCCTGACGAGGCCGAACTTCCGTGGATGATTGGCGTCGCGCGCAATGTCTTGCGAAACTCGCGCCGTAGTCAGTATCGGCGCACGAACTTCGAATCAACACTCCGCGCGGCCCCCGACGAACCTTCGGCCGAAGACCTGGTCATCGCCGACGTCAGCGTGCGCGACGCCCTGAAATCCCTCAACGACGACGACCGTGAGGTACTGATGCTGAACGCTTGGGACGGACTCGACACCCACGCCCTCGGTATCGCCCTCTCGATCACGACGAACGCCGCGGCGGTGCGACTTTCCCGAGCCCAGGCCCGTTTTCGCGAGCGTTTTGCGGCGGCTCAAGTCACCTGAAAGTTTCGGGCGCCTCGCGACATGAACTTGGTATGCAGGCGGAGGAGCTTTCATGAGTGATTTTGAAGAACGCTTACGCGCGGCCGACCCGGCCGCGACCAGCAGCTACCAACACCCGGATACCAACGCGATGATCTCGCGCATCATGGCCCGGGCGCCGCGCGCCGGACGCCACGTGCTGCGAAGCTTCCAACTACGGATGGCCGGATCGGTCGCCGTCGCGGCGGCCCTGACCGTCGGCGGCATCGCTGCGCTCGAGGGTGCCTCGCCGTCCCTCGCCGTGTTCGCGCTCGCCGCACCGCACAGCGCGCTCGGTGTCAGGTCTCCGACTGCCAAATTTGGTACCGCCGAGATTCCCAATTCCAACATCATGCGCATCTACGAGGAGTTCGACTTCAGTGTGGGACCGGACCTCAGTACCAACTCCGGCACCGGCGCGGCCTACGAGTTACAGCTGCCCACCAGCGCCTCGGCCGAAGACGCGCGCATCGCCGCGATCTTCGGTGTGTCGGGTACGCCGGTTGACACCAACAACGACGGCCAGGACTTCACCGTTACCGACTCCTCGGGTGACTACGTCGACTACGAGACCTACGACACGGTCCCCCAGTGGTCGTATTCCGTCGCGATCCCGCAAGGGGCCGACACTTCGTCGACGACGAGCGACGGCACGACGGTTCCCATGCCGAGTCAGTCCACCGTGAACGGCGACGTGCAGAACTACCTGAGCCAACTGGGCTACGGCTACCAGGTGAGCGATCCCCAGTTCTCGACGTCCAACAACGTCGTGACCTCCCCCGGTCAGGCGACGGTCACGACCAATGAAGAGCAGGCGACTTACAGCGTCACGGTCAACGGACAGGTGACCGATCAGTCCCTGGATTTCACGGTCGACCAGAACAACAACGTGGTCTCGGCCGACGGACCGGCCTTCAGCGCCGAGCCCGCCGTCAACTACCCGCTGCAGAGCCCCGCCGCGGGAGTGGAAGTCCTCGAGGCCCAACAGCAGGCGAACATCGCGCAGATTACGGCCTCGGGCCAGTCGAGCGGACCCGGATCTTCGACGACACCACTCACGGGTTCGAGCGGTTCATCGCCGGCGACGCCGCCCTCGACGGCCGTCACGAATGACACGACGACCACGACGCCCTCGGGACCGCCAATCGTCGACGTCACACTGGACGCCGAGACGATCTCGTACCAGACGTACCAACTGACCGACGGCTCGGTGTGGATGTTGCCGATCTACAACTACACCGGACTGGTCACCAACGCCGACGGCTCGTCCTACACGGGAACCTGGTCCACCATCGCCGTCGACCCGACCTACATCCAAGTATCCACCTCGTCATCAGGAGGTATCAATCCCGGCGGGCCCATCCTCTACTAATCACATCTGAAATGTCTGTCGACGAGGCCGACGCAGTCTCCACCCGCACAGACGTCAGCACACAACCGAACCCCGCGCTCTAGGGCGCGGGGTTCGGCTCATTGGGGCTTGCGACGCGACGGCTTCCACGTGCGGGTCTGTTGCGCGCGAGGAGGGTTGACGACTTCTGGTCGGGCGCTCATCAATTTGGCGACACCGGCCGGCGCACGGTGCGGCGGCCGCTTCGGCTCCACGACGCCGGCGCGAAGATTACGCCGGGTGCCCGACCACGGCGCGAGGGGCGCCGTGAAGGAGTCCGCAAGACGGTAGGCCGAACTCTCGTAGTTGATCCGCCAGCCCCGAAAGTGCGGCCACGCCTCTTCGGCGCTGCGCTCGGTCGGGAAGCCGATGAGATTCAACTTGTCGACGGCGCTGGAGAACTCCTCGTAGGACAACGTGATCGTCGCGTCGGGATCGGGGTCGGGATCGACCGGGTAGCCCAGCGAAGCCGCCAGACGATTGAACATCGTGAAGCCCATACGCAAGCAGAGGCGCGTCTGGCTCGGCGCCGTCGTGGGACAGAGCGCCATCTGCATCGCTCCCGCGTCGAGCACGGCCAAGAGCCCGATGATCCAGTTCAGCCACGGCTCGGGTGAGCGAAAGAGCAGTAGCACCGGATAGGTGGTGTGGCTTTCGGTCACCTCCGCCGCCCACTCTTCCCAGTCGCCGTAGAGCTGGGGCAGCGCGTCGATGATGCCAACGAGTTGATGGCGAGCGAGCAGTTCCGGTCCCCAGGCCGGTGCGCCGGCGCGGCTCTCGAGCATCGTGACCAAGGCCTCGCGGCGACTGAACGAGTTATAGAGCGAAGGGAGATAGGCGATCTGCAGGGCCACGATCACGACCCACGTCGCGCCGGCGGCGATGTCGAGCGCCGTATTCGGCGCCCCGCCGCTGTGAATCGCGCCCACGGTGAAGAGCGCTGTCAGTGCTTGGGTCAGACCGTGGACGAACGAGTGCGTCGTATTCATGAGCATCAGGGCGAATCCGAGAACCAGACTCGCGGCCCAGAAGAGCAGTTGCGCGAGGAGCGCCACCGGAGCGGTCGGTGCGAGCACCGAGTCCTTTCCCTCGTAGGTCCGCGCCAGTCGCGACAGGGCGACGAACGTGTAGTGGACTGACTTGTTCACGATCAGCGTCAGCTTCTCGAGTCCCTGGGGCTGTCGCGGCAAGACCAGGATGAACAGGACGCTGACGATCGTGACCAGAACTATGAGCAGGCCCACGACGTACTCGACTACGTACACGTTTTCTCCCCTCTCCCCATTGACCAGACCTTCACGACTGACTTCGCCGAATCATAGAGAGTAGGCGCGCTCGAGACCCGATCCAGCGCTCTCCTAGTGTTGAACGATGGCTTCCCCACTTTCCATCACCCTCACCGGCCACCACGTCACGCTGACGCCGCTCGCGCTCGAAGACGTCCCGGGACTGGTTCGCGCGGCGTCGGGCGACCGCTCAACGTTCGGGTGGTCGATCGTGCCCGACACGAGTGAGGACATGGAGGTCGCGGTTCGTCGACTGCTCGGCGAGCGCGATCAACGTTGCGCGGTGCCCTTCGCCACTCGACGCAGCGACACGTCCGAGATCATCGGCATGACGAGGTTCCTCACGTTGCGGTGGTTCTTCGCGCGCGAGTTCCCCGACGCCGCGGAGATCGGCGGCACGTTCCTCGCCGCCACGGCCCAGCGAACGCCCGCCAATACCGAGGCGAAGTTGCTCATGATGACCCACGCCTTCGACGTGTGGGGTGTGCGACGGCTCGATCTCAAAACCGACGAGCGCAACGAGCGCTCTCGTCGAGCGATCGAACGAATCGGCGGACGCTTCGAAGGGGTCCTGCGCAACTGGCAGGCGGCCCAGGTGAACGGCGAAGAGGGCGCCACGCGAAACTCCGTCATGTATTCGATCCTGCCCCCGGAATGGCCCGACGTACGAACTCGACTGGAAGAGCGACTCCGCGCTGACTAGACCGCGACTGGTACCTTGCGAGCCTTGGCGAAGCGCAGGTGCAACGCGATCGCGCCGCTCGCCAGCGCTGCGTAGAAACACCACAATGATGCGAAGCCGTTGGCGCACAACCTCGCCAGCACGATCACGGCGACCAGGTTGACCGCGCCGAACCACACGACGTTGCGCAGCCCCGACGCGAGCATCGAACCGCACGTCGCGAGGATGTACAGGCCGATGATCACGACACCGTGTTGGAGACCGATCGAATAGGCCACGTGATACGAGCCGAGTTTGGCGCTGGGGTGACCGCTCAACATCGTCTCGAGCAAGAGGGCCGACGTGACCACACCCAACGCGAGGAACGGCGCGATCACTCTTCGTCGGCCTCGTGGTTCGAGGAGCAACACCATCGTCGGTACGAGCGTGGGCAACGCCACGAAGGCGAAGAGTAGATAGATCCACATGGCGACGACGCCGAGGGCGTGCGGCACGTGACCTTGCAGTTGCCACCACACGAAGGTCTCGTCGATCTGGTGCAGGCCTAGCAGGATCGGAAAGGGAGCGATCAATCGGTACTCGGGACGACCCCGAAGGTGGTAGCAGGCATCAACACCGATCGCGGTGACGACGAGGCCACCGATCAAATCTCCCTCAGGTGAGAAGCACATGGTCGCTCACGAACTCTCGTCGATTGATTCTTCGGGATCTGGGAGGTTCGCCGTCACGCATAGGGCACCCTAACGTCGTTGGATCCACCGTCACCCGTTGCCGTTTCGTCTCGCAACGAACCGGGAGTAGTGGTGTCTCTCGAGTCAGTGAACTAACGCTGTTCGATGAGCTCCATGTAGTCGTCATTCCAAAGGTCGAAGTACTCCTCGGGCAACAAGACGGCGTGAGTTGGCTCGAGGGTCTCGACGAAACCCCGTTCGTGACTCACCGCGACGATCGTGCCCTTCCACTTGTGCATCATGTCGCCGAGCGCCAGAACGCTGGCGGGGTCCAGGTTGTTCGTCGGTTCGTCCAACAACAGGAGATTCGCGTCCGACGACGCCAAAATCGCGAGCGCCAGCTTGGCGCGCTCGCCACCGGACAACGTCGCGGGCATCTGGTGAGCGGCCGAGCCCTTGAGACCAAAGGCGCCGAGCAGTGATCGACGCTGCACTTCAGTGACCACGGTGGCGTTCTCCAAGTTGCCCAAGACCGTCTTGTCGAAGTCGAGTTGTTCGTTCTCCTGAGCGAAGTAACCGACCGTCACGTTCGCGCCGAACTTCACGAGACCCTTTTGCGCCTTCTGGGTGCCCGCGAGACAAC
This sequence comes from Acidimicrobiaceae bacterium, assembly GCA_003155915.1. Taxonomy (GTDB): domain Bacteria; phylum Actinomycetota; class Acidimicrobiia; order Acidimicrobiales; family RAAP-2; genus RAAP-2. Next base: position 246,488 of record PMFA01000005.1, on the reverse strand, counting down.
GCAGCATCGAGGACTTGCCGGCGCCGTTGCGCCCCACGATGACGATGCGGTCGCCGCGGCGCGTGATGAAGTTCACGTCCTTCAGGACCTTGAGCGATCCGTAACTCACCGCGACGTGCTCGACGGTCATCGGCACGTCACCGCTGCGCGGAGGAATCGGCAACTTGAAGACGACCTTACGCTCCTTCTTCGTCACTTCCACTCGATTGTCCTGCAGCTTCTCGACTTTGCGGTCGAGCACCTTGGCCAGTCGGGCGCGCTTCTCGGTCTGTCCGCGCATCGAATCGGCGAGTTTGGAGAGACGGTCGATCTGCTCGTCCTGGTGCGACGCGAGCTTCTCTTCACTCAGCCGTCGCTCCTCTTCGAGTTTGAGGAATTTCGTGTAGTTGCCTTTGTACTCGCGCAACTGCCCTTCGCGAAGTGCCAACACCCGATCGATCGACTTGTCCAACAGGGGCAGGTCGTGACTGATGACCAACACGGTGCCGCGAAAGCGGTCGAGCTCTTCGAAGAGCCAGCGCTTCGCGGCCTTGTCGAGGTGGTTCGTCGGTTCGTCGAGGACCATCGTCGTCGGTTCTTCGTACAGCACGCGCATCAGGTCGACGCGCCGACGCTGACCGCCCGAGAGCGAATCGAGGTCCTCCAAGAGGAGGTCCTCCTTGAGACCCAGTCCGGCCGCGAGCCGTGACACTTCGGACTCGGCTTCGTAGCCGCCCAGTTCCCGGAACTTCTCTTCGAGCGCGGTGAAGCGCTCGATGGTCGCGTCCGTCGGGTCGGCCGCCAGCTCGTGGCGCGCGTGTTGCATGTCGGCGTCGAGTTGGTCGAGGCCTCGCGCCGACAGGACGTGCGAGAGTCCGATCGGCTCGACGCCGAGTCCGCCCGGCACGGGCTCTTGGGGCAGGTGGCTCATGGTCCCTTGGTGCGTGACCGATCCTTCGATGCGCAGGTGCTCGGGGTGCTCTCCCAGCAGAATCGACATCAACGTCGACTTGCCGGCCCCGTTTCGCCCGACGATCCCGACCTTTTCGGCGTTGCCGACCGTGAAAGAGACGGGGTTGAGGATACGCCGAGCGCCGATCTCTATGCCTAAATCTCGAACTATGAGCATTTAGCGCCCTAGCAACTCAGCCGCTGCAGAGAGTTCGTCTCGGAACTGCGGATGGGCGATCCCCGTGAGGGCGGCGGCGCGTTCTTTCACCGTCAGTCCGCGCAGGTCGGCCGATCCGTATTCGGTGACGATGACTCCGGCCAAATGGCGTGGCGAAGTCACTGTCGAATGCGGAGTCATGTCTCCAATGATACGGCTCTTCAGAACGCCGTCGACCGTGGCGGTCGATTGGAGACAGATGAGCGACACGTGTTCGAGCGACAGGCTCGTTCCCTCGGTGAAATCCATATGACCGCCGACGCCCGAGAACTGGCGGGCCCCGATGGTGTCGGCGACGATCTGACCCTGTAGGTCGACCTCGAGCGCCGAGTTGATTGACACCATCCGATGATTCTGGGCGATGACGTGCGGATCGTTCGTGTAGAAGACCGGCGCCACGCCGATATCGGGGTTGTCGTCCATGAAGTCGTACATGTCTCGAGTCCCGGCGGCGAAGGTGATCACCGACGTCCCGCGATTGATGGTCTTCTTCGTGTTCGTCGCCTTACCCGCGGCCATAAGTTCGTAGAGTCCGTCGGTGAACATCTCGGAGTGCACGCCGTACTCACCGCCGTCACCCTTGGCCAACGCGCGCGCCACGAGGTTCGGCACGGCGCCGATGCCGGTCTGCAAGGTCGCGCCATCGGGGATGTACCGCGCGGCGAACTCGGCGATCTTCGAGTCCTCCGGTGAGCCGGGGTCGTTGGCGAAGGTCGTTGGTTGCTCGTCGGTGTAGACGATGACGTCGACGTCTTCTAAGTCGAGGTGATTCTCGTGACCGACCAACGCGTGCGTCCTCGGGAAGTGCGCGGACGCTTCGACGATGAGCAGTCGATCGGGATCGCGACCGGCGCGCACCAACTCCTCGAGAATGGCTCCGCTGTGGAGCGAGAGGCTGACGTGACCGTTCTCGTCGGGCATCGACACCGGCGCCATCATCACCCGGGGGCTGAGATGTTGGATCAGGAGACCGTAGTGACGAAAGAACGACGGCACGTGCTGGACGTCGGCGCCCCTGGCCATCAGGGCCCGTTCGTTCCCGCCAAAGAAATTCACGCGGTAGTGCACGTTGGGATGGAGAAAGACGTCCGGGGAGCCAAGCGACAGACCGCCGCTGAAGGTGAGGTCCTCCCAGTCACTGCGTTCTCCAAGCGCCCGAAAGAGCGCGACCGGCGTGCCGGTGATGATGCCGAAGCCGATCGCGTCGCGCGCTCGTACGAGCGCCGCGGCCTCCTCGACGGTCATCTCGCGCGCTTTCACCGCACCATTCTGCACGAACCGACCCACTGTGCAACGATTTAGTGATGAGTGAGACCTTCGTCATCGACATTTGGAGCGACGTCGTGTGCCCGTTTTGCTACCTCGGCTCGCGGCAACTGACCGCGGCGCTCGAACGCTTCGAACACCGCGAGGACGTCACGCTGCGCCACCGCGCCTTCGAGCTGGACCCGCGCGCCCAGTTCGCCTACGACCGACCGCTGGCTGAGTTGGTGGCCGCAAAGTACGCCATGCCGGTCGCGCAGGTGCACACCATGCACGAACGCCTCGAGAACAACGCCCACGCCCTCGGCATGACCTGGTCACTCGACACCGCGAAACCGACCAACACCTTTGACGCGCACCGCGTGATCGCCCTCGCCTCGTCCCAAGGTCTCGGTGACGAAGCGAGCGAACGACTCTTCCGCGCGTACTTCTGTGAAGGTGAACTCGTGAGCGACCACCAACGTCTCAGTGGGCTCGCTGGCGAAGTCGGCGTCAGCGACGTGGACGGCCTATGGGAAAGCGACGCGTTCGCCGTCGAGGTGCGCGCCGACGAAGCGGCGGCGCAAGAGCTCGGCGTCACCGGGGTCCCGTGCTTCTTAATGGACTCGAAGTTCATGGTGTCCGGCGCCCAAGGCACCGAACAGATCCTCGACGTGTTGCAACGGGCCTGGGCCCGCCGGGCCGCCTAGTCCTCTTCTTCGGTCGGCACCAAGGCCGCCGTCGCCACGGAGTGGCCTTCGTCGAGGTTCATCACCCGCACGCCCGTCGCGTCACGGCCCTGGGAGGAGACCTCGCGCACCGGTGTTCGAATGAGTACGCCGCCGGTTGAGGCGAGCATCACTTCGTCGTCGAGGCGCGTCATGAAGGCCGCGACGAGGAAGCCGCGCGCGGCCGTCAGCTTGATCGCGCGAACACCCTGTCCCCCGCGGCCCTGACGGTTAAAGCGCTCAACTTTTACGCGCTTGCCGAATCCCGTGTCCGTGACCACGAAGAGGTCGGCGTCGTCGCGTACGACGTCGAGCGAGATCGCCTTGTCGTCGCCGCGCAACTTGATGCCGCGCACGCCCATCGAGTCGCGACCGACTTCACGCACTTCGCCCTCTTGGAAACGAATCGCCATGCCGCGATACGTGACGACCATGAGGTCCTCGTCTCCGCTCGTCGCCACCACGCGCACGACTTCGTCGCCCTCGCGCAGGTTGATGGCGATCCATCCCTCGCGGCGTGACTTGTCGTACTCGCTGAAGGCCGTCTTCTTCACGGTGCCATTCGCGGTCGCGAAGACCAGGAACTTGTCCTTCGGGAAGTCGTCGGTCGTCACGATCGCCTGGATCGACTCGTTCGGCTGCAGGTTCAAGAGGTTGACGATGGCGGTGCCCTTGGCCGTGCGCTCCTTCATCGGGATCTCGTGACCACGGAGTCGGAAGACCCGTCCGAGGTTGGAGAATAGCAAGAGATACGCGTGCGTCGTCGTGTGCACGATCTGTTGGACGAAGTCCTCGTCGCGTAATTTCGCGCCCTGGACCCCGCGTCCGCCGCGACCCTGCACGCGGAACGCGTCGGCGGCCACCGACTTCACGTAACCGGCTTGGGTCATCGTGATCACGATGTCTTCATCGTCGATGAGGTCTTCCATCCCGAGTTCACCCGGGTCATTCACGATCTGGGTCAGACGTTCGTTGGCGTACTTGTCGCGGATGGCGGTCATCTCCGTGGCGATGACGCCACGAAGTTTCACGTCGCTCGCGAGTATCGATTGGAGTTCGGCGATCGTCTCGCGCAGTTTCGCCATCTCGTCTTCGAGTTCACTGCGACCGAGTCGAGTGAGGCGTCCGAGCGTCATATCGAGGATGTGGTTCGCCTGTTCCTCGGAGAAGTCGAACGGCGCGGCCATCAACGCGATGCGCGCGGCCCCGCGGTCGTCGGAACCACGGATCGCCGCGATCACGAGGTCGAGCATGTCAATGGCCTTGAGTAGTCCCTCGACGATGTGCGCGCGGGCTTCGGCCTTGCGAAGTCGGAACTGCGTGCGTCGCGTGAGGACCTCGACTTGGTGCGCGATGTAGTGCGTCAACACTTGGGCGAGGTTCAGCGTGCGCGGCACCCCGTCGACCAGCGCCAGCATGTTGACCGCGAAGGTCGTCTGGAGTGAGGTGTTCTTGTAGAGCTTGTTGAGCACGACGTTCGCGTTGGCGTCGCGCTTCAGCTTCACGACGAGGCGCGCCTTGCGTCCGGCCGAGTCGTTCTGCACGGCCGAGATTCCGTCGACGTCGCCATTCTTCACGAGGTCGTAGATCTTCTCCTCAATCGACTCGACGGACACCTCGTACGGGAACTCGGTGACGACGATGCGGACATCCTTGCTCGTCTCTTCGATCTCGGCGACGGCGCGCATCTTGATCGATCCGCGACCACTGCGATACGCGTCCAGGATTCCCTGTCGTCCCAGGATCTGTGCGCCCGTCGGAAAGTCGGGACCCCGCACGAACGCCATCAGGTCATCGGCGGTGGCCTCCGGGTTCGCGAGCAGGTGCAGCGTGGCGTCGATCACCTCGCCCAAGTTGTGGGGTGGGATCTTCGTCGCCATGCCCACGGCGATGCCTTGGGAGCCGTTGACCAAGAGGTTCGGGAAGCGCGCCGGCAGCACCGTCGGCTGTTGAGTTGAGTTGTCGTAGTTCGCCTCGAAGTCGACCGTCTCTTCGTCGATCGAATCGAGCAGTTCGAGCGCCAGGGGGGCCAGTCGACACTCCGTGTAGCGCATGGCGGCGGCACCCTCGTCGGGTCCGGTGCCTCCGAAGTTTCCGTGGCCGCTGACGAGCGGGTGGCGCATCGAGAAGTCCTGCACCATTCGCACCAGGGCGTCGTAGATCGCTGAGTCGCCGTGCGGGTGATACGTACCCATGACTTCGCCGACGACCTTGGCGCACTTCGCGTACGGACGATCGGGTCGCAGACCCTGGTCGAACATCGAGTACAGGATTCGTCGGTGCACTGGCTTCAGACCGTCGCGCACGTCGGGCAGCGCACGCGAGACGATCACCGACATCGAGTACTCGAGGAACGATCGCTCCATCTCCAGGTTGATCTCGATGGGTTCGATGTAGCCGACGACTCCGTCTTCGGGCGGCGGCGAACCTGCGCCGGAGTTGTCGGTTGTGCGTGCCATATGCCTCTCCTCCTAGATGTCTAGGAAGCGAACGTCTTTCGCGTTGGTCTGAATGAAGTGCCGACGCTGGGGAACGTCATCGCCCATGAGGATCGAGCAGACCTCGTCGGCGAGGGCGGCCTGCTCCACGGTGATCTGCAACAGCGCGCGCTTGGTCGGGTCCATCGTCGTGTCGCGCAACTCGTCGAAGTCCATCTCGCCGAGTCCCTTGAGTCGCTGGAAGTCGTTCTTGTGGTCCGGGTGTTCGGCGAGGAACGCCGCCTTCGCGACGTCATCGTGCAAGTACGCCTTCTCCTTGCCCACGAGCGTCGAATAAAGCGGGGGCTGACCCACGTAGACGTGGCCTTCGTTGACCAACTCGGTCATCTGGCGAAAGAAGAACGTGAGCAGGAGCGTACGAATGTGACTGCCGTCGACGTCGGCGTCGGCCAACAAAATAATCTTGTCGTAGCGAATCTTGGTGACGTCGAAATCGGCTTCGACGCCGGCACCGATCGCCGAGATCAAAGCCTGAATCTCGGTGTTCTTCAGAATTTTGTCAGACCGTGCCTTTTCGACGTTCAGGATCTTGCCTCGAATCGGCAGGATCGCCTGGATGCGCGGATTGCGCGCGTCCTTCGCCGACCCTCCGGCCGAGTTGCCCTCGACGATGAACAGTTCGCACTCGCGCGGTTCGTTGGACGAACAGTCGACGAGCTTGCCCGGGAGTCCGGCGCCGTCGAGCGCGCTCTTGCGTCGCGTGAGATCGCGCGCGTGGCGCGCCGCTTGACGGGCCCGTGCCGCTTGCAGCGACTTGGCGACGATCTGTCCGCCCTCTTTCGGATTCTCCTCGAGCCAGTCGGCGAGCTTCTCGTTCGTGGCTCGTTCCACCAACGAACGAATGGCGACGTTGCCGAGCTTGCCCTTCGTCTGACCCTCGAACTGCGGCTCTGCCAGGCGAACGGACACGATCGCCGTGAGGCCCTCGCGGATGTCCTCGCCGGCCAGGTTCTCGTCCTTTTCCTTTAGGAGGTTGCGCTTGCGCGCGTAGCGGTTAACGACGTTGGTGATGGCTTTGCGGAATCCCTCTTCGTGCATGCCGCCTTCAATGGTCGCGATGCCGTTCGCGAACGAGTGGATGCTCTCGTAGTAGCCCGTGTTCCACTGGAAGGCCACTTCGACCTCTTGGCCGGGCTCGGTCTGTTCGTAGAAGCCAACCTTTCGGAACAGCGACTCCTTCGCGTTGTTGAGGTGTCGCACGTAGTCGACGATCCCGCCGTTGTACTTGTACGTCTCTTTTGACTGGCGTCCCACGCGTTCGTCAACGAATCGAATTTCGAGACCGCGATTCAAGAACGCCATGATCTGCAGTCGCTCAGTGATGGTCTGCGCACGAAAGTCGACGTCGTCGAAAATCGTCGGATCGGGCGTGAAGGTGACCGAGGTGCCAGTGCGTCCTCGCGGCGCGGGTCCCGTGACCTTCAATTTTCCCTGCGGCTTGCCGCCGTCCTTGAAGGACATTTGATAGTGCTGGTCGTTGCGGTCGATTTCGAGAAGGAGCTTGGTTGAGAGCGCGTTCACGATCGAGGCGCCCACGCCGTGGAGGCCGCCCGACACCTTGTATCCCCCGCCGCCGAACTTCCCACCGGCGTGCAGTGTCGTGTATACGATTTCCGCCGCCGATTGACCGGGATACTGGGGGTGTTCTTCGACGGGAATGCCGCGTCCGTCGTCACTGACGCGACAACTCCCGTCGGCGAGGACGGTGACGTCGATTCGCGTGCACACACCGGCCATTGCCTCGTCCACCGCGTTGTCGACGAGTTCACGAATCAGATGATGCAGTCCCGATGGACCGGTCGAACCGATGTACATACCCGGTCGGACCCTGACTGGTTCTAGACCTTCGAGAACGGTGATGTCGCTCGCTTCGTAGCTAGCAGGTCCCTTGGTCTTCTGGGCCACGAAGGCATCCTTTCGGCAACAAAATTGAGGCGCATTACGCGCGGTCGAAGAGATATTTTCGACTTCTCCATCCTACCCGAAATGGTGTAACTCTCGATCGTTCGAAGGTCGATTTTGGCCCCTTCTTTGCGCCATTTTTAGGGCTTCTCGAGCACCGTCCGAAGAGACCTCGGCGCCCGCGCGCCGAGCGACGAAAAGCCTTCGAGAATCGTCGTCGCGTCACTCATGACGCGCTGTGCGAATGCACCTGAGGGCACGCTCACCAACAGCACTCCGTTCTTCACGAACTCCGGCCGGCAGTGTTCGGCGATCACCGGTTCCACGATGTTCGGCCACAGATTTCGTATCTCGTCGATGTCGCGAAGATCGACTTTACGCAGTCGTCCCGCGAGTGTATTGAGCAATTCGCCCAATGTTGCCGGTTGCTCGTCACGTGATTTCATATCGCCAACGCGGTCAGGTCGATGACGGCGGCCGGGCTCATACCGGCCGGCAGCGGTGACGCCGTCGTCACGAGCGTTTGACCTGTTGGGAGGAGATTTAAGAGCCGGTCGCTTCGGTGTGGATCGAGTTCGCTGAAGACGTCGTCCAACAACAGAAGTGGATCGACGCCGCGTCGGTTTTGAACTAATTCGTGTCCGGCGAGACGTATCGCCAGGGCCAACGAACGTTGTTCGCCCTGGGACGCCTGGCGTCGCGTGTCACGTCCGTCCAGCGTCAACGCGAGGTCGTCGCGTTGTGGTCCGATCGTGGTGTGACCGCGATAGCGGTCGTCGTCGAACGACGCGCGCAACGCGCGCTCGAGGTCGCCACTCCACGATTGCTCATAGGTGACGCCGACGATCGAATCGTCTTCGGCGAGTTCGTGGTAGTAGTTCGCGACGAGCGGCGCGACATCGTCGAGCAACTTTTTTCGCAGCGCGACCAGTTCGTCGCTGACGCTGCAAAAGTCGCTCGTCCAGACTTCGAGTTCACCCTGTTGCAAGGTCGTCGGACGCTCACCTTGGAGTTGGCGTAGGAGCGCGTTTCGTTGACTGAGTATTCGAGTGAAACGTTCGATGACGTCACCGGTCGTCAGGTCAACGTCGGTGAGGAGGTTCGTCAAGAACTCCCGTCGGTTCTCGGGGCCTTGTCGGACAATGTCGACACCCTCCGGCGTGAATATTGTGAGGGGCAGCACGTCGGCGACGTCGGCGCGCGACTTGGGACGCTGACCGTTCACCAGCATGCGCTTGGTGGTATTCCTCGTGCCGCGCGTGAGGGTCAGGTCGACTTGTACGCGCCGCTCACGTTGGTAGAGCACCCCGTGAACTTCGCTCGCGCTCTCGCCGGTTCGAATCAGATCACTGGCCGCGCCGGTGCGAAACGACGTCGCGGTCGCGAGGGTGTACACCGCTTCGAGGACCGTCGTCTTGCCGGTTCCGTTGGGCGACAGGAGAACGGTGATGGCCTCGGTGTCGGGTTGAAAGGTCAGCTCTTCGAAGAGCCGGAAGTTCCGTAGACGCAACTCGTGGAGGCCCACGACGTTCGACCGTAACTACTGAACGCGCACCGGCATGAGAAGGTAGCGGAATCGCGAGTCCTCAACGCCGTGCACCATCGCGGGACGCACCGAGTCCGACATTTCCAACACGACCTCATCGCCGGGCACGGCTTCGATGCCGTCGATCAGGAAACTTGGGTTGAAGGCGATCGTCATCTCTTCGCCGCCGTAGTCCGCGTCGACGTTGTCCTCCACGTCACCGGCGTCGTGGCTCTGCGTACGAATCTCGACGGAGTGATCCTTCATCGTGAGTCGCACTGACGAGGTCGAGTCCTTCGCGAGTAGTTTGGCGCGCTTGAGTGACGTGAGCAGGGTGTCCTTCGCCACACGAAGTTGATTGGGATAGCTCGCCGGGATAAGTTGCAGCACCGAGGGGTAGTTCCCGTCGATCAGACGTGAAGCGATGCTCGTACCGCCCACCATGAAACAGATCTCCGCGTCGGTCAGGGTGACACCGATGGTCGCCTCTGGAGCCAACGAGGCCGCGGCGCGCTGGAGTTCTTGGAGCGCCCGAGCTGGCACCAGCAGATCGTGGGAACCACCAATGCCCTCGACCTCTGGTACGTCACGCACGGCCAGGCGATAGGAGTCGGTGGCGATGAGACGCAGCACGCCGTTGTCGGTCGTGAAGAGCACTCCAGTGAGGAGCGGGCGGGCGTCATCGTTGGCGGCCGCGCGCACAACCTGATTGAGCCCGGCGATGAGGTCTGACGCCGCTATGGACGTTTGAGGGCCGGTGACTGGCGGCAACTTCGGATAGTCAATCACCGCGAAAGTACGGAGGGAGAATTTGGCGCGAGCGAGCGAGATTTCGACAGTTTCTTCGGTACTTGAAATCGTGACTGCGCCGGCCTCGAGTGAGCGCACTGCGTCGACGATCAGTCGTGCTGGCACGACTGACGAACCATCCTCGATTCCGATGACGTCAACCGTCGTGCGAACCGTGATGTCGAGATCGGTACCCGTGACGACGAGTTGATTTCCCGTGAGTGAGAGCAGGACACCCGACGAAGCCCCGATGAGACGTGTGGCGACAACACGACTCGCGGCACTGAGTGCTTCAACGAGAATGTCGCGCTCGGACTTGAACTTCATTCGCCTGCCTTTCGTTGCTACTGAGATTACGGTGTGTTTTTTATGTGTGTAGAAGTCTTAGTAGTAGTAGGTCTGTGGAAATGTGGAATACCTCACAACATCCCTGGTTAAAAGACTCTTTCACGAAGTCGGCCTACGCACAACTCTGTGGCTAACTCCTTCAACCTTGCGAACTCAACCCTGAAGTGATGTGCACGACCGGACCGTTGTCAACTCGTAATCAACAGGGAGAACCCAGCGTTGCGCACAAACTATTCCCTGCTCTCCCCCTGAAGCCGACGCTTGAGTTGATTCACCTGAGCGAGCACTTCAGGATTAACCGTGATCTGCTCTTTGATTTTTTCTACGCCGCTGATCACGGTCGTGTGATTACGACCATCGAAGATTCTCGCGATCATCGGATAGGAGTAGTTGTTCAAGAGATCTCGAATTAGGTACATCGCGATGTGTCGCGCGTGCACCAACGGTCGTAGACGTTTGGAGCCGCGAACGTCCTCCACTGAGAGGCCGTAAAAGTCGGCCACCACCGAGAGGATTGTTTCAGGTTTGAGGATGACCTGTTCTTGGCCCAGGTTGGTGAGGTGCGCTTTGGCGAGCTCGAGCGAGATCGGCTCTTGGCGAAGGTTGGCGAAGGCGCGAAGCATCGTGATGGATCCCTCCAACTCACGGATGTTGTCACGGACGCGATGCGCGATCCACTCAGCCACGTCGTTCGGGAGATCGATGCCCTCGCGCTCAGACTTCGATCGAAGGATGGCAATGCGCGTCTCGAGGTCCGGCTGGTCGATCTCGGTGACCAAGCCCTGGAGGAGGCGACTGCGAAAGCGTTCTTGAAGACCCGCGAGGTCGCGTGGTGAACGGTCTGACGTGAGAACGATCTGCTTCCCCTCGCCATGCAGCGCGTTGTACGTGTGAAAGATCTCTTCGTGGAACGTTTCGCCTCGCGTTTCCATGAACTGGATGTCGTCAATTAGCAACACGTCGTTTTCGCGATAGCGCTCGTGCAACGCGAGTTGTGTTCGCGTCTGAATGGCTCGAATGAAGTCGTTAAGGAACGTTTCGGTCGAGACGTAGAGGACCTTGCGGCCGGGATAGTTCTCTTGCACGTAATTGCCGATGGCGTGGAGTAGGTGGGTCTTACCGAGACCGGAGTTCCCGTAAATCATGAGTGGATTGTAGGCACGACCAGGTGTTTCGGCGACCGACTGGGCGGCGGCGAAGGCTAATCGGTTCGACGAACCGGGAACGAATGAGTCGAACGTCATCCGCGGGTCGAGTCGCGCCGGGCGGTCGACGCTCGGCGCGAAGGCGACGGTCGTCGTCGTCACCTCCGGCTCCTCTTCCGACGTTGCGAGAGCACCTGGGTCATCGGCCGGATTGGTGATCGTGAGGGAAACTTGCACGTCATGACCGACCAATAACTGCGCCTGTTCGGTGATGAAGGGAAGGTATCGCTGTTGCACGCGTAGCAGTTGAATCTGATTCGGCGCACCAATCACAATTTCATTATCGTGGTAATCCACAAGGCGCAGTGTGTTAAGTCCCGCGGCCCATACGGCCTCAGAAGCGTTGCCACGTAAGGAGTCACGGAGAGCAACCCAGATCTCCTCGCCACCTTGCACGCGCTTCCTCCACAGATCGAACTTCACATTATCCACAGGCCACAGCTCCGCAGAGCTCGCGTGGTGCCCGTCGGGAGAGTCACCATACACCCATTTCAAACGCCTCGCCGAGGGGTCCCGTCCCGTCAGGTAAGATTGTTCCCAGTAGCGCGCCAGCGACCTCCAGGAGGTACCGCGAAGCGTATTGAGACATTTGAGAAGAGGATTTTGTGAAGCGTACCTATCAGCCCAACCAGCGTAAAAGGGCTAAAACGCACGGTTTTCGTGCGCGCATGCGAACCCGCGCTGGTCGCGCCGTCCTGAAAGCTCGTCGCAACAAGGGCCGTCACCAGCTGACGGTCTAAGCGTAACGTGCCCGATCGGGTTCGAACCCGACGGCAGTTCGCCTTGTTCGCCACACCAACTGGACGGGGACAGAGTGGCTCACTTCGAATCAGTTTCGTCGCTGAGACCTCAGATGTCCGTTCGGTGGCCGTGGCCTACGCGATCAGTCGGAAGGTCGGCAATGCGGTTGTTCGCAATCGGATTCGCCGGCGTTTACGGGCGCTCTTCGACGAACTCGACCCCCAACCCCAACCTGGTAAATACCTGATCAGGTGCGGAAATGAGACAGGAAAACTCTCCTATGAAGAACTCCAGCATCACCTTCTCGAATCCCTCGATCGAGCCGGTGCGCTCCGAGGCGACGTTCGTCGCTCGGGCACTACTTAAGGGCCTCGCGCTCTTTCAACGGCTCAGCGCCGGTCGCGTCTCGGCCTGTCGCTTCTATCCGTCGTGCTCGAACTACGCGCTTGAGGCGATCCAGATTCACGGCGCGGGGCGTGGAAGCGCACTCGCACTACGCCGACTGTCGCGCTGTCGCCCCTTAGGTCCCCACGGTGTGGACTTGGTCCCCCAACCGAAGCAAGCCAGGAGTACGCCGCGATGAAGTCATTTGCCCACGACATCGGCCGGATCTTCCAGCCAATCTATGACCTTCTAGGGCGTATTCTCGCCTTCTTCTACGGGATCATCCCGAACTACGCGGTCGCGATTGCCCTGTTGACGGTCGTGATCATGGGTGTGTTGACGCCATTCACGATCAAGAGCACGAAGTCAATGATTGCGATGCAGAAGCTTCAGCCGGAGTTGAAGAAACTCCAACAGAAGTACAAAGGTCCGGAAAACCGCCAGCTCCTCAACGAAGAGATGATGAAGCTCTACAAGGAAGAGGGCGTCAATCCGCTTGGTGGATGCCTGCCGATGCTGCTGCAAACCCCGTTTCTCATCATGCTCTACGGTGTCATCAAGGGTCTGGCTAACAAAGTATTGGTGCACGGCAAGTTGGTCTCGCTGCCGCGATACATCCCCACCGGTTCCAAGATGTACCACGATCTCGTGCGGTCCGGTGGTCAGATCAAGTCCTTCGGCATGGACCTCAACCTGAAGCTCTTCAGTGTCCATAGTTCGTTCCTGGCGCAGATCCCGTTCATCCTCTTCGTCTTGGCGGCCGTCGGACTGCAGTACTTCCAGATGGCGCAGTTAAACAACCGAAATCGTAAGACCGGACAGGCGATGCCGGCTCAACAACTCATGATGCAGAGGTTCCTGCCGCTCATTTTTGCATATTTCTATATGCTCATCCCTGCAGCTGTCGTGTTGTATATGATTATTTCAACATTAATCCGCATATTAACTCAACATCTAATGTTCATCACGGGCGTTTCCGATCCCACCAAGCACGGGGCCAAAGCCTCGACGCACCGGGCCGAGATCGAAGAAGAGCACAAGGACGGCGCCAATCGACCCGAGGTCGAAGAGATTCCGGGTGCCAATCCGTCGAACGGAGCGTCCCCAAAGGTTCAAGCGAACAAACCGGACCCCAGTAAGCCTCAACCACAGAAGCGACCGGCGACCAAACCTTCAACCCCCAAACCGCAAATACAGTCTCGCTCTAAAGCGAAGCGTAAAAGAAAGGCGCGTTAACCCATGGACTGGGTAGAAACTACTGGAAAATCAATCGAAGAGGCGACCGATCGAGCCCTCGCCCACCTCGGCGTACATCGCGACGACGCTGAAGTCGAAGTTATTGAGGAGCCCAAGGCTGGGTTGTTCGGTCGCGTCCGAGGCGAAGCTCGAGTTCGAGCGCGTATTCGTCCGAGCGGCCCACGACCCAAGCGCTCTCGCCGATCCGGCGGCCGTGAAGAACGACCGCGATCCAATGCACCACGGAGTGAGAAGCCACGAGCTCCGAGGAGCGAATCCGAACCACGACGAGACCGCGAAAAGAGCGCGGCCCGTCGTCAGCCCGATGGCGCGGTGAAGGCCGCGCCACGATCTACCAAGAGTCCATTAAAGGAGGACACCATGGCCGAAGGAATTTCGCTGGCCGAACAGGGATCGATAGCGAAGGAGTTCCTCGAAGGCCTGTTGGCGTCGATGAACATTCAAGCTGAGATCACGGTCAAGGAACTCGACGAGGAGACGGTCGAACTTTCGGTCAACGCGAGTCCGCCCACGGAGCTGGGCGTCCTCGTAGGACCGCGCGGTACGACGCTTCAAGCGTTGCAAGAAGTGACGCGTACGGTTGTTCAGGCCAAGAGCCCAAGTCGAACTGATCGGATCCTCGTCGACGTTGCTCAATACCGGGAACGTCGAGTCGCGGCACTGGGGCGCTTCGCCCAGCAGGTGGCTTCGGAAGTCGTCGAGACCGGTGAGGAGCGAGCACTCGAGCCGATGTCCGCGGCAGATCGAAAAGCCGTGCATGATGCATTGTCCGAGAACGCGGACGTCGTCACTCGATCTGAAGGGGACGACCCTCGCCGCTTTGTGGTGGTGGCACCGTCATAATTGGACAGTGAATAACGACTGGTTACCCCGCGTCCTCGAGGAATCGAGGGCGCGGGGTTTTTTAGGCCCCAACGCGATTGAACCGCACTTCACGCATTCCTTAGGGTTTGCACTCTGCTGGGAAGAGCGAGAACCCGCCCCGCCCGCCTCTTTCCTCGACTTAGGAAGTGGCGGCGGACTACCTGGCCTCTTCTTGCTTGATCGGTGGCATTGTCGAGCCGTATTTACCGATTCGATGGTGAAGCGAGCAAAATTCCTTGAAGAAGTACTCAATTGGGCAGGAGCTCCTGACAACGGCACCGTAATTACGGGAAGAGTTGAGGAAACCGCCAGAATGCCCGAACTCGTCGAATCCTTTGACCTAGTGACCGCGCGTTCCTTTGGTCCGCCGGCGGTAACAGCTGAATGCGGCGTGCAATTTCTGAGGATCGGGGGAGTGATGATCGTTTCCGAGCCACCGGATGACACGGACAGCCAGCGCTGGAATATCGAGAAATTAGCCGAATTAGGGCTGTCAGCGGAGGGCCGTAGACGCCACGGTGCCGCGTATCAAGTCCTCGTGAAGACCCACACCACTCCCAGGGAGTACCCTAGGTCTATTGGAACACCGCGAAAGAGGCCCCTGTTCTGATGTTTCACGTGAAACAATTTGAGGTCTTATAGTGCGAACTGCGACCAGTTTGCGCTGAAACACTTGTGATGCGTGTGTTTGCGAATTGAGGAATGTTTCACGTGAAACATTCGGTCGGCGTCGGGTTTCGATGTTTCACGTGAAACATCAGTACTTGACGAAGTGCAGAAAAGAGAGTTGAATGGCAGGAGTTCGACGCAGTGTCGGGATTCCTTAGGTCGGGAAGAGGCTCATGGCGGATGCCACCACAATGAGGATTTTTGCTGTAGCCAACCAAAAGGGCGGTGTCGGCAAGACCACAACCACAACCTCATTGGGTGCCGCGCTGGCAGAACGGGACAAGCGAGTCTTGATCGTCGACCTGGATCCTCAGGGAAATGCCACTACGGGACTCGGAGTTGACGGCCGCCAATTCGAACGCTCGGTCTATGACGTACTTTTAAATGATGTTCCGATGGTCGACATTGTGGAACCTACGGGCTACAACAACCTTTTCGTCGCTCCGGCAACACTCGACCTCGCTGGCGTCGAACAGGAGCTCACGTCAGTGATCTCTCGCGAGTTGCGATTGAAGAGGGCTTTAACCTCCGTCGAGGGGGATTTTGACTACATCTTCATCGACTGTCCCCCTTCGCTTGGACTCATAACCATTAACGCCTTTGCCGCCGCGACGGAGATCATGGTCCCGGTCCAGACTGAGTTTTACGCGCTCGAAGGTTTGACCCAGCTCCAACGCATCGTGGATCTGGTTCAGAAGAATCTCAATCCCACGTTGCGGATATCGAAGGTTGTACTTACCATGTACGACTCGAGGATCACACTTTCTGGAGACGTCGCCAAAGAAGTGAAACGGCACTTCGAAAATGAACTATGTCGCACCGTAATCCCCCGTACGGTCAGATTGGCTGAGGCCCCTTCATTTGGCCAGCCGATAACCGTCTTCGACCCAACATCAAAAGGCGCGCAGGCGTATCGCGCTCTAGCAGAGGAGATCATGAATGGCTAGGAAACCAGGGTTGGGCAAAGGGCTCGGCGCCCTTATCCCCGAGAACGAGACACCCGTCGACGTCGCGGCGACGACTACGCAGAGTGAGGGGCCATTGCGCCGTGTGCCGGTGCAGTCGATTCGTCCCAATCCCTACCAGCCTCGTAAAGCCATCAATGACGAGAGCTTGGTGGCCCTCGCGTCGTCCGTCAAAGAGCTCGGCGTTCTCCAGCCCATCATTGTGCGTCCAGTAGATGGGGAAGAAGGGCATTATGAACTGATCGCCGGAGAACGGCGCTGGCGCGCAGCCATTCTTGCCGAGTTGGAGTTCATGCCCGTTCTCGTTCAGATTGACGTGAACGATCGACTCTCGTTGGAACAGGCCGTCGTAGAGAATCTTCATCGAGTCGACCTACATCCGTTGGAAGAGGCAGCGGCCTACCAACAGTTGATTGATGAGTTCGACCTCACACATGAGCAGGTGGCGCAGCGGGTTGGTAAGAGCCGAGCAAATATTACGAACACGTTACGACTTTTGCAATTGGGCGAAGCTGCGCAATCGGCGCTCGCCTCATCACTCATTACCGCTGGCCACGCCCGATCGTTGTTGGCAATCACCGATTCCAATGCCCAGGCGACCATGGTCGCACGGGTCATAAAGAACGAGATGTCGGTTCGAGCGACCGAAGAGGCCGTGAAGAGCTTCCTGGAGCCCAAGGTCGTCGTTGAGTCCGAGCCAGTCGCCAAGCCGGGTCTCGGGGCTGCGCGCCTCCGCCCCGTGCCCGACGCGAGCGTCGCCGAACTCGAGCATTTGCTCGAGGACTACCTGGATACTCGAGTTCACGTCGACCTAAAAGGTCGCAATGGCCGCATAATCATTGACTTTGCGGACCTGGACGACCTCGAACGGATCTATATCGCTATCTCGAACCCTAAGTAACCTTCAACTCTAAATCTAAACCTCAAGTTGAAGTTATCCCCAACTTGTGGATGAAGTTGTGGGTTTCTCAGGTTTTGCTTTAAACAAAGGGATTTAGTCGACCAAATCGTCTAGTTCAGGGTGCGAATTTACGCTTACCTGTGGATAACTTCGCTCAGAACCGTCGCAATGACCTGCGCCAGCCTCTCGAGGGTCTCAACTTGGTCGGTTCCGTGTTCGATATGGAGCGTGATCATCTTGGTTTCGCGCAAGACCGGCAACGCCATGCCCGTCACCTCAACCCGCGGTAGGTCGGCCGCGTGCGTGAAAGCCGAGGCGATCTGACTCGCGAGTTGCTCGCCGCGTCGTGAGTGCGAACGGTAACTCGCCCAGTAGTGGAGGTGTACGCCGTCGATGTGCTTGAGGGTTTGGAGAGAGATGACGAACGCGGCGGCGTTGGCGTTGGCGAAGGCCGCGACGGCCTCGGGACTCTCGTCACGAAGAACTTCAACCTTCAAAACTCGTGCACAACTTCGCGCGAGTAGGGGAGCGAGAGGACTTTGACCAGAGATCACCAGTGGTCCGGTGGGCGCTTCGTGAAAGCCCGCGCGATCACGCGCTTCGGTGACGAGACTTCGTGCGGTGTGCGTCGAGGTCATGCGCACGAGCTCGGTCAACGTGGCGCGCGTCAAGGTGCCACTCACTTCGAGCGCGCAGTTCCTCTGGAATTCGTTCAGGGCCTCCTCGGTGAGGACGCCGAAGATCCCGTCGATGCGACCGGGATTGAATCCGAACTGTGCCAGCCGCACTTGTAATTCGGCGACGTCGTCACCGCGCAAGTTGGGATGGGTCAGGTAGAGCAGGCGCTGCCCGAGGCGCCAGGCGGCCTCGATCAAACATTCCCACGTGGTGGCGTCAACGGAGCCGGAGATTGGAAGCCCGCGCGAACGTTGAAACGCCTCAACGAGAGCGACGGTGCCGTCGCCAAAGACTTCTAACGCGTCGTTCGTCGAGAGATGTCCTAGGGAGGCGAGTCGCTCATGCAGTTCACGTACGCGCGCACCCGTGTCACCGAGTTGGAGCGATTCGAAGTTCGACAGCGTGAACTACAGGTTCGCGGAGATCTCTTGGAGCATGGCGCCCTTGGGCTTGGCGCCTACTAGTCGCGCCACGACTTCGCCGTCCTTGAACAGCAACAGTGTCGGGATGCTCATGACGGAGAACTTCGTAGCGGTCGCGACGTTGACGTCGACGTCGAGCTTGCCGATGGTGAATTTGTCAGACTGCTCGACGGCCAACTCTTCGAGAATTGGAGCGATCATCTTGCACGGACCACACCATTCGGCCCAGAAGTCGACCAGGATCGGCTTGTCCGACGCGCCCACAACTTCGTCAAACGTTGCGTCGGTCAGGGTCGTGATCTGCTCGCTCATAAGAACCTCCAAAGGTGGCGCCTTCGTGCGCCAGGAGACCACTTTATCCGGTGGTGGTGCGTTAGTGACCTTGTGCTTCGAGCCAACGTTCGGCGTCGATCGCGGCAATACAGCCAGATCCGGCCGACGTGACGGCCTGGCGATAGACGTGGTCCTGGACGTCGCCCGCGGCGAAGAGACCGTCGACGTTCGTGAACGAACCAAGGCCGGTGCGCACGTAGCCGTTCTCCTCGAGATCGACTTGACCCATGACCAAGGTCGTGTTCGGAATGTGCCCGATGGCCACGAAAACACCCGTCACGTCGAGCACCCGGTCTTCACCGGTCACGGTGTCTTGCGCCGCCAGTCCGGTGACCTTCTCGTCGCCGAGGACCTCGGTCACCTTCGTGTTCCACGCGAAGCGGATCTTCTCGTTGGCGAGGGCGCGTTCTTGCATGATCTTGGACGCGCGAAGGGCGTCACGCCGGTGCACGACCGTGACGCTCGAGGCGAAACGTGTGAGGAACAACGCCTCTTCCATCGCCGAGTCTCCGCCGCCCACCACGGCGATGTCTTGACCGCGAAAGAAGAAACCGTCGCACGTCGCGCACGTCGAGAGACCGTGACTGAGTAGGCGCTCTTCGCCAGGTACGTTCATCATCATCGAGCGCGCGCCGGTCGCGAGAATGACGGTGTCGGCCGTGATGCTCGGTTCGTCGTCGTCACTGAGCCACGCACGAAACGGACGCGAGTCGGTGTCGAGCACTTGGACCTTGTTGATACGAAGGTCAGCGCCGAAGCGCAGGGCCTGGGCGCGCATGTTGGCCATCAGCTCAGGGCCGGTGATCGCTTCGGGAAAGCCCGGATAGTTCTCGACGTCGGTCGTGAGCATCAGCTGGCCGCCGGGCTGATCGGTCGTCGAGGAGGGCTCGCCTTCGATCACGATGGGGTTGAGCTGCGCGCGAGCGCTGTAGATCGCCGCCGTGAGCCCGGCCGGCCCCGAGCCAATAATCAAGACACGAGTGTGTTCGGGCATTACTTCCTCAGGTTGACTGGACGACGCTTGCGCCAGATGATCAGTCCCGCGACGAGCGAGATGGCCCCGACCGAGACGTAACTGAGGTACTCACGTCCGGCGAAGCAGTAGATGTCGATGAAGCGGATGAGTCCGATGAGCAACGCCCCAATAAGGAACAGCGCGGCGAAGAGGATGATGAGTCCGTAGGCGAGCGCTCGACCGGCCAGCAGGATCGGGCGAAGCACCCGGTCGTGGACGACGTCCAGGACGTGGTCGAACTGAAAGAGCGCCTTGTCGACAAAGTCGCCGTCGCTGGGTTTCTTCGCTTCGTTCACGGGAACAACTTACCTGTGTGGGGCGCCTAGACCTCAATCCAACACAGTCCAATGATCCCCGGGCCGCCGTGCGCGCCCACGACCGGACCCATGTCGGTGACGATGATCGCGTTCTGCGTGTCGATGTCGGCCACCAGTGCCTCCAGGGCGGCGACCTCGCTCGACGCGCCGTGAACGAGCGCCAGGCGTTTGAGCGGCGCGTGGGACTTGACGACCTCGGCGATCGCCACCAATGCCTTGGAGCGAGTTCGCTGACGTCCGGCCTCGGCGACGACACCGTCTTTCAATTCGAGCAACGGCTTGATCGAGAGCACCTGTCCGAGCAGAGCGCGAGCACCTCCGACGCGTCCGCCCTTGATGAGGTGTTCGAGCGTGTCGAGCATCGCGACGACGCCGACCTTGGCGACCAGTGACTCGGCGTGCGCGACCAATTGGTCGAGGTCGGCGCCGGTCGCGGCCAGCTCGGCCACGTCGATCACGAGAAGGCCCTGCGCCATCGAGACGGCCTTGGTGTCGATGACGCGAACGGCCAAGGCACCGGCCACGGCCTCGGAGCCGAGGACCGCCGACTGGTTCGTCGCCGACAGCAACGCCGACAACGTGAGCACGATGACGCCGTCGCAGTTGTCGGCCTTCGCCCGTTCGTACGCGGCCTGAAAAGCGCCGGGCGACGGCGCCGCTGTCTCCGGAAGTGTCTTGCTGGCCTTGCACTTCGCCCAAAACGCTTCCGGTGTGAGATCGAGGCGATCGGTGAATTCCTCGTCACCGAAACGGATGCTGAGTGAGACGATGTCGATGTTGAGGCGACGCGCGACCTCTTCTGGAATGTCACACGCACTGTCGGTTACTACGCGAATTCGAGCCATGGCCCCCCCTTGAACTAGTTCAGCCTTGCATCTTTCGCCCCGACGCGCGTAACGCGGTGCTGGAGTATCACGACGACGAGCGCGTAGGCGCCCAGCCCCGCCACGACCGCGAAGGAGAATCGGGTGAGTAGTCCGATCCCGCGATTCCACGTCGGTCCGGCGTAGACGAGCGCCATGACGAGCGCCATGACGAGCGAGGCGCCCAGGCTCCGTCGCACGTGCCGCGACCAGATGACCGACGCGATGGTGACGCGGTGACGAGCGAGCGCGAAGAGGGCCACCACGGCGGCGGCGCTGTAGGCGATGGAGACACTCGCGGTCAACTCAGCGATCGAGTGGCGACCGATGGCGATGCACAAGGCAATGGTCAGCACATTTTGAAACGCGTAGAGATAGAAGACCTCGCGCGCACGTTGCATCGACTGCAGGCCGCGCACACAAAGTTGAAAGATCGTGAAGCCGGGCAGTCCGGCCGCGAGCACGGCGAGCACAGTTCCGACGTCCCACCGGTGACTCGCGTTGAAGTGCTTCACCAGTATCGAGACGATCGGCTGCGCGAGCACCAGGAGCACGAGCGTGCACGGGATGATGATGACGAGCGACTGTCGAAGTCCGAATCGCAGTCGCTCGCTCAACCCTTCGATGTTGGCGGCGGTCGACATGCCAGCGAGTTGCGGCGTGAGGACACCGAGCACCGAGACGACCACGACGGCGTAGGGCATCTGCATGAACGACCAGCCGTAGGTGTAGGCGCTGACCGGCCCGTCGCCGCCGACGCCGAAGGCGAAGGCCAGCACGACGAAGAGCGACAACTGATTGAGCAGCACGACCAGCAACGTCCAGCTACCGAGACGACCCACGGCGCGTAGTGCAGGATCCTTCAGATTGAAGCGGAATGTGAGTCGCCAGAGGTCACTGCGAAAGAGCGAGGGCAAGAGACAGAGGAACTGCACCGCGACGCCCAACGTCGTGCCAAGTCCCAGCCACATCAGGTCGGTCGAGCCGCTCAGCGTCGAGAGCATCGGTGTGGGGTCGACGAGGTGGAACCAGATGAGTACGCCGATGCAGACGATGTTGTTGGCGACGGGGACCCACGCCGCGACGCCGAAGCGATTGCGAATGTTAAGGAGCGACGTCGCGACGCCGATAACGCCGTAGAAGAAGATCTGTGGAACGAACCAACGCAGAAGATCGGTCGCGACGGCGCGTTGTTGGGCGAGGACCATCAACGACGCAGTGGTTTTCGAGTCGCGAAAGGCCGTGAAGCCGTCGATTATCCACGGAGCGCAGAACCACGCGATCAACGACGCTCCGGCGAGGACGATGATGGCGCCGGTGACCACGTTCGAGATCGATTTCCACGCTCGGCGCTCGCCGTCGAGCGCGAGTCGTTCCACGAACACCGGGATGAACGTCGCGCCCGCGACGCCACCGAGCACCAGGTCGAAGAGCATGTTCGGCACGGTGTTGGCGAGGTTGAACGAGTCGGCGATGGGGGTGAAGCCGAGGACCCACGCCAACACGAGCACTCGAAAGAGTCCGGTCAGTCGCGACACCATCGTGCCGCTCGCCATGGAAACGACGCGCGAACTGTGCGTCGACGTCGAACTCATCGGGCGTGACGGCCCTTAGGTCGTTTTCGAACCGTACGCAACCACCAATAGGCGAGCACGAGCAGCGACGCGATGGTCAAGAAGTATCCGACGATCGAGGTCCCCGCGATCCGGACTTGGATGGCGGCGCGTGCCAGGACCAGACGGTTGTTCGGCGTAGTGACGATGACCTGCAAGGTCAAACTGCTGCCGGTGTGACTCGACGTGGCGACGCGCACCGACTTCGTGGGCGCGTTCAAGGACACGGGTACGTCATCGCCCTTGGGAAACGTGATCTGGTTGGTCACCAGATGGACGTCGGCCATGACCGTGTACGGCGCGTGATTGGTCAAGGTGATGGGAATCGATGTACCGGACCCGGCGAGCGTGATGGTGCTCGGATCCACTGAGAAATTACCCAGCTGACCCTTGAGCGCGTTCGTGGCGGCGTTAATCGCGCTCTGGCGCGCACTGGGCGTCCCGGTGATCTCTGACGCCTCCATGGCGACGGTGAGGTCGTTGCCGATGTTGGTGGAGCGTAGAGCCGGCGCGTAGGAGTTCACTTCGACGACCAGAGTGCTCAGGGACGTGATGTTGTGTGAGGTCCACGTCGTGTGGACGACGGGGTTGATCATGGACCGCGCGGCCGGCGCGCCGTTGGTGGCGACGAGGTCGTCGGCGAACGAAGGCGTGAGCGTGGCGAGGGTGATGAAGGGGTTGCTGGCGAAGCCGTTGAGGACGTCCTTCAAAATGGCCACGGAGGTCTGGGAGATCGGCGCGACGATGACGACGGCGCGAGGGGCCTCGGCGTCCGGGGCCTCGAAGTGTAGGAACGCCAAGGTCCCCAACGTGAGCGCCGCTCGTCGGCCCGCACCGATCGAAGTGTCAGCGAAGAGGGTGGACAGTGGACCATCGGTGCTCAGCGCGGTGATCCCGCCCGCGCCCGCAACGTGAAACGGCGCCCCCCAATAGAGCGTCGTCGACGGGGCGACGCTGAGGTCGGCTTCGGGCAGCACGACGTCTCTGATCCCGGCGCGCTTCAGCGCTCGCAGGCTTTGCGGCGACGGGGTGCCGTTGAGAAGTACCGGGCTGTCGGTGTCGCGACCGGTCAGGCTCTTCAAGAGGGTCGCCGAGAGACCGAGTTGTTGTCGCACCTCGTCGCCGAAGCCGTGGGCCGCCAAGCCGCCGAAGTCGATGTTCGCCGGTGGCGCGTTGACCGCCTCGTGCAGGGGACTGACGAACGCCTCGCGCAGTGCCGTGTGAAAGAGCGTGTTCAGTGACCCCGGCTGAGCGACGGTGTCGAGCGTGCGATAGTCCGCACTCAACGAGATCGCCGACGAGGGGTGGCGCGCGAGGAGATGCAGTACGGCGATGGAGCGTTTCGCGTGAATCCAGGCATTCGGGTCCATCGTTTCAACGAGTTCGACGCGCAGCGGCTCCTCGACCGGCGTGGACTGGACGGCGAGGAGTGACCACTGCATCGTCGTTGTCGCGTTCGTCGTCACTTCGATGCGAATCGGATAGACCCCGTCACAGCGCAGCGCCGGGCAGGGGAAGTGCAGGCGCGGCGCCGGCGCGCACGTGCGACGCGAGGCTTCGGGCCGTCTCGAATAGAGGTTGACCGTGAACTTGTATTGGCCGTGGGTCTCGCATTTGAGCGTAAAAGCGCTGGTCGTGCCGAGTGGTTTTTGCGTCGTGCCGATGCCGGCGACGATCGGAGCGAGCTGGGAGCGATCGATGACGCGGGGATAGATCGTGACCCGTGCGCGCGAAGGGGTACTCGCGGGCGACGTCGAAAGCGAAAGGGCGAAGTGCGAGGTGCCCTTGGCCGTCACGGTCGCCACGGCGTCCTGGTGCAGAAGTGTGAAGGAGGGCGTCGTTCCTGCGCGCGCGGCCGTGGGCCACGCCATCGTTGCGAGGCAGAGAAGTACGACGCTGAGTGCCCGCCACCAGGTTGAAAATCGGTGGAACATGCTTTCACAATCTACCTTCGTGCGACCGTGAAGTCGGGCGCCACCTATCCTCGTTCGCAGTGACTTCCTTCGATCAAGTCCACGACCGACTCAGCGATCTCGCTCATTTGTCGAGTCCCGTGGCCCGCGCCTTCGCCGACGCGGGCTTCTCCCTCTACGCCGTGGGGGGCTCGGTGCGCGACGCAATCTTGGGCCAGGAGCGCGACGAGGATTTCGAGATCGATTTCACGACCAACGCGCGCCCGGACGACATCGTGGCGCTCATGACGCCGCTGTGCACGTCGCTGTGGGAGCAGGGCCGGGCCTTCGGGACGATCGGCGGACTGCTTCGCACCAGCGGCATCAAGATCGAGATCACCACGTTCCGCTCCGAGGCGTACGTCGACCACTCTCGTAAACCGGCCGTGGAATGGGGCGACTCGCTCGAGGCCGATCTCAGTCGACGCGATTTCACGATCAACGCGCTCGCCCTCGACGTCGTCGCGATCGAGTCGGCGACGCCGGGCGTGCAGACCCTCTTCGACTTCTACGACGGCTTCAACGATCTCCACGAGCGCGTGCTGCGTACGCCGATCGATCCCGAGATCCTCTTCAGTGATGACCCTTTGCGAATGTTGCGCGCCGCTCGATTCGCCGCTCGATTCTCACTTCAGATCGATTCCGCGATCGAAGCCGCGACCATCAAGATGGCCGATCGTCTGACCAAGGTGTCGCCCGAGCGGATCCGCGGTGAGCTGGACCTGTTGATGATGAGTGACGCGCCCTCGGTGGGACTGGACTTCATCGTTCGCACCGGTCTCGCCGAATATTTCTTTCCGGAACTGCCCAAATTACAGCTCGAACAAGACCCGATCCATCGTCATAAGGACGTGCTCGGACACACCTGGGCAGTCGTCGACAAGACGTCGCCCCATCTGGTGCTGCGTCTCGCCGCCCTTTTCCACGACATAGGGAAACCGGCCACGCGCGCCATCACCGAAGAGGGCGTGACCTTCCGGTTTCACGAGGTCGTGGGCGCCAAGATGACGCGTAAGCGCATGATGGCCCTGCGCTACTCACAGGAGATGATCGACGACGTCAGCGTCCTCGTCGAGCTGCACCTGCGCTTTCACACGTACAAGTTGGGGTGGTCCGACAAGGCCGTGCGGCGCTACGTGCGCGACGCCGGACCACTGCTCGAGGAGCTGAACGAGTTGACGAGGTGTGACTGCACCACGCGCAACGCGCGCAAGGCCGCAGAACTTGCCAAGCGCATGGACGAACTAGAGATTCGAATCGCCGAACTGCGCGAACGCGAAGACCTCGAACGGCTCCGCCCGGCCCTCGATGGCGTGGCGGTGATGGAACTGTTGAACATCGCGCCGAGTCCGGCAGTCGGACGCGCGCTCGAATTTCTGATGGAGATTCGACTCGACGAAGGCGAGATCACGCCACAAGAGGCGGCGGTTCGACTTCGCGAATGGTGGGCTGAAGAGGAACAATAGCGGCGCAGTAGTTGTTAGTCAGTCGCGTCGAACCAGTTAAGTTCGAAACCGAGACCGGAGTTACTTACGGCCAGACCGGGTTCTCGGCACCCTCGGCGAACTCTTCGACCATGTTGTGCGCGATGTCATCGTGGTACTGGATCGGCGGTGACTTCATGAAGTACGCCGATGGTCCGATGATCGGGCCTCCGATGCCGCGGTCCAGGGCGATCTTCGCGCAGCGCACGGCGTCGATGATGACGCCGGCGGAGTTGGGCGAGTCCCACACTTCGAGCTTGAGCTCGACGTTGAGTGGCACGTCACCGAAGTTGCGGCCTTCCATGCGGATGTAGGCCCACTTGCGGTCGTGGAGCCACGGCACGTGGTCGCTTGGTCCGATGTGCACGTCGTCGGGATCCATGTTGGAGATCTCGAGTTGCGACGTGACGGCTTGGGTCTTGGAGATTTTCTTGGACTCGAGGCGTTCGCGCTCGAGCATGTTCTTGAAGTCCATGTTGCCGCCGACGTTCAACTGGTACGTGTGGTCCAGGGTCAGTCCGCGGTCCTCGAAGAGGCGCGCCAAGACGCGGTGGACGATCGTCGCGCCGAGTTGGCTCTTGATGTCGTCACCGATGATGGGCAACTTGGCGTCGGTGAACTTCTGGGCCCACACGGGGTCCGAGGCAATGAACACTGGGATGGCGTTCACGAAGGCGACGCCCGCATCAAGCGCACATTGCGCGTAAAAGCGCTGGGCATCCTCGGAGCCAACGGGAAGGTACGAGACGAAGACTTGGGCGCGCGAGTCGCGAAGGGCGCGTACGACATCCACGGGCTCGTAAGGAGACTCCTCGATCGCGGCGCGGTAGTACTTGTTGAGTCCGTCCATGGTCGGGCCACGTTGCACGGTGACACCCAACGTCGGAACGTCGGCGAACTTGATCGTGTTGTTCTGACCGCCTTCGATGGCCTTTGCGAGGTCGCTGCCGACTTTGGAGGCGTCGACGTCGAAGGCGGCGACGAACTCGATGTCGCTGACGTGATAATCCCCGAGCATCACGTGCATGAGACCGGGCACGTCGTCGGCGGGATTGGCGTCGCGGTAGTAGGTAACGCCCTGGATGAGTGAACTGGCGCAGTTTCCGACGCCCGCAATGGCCACGCGAATCTTCTCCATGGCTCTCCTTTCCTACTTCGCGTCGTGCGCGAAGGACTCTTGATTACTACGTTCGGCGGACAACAAACCGTCAATCCACGCGAGGTCCAGCTCGACACCCTGGGCCGCGTGCTCCATGACGCCGCGCGCGTAGGGGTCGAGTAGTTCGTTGTTCGCCCCGACCCGGACTTCGGCCAGGCGAGCAATGAGGTCGCCACGGCGACGCTCGAGCAGCCCGACCCGAGCGTTCGGGTTCAGGTACTGGGCGAGGGCCATGCGCAACGAGAAGTTCTTGCCGTCATCGAGCGTCGCCGGGTCGGCGAGCATGGAGACGAAGTCACGACGACCTCGCTCGGTGATGCGATAGACCTTTCGGCCGCGGCGTCCGAGTCCCGTCGTCGTGCGAAGTGAACGCAATGACGCGCGCTCACCAGAGAGCGAACCGGTGGAGAGCGAGCTCAGTCGAGTCTCACTCGAGGTGACCGCTTCCACGCAGCCCTGACGCTCTAAGCGCGCGAGTGCCGGATAGATCGAACCGAAGGAAACATTCGCCCAAACACCGAGTCGGTCGCGCAGTTGTGTGCGTATCTCGTAACCGTGGTGGTCGCGGTCCATGAGCAGACCCAGGATGGCAATGTCTAACACGCGAAATATAATATCACTTCGATATATCGAACGTACAGTGGTGTCATTTCCCAATGAAACAAAGGTGTGTAAGGTCACCCCTAATGGATAAGCGCTTCCGCACGAGTACCGCAAACGGAGCGGTGGTCGAGTTCGGGCTCGTTCGTCACGCTCTCCTCGCGAAGGTCACCGCGGGCATCATCCGCTACGAGGACGTGTGCGACGCGCACCCCGAACTCTTGCGCGCGGCGAAGAACCTCGGACGAAAGACCGGCGAGACGTGTCCTATCTGTCGTGACGTCGAACTCGTCGAAGTGACGTACGTCTTTGGCTCGAGGTTGCCCTCGGGTGGCACCTGTCCGACGTCGCGCGCGGAACTGTTGAAATTGGAGCGACGCGAAGAGCCGGTGCAGTGTTACGCCGTCGAGGTGTGCGTGGGATGTTCGTTCCACCACCTCGTGCGAAAGTGGTCGGCCGGTGCGCGCCGCGCGCGCCGCGTGAACGCGATCGAGCGACAAGAGGTGGGCGAATGACGCTGAGTGCCCCGGCGATCCGGGTCCGAAAGCGTCGAAATGGTGCAATTCCCCTGGTGATGGTGACCGCCTACGACGAGCCGGGGGCCCGTTTGGCCTCGGCGGCCGGTGTCGACCTGATCCTTGTGGGCGACTCGATGGCGAACGTCGTGCTTGGCCAGGAGACCACCTTGCACATCACGATCGACGAGATGTGCCATCACGTGCGCGCCGTTGCCGCCGCGAAGCCCGAAGCCCACGTCGTCGCCGACATGCCGTGGTTGAGCTATCACGTTGACCTCGGAGAAAGCGTTCGCAACGCCGCGAAGCTCATTCGCGCGGGTGCCGACAGCGTGAAGCTCGAAGGCGGTCGCGTGCGACAGAGTGTCGTTCGCGCGTTGCTCGACGCTCAAATTCCTGTGATGGGCCACCTTGGTCTCACTCCGCAGAGCGTGATGGCGTTCGGGGGATTCAGGGTCCAGGCGAAGACCACGGAGAGCGCCAAGCTGCTGATCGAGGACGCGCAACTCCTCCAAGACGAGGGCGTCTTCGCGATCGTGATCGAAGGCGTGCCGAGCGTGGTGGGCAAGAGCGTCACCGAGTCCCTCGACATCCCCACTATTGGAATTGGCGCTGGCCCGGACACCGACGGGCAGGTGCTCGTCTTTCACGACCTGCTGGGACTGACGAACCGCCAACCGGCGAAGTTCGTGCGCCAGTACGCCAATCTCGGTCCCGTGATCACCGAGGCGATTCGCCATTTCGCCGAGGACGTCCGAAGTGGGGACTTCCCGAGTGATGCCGAGGCGTACCCCAACCCCGAAGGTCTCCTCGACTAGGACCGAGGGCACGCGAATGTCCACGTAATNNGTGTATTCTAACCCCCATGAGTGTTCCCTTGACATTGCTCGGTCTCCTCGAACGAGAACCCAGCCACGGCTACGACCTGAAGCGCGACTACGACACCTATTTCGGGCGCGACAAACCGTTGGCTTTCGGCCAGGTCTACGCCACGCTCGCGCGACTCTCGCGTGACGGGAAGGTGGTGCCCGGGGAAGCGGAGCCCGGCGACGGGCCGGATCGCAAGCGTTACGCCATCACGCCGGAGGGGAAAGAAGAGTTCGAGGCCTGGCTCGCCGAGCCCGTGACACCCGAACCGCACCTCCAGACCGTCCTCTTTTCGAAGGTGGTCCTGGCGCTCATGCTCGGTCGCTCGGCCGAACAGTACCTCGATACGCAACGCGCGGCGCATTTGCGACGGATGCGTGAACTGACCGAATTGAAGCGAACGGACAGCCTGATCGATGTCTTACTCGCTGATCACGGGCTCTTCCATCTGGAGGCCGACCTTCGTTGGATCGACATGACCGCCGCTCGACTCCCCTCCCTGGCACGGGCGGTGGCGTCGTGAGCGTCGTGACTGTTGCAGACGAGATTCGACCCACCGCCGCAATGATCGAGGCGATCGAAGTGTTCTTCGACTTCGGTCAGACCCCGGCGCTACGCGGCGCCAGCGTGTCGATCCGCGAGGGCGAGATTCTCGCGGTGATGGGTCCAAGTGGCTCGGGCAAGTCGACGCTTTTGCACTGCTTGGCGGGGATCCTTGTGCCAAAATCGGGGGAGATTCGCTTGTCGGGTACGCGCATCGACACCTACCCGGAGAGTGAGCGCAGTTCGCTACGTCGCGACACCTTCGGGTTCGTCTTCCAGTTCGGACAGTTGGTGCCCGAACTGACCGCCGAGGAGAATGTCGCACTGCCGCTTCTTCTGGGCGGGGTTCGACGCAACGACGCACTCGCGCGCGCGCGTGAGTGGTTCGGACGTCTCGGTATCGACGGCTTGGAGCGGCGGCGATCCGGAGAGCTGTCGGGGGGTCAAGCCCAACGAGTCGCCCTCGCGCGCGGACTCGTTGCGCGTCCGAAGGTGCTCTTCGCCGACGAACCCACGGGCTCGCTGGACTCGTTGACTGGTGAGCTCGTGATGGAACTGCTCGTGACGGCGGCCCGTCAAGACGGGACCACGGTCGTACTCGTGACCCACGAGCCGCGGGTCGCCGCGTACGCGGACCGCGAAGTCGTCGTCCGCGATGGACGTGTGTCCTCGCTCACTCCAGATCTGGCGCCGTGATCCGATTTGGACTTCGCCTCAGTACTCGCGGCGGGAAAGAGTCACTCGTTCGACTCGTCGTGATGGCTCTCGCGGTCTCTTTGGGCGTGGCGATGCTCCTCTTGACGCTGGCAACGATCAATGGACTGGGCGCGCAGAACGCACGCGGCGCGTGGATGGCAACCAATCCGCACAGTCAGCGACCGACGCAACGGGGTGGCGAACTGTCGGTCACGACGCCATCACTCGGTAGTCCCATTTGGTGGATCGTCAGTTCCAACCAGTTCGAGAATCAGTTGATCGTGCAGATCGACGTGGCGGCCACGGGCGCGCACCCGCTGATACCGCCCGGCATCCCTTCGTTGCCCGGGCCGGGGCAGTTCTACGCGTCGCCGGCACTGGCCGCATTGCTGCGCACGACGCCGGCGAGTGAATTGGGTTCTCGCTTCACGGGGACGATGATTGGCACGATCGGTGCGTCGGCACTGCCCTCGCCGGACGACCTCGTGATCGTCGAGGGACAGAGCGAGCACACGATGGCGGAGATCTCCGGCGCGAGCGTGATCACCAGTTTCGTAACCTCGTCGAGTGACGGGGGGCCCGATACGTCGGGAACGACCGGACTTCAGATCATCCTTGCGGTCTTGGCGCTCGTCCTGCTCTTCCCGGTCCTGGTGTTCGTCGGCGCCGCGATGCGGCTGTCGGCGGCGCGACGGGAGCAGCGTTTCGCCGCGATTCGTTTGGCCGGCGCGACGATGCGACAGGTCAGCGTGATTGCGACGGTCGAGGCGCTCGTCGCGGCGATCTCCGGCGTCACGATTGGGTTCTGCTTGTACTTCGTCACCAAGCCCGCCTTGGTGCACGTCCCGTTCGCCGGTCAACCGCTTCAGGCGAGCGACCTCTCGATCGGACTCGTCGACGTCCTCGTCGTCGCGATCGGCGTCCCGATCGCCGCAGCGGTGGTCGCGCGCGTCGCCCTTCGGCGGGTCCAGCTCTCGCCGCTCGGTGTCACGCGACGGGTCACGCCGCAGCCTCCGCGCGCCTATCGCGTCCTCCCTCTCATCGCCGGTATCGCCGTCCTCGCGTACTTCGTCTCCGTGGGCCGCCCGACGAGTGCCAGCGCGCAGGTCCAGGCCTACCTCCTCGGGTTCTTTTTGACAATGCTCGGATTGGTGCTCGCGGGTCCGTGGTTGATCATGACGGGCTCGAAACTGATGGCCAGTCGGACGAGCCGTGTGCCCGTGCTACTCGCCGGACGGCGACTGTCCGACAACCCGAAGGGATCCTTTCGAGCCATCAGTGGTCTGATCTTGGCGATCTTCGTCACCAGCGTCTCGGTCGGCACGATTTCGACGATCCTCGCCGACCACGGTTCGACCAGTTCGAGCGCCCCGGCCAGTCGTACCGTCACCGACCAGTTCGCCTTCACAACGAACAACTCAATCCCGTCGGTCTCACAGAGCGTCGTCGAGTCCCTGCGTTCGATCCGTGGCGTTAAAGGCGTGACGATCGTCTACGTGGCCCCCGCGAACCTACGTATCGATGGTCGGGTGCCCAATATCAATGGGTTGGGTGGCGACCTCCAGGATGGCCTGGTGTCGTGCGCCGAACTGGCCTCCACGCCGGCGCTCGGTCGTTGCCACGCGGGGGCGACCTACGCGGCGCTCGGCGATGACGTCGCGTTCATGCGGGTCACGAGGTCCGTGACCGTCGCGGCCTCGACCACCTGGCCGAGTGCGCAGCCCACGACCAACGTGACGAAACTGCCCGTGCAGCTGATTGCTGTCGCCACGAACGGCTCGACCTCGGTCATCGAGAAGGTCCAAACGGTGCTGGATCGTGATTTCATGTTCGAGAGCACGACCAGTCTCTTCGGCGAGGTCGACGCGAAGTCGTCGCAACTGCTGAACGAGTTGCGGACCTCGAGTGAGGTCGTCACCCTCGCCAGTCTCTTGATCGCGGGGTGCAGCCTGGCGGTCGCCATGGCGGCGGGCGTGAGCGAACGCAAACGACCGTTCGGTCTGTTGCGACTGAGCGGCGCCCCGCTCGGGGTTCTTCAACGAATGGTCGCTTTCGAGACCGCCGGTCCACTGCTAGTGATCTCGGTCGCCTCGGCCATGACCGGTTTCGTCGCCTCGGACTTGTTCTTGCGTTCCCAGTTGGGCTTGACGCTTCGCCCGCCGGGCATGTCGTACTACTTCATCGTCGGCGGTGGTCTGGTCGGGGCCCTCGCCATGATCGCCTCGACACTGCCCCTGCTCGATCGCTCCACTCGACCTCAGAACGTAAGGATGGAGTAGACGGTCGGCCTCGAATAGCCATTTTCGGCCTCGTGGACTAGGATTGTCGTTCCCACAAGCGTGGGGAAGTGCCACATACCCTGCTCTGTTTTCCGCAGAGCCCGACCGAGTCGGACCAGAGGGAAAGGAAACCGGCCATGAGGCCCTATGAAACCATGATCGTGTTCGACACCGCCGTCGACGCCCAAACGATCCAAATCGCGCTCGACCGAGCGTTAGAAACCGTACGAACTCACGGTGGAACGCCCGGGGCCATCGACCGTTGGGGTAAGCGTCCCCTGGCCTATGAGATCAACAAGCGCAAAGAGGGCTACTACGTCTTGGTGGAGTTCAGTGGTGAGTCGGCGACCGTCGTCGAGCTCAACCGGATCCTGACTCTCTCTGATGAAGTCCTGCGCTACAAGATTCTTCGCCGCCACGAACGTCCGAGCGCCCGTGTCACGGCGCAGGCGTAAGTTCGGACGCTTGAGAATCCAAGGAGATAGAAATGGCCGATAACGCAATCACCGTCGTAGGGAACGTCACCCGCGACCCCGAACTGAAGTTCCTCAATAGCGGGCAGGCGGCGTTGAAGCTTTCCATCGCCGTCAACCGCCGCTGGCAGAACCGCCAGACCCAGGAGTGGGAAGAGCGCGTCAGCTACTTCGAGGTCGTGGGCTACGGCGCCATGGCCGAGAACGCCGCGAACTCGCTCACCAAGGGCGCTCGCGTGATCGTGAGCGGTCGACTCGAACAGCGCTCGTGGGAGACCGAGAACGGCGACAAGCGTTCGATCGTCGAAATCAACGCCGACGAGATCGGACCGAGCCTGAAGTGGGCGACGGCCGTCGTCACGCGCACCCCGCGCGCCGAAGGCAGCAACTTCCAGTCCAGCGACCGACCGGCCGCGGCACCACGCACGAATGAACCCAGCAGTTACGCCTTTGATGAGGAGCCCTTCTAATGCCCCGTATTAACAATCCCAAGCCGCCAAAGCGCGCCCCGAAGATCGACACGCGTCGTGGCGCGAAGAAGAAGCCGTGCTCCTTCTGTCAGCACGGCGTGGACACGGTTGACTACAAGGACCTCGCGCAGCTGCGCAAGTACATCTCGGACCGCGGCAAGATTCGCGGACGCAAGGTCTCGGGCAACTGCCAGCAGCACCAGCGCGACGTCACCGACGCCATCAAGACCGCTCGCGAGTTGGCGCTGTTGCCCTACACGCAGCGCACCGTCACCGAACGTCGTGGAGGTCGCGGCAACCGCGACGACCGCGGGCCGCGCCCGCCGCGCTCCGACGCTGACCGACCGGCCGCGCCCGAGAGCGTGAGCACCGAGGCACCCGACGTCGAGGCCGAAGAGATCCTCGCGTACGTCGACGCCACTCCCGTTGCGGAGATCGAACTCGTCAAGGAGGTCGCCGAATGAAAGTCCTGCTCCGAAGTGACGTTCGTGGCGTGGGCCGTCGCGGCGACATCGTCGAGGTCAAGTCCGGCTACGCCCGCAATTTCCTGCTGCCTTCGGGTGCGGCGATGAAGGCGAGTTCGAACACCGAATCCCAGGCGTCATCGATGCGCAAGTCCCGAGACTCTCGCGACGCCGCGAGTCGAGAAGCGGCCGAAGCGCAGCGTGCGATCATCGAAGCACAGAGTCTCAGCATCGCCGCTCGCGCCAGCGCGAACGGTCGTCTGTTCGGCTCGGTGAGCGAAGCTGACGTGGTGAACGCGCTGCGAACGGCGACCGGCATCTCGCTCGATCGTCACGCCATTCACATGACCGAGCACCTGAAAGAAGTTGGTGCAGCGACCGTGACCGCCGCGCTGTACGACGGCGTCGACGCCACTATCAAGGTCGAGATCACCGCCAAGTAGTTCACGAGTTTCTGAAGTACACGCACGCCGAGACTTTTGTCTCGGCGTGCGCTGCGTAATGCGGCCTATGTCACAGCGAGATGAAATCATCAGATTGGTGCGATTTGTGCACAGACATTTCCCCACGTTGTGCTTCTTGTTGCAAACAACTCAAACACGCGACCATTGAGGTCTTATGACGCAGATTGAATCGGAACGTACGCGACAGGCGCCGAACGGCGGTCGCATACCTCCCAGTGCAATCGAAGCCGAGGAAAGTTTGATCGGCGCGATGCTGTTGTCGCAAGAGGCCGTGAGCATCGCGTACGAAACGGTGCAGGCCGAAGACTTCTATCGACCACTGCACGGACAGATCTTCAGTTCGATCATCGCCCTCGCCAACGCCGGTGAGCCGGTCGACTACGTGACCGTGCAAGCCAAGCTGCAAGAACGCGGAGCGATCGCCGTCGAACTGGCCCTGCTCTCTTCGCTCCAGATGAATACGCCGTCGGCCGCGAACGCCCAGCACTACGCCGAGTTGGTGCGCGAGAAGGCCCAGCAACGACGTCTTATCTCGGTCGCTGGTGAGATCGTCGATGACGCCTACGTCGCCACCGAAGACGTCGTGGGACTGATCGACGAAGCCGAACGCAAGATCAACGCCATTGGCGACGCGGGCCGAACCGACTCGGTCTCACCGCTCCAGCGCTTGTTGTTGAGTGAAGCCGACATCCTCGAGGAACGCGGTGAGACGCGCGGTCGGATCAACGGCCTCGAGACCGGTTACAAGTCGCTCGACCAGATTCTCCAGGGACTGCAGCCGAGCAGCATGACCATCGTCGGCGCTCGACCGGGAACCGGCAAGACGGCCTTCGCCCTCGGAATCTTGATCCACGTTGGTGCGGTGGTGAAACGCCCCGCGCTGTTCTTCTCGTTAGAGATGAGCCGCCAGGAGTTGGCCGAGAGGATTCTCGCCTCGACGGCCCGAATCGACTCTTCGAAACTGAGAACCGGCGACCTCAGTGACGCGGACTGGAACCGCGCTCACGAGGCCTTCGGCTACCTCCAGTCGGCGAAGGTCTTCATTGACGACAACCCGGCACTGACGGTCATGGACGTTCGAGCTCGAGCGCGTCGGATCCGTCAGCAGAATGGTGACCTCGGTGTCGTGATCATTGACTACTTGCAGTTGATGAGTTCGCGCGGGCGAGCGGAGAATCGGCAGGTTGAAGTATCGGAGATGAGCCGATCGCTGAAGATCCTGGCACGTGAACTCCAGTGCCCGGTCATTGCGCTCTCGCAGTTGTCGCGCAAGCTCGAAGAGCGAGCGGACAAGCGACCGATGATGTCGGACCTGCGCGAATCCGGCTCGCTCGAGCAGGACGCCGACGTCGTGCTCTTCATCTTCCGCCCCGAACAGTACGGAGAGGTCGCGAACGACAAGAAGGCGGAGGCCGAGATCATCGTCGGCAAGAACCGAAACGGCCCGACGCGAACGTCGCACCTCACGTGGCGCGGCGAGTTCGCTCGATTCGAGAACGTGGCCGAGGCCCGCGAGATCTGACGCCGGACCACGGCATTTTGCAGGTCTGACGATCGAGTGACAGCGCCTTCGACGAGTTGTTAGTTCCTTCTTCTAGGGGACTGAATCAACAGGGGGGAATGCACTGATGAAAACGCGAGGGGCAATTCTCCGGCAGGCGCCGGGCAAGTACGAAGTCGGGGACCTGGTCCTGGACGAACCGATCGAAGACGAGATCCAAGTCGAGTTGGTGGCGTCGGGTCTGTGCCATTCGGACTACCACGTCGCGACGGGTGACTTGCCGGTCGAGCGCTTTCCGATCTGCGGTGGGCACGAGGGTGCCGGCGTGGTGCAGAAAGTTGGTCCGAACACGAGGGGTTGGGATATCGGTGACCACGTCGTCTTCAGCTTCCTCCCGGCCTGCGGTCGGTGTCACTGGTGCGCGACTGGCCACCAGAACCTCTGTGACCGTGGTGCGAGCGGTCTTTCCGGTCCCAGAGCGGACGGCAGCCCTCGTCTTCGCATGAACGACGGGACGAACGTCGACCACATGCTCGGCATCAGCACGTTCGCCGCTCACACCATCGCCCACGTGAACTCGGCGATCAAGGTCGACAAGGACCTCCCGCTGGAGAAGCTCTGTCTCCTCGGTTGCGGCGTGGGGACGGGATGGGCTCGGCGGTCAACTCTGCCGAAGTCCGCCCGAGCGACACCGTGATCATCATGGGCATTGGCGGCGTCGGCATCAACGCCGTCCAGGGGGCGGCGCACGCCGCGGCGACGAACGTAATCGCGGTCGACCCGGTTGCCTTCAAACGCGAAAAGGCTCTCGAGCTCGGCGCCACGCACGTCTTCGTCGACATCGCCGACGCTGATGCTTTCGCCAAGAGCGTCACCAATGGTCAGGGTGCGCACAGCGCGATCGTCACGATCGGTGTGGTTCATGGTGAGCACGTCGCCCAGGCGTTCAACGCGATCCGCAAGGGTGGCACCGTGGTGGTGACCGGCGTCACCCCCGTGAGCGAGGTCGGGATTCCCATCTCGCTCGCCATGCTCACGCTGAACCAAAAGCGGATTCAGGGTTCACTGTTCGGCGCCACGAACATGACCTCCGACATTCCTCGCCAGGTTCAGATGTACCGTGACGGCACGCTCAAGCTCGATGAACTCGTCACCCGCGAGTACGACCTCGGCGAGATCACCCAAGGCTACGAGGACATGCACGCCGGTGTGAACATTCGCGGCGTAATCCGCTTCTAGGCGGACGGGATCGGCGAAGACGCCTCTCTCTGAAGTACCGAACTGAATCCGAATTCAATGATCGGTGTCATTTCGAGTCGGGGTCCGACGGGACGGCTCACTCACAAACAACAAGTCCAATGTCTGGCGCGCTGACGGTTGGTAGGTTGTCCCCGTGACCTCGTTCGGCGATGTGGCGGCGTGGGGGTGAGTGTGAATCCAGAACATTACGTGCGTCCAGGGGGCGGCGATGATGGCGAAGTGCCAACTCCATCAAATGCGTGGAGCCGGTTCGCGCGCCGTCTCGGGAGTTTCTTTTTCGACAAGAAGCGTGACGACACTCCTCCCGGAATATTCCCCAACAAGGGATTCAACTCGAATGGCCGCCGTCACAGCTGAGCCACCGGCGCTGATCCATACGGACCCGAGCGATTCGGACCTCTACGGCTTGGACGCATGACGCAACTTCGCGCGGAGTATGACACTGCGAGTGACGAGCGCCGCGAAAACCGCAATGTTGGTCAGAATCGCGGCGTCAAGTGGGACGCGCCACGACCGGACTCCGGAGAAGTAGACGGTGAGAAATGTGAGAGTGAGGGCCGCGGACACGAACGAAACGATCCGAAGGCCTTTCCAGATCGGGTCGGACCAGAACGACAGAACACTCACGCGAACTCGGTTTCTTAGTGTTTCTCAGACGTCGAGGACCTTAACGTGGCACTTCCAAGGTCGCGTCAGGTGCCGCCGTCCTAAAAGCGGAATTTCGGACGTTTCGGCCAGGAGAGCACGAAGTGTGTCAGGTGCGCGACGTTGCGGCCGCGCCCATCTCCAACGTGAAGTCCACGCCGTCATCGTCGCACAAGGTAGTCGTTCGTCACCGCGTTGTGTTGCTTTTGACCTGCGCACACCCCATCACCTATGGTTCATTTGCAATATCCTAGTATTACGAGGGAAATAGTAGGATATTGGAATCGAGTGCCACCGTGGCGACTCGCAGTGATTGATCGACGAGGAGTCAGTTTCGTGTCCAGAGTTGCAGTGCACCAACGCGACGATCTTGGCTCCGAGGGGTTCGATGACACGCCGTCATTGATTGAACTGGTCACCCCTAGAGTTTTTCGCTCGCGTTCTCGCAGGCGCTCGCATTCGCTGGGCCTACGTGTACTTTCGCCGCTACTCCTTTTGCTCCTCTGGTGGGCACTCGCGAGAGCCAGTTGGTTGCCGGCCGGTTCGCTGCCGACGCCCTACACGGTTCTGAAGACGTTCGGCACACTGTTCTCGCATGATCTCTGGGGTCAGATTGGCGACTCGCTGTCGCTGGCCGGCTTCGGGCTGTCGATCGGCGTCATCTTAGGGTTTTCACTCGGTCTCATGTCAGGGCTTTCGAGGATCGGCGAGGAACTCTTTGACGCGCCGCTGCAGATGCTTCGCACGGTCCCGTTTCTCGCGCTCATTCCCCTGTTCGTGGTGTGGATGGGCATTGGGGAACTGCCAAAGGTCGCGCTGATCTCGTTGGCGACGACCTTCCCGATGTACATCAACACCGCAGCGGCGATGCGCAACGTCGATCGCAAGGTCGTCGAGGCGGCTCGTTCCTACGGCCTCCACGGCATTCGACTGATCCGCGAAGTGATCTTCCCGCTTTCGCTGCCGGGACTCCTCACCGGTCTGCGTTTTTCACTCAGTCTCTCCGTGCTCGCACTCGTCGGAGCCGAGACGATCGCGTCGAACGGCGGCATCGGCTATCTCATCAACCAGGCTGAGCAGTTTCAACAGACGAACATTGTGTTCTGCGGCGTCATTATCTACGCCGCGCTGGGTCTGAGCGCCGATCTCGTCGTGCGCGTGATTGAGAAGCTCGCGTTGCCGTGGCGAGCGGGAGTGTCGGTTCGATGAGTGCCGCACTAGAAACGCATGACGGGACGTTGGCCGTCGACACGCATCAGTTAGTTCGTCAGTTCGGAGAACACCCGGCGCTCAACGGCCTCGACTTGAGGATCCGCCGCGGGGAATTCGTCGCCTTGTTGGGAAAGAGCGGGAGCGGCAAGACCACTCTGCTGCGCTTGCTCGCCGGCCTCGATACACCGGACTCGGGCGAACTGCTCGTACCTCGATCACGCACCGTTGTCTTCCAAGAGCCTCGACTCGTCAACTCCAAGCGCGTCTGGCAGAACGTCGCGCTGGGCCTCGAGCGTTCGAGCGCCACCCGCGCGGCGGCGATTGGCGCTCTCGAAGAGGTTGGTCTGGCGTCGCACGCGAACGTGTGGCCCGCGACGCTCTCCGGGGGAGAGGCACAGAGAGTCGCGCTCGCGCGCGCACTGGTACGCGAACCGCAACTGCTGTTGCTCGATGAACCCTTCGCCGCACTCGACGCGTTGACACGTCTCAAGATGCAGCAACTGATAGCGGACCTCTGTGCGCGACACGGCCCGGCCGTCTTGCTCGTGACGCACGACGTGGAAGAGGCCCTGTTGTTGGCCGACCGCGTGGTGCTGTTGCGAGAGGGCCACCTCGGATTTGAAGTCGATGTACCAATGGCGCGACCCCGCGAGATCGGCGTCGAGTTCGCGTCGCTTCGTCGGCGACTTCTCAGTGAGTTGGGAGTCGACCAGTGACCACAGTGCCCGCACCCGGGGTGACCTCGTAGCAGCGAATGCACAACCCCGGTTCAGAGCCGTTGTTCGTATTTCCTAGTATTGCGATGGATAAAGTAAGGATTTAAGCAGGGACCAGACGATGTGCACATCGCCATCGCACCAGAGAGGAAAACCGTGAGACACAGTAGGACGAATCTAAGAATCAGCGGAGCGGCCTTTGTGCTGGCCGCCGTGGTCATTGTTGTAGGAATTGGCGGAGCGTCGGGTGCGACGACCAAGCACAAAACAACGCCGAAGAAGATCAACCTCAGTGGCGTGACGCTCAACGTCGGCGACCTGGCGGGGCAGACCCAGATTCTGCTCAACGACTCTGGTGCCCTGAAGGGCGCGCAGTACAAAGTCAACTTCGCGACGTTCCCCGCCGGTCCGCCGGCCGTCGCGGCCATCCAAGGCGGCTCGATCGACCTCACGGTGACCGCGGACACACCGGCGATCTTCGCCCAGGCCGGTGGCGTGGCTCTCAAGGTCGTCGCCGTCACCCAGCCGGTCGCTCCCGGCGCGTCGTTGGGCCTCGTTGTTCCCAAGGGCTCGACGATCACGACGCTCGGAGGATTGAAGGGCACGAAGATTGCGGCGGCCAGCGGCACGATTCTTCAGTACATCGCGATTCAGGCGCTCAATGGCTCCGACGGGGGCTGGAAGAACGCGACCATTGTCAACCTCAATCCGGCACTCGCGCTCGCGGCGCTGACTTCAAACTCGGTCCAGGCGGCCGTCTTGATTCAGCCCTACCTCGCCGAGGCCGTGGAGTCGGGCGCGCAGGTATTAGCCCTCGGCACGAGTTACACCAAGGGCTACTCGTACTTCCTCGCCGCCGACTCGGCACTCGCGAACACGAAGAAGAGCGCGGCGATCGCGGATTATCTGCACCGCTACGCCGAGGCCGAACACTGGGCCGCGACGCACACCGCCACGTGGGCGCAGGACTACGCCACCGCGAACAACATCACGTTGCCACTCGCGACCGCGGCCGTGAACGCGGCACTCGCATCGTTCGTGAAGATCGGTCCCAATCAGTACAACAGCATTACGAACGAAGCAGTCGCCTTCACACAGGCCGGCCTTCTCACGACGCCGGTGGACACGCAGACGCTCTACTCGACGCAGTTCAACGCACTCGTGGCGACGCTCCCCAAGGGCTGAGAAAGTAACGGAGGAGAGGGACATGACTACCGAAGAGGGTCCCACCCGTCACTACGACGGGTGGGGCGGTCGAGTCGGCAAGACCGTTGAGGAGTCGACGTCGTGGTGGCCGCCCACGCCGACGCCGTCGAGCGACGCACCAAACATCATCGTCGTGTTGCTCGACGACATGGGTTTCAGCGACATCGGTCCCTTTGGCGCGGAGGTTTCGACGCCCACGTTGGACCGTCTTGCCCGCGAGGGCCTTCGCTACACCAACTACCACACGACGCCCGTGTGCTCCCCGGCGCGCGCGGCGTTCCTGACCGGTCTCAACCCACACCGCGCGGGCTTCGCCTCGGTCGCCAACAGCGATCCTGGGTTCCCCGGGTACACGATGGAGATCGCCGAGGACGTACCAACGCTCGCCGTGACGCTACGCGACGCGGGCTACGCCACGTTCTGCGTCGGGAAGTGGCACCTGACGCGCGACGCGGTGATGAATGACGCCGGCGCGCGACGCAGTTGGCCCTGCCAGCAGGGATTCGACCGCTACTACGGCGTCCTCGAAG
The DNA here is from genome assembly GCA_003155915.1 of Acidimicrobiaceae bacterium. Classification (GTDB taxonomy): domain Bacteria; phylum Actinomycetota; class Acidimicrobiia; order Acidimicrobiales; family RAAP-2; genus RAAP-2. Next base: position 205,046 of record PMFA01000005.1, on the reverse strand, counting down.
GGCTCACCAACCTTCATCATCCTCACCGGTTGATCAGTGACAACTCGCCCGTTGACGTGGACGAGTACCCGCCGGGTTACTACCTACCTGACGACATCACCGATCACGCGATTTCAATGATCAAAGGTCTGCGCGCGAGCGACGCCCACAAACCGTTTTTTTGCTACGTGGCGCACAACGCGGTTCATGGTCCGCTACAGGCCAAGCCAGAAGACATCGCGAAGTATGGCGGATGCTACGACGCCGGCTGGGACGACCTACGCGAGAAGCGTTTCGCGCGTCAGAAGGAAACCGGCCTCTTCAGCGCCGACACGCAGATGGCCGAGCGCAACGCGGAAGCGTTCCTCGATGTGGGAGCGTGGGACGATCTCGACGATGACACGAAGGCGGTGTTCGCGCGCTACATGGAGGTGTACGCCGCGTCCATTGAGAGCGTCGATGAGAATCTGGGGCGCCTTCTCGACGTTGTCGAGGACCTCGGTGAACTCGAGAACACGATTGTGATCTTCATGTCCGACAACGGCGGCACGGCCGAGGGCGGCGAACACGGCACTCGCAGTTATTTCAAACAGTTCATCCATGGTCTGCGCTTGCCGGCAGATTGGCACAGTGACGTTGCGAGGGACATCGATCTGATCGGCGGCCCTCGAGCGATGGTGCACTACCCGCGGGGTTGGGGCATGGCGTCAAACACGCCGTTTCGCCTCTACAAGGGATTCACGCACGCCGGTGGGGTGCGCGTTCCCTTTCTCTTCAGTTGGCCCAAGGGGATTGACGAGCAGTCCCGCGGTCAAGTGCGACGCGAATACCAGTACGTCACCGACCTTCTCCCGACGTTGCTCGAACTCACCGGCGTCGAGCGGCCGAAGCAGTTTCGCGGCGTCGAGGTCGTGGCGCTCGACGGCGCCAGTTTCGCCGCGTCGTTGAACGACAGCGACTATCTCAGTGCTCACCACGAGCAGTATTCGGAGTTCATGGGTAATCGAAGCTTCTACAAGGACGGGTGGAAGCTCGTCACGTTGCATCGGCCGAATACGCCCTACGACGACCAGGAGTGGGAGCTCTATGACATCCGTGAAGACCCCACCGAGCGCAACAACGTCGCGTCCGAACGACCAGAACTGGTTCGCGAGCTTTCAGCAGCGTGGGAGCGCAGTGCGTGGGACAACAAGGTCTTCCCGCTCAATGACTTCACTGGTTACATGGGAACCGTTCGTCGACCGTTTGAGGATCGACTGACGGAACCGGTACGGATTCTGGCCGGCACGCCGACACTGGAGCGCTACCGCTCATCGAAGCTCGTGACGTTGCGGTCCTTTCGTGCAACGGCGTCGCTGGTGCACGGAGCACTCGACGAGGGCGTGCTCTTCGCCCACGGAGACCAGGGCGGTGGCTACATGGTCTATCTGGAAGGTCGACGCCTGCGACTCGCGTACAACGAGTACGGCGACCTGCACGAAGCCGATGCCGGACTGCTCAGTGCAGGTCGACACGAGGTAACCCTCGACGTTCAGGGCGTTGCGGACTACCAATGGAACCTCGCGGTGCTCGTCGATGGCGAAGAGCGGGTGCGACTCGATGGCCTCTTGATGCTGCTCGGCATGGCGCCGTTCCAAGGCATTGACGTGGGTATCAATCGTCGTTCCCCGGTGTCGTGGCCGGTCTTCGAGCGCCATGGTTCGTTCCCCTACACCGGCGACCTCGACGCGGTCACCTACGTGCCCGGTGCCTACGCGCCGTACAGTCCCGAAGCCGTGCTCGCCGCGACGATTGAGGCAGCCCATGCGTACGAATGAGTCGTTAGAAGCGTTGCGTCGTCGAACGGTGAGCGTTACGTCGAGTGAACGAGGTCTCTTTGAGTTCACGAACGGCGCGGTTCGGGTACAGTCGTCGCGCGACGGCGACCAGGGTGTGCGAGCGGTGGACCTGCTCCTCGCATCACTCGCAATGTGCGTCGCGGGGACCGTACGCGCCTACGCCGAGCACCATGGGGTCGACGGCCTCACCAGTGTGACCGTCGACGTCACTGGGGAAGAGGTCGGTTCGCCCACACGATTGGCGACGGCGACCCTGTCGCTCCATCTCGACGGCGAATTAAATGACGACGATCGCGCTCGTCTCCTGCGCGCCGGTGCGCATTGCAAGATCCATACGACGCTCAGTCGTGGAGTCGACGTGCAGTTCCTCTAGGTCCACAAAGCCCCCCGGTCCGTTGGTCGGTCTCTCGTATCTATCCCCCGACGCGAGGGGCCGGCCAACAAAGTCTCGGCGCTATTTGGGCTGCATCCGGATACCGGCGTCAAGACGAATCGACTCGGCGTTCATGTAACTGTTGGCGAGGAGTTCAGCGGCGAGCGTGGCGAACTCCGAGGCGTACCCCAGACGCTTCGGGAAGAGCACGCCGGCGCCGAGGCGAGCCTTGAACTCATCGGACTGCGGACCGGTGCCGTAGATGGGCGTGTCGATGAGACCGGGCAGGATGCAGTTCGCTCGCACACCAATGACCGCCAAGTCACGGGCCAACGGCAGCGTGAGTCCGACGACGCCGCCCTTGGATGAGGAGTAGGCGACCTGTCCGATCTGGCCGTCCTCGGCCGCGACCGACGCGGTGTTCACAATCGCGCCACGCATGCTGTCGACGTCGGGCGTGTTCGCGCTCATGGCGGTCGCGGCGAGGCGGCAGACGTTGAACGTGCCGATCAAGTTGATCTCGATCACTTTGCGGTAGAGGTCGAGGTCGTGGGCCGACGAGTAGGCCCCGTCCTTGCCGACGGTGCGCGTCGCCCAACCGATACCGGCGCAGTTCACAGCGCTCCACAGTGGCGCCATGGCCTTGGCGGCTTCGATCGCTTCGATCACCTGCTCGGTGTTCGTCACGTCGCAGTGCACGTACGCACCACCGATCTCCTTGGCGAGCGCTGTGCCGCGCTCATCATTGAGATCGGCGAGGACGACTTTCACGCCGCGCGCACTAAGTTCGCGCGCCGTCGCCTCACCGAGTCCCGAGGCGCCGCCGGTGACGACGGCCGAAGTGTTGTTGAGTTCCATGAATGCTCCTGATGTCTGGCAGCGCTGGCGGCTGAATCGTCTATGAGTCAAGCAGAGATTGGGATAGTGCCGCCGTGGCCGAGTTTGACGACGACTCGACGGGAACCACGAGCGCTCGGCGTAGCGTTGAGGTATGCCGTCGGTCTATGAGTACTCCAAGGAGGAGCTTTCCGCGCTCTTGGTGGACGAACCGCGCTACCGCGTCGATCAGGTCTGGCACGGACTATGGAGCGAGGGCCAGGCACTGGACGGGATTACGACGATCCCCAAGGCCTTGCGCGCTCAGTTGTCCGTGCGATTCCCCCCGAGCCTCGAAGTCGCCAACGACGTCGCGAGCGACCTCGGGGCCACGCGCAAGTGGGTCTTTCGACTGTTTGACGGAGCGACGATCGAGACGGTCCTCATGGCCTACGAGGACCGCGTCACGGTGTGCGTCTCGTCCCAGGCCGGATGCGCCATGGGCTGCACGTTCTGCGCGACCGGACAGGCGGGCTTCACCCGACACCTCAGCGCCGGCGAAGTCCTGGAACAGGTGATGTTCGCGGCGCGCGCCGCCGCGCCGCGTCGGTTGTCGAACGTGGTCTTCATGGGCATGGGCGAGCCGTTGGCGAACTATCTCGTGACGATGGACGTCGTACAGCGACTGCACGAGTACCGCGGACTGTCGGCACGTCACATCACGGTGTCGACCGTCGGTGTGGCGCCCGCGATCGAACGCATGGCCAAGACCGGCCTCCCGCTCACCCTCGCCGTCAGCCTCCACTCGGCGAACAACGAGTCGCGCAGCCAACTGGTCCCACTCAATCGCCGTTATCCACTCGAACGGCTGCACGAGGCCTGTCTGTTCTGGATGAATACCACCGGACGTCGACTCAGCTTCGAGTGGGCGCTCATCGACGGCGTCAACGATCGCGACAGCGATATCGAAGAACTCGCGCGCTACGCGTCGTCGCTTCGCGCCCACGTGAACTTGATTCCCCTCAACCCGACGCCCGGTTACTTGGTGCGAGGATCCTCCGGTCAACGGGTCCATGACTTTCGCGAGGGCCTCCTCGCTCGTGGCGTCAACGCCACGGTGCGCAACACGCGCGGTCGATCGATCGACGCCGCCTGCGGTCAGTTGGCCGCGGTCACCAACGCGCGCCACAAATCGATCCCGGTGCGATCGGCTTAGATCACCTCTCGGCGCCAGAACGTTGGGCGCCAGCGCATCAACACGATCACGCCGACGATGCAGGCGATGCCGCCGGACACGATGGAGAACTCCGTCGAGGTGTAGTTGGCGACGACGCCGGACTCGACGTCACCAAGGCGCGGACCTCCGGTGACGACGGCCATCTGGATCGACGAGATCCGACTCCGGAATTCGTCGGTGATCGCGTTCTGCAAGATCGTGTTACGCAGCACCGTCGAGATGACGTCCATGGCGCCGGCGACGGCGAGGCAGATGAGTCCCACGTACACGACGTGGACGAGTCCGAAGAGCGTCATCGACGCCCCCCAGGCGATCACGACCAACGCGACCAATCGACCTTGACGACGCACCCGCGCGATCCATCCGGTTACGATCGCCATCACGAGCGCCCCGGCGCCGGGCGCGGCGTAGAGCAGACCGACTGTCTGTGGTCCGCCGTGGTACAGCGTGAGCGCGACCGCGGGGAAGAGCGCGCGGGGCAGCCCGAAGACCATGGCGTTGAGGTCCACGAGGTAGACCGCCTGGACCACCGCGTGGGCGCGGACGTAGCGAAAGCCGTCGCCGATGGCTCGAAACATGGCGGTGCCGGCGTGCTCAGCCGCCGCGGGCAGCGCGGAGAGGGGGAACGTCAGGATCGTCAAAACGCCAAAGGTGATCGCGTCGATGGCGTAACAGGAGTACAGACCGACACTCGCGATCAAGACACCAGCGACGGCCGGACCGATCACGACGGCCGAGTTCATCGCGACTTGATTGAGCGAATACGCCGCGACGAGTTGCTCGGGCGCGACGAGCTTGGGGATCGCCGCGGTGCGCAGCGGACCGGAGAATCCGGCGAATCCGGCCGAGAGCGCGGCGAGCAACAACAGCACGACCAAGTGGTGGTCGTGGACCTGGGCGTTGATCGCGAGAGCGGCGCTCGTCAGTCCGAGGACGACCGCGCTGATGATCATCAGCACGCGTTTGTCGACGCGGTCGCCCATCGCGCCGCCCCAGAGCGCACCGGTGATGAGGAAGGGTAGTTGGATGAGGCTCGCGAGGCCGACCCAGAGACTCGAGTTCGTCTGGGCGTACACCTGATAGGGCACGGCGACGATCGTCAAGTTACTGCCGAGTAGCGAGATCATCTGGCCGGAGTAGAGAAATCGGAACTCGCGGTTCGTGCGCAGCGGACTTATGTCGACGAGTAGCCGGGGCACCCATTAATGCTAGGGGGATAGTGTAATTCCGGGGGTAGTGCCGTAAGGAGTGTCGATGATCGACGAAGAACTTGTTCAATTGCTGACGCCCGAGGGCGAGCGCGTTGAGAACTCCGAGTACGAGTCAACGCTGAACGGCGACGAGATCTTCAGCTTCTATCGCGACATGGTGATCATCCGTCGACTGTGCAACGAATCGACCTCACTACAACGTCAGGGACAGCTCGCGCTCTGGGCGCCGATTCAGGGCCAGGAGGCCGCGCAGATCGGCGCCGGACGGGCCCTCGCCCCCATGGACTTCACGTTCCCGACCTACCGCGAGCACGGTATCGCCTGGTGTCGCGGTGTGCCGCCGGAGAACATGCTTCGACTCTTTCGCGCCGTCAGCAACGGTGGCTGGGACCCCCAGAAGTACCGCCACTCGGTGCCCACGGTCGTGCTCGGCAGCCAGACCTTGCACGCCGTCGGCTACGCCATGGGTATCCAGCGTGACGGCGCCGAGGAGGCCGCGATGGCCTTCTTCGGCGATGGCGCCTCGAGCCAGGGCGACGTGCTCGAAGCCTTCGTCTGGGCCGCGTCGTTCAATGCTCCGGTCGTGTTCTTCTGTCAGAACAACCAGTGGGGCATCTCGACCCCGTCCACGGTCCAGTCCAAGATTCCGCTCTATCACCGCGCGCACGGTTTCGGATTTCCCGGGGTGCGCGTTGACGGGAACGACGTGCTCGCGGTCTACGAAGTCACGAAGCGGGCCCTCGACTCGGCGCGCGTCGGCGGCGGACCGACGTTGATCGAGGCCTACACCTACCGGATCGGCGCACACACCACTTCAGACGACCCGACCCGATACCGGATCGACGCCGAGGTCGAGGTGTGGAAGCACCGTGACCCCGTCGAGCGCGTAAAGGCGTTGTTGGTTCGCGAGTACAAGGTGAAGAACGCCGACTTTGATGACGTGGCCGCCGAGGCTGACACGATGGCCCTCAAGTTACGCGAGGACGTGCTCGCCATGAGCCGACCCGACCCCATCACGATGTTCGACAACGCGTACGCCTCGCCCCATCCCCTGATTGAAGAGGGCCGTCGCGAGATGATCGAGCTCGGAATCTCCGGCGGTGAGCTCTAATGGCGACCACGATGACCATGGCCAAGGCTCTCAACGAGGGCCTTCGTCGCGCGATGGAGAAGAACCCCAAGGTCCTCTTGATGGGCGAGGACATCGGTCGTCTCGGCGGCGTCTTTCGCATCACCGACGGCTTGCAGAAGGACTTCGGCGAAGACCGCGTCATCGACTCGCCGTTGGCGGAGTCGGCCATCGTCGGCACGGCGGTCGGACTCGCGATCCGCGGCTACCGCGCGGTCTGTGAGATTCAATTCGACGGCTTCGTCTACCCGGCGTTCGACCAGATCGTGTCCCAGGTCGCCAAACTGCACAAACGTTCCGACGGCGCGTACAACATGGCGATGGTCATTCGCATTCCCTTCCAGGGTGGTATCGGCGCCATCGAACACCACTCGGAGAGTCCCGAGCCCTACTTCGCACAAACCGCCGGATTACGCGTCGTGTCGTGTTCGACGCCGAATGACGCCTACTGGATGATCCAACAGTCGATCGAGTGCGACGACCCGATCATCTTCTGCGAACCCAAGAGTCGGTACTGGGAAAAAGGCGAGGTCGATCTCGAAACACCTCCGGCCGGACTCTTTGACGCGGTCGTGCGACGCGAAGGAACCGATGTCACGCTCGTCGGCTACGGCGCGTCAATGAAGACCGCGCTTCGTGCGGCCGAGACGGCGGCGGTTGAAGGGACGTCGATCGAAGTGATCGACGCGCGATCCATCGCGCCGCTCGACATCGAAGTGATGGCGAAATCCCTTGAGAAGACCGGCCGCGTGGTCGTAGTCCAGGAGTCGCCGCACACCGCGTCGATCGGATCCGAGATCATCTCGGAGTTGACGCAGCGCTGCTTCTACTCGCTGAAGGCCCCCGGTCTTCGCGTGAGCGGCTATCACGTACCGTACCCACCGACGCGAATCGAAGAGGACTACCGACCAACGGTCGATCGCATCCTCGACGCCGTCGACCGAGTGATGGGATTTGAGAGTTGAGCGAAGAAATCTTCCTATTGCCCGATGTCGGCGAAGGTTTGACCGAGGCGGAGATCGTGACCTGGAAGGTCAAGGTCGGCGACGTCGTGACCCTCAACCAACCGTTGGTCGACATCGAGACCGCCAAAGCCACGGTGGAACTGCCGAGTCCGTACGCGGGAACAGTCACTGCTCTCCACGGCAACGTCGGCGACGTCTTGGAAGTCCACAAGCCGCTCATCACGTTCGACGTCGGTGGTAGCGCTGGCGCATCGCCGGCGGTGCCGGCCACACCAGCCGAGCCGAGCGAGCCAGCTCCGGCGAACGCTGCAACGGACAAGCAAGAGGGTTCCGTTGGCGAAGGACGCGAGGCCGTTCTTATCGGATACGGCGTGGCAAATGAAGACGCGATCGTCACGCGCAAGCACCGTCGTCAAAGTGGATCGCCCGCACCGCCCGCCGCTGCCGCACCGCCCGCCGCACCGGCCGTGCAAGCTTCTACGGTTTCGGCCGTGCCGTCGCTCGCACCACGATCCACGCCCCCCGTTCGTCTCTACGCCAAACAACACGGCGTCGACATCGCGTCGCTGAGTGGTACAGGACGCGACGGACTTATCACGCGCGTCGACGTCGAGCAGGCCCTCAGTGGCGCACCGGCGCCGAGTGCGCGCGTTAGCGCCCCGATCACCGGCCCGAACACGACGTCACGCTTCGTCGGTCGCGATCTCGAATCGTGGTCCGCGGGCCCCAAGGAGGAGCGCATTCCCGTCAAGGGTGTGCTGCGCTCGATGGCCGAAGCGATGGTGCAGAGCGCGTTCACGCAGCCCCGCGCCGCGGTATGGGTGCGCGTGGACGCCACGCGCACGATGGACCTCGTGGCCTCGTTGAAGCAACAGCCGAACCTGGCCGGCGTCCGTCTTTCGCCGCTGGCGATCATCGCGCTCGCGGTGTGCGACGCCGCCCGGCACTTCCCGGGCATCAACTCGAGCTTCGATGCCGCGGCCAACGAAGTGATCGTTCGACGAAGTGTCAATCTGGGAATCGCGGCCAACACACCACGAGGATTGATCGTGCCGAACATCAAGGGCGCTGATCAACTCGATCTGGTGGGCATGGCGTCGGCCCTGACGGTGCTCGTCGACAGGGCCCGCGAAGGAACGACAACGCCGAATGAGATGATCGGCACGACCCTGAGCATCACCAACGTCGGGCCCTTCGGCGTCGACGCCGCCATTCCGATCCTGCCGCCGGGCACCGGAGCGATTCTCGCCGTCGGTCAGATTGCCAAAGCGCCGTGGGTGGTTGACGACCAGGTGGTCGTGCGCCAAGTGGTCGAGTTGGCCATGGCCTTCGATCACCGCCAGGTCGACGGGGCGATGGCCTCAGCGGTACTCGCGCACATCGGTCGGTTCTTGCACGACCCCGCCGCGGCAATTATCGCCGGCTAAGCCTGCAGTTCGCGAAGTGCGTCGAGCGATTTGTCAGCGTGGGTGTTCATGCTCAACTCACTGTTGATGACCTCGGCGATGCGGCGGTCCTGACCGATGACGAACGTCGCGCGCTTCACCTTCAATAGATCGAGTGAGCGTTTCACGCCGTAGAGCCGGGCGACGTCGCCGTTCACGTCGGCGAGCAGCGGATAGTCCAGGTCGTTCGCGGTCGTGAACTCGGCCTGCTTCTCAACACTGTCCATGGAGATGCCCAGTCGCTGACCACCGAGTGTTGCGAACTCCGAGGCCAGATCGCGAAAGTGACAGGACTCCTTCGTGCAACCCTTGGTCATCGCGGCGGGGTAGAAGAAAAGCACCACGGGACCGTTCAGCAACATCGTCGAAAGCGTCCGCTCGTTGCCGTTCTGGTCGTCGAGTTTGAAGTCGGGGGCGAGGTCACCTTTTTGCATGAAGGCAAGGTTAGGGGTCGAGCCGGAATCCCACTCCACGAATAGTGATGAGGTGACGAGGGTTGGCGGGGTCGTTCTCGATCTTCTGGCGAAGGCGTTTGACGTGCGTGTCCAAGGTGCGCGTGTCCGAGAGTTCGAGTCCCCACCACAGCGTGTCGAGGCAGACCTCGCGCGTCACGACCTGTCCCAGCCGTGACGCGAACAGCGCCAGGAGGTCGAACTCCTTGCGACTGAGTTCAATCTCTTCGCCGCGACGGATCACGGTTCGTCGCACGAAGTCGATGCGCAGGTCGCCGAAGGTAACGACCTCCTCGTCGGTGTTGGCAAGTGGCCGTCGCAACACCGCGCGAATGCGCGCGATCAGTTCGCGGAGGCGAAAGGGCTTCGTGACGTAGTCGGCGGCGCCGATCTCGAGTCCCAGCACGACATCGACTTCACTGGAGCGCGCCGTCACCATGATGACCGGCGTGCGCGTCGAATCGTAGAGCTCGCGGCAGTAGTCGATGCCCGAACCATCGGGCAGCATGATGTCCAAGAGGACGAGGTCGGGCTTGGCCGACACCATGAGCTGACGCGCCTGGGCGATGTTGGTGGCCCCGACGACCACGAAGCCCTCGACCGTCAGGCCGATGTTCAGGGCGTCCTGGTAACTCTCCTCGTCCTCGACGACGAGGATCACACTCCGGTTCTCGACGTCAGCCACGGTCACGTCGAACTCCGGATAGTTCGCGGCGAATGGCGGCACGGCTCGATATCAAAGGGGGATTTGGAGATCGCCGACGTGCCACGGATTCAACGTAAGTAGGTTGGGTTACCGCAAGGTGAAGCGCGCGCTATCACGAGGTGTTAATCGGATGAAACCTTCTCGACGCCACGCCTTTGGCGGCGTTCGAGGGTCGAGTCTCGGTGATTTACTCTAGAAACCGACAACGGACGGAGAAGAAATGCACGAGATCACAGTGAAAATCGGTCGTGACGACCACGTTTGGTCCTTCGACGCGCAGCGCCAACCGGTCGTCACGGTTGACCCCGGCACGATCATCGAAATCGAGACGTGGGACTGTTTCACCGGACAGGTGCAGAGCGAAGAGGACACGCTCGAGAAGCTCGACCTCGCCCGCGTCAACAGCGCGACCGGACCGATCGGCGTGCGAGGAGCCGAACCGGGCGACACGTTGTCGGTGACGTTGCTTGACATCCGCCCGAATAAACAGGGCGCGGCGATGTGCATCCCGGAGTGGGGCCAGTTAATCGACACGGTGCACTCACCGACGACGCGGATCTTCCGCGTCGTCGACGGCACCGTCACGATGAACGACCGGGTGTCGTTTCCCGCTCGCCCGATGTTCGGGGTCATCGGGGTTTCACCGGCGTCGGGCGACGTCTCGACGTTCTTCGCCGATCGTCACGGTGGCAACATGGATGATCACGTGAACGGCATTGGCGCGACCATTCACCTGCCGGTCTTTCAGAGTGGTGGTCAGCTCGCGATTGGTGACATGCACGCGTCAATGGGGGACGGCGAGATCTCGGGGACCGGCATTGAAATCGGCGGCGTCGGCGTCATCAAGGTCGAAGTGATCAAGGCGAAGAGCGGGGGATGGCCGATTACCGAGACCGCCGACGCGTTCTACACCCACGGCACCTCGATCGGTGATCTGGATGAAGCGTTGCAGCACGCGTGTGAAGAGGCGTCGAAACTATTGGTCGATGAGTGGGGCTTCTCTCGTGAAGACGCCTTCATGTTCCTTTCGGTCGCGGGAGACCTCGGTATCGCGCAGTACTGTCACCCGTCGCCCGGCAGCGTGATCGCTCGAATGCGAGTGCCGAAGTTGGCGTCCAATCCGCACCCGTTTCGCGCGTGATCAACCCGTGGTGACGGTGAATCCTTCGTAGTTGGTGAGTGTCTTCAGGTAGCTTCCCGTGGCGGTACACGGTCCCGTGGCGTGACAGATCAGTCCGTAGACGCCGCCGTCGACGCCGACGGTGTTGTTGCCGGTCGGCAGCGTGATCTTCAGACCGGCTTCCCACTGACCACCAACTTCATTGATAACCAGCGCCTGATACTCGCTGGAAGCGTCCAAGTAGGCGGCACCCGCACTGCAGTTGCCGGCCGAGCGGCACGACACCGCGACGACGCCGCCATTTCGCCCGGCCATCTGCGCTCCCGCGGGTAACGCCATTTCCGTCGCGCTCTGCCACGTGCCCTTCACCTCATTGATGAAGAAGCCTTCATAGGTGCTCGTGCCGACGAGGTACTGACCCCCGGCACTGCAGTTGCCAATCGACGAGCACGCCAGCCCGCCGTAGCCGTAGAAGAACGTGTGCGGATTGGCCGCGGCCCCGCTCGGCATCGTCATGGCGAGCCCCCGCGCCCACGTCGCGTGGGTTTCGGTCACGGTCATTCCTTCGACGCCACCGGTGACGTCGGTGTACGTGCCGACGGCGGTGCAGTTGTTCGTGGAGACGCACGTCACCTCGCTCAGTAGTGCACTCGGGTAGGCGCTGGCGTTGCCGGGAAGAACGGCGGCGGTCGCGCTCTTCCACGCACCGTTCACTTCAGTGATGATGAGTCCTTCGGTGGCATTGTCTTGGCTGATGTACGAGCCCACGGCGACGCAGTTGCCGGCGTGGGTGCAGGCCACTTGATTGATGTCAACGTAGGGGTCCACGTTGGTGTCGGGTGGCAGGGCCGTTTCTTGGGCCCGTCCCCAGACTCCCCGTACTTCGTTCACTTCGAGTCCTTGGGCGTAGCCCGTGGGCGTGGTGTCGTCGAGATAACTGCCGATAGCGCTGCAGTTGCCGGGCGACCAACAGTCGACGGAGTGAACTTCGCTGTTCTGGACACTCGCACCCGCGTTCGACGGCAAGTTCACTTCTTGCGCCCCCTTCCACACGCCGTTGACCTCGTCGGCGACGAAACTTTGGCCGTTACTGTGCGTGTCTTCGAAACTGCCGACCGCGGCACAATTGCCGGTCGTCGCACAAGAAAGTGCGTTGATCGTGAGCGAGGGATCGGCATCGGCGCGCGACGGGGGCACCAGTCTGGTCGGCGTTTTCCAGACGCCCTTCACTTCACTCAACAACAGGCCCTGGACGCTTCCAGAGCTCTCGCTGTACGCGCCCCCCGCACTGCAGTTGCCGGCCGAAGGACACGAGAGGGCGGGCAAGAATCCGTTGGGCAGCCCGGTGGCTCCCGAGGGCAGGCTGACCACCTTCGCACTTTGCCACCGGGGAGCGGTACTCATCGCCGCGGCCGGGAGTGCAAGGAGCGACAGGCTGCACGCAATCATTAGGAGTACGGTACGTCTGAACTTCACGGGCGGGACTCCACTGTCTAGGTCTTGGGCGAGGCTCACGATTCGGCTGTCACCCGAACACCGCAGGAGTCGACCACGAGTTGAGTTCAGTATAAATAGGCGGTGGCGTGAGAGGTCAGCAGAACCGAGCGTACGTCTTCGCCTTATTCAATTCTTAGAGGATGACTCGTTGTCTCTCGCGGGCATTCCAATTACTAACGTCATTCATAACTAAGAGCCCAGACCCGGAGTTCTCATGGAAAAGCGTGTATTGGGATCGAGCGGATTGGAAGTTTCTGCAATCGGACTCGGCTGCATGGGCATGAGTCATCATCGTGGCAACGTCTCCAGTACGACCGAGTTGATTGCGCTTATTCGTTCGGCGCTCGATCTTGGAGTGACATTCTTCGATACGGCTCAGGTCTATGGACCCTTCACCAACGAGCAATTGGTTGGCGACGCGCTCGCGCCGCTGATCGACCAGGTGATCATTGCCACGAAGTTCGGACTCACTGATGAACACGGAAATGCGACGTGGTCGAGTCGGCCAGAACTCATTCGTTCGACCGTCGAGGGATCGCTCACGCGACTGGGTGTCGAGACGATTGACCTGCTCTTCCAGCATCGTGTCGATCCGAACACGCCCATCGAGGAAGTGGCCGGGACCGTGAAGGAGCTGATCGCCGAGGGAAAGGTTCGACACTTTGGGCTGAGTGAAGCCAGTGCCCAAACGATTCGTCGCGCCAATTTGGTACAACCGGTGACGGCGGTCCAAAGTGAGTATTCACTCTGGTACCGAACACCGGAGACCGAAGTCCTGCCCACCTGCGAGGAGCTCGGAATCGGCTTCGTGCCGTACAGCCCCTTGGGCCGAGGCTTCCTGACCGGCACCATCGACGAGACGACCAACTTTGAAGATGCTGACAGTCGCAAGGGATCTCCGCAGTTCACCATTGAAGCTCGCACGGCGAATCAGTCAATAATCGAGTTGTTGACGTCGGTGGCGGATCTAAAGGGCGCCACGCCGGCCCAGATCGCACTTGCGTGGCTACTGGCTCAGCGCACATGGATCTCACCGATCCCGGGAACAACCAAGTTGCACCGTCTCGAGGAGAACGTAGCCGCGGTCAACATAGACCTTTCCGAGGATGAACGAGCCGCACTACGTCGCGCAGCATCCGAGATCAAGATTGTTGGTGGAAGGTATCCGGAGTCACTGGAACGGATGACCGGTCTTTAGTCATCTCTTTCGGCGGTCTTCTGCTTTGTCCAGAGTCTTTCGACACTGTTATAGGCGACCATGCACCAGACGTTCACCGAGACTTCACCTTCGGGTAACCCTGGCTTGGTGGCGCGTTCAATCTGGTTTGGCAGGATGGGGGCGAAGCTAACGTCGTTGATGAGGATACGAATGACAGATGTGAAGGCGACGGGATGGTCCAAGGGGCCATCGCGCTTCGATATCGATGGCAAGGTTGGTTCCCCTATCCTTCCCGCATCGACGACCGCTGCCCTCACGGTGAGTCAGATACTCGACGAAGCTCCGACCAGCCGATTCCATCGTCGCGCGGTCCTGATCTCGGGTATGGGATTTTTCACCGACGCCTACGACCTGTTCGTGATCGGAACCGTCGCCGCCCTGGTCAAGGTCCAGTGGAATCTCTCGACGACGCAGACTAGTTGGGTCACCGGCGCCGCGATCCTCGGGGCTTTCGTCGGAGCCTTCGTGTTCGGGAGGCTCGCGGATATCTTCGGTCGCAAGGTGGTCTATACCGCAGTGGCCGCGATCATGATCTTCGGCGCCGTGGCCTCGGCGCTCGCACCCAGTTTCCTCTTTCTCGTCATCGCGCGACTGATCCTGGGTCTGGGAATCGGTGGCGATTACCCCGTATCGGCCGTTCTGATGAGCGAGTACTCCAACCGCGCCGATCGCGGCCGACTCGTCGGACTCGTCTTCTCAATGCAGGCCGTCGGTCTGGTTGTGGGCCCGCTCGTCGGGATCGTGCTGATCTCTTCGGGAGTGAGTGACCCCTTGGCGTGGAGGATCCTGCTCGGTCTGGGGGCGCTGCCGGCCGCGGCGGTCATCTACTTCAGGGCGAAGATGCCAGAGTCGCCCCGGTTCACGGCACTCGTCCAGGGCCGCGCCGATCAGGCGGCGAAGGAACTTCACCAATTCGCCGATGGAGCGCTCGACGCGTCCACTGTCTCCGACGACGGCAAACATCTGATGGGAATTCGCCAGTTCCTCGCCAATCCGCGATTGCTCCTGATGCTCGTGGGCACCGCCGGCTGCTGGTTCCTCTTCGATTACGCGTACTACGGGAACACGCTGTCGCTACCGAGTATCCTGAGCGAAGTCTCGCCGAATGCGAGCATCGAGTTGAAACTCTTTCTGACGCTCGCGCTGTTCGTTATCTTCGCGTTGCCGGGCTACGTGTTAGCGGTGTGGAAGATGGACAAGATCGGTCACCGTCGACTGCAGTTCATTGGCTTTGGCGTCATGGCGGGTTGCTTCGTTCTTCTCGGCGCCGTGCCCGCACTGACCACGACGGTCGCACCCTTTATCGCGATCTTCGGCGTCAGCTACTTGTTCACGGAGTTTGGACCGAACATGACGACGTTCGTACTTCCCTCGGAGGTCTTCCCGGTCAACATGCGCACGACGGGACACGGCGTGGCCGCCGGAGTCGGGAAACTCGGTGCGTTCGTCGGTGTGTTCTTGGTGCCCCAACTCGCCGACCATATTGGACTCCGAGGACTGCTCTACGTCGCCGGAGGTGCCGCAGTACTGGGCTTTTTGCTCACCAACGTCCTCCCCGAGACCGCCGGGCGATCACTCGAAGAGATTTCTGGTGAGGGCGATCACCTACCCACGCAGGAAGCCGCTCCGGCGCAAGTGCCGTAGCGCTTCGGCGCTTACGGAATGATCGTGGGGACCGTTGCGCAGGATTCAATGACGCCGGGTACGAACTTCTCGCACTCCACAGCGGTCCCCAGGTCCTTGCCTTCAGAGGTGAACTCGAAGAGAGAAAACGGCGTGCCTGGCGTCGAATAAATAGGCGAGCTGGGGGACCAAGAACACACCGAACTTCCCGACGGCGTTACCACGCCGTCGCTAGAAAGGCCGATTGGCCTCCCAGCCTTCTTCGATACCTTTGCATTTGATGCAGAGGGTTCGGAAGTATCCCTGGCCTGCCGCCGCGGTCCCTTTTTTCTTGATCTCTTGGCCGATGGGACATCCGGACTGGTTGTGAAAGACGAGTTCGTCCACGTCCTCAATGCCCGTGGTGTGAAACTCTGCCACCTTGGTCATCGACACCCCCTATGTTTCTAACGCTTCCGGCACCAGTCGGAGCGTATCGGACTGTCAAAGCGGCCACGTATTTCGATGATCCTGGTGCTAGAACACTGCGAACTGAACTGTATTCACAACGTTATGCACAGAAAACCCGCCCAATTGTCGGAAATCTTCAAAGTTTTCCCATGTCCTGTGAATTATTCACATATCATTGCCCGATGAATTCCAGAGACCGTCGATTGACGATTGCTGAACGACTCAAGGTCAACCGGGAGGCGTCGATCGCCGAATTGGCCTTCGCGTTCGGCACCTCGGAGATGACCATCCGTCGTGACCTCGAACTGCTCGAAGTCGAAGGACTCGCTCGGCGCATCCGCGGTGGCGCGATCTCGACCCAGGGTCGTTCGTACGAGCCGCCGATTCTGCAACGAGGGGCGTTCCGCTCGGACGCGAAAAAGCGGATCGGCGCTATCGCGGCCGGTCTGTTGCATCCGGATGAGACCGTGATTCTTGACGTGGGAACGACGACCTTGGAGATGGCGAAGGCGATCTCGCCGGATCTGTCCTTGAGCGTCATCACGAGTTCGCTGCTCATCGCGTCCGAGCTGGATCGCAAGCCCAAGGTTCGCACGATCGTGACCGGCGGAGTCCTTCGAAGTGGCGAGATGAGCCTGGTTGGTTCGAGAGCCGAGGCTTCGTATCGCGATTTGAACTGCGACACCTTATTTCTCGGGGTCGCCGGGGTCGATATCGACAAGGGTCTGAGCGAATACAACATGGATGACGCCATGGTCAAGCAGTCCGCTCTCTCGGCCGCGCGACGCGTCGTGGTGCTGGCCGACGCTTCCAAGATTGGCCACGTGGCTTTCGTCAGCGTGGCGGCGCTCAATG
The DNA here is from genome assembly GCA_003155915.1 of Acidimicrobiaceae bacterium. Classification (GTDB taxonomy): domain Bacteria; phylum Actinomycetota; class Acidimicrobiia; order Acidimicrobiales; family RAAP-2; genus RAAP-2. The sequence continues at coordinate 188,131 of PMFA01000005.1, read as the reverse complement.
TTGTAGACCTTCTAGTGACTGACGCCTCGCCGGACGGGGACATTATTCGCGACATCAAAGACCATGGGGTGGAGGTCTTGCACGTCGAGCCGTATAAGAAAGAGAGTCCTTCGTGAGTCGATTCAGTACAATCTTCCCGACCGTGTCCAAGCCACTGATCGCGATGGCGCACGTGCCACCGCTCCCGGGGACCCCGCTGTTTGACCAAGAAAAGGGAGTCCAGGGTCTGATCGACCAAGTTCGTCGCGACGTGGAAATCCTCTTGGACGGGGGATTCGACGCGCTGTTGTTCTGTAACGAGGGCGACCGGCCCTATCAGCTGCGGGCGGGACTCGAAGCCTCGGCGGTGATGACGCGCGTCGTCACCGAGTGCAAACCGAGTGACCGGCCCTTCGGCGTTGACTTCCTATGGGATGCGCAGTGCGCGTTGGCAATCGCCGTGGGTAGCGGTGCGTCCTTCATGCGCGAGGTGGTTACCGGTTCGTGGGAGTCGGACATGGGAGCCTGGAACCCCGACGCCGCAACGTTGCTTCGCAACCGAAGGAACTTCGGTCGCGATGACCTGGCGATCTTCGCCAACGTCACGCCGGAGTTCGCTTCGAGCACCGGCAGTCGCACACCATCCGAGTTAGCGCGGTCGACGGTCGTCTCCAGCCTGGCCGACGTCATCTTGGTGTCCGGTCCGATGGCGGGTAGCGAACCGGACGTGAAGACGGTCGCTGAGGTACGCGAGGCGCTCGATAAGACGGTGCCGGTCCTGCTCAACACTGGCGCGCGCGCCGAAACGATCAAGGAGTTCTTCCGCTTCGCCGACGGCTGCATCGTCGGCAGCTCCTTGAAGCGCGACGGCTATACGTGGAATGAAGTCGACCCGGAACGGGTGAAGCGCTTCGTCGATGCGGCGCGGAGTGCCTGAAGGGCGCCGTCTCCTGCTCGGGATCGATCTCGGATCCTCCGGAGTGAAGGCCGTGTTGCTCGACGCCGAACTCGGCATCGTCGCGGCGCAGTCCCACGAGGTCGCGCTCTTCAGCGATCACCAGGGATGGGCCGAGGCCGACCACCACGAATGGTGGAGCGCCGTGTGTGCCCTGGTGCCACGGCTCCTAGAGATCGCCGGGGCGTCAAGCGCTGACGTTACGGCCGTCGCCGTGACGGGCATGGTCCCGGCGATCCTCGCTGTCGACATCGACGGTGAGCCGCTTCGCCGAGCGATTCTGCAAAATGACGCGCGCGCCACAGTTGAGATCGACGAGGTCAGGACCACACTCGGAGACTTTGACCTCCTCGCGCGAACCGGTTCGGTCCTGACCCAGCAGTCCGTTGCCCCCACGGCGCTCTGGCTCGCGCGACACGAACCCGAGGTGTGGGGAAAGGTTGCCTCTCTGCAGGGTTCCTACGACTGGATGGCTCGCGCCCTCGGCGCGGTGCCGCACGTCGAGTACAACTGGGCGATCGAGAGTGGACTCTACGATTTCGACGGCGTGCCGCTCGACGCGGTTCAATCGGCGACGCCGGTGACCTGGCCGAAGATGCTCGACGTCGCGCGGCCCGGCGAGGTCGTCGGCGAGCTCAGCGTGTCGGCCTCCGCGGCGACGGGCCTGCGGGCCGGGACGACGATCGTCGTCGGTGGCGCCGATCACGTACTTTCAGCGTACGGTGCCGGACTCGTCAATCAGGGTGACTGTCTCATCAAACTCGGTGGCTCTGGTGACATCCTGGCCGTGAGCGACAAGAAGTTCCTCGACTCGCGCCTGTATCTCGACTGCTATCCGATTCCTGGCAAGTGGCTGCCCAACGGATGCATGGCCACCAGCGGCTCGATGTTGCGATGGGAGCAAGGTCTCTTCGACGGGGTGTCGCTGGCCGAATTGGACGCCGACGCGGCCGCCAGCGAACCGGGGACGCTCGTGACGTTGCCCTATTTCTTAGGCGAAAAGACACCCTTGCACGACCCCGATCTACGCGGGGCGATGATCGGACTGCACCTCGGCACGACTCGTGGCGACCTGCACCGGTCGTTCCTCGAGGCGATCGCCTACGGATTCCGCTCGCACTTCGACGTCTTTGCCGAAGACGGACTCGTCTTGAATCGTCCACGGGTGACCAACGGGGGATCGAAGTCACGGCTGTGGCGAGAGATATTGGCCGACGTCCTCAATCGCGACCTGGTCTCCATCGTTGATCACCCCGGCGCGTCCTACGGCGCGGCGGTGATCGCCGGCGTCGGCGCGGGCGTCATAACCGATTGGTCCTACGTGGTCGGTGCGCTGGCAGAAGGTGAGATCATCTCGCCCACGTCCGCGAACGTTTCAATCTACGACGAGCGCTACCAACAGTTTCGTCAGCTCAACGAGGCGACAACGTCGCTCTCTCACTCACTGGCAAGGAGCTCACAATGACACTTCCAATCGCTGGCGTTACCGGGGCGGGATCAGGTATCGGAGCGGCGATCGCCGAGACACTCGGCGCACGCGGTTTTCACGTGGTGGTGACCGATGTCGATCTCGACAGTGCCGAACGAACGGCGTCGCGCCTCGAGAGCGCGAAGGCCCTTCGACTCGACGTGACCGATCCCGACGCCTGTGACGCCGTGGTCAACGCCGTCGTCGCCGAGCACGGCCGACTTGACGTCTGGGTTTCCAACGCCGGCATTTCCAAAATGCAACGATTCATTGACGTTTCGCCGGCCGACCTCGTACGCAATTTCGAGGTCAACACCTACGGCATTTTTTACTGCGGCCAATCGGCGGCGAGGGCCATGATCGCCCTCACGAAACCGGGACGGATCATCAATACCGCGTCGATGGCGGCCAAGCAGGGACGGGTCCCCTTCCTCGCCGACTACGTCGCGAGCAAGTTTGCCGTGCTCGGTCTCACCCAAGCCATGGCCTTCGAGCTCGCCCCGCACGGCATCAGGGTGAACTGCGTCTGTCCGGGATTCGTCGCGACGCCCATGCAAACACGCGAACTCTCGTGGGAGGCCGAACTACGCGGCATTGACCCCGACGCGGTGCGTCAGATGTGGATCGACGACACGCCGCTGGCCCGGCTCGAGACACCCAACGACGTGGCCAAAGTCGTCGCCTTTCTCGCGAGCGACGACGCCGAGTTCATCACGGGCGAGGCGATTTCGGTCAACGGCGGAGCGTTTATGGATTGAGGTTCGAGAGAACCTTCCAGTTTGTTCACATTGTTAACCGGGCGTTCACAAGCGCGCTCGGATCTCGGACCAGGCCTCGCTCAATACCGGTAGGTTGGGTTCGGAAGTCAGACAGGCTGCCAGTTCATCAAAGGCGCCGATTTCGGGTTCGACGGTCGTTCGGATCGCCGAATTGATTCGTCGCCTTCGGCGATTGATCGCTGCTCGCAGTTCGTAACTCGGCGACGGCGTGAGGCGAACGATCGCCGGTGAATTGATGACGGGCAACCACTGCGTAGATGAGAGGAGACCAATGACACGAGTCCGAATTTTTCAATGTAGTTCGGATGACCGACAGGACGTTGACACTCATTCGAGCAAGGGGATTGCCCGTGTTTGAAGAGCAGCCAGTGACCGATCATCGAACGCGTACCTACGCGATGGTCTCGACGTATCCGCCAACCCAATGCGGTATTGCGACGTTCGCCGCAGCGCTCGCGGGCGGGCTGTACGAATACGGCGACGACGTTGGAATAGTGCGAGTCGGCGCCGACGGTGAGCCGCCGGCCAAGATCGTGATCGCCGAGTTGAACAACCAAGACGGGCTTGAGATGATCGAGGCCATGGACGCCCTCAATCGAGCCGACGTCGTCATCGTCCAACACGAGTACGGGATCTACGACGGATCCGACGGCGATTCGATCGTCGCGGTCCTGGAAGGAATTGAGAGGCCGACGATCGTCGTCGCGCACACGGTGCTTGAACACCCGACTCCCCACCAACGCTTCGTGCTCGAAGCCGTCGTTCGCGCGGCCGATGCAGTCGTGGTGATGACCGAAGCCGGCCGTGTACGACTCTGCTCAAATTTCGACGTCGACGCGCGAAAGATCTCGGTCATCCCTCACGGCGCCGCCGTGTCGAGCGCGGTACGTCTTGAGGACTCCAAAGAGCGCCCGAGGCTGCTCACGTGGGGACTGCTCGGACCGGGCAAGGGTATTGAGTGGGCGATCGACGCGCTCGCCCTGGTCGACGACCTCCGGCCGAAGCCGGTGTACGTGGTTGCGGGCAATACCCATCCCAAGGTTCACGAGTACGAGGGTGATGTCTACCGCGACATGCTGATACAGCGCGCGAAAGATCGTCACGTCGACGTGGTCTTCGACCCCGAGTATCGATCGCTCCCGGCGCTCGCGCAGTTGATCAGCGAGTCCACGATGGTGATCCTGCCCTACGACTCGCCGGACCAGGTGACCTCCGGTGTGTTGGTCGACGCGATCGCCGCCGGTCGTCCGGTCATCGCGACGGCGTTCCCGCACGCGGTTGAACTGCTCTCGAGTGGCGCCGGCATCGTGGTGCCGCGTCGCGACCCCGAGGCGATAGCCGAGGCGATTCGAACTGCTCTGACGACGCCGGGTATGGTCAACGCGATGGCGAGTGAAGCCCGACGGCTGGCGCCGGAATTGGCGTGGCCGCACATCGCCTCTCGGTACGCGGCCCTGGGTGAAGAGTTGCTCGACAATCGAGCACCACTGTCGGCGAACCGATGATCGACAGTCCGCGCTTCGACCACTTGGTCCGGTTGACCGATCGCTTCGGCACGTTCGAGCACGCCGAGCACGCCACGCCTCGCCGTGAACACGGCTACTGCGTTGACGACGTCGCGCGCGTCCTCGTCGTCAGCGCTCGCGAACCGCAACCGAACGCGTCGGTGCGGTCCTTGGCCCAGGGATCGTTGGCGTTTGTCGGTGACGCGATGGGACCACACGGCGACTGTCGAAATCGTCGGTCGGCCGACGGTACGTGGACGAGCGAAAGCTCAACCGAGGACTGTTGGGGACGAAGTCTCTGGGGACTCGGCACCGCGGCGGCCAGCGCGCAGTTCTCGATCGCCGGTCCCGGGCTCTCACTCTTTGAACGCGGCGCCGAACAGCGCTCTCAGTACCCGCGCGCCATGGCCTTCGCCGCGCTCGGTGCCGCGGCCGTGCTCGGGGTCGATTCGACGAACAGGGCCGCTCGTTCGCTTCTGAGCGATATCGCTGACGTGACGTTAAAGGCGCGATCGGACCGAGCGTGGCCGTGGCCCGAGCCCCGGCTCTACTACGCCAACGCACTGTTGCCCGACGCGATGATCGCCGTCGGTGTCGCCCTCGAGCGACCGGAGCTGGTTGTGAGAGGACTCGACCTGCTCGGGTGGCTGCTGGCGCGAGAGACGCGAGACGGACACCTCTCAGTGACGCCGGCCGACGGCTCGGGACCCGGTGACGTCGGGCCCAGCTTTGATCAACAGCCCATTGAAGTCTCGACGATGGCCGACGCCTGCGCCCGAGCGCTCAGCGTCGACGATTCACCGAAGTGGCTCGAGGCAATCGGCATGGCGAACGCTTGGTTTGACGGGGACAATGACGCCAAAGTCATGATGTGGGATCCTGAGACCGGCGGGGGCTACGACGGACTGCACGCCGACGTGGCCAATAAAAACGAGGGGGCGGAATCAACTTTGGCGCTGGTATCAACCCGTCAGCAGGCTTTCGCGCACCAAACTATCTCTACATGAAAGAAAACCCCCTCGTGTCACGCTCCGATGTCCACATCGTCCCCGACTCGTCACGAGTGGTGGCGCTGCTCTTCGTCGCCGGTCAAGAACTTGGTGGCGCCGAGTCGCGCGCGTCGAGTGTCGTCAAGCGAATCGTGGCGTTGCCCGAGGCCGACGTGCGTCGGCGTCTCAAAGAGATCATCCAACGATTCGGCCGACGACACCGCGACATCGTCGCCATCTTCAGTCAACACGCCGAGCGCGTGAGCAATCGCTTAGACCCGAAAGAAGACCTGAGTGAGGAGCGCTGGCTCCTGTTGGGCGCCTCGTTCACTCACGAGTACTCGCTCGAGGCGGCCGCGGTCTGCAATCCGAGCATCGTCCTCCACCCCGATCAGTCGGACGTACCGGAAGGCGCCGTGCGATTCGTGATGAGTTTTCGGGGCGTCGGCGAGGGACATCGTTCGAGCATCAGTTTTCGCACCGGTCTGGTCAGCGCCGACGGGCAGATCTTTCTCGACCCGCGCGAACCCTTTCCGATGGTCGGCACGGCGCGTGACGCCCTGTTCCATCGCGACGTCTTTCACGCGCGATTAAAGGCAATGGGTCAAGACGGTGAGAGCGCGGCCTACGTCCTCGATGAATTGCCGATCGTGTTCTCTATTGATGAACTCGAAGCGCGTTTGGAGATTCTGATTTCGGAGTTCGACACTCGCCAAGACGCGCACACCATCGCGCGTCATCACCGATCGATTGCGGCTTGCAGTTACGGCGTGCGCTTCGACGACACCATCGATTTCTCGGAGCGTGTGCTGTGGCCGGTCATGTCGGCCGAGGCGCACGGGATGGAAGACGCCCGATTCGTACTCTTCACTGAGAGCGACGGAACGACCACGTACCTCGCCACCTACACGGCGTTCGACGGCGTGCATATCTCCCAGCAGCTCTTACGAACCGATGACTTCCTCTCCTTCGACGCTTCACCCGTCGTCGGCGCGGCGGCGCCGAATAAGGGACTCGCGCTCTTCCCGCGTCGGATCAACGGGCAATACGTCGCACTCACTCGCTACGACAGTGAGACGAACGCGGTCTGTTTCTCAGACACGCTCGGGCACTGGGGGCACGCCGTGACCTTCCAGATACCGGAGTGGGATTGGGAAGTCATCCAGCTCGGCAACTGCGGTTCACCTATCGAAACTGAGGCCGGATGGCTGGTTCTCACGCACGCCGTCGGGCCGATGCGCACCTACAGCATCAGTGCGGTTCTCTTGGACCTCGACGATCCGACCAAGATGATCGCCGCGCTGAAAGAGCCGCTCCTCACCGCGTCCGCCGAAGAGCAAGACGGCTACGTGCCCAACGTGGTCTACACCTGTGGGGCGTTGGCGCACGGTGACATCCTCGTCATTCCCTACGGCGTCGCCGATCACCGGATCAACTTCGCGACCGCCAGCATCACTGCGGTGTTGAAGGCCATGAAGACGAGCGAGCATCCGACGATCGTGGCCAAGGTTCTCCACCGCCGTATCGAGGATTTAGCCCTCGAGCACTGAGGCCCCGAGTCCCTCGCACTTCGGTTTGGGTCCCGCGTTGACGTTGCCGTAGCGATGGTGGGTGATGGAGACGCTCTGTTCCAATAACCAGCGCGCCATTTCAATGTCGCCGCGCTGTACGAGCACGCGACGGTCGACGCTTATTCCGTGCTGCAGTAACTCCACACTCGGCGCAACCTCATTCGACAGCCACCGCACTCGATCGAGTCCCTCGGCCCGTACGACCAGTGCCGACGTCGATTCGATCACCGCTTCCGGGGCAGTGGCGACCGGTTCGAGTGCGCTGTAGGTGACGTTCAGGTCGGACTCGCGCACAATCGTGTCAATGAGCGATCGCTGTGATTCGTCGAACGCGGAATCAACCCGAACGCACACCGGATTGGCGTGACGTCGGTATCGCTGGAAATTCTTTTCGACGCCGAGTCCAGTTCGATCGATTGACTGGGAGCCGGTAGAGCGCCACCACTCTTGTGCCAGCTCGATTGATGACGCGGTGTTCGTCAACGTCGCCCAACGCCGCAGCGAGTTGACGTAGTGGTGACCACCGGCTTTCGCGGTCGGACCGACACTGCTGCGGCGCCATCCGCCGAAGGGCTGTCGGTTCACAATCGCCCCCGTGATTCCGCGGTTGACGTAGAGATTGCCGGCCTGGATCCGGTCCATCCATAGTTCGCACTCGGCCTCGTCGAGTGATTGGAGACCGGCCGTGAGGCCGAAGTCGGTTCGGTTCTGCCACCGAATCGCGGTGGTGAAGTCCGGGGCAACCATGACACCAAGCACGGGACCGAACCACTCGTGTTGGTGACTCCACGAACCGGAACGCACGCCCAGCTTCACTCCCGGACTCCATTGCAGTCCCGCGGCGTCGAGTTGATGAGGTTCGAGTAGCCAACTCTCGCCGGGGTCGAGATGATAGAGCGCGCGTTCGAGCGCCGGTTCGGCGCTGCGAATGATCGGTCCAACCGACGTCGAGAGCTGCCAGCCGGGGCCGACGCGAAGGGTTCGAACGGCGTCGATCAGTTGACGAAGGAAGGCGGGGTCTTCGTACACGTCACGTACCACGATGGCGAGGCTGGCCGCACTGCACTTCTGACCGGCGTGACCGAAGGCCGACTGCACGAGGTCCTTCACCGCGACGTCGATGTCGGCGCACGCGCTGATCAGTATGGCGTTCTTCCCGCTCGTTTCGGCGAGGAGGGTGATGTCGGGACGCCACGTGGTGAACATGAGCGCAGTATCGAACGAGCCCGTCAGAATCACCGCGTCCACACCGTCGTGGGTGACGAGATGACGACCACTGTCGTCGTCTCGGGTCGGCACGAACTGTAGGACGTCGCGAGGAACACCGCCCGCCCAGAGTTGTTGCACCAACTGCCACGCCGTTGCCACGGTCTCCGGTGCCGGTTTCAAGATGACGGCGTTGCCGGCCGCCAGTGCGGCACAGACGCCCCCCGCTGGTATCGCGTACGGAAAGTTCCACGGCGGAACCACGAGGACTGTTCCGAGCGGTGTCGAGCCACCGAAGTCCGAGGCCGAAGTCGCGTAGAAACGAGCGAAGTCGATTCCTTCGCTCACTTCAGGATCGGCCTCGGCTTCGGTCTTGCCGGCGTCACGAGCCATCACCGCCGTGGTCTCGATTCTTTGCGACTCCATCACGGCAGCGCTCGCGAAGAGCATCTGTCGGCGTTCCTCGATTGTGCGACTCGACCATGCCTCTTGGGCGTGCGTCGCGCATCGTATGGCTTCGTCAACGCGCGTGGCGTCGGCGACGGAGTATCGATACCACGGCTCAGCGTTCGCGCTCGGATCACGTCCGACTTCAAACTCCTCCGTGACGATCTCCTCTCCACCGATGACCAACGGGATCTGTCGATCCGGAAGTGCGCGGATCGTCGCAAAGGCCTTCGTGATCTCGTCGAAAGCTTTCGTGGACGTTGGATCGAAGTTCGCGACGTTGGCGAAGCCCGTCGAGTCAGATTCACTCGTCGGCACGTGGCGTAGTGACGCCGTCGAGACCGCGTGGCGCTCTCGCACGGACGCGGCGAATCGGTCACTCTGTTCTTCGAATCGCTCCGCGTCGGTACCGATGTCGAAGGCCGCCTTCAGATAGTTCTCGTCCGACGTGTTCTCGTCGAGACGACGCACGAGGTAGGCGACGGCGGACGCGAAGTCGTCGCGCCGGGTAACTGGCGCGTACAGCAGAACACGTTGACCTGTCTTCGCGATGGCGAGCGATTCGGAATTCGCCATCCCTTCGAGCATTTCGACGTCGACTTGTCGTTCGACTCCCCGTGATCGAGCCACTTCGAGAGCCCACGCCAGATGAAAGAGGTTGTGGCTCGCGATGCCGATCCGAACGGCGTCGGCGTGTTCTGGTCGCAGTGCGGCATCGATGAGTCGGGCGTAGCTGGCGTCGACGTCGGCCTTGGACCGGTAGGGCGCGGCGCTCCAACCGTGGAGTTCGGCTTCGGTCGTCTCCATCGCCAAATTGGCGCCCTTCACCAATCGGACCTTGATTGTGCCACCGGAGCGTGTGAAACGCGACGCAGACCACTCGACGAGGTCGGCGAAGGCGGCGTGGGATTCGGGCAGGTAGGCCTGGAGCACGATGCCGGCCGCGACGCTCGAGAACTCTGCTTCGGCGAGGACCCGCTTGAACGCCGTCACCGTGAGTTCAAGATCACGGTACTCCTCCATGTCGAGGTTGACGAAGGTCCCGTGTGACTCAGCCTCGCGGTAGAGAAGTCGCATCTTGGCCGCGACGCGATCGAGTGAACCGTCGCGGTCGATCGTGATGATTTGGCTCACGATGGACGACAGTTTTACGGAGACGTAATTGATCTCGGGTCGTCGGATCACTTCGAGCACTCGCTCGAATCGTTCGTCGGCCTCACTCTCGCCCAGGACGGCCTCACCCAGTACGTTGATGTTCAGCGCGATGTCATCGCGGGCTCGTCCTTCGAGGTGCTTCTTCAGTGGTGCTTCTTCGTAGGGAAGGATCAGGTCCTTCGAGAGACGACGGATTCGTTGCGCGACGATGTTGACCACCGGCGCCGGTGCCATCCGCGAACCGGCGGCGAGAAACTTAAGACCGGTCGCGTTGAAGGTGCCGAAGCCTTCGACGGACGCTTTGGCCGCCGCTCGGCGAAAAATGTTGATCGAACTCTTGACCGAGCGGATACGCATGACTTCGTCGGTCAACGTAATCGTGACCTCAAGAGCGCGGGGGTCGCGAAACAGTCGCGAGAAACGTCGACGATTGGCTTTCTCCGAGTGGCCACGCAGTCGCTCGGCATCGCCGATAAGGGTGCGGGCGTTCTCGACCGCGGAATCGGCGAGCGAGTCAATCGAGGGGTCGGTGGGAATCAGCGCCACTGATACCGCAACCACTCGAGGGGAATCGAGTCCCACTCCGCCGTCCACGCCCACCGCATCACAACATTTCCTATGCCTCCACCGTATACGCCGATTCGTGGGCGCTCTCGCCGGGGGCCGCTCGAGAGCGCGCAGTTCCGCTGCGACACTTCCTCAGCGATTGCGCATTCGGGCCACGACCTCGTCGACGACTTCGGAGGTAGAAGCCGAGCCGCCAAGATCAAAGCTACGAATGCCGTCCATCGCGGTCGCGAGCGTCGCCCTGCGCAGTGTTCGCGAAGCCTCCCCGGCGCGCTCGTCACCCTGGATCCCCGCGTGTTCGAGCACCGCGGCGCACGCGAGCAGCATCGCCATGGGATTGGCCACGTTCTTGCCCTCGAGCGAAGGTGCCGTGCCGTGCGGCGCCTCGGCCATCGCCGTCGTGGGATTCAGCTCATCGTCCAGGGCCAAGAGGACAGACTCGGCGCCCGCGATCGAGCCGAACATCGCGAGCACGAGGTCACTCAGACAGTCACCGTCACGATTCAGTGTGGGAATCACCACGCTGCAATCCCACTGCTCGGTCATCAGACCGGCGTAGGCCGCGTCGATGAGCATCGGATGGTAGGTGACGTCAGGGTGTCGACTCGCGGCGCGGTCCATCTCCTCTTTGAGCATGCCTTCATAGACCGCCGAAACGGTCCACTTCGGTCCGCCGTAGACGAGACCGCCCATGGACACCGCGGTCGCGAACGCGAATTCCGCGACCGATTGGCACACGCTGCGGTCGATGCGTTCGGTGCGCCAGGCCGATTCGCCTCGCGAACCGGGTTCGCCGTCGCGGCCCTCGGCCGCGCCGTACGCGTCGCCGACGGCCATCCGAACGACTGCGACGGGGTGCGACAGCGAAACGACGGGGGCGACGCCAGGAATTCGCCGACCGGTTCGCACGATCACCTTGCCGTCGATGCCCTCGCGCAGAATTCGATTCGGTGATCCCACGCTCCCGATCTCGGTGGGCGTAATTGTCGCGGCCTTCAGCCCTAATCCAGTCTCAACTATCGCGGCCGCGGCGTCATGGACGACTTGGTTATTGGTCGCGCGACGCTTCTCCAATGACAGGTCGAAGCGAATGAGGTCGACGTCAAATCCCAATACATTTGGTTCGAGTACGCGTAAGGCCTCGTCAAGTAGTTCTTGGCCGGTCTGGTCGCCTTCGCAGACGACGATCGTGTTTGTTTTCATCACTTCACGTTACTGATGACGCGGTTCGGTGAACTCCGCCTGAAAATGAAGAATTTCAGTGAGATTTCTGCATTGTCTCCGGAGGAGTGAGAAAGTGCGAGGTGCCAGAAGCGGTCCCTAGGACGACTTCGGAGGGATCCATATCGCGGCTGATTCGTCGCCGTAGGCGGTGCAGTCGCCCTCCAGATATTTGATCCCGACCCACCCTCCCACGAGGGCGTCGAGGGCGTCCTCGAATCGCTTCAACGAGGTCGAAGGAAGGTTCTCGAGGTCGGACTTGGCGGGTAGCGGCAGTTCGATCTTGTTGATCGTAAGGGACAGTTGGTCGACGATCTTGCGCCAGTTCTTGACGATTCGCCGTCGACGATCGACGGGAGTCTTTTCGGGCCAATACTCACTCGCTCGTCCAATCTTGTACTTGAAACGAAAGTCCTTGCCCAGCAGGTGCAGGAGGGCCGGGTGAGGATAGACCTCGGCCAGCACGTAGGTGCTGCCCACGGGGGTTTCGACCGTAGCGACGCTGTAGCCCAGCTCCTTGAAGCGATCGGTCAGCTGACTACCCAAGTCGCCGGGCCGGACTTCGCTGGGGGAATGGGTGCTGCAACCCTTGGAGCCGAACTTCTGGGACACGGCGCTGTCGGCCTCTCGACGCTTGCGAATCGGGGTCAGCGCGACCGGCATGTCGATCGTCACCAGGTCGACTCCGTCGCCGCCAAGCAACGTGCGCGCCGCAGCCAACAACGCGTCGACGTCTGGGCGACCGGCACTGGGCACCTTGGACCAGTCGACCGGTGTGCCGTTCGCCAGTTCTATGAACTGGGCGTAGCTCGGAGCGAGCCCAACGCACTTCCATCGTTCCTTCACTTGCTGCAACACTGCGACACCACTAGGTTCGGTCGCCGTCCACGCTGGATCAAGGGCCAGGATGCTCGTCATCCTGGGCAGGTTATACCTTCTCGAGGCGATGCGGGGGAGAGCGTTCGACCGAATGGAAGACGATGACTCGTCACCGGAGAGGGTTCGAGAACGCGGCGGTAGCCTCGGCAACAGTGGCGTCTTCACCGAGTAATCCGTTGCGTCGAGTTCGCAATATCCCTCGACGGATCGTCGACGAAGGGATCAGGGTTCGTCAGCGCCACCTCTGGAAAGTGATCGGTAACGGCTTCGCGCGGCCGTTCCTCGATCGGTGGGGACTCTTTCGCGAGGACCGCACGGAGGGGATCAACCGGCTGCGCGCGATCGCCGGAGTGTTGCCATTACTGAAGTTTCGACCCGATCCGGTACTCGTTGAACTCTGGTCCCCTCGCCGCCTCAACATTCTCATTCGCGAACTTCACCTTCGCTCGTATCTCGAAATCGGCGTGCTCGAGGGCGAGACGTTCGCCAACGTGAAAGTTTGGCGGCGCTGCGGCGTGGATCCCAGTCCTCTTTTCGACGCGGTGCTCTTGCCGCGCGGTTCGTCGTTCGCCGTGACGACGAGTGACGAGTTCTTTTCGACCTTGCGTCCATCGAAACGCTACGACGTTGCGTTCATCGACGGTCTGCACACCTTCGAACAGACATACCGCGACGTGATCAATACCTTTGCGCATTTGCGTTCCGGGGTGATCTTGATCGACGACACGGTCCCGAGTGACGAGTACTCCGCGATCCCCGATCAAGAGGCGTCGTATCGAGCACGCGACGCGGCGGGGCTCGAAGGACGACCGTGGCACGGTGACGTATGGCGCGTCGTGATGCTGTTTGATCGCCATCACCCCGAGTTGGAGTGGCGCACGATCATCGACGCGGGAAATCCACAAACGCTCGTGTGGCGACGAGGTCGTGGTGCGAAAGTGACGGCGGCGGCGGCCGACGAGATTGCCGTCGCGACGATACCCACGTACGCCGACGAATTCGTCGATGGCGTTCCCGGATACTTTTGCGCGGCTTCGGAGTCAGTTGCGTTGGCCGAGTGCGTGTCATCGATTCGCCGTTAGGCGTTGAAAGTGACCCGTCGTTCGAGTTTCGCGGCACCTCGATTACACGCGGTTGTGACTTTCGACCTAGGAATTCACGCGAATTTGAGCCTCTAATGCTCTTAGGTTGAACCTTGAAGGTCATTCAAACGGCATTCGAGAGTGAGATTTCCGAACAATCTCGAGAAAGTTTGAACCTAACGAATACGAAAGAGGTCTTCTGATGAACAGAGTCATCGCTATTTTCGGTGATCCCGCCGAGCGCACCACTCCCGGAATCGTGGCGTGGCTGCGCGAATCCAAGGTCGCATCTGTCGCGTGGTTGGCAGTGCGCGTGTGGGTCGGGATCATGTGGATTCAAGCCGGCGTGTCCAAGGTGTGGGGCGCCGAGAATCCAGCGTTTCTCCACAACAACGGAGCCGGTGTAGCCGGATTCGCCAGTCACGGCGTCGCCGCGTACAGCTGGTGGGGCAGTTTCATGCACAGCTTCGTGGTTCCCAACGCCAGTTGGATTGCCGTCGTGGTCGCCTTTAGCGAACTCGCGATCGGTATCGGACTCGCCTTCGGTTTCCTCACCCGTATCGCCGCGCTCGCCAGCTTGGCGCTGCTCTTCACGTACATCATGTCGGGTACGGCCAGTGTCTGCGGCTTCTACGCACTGTGCGCGATCATCGTGCTCGCCACGTGGCGCACGTCGACGTGGATTGGCGTCGACGGAATCATCGCTGGATACAAGCAGCGTCGTCACCACGTCGTACCGGTCGAAGTAGTGGCCGTTGTGACACCAGTTCCGGAACTCGTTTCGGTCGGCTAGTCAAATCTGAATCGCTGAGTCCACGACGCTCCCATATGGAGCGTCGTGGACTTTTTGCGTTGACTACGAATGTGCGAAGACGCTCGTAAGCGCTTCGTCGAGATCGGCCCAGAGATCCGTCGGGTGTTCCAAACCGACGCTGAGTCGGAGCAGTCCCCCCGGCAGGTTCTCCTCGCCCTTCCATCGCGCTCTTCGGTCGATCGTGGATTCCACGCCACCCAAACTCGTGCCGCCGATGATCAGTCGCAGTGATGCGATGACCTGGTCCGCGCTCTGCGCGTCGTTCACCTCAAACGAGAGCATCGCGCCGAAGCCCCCCATCTGCGTACTCGCGCGTTCAAAACCGGCGTCCGACACCAGTCCGGGGTAGCGCACGCGCACCACGTGGGGATGATCATCGAGTCGCTCGGCGAGTTCGGCCGCGGTGCGCTGTTGGCGGGCGAAACGCACCGGGAGGGTGCGAAGTCCGCGAAGCGCGAGGTACGACTCCATCACCCCAGGGATGGCGCCTTGGGTCGTGCGCCATTCGACGAGTTCGTCGCGCTGGCTTTGCTCGGCGACGATGACCGCGCCCATGAGGAGGTCGGAGTGTCCACCGATGTACTTCGTGGCGGAGTGGACGACGGCACTCGCACCCAGCGCGAGCGGCTGTTGCAGCATGGGCGTGGCGAAGGTGTTGTCGACGACGGCCGTGACGCCGGTGTCGCGGGCCGCTCGCAGTATCGTCGGCAGGTCGGCGATGCCGAGCAGCGGATTGGTCGGGGACTCGAGCCACAGCAGGTCGGCGCCGTCCATCGCGTCGAGCACCTCTTGGGTATTCACCACGTCGACGGGGCGCGTACTCAGTCGTCCCTCTTTCTCCAGACGTTCGAGGAGACCCCGTGTCCCGTTGTAGCCGTTGGTAGGAAAGACGACCGAGGTTCCGAGCGGCCGTGACGCGAGTAGCGCGGACACCGCGGCCAGTCCCGAAGCGAAAGAGACGCAGTACCCGCCTTCGAGTTCGCCGAGCGTCTCTTCGAAGGCGCTCCACGTCGGATTGCCCCATCGGCCGTAGCCGATGTCGCCACCGTCACGGTACGTGGACGCGAAGGTCGGGGGAACGTTGAAGGGAGCACCGGGCGACGAGGGTCGGCCGGCGACAATCGCGAGCGTTTCGGCGTGCCACTTCTTGGACTCGGCCATCTAGTCAGTATTGCGGATGACGTCGCTGTGTACGACGAGTTGCCACGACAGGCATTCACGAATGACGAAGCCCGCGCCCTCGACGATGAAACTCGAGGGCGCGGGCTTGGAGGTCTAAGACTCGTCTTCGGCCAGGAGGCGGTAGATCGACCGCCGAGCGTCGGCCAGGATGGTCGCCGCCTTTTGGGTCTGCGCGTCTGAACCGGCCATCGCGACTTGGCGAACCGAGAGCACTACCTGTCGGAGGGTTCCGAACAGATCCGACGTTGCGTCACTGACGTCAGCGGCCGCGGTCTCCCACGGTTTTCCGAGCGTCGCACGGTCCTTCTCCACCAGGGCCTTGCCCGTGGCGGTCAGGTTGTACGTTTTGCCGGACACCGTCGAGGAGATCTCCACGAGACCCTCATCTTCGAGCTGTTGAAGAATCGGGTAGACCGATCCGGGGCTCGGACGCCACGCTCCGTTGGAGCGCTCGCTCAATTCCTGGATGATCTGGTAGCCGTTGCGAGGGGACTCGTCGAGCAAAACCAAGACGGCCGCTCGAACGTCGCCACGGCGAAGCCGCTGACGGCCGCGAGGGGAAAATCCACCTCGGAACATCTCGTCACCTCGACCGAAGGGACCTCCGCGGTGTCCACCGGGGCTTCGACCGCGACCGCGACCGCTTCCGCGAGGATCACGGTCTCGCTCGGAGCGCTCTTCGTGCTTGTGTTCACGAAATTCGTTATTCATTGTTTCTCCTTTGTTGTAAAACTGACTATAACGATATATCGTTAGCGAACGTTTGTCAAGGGGCACTTTCTAGTTTGTGAAAAGACCTTACGATCAGGAATTTGGCCAGGTGACGCTGATCAGATGGTGCTCGGTGAGCCGTGAATTCCGCCGATAAAGGCCCGTCGCGGCTATCCCACGCGCGCTTCGGGCGTAGAGAATCGTAAGGCGCTGGCGAACGTTCCGAGGGTGAGCGCCGCGAAGCTGGCCAGGACGATCGGCACCACGTGGATTCCGAAGGACGACACCATCAGGCTTTCGACCGCCGGCCCGATCACGCCGCCCGCCATCATGCACAGGATCAAGAGCGCGACCCCGTCGTCGTCGTGCGGACAGAGGGCGGAGTACCAAACCAGCGCCAGTGGGTACACCAACGCAATGGACAGGCCCACGAGTGGATAGACGTACGGCGCCGCACCGGTGGCGAGCGCCGTCAAGCACAGCGCTACCGCAGTGATCAGACCTCCGAGGACGAGACGATGATCGGAATGTCGACGACTTACCGGTCCAGCGAGAACTCGACCGAACGCGAGGCCAAGCCAGAAGCCGGCCGTGTCGATGCTGCCGAGGGACGCGGAATAACCAATGCGGTGCAGGTGTGGCGCGATCCAACCGGCGGTCGTCGTTTCGGTGGCCACGTAGAAGATATAGGCCGCGATGAACGTCGCGAGGATCGATCGGCGTTTCGTTCGATTCACCACGAGCTCGCTGCGGCGATGTTCAACCGTAAGCGGTGGTGCGATGAGTCCCCGGTTGCCCAGGGTGAGTAGGACGACCGAGATCGCGATCGCGACGTAGAGCAAGCGAAAGTTGTGGGGACGAACGACGACGAGGAGGAGCGGACCGATCACGGCGCCGAGTCCGTAACCGGCGTTGGTGACGCTGAGGCGACGACCGCGGCCACTCGTCCGCGTTCGAACGAGGAGGGAAATAAGGGAGAAGTCGACGCCGCCGAATCCGAGTCCGAGAAAGAACACCGACGCGAGGAACATCGCCCAGTGGGTCGAGAGCGCGGCCCCGCACGCGCCGAGCGCGGTGATCAAGAGCGTGCCGGACAGTACGGCGGCGCCCGTGAATCGTCGCATCGAGAGCCAGCCGATAGGCACGCCAAAGAAGGCACCCACGAAGTACACGCTGAGCACGACACCAGCGGCGGGAAGCGAAAGATGGAATCGATGCGCGAGAGTGACCAATAAGGGTCCGAAGAGCGAAGAGATCATCCCAAAGACAACGAGGTCGAGCGTCGCGCTCGTGAGTGGGAGTGGACGGAACGTGACTTCGGTCGAAGCGGGACCGGGTTCGGTCGACGAATTCGACGTCAAGGGATCATCACACCTTCGAGAAGATCACGTCGTCGGGCTGGTCGGGGAGAAAGGTCCGAACCCGGGGATCCAGTCGAGCGTCGATCTCATCCGGCGTCGTCATCAACCGTCATTACCGCCGGCAGTGGTTCCCCAGTGGTGGCGGGGCCACGGGCGTCGTGACTCGTAGTGTGCGGCGGCCGCGAGTAGCAGGTCCTCGCGGAATCGCGGTCCGATCACCTGCAAGCCGACGGGAAGTCCGTCAACCAGTCCCGCCGGGACGCTGATCGCCGGCAAGTTGACCAAGTTGGCGAGCATCGCGAGGACGACCGACATCCCCGCGTGGACTTCGACGCCTTCGATCTCGGTCGGCATCGGTCCCTCGGCGCCGAATGGTGGCATCGAAGATGTCGGGGTCACGATCAAGTCGACGTCTTGGAACATCGCCGCCGCCTCGTGCACGAGTCGACGTCGAGTGAATTCAACGTTCGCGGCCCACGGAAGTGTTCGTTCGCGCAGTGAAGTCCAACCGGTTATCGTGCGCGGATCGAGTTCGTCGAGGTGGTTCTCCCACAGGTCGCGTTCGACACCGACGAACTTATCTACCCCTTCGATCGCCACGTAGGTCCGAATGTAGTCATCAAGTTCGATCGGTCGTTCGACGAGCGTAACGCCGATCGATGACGCGAACGCCTGTGCCGCGTCGCGACAGAGCGCGGCGACCCTCGAATCGACAACGGCGAAGCCGAAGTCGCTCGACCACGCCACGCGATAACGCGAGAGGTCGATCGTGTCGATCGATTCCAGGTACGACTCGGTGGGCGCGGGCAATGAAGTGCGATCACGGCTGTCTGGTCCGGCCATCACATCTAGCAACAACGCGGTGTCGCGAACGCTCGTCGTGAGGCTACCGACCACTGAGTTCTGAGCCAGGTGCGTGTCGCCGAAGGTGGGAATTCGTCCGTAGGTGTTCTTGAGTCCAACGAGTCCGGTGAAGCTCGCGGGAGTACGAATCGATCCGCCGCCGTCACTCGCGGTGGCGAAGGGAACCATGGCGCTCGAGACGGCCGCACTCGAACCGCCGCTCGATCCGCCGGGTGTGCGTTCGAGATTCCACGGGTTGCGGGTGACGCCGAGCAGCGGACTCGCGGTATAGGCCCACGCGCCGAACTCCGGCGTCGCGGTCTTGCCGATTGGGATCGCACCGGCCTTGCGCAACCGGCCCACGTGAATTGAATCGGTGGACTGTGCGGACCCGTTGGCGAACCAACGCGATCCTCGGGTCGTGGGCATCCCCGCGCAATCCTCCAAATCCTTCACGCCGAAGGGCACACCCGCGAGCACACCCAACTCATCGACGCGACCGTCGCGGATTAACCGGTCCACCTCTTTGGCCGAGGCCAGGGCACCTTCTGCGTCGACGAAGACGAACGCGTTGAGCTCATCGTTCTCGTTCTCGATTGTCTCGAGACAGGCACGCGTTAATTCTTCGGCCGATATGACTCCCACGCGGATGAGGGCCGCCGCGTCGTTGACCGTCGGCATTTCCATCCACTTGGCCTAGCACGAGCGCCGACCGGCCCGTCGAATCAACGTCGATGGGAGTTCAAGTTCACACGGTGAGGAAGTCCACGAGCAGCGAGCTGAGTTGCTCGCTGGCGTAGACCGGAATCCAGTGATTGGAACCCTCGATGCGTTCGTATCGCCACGGTCCCGTGACGAACTGCTCCGACCCGCTCATCTGCACCTCGCTCAACGCCATGTCGCCGCTGCTCCACACGCCCATGACGGGACAGGTGACCGGTGGAAGATCGATGCCTCGACCATTCCCGGCGAAGGTATCCGGCGAGATGTTCGCCCGATACCAGTTGAAACCGGCACTCAATCTCCCGGGTCGTGCGAGGTCGCTGATCTGACGCTCCATGTAATCGTCACTCCCACGAGCGGCGCCGTCGTGCGCCCAGTTGCGAAAGAGTTCCCAGTCGTTCTCCGGGAACCTACTTTCGGCCACGCCCGGGAACTGGAACCAGAGCATGTACCACGAGAGTTGCTTTTGCTGAAATCCGGCGCCGGAGAACGCTAACGGGTGCCCAACGGAGACCGCTACCAATCGCTCGACGCGTTCGGGGAGGAAGGTGGCGACGAGCCACGCCACGGCGGCCCCCCAGTCGTGGCCCACGACCGCCGCGCGCCCGATCTCGAACTCATCCATGATCGCCGCGACGTCCCCGATGAGATTGCCCAACGAGTAATCCTCGACTTTTTCGGGTTGGTCGCTCTCGCCGAATCCACGAAGATCGGGGGCAATGACGCGGTGACCACGTTGCGCGAGGGCGTTTATCTGCTCGCGCCAAAGGTGCCAGGAGTCGGGCCACCCGTGGAGCAAGATCACCGGTTCTCCCGATCCGGCTTCCGCCACGTTGAAGGTCAGGCCACCTACGTTGACCCGGTGCTCGATGATCTCAAAGTCAGTCATTGGCGGACCATAGCAATGATTGCTCGCTACGGCGTGAGGATCTTCTTGAAGCGACGAGCGGCGATGTACAGACCAATCAGTGCGATGAAGAGCAAGTAGCCCGCTCGAAAAATCATGATCCAGTCGAACTGCCCGAGTGAAAGTCCACGCAGCAGTGCCGCGGACTGGTACAGGGGAGAGAACCAGACGATGGCGCCGAGCCAGTGAGGGTACGAAGTAATCGGGAAGAACGTACCCGAGAACAAGAAGAGCGGCAGCTGCACCAAGGTGACGAGGTCGAAGTCCTGCCACGTACGCATGAACGTGCAGGCGGCGAGACCCATACAACTGAACGTCAGGCTCGTCAAGATGGCGCCGGGCCAACAAAAGATGACCCACGGACTGCTCGTATCGCCGAGCGCCGCCATGCAGACGATGAACGACGCCGAGTACACCGTGGCGCGCGAGAGGGCCCACAGCACTTCGCCGAGCGCGATGTCCGTGACCTCGAGGGGCGTGGCGAGGATCGCGTCGTAGGAATGTGAGATCTTCAGGCGGAAGAACGTGTTGAAGATCGAATCGATCATGGCGCCGTTCATCGCCGAGGTCGCGAGCATTCCGGGAGCGACGAAGGCGACGTAGCTGATCACCTGACCGTGCACGTGAAGGTTTCCTACGAGTTTGTTGAGACCGATGCCGATCGAGAGCAGATAGAACAGTGGCTCGAAGAAGCCCGAGACGAGCATCACCCACTGCGCGCGGTAGATCATCGCGTTGCGTTCGAGCACGCGCAGCGACCGGCGAGAACCGATCATCGGGAACGAGCGCGCGAGCATCAGTCGGTTAACCGGCGACGCATCGTGCGCCGTCCCCACATGACACCGAGGACCGCCATCGCCACCAAGACTGCGACGTGACCTAACTGCGGAACCAGTGAACCTTGTCCGAACGCCGCCGCTCGTGCCAGCGCCACACCGTGGTACAGCGGGAAGAATTGCACGACCGGGCGCAAATAGCCGGGGTACTCCGACAGCGGGTAGAACGTCGCCGAAAAGAGAAACATGGGTACGAACGCGAAGCGATACAGCGTCGTGAACGAAGCGTCGGATTGAGACCTGGCGGCGTAGGCGACGAGTGGCGCCGAGAAGGCGAGCGTCACCAGTGTGCCAATGAAGGGCAGCGTCAGAGACCACCACGATTGGATGGCACCGAAACAGGCGATGATGGCCGTGTACAGGACCGCCGTGACGAACGCTCTCGTCGCGACCCACGCCAGTTTGCCGAAGAGAATGTCATCCGGTTCCAACGGTGTCGTGGCCGCGGCGTGATAGGTGCGAATCCACTTCACACAGGCCAGGACGGGCCACAGTGACTCACCTTCGCCCAGCTGCATCGTGGTCGTCGCCAGCAGGCTCGGGGCGATGTAGTGCAGGTAGGTCTGGCCATCGACCACGCCGTGGTGATGTGCCACAAGGTGACCGACACCGATGCCGAGCGCCGCGAGATAGAGGATGGGGAAAAGGACGGAACTCGCGACCGAACCGCGCCACGTCTGGGCGTAGTACTCCGCGTGGTAGCCCCAACTTCGAAGCCACCTCGAACGACCTACGTCGGTGTTCGTCGAACCAATCACGATTACTCCGTCAACGTCCGGCCGGTGAGATGCAAGAAGACGTCTTCGAGTGAGCTGCGCCGAACGAGCGCACTCGTCGGCGTGATGTGCGCGGCGTGAACGTCGCGCAGCGTGTCGTCGCCGTTGTTGACGTACAGCAATACCCGGTCGGGCAAGACCTCGACTCGCTCGGCGAACGGCGCGAGTCGATCGAAGTACTCCTCGTGGTCGTCAGTCGTGAAGCGCAACTCAACGACTTCGCGCGTGGAGAATTGTTCGATGAGCGTTCGCGGGGCGCCCTCGGCCACGATCGAACCTTGGTCCATCACGACGAGTCGGTCGCAGAGTTGTTCGGCTTCGTCCATGTAGTGCGTCGTGATGATGAGAGTGACGCCCTCTCGCTTGAGCCGATAGAGACGGTCCCAGAGCAAGTGGCGAGCTTGGGGGTCGAGGCCGGTCGTCGGTTCGTCGAGAATGAGTATTTCGGGACGATTCATCAATCCGCGCGCAATGGTCAGTCGTCGCTTCATTCCGCCGGACAGGTTGTCGACCTTGTCATTCGCGCGCTCAGTGAGCTGGGTGAACTCGAGCAGCTCGGTCGCGCGTTCGCGAACGACTCGACGAGATAGGTCGAAGTAGCGACCGAACATCTCTAGGTTGTGACGAACTGACAGCTCCAGTTCGAGTGAGTCTTCTTGGGGAACGACGCCCAATCGACTGCGGATCTCTGGTCCGTGGGTTCGTGGGTCGAGGCCGAATATGGAGATGGTTCCGCCCGACGGCTGCGACACGGCCGAGATCATCCGCATCGTGCTCGTCTTGCCAGCGCCGTTGGGGCCAAGGAAGCCAAAGCTTTCGCCCCGGTCAATTTCGACGTCGATACCTTTGACGGCTTCGAATTCGCCGAAGCGTTTCACCAATTGATGGGCCTCGAGGACGTGCGTGCCGGTCATCGTCCACCCCGGTGGAAATGTGCGATGGGCTGGAACGCCCCCGAAGCTATCTTCAACGCGAACACGAGTGTCCCGTCCCCCTTGACTGCGAACTCATAACGGAGCTCGGACTTCGAGATTGGTACGTGCTCCGACTTACGTCCGAAGTTTCAAGTTACTAGCCTGGTGCGACATTGAGAAGTCAAGCCTCGAGCGTCGACTACGTGAGGTCGCTTTCCCAATCGCGAGTCGCCAAGACTTCGGCCATTCGATTCAAGAATCTCGCCGCGTACGCGCCGTCAACCGCGCGATGGTCAAACGTGAGCGCCAGTAACCCCACGGAATGGATTCCGACGGACTCCGCACCGTTCTTCTCGGTGACGACCACCGGCTTTCGCACGACGGAGTCGGTGGAGAGAATCGCGACCTGCGGTTGATTGATGACCGCACCGGTAAGCAAAGTGCCGAACGGTCCGGGGTTCGAGATCGTGAAGGTTCCTCCGGCGAGTTCATCGGGTCCGAGACGCTTCGTCCTTGCTCTCTCCGCGACGTCGCGTACCGCATGCGCGAGTTGGTCCAAGTCGAGGAGTTCGGCGCTTCGAATTACGGGGACGACGAGACCCTCGTTGTCGATGTCGACCGCAATCCCGAGATTTATGTCGAGATGAACGATGAGTTCATTGTCACCAACCGACGCGTTGAGTCGCGGAAAGTCGCGAAGCGCTTCGATGGCCGCAATCGCGTTGAAGGGCAGGTAACTCAGACTGAAGCCTTGTCGCTCTTTGAATGCGCCGCCCAGTCGGGCTCGAACGAGCTCCACCTGCTCGTAGTCCACCTCCTTCACCATCAGCGTGTGGGCCGACGTGGCCTTTGACCGGACCATATGTTCTGCCGTGAGCCGACGGATCTTCGTAAAGGGAATTACCTCGTCACGAGCGGTACCCGCGATCGACGCGAGCGGTGACGCGGCGATCAATGCGTCGACGTCGTGACGCGTGATCGCGCCACGAGGGCCGGTCCCCACGACAGCCTTGGGATCGATGTTGTTGTCACTCATCAATCGGCGCACAATCGGCGACAGTGGCCCGGACTCTTTGACCGGCGCCGTCTTCGTCTGTTCAATGAACGCGAGAACGTCTTGACGAGTGACGCGACCATTCGGTCCCGAACCGGTAATGGTCGTGACGTCGAGGTCGTTCTCCTCGAGAAGACGTCGCACGACGGGAGAGAGTTGCGACTCCTCCGACGTCGATCTGTTCGCGCGCGCGTGGACTGTCGCATCCTCTTTCGGTCGCTCTCGCGGGGACGAGGCGACGGGTTCTGGAGCCGAAGAGGTGGTCTCGTCGGAACCGTCACCGATGACGGCCAAGACCGTTCCGACGTCAACGGTCACGCCCTCGTCGACGAGAATGGCGGTAAGCACGCCGTTGGTCGGTGACGGAATCTCGGTGTCCACCTTGTCGGTCGACACTTCGAAGAGTGGTTCGCCCTTTACGACGACGTCGCCCACTTTCTTGAACCATTTCGTGACCGTGCCGTCGGCGACTGTCTCACCCAGTTGCGGCATAGTGACATTGGCCATGAGTTCTGTCTTTCGTCTTCTGTTGCGACAGGCTGCAATCGCAGTTGAGGTTGATCTGATTCGACGCCGCGAGGCACATGTCCTCGCGTGCTGTGACGCTCGATGTTACCGCATGTTAAGTCACACTAAACGATGGCGCGCACCGATTCAACGCTGCATCAAATGAAACGTTTTCACTCAGTGAGGACTGCACGTGAGTACGAGTCGGCGAGCACCAGCGGCTCCGGGCCGTTCGACCAAATCATTGTCCGAGCCCTACGCCGCCGCCGGGCGTTCGCCTAGAGAACGAGGATGCTCGGTTCTTTTCGAATGGCGGCTTCGGCCAACACCGTAAGGGCGAGGAACCACTCGTCTGGGTTGACGGAGAGCGCGTGTTCGCCCTCCAGTTCGATCTGACCAAAGAAGAGGGCGTACCAAATCCGAGCAAACGCCACGGCGCTCATTCCCTCGGCGAGGAGGTGTGCGTCCTCGAGAGGCTGAACGCGACGAACTATGAGGTCGGCTATTTCCTTCTTGGCCTCGGCAATGGCTCGAGATGCCGCAGGATTGTGACGCGCGAACGACATGCTTTCAATTCGTTGAATGCGCGCTTCAGTTCTTGCCGGAACTTGTGCCTCCGCGATGATGATGCGCAGTGCTTGACGTAGATCTTCGGTCGATTTCACGGACATGAGCGGATTGGTGAATGTCTCGGCGAGTCCGTGGAGAACTTCGCGAAATCGGTGGGAGATTGCGCACGCGATGAGATCCTCGCGGTCGTCAAAGTAGCTGTACAACAAACCAACCGAAATTCCCGCCGCGTACGCCACTCGCTTTACGCGAAAGAGCGTCATACCATTGAGTTCGATCTCTTGGGCGGCCGCCCTGAGTATCGCATCGCGCGTCATAACCGGAGGATACTTCGCGATATCGAATCAGTTCGTGTTCGTGAAACCAATCACGACCACGTGCGTGGACCCGCTAATTACCTGTGTTCGACGTCACGGCCACACGTGGTTCAAGTCGACTTCCAAGTGCAGGGCCATCCAGTCGGCACCAAGCGGTCGATGGTGGTTGATGACGTTGGCACAGCCGTGGTTGCCCTCCGCCAGCAAAACGAATTTGGCTTCACCTCGTGCTTCGTTCACGAGCCGTTCCCCGTCCTGCCACGGGAAGAGACGGTCGCGCTTTCCCATAATCACCATGAGCGGCGTTGTTATCTTCTCCGCGAAGCCCTCAAGCGTCATGTCCCAGGCCCTACGCTCGGCGGCCTCGGGCGACGGAGAGTACGAACGAACTTCGAAGGCGTGGCGGGTAAGTGGATTTAAGTCCTTCCAGGTGGCGCCCAAGTTGTAGGGGCCGGCGAGCGCGATCGTCGCCCGGACCGGCAAGTTCGCACTCGCCAGTCGTGCGGCGTAGAAACCGCCCAGGGACACTCCCCAGACGCCGATTCGATTCGAGTCCACGTCGGGCATCGATTGGAGATACCCAATGACGGTCTCGCCGACGACCTCCCACTCCGGTCGAATGGGCAGCGTCCATTCCGCCTCGCCCTGCCCGGGGCCGTCGAGTGCGAAAGTCGCCATGCCTCGGTCGTGGAAGGAACGTTCCACTTCTCGAAACTCGTCCTTCGTCGAGTCGAGACCGGGAATCAAGAGGACCGTCGGGTGCGGTCCATCGACGTGGGGCCGACGAAAGAGACCGACGAGTTTGGAATTCTCAAAGGGGATCTCGTGTCGACTTCCCGGCGGCACGAACAGGGGCGTCGCGCGGTTGAGCGCGTCCACGGCGCGGGTGTGCGCGTCCTTTGCCTGGTCCATGTCGTGCACGAACATGAACTTGCCGAAATGGAAGTACGTCGCCGCTCGGGCGAAGTACTCACTGGCACTTCGTCGACGGTCTTCTGCCAGGGCCACTTCGCCCAATTCGAGTTGCTCTTGGGCACCGGCGCACCACGCCGCGCACCAGTCATCCCAGTGTTCGAGCGGACCAGTGATTCGGGCGTAGTCACTGGCGTCAACGCCGTTGGCGGTGAAGCGCGGGCCCCAATTGGCGACGGCCGTGTCGAGCAGTACGTCAGACATGGGGCCCCCTACGGACGTTGGAAATGATGCTGATCGTAATGGACACTGTGAAGCAGTGAATAGCGCGTCAGCGTTGAAATCTTTTCACCCCTTAAATGGCTCGGCGACCTTGTGTGATGGACGGGTCATCGTTATGGTTACGGCATCGCCCATCGGGTGATCGACTCTGGAGTAACGCACATTGGGGGATGCCGGGGCCGCGTAAATGCAGGGGGAGAATATATGAAAGGGAATTCGCGACTTTTTCGCGTGTTCGGTGTGGTTTCAATCTCACTGGCGTCACTAGCTGCTGTCTCCACCACGAGTGGGGCGTCATCGAGCGGAACCATTGCCAAGGGCCAACCCGTGTTGATCGGGGCGTCACTCTCCTTAACGGGTGACTTCTCGGGCGACGGGCAGGCCTTTCAGCAGGGCTACAACCTGTGGGCCGCGGACCAGAACAAGAATGGTGGTCTGCTCGGTCACAAGATTGAACTGAAGATTCTGAACGACACGTCGACTCCAACTCAGGTCGTCACGAACTACCAAGCGCTGATTTCGAGTGATCACGTGAACCTGACTTTTGGACCGTTCTCGTCACTCTTGACGCTGCCGGCCGCCCGAGCGGTGAGCCGATACGGCTACGCCATGGTCGAAGGGGCCGGCGGTGCACCGTCGGTGTTCCAGGCGGGACTTCACAATGTCTTTGACGCGGCGTTGCCCGTGGCGAATGGACTGGTGCCGTTCGCGCAGTGGCTCGCCTCGCTGCCCGCCAGTCAACGACCCAAGACGATTGCGTACGTGACGTCAACGGACCCGTTCACCGAGCCACAGATCCCCGTCGCTGAGAAGATCATCAAGGCCGCCGGAATCAAGACGGTGTACTACAAGACCTTCCCCGCCGAGGCTACGGACTACACACCCATCGCTGACGCGGTGGCGGCTGCGAACGCGCAAGTGGTCATCCTCGGTTCGGTAGACGTTCCGACGGTGTCGGCGTTCATGCAGGCCTTCGAACAGGCGCACTACAACCCCAAGGCATTCATCGCCACGGCCGGACCCGACCAGGGCAAGACCTTCGTCAATGCCGTGGGTGCCGGTAACGCCAATGGCGTCATGGTGCCCAACGCGTGGTTCGGCGGCTCGAGCAATCCGGAAAGCAAGACGATGGTGGCCGAGTACATCAAGAAGTACGGTGGCACCGCCGCGGACGTCAACGCCGACGTCGCCGAAGCGTACGCCGTCGGTCAGGTCATCACGGCCGCGGTCAAAGCCACGGGCGGATTCGACAACACCAAGATCATCACGTACCTCCACTCGGGTGTCACGATCCAGAGCGTTCTCGGTGCGGTGAAGTTCAACAGCCTGGGAGAGAACAACCAGCCCACGGCGTACACGTTCCAGTGGCAAGGCGCGAAGTTCGTCGAAGTCAACCCCACGACGGACCCGGGTGCGACGAAGATCCTCTTTCCCAAGCCCGCCTGGAAGAACTAACCCTTGAACGGCACTGCGGTCCTGCATTCGATCATCGACGGCGTCTTGACCGGTTCGGTCTACGCCTTGATGGCGACGGGTCTTACCCTCATCTTCGGAGTGATGAACATCATCAACGTCGCCCAGGGGATCTTCGTGATCCTCGGTGCGTACTTGAGTTACGCGCTCTCCGTCCATTTGGGCATTGACCTGTTTGTCGGACTGGCCATCACGATCCCCACCCTTTTTGTGGTGGGGGTCGTGGTGGAGCGCCTCTTTCTCACGCGTATCAAAGGACCGGAGCGCGTGGTGATGTCGATCCTGGTGACCTACGCGGTCTCGCTGGTAATCGAGGGCGTTCTCAACATGGTGTTCTCGACCAATTACGTCGAACTGCACGCGTGGTACGTGGACCGTTCGGTGAAGGTCTTTGGCATCTATCTGCCGTATATCTACCTTCTGGGATTCGCGATGGCGGTGGTCCTACTCACGGCGCTGTACGTGATGTTGTATCGAACTCGATTTGGATCGAGCGTGCGTGCCTCGCTGGCCGATCAAACGTCGGCGGCGTTGGTGGGCATCAACGTCAAACGAGTCTCGACCGTGTGCTTTGGTCTTGGCGTCGCGGTCACGGCCGCGGGCGGGATGATCTACGGCGCGACCAACGCCTTCAACGCGAGTTCGAGTTACGACCTCATCAGTCGTCTTCTCGTCATTATTGTACTGGGCGGCATGGGAAGCATCGGCGGCGCGCTGGTGGCGGGCATCATGATGGTCACCATCGAGGACCTGGTCTCCGTCGTCTGGGGACCGGTGTGGTCGAATCTTGCGTTCTTCCTCATCTTGGTCGTCGTACTGTCGCTTCGTCCCCAGGGCCTCTTCGGTAAGCAAACAGTACGGGTGGCCTAGTGCTGAAAGTTCGGAATGTCTGGTGGATCGCGGCGTTCGGTGCCTTGGTCCTCTTCCCACTGATCGAGACGAACCCGACGTACACGGGGATCGGGGTCATCGCGCTCATCTTCATGGGGTGCGCGACGTCCTGGAACATGTTCTCGGGCTATTCGGGCTACGTCAATCTCGGTTCCGCCGTCTTTTACGGTGTCGGTGCGTACACGATGACCCTGCTGGCCGATCATCTCAATGTTCCCGGGAACGGCGATCTGTTCTGGCTCGTACCCGTCGGCGGGCTCGCGGCGATGATTGTGGCCGTACCGGTGGGACTCGTGGCGTTGCGGGTGCGACGCCACACATTCGTCGTAATCACGATCGCCATATTCTTTGTGTTCCAGCTCTCAGCGATTAACTTCGGCTTTACCGGAGGCACCGCCGGTCTCCAACTACCGCTGATCCCTTGGTTGGAGACCAATTACAACAAGCCGTTCTATTACGCCGCACTCGCCATCGTGGTCTTCGCCACGTTGTTGTCAGTCGCGGTTCGACGTTCGCGATTCGGTTTGCAACTCCTCGCTATTCGAGATGACGAAGATCGCGCGGCGGGGCTGGGCGTCAAAGTGTTCGCGGTGAAGCTCACGGGCTTCACGCTGTCGGCCTTCGCGGTCGGCATGGGGGGCGCCCTCTTCGCGATCTTCATCGGTCAGATCTATCCGCAGTTCGTCTTCGATCCGCTCTTCGATATCTCAATCGCCCTGATGGCGATCTTCGGTGGTCTCGGGACGTTGACGGGGCCACTGCTCGGCGCTCTCGTGCTCGAGTCGATGCAGCAGTACTTGGCGATTCGTTTCTCCAACGGTTCGCTGTACTTGATCATCTTCGGCGCACTGTTCCTAGTGATCGTCTTGTTCATGCCCCAGGGCGTCGTCGTGTACCTGAGTGAGTGGCGTTCACTTCTCGCGTCGCGGCGCGTCGAGGGCGCCCGGGTCGTCCCGGAGGAGAAGTCGTGACCACGCTTCTCAACGTGGATCGCGTGTCTAAGTCCTTCGGCGGGCTACGGGCGCTCACCGAATGCTCATTGAGTGTCGAGATGGGGAGCATCACCGGTCTCATAGGTCCCAATGGCTCAGGAAAGACCACCCTCTTCAACGTCATCACCGGATACGAGAAGCCGGATTCCGGAACGGTGACCTTCGAGGGGACGGAGATAACGCGTGCTAGTCCGAGCCGGGTGTTCGCGCTCGGTGTCGGACGAACATTCCAAATCACCCGAATCTTCGCTCGCATCACGGTCCTCGAGAACATGCTCGTCGCGACCCAGCGTGACGAAGGCTGGCTGCGCGGCCTCACGAGGTCGAAGTCATCGAAGTCCGAACTGGTCGCGGCGATGGAGTGGCTCGATTTCGTGGGTATCGGCGGATTGGCGTCCTTGCCGGCGGGGTCGCTCTCCTTCGGACAGCGCAAGCTCCTCGAACTCGCCTACGTCTTGGTGGCCGATCCCGACGTCATCTTGTTGGACGAACCCGCCGGTGGAGTGAATCTCACCTTGATAAATGAAATCGCGGACAAGATTCGAGCCCTCAACAAGGATGGGAAGTCGTTCCTCATCGTCGAGCACAACATGGAGTTCGTGATGAATCTTTGCGATCGCGTGACCGTCATGCACCAAGGCGCCGATCTGGTGAGCGGCACACCAAGTGAAATACGAAGCAATCCAATGGTTCTCGACGCGTACTTGGGCGGTAACGACGACGACGATGACGACGAGGAACTCTCTTGACTTCCACAACGGCGTTCTTGAGTTTCGATGACGTCGTCGCGGGCTACGGGGGTGGCGACGTCCTTAAGCGCGTGAATTTCGTCGTGCAGGAGGGCGGCGTCACGTGCATCGTGGGTCCCAACGGCTCCGGCAAGTCGACGCTGCTCAAGACGGTGAGTGGCCTGCTCCGTCCTCGGCTGGGGCAGATCCTTTTCAAGGGGACACCCTTGGTCGGAAAGACGCCACGCGAGATCCTGAAGATGGGCATCGTCCAGGTTCCACAGCAGCACAGTCTGTTCAAGGAGATGACAGTCGAAGAGAACGTCTCGCTGGGGGCCTTCCTGGTCCGAGATCGTAGTGAGGTGTCGCGCCGCCTCGAATCGGTGCGCGAGATCTTTCCAATCGTGACCGCCCGAGCGAAGGACAAGGCCGGAAGCCTCTCGGGCGGACAACAGCGCCTCGTCGAGTTCGCTCGTTGTCTGATGCTCGAGCCCGAATTGGTGGTCTTGGACGAACCGTCAATGGGACTCGATCCGAAGACACTGCGATCGATGTTCCACACTGTCAAGTTGATGAACGAAATGGGTCGAACGGTTCTGTTGGTCGAACAGAATGCGCGTCAAGCCCTCAAGATGAGTCATCATGGCGTGGTGCTGGAGAACGGGCAGGTGCGACTCTCTGGAACTGGAAAAGAAGTGTTGAATAATCCAGAAATCGGTGCGCTGTACCTGGGTGGCACCTTTCACTCGAAGCCCCCGGCGCCCGAGGACACGGCGATGAAGGAGACCGACTGATGAGAGACCAGCCGCGCATTGGTTGGATTGGGTGTGGACGAATGGGAAGCGCGATGGCCAAGCGGCTCATCGCCGGAGCAAACGAACTGCACGTAACGAACCGTACGCGCTCGCGCGCCGAAATCCTCGGTGAACTCGGCGCGCGCGTCGTCGACAACCCCTTGGACCTTGCGGACTGCGACGTCGTCTTCGTGATGGTGTCGGCGGACGCCCAACTGCTCGAGGTTCTAAACGGTCCCCTCGGAGTTCTCGCGAACGAAGACGTCGCGCCACGCATCGTCATCGATTGTTCGACGGTCTCAACGAGTGCATCGGCCACGGCACGCGAAGCCTGTTCGCTGCGCGGCAGCGAATTCCTCGCCGCTCCGGTAAGTGGGAATCCGAAAGTGGTGGCGTCGGGAAAATTGACCCTCGCGGTATCCGGTTCGCGCACTTCCTTCGACGAGGTCCGTACTCTCCTGGAACAACTCGGGCACGGTGTCACGTACGTTGGCGAGGGGGAAGTGGCTCGCTTGGTTAAAATTTGCCACAACATGTTCCTCGGTGTGGTCACCCAATGCATGGCCGAAATCACGGTCCTCGCCGAGAAGGGGGGAATCGAACGCAGCGCCTTCCTCGAGTTCTTGAACGATTCGGTCATGGGTTCAACGTTCTCGCGCTACAAGACACCGGCATTTGTGAATCTCGACTTCACGCCGAGTTTCACCCCGGTGCTGCTGCGAAAAGACTTCGACCTCGGGATGACCGAGGCGCGAAAGTTAGGGGTGCCAATGCCGGTGTCAGCGCTGTGCAGCGAGGTCGTGCTCAGCGCGATTGGCGCCGGACACGTTGACGAAGACTTCGCCGTGCTCTTGTTGGAAGTGGCTCGAAGTGCGGGACTGGTGATGGAACCCGAGAATAAGGTCATCGCCGACGGACTCGGGGTGCAGTGATGGAGAGCTTTGGGCCAATAGTAAATACGCCGGGCCATAACGGCGTCGACTTTGAGACCCGCGTTGACTTCGAACGCCTTCGTGCGTATCGACTGGCTCGGGCACGCGAGGCACTCGAGAAGAGTGATCTCGCCGCGATCTTGCTCTTTGACTTTTACAACATTCGTTACGTCTCGCAAACCTGGATTGGTGGCGCGCTCGGGGACAAGATGTCGCGCTATTGCCTCTTAACGCGCGGTGGCGAACCGATGGTGTGGGATTTTGGATCAGCGGCGCGCCATCACCAACTCTTCGCGCCGTGGCTGGAACCGGACAACTGTCGGGCGGGAATGCTGGGTCTGCGCGGAGCGATCGCTCCTTCGGCCGGTCTCTTCGAGTCCGCCGTCAAGGAGATCGTCGGCGTCCTGAACGATCAGGGCCTTCTCGGTCAACCGGTGGGAATCGATATCGTCGAACTTCCGTTCCTGTTCGAAATGCAGAGCGCCGGAGTCGAGATACGCGACGCTCAGCAATTGATGCTCGACGCGCGACAGATCAAAAACCAGGATGAACTGATGCTGCTCTCCCAGGCGGCGGCAATGGTCGACGGTGTCTACCAAGACATCTTCGAGGCATTGAAACCCGGGATCCGAGAGAACGAGATTGTCGCGTTGGCGAACAAGCGACTCTATGAGATGGGTTCCGACCAGGTCGAAGCCATCAACGCCGTCTCGGGCGAGCGGTGTAATCCCCACCCCCACAACTTCACGGATCGCATCATCCGCCCTGGTGACCAGGCCTTTTTCGACATTATCCACTCGTACAACGGCTACCGCACTTGTTACTACCGCACGATGTCGGTCGGGAGCTCGACGGCGCCCCAACGCGATGCGTACGCCAAGGCTCGCGCGTGGATGGACGCAGCGATCGATCTCGTGAAGCCGGGTGTCGGCACGGACGAGATCGCGCTCGTATGGCCCGCGGCGACGGACTTTGGCTTCGCCAGCGAGATGAACGCATTCGGGTTGCAGTTCGGCCACGGTCTCGGACTCGGTTTACACGAGCGGCCAATCATCAGTCGCCTTAACAGTCTGCGTGAACCAATTGAGTTGCGAGCCGGTATGGTGTTCGCTCTTGAGACATACTGTCCCGCCACTGACGGTGTCTCGGCGGCGCGCATCGAAGAAGAAGTAGTTGTCACTGAACAGGGGCCGGCGATACTTACGCACTTCCCCGCCCAAGAACTCATGATTGCAAACAGATACTAGGAGGATCAAGTGACCAGTACACAGGCAGCACCCGAGCTGAGCTACCTCGAACATAAAGTGGCGATGTATCGCTCGCAAGTGGCGCTTCGTCGATTCGAACAACGCGCGTATGACCTATTCCTCGAGAACTACGTGAAAGGGACGAGTCACCTCTCGATTGGCCAAGAGGCGATCGCTGCGGGCGTGGCGGCGGCCATGCGTCCGACGGACTGGACGTTCGCCACCTACCGAGGTCACGCACATACGCTCGCACGCGGGGTGCCGATGACCCCGGTGTTCGCCGAGTTGATGGGACGATCGAACGGACTCATGGCCGGTAAGGGTGGCTCGATGCACTTGACGAGCGTGGAACACGGCGTCATGGGGAGTTACGCGATCATCGGCGCCCATTTGCCGATCGCCTGTGGGGCGGCCTGGAGCGCGCAGTAT
Source organism: Acidimicrobiaceae bacterium (assembly GCA_003155915.1). GTDB lineage: Bacteria > Actinomycetota > Acidimicrobiia > Acidimicrobiales > RAAP-2 > RAAP-2. The sequence goes on along the minus strand of PMFA01000005.1, from coordinate 154,133 downwards.
CGAGGCACCGACCAGGTGGCGGTCTGCTTCTTCGGTGACGGCTCGGTGAACATCGGCGCATTCCACGAGGCCCTTAACTTTGCCGCGATATGGAAACTTCCAGTGATCTTCTTCTGTGAGAACAATCTCTGGATGGAATACACCCGAACCTCTGAGGTCACGGCCGTGGCGAATCCCGCCGCCGATCGCGCGAGCGCGTACGGACTCGAGTCGATCATCGTTGACGGCAACGACGCTGACGCCGTCTATGAAGTGGCGTCACTGGCCATTGCCCGCGCACGAGCGGGTGAGGGGCCGAGCATGATCGAGGCCAAGACCTATCGTCACGGGGGACACTCGCGGGCCGATCCCGGCAAATATCGTCCCGACGATGAACTGGCCGAATGGCTATTGAAAGATCCGATTCCCCTCTACCGGTCACGCCTCTTGGAGATGGGTGTCGATGAGGACGAACTTCTAGTCCTAGAGGCCGACGTGGACGCCGAAGTAGATACGGCCACGAACGAAGCGAAGGCCGGCGCAGCGCCGGGTGAAGAACTTTTGTTCCAGGACGTGTGGGCGGACGGGAGCGGATCATGGCGCAACTGACATTTCGCGAAGCCATCGCGCGCGGTATCGCCCAAGAGATGCGTCGTGACGAATCGGTGGTCTTCTTAGGAGAAGACGTCGGCGCAGCTGGCGGTGTGTTCAAGGGAACGGTCGGATTGTTCGAGGAGTTCGGGCCGTTACGCGTTCGCGATACCCCGATCTCGGAACAAGCGATCCTCGGCGCGGCGATGGGCGCGTCGATGACGGGACTGCGGCCCATAGCTGAGATCATGTTCGCCGACTTCTTCGCGGTCTGCTGGGACATCGTCGCCAACGAGATCGCCAAGAGTCGGTACATGACCAACGGTCAGTTGACGTTCCCACTGGTGATTCGCTCAGGTAATGGTGGTGGCCTGCGGTTTGGTGCGCAGCACTCCCAGAGCGTGGAGAACTGGGCGATGATGATCCCGGGCCTCAAGGTCGTTGTACCGAGCAACGCCACCGACGTCATCGGACTTATGGCGGCCTCCGTTCGCGACAATGACCCGGTCATATTCCTCGAAGCCAAGGCGCTCTACGCGTCGAAGATGGACGTGCCCGACGGTGAGATCGTGGACACACTCGGCTCGGCGAAGGTCCTTCGCGAAGGCACGGACGCAACGGTTGTCGCGCTGGGGGCGATGGTCCCCAAGGCACTCGCCGCCGCCGAAGAACTTTCGAACGCCGGTATTGAGTGCACGGTCGTGGACGTTCGTTCGTTGGTGCCCCTCGACATGACGACGATCCTTCGTGAGGTATCCGCGACCGGTCGTCTGTTCACGGTCGAGGAGAATCCGCGGCTGTGCGGTTGGGGCGGCGAACTCTCCTCGATCGTCAGTGAAGAGGCCTTCTACGACCTCGACGGACCGATCGTTCGAATCACGACGCCACACATACCGCTGCCCGCGGCCGACGCGCTTGAGGACTTGGCGATTCCTTCGGTTGAGAGAATCGTCACCACGATCGCCAAGTCGATGAACTCCTAGTCAGCGCCTGGGCCAGTGTGGGTTACGAGGGCGACGGTTCGATGTCAGGGGAATGGCCCAACGCGAGCTGAAGGCTCGGCAGTAGCGCCGCGACGTCGATCTCGCCGTAGCCGTTCGTCGACGCGAGGTGCGTGAGGGAGCTGACCAGTTCGACCACCGGGAGTGTCAGGTCGGAGCCGTGCGCGACGTCGAGCGCCAACTCCAGGTCCTTGATCAAGAGGTTCGTCGTGAAGGTCGCGGAGTAGTCGTGCGCGACGAGGCCCGGTGTCTTGTAGCGAACGAACGGCGATCCCATCACCGACTCGCCTAATGCGTGCAGCAGTATCGATCGATCGATGCCGTTGTTCTCGCCGAAGACGATGAGTTCGGCCATGATCTGGGCGGTCACGGCGAGTCCGGCGTTGATCGCGAGCTTGAGCGTCCGAGAATGTTCGGCGTCGCCCACGTACAAAACGGTCGGCCCAATCGAATTCATCAACGCCTCGACGCGTTCGAAGGTGTCGCGCGGGCCCGAGACGATCAACGTGACGTTGCCGGCCGAGAGAACCGCCGGGTTGCCGCTGACGGGTGAACGGAGGTAGTCGACGCCGACGGCCTCGGCCCTCGCGGAAATCTCAGAGGAGATCCGCGGCGACACGGTGGACATATCGATCAAAATTCGATCACTTGCTCCAGACTGCAAGACGCCACCGTCTTCGAAGCAGACGCTGGCCAAGGCGTCGTCATTGGCGAGGAACGTGATGACGATCGCAGCCCGGTCCCAGAGATCTTCGAATGAGTTCAGGCGAACGGCACCTCGAGACTCGAGTTGCGAGAGGTCCTTGGGCGAACGGTTCCAAATGACAATGTTCCAACCTTGGTCGAGCAACCTACCGGCGAGCGCTTGGCCCATCTTGCCCATGCCCAGTACCGCGATGGTCGGTCGATCCTCACCGTGTTCCATTGAGGTTCCTTTCTCGAAGGCGACGGACGATCAAAGGACGCCTCGACTCTTCGGTGAGCGAACGCGAATCCATGATTGACGACGAAGTCCGGGTGGCTACACGCCGACGCGGAATCCTCTAATTCCCTCGAAACTCTAGGTTGACCCAAATCGCCTCAACGGCGACGTCGCCCATGTTGTAAAGACGATGGGGGCGACTCGAGTCAAAGCAGATGGAGTCTCCGGCGTTGAGCTCGTAGGTATCGAATCCCAAGGCGATTTGCAACGTTCCCTTGATGATGAATCCGTACTCCGTTCCCGCGTGTCGAATGAGCCGATCCTCCAAGGTGGAACTGCCTCCGACCTCGTAGTGCACGAACATGAAATCTGTCTTGTCGTGATGCGAGGAAATCAAGGACTCCCAGGTCACACCAGAATCGAGGACCAGCACCTTGCGCTCGTTCGGTCGCACGACCGGTGATGTCCCGCTTTCGTGACGAACACGACCTCTGGCCGGGGGGGCGGCACTTTCCTCGGCGTTAAGCCAGTTATTGTGAGCGGCGTCGGTACGGCCGTTGGTGGTCTCCTCGGCCGCCGGTGCCATCGGTTCGTCGTAGTTGAACAACTCATCAATGGAGATGTCGAGGGCGGCGCAAATCGAGTAAAACGTGGCGACCGACGGTTGCGCCTTGCCCGTTTCGAGTTGGGAAATGAACGATGCCGACACGTCGATGTCTCGCGCGAATTGGCGAAGCGTGATTCCGCGCTCCAATCGACGCTCGCGCAGGCGTGCACCCACCAGACCCGGTGCGAATCGGTTGTTGTTGGTGATCGCGTGAGGCTCGACGGCGCCTGACTTGCGCGGGACCTTCGTGGTCCGAGGAGAAACTGTCGCCCTTGGTTCGGTGGCCACCCTCTTGGGAACCCCCATCTGTCAATTCCTCTTCCCGCACTTGTCAGCCGCAAACCTGGGTTGGGATTGACGTACGCTCGCGCAACTAATGTTCTCAGATTCTATTGACACCTACTCGTCCGCTTTCAATTTGTCGGAGAGATGTTCCCACTCCCGGCTGAAGCGGTACGAGTGACGCGGCGGGGGGGCCGGCGCCTGGACCTCGATCCACCGGACGAGCCCCGAGCCCCGGTTCTCGAAGCCGTGGTCGCAACCAACTCCCGCCCAGAGCACGTCACCGGGATGAAGGATCAATAGTTCGCCGTCGATCAGGCCGTGAACTTCTCCTTCGACAAAGACGTACGCCTCTTCGAACGGGTGGTCGTGGGGGTGCGCGATCGCGGTCGGTTGATAGTCGACCATGAACATTGTGTGCAACTGCGCACCGACTTGCTGGTCGATCAGCATCTTCACTCCGATGCCGCTGTAGGCGAGGAGTGCCGTCGCCATGCTGGGCGACACCGTTGGCGCACTGACGTCGGACCCGCCGGCGAGTCGCTTGAGGTCCATCGCAGCAGAATCGAATCGAGCGACATTGCGATTACGAGGGTCTCGCATATCGGGAGTCACCGGGGTCGAGTCGACCAATGTTTCGCCGGTGAAGAAGGTGTCTTGTCGACGGCCGTCATCAAGTTCGGCCGGTGATTGCATCTGGAGCCAACGCACCGGTCCCTCCAGCGCGCGAAGTTGGTACGTCGTGGCGAGGGGAAGGACGATGCAATGGTCCGGCTCGAGATGAGTCGTCTGTCCGAGCGTGGTCAGTGCGAGGGTCCCCGAAAGCACGTAGAAACTTGTCTCGAATGAATGAAGTACGGCGTCGACGTGACCGCCCTCGGCCAGATGATTTACCGACAGCGTCATGTGAGGCGATCCGGTTGCCCGGTTCACCAGGATTTGTCTGGCGTACCCCGAAGCGTGCGCCGTAAAGTTCTCGGGTTCGCGTGCCGTCCGGTCATCGATCGCAGTTAAGTGGTAAATAGTCAACTCCTTCGATCGCCCAGTCAATGACTGGTGGCGATGGTTACTTCAGTAACCAGCCACCGTCCACCGCTAGATTCACTCCATTGATTCCCGTGTTACTCAGTAAGAACTCGACCGAATCAACGATCTCTGCCATCGTCACCAATCGACCCAGCGGTGTGCGATTGATCACGGGACTGTTGTCCTTGCCCTCCCAGAAGGGGCTATCACCGATGATGCCGGGATGAATTGCGTTGACGCGAATCGGCGCGAGCTCCGTGGCGAGCGAATTGACGATTCCGACGATGCCGCCGTTGACCGTCGACACGGTGGTCGAGCCGGGGTAGGGGCGAAGTGTTGCCAAGCCCCCGAAGAGCACGATGGACGCTTGGGGCGTGAGGCGCCCGCGCAGGGCGTGCACCGCTTCGGTGTAGCCGACCAACTTGAGTGTGACGAGACGAACCGCGGCCGCGATGTCGTAGTTCGCCAAGGTGTTGGCGTCGCGCTCGATAGCCACGATGATCAGATCGTCGACCGACGGCACGCTCGAAAGAGCGTCGGCAATGGTCTCGGGCATCGCGAGATCGACCGCGAGGCCTATGGTTCCCTGCCCGATTTCCTCGACCGCTGCGTTCGCGCTGTCTTGCGTACGACCCGAGAGATAGACGGTCGTGCCGTTCGCGGCGAGTGTCTTGACGATCTCCTTGCCAATACCCTGGGTGCCCCCAAGGACAACTGCGATACGACCTGCGCGGCTTTCTGACATCGACCGTCCCCCTTTGAGTGTTCAGTGAAGTAAAACATACTCCAAGAAATCGCGGAGTGAAACAGAGATTGAGAGCACCGCCGAACGTAAGGGCGCCCGATATATCGTTGTCCACGTAAGGAGAATGAGTGGTTTCAGTTCATCACCAGCCGTGTGAAGTCACTATTGACATTAATGAACTCAGTGCTACGCTCAAGCCCTTAACGGCAAATTATTGGGGGGCTTGTAATGAGCAATGACGTCAACTCGAAGGGCGAGTCGCTCGAGCACGGACGACCGATTGTGTTTCGAAACGGCATCGTGATCACGATGGACAACCAGCATCGAGTCTTGAAGAACAGCGACGTTCTGGTGGTCGACGGCGTCATCAAGGAGATTGGTCCGAATCTCAGCGCTCCTGAAGGTGCCCTCAGCATTGACGCGACCGGCGGCATCATCATGCCCGGAATGATTGACACGCACCGCCACATGTGGCAGACCGCGATGCGGGGCTACGGCGCCGACTGGAGTCTGTCGCAGTACTTCGTTTGGTACTACCTACAGCACGGTAAGGACTTTCGACCCGAGGATATTTACTCCGGCAATCTCTTGTCAGAGATCGAGGCGATCGACGCAGGCGTAACGACCTCGGTCGACTGGTCGCACGGTCTGTCGAGCACCGATCATGCCGACGCCGCGGTGGACGCGCTTGAAGCGGTGCCGGGACGGTTCATCCTCGGCTACGGCAACATCCAGGCGGCACCTTGGGAGTGGTCGGTTTCCAAGGAGTTCAAGGATTTCTACAGTCGCCGATTCGGCGCAAAAAACGACATGCTCGGTTTCCAGGTGGCCTTTGACGTGCTCGGTGACCCGTCATTCCCTGAGAAGCCGGCGTTTGACATGGCCAAGGAGCTGGGTGTGTCGGTCACGACACACGCGGGGGTCTACGGCGTCAACGGCGACGAAAGCATTCGTTTGATGCACGAGAACGACTGCATGGGCTCCGACACCGTCTTTGTCCACTGTTCGTCACTTTCCGAAGACTCCTATCACCGCATCGCGGCCTCGGGTGGGTCAGCCTCGGTTTCGACTGAGAGTGAGCAGAGTGCGGGCCAGGGCTATCCGTCCTCCTGGATTTTGCGCCAATACGACATTCCGATTTCCCTGTCCCAGGACACCACGGTGTGGTGGAGTGCGGACTTCTTCACCGCCATGCGAGCGACCGCTGGAGCGGACCGATCACGTCAGCACTTCGAGTCTCAACTCAAGGGCGAGCAGGTCGTCAACCTCGACGTTCGGTGCGAGGAAGTCATCCACTGGGCTACACGAGGAGGCGCCAAGGCCCTCGGACTCGAGGACAAGATCGGCAGCATTGAAGTCGGCAAGCGCGCTGACATCGTGCTCGTGAAGAACGACAACTCACCGGTGATGTTCCCGATCATCAACCCGTACGGTCACGTCGTGATGCAGGCTCAACGTGCCGACGTTGACACGGTGGTCATTGACGGCAACATTGTTAAGCACGAGCACAAACTTGTCGGCATTGACCTGGCAGCCGCTCGATCAAAAACCGAAAAGACGGTCTCATTCCTCGCCGACACGATCGGTGAAGCAGCGTGGGTCGATGGAATGAATCCAGAGTTGACCGAGCGTCAAGTCAACGAGAACCCCTATAAGTACGTCAACGAATGAGAACCCTCTAAATTCCTTGAAAATGGCTTCTTTCTGATTCGGTTTTCCGCGAACCCACGCCCTTTTGACGCCGGATTCGCGTATGTTCGACCTTGTAATAAGTAGGTACTTTCAGTGTGATTTTGCAGCGGGACCGAGGGGAACAGCACGGGCGAGAACTGTTCACTATCGGTTGACACGTTAAGTAAACACGTGTACTGTCTGACACCTATGGCAGTTCGTTCTGAGCGGAACGTTGGTCGTTGCTGAGCCTCTCGCTGAGAGTTCACTGGGGGGCCGCAGGACGCAAGGAACATCGCAACATCCGTCGGGGGTAAAGCGCCTCCGGCTTCTTAGGGGGGATTAATGCTCAAAAACAGATTTCGTAGTGTCACGATTCTGACGGCCGGATTGATGGTGATGACGTCGATTGGTTTCGGTGTCATGTCCAGCGCGCAGGCCGCCACGAAGCACAAGGTGAAGACCTACAACGTTGCCTACTTGTCGTACGGGGTCGCGAACAGTTACGACGCGCCAATGCTCGCCGCCGCTAAAGCGGTGGCTGAGACAACCGGACACGTGAACGTGCAGGTGTTCGATTCACAAAGCACTGACACCCTCCAAGTGTCGGACCTGCAACAAGTGATCAGCTCGGGCAAGTTCCAGGGCATAATCACACAGCCGATTTATGGACCGGTCCTCGTTCCTGGCGTGGAGGCCGCGATCAAGAAGGGGATCAAGGTCGTCAACATCGACCAGATCCTGGGCACGAACTACAGCAGCGACCAAATTGAGGTGCACGGTCTCTCCGGCAATGTCGTGTTCTTCCCCGCGAAGATCGGTACACAACTGGCTGCGGAGACAATTTTGGCCTGTGGTTCAGCCAACCCTTGCCAAATCGCGCTGGTTCACAATTACATCGGTGATGAGCCGGATGCCGAGATCACGTCGACGTTTGACGCCGGTATCGCGAAGGACGCAACCGCGAGCATCGTGGCCAACGGTGACGGTCTCTACACGCCATCAGTGGCGTTGACCTTCATTGCTGACCAGCTCGTGGCCCACCCGAGTTTGAACGTGATCGTCGGTGCCGACCAGGACTGCGAAGGCGCTCAGTCGGCCCTCACGTCTGCGAAGAACACGTCCGTGAAGCTCGTGTGCTACGGCGCGAGTGCGACCGGTATCGCCGCGGTGAAGAGTGGAGCATGGTTCGCGGACGTCGCGCAGTTGCCGGCGACTGAAGGCGAGCTCGGCATGATCGCGCTCATCAAGGCCATGAAGACTGGCAAAGGCTCCGGTTCACAGAACCCGGTCGCCAAATTGCCCAACAACGGCATCGTGACCCAGGCCAACGCCGGTAAGTTCAACGGCGAATGGCCGGGTTGATTCGTTAGTAGGAGAGGGAGCGAACATCCGAGACTGACATGGATAGCTTGAACTGACATGTCGACTGGGAACATCGAAGAGGCACCCCGCAGTGCCGCGGCGAACGCTGGAGGCGACTTAGTTGTCACCGGTGTGTCGAAGCGGTACGGCGGGGTGCCCGCTCTCAGTGACGTCTCACTGACGATCACGCCCGGCACAGTCCACGCGCTGGTCGGGGAGAATGGCGCCGGGAAGTCCACGCTCGGCAAGATCATCTCGGGCGTCATCACTCCCGATGAGGGGACGATGACGCTGGGTGGTGAACAGCTCAGTTTCAAATCACCGCGTGAGGCGCTCGCGCACGGCATCGTCACAATCGTTCAAGAGCTCGCCATCGTGCCGGGACTGACCGTCGCTGAGAACGTCTATCTCGGTGTCGAGGCAACGACCGCGGGATTCGTGCGGCGCCGTGAGTCTCGACGTCGTTTTCGCGAGCTCGCGAAGACGGTGGGATTTGATCTGTCGCCGGATCGTCGCGCGGGAGGCCTATCGATCGCCGACCAACAAAAAGTGGAAATCATGCGAGCGCTCTCTCGCAACGCTTCAATCGTCGTCATGGACGAGCCGACGGCCGCACTTTCGGGAAACGAGACCGCCGCCCTCCACGAGATCATCCGGTCCCTGGCGCGTGATGGCAAGTCCGTCGTTCTAATCTCGCACTTCCTCTCTGAAGTGCTCGCACTGGCCGACGTCATCACCACGCTTCGCGACGGTCATCTGATTCGCACGACGGACGCGAAGGACGCGACCGAAGAATCCCTGATTGAAGGAATGCTCGGTCGCTCTCTCCTCACGGCCTTTCCCGAAAAGCGAATGGCGGACGAGGAGAGGACGGTCGTCTTGGAGGTCGACCACCTCAGGGCACCGGGTGTCAATGATTGTTCCTTCGTACTTCACGAGAGCGAGATTCTCGGCATCGCCGGGCTCGTTGGTGCTGGTAGATCTGAGTTGGCTCGTGCGATATTCCGCGATTCAAAGGTGTCCGGAGGGACCGTTCGCTTGAAGGGCGCGGACCTGGCCGGTCACAGCCCGTCGCGATCGATTCGACGCGGACTGGTCTTGATCCCGGAATCACGCAAAGAAATGGGTCTTCTGGTTGGACGCTCAGTGAAAGAAAACATCTCGCTGTCGCGGCTCGATCTCGTCAGCCGGTTCGGATGGATTTCGGGAATTCGCGAGCGGCGCAAGGTCAACGAATTGATGAATGCCGTGACGGTGAAGGCCGCCAGCATTCGAACGCCGGTTTCCATGCTGTCGGGCGGTAATCAGCAAAAGCTGATGTTCGCGCGATCCGTCATGTGCTCGCCCAGCGTCTTGATTGCGGACGAGCCGACGCGGGGTGTCGATGTCGGATCGAAAAGGGCAATCTACGATCTCTTAACCGAGATGGCCGCGTCCGGAATGGGCGTCGTCGTCATCTCCTCAGACTTAGAAGAGGTGCTGGGACTCGCCCATCGAGTCCTCGTCATGCGCCACGGTCGCATCATCACCGAACTCTCTGGCGAACGAATGAACGAGCAGGCAGTGCTCGCCGCCGCGTTTACCGAGTCGAACAACGAAGGAACGGATTGATAATGAACGTACAAGTTGAGACTCCCGAGGACCTCGACATCGACGACGGTGGAACCTCCGGCTTGCGCTCCGGGGTAATCCGGTTGCTCGGTTCGTGGCGGCTCGCGGGCATCGCCATACCATTCCTGGTTCTTTTCATCACCCTGTCCGTGTGGAGTGGGCCATTCCTCTCCAAGACGAACCTGATCAACATTCTTGACCAGCAGTCGGCCATTCTCGCCATCGCCGCCGCCGGGACGCTCGTGCTCGTGGCCGGAGGACTCGACTTGTCGGTCGGAGCGATTTACGGTCTCGCCACCGTGGTATCGGGAGAAGTCGCCGAACATCATTCCGCGTGGATCGCCATCGCCGCCGCGCTTCTCGTGGGACTCGGCGTCGGTCTGGTCAACGGAATGATCGTGGCCTTCTTAAAGATCAATCCGCTCATCGCGACATTGGCAATGTCATTTGTCATAAGTGGGGTCGCGCTGAGGGTGTCCAGTGGCAACCTCATCGTGCTCTCCCAAAACTCTGCGTTTTATAAATTCGCCAATGCGGAACTCTGGAGCGTCCCCAGCGCCGTGTGGATTGTCTTGATATTCATCGTGATTCTCGGATTACTTCTGGCCAAAACGTCATTCGGTCGCTACGTCGTCGCCTCCGGCGGGAACGCCGAAGCCGCGCGCTTGGCCGGTGTCCGGGTCAACCAAATTCGCATCATCACCTTCGCGTTGAGTGGTCTGGCGGCGGGACTCGGCGGCGTCATCGACACGTCGAGATTACTCAGCGCTCAGTCCACCGGCGGTGGTCCCAACCTGACGTTCACAGTGCTCGCCGGCATCGTCGTCGGTGGAACGTCAATTGCGGGTGGCGAAGGTTCAGTGCCGCGCACGACGATCGGTGTCCTCTTCATCGCGTTGATCGGCAACGGCATCAACCTTTTGAACATCAATGAGTTGTACCAGCAGATTGTCCTCGGAATAATCTTATTGCTCGCAGTCTCAATCGACGTCTGGGCGCGCAAGCGCCGACGCTAATTAATCGCTAGATACCTGGAGGAATGATGGGCATTCACACCTACGGAAGCAACGCCGTTGATTGGGAGAACCGTGTTGACATGCCCCGTCTTCGCGAGGAGCGACTCGCCAAACTCCAGGCCGAGTTAGAGAGGTCGGACCTCGGAGCGCTGCTCACGTTCGACTTCCACAACATCCGATACATGACCGGGACTCACATCGGGACGTGGGCCATGGACAAACTGATCCGTTTCGCGTTGTTGCCCCGCGGTGGCAAGCCCATCGTGTGGGACTTCGGCTCGGCCGCGCGACATCATCAGCTCTACAACCCGTGGTTGACCGGGGTTCAAATCGGACCCGACGGCACCGAAATGCCGTACGAGGGCGCCCGCGCCGGCATCTCTACATTGCGCGGAGCCATCCCACCGGGGGCCGAGCGCGCCGGCACCGTGGCCGAAAAGATCAAGGAAGTTTTGGCGCAGTTCGGTCTCCAGAACGAACCTATCGGCGTTGACGTCATCGAAATGCCCGTCCTCGCCGCGTTCGCGAAGGAGGGAATGACGTTGGTCGATGGTCAACAGGTCTTCCTCGAGGCCCGTCGCATCAAGACGACCGACGAGATCTCGTTGCTCGCGCACGCCGCCTCGATGGTGGACACGGCCTACGAAGAGCTCTACTCGTTCCTACGACCGGGAGTACGGGAGAACGAGTGCGTCGGTCTGGTGAACAAAACGCTGTACGACTTGGGTTCCGAACACGTCGAAGGCGTCAACGCCATTTCCGGTGAACGGTGCTCACCACACCCGCACGTGTTCAGTGACCGACTCATTCGTCCTGGCGACCCGGCCTTCTTCGACATCCTGCACAGCTTCAACGGCTATCGCACCTGTTACTACCGCACGTTCGCCGTGGGCAGCGCCTCGGTCGCCCAACGCGACGCCTATACGAAGTGCCGAGAGCTCGTCGACTCGGCAATTTCGATCGTGAAGCCCGGTACGACGACGGCTGACGTGGTTTCCTTGTGGCCCAAGGCGACGGAGTTCGGCTTCGCCAACGAAGAGGCGGCGTTCGGTCTCCAGTACGGTCACGGTATCGGACTGTCAATCTGGGAGCGGCCGATCTTCAGTCGCATGATCTCGCTCGACCACCCCGAGGTGCTGGAAGAGGGAATGGTCTTCGCTCTCGAGACGTACTGGCCGGCGAAAGACGGGTGGTCGGCGGCGCGAATCGAAGAAGAGGTCGTCGTCACGGCGACGGGCTGTGAAGTAATCACGAAGTTCCCGGCCGAGGAATTACTGGTTGCCGGACAGCGCTACTTCAGTGCCGGTGGTCCCGTCAACGGACTAAGAGAGGCGCAGTCACACCTCAACACCGCTGCCGGTCGAGGTGAAGGCGGCGGTTCCATTTAATTGATCGCCTGGTGTCAATAGCGATCGATCGCTCAGTCTCGGAGTGCGATGAAGGGACTCCTAGAGTCCGCGAGACGTCCGCGCCGAGTTAACTCCCTTCAGCCGCCTGTGATTCGTAGGCTACGAACCGTGAGACCAGTCATTGTGAGAGTTCGTCGAATGCGCGACGAACGAACGACGAACGAACGACGAACAGTCGATTCATGATCTCTTCAAGCCGTGATCCCGTGACGACGTTGCGCAGCGGTCAGCGTGCCGAGCGGAACGTGATCGCATGATCGATGAGCGAGCATCAGTGCAGAGAGTCTCGCTGGTCACCATCGCGCGGGAGTGGACACGAATCGGCTGCATCGGATTCGGGGGTCCACCGACCCACATCACTTTGCTTCGACGACTGTGCGTCGAGCAACGGCAGTGGATCGAGGAAAGAGATTTCGAAGATGGCATCGCCGCAGCCAACCTCCTTCCGGGTCCGGCGTCGACGCAGCTCGCGATTTATTGTGCGTGGCGACTGCGCAGAACGGCGGGCGCACTCGTCGGTGGGGTCTGCTTCATCGTGCCCGGACTGGTACTGATCCTCGCCCTCTCGGTCCTCTTTCTTGATCGTCACGCGCCCTCGTGGGCCCTTGGGGCAGCGGCTGGTGCCGGCGCGGTCGTCCCGGCAATCGCGCTGAATGCCGCACGGAGCCTCATGCCGGCGAGCCGAGAGCGAGCGGGCACTCGACGGGTGGCTCGCGCACGGTGGATGAGCTATGTCGTGATCGGCGCCGTCGCGCCCGCCGTCGCGGGCTCGTATCTCGTGCTGGTGCTCGTGGCGTGTGGGTTGCTCGAAATCGCCGTGGAGGGATGGGAGTCGAAGAGTTCGTCGGGACTGGCCCGAGCGATGTCGCCTGCGGTCATTGGTCACGTCGGCGTCGCCGGCGGCCTCGGTGCACTCGCGTGGGTCGCCCTCAAAGTGGGCGCCCTGTCCTACGGCGGGGGATTCGTCATCGTTCCACTCATGCAACACGACGTCGTGAGCACCTATCACTGGATGAGCGGCACACAGTTCTTAAGCGCCGTGGCCCTGGGACAACTGACGCCGGGCCCGGTCGTCCAGACGGTCGCCGCGGTGGGCTACGTCGCCGATGGAATTGGCGGGGGACTGCTCGCGGCGTTGATCGTGTTCACCCCGTCGTTCCTCTTCGTACTGGCCGGCGCTCCACATTTCGACCGGGTTCGAACCAATACGACGGTCCAGTCGTTCTTTCGCGGCGCCGGACCGGCCGTCATTGGCGCAATCGCCGGTTCCGCGATTCCGTTGGCGCGCTCATTTACGCATCTGTGGCAGATTCCGGTGTTGGTTGCAGCGATCCTCTTGCTCTGGGTCTTTCGGCGCAGCGTCGTCGGATGTCTGCTCGCGGCCGGCATCGTGGGCCTACTGTTGGCGCTGTCGGGCGTGCCCGTCTAAAGAACCTTGGAGTAGCAGTCACTCAACGTAAGAAGCAGTTGGTCTCTTCGCTTCGGTCGTTACTCGACGTCGCGGTAGTGCTCGCGCCAGATCAGTCGATAGACGCGGGTCTTTCGAGGAATGGATCGCAGCCCCGGGATGAACGGCATCAACAAGAGGCCCGCGGAGAGCACCATCATGATGCCCCAGACGAGGATGTCACCGTTGCCGCTCGAATTCATGGGCGAGACTTGGTACCAAAAGGTATAGAGCCACAGCCAGGCTTGGCCTGGGTAGTTGCCCGTCTCGTTCATCATGCCCCACTGGTCGCCCGTGAGGTGCTGCTTTTGCGCAAGGTTGGCCATGTAGGTTCCGTCGGCCAAGAACAACAACGGCAGCGTGTAGTCCGTGGTGTAGAAACCGTTCTGCGTGACGAGGGCCTGGTCGAGTGCACCCGTGCGGGCCATTTGCAAGAGGTCCGACATCATGAGCGGCACCGGTCCGGCGCTGGTCGTGTTGACGACCAGTTGGCCGCTCACGATCTTCATCTTGTTCGCCGCGTGCGTGTAGTTATTGACCCAATTGGCGCGCGTCGACGTTGACGCACTCGACCACTGCGACAAGTCCGAGGACAACGCGGGTTGCCCGGGCAGCGACTTGAGTGGATTGATGACGAAGTCGTTCACCGTGTTGATGGGGATTCGCGCGCCGACCCATTTGGCCAGGGTGAGTGGTCCCAGTTGCTGACCAGTCGATGCCTTGTTGTACGGAGCGCCGTACTGCGCCGTGCCCGAGGTGTTGTTCAGCTCGCTGAGCGCCGTCGCGGCAAAGTCCATCGGGTCATTGGTTGACCAGGCTTTGACGGTGATTGAGGGATCGTCGGGCGAACCGAAGGCGATGGCGAGCAACACCGTCAGAATCGAAACGATCACGACCGCGATGATGCCTTCTTTGATGATGTCGTAGGGGCTGTAGCCGCCCTTCCACTCGGGAGCGTCCACGTCGGGACGGAAGGCCTTGGACTTCATTGTGCCACCTCCGCGCCGTCCTTTTCAAAGGGTGGTACAACGCCCTTGATGCGAACGAGTAAGACGTGAAACACCGTCAAGACGACCGCCGCGAGGGGCAGTAAGACGATGTGCCACATGAGCATCTGACCCGTATTCAAGACATTCCAAAACGCACCGGCGCCGGTGGAGTTGATGCCGTCCTTCGCCTGGGTCGAGATCCATTGTGAGTCGAAGTTCGACTGGCTCACGTAACCGGTGAACGCCGTGGCGATGGAAACGAGAAATGTAAAAACGCCGGTCATCCACGTGAGCGCACGGCCTCCGCGCCACGCGGCCATGAAGTACTTGCCCCAGAGATGTATGACCATGGCGAAGAAGAAGATCTCGACGCTCCAGAGGTGCAGCGAATTAACGAAGTGGCCGACTGAGGAAGTGTGCCACCACTGCGGTCCGCGTAGTGCCAGGAGACAGCCCGAGACGATGACGACGCCGAGGGCGGCCATCGTCGTGACGCCAAAGACGTAGATCCACGAAGCGACGTACGTGGGCTGCGTATCGGGCAGCAGCTTTTCTGGGGGGAGTTTGCCGGCGACGCGTCGTCGAAGACGGGTCGTCCACTGTCGATCGATCTCCGTGGTGCTCATGGCTTCTCCTTACGGCGTCGTCGACCTGGAAACGGTGCGAATAGTGCAACGATGAACGTCACGACCATCAAGATGATGACCGTCAAGTTGGCCACGCTGATCTGGATAATGTGCCAGTGCACGTAGTGACCAAGCGTGGTTAACGGCCATATGGCGGCTAACAATCCGAAACTTGACATCACCCCTCCCCACTCATGTTCTGAGCAGTCTCCCATGGGAAAAATGGGGTCCAATAGGGAATAAAGACCCATATGGAGCTTCTGACGAGGATTTTCCAGTAATCCTCGTGATCCAAAGCGCCGTCGCGCACGCACACGAGCTGCGCCCATGTTGAGTGGGACCTGATCAACACCGTTTTACGTCAACTCATCGGTCTCAATCCCAGCCACTCGGACGTCACGTCAGTGGGACGTCGTGATTATTCTCACAACACTCACATTTGTTTATCGTTGGAAGATGAAGACAGTTCGTATCGTTCTCGCCGTCGCGCTGAGTGCGATTGGACTGAGTGCCTGCGGAGCTACGGCGCACGCGAGTTCGCCCTTCGTGGCCTCGGCCGACTGCACCGTCAGCGTGACCAACGTCGATTACGCCGGTTGTGACCTCGCGCATCATGACTTCCAGGGACTCGATATGGCGTCGGACAACCTTCGCCGAGTGAACCTGACAGACGCCGATCTGGACGGGGCAAATCTGCAGGGAGCGGACCTGAGTGGCGCGAAAACTCGAGGCGTGTTGACGAACGTCTCGACGGTGTGTGAGAACGCCGCGTTCGGACCGTGTACCAAACCAGGTCTACGCGGCACCTGAGCCGGTTACCGAGCGAGGGCGGGTCTTCGACCTTGCATTTTGACACCGACGCCACTGAGGCCGTCTTGGTACGCTTCAGGGATGACCAGGCAGGATCGCGAGGGGTGGTCAAAAGCATGAATTGTTCGGCTGAACCGCGTCGCGCCCGCGCCGATCGTCGAGCGCCGTCGCGGCGGTGAACTACTTCGTGCACCACTGGGGTTACCCGGAGATCGCGGTCCTCGCCGTTCTCGTCATCGGTGTGCACGAACGGGGTCTTCGGGCCCTCAACGCCCGCTCCACACTGGCGCACGCCCGAACCAGACGGCGCCGGATGTGGCTCGCCTACGCCGGCATTACGGTCGTGACGCTCAGCGTCGTGTCGCCCCTGCAGTACTGGTCGATGGAGTACTTCTGGGTGCATATGATCCAGCACGTCACGGTGATGCTCGCCGCGCCCGCGCTGTACGTCGCCGGCGCTCCGGCGATTCCTCTCACCTTCGCGCTGCCCGTGGCGACGCGTCGACGACTCCTGCGATGGGTGTTCCTTCGGCCGGGGCGCCCATTACTACGAAGGATCGGCGCGGTGGTGTTTTCACCGCTCTTCGCCATCGTCTTCTTCAACGCGGTGATGGTCGTGTGGATGATCCCGCGCGTGTTCAACCCGGCGATGGGTAATCCCAACCTCCACGTCGGCCTGATGCTGACCAGCTTCTTCGTCTCGGGGCTCTTGTTCTGGATGCAGTTCATCCCGTCGCGCCCATGGCGACCGACGCTCTCGCCCTTCGCACGGGTGGGCGCCCTGCTCGTCACGAACGTCGTGATGACGGTCATCGCCATGGCGCTGAGTTTCTTGGCTTCGGGCCCCTTCTACGACATCGGTAATTCGATGCTCCATATGGCCAACATGGCCTCCATGACGCCGACCACGCTGAATCCCTTCGCGGACCAACAGATCGGTGCCGCGATCTTGTGGGTGTGCGGCGACTTCTGGTGCTACCCGGCGCTGGTGATGGCGCTACGTCTCGCGACCAAGAACGACGCCAATTCCAGTGCGATGGATCAGGTACTGCGGGGTCGGCGATCGATGACCGTCGAGGAGTTCCGGGGCCTGGCGCACGACGAGACCGTCACCTAACGCTCGGCTCTCGACTCCGCCGGAGAACTTACGTCGTCGAAGACGCCCTCTCGGGCGCTACCGGAGGCGTCTCGTCGATCATCGGAATGAGGTAGCCGAAGAACGCCACGGACACTCCGACGAACATCAACGCCATTCCCAAGAGTCGCAGCGGATGGAAGGCGCACAGCACACCACCGAGAGCGCCGACCAGCATTCCGCAGAGCCCACTTATCGCGGCGATCCGGTCCACACGATGAACCGATGTTCGACGCGACACGTGAAGGACGACGGCGAGCGCCGCGACGCCCAACACGCCCCCGAGCAGCGCGTGAAGAAGGTAAATCGCCTCATCTCGATGCACCAGCCAACCGTTGGGTCGATTGAACGGCACGTACAGCATGCCGATGAGCCCAGCGAAGAAATCGATGGCGACTGCGATCATCAAAACTACCCACACGACGCGCGGCACCCTGGTCGGCACCGCGTCTTGTTGGAGCGCGACGACGCGTCGCGACCGAGGCTCGAGCGTGACAGCACTCGGCGCCTCGCGAGATCCCACAGGAGCGGCGAACACCAAAAGGTTGTACGTAATAAGCGCCACGGTCAGGTGCATGAGGACGAGAAAGAGCACGGCACGTGTCGGCTCGTGCTTGATGAGGATCCAGATATCCGGCGCCCACAGGACCAACGTCACGACGACGGCGACGCGAAAGAAAATGGCGCGAGGCGTGGCGAGGTATCGCGTGGCGATGTACCACGCCACGCCGGCTCCGATGACGCCGACGACGCTGAGCGTGCCGTAGTCCGAAAGACGGAAGTGTGAATAGTCCTGGAGGGAAGCGTCGGAGGCCTTGGCGATCCATACGAGCGCGGCGTTGACGATGACCGAGGCGATCGCCGCTATCGCGGTGACCACGGCGACGCGAAGGCCCGAGGGGAAGGTGCGCAGCGCCGTCATCGGTGGAGACTCACTCATCGTCGGGCGTCACGGCGTCGCCGGTGTGCGGCGCGCTCGCGGCTTCCTCGGCCCTGCGGTTCATCTCGAGTTTTCGTACCTCACCCTGCCACGCTTCGAGCATCCCCTGGTACTCGGGCGCGACGGCGGCCTTCTCACGTGCTCGCCTGATCGTGAAACCGGGGTGGAGCAGTTTCCACCACATATATATGGCGAAGATAGCGAGCAACGGCCATTCAAAGACGTAGGCCCAGCTGAGTTCGTTGCCCCCTTCAGCGCGACCGAGCTCGAACCAAAACGCCGCCGCGCAGAGCGCCAGGCCGATAACCAACGTGAGGTGCGTCTTCATCGCCGAGGCACCCGTCAATGGGGACTTGGCTTCTTTCGCCGGCTGCTCATCGGGCACCTTCTCGGCGTCGCTCACGTTCCCAATGTACTGGGCAATTTTGCCTTCGCCGGTGGCGCCGCAGCGCGGCGCCACCGCACGATGCGCGTCAAAGCGCTCCGCTCCCTATGGTAAAAATGACGTCGAGCGATGGGCAGCGAGATGACGAACGGCACTGAGGGGATCTCGAGCGAACCCGGCGAGTTGGACGAGGAACGGCGCGCCGCGATCTTCGGGGCCGCGAACGCGCCGCGGGACCGACACGGCGCCCTTCAGACCCGGCGTGTCACGATTCCGCGCAAGTTCATCGCGTGGGCGACCGTCGCCGTCCTCGTTCTCGGGCTCGGTGGCGAAGTGGGCCAGCACTTCTTCGAGACCTACGGCAAGGCGAAGCCCCCGCCGAAAACGCACGTGCTGAAGGGCACGCCCACGACGAATCCCCACTTGCCCACGTTGATCTCGCTCCAGGTGTTCATCGGACTGAAGGATATTGGCGACGAAGTGGCCCCCACGTTCACGTTGCTCACCCAGCACGGGCGCAAGTGGCGCCTCGCGTCGCACAAGGGTCAGGTCATCGTCCTCGCCTTTTACGACGCCATCTGCAACGACATCTGCCCGGTGCTCGGCGCGGAGATACAACTCGCGTCACACGAACTCGGCGCAGAGGGCAGTACGGTCCATTTCGTGATCGTCAACACTGACCCCAACGCGACCAAGATCTCCTCCAGCAGCCCCGCCCTCACCGTGCCGGGTCTGGGCAACGATCCGTCCGTCACGTTGCTCTCTGGGAGCGTCGACACGCTCAATCACGTCTGGTCCGCCTACGGGGTGCGCGTCGCCGTCGGGGCTAAGGCGAGCGAGGTGTCGCACAACAACGCTTTGTACTTCATTGGACCCAACGGCAATCTCTCGGCCTACGCGACGCCCTTCGGCACCGAAAGCAAGACGGGTTTGTACTCCCTCAACGCGTCGAGCCTTCGAACGTACGCCCGAGCCATCGCCGAGACCGCCGATAGTCTTGTCCAGTGACTGACGACCTCTCCGGCTTCGAGAACGTCCCTTTTGACCCGGCCTCGATGCCGACCTCGTCCTTGGGCATCGCGAAGGCCGTCTGGTATCGACGACCCTGGGTCCTCGCGACGCTGGCGTTGATCGTCATCGTCGCCGTCTCGGTGGTCATCGACCTGCCCCGACCCATCACCAAGTCCCAGGACGCGGCCTCACAGAATGCTTCGATCAAGGAGATAAACGGCGACCTCGCCGAATGCGCGTTCGCGGTCAATGAGTCGTTCAAGATTTATAACGAGGACGTCAGTGGCAAACTGACCCCGTCGGACTTGGCCGAGGTACCCACCCTGCTCACCGGTGACGAAACGGCGTGCTCGTTCGCGAGCGAGCCGGTCTACGACCTCACGAACAACCTCCAAGTCGACGACACAAAGGCCGGCAAACACATTGACCGAATGCTGAGCGTCGTCGAGCGTTGGATCACCGACTACGCCTTGGCGTCGATTCGTGATATCCAATACCTGTTCAACCACCCCGGCGACGCGAAGACGATCCGTCACCTAGGAATTCAAGAACAACAACTCGCGAGCGAGCGCATCAAGGCGTTGGACGACTTGTCCCAGGCCGACAGTGTGCTCGGGTTGAAACTGTACGCGCTCAAGATCCCGTCGCTCCGGCATCTGAACGGCACTTAACACGCGGCGTGATGGCGGTGGCTCGCGACCGCGA
The DNA here is from genome assembly GCA_003155915.1 of Acidimicrobiaceae bacterium. GTDB lineage: Bacteria > Actinomycetota > Acidimicrobiia > Acidimicrobiales > RAAP-2 > RAAP-2. Next base: position 133,860 of record PMFA01000005.1, on the reverse strand, counting down.
GGGCCGTATCCGCGCTAACGTTCGCTGCAATGGAAAAGTCGGATCGAGAGGGCGTCCCACACGCCATTGACACCAACTCGGTGATTCGTTGGCTCATCATCGCCATCGAGTACGCCATCGTGTTGAGTCTGATGCTGGTGGCGGCGATTGTTCTGGTGCGATCGCTCGTCAACTTTCTGGATGATTGGAACGAGTTCCCGCAATCCGTGGTGTCAGCGATCGACGGCATCCTCGTGGTGATCATCCTGCTCGACATCGCCCATACGGTTTTCGGCCACCTCAGGGCGTCAGTCTTTCCGGTTCGACCGTTCCTCATCATTGGAATTCTGGCCGGTGTTCGAGACATCCTGAGCTCTTCGGCTCACCTCGCGCTGAGTGGCACCCTGTCTTCGGTCGACTTCCGCGACACCATGATCTCCTTGGGCGTCGGGGTCGGGGTCGTGGTGATCTTGCTGCTCGGACTGCTCATCCTGCGCTTTGCGGCCTTACCCGGGGATGACGACGCGACCTGAGGGTCCGTGACGACGTCGACACGGCGAGGGCCGCTGAAGACGTCCGCGTGACTACGGGTTGGTGCCGAAGAAGCCTCGCGAGCGCTCACGTCGAACGAGATGGTAGAGCTCTTCGTCGGGGTCCTCCTCGGATTGCAGCCATCGGTAGAGGTTCGAGAAGATGAGCGGCAGGAACGCCCCGGCCGTGATGAACCACATCAGCGCCGTCGTCACCTGTTGGTCGATCGCGAGGGAGAACAGCCGTCCCGATACGTGCCGGAAACCCGTGTACCACGTGTTGGGCGCCATGGCCATGAGATAGGCGATCACCCACACCGTCCACATCGCGACGGCCGAGACACCAATGCGGTACGGGCGCGCCGTCGTCGGTCGAAAGGGGGCCGACTCGACTAATTCGAGCCACAAGAACGCGCCGCCGACCACGAGCGCGAACGACTCCACAATCGAGAGCCACGGGTGTCGGATCAGCGCGTCGACGACCGGCGCCGATCGCCACAGGATCGTCTGTCCCACGAAGATGAGCAGGAGCGTGACCACGCGGTGGTAGCCCTTTTGCGACGAGCGGCGCTGCACCCATCGATCGAGTGGACGGTCCGGTGGCGCTGCGATCTGCTGGCCGTCGGCGTCCACGAGCGGCGTTTCGAGCGACGCCAAGTTGAACCATCGCCACGGACTTCCGACGATGAGCAGTGAGGGAATCACGACGGCGAACAGACAGAACTGCGTGGCCTGGACGAACTCGTACTCACTCGTCAGCGTGAGTACCGGTGGCGTCAATACGATCACCCACAGGACGAGGGCGCTACACGTGAGGAGGTCGTGGAAGAGGAGGCGGTGAGGTGAGAACTGCCGGGGAGTCGGCTCGGCGCTCACTCCGAATGATGACGCTGGAAGAATCCCCAGATGACAACGACGAACAGCGTGCCCAAGAGAATCACCATCGTCTCGACCTGAGGGCCGATGTAACTGTCTACGCCTGGCATCACGACCACCCCAACTCTCGAACGTCAATCCGCACCTTGTTGATCACCTTATGGCTCCTACGTTTCGTCACTACAGCAGGTAAAACATCGCGAACAACAGCGTGCTGGCGAGCGCCACGAATCCCAAGAAATACGTCATTGACGCCACGTTCGCGCGAAACGACTGCGCCGAAGGGTGCATCGAAAGCTGAGGCGCGACTCCGCCAATTTCCTTGTTCATTCGAAGCGAACGTGCGACGGTCGTCTCCAACCAGTACAACACGATGAAGATGGTCAAGATATTGATGACCGAATAGCCAATGAACGTCGAGGCGTAGCCACTCGAGCCGGGGTAGAAGGGCACCGCGGTGAACTCCCAGACCTGCAGGAACAATGCGAGGAGCGACGCCGCCACCCCGACCCAGACGGCCACCTGCCACTCCGACACACTTCCCTTGCGCAGTCGGGCCTGACCGAAGATGGCCATGAGCGCGGCGAGAAGGACCAAGGTGTAAATGGTCCAGCCGTACGCGGTGGGCGCCGTCACGTGATCCGGTCGCCACAGGAGCCCGTTGTTGCTCGAGCGAAGATAGAAGTAGCTGAAGGCGAGCGCCGCGAGCAAGAAGGTGTAGATGCCGATGAAAAGTCGGCCCCCGCTCCATATCGCACCGATGTGCGCACGAAGCTCGAACTCGCGCTCTTCGGGCGTGTCACTCATCTTTTGTGAGCTCTTGATCATGTCCGTCATGTCGTTACTCTCTACTCGCTATTGATCCGGGTCAGTACTGGAGGCGACGAAACTACTGGCGTGCACCGGTGGACCGTCTCCCGAGTCGACGAGCGCGGGCGCGCCGACTTCGCTGTAGTGATACGGGTCGGTCATGATGACCGGAATCCGCTCGAAGTTGTAGGGCGGAATCGGTGTGGCGGTCTGCCATTCGAGACCGAGTGAGTCCCACGGATTGGCCGGGGACTTTTGCGGTGCGATGAACTGGGACCACATCAGGTTCGCCACGAAGATGAGGAAGGAGGCCCCGAGACAGAAAGCCGCGATCGAGGAGAAGTCGTTCAGGGTCTGCAGGTCCCTCGCGTAGGTGAAGACACGACGCGGTTGGCCCAACAAGCCGATGATGAACATCGGGAAGAACGTCAGGTTGAAGAAGACGAACATCGTCCAGAAGTGCCACAGCCCCAATTTCTTGTTCATCGTGCGCCCGGTCATCTTGGGCAGCCAGAAGTACAGCCCGGCGAAGAACGCGAAGATGAGTCCACCCATGATCGTGTAATGGAAGTGCGAGAGTACGAAGAAGCCGCCGTGCACCGTCACGTTCACGGGCACGTCGGAAAGGAATACGCCCGAGATACCACCGATCAGGAAGTTGAAGTACACGGCCATGCAGAAGAGCATCGGCACTTCATATCTGATCTTGGCTTTATACATCGTGCCCATTCCCACCAAGAAGATGAATCCGGTCGGGATCGAGATGAGTTCCGTCGTGAGCATGAACAGCGGCCGCATGTCCGGGTTGATGCCACTCTGGAAGAGGTGGTGTTGCCACACGAAGAAGGACAGCAACGCCACGCCAATCATTCCCGCCGCGGCGATTCGGAACGCGAAGAGCGGCTTTCGGGTGAACACCGGGAGTATCTCGCCTACGATGCCAAAGCCCGGGAGCGCCATGATGTAGACCTCGGGGTGCCCGAAGAACCAGAACAGGTTCTCCCAGAGGTACGAGCTCCCGCCGTGCTCGGTGACGTAGAACGCCGTCTGCGCCGTCTTGTCGAGCAGGCCGAAGAGGCCGGCCGCCAGCAACACGGGTGAGGCCAAGGTCAACAGTGCGGCGGTGGCGATGATGGACCAGACGAAGATCGGTACCCGGCTCCAGGTCATGCCCGGCGCGCGGTAGTTGATGATCGTCGCGGCCAAATTGAAGCCGGCGGCGATCATGCCGACGCTGATCACGGCGAAGCCGAAGAGATAGGAGATCATGCCCGGACCGGCTTGGGTCTGGAGGGGTGCGTAGCCCGTCCAGCCGGTCGGGAACCCCCCGAAGAACAGGGCCGAGAAGATTACGAAATACCCCGCGACGAAGGTCCACAGACTGAAGGCCTCGATTCGCGGGTACGCCATGCGACGAGCGCCGATCATCAGCGGTACGAAGTAGTTGCCCAGGGGACCCACGACGATCGACGACGCCATCATCATCATGATCGTGCCGTGCTCGCTCACGATCTTGATGTAGGTATCGGCACTAAAGACGTGGACCGTCGGGCTCAAGAGCTCGGTACGGATGGCCATTGCCAAAAGCCCACCCGTGAAGAAGAACATGAGCACGCCGACGACGTACTGGATGCCGACGACCTTGTGGTCCAGGTTGTAGCGGAAGTACTTCGACCATCCGACGTGCTCCACCTCCGGTTTGGCCTCTCGGCCCACTATCTTGAGGAGCGGATAGTTCAACGCGCCAATCCCGAGCAGCCAACCCGCGACCATGAACAACAGCGCCAAGAGGACGGCGAGTGAGTTCTGCCCACTGTTCGCGATGTAGGGGTAGGCACTGCCGATGTAGTTACCGAGCCAGTGGCCCAAGATATAGCCCAGGAACCCACCGACGATCGCGGTGCCGACGTGCTGGCTTAGCCACCCATGACCCGTCGTTCTGGGGGCATCTTCGGCCCCTGATGTTGCCTTCTCGACGTCCGAAGGTGCTGCAGCGCTTGTGGTCATCGCGCGATCTCCGTTTCTTCGCTCACGAACTTCAGACTGAAATTACGACGGTGCTTCATCATGAGGGCTGCTTCGATCCGTAGATCTCGACGGTGCTGTAGGGCGTCACATTGCCGTCGGGGTAATAGCCACCCGCCGCACCGTTGGCGTCGGGCACGTAGGTCCACGCGAACGGTGGCAAGTCTTTCGTGTTCTGCGCGTTCTTCGTTTCCGTGGAGGTCGCCCAATTCATGAATGCCGACTGCGAGACGACCTTGCCGGAGTTGAACATCGCTCCGTGCCAGATCCCGCACAGTTCGCTGCAGCGAACTTCAAAGCTACCGAGCTGTTCGGTCTTGGTGAAGGCGACGTTGTTCTCTAAGGGGTTCGCGTCGGCCTTCACTTCGAGTTGGTAGGCCCAGAAACTGTGGATGACGTCGAGCGAGGTCACGTTGAACGCGATCTGGGTGTCATTGGGAAGGATGAGGAATGGCGACTCGAAACCGCCGAAGGTTGGGTAACGGTAGGTGAACTTCCATTGCTGGGCGATCACCTGAACAGGAAGGACCTCGTTGCTGTTGGGCGACCACGAACCGGTGCCCTGGATAGCGGCCGTTTCGGCCCTGACGGCACCGGCGGGCTGTTGGATCGGGTTCGGGCCTTCGCCGCCGCCAGAACCGTTCCCCGCGTACAACTCAACGGTTCCGAAACCCGCGAGGAACAACACCACAACGGACGTAATCACGATCCACGACCATTCGGCGCTCCTTTTGCCGGCGGCGCTGGGTCCGCCCACCGATTCGGGTGCGTCCTTGCGCTTCGAATTCCACCGGAGGCCGGCGAAGGCCAACCACTCCCACACGCCGATCAAGACGGGCAACGCAATGACGAATAGCACGTTGAAGTCGAGCTGATTGTCCTTTGCCGTCGACGTCATTCGGCCCGGAGGGACGTGCGGTCCTACAAGGAACCAGTACAGAACGTCAAGAACTACCGAAAGTACGATCCAGATGGTGACAATGTGGCGAAAGTCGTTCTCTCCGTAATTTTTTGGACTCTCTAGTGACATGATTAATTCACCACTTCCAGTTCGCCGCCCATGTAGTTCTGCGTCGACATCGCGCCCCCGTTTCCAAATAAGTATCCCAGCGCACACGGCACGAAGCACTGCCAGTTATAACTGCCGGCGCCCGGCGTCTTGAAGCTAAACGTCTCGATGTTGTGGGGCGAATTGAAGTGACACGGTGCCACGGCGCACGGGTTGCCACTCACGCCCACCAACGGAACACTTATGTTGAGCGTCGGAATCGCGAAGGTGTGGCCTATGCCGGTGCCGGTGTAGGAGTCATAGGTCGTGAAACTCTTGCCGTTCAGTGTCGCGGAGTTGCCAATGGTGCCCAAAACCTGGCCCCACTCTTGGTTGCGGAGCGGGCTGCCACTGTCGTACTGGTACACCGTCATATCAATCACGGTGTGGGCGGGCAGTTCCCAGGAGGTGTCGTGAATCCACTTACCAGTCTTCGGGTCCTTGACCAGGTACGACACCCACGTAGGGTGGGCGCCGAAACCAATCGACCCGACCGTTTGTACCGTCAAATGCACTGGTTGACCGGCGCCTTGGGTGTTCGTAAAGTTGACTACGCCACCTGGAACGCCTGGAGTCAGAAGACCGGCCACCGCCCACACGACGAGACCCACGACAACCAAGAAGAGCCCAAATACCGTTGTCAGTCTCCCCCCCTTTGACATAACTCAACTCCTTGTGACAGGGCGTCCCCGGTGGAACTCCGAACCTAGATTATCGACACTCATCACCATTGGAAAGACTTGGTGGCGCAAAAAATATGTGAATTCTTGGGATTCGCCTCGGCTCAGGTATTAGCTAAATATCAGGGGATTCAACGACTTCGACCTCGATCGTGTGGGTTCTCGTGGGCAATACCTTCTCATAACCCCTTGCGTGCGTCGGCGCGAAGTTCGCCACGTGCGAGCGCGTGAAGTGACGTCGTGCCCGCTCGAGGCGACTGCTCAAACGTTCGTTTGGAGGTTCGCCCTTTTCGGCGGATCAGGGCCCAGGGATAGACCTCGAGGCCGTCAAATCCTTAGCGGACGCCTTCGTCGGCGAGTAAGACGCGCAATTCGGACACGGCGGAGGCCTGACCCGACGAACTGGAAATCGGATCGTCGGGGATAACCCACTTCACGAGGTATTTCGCATTGATGATGAACATATAGTCCGAGTGGATGCTCATCACGTCCGACTTGGTCATGGACACGCCGATTCCGTACGACGCCCAGACTTTTTTGACGGTTGCGAGCTTGCCGGTGACGAAGTAGAAGTTCTTCACGTGCGTGAGTCCTCGAATAGCGATGAAATGGCGTAGATCGCTGAGCTGCTCGTGGTAGGGATCGGCCGCCACCGCCACGATGTCGAGTTTCGTGCTCGTCGGCAGGTCCGCGCGAAGGACCTTGAGCTGCTGGGCGAGTAACGGACAGTCCGTCCAACAGCGCGGGTCGAGGAAGGTCAAGAGCGTGACGTTGCCCGGGTGCTCGCCGAGCGAGTAGGTCTTGTCGAACTGGTCCTTGAGCGTGAAACTCGGCGCCTTCGTCGAGGTCGCCGACGCCGGGCCATTTTGGGCCTGATAAAGGGTCGTTTCGGCGCTCGCGAACGAGGAGGTGGCCATGAGAGCGCTGGAATAGACGATCATCGCCGTGGCGAAGGTGGCCACGACGGCGCCGGTGCTGCTCGTCAACTCTCGCGGGAGTTTGCGCTCGAGCGAGGGGGCGTCACGCAACGACGGCGACGCGCACCACGCCAGCACCGCTAGGGGCAAGAGGGAGTTGAAATCGGTCGAGAGTCCTCCAAAGAGCGACGTATCTTCCGAGGTCAGCCAGAAGAAGAGGCAACCCGCCACCAAGGCCCACACGGGCCAACGCCACCCCTTCTTCTCCGCGAACCAGAGTCCTGCGGCGCAGGTCGCGAGCCACAGGACCACGACGACGTTGAACCCCCCGCCCATCAATCCGGCTATGGTGCCGACTTCTCTCGACAGCCACGCCAACCAGTGGGGTTGGGCGATCTTGGTCATGTACGACGTCATCGCGGTGAGCGCATTGGTATTGCCGCCGTGCCAGAACTCCGTCGATGGCAACAGTTGCAACAGCGCCCCGAAGGCCACGATCACGGCGATGACGCGCAGCGCGACGAGCGAGAACCACCGATGAAAGGTCTCGGGCTTCAAGAACAGCCACCCGCCCGCAATCGCGTAGAACACCGTGGCACCCGGCCAGCCGAAGAGGAACGATGCCCCGGAGACGAAAATGCCGCCCGCGCCGTTACCGATCAGCCAGACCAACGCCGCCCACAACGCCGACACGAGACCCGCAATTCGTCCGGTCATCCCGTTCGAAACCAGAAGGATGAGGCCGATGCCGACCTGCAACCACGCCACGCCCACCGCCAAGTTGATCGGGTGACTGTTCCAGAGGAAAATACCGTGACTCATGAGCGCGTTGAGCCACGACGGCGTGTTCGCCCGTAGCGGTGCCACCACGTTGTTGGCGAGTCCGAGGGGCATCGAGACCTGAAACTGCAGGATCCCGTCAACGAGCCAGATCACGCCGAAGCTCCAGCGAAGGTACGTGCGCGCCCGCGGTTCGTTCGTTCCTTCGGCGGAGAAATTGAAACGAAGGATCCGTCGTGAGAGCACGAGTGCGATCATCAACACCATCGCGATCAGCGTGAGGCGAAAGAGGCCCGTGACGAAGAGTGCGTGGCGGAAGAGTGCGACGATTAGCGCGTTACTCAAGCTGTAGGTGTTGGGATTCATGCCCGGCATGAAGCGCTCCTGGTGTTGTTGACTGAGACCACGCTAGGTCGACGAAGCATTGCCGGCAGTTCGGTCGACGAAGCTGCGGCCTTTGTCGGATAAGCCACGGACCGGTCCTCAAAGATGGAAGGGCGCAGCCATCGAACGAGCCGTTCTTGCCTGGCCGAGGAGTCCCACGTGCAGCAGCGTTTCGGTCGTGTTCAAGAGTGAGTAGTGGGAGAAGTGAGTGGCGACGCGCTCGCCACGTGGAGTGGACGGCGAGATGACGAGCGTCGGAACCTGGTTGGACGCCATCGAGTCATTCTCGTCGAACGTGATGAAGAGAACCAGGGAGCGAGTTTGATACTGCGAGCTCGCGAGTATCAAGGGAACGATTCGTCGAAGCCACGCGTCGCCAACGCTCACCGCGCAACTGTGCATGTCATCGCAGATATTGGGCACGATCATGGTGAAACCCGCGCTGAGGTTCAACGGCAGGCTCATCGAAACGTCATTTCGCCGACACGACGTCGCAATTGACGTGTAATAGACGGCGGGATTGTGCCGCGCGGCGTACTGACCAGTCGTGACGTGATCACAGGCTGCGGGCATGGATTCAACCAGCGCCCTCCAGTTCGATCCCAGTTCTGAGAAGATGCTCGGCGACTTGAGAGGATGCGAACTCGGCTCATCGTCGTCGGTGATGCCCTGGGTCGAGCCTGACGTCAAGGCGATGTAATTGGGCAGGCTCGGATGCGAGACGGCGTCGTCATTCGTCGCGAGTCCGCACCTCGACGCGAGCTCGTTGAAATAGGGAGCGTCGGATGAGCCAACTATCGAGTAGCCGACATTTTCCAGCATGATCCAGACCACGTGGCTGTATCGCGTGCTGCCCGCGACACCGCACGGGGACGTCACTTGAAGCTTCTTCAAGGCGGTGCCACTGGACGGTGAAGCGATCAAAGCGAGGAGCAACATGATCACGATCAGAGCGCACGTCGGCCTACGTAGTGTCACTGTCCCATTCTTGCGCGGAGCGATCGAGAATCAAACTCGCGACCTTGACTTGGGAATCCGGGGACTTCATGTTCGAAGAAGTTGAGTGAAAACGACCGTTACTGAACGTACTTCTGAGCGACCTATTTTTGTTCAACCTGGCCCAGTTCTTCCTTACGCCCGGCGAGGNNACCGGTGCTGGGGCATCATCACGCCATGTCCCGAAGCCGTCCCAGGTGCCTCAGATCAGGGAAGTACGTTCGTTCCCACGGATCCGTCCAGCAGACCCGGCGCATCATCAAAGGTCCCGATGCAGGCTCGTTTGCCAGTCGCCTTCACGAATCGGCAGGCCGCTTCCACTTTGGGGCCCATCGATCCGGCCGGGAAACTCATCGCTTGAAGCTCCGCGACGGTCGCCCTGTCGATGGGGTGTTGCGTGGGTAGTCCGTAGTCCGCGAGCACCGCCGGCACGTCGGTGAGCAACAACAAGACGTCGGCTGCGACGTCGCGGGCGATCAACGCCGCCGCGAGGTCCTTGTCGATTACCGCTTCGACGCCTTCCAAGTGACCGCGCTGGTCGCGCGCCACTGGTATGCCCCCACCGCCCGCGCACACGACGAGGGTGCCCCGGGACACCAGGTCCTTCACGATCGAGATCTCGACGACTTCTATGGGCTCGGGCGAAGGAACGACGCGGCGCCAGAGTTGGCCGTCTTCTCGGAGCGTCCACTTTCCTGCGCCCACCCGACGCGCCTCTTCCTTCGAGTAGCCACGACCGACGAATTTCGTGGGCGTGTCGAACGCGGGGTCCTTCGCGTCCACGACCGTTTGCGTGAGCAGTGCCACGACCGGACACTCGAGCACGTTGTCGAGCGCCTGCACGAGCCAGTAGCCAATCATGCCCTGGGTCTGTGCACCGAGCACGTCGAGGGGGAAGGGATGGTCAAGTGCGGGGTCGTTCGCGCTCTCGAGTGCCAGCATCCCAACCTGGGGTCCGTTGCCGTGGGTGACGATGATCTCGTTTCCCTGGCATATGCGCGACAGTTGCCTCACCGCATCGACGACGTGGTGCTGTTGAATCTCGGCGGCGGGCTTCTCGCCCCTCTGCAGGAGTGCGTTGCCGCCTAGTGCGGCGACGACACGAATCTCAGACTCCCGCCAACGTCGCAACCAGGATCGACTTGATCGTATGTAAACGGTTCTCGGCCTGGTCGAAGACAATCGATGCGGGGGACTCGAAGACTTCGTCAGTGACCTCCAAGGCGTCGACGCCGTACTTCTTGCTCAGATCGGCGCCCACGTCGGTGAGCGTATTGTGCAGAGCCGGCAGGCAGTGCAGGAAACGAACGTCGGGATTGTTCGAGGCCTTCATCAGATTCGCGTTCACCTGGTAGGGCAACAACAACTTGATTCGCTCGGCCCACGAATCCGTGGGCTCGCCCATTGAGACCCAGACGTCGGTGTAAATGAAGTCCGTGTTCGCCACTGCCTTCTCGGCGTCCTCGGTGATCAGAATTTTCGCCTGGGAGTGCGCCGACACCGTCTTCGCAATGCGCTGTACCTCATCGGTCGGCTGGAGAGCCGCGGGAGCACTAATGCGCACGTCAAGGCCCAGCAGTGCACCCACGCAGAGCAGCGAGTTCGCCGTATTATTTCGTGCGTCGCCGACGTAGGTGAGGGCAACCTGTTCGAAGGGCTTCGTGGCGTGGTCGCGGATCGTGAGCATGTCCGCCAGTAGTTGCGTCGGATGCCACATATCCGTCAGCCCGTTCCAGACCGGCACGCCGGAGAACTCGGCCAACATCTCCACGTCGTGATGCGCGAACCCTCGGAACTCAATGCCGTCGTACATTCGTCCGAGGACGCGAGCGGTATCCTTCACCGTTTCCTTGTGCCCCAGTTGTGTCTCACCGGGACCCATGTAGGTGACGTGCGCCCCCTGATCATGCGAGGCCACCTCAAAGGCGGACCTCGTGCGCGTGGAGGACTTTTCGAAGATCAATGCGATGTTCTTGCCTTTGAGCAATTTCTTCTCGGTCGCGGACCTCTTCTCATGACGGAGATGTTCACTTAAGTCGAGCAGGCCAATGAACTCCTCTTTCGTGAGGTCAACGTCTCTCAGCAGACTGCGGCCCCTCAATGCGGTCACGATTTCGGAGTTCTTCATAGCGCACTCTCTCTTTCGATTGGGCAAGTCAAGCAGCGTGGACCACCGCGACCGCGACCGAGCTCGCTGCCGACGATCGAGACGACCTCGATGCCGTGGTGACGGAGCATCGTGTTGGTCGCCACGTTGCGTTCGTAGCCGAGCACGACGCCGGGAGCAACGGCGAGGAAGTTGGTGCCGTCGTCCCACTGTTCGCGTTCGGCCGCGCGAACGTCCTCGTCAGTCGTGAGGACGGTCACGTGGTCGACCTTGAGCACTTGGGCTATTGTCTCCCACAGGTCCTCGTTCAGACTCATGTTGAGCGTTCCCGATTCGTCCCCGGGGGTAATCGTCCAACTGCGCAGGTTCTTGTCGATGTAGGGGTAGAGGATGAACGTCGACACGTCGAGCATCGTCATCACCGTGTCCAGGTGCATGAAGGCGTGGCTGTGCGGCAATTCGATGGCGATGACCCGACTGGCCTGACCGGTTTCGAACAGACGACGCGTCAAGATCTCGACCGCGACGGGTGTCGTTCGCTCGCCCATGCCGATCATGACCGTCTTGTGACCCAGGACGTGCACGTCGCCACCTTCAATGGTGGCGTTGTGGTGGACGACCTCTTCGTCGAGGAGGAGGTCGAACTTCTCGTCCTTGAAGATCGGGTGGTAGCGGTAGACCGCACGGGTGTGCAGTGACTCGCGCTGGCGCGCCGGTTTCGCCATGGGGTTGATAGTGGCCCCCCCGTAGATCCAGCACGTGTTGTCGCGCTGGAACAGCGTGTTGGGAAGGGGGGGCAGCACGAAGTCGTCGGCGCGCAAGTGTTCCCACGAGAGGCTTCGGGCGGTCATCGGGTGCAGGTCCGCCTTCAAGATCCCGCCGATGAGGTACTCGGCCAACTTCGCGGGCTCGAGATTCTCTAACAATGCGCGGACCGGCTTCACGAGCGAGGGCCCTATCTCATCATCGGTGATGAGCGTGTCGAGCACGAAGGCTCGACCGTCGACCGTGGCCAGCACGTCGGTGAACAGGTCTCCGAAGAGATGGACCTTCACGCCCTTGTCGCGGAGCGCCTGGGCGAAGGCGTCGTGTTCCTCGCGCGCCTTCTTGGCCCAGAGCACGTCGTCGAAGAGCAGGCTCTCGACGTTCGAGGGCGTCAGTCTCGAAAGTTCGAGACCGGGCCGGTGCAGTATCGCCTGCTTGAGTTGGCCCACTTCGGAATCAACGTGGAGTGTCATTACACAACCTCTCTTCTTCTACTTCTTGGGCGTGTTGCCCTTTATCGAGCTAGTGACCCTCTTCGGGCTGAACGTTTTTGGGCGCTAGCAATTCGGCGTGCCACGATGCGGGTACCTCATCGGGAAGGTCAACGGGCGAGGTGATCTCACCGAGTCCTTGGCGGCGGGCATTGAGGAACGCGTAGAGCACCAATCCCGCGAGCAAGACCACGAGCGCCTGGTACACGACCTGGTAGCCGGAGGCGAACGTCACCCACATCGAGAAGAGGACGCTGGCGCCCGCAACGGACAGGTCACGAGCCAGTTGCCAACCCTGTACGCGGCGACGCTTCGACACTAGGAACGTCAACTGGGCGATCGCGGAGAAGAAGTACGGTATCGCGACCGTCACGACGCTCAGGTCCACCAAGTAGGTGAAGACCGTCAGGCCAGAACTCGTCGAGTAGCGCCAGAGCATCAACAATGACGGCAGCGCCGTGCCGACGAGGATGCCGAACCACGCCGTGCCCCTCTTATCGGACCACGCGAAGGGACGCGGGAACAGGTCGTCCTGGGCGATAGCGCGTGAGGTCTCGGTGACGATCAACGTCCACGCGATCAATGCTCCGAGGCCCGAGATAACCGCAACGCCGGCGACGAACTGTCCCGCCCATGCGCTGTGGGGGAACATCGTTTGAAAGGCGTTCACGAAGGGCGAACCGGTATTCACGAGCGTGTGGTGACTAACGAGACCCATGACGACGGCCGTGACGAGAACGTACAGTGCCGCACTCGCCACGGTGCCGATGACCGACGCCCGAAGGACATTCGTACGTGGGTCCTTCACGCGCTTAGCCGTGATGGCGGCCGCTTCAACACCAATGAACGAGAAGAGTGCCACGCCGGCCGCGATACCGATGCCGTTGTAAAGACTGCCACCGGAGGCGTTGAAGGGTCCAAAGTTGGCCTTCGCGACAAAAAACCAGCCGACGACACCCACGAAGAGCAGCGGCAGGAACTTCAAGACCACGGTGACGTTCTGGAACCAGGCCATTTGACGCACGCCGGATAGGTTGATGATCGCCGGGATCCACAGGCCGATCATCGCGATACCCCAGTTCGCCATGCCACTGGGGTGAGAGAACTTGAACAAGGCGTCGACGTAGAAGACCCATGAGGACACAATCGCCGCGTTGCCGGCCCAGGACTGAATCCAGTAGCACCATCCGACCAGGTAGCCGGCGAAGTCGCCGAATTCATGGCGGGAGTACGCGTAGACGCCACCATCGCTATTCGGCACGCGCTTGGTGAGCTGACCGAACAGGACCGCGAGCAGCATCGCGCCTACCGCGATGACGGCGAGAACCGCGATACCCATGGTGCCCGCTCCCGCGAGGACCGCGGGCATCGTGAACACACCGGTACCAACGATGCTGCCGACGACCAATGCCGTGGCGGAGGTGAGTCCCAGGGCGTGGGCCTTTTGCTGGTTGCGATCCGACAGCGGTTCGGCTTCGGGTTCGGATTTCGAGGCGGATGGAGAAATAAGTGACGTCATGTCGGCTCCTCGGTACAGGATCTTGGGTTTTTACATCTGTTTGGTCCCCTTCCATCTAAAGGCTTTACCTTCGGGCTGACCAGGGCCCAAAGTCCAGATTGCTTGAACGGTCGCGCTCTTAATACTGGTGTTAGACCGGCGTTACCTGATGGGTGCGGTTTTTCGCGTCACAAATGTGGCACGACTCGACCCGCGGGTCGCCGACGAACAGAATCCGCCACTGCTCGGCGAGCAGTTCGTTCATCGACTGCTTGAGATGCTGTCTCGACGGGTAAATTGACACGACAGCTCTAGACAAGACGGTTGCGCGGGAGTTTTCGCGTCAATTGCGTCGAGGAGCATCATGCGAATATCGCCACCATTACGTGAACAATCTGCCCGACCGTTGCTTCTTGACGTGAATGAGGAACTCGACTCACCCCCACCCGACGCGCTGGAAGCAGACGAACTCTCGTGATTGCGGAGGGGCCCGTTCGCCGTCCCGCCTCGGGGCCATGTCGGTGCACTCGCCGTACGTGCTGGCATGCGCGCGATTGTCACTCCGGTGGCGTCGTTCGAATCTTCCGGGTCGCGACGTCGAGCGGAGAGTCCAACTCCTCGATTGTGCTTTGTCGTGAATGCGCGGCCCCCACACAGCGCAATCGCGTGGCCTAATTTTCCGTCGCCTGTGTAAACCGCCTCGAGCACCCACGGCGGTCTCGGGGAGACTAGGGATGTTGCTCTTGGGCTTTGAGTACGGCCGACCGATATGTGCTGTTGCGCAGTCTGGTCACAATTCAACCTCGCGAACCCCTGTACTTCATGGCCCGTTCCGCTCCGATGACTGTCTTTTCTGATCAGACGGAGTCACGATGTGCGCAGGTGCGTGAATTAGCGAGAGCGTCTCACGGATCGAGGCTGTGAAACCACTTGTTATTTTGACTCGGCTGATCCAAAGGATCGCTCGCCACTTGATATCCGGGCCGCGTACGCAATCGGCACGATGGTCAAGATCAAGACGAAGACGACCACCGCGTTCACCTCGGGCAACTGTTGACCACGCTGGATGGCCCCGAAAATCCACAGTGGCAGCGTGTTCTGGGCCCCCGCGGTGAAGGTGGTGACAATTACCTCGTCGAAACTCAGCGCGAACGCGAGCAACGCCCCGGCGATGATCGCCGTCGAGAGCATGGGCAGCGTTACGAGTCGGAACGTCTGCAACGGTCGGGCACCGAGATCCGAGGACGCCTCGATCAGTGAGCTCGACGTGCGGCGTAAGCGCGCGACGACGTTGTTGAATACCACCACCATGCAGAACGTCGCGTGTCCCACGATGATCGTGTAGATCGACAGGTCGATGTGGGCGATGTTGAAGGCCGACTGCAACGCGAGGCCGGTCACGATGCCCGGTAGGGCGATTGGCAAGACCAGCATGAGTGACACGGTGTCACGACCGAAGAAGCGGAACCGGTGTATCCCGAAAGCGACGAGCGTACCGAGGACCAACGCGATCAGCGTCGCCGCGCAGCCCGCTTTCACGCTCAGCCATAGAGAACTGCGCACCGCCTGATCGTTGAACGCGACCACGAACCAGTGCGTGGTCCAGTGGCGAATTGGCAGTGACTGCACGTTGGACTTGTCGAATGCGAAGAGGACGATGACGAGCAGCGGACCGAGCAGGAACGTGACGACCAACGCGGCAAAGATAGCGAAGCCACCGCGAGTGAATCGGGAGAGTCTCATATTGCGTCAAAGGCGCCGGCCAGGCGCGCGAGCAGGAGATAGACCGCCATGATGGCGATCGACACAAAGGCGAGTGCCGCGGCAAAAGGTAAATCGCCGCCGTTGATCGCGCTGTCGTAAATGGCGTTGCCAATGAAGTTCGAACTCGACCCACCGATCAACAGTGGTGTGATGAAGTCACCGAGGGTCAGTGAAAAGGTGAAGATCGAGCCCGCCACAATTCCGGGAAGGATCATTGGCATCAGGATCTGGCGAAAGGTGAACCACGAGCCGGCACCTAAGTCGGCGGAGGCTTCGAGGAGCGAGTCGGGGACCCGCTCAAAGGCGCCGTAGATCGGCACGATCATAAAAGGAAGCCAAAGGTAGGAGAAAACGATCCACATGGCCACGTTCGTGTACGCCAAGTTCGTGATCGGAAGTCCGAGATGCGATTCAATACTTGGCAATACGCCGTGGTTCGAGAGGATGTTGATCCACGCGTACACCCGGGCGAGGTAGCTGGCCCACAGCGGCAGGAAGACGAGCGCGAGAAACGCCTGGCGCGAACGTCGCGAAGCGATCTTGGCGATGAAGAAGGCGAACGGCAGGGCGATCACGGCGTCGGTGACGGTGACCAACACGGCCATGATCACCGTTCGCAAAATGATGGTTCCGTATACGGACTGGGTGAAGATCTGCGAGAAGTTGGACCACGTCCACTGATAGGCGATGTTGCCGGTCAGCGAGTTGACACTGAAAAAGGCCGTGACGAGCAGCGCTACCAACGAAGCCAGGTAGACCACCAAGAACCACATCAGTGGTGGTGAAAGGATGAGGGCTCCGCGCAACCAGGGGCGGCGCCACAGCGCCGCCCCGAGTCGTTCGCGAGTCACTTCACGGACGGACATTTGGTGTTACCCGGTGATCTGCGTCCAGGCCTGTTGCCATTGAGTAAAGCCAACGCAGTCGTTCGTTCCGTTGTCACACGTGGTGAGCGGTGTCTTCCAGAACTTGATGGTCGTGAAATACGACTGCGGGGCGTTGGCGTGGTACGCGGCGCAACCGCCCTTTTCCAACGTGTTCATGATCGGACAGGCCAGTGTGTTGGCCGGGGTCTCGCCATAGGAGATGGCGTCCTCGGCTTGGATCTTGGGCGTCGACATGTACGCCATCCACTTGTAGGCACAGTTCGGATCGGGCGCGTTGGCGGCGAGCATCCACGTGTCGGCCCAGCCCGTGGCCCCTTCCTTCGGAATGGTGTCATTCACCGGGGCGCCGGCAGCTTTCAGCGTCGACGTCTGGTACGGCCACGCCGCTCCGACCACGACCGCACCGTTTTGGAAGAGCGAGATCTCTTGGCTCGCGAGGTCCCAGTACTTCTTGATCAAGGGGTGCTCGGCCTTCAGCAAATTGACGGCCGCAGTGAACTGCGTCTGGGTCAGCTCGTAAGGGTCGGTGATGCCCAGACTGGGCTTGGCCGACTCGAGATAGAGCGCCGCGTCGGCGATCTGAATCGGGTTGTCAGGAATTGAGACCTCCCCCTTGTACTTGTTGCTGTAAATCACCGACCACGACGTCGGTGCGACCTTGAACGTCTTGGTCGAGTACAAGAGGACGTTTGGTCCGAATTCGAAACTCACCCCGTAGTGGTAGCCGTTGATCGTGTTGAACGAGGGCGACTTCAAGAAGGGCTCGAACTCGCTCCACGAAGGGATCAACTTGATGTTGATGGGCTTCACGTCGCCGCCATAGATGAGGCGGAGATCCGCGTCGCCCGAGGCGGAGACGAGGTCCCATTGGTGACCGCCGCCGTTCGCCATGAGCGACACCATCTCACTCGACGAGCCCGCATATTTGACGTTGACTACGCAGCCGGTCGTCTTCTCGAACGGCTTCACCCACTGCGGCTGGGTGTAGCCCTCCCAGGCGATGATGTTCAATTTGCCCTCGCCCTTGCCGATCGAAGATGGCACCTTGATGCTCTGCGTGGGTGGCGTTCCCAATGAGGCGCCCGCGGGTGCGCTGAGAGCGATTGGTACGACGAAGACGCTGAACAAGAGTGCTCCAGCTCCCGCGCCGACCCATCGTAGGAATCGTGGCCTGTTCATATTGCTCCTTTGGCTTGTACTCCGAGCTGTGTTTCAACTACGGAGTGTGACGTTAGAGGGAAGGCATCGTTGAGGTCCCACGACAACGTCACCCGACTCTCGGGTGCTACGACGTTTATTTGAGAGCCACCCGAACTGTTCTGGCGTGCGACTGTCATGGTGTTGCCGTCGTCGAGGCGAACACTGAAACGGGTCACCATGCCGAGGTAGGCCACGTCGATTACGCTCCCCGCGGCGTAGGTACGCCCTTCGGTGCGTGGACCGTTCGATATCTCTATCTTTTCCGGGCGCAGGACTGCGCGACCGTCGGGGACCTCGATCACGTTCGACGTTCCGACAAACGACGCCACATATTCAGATGCCGGGCGCTCGTACACCTCAGACGGAGGTCCGATCTGTTCGATTCGGCCACTTCGGAACACCGCCAATCGGTCACTCATCGTCAACGCCTCTTCCTGGTCGTGGGTGACGTAGATAAAGGTAATGCCGATCTGACGTTGGATTCGTTTGAGCTCCACTTGCATCTCTTGGCGAAGTTTGAGGTCGAGTGCGCCGAGCGGCTCGTCGAGCAAGAGCACCTGCGGCTCGTTGATGATTGCCCTGGCCAACGCGACTCGTTGACGCTGACCGCCGGAGAGTTGCGCGGGGCGACGCGTGGCGAATTCCGTCATCTGCACCATCTCGAGTGCCGTCTTGACGCGTGCCACTATCTCAGTGCGCTTCACGCGTCGAACCCTGAGACCGTAGGCCACGTTCCGGGCGACATCGAAGTGCGGAAAGAGGGCGTAGTCCTGGAAGACAGTGTTCACGCCGCGCTGGTAGGGCGGGGTACCCGTAACGTCGACGCCGCGTAGGGAGATCGTCCCTGCGTCGGGAACCTCGAAGCCCGCGATGAGTCGCAGTAACGTCGTCTTTCCCGAACCCGAGGGTCCCAACATGGTGAAAAACTCGCCGCGATAGACCTCCAGATCGACGTCGCTCACCGCCTCGTGTGATCCGAAGCGCTTCGTGATTCCACGCAGCAGGATTCCCTGTTCCGAACTCGTTGCATTTTCACGGGTCGTCGATGGCTCAGTCACGACACGCCCCACTCTGGTGCCAGCGAATCTCGTGCGAGTGGAGGGCCTCACTACGAGCCGGCGCTTCATTCAGCGAGCAGGCATCGATGATGATCGAGTCGAACGGAGGTCGGGCTACCTCGAACACCACCGCCCCCTCTGTCTCGGCCAATAGTTACGGAATCATCAAACACCATCAAGTCGAGACATACAAACCCGATCAAGATGGAGCAAGCATCAGACAGGAATCATAGATTTTATTTTCGCTCAGTTGGGAAGCTTGAGAAACAGATCAGGCGTGAGTTCGATTGAATACCTGACGCGTCTTTCGGTCATATCCGGACACGGAATACGGGGCAGGTGCAATCGCTCGCGATCACGACTGACCACGTTCAATTGCTCCTCACCACCGGCATCGAGACGGAAATCTCTGGAGCGGGCGACGAGAATCGAAACCGCGTTCTCGGCTGGGGAAGTTGTTGCTATCGCGTCGAATCTCGCGGCAACCAGGGATTACAGTCTCAAGTTGTGACGGTGACGTTCGACGTCGGCGACTGATACGACCGGCCGAAACCGCTGTAGGTCGCGTAGATGGAGTCGGACCCGACGGGCGGATTCGACAAAGTAAGTAAGCACTCGCCAAACGGGCTCGCATGGCAGATGGCAATCGTCGCTCCAACGTGCACCGTGATCGGGGAAAGTGGATAGATGCCCTCGCCGTTAGCTCGAATACCCGTGACCTGCACCACCACCGGCTCGCCTCCAGAAACGACTGGCCCAGACGTGACCGCGTCGAACGCCGATGACGCGACCGGAATTACGAACTCCGGGTCAGTCGGTGCCGAATACCCGAAGCGGTTATGCGACTGGGCGGTGACCCAGTACACGTGATGGTCCTCGAGCCCGGAGATGATGCAGTTGGGTTCAAAGTACACCGGTGCCGAACACTGCTTGATGATCGTTCCGTTGGAAATGTTCACGCGGTAGCTGTTAACTGGCGCGCCGCCCGCGCTCGACGGCGGATGCATGTAGGTCCAGACCTTGCCATTGTTGATGTTCCCCGAAACCTGCCGTGGTGACGTCGGGATTGCGGCGGAACAGTTCGCGGACGTGCTCGACCACGCAATGTTGCCGGAGGCATCGACAGCGACGAATCGATGTGCGCCGTAGCCGACAGCGCTCCAGTGTGAAGTTGCGTCAATTGGCGCCGCGGCGGTCGTCCACGTCGTTCCCGAGGTCGACGAAATGAAATTTGCGGTTGACGTGCTGGATTGACCGACGCCGACAAAGGTGCCGCAACCGAACGTTGCGCCATCTATCTCGTGGGCGGGAGAGAGTTGATGCACCGTCCAGACGCTTCCGTACAGGGATGTCGCGATGTAGCCAGAGCTCGAGTTATCGAGCACCACAAATTCGCCTATGCCATAGACGACGGCTCCCCATTTGGCCACCGTGTTTGGTGCCGGGAAGAGTCGACCCCATTTCACGCCATTGGTCGAGATCGCTACCGCGCCCAACGCTGAGTCAGTCGCGACGAAGTGTCCATTTCCATAGGCGACCGATGTGAAGTCATAGTTGGAGTGGTTCCACACTTGCGTCCACTGCGTCCCGTTTGTCGAAGTGTCGATCTGTCCCGCCGAACTCACCGCCTCAAACCGTCCGTCGCCGAATGAGAGAGCGGTCCATGGACCGGCCGGCCCCGAGGTCGCGGTCCAACTCTGCCCATTCGTCGAAACCATTTCATTCGGATCCGCGTTTGTTGATGAGAGTGCCACGAACTGGCCTTTTCCATACGTAACCGATTGCCACGATCCGGCCGGCACGGGATATTCCTTCCACGTTGAGCCGTCGGGCGAGACGGCGACATCTGCCGAGTCACCTAGTGCGACCCAATGCCCTCCGCCGTAGTCGACTGCGTTCCAACTCCCCGTTGGAGATGGCTCCGTCGCAATGCTCCATCCATTAAGCGTTGAACTGCCCATTGCGACGGTTACGGGTGATGCGATAAAACAGACCACCGCGATCAAAGCAGTGGCGGCAGCCGCGGTCCGGAATCGAAACCCTGGAGTTTCCCTCAAAAGTGTGCCCTTTAGTTGTTATCCAACCCTCGCATCGACAAGGCAAACACCTCACTACAGATTCGCAACACGTCGTATTTTCGCGCCTCGTAGGAAGAACAGTGGCGGAATCGAAGGAGTGCGACTGCAGATCGCGCGAAATCTTCACAACGTGATTGAGTTGGATTGTCATGGTTAGGCATACTGCGGGCGTACTGCCGACCGTTGCTTGTCGGTTCCTTTCTGAACAATGGACGTGTTGACAGCGATTCGTGGGCGGTGCATGCGGGTTTGCGTCGGGCCGAGGACGCATACGACATCGACTGAATCGAATTAAGTCTTAACGGCTGTAATGAATGATGACGATCATGGGATACGGGTGTAAAGAAAGTGGAGGACTACTGATTATGCCTTTCCCCGACGATCTCGACGACGCGCTGCGCAGGGCGGACCCTCTATCGGAAATGGCGCTGGAATCGCCGCCAATTGAGGCTGCGCTTAATGAGCTCGGTCAGCATCTGCTGAGAGTTCCAACATCGGCCTCTCACGCGTGGAGGCGCACCAAGCGACCGTGGCTGACTAGACGAATTCTCGCCGTGAGTTTGGCAAGTTTCCTTGTCGTTGGGGTTGCGGGAGCAGCATCTGTCGTGCTGAAGGCCCGGACAGGGCAGCAGCAGCCGGCACAATACGTGAGTGCCGGGGGGCCCGGAGAAATCCTCCGGACGTGGGCCCCGGACTTCTGCAAAGTCGCCCTTTCGGTCTCGTCCAATATCGAGTATCCCTCAAGCGACGAGAACTGGCGACTTCGAGTACTGGCCTTTGAGAATCAAATTCCAAATCCGAACACCACGGGTGCCTGTCCTGTAACGCCTCCGGGGGGCACGCCATATCACCGGCAAGTCGAGGTTTCGACTGGAGCCGAACGCGGATGGTTTGCCATGAGCGCGTTCTGCGCATGGGTGAGTGACTACGGGCACGCGAAAAAGTCCGGGAA
The DNA here is from genome assembly GCA_003155915.1 of Acidimicrobiaceae bacterium. Taxonomy (GTDB): domain Bacteria; phylum Actinomycetota; class Acidimicrobiia; order Acidimicrobiales; family RAAP-2; genus RAAP-2. Next base: position 112,035 of record PMFA01000005.1, on the reverse strand, counting down.
CACCTTGAAGGCGTCCAAAGCCGCTAGCGAAGTTGCCAACGCCATGGCGTGGCCAGCAGTACGAGCCGAATTGTCATATCCATTGAAGTGGTCCGTGTTTGGTTGGTTCTTGCCGTTCCAACGTGTCGTTGCGTCGGGCAACGCGACCAAAGTTCTGCGAACGCTGGCACGTCCCCATAACCCTTGTACGGAATTCATACCGGCATCGTGAGACGTCCGTTCTCCGACGGCTCGAGTTCGCACCTTGAAGTGACAGATCCCTCGAGACACCAAGTGGAAAGATTCGAAACACTCTTCGTCACGAATCGACTCGACATTCTCAAATACCTCGTTCGTCGCTGCGTCGACACCGACGAGGCCGCCGACGCTCTTGCGGAGACGTTCATCGTGGCCTGGAGACGCATTGACGTGGTGCCCGACGGACTCGAGGGGCGGCTCTGGCTCTTTGGTGTCGCGCGGAACGTCCTCTTCAAGCTGTACAAGAAGAGACAACTCTCAACCGCAATCAATGAACGACTGGCGACGGAACTCCGATCCGTTGTCACGACCTCGAGGAATGATTGGGACGGAGGTGCTGTGGACACGGCACTTTCGCAGCTGTCGAAATCCGACCGCGAAATAGTTGAACTCAGCGCATGGGAGGAATTGGCTCCAGGCGAGATTGCCATTGTGCTCGGAATCTCCCCGAATGCAGCTCGTGTGCGACTCCATCGTGCTAGGCACAGACTCGCTGAAATCTTGTTGCAGCCCGAGTTGAGAACGCGAGACGGTCTCCTCCCGTAGTGTCTCGATGTCGATAGCAAGCGACGAAAGATGAAAGTCAAACCTTTTTGGGACTAATTCTCTTATCTCAGATGTCTCTTGGCGAGTGACGAAGGTCGCTCATGCCGTCTCGAGAATCTGATCTCGATCGTGACGGGCTTATTGGGAACCTATTTGAAACTTTCTACGGCTTGCCGGACATTAAGTAATCGTGAGAATGATTTTTGACGGCGAATCCGACGGTGACCTCTGGTCTCAGGTAAGCACCCATAATGGTGCCGCGTTCGCTGAACTCTTCGAACGCCACTCGAAGTCCGTATATAACCACTGCTTTCGTTTGACCGGCTCCTGGTCGGCGGCAGAAGATTTGACGAGCGTCGTCTTTCTCCAAGCTTGGCGACGACGAGATCAGGTCAGGATTCACGGCGACTCGATCCTTCCCTGGTTGTTGGCGGTCGCGAACAACGCCACGCGAAACTCTGAACGGTCGCTTCGTCGACACCGACTCCTCCTCGCAAAACTTCCGCGATCGGGTTCATCCTCAGAGTTCGAAGACGGCATCGGTGATCGGATGGACGACGAACGCAGAATGCAATTGATACTGATTTTGGTCAATCGTCTGAAAGCAAGAGAACGAGAGACATTGCGCTCTGTGACTGGTCCGACCTCAGTTACGCCGAGGCAGCGTCAGCGTTGAACATTCCTATCGGAACCGTCCGATCTCGTCTCTTTCGAGCGCGAGAACATTTGAGATCTCTCCTCGATCACGCCATGTCACAAAATTCGACTGCTCAACTCATTGTTCTAGATAGTGCGAAGGAGGCCCATGACTTTTCTTGATCAGATACCTGCCGCGCGAAATATGCCGACGGCCCGACACCATGCGGCGCGTCGACAGTTAATGGACGTAGTGGACCAAACAGCTCGATCATGGTGGCGCTTGGGACGAAGCGCGACGCTTGCCTTGGTGATAGGTCTGATGGTGACGGGCAGCGCTGCCGCCGGCGTCCTGAGCTCGTCTACACCAACGACCATTCCGAGCCCGAGTGCGAGTGCCGCGATTGCTCCGCCACCTGGAGCGCAGTCGCCTTCGGGCATCACCGTTAATCCCGGTCAGCCGCTCACCCCAATGGGTGCACCAGCGGTCGCTTCGGTTGCGACAACAGCCTGCACCTCCAGCGACGTGATTGCGACTCTGACAGGGTCGGGCCTATACAACAACGTCGCCACCGCACAAGAGATAGTCAGTTTGTCAGCAACGAGCCCTTGCTATTTGAGCGGCTACGCGGAGTTGAAATTCTCCAGCGAATCTGGCACAACGGTGAAAACGACGGTTGTTGATGGAGGTTATGTCGGCGCTCCACTCGGAATCTCCAAAGTGAGTCTCAGTTCGACGAACGATGGGTCATTCCTTTTTCAATACACAGGGACTCAGAATGGCGCGACGAGTAGTTGCCCACTCGAAACATCGTTGAGCATTGAAATCCCCAACCAGTCTCTGACAGTGAATGTCATTGTCAACGGAGTTTCGCTACTGGTCTGCGGCACGGTCAATGTATCCCCGATCATTCAAGGCGATTCCATAGATAGGTACGTATCGTGAATATTTTGAATCGGTGCTGACAACTCAAAGAATTGAAAATGCGGAGACCAGGTTTTCGGTGCGTGCCGGTTCACATTGGGCCACCGTAGATGAAGTCGTGCGACGCTGTCGGTCGTTTCGAGACATCAAGCCCTGATGCGACGAATGCCCAAGAATGAGATACCGGCCAACAGGGCCGCAAGTCCGACGTAGAACGCTCCCTCGAGAAGTTGCAATGTCCAATACTGACCATTCGCGATGTAGATCGCAACGGTCCGTAAATGCAAATGGTGGCTGCAGTAACTCCCCTGGACTCTCGCTTCTTCACAGACGCCCATCGCGCGTTCCGACTTGCCAATGAGAGCTTGGCTCGGAATTCCTTTCGTTGTCACCGGTACGAAGCCTTGGTTAAGTTGCCAGGAATTCGACGGAGTCCCGCCCGAGGAATAGAAGCCACTGCTGGATCCCGCCTCCATCTGATCGCCCTGCACTGTCATCACCGATGGGGTTACCAAATGCGGTCGAACCTGATCTGCGAACGAGAGGAATACTCCAGCGAAAAAAATGATGCACACAGCGAGCGACCAACCCGCTCGTCGGATCAACAGCCCGACGGCGACGGCCAGAACGAAACAGAAGACGCCGTAGCCGATCTCCACGAAACCCGAAATGGGAAATGCTTTGGGAACAATCCGAGCGGCGTCATGTGATGCGCGGACCCACCAGGAGAGCACCAAGCACAGGGGTGTGCAGATGACCACGATCGTCGTGACGCCCGTGAGGTACTTACTCCTGAGCCATTTGGAACGTGAACCCGACTGAGTCCACGCCAATCGATTGGTCTTCTGCTCGATTTCGCGCGCAACGGCGTTGACCCCGAGTATCAAACCGAGCAAAGGGGCATAAATCGCGCCAATGACCGTGGCGACGTCGTCATTGTGTGCACCAGAGACGGACACCTTGGCTTCCAATGCGGCGCAGTAATTGACGTCACGGGTGATGCTACTGAGCCTGCCTTTACACGGCGCAGCAAGGTACTGGTTCCACAACGACTGCTCGTGCTGGCCCGTGACAATCAGCCAAATCACGAAGACGACTGCAGCGGCGAAGAACGCGACGACGATGGATCGCTGTTGGCGCCACACAACCCACATCATTCGCCGAGCCCTTCATCATCGTGACTATGGCGGTCTTTCGCGCCCGGCGAACCTTCTCGCAGATACGCCAGGACGATCTCCTCGAGGGTTGGTCGCTCGACACGCCATTGTGTCTCGTCAATGGGAAGTTCGACACGTACGAGGAGTGACTGTCCCCGAGTACTGGATTGGCTGTTGATCACGCTGACACCGGGCGGCGGCAAAAGGTCGCCGTCGTGGACAGCAGAGAGTATCCGGTGACTCTCCAATACGTATTCGGTGTCATTCGATAAGACGACGCGTGAGTGAGCGAGCACAACGACGTAGTCGCAGATGGCCACCACGTCGCCGAGTGAGTGGGTGGAGAGTAGAACGCTCGAGTCACAATCAGCGACCTGTCGCATGAGGATTCGGAGCAGTTCATCACGCGCCACTGGGTCAAGCGCGGCGGCCGGTTCGTCCAGCAGCAGCAACTCAGGTTCTTTCGCCAGACACAGCGTGAGTGCCACCTGCGCTTGCTGGCCTCCGGAGAGGTTGCCGATGCGCGAACGTAGGGGTATGTCGAGCTGCGCCAAGTGCTCCTGGGCGACAGCCATGTTCCAGTTCGGATTGTTCTTCGCACCGAAACGCAGCATCTCGGCCACGCGAAAGCTCTTATAGAGTGGCCGTTCCTGGTCGAGATATCCGACCCTTTCCTTCAGGTCGCCACTGCCGGAAGTGGGTGATTCTCCGAGTACTCGTAAGTTTCCAACACTCGGTTGATCCAGTCCAGCCGCCATTCGCAGGAGTGTGGATTTCCCCGCGCCGTTCGGTCCAACGAGGGCAGCCACCCTTCCTTTGGGAATCGTCAATGTGCAATCCTGCAAGCCCCATTTTCGTCGATAGCGCTTTCCCAGGTTCACCGTCTCGAGAACGGCCGTCCCGTCGATCATGTACGTACGTCGCCATCTTGACGAAACGCCAGGGTGATGAGTTCCAAAATTTGCTCTTCGCTGATGCCGAAGTGACGGGCTTCGGTGATTGTGTCACGAAGTTTGCGTTCAAGGGATTCACGTTCGGTCGCATCGAAAGGACGACTCGAGTACGACGTGATGAAAGTTCCGAGTCCCGCCCGACCTTCAGCGATGCCTAAGTGCTCGAGTTCTCGGTACGCGCGGTGCACCGTGTTGGGATTGATCGTTATCTGAGTCACCACGTCGCGCAGCGAGGGAAGTTGATCGCCCTCTCGCAAAAGGCCAGAAACCATGGCGTTGCGGACTTGGTCGACCAGTTGTCGATACGGTGCCACACCGCTTCGCGGATCCAGCCGAAAGGTAATGGATGGAGGCTTCTCGGTCATGCATTAGTACACTAATGCAGTTGCTACTTCACATTTGCCCAGACGGTACTTATATCGGATTGCGGCTGGTTTCGACCTGAGAGGAGAACCGGCCAGTGAAGTGTTGCGGATCAGACATGTCGGATCTTCGATCTGAACAGTGTGAGACCCACGCTTGAAGAATTGCGTAGATCACCGTGGTGTATTAGTGTACTAGTACATGAGCAACCACCCAACCATTGTCTTCCACCTCGATACCCGCTCGGATCGACCGCCCTTTCGCCAACTCGTTGATCAGGTTGCTGGCGCGTTCGAACGTGGGCAACTCCGGGTTGGCGACCAACTGCCATCGGTGCGCGAAGTAGTGCGTCAGATCACGATCAATCCCAACACGGTGCACCGCGCGTACCGCGAGCTCGAACACCTGGGTCTCGTCGAGGGTCGTCTCGGGTTGGGGACGTTCGTGGTTGAAGCCGTGGAGAGTGCCCCGCGGGAGTACCGAGCACAGTCCTGGCGCGACACGTTGCGTGAAGGTGTTGCTCAGGCGCGCTCGAGTGGAGTTGGGGACGACGACATTGTCCTCGGGCTGCAGTCGCTTCTGTCGAGCGACGCGGAGGTCCGCTCGTGACCGGCGACGATCTGGTCATCGAGACTGAGGCGTTGACGAAGCGATTTCGCCGCCGTACGGCGCTCAACGAGTGTTCACTCTCGGTTCCACGAGGTCGGATTGCCGCCCTCGTCGGTCCCAACGGAGCCGGAAAAACGACGTTGCTACGACTTCTCGCAGGTCTTTCGAAACCATCGGAAGGAGGAATCTCAGTCTTCGGCAAAGAGATGTCAACGATGAATGTCGAACTTCGCGCTCGCGTGGGATATCTCGATCAGGACCGTCCTTTATATCCGTGGTGGCGCGTGCGCGAAATTCTGGAGTTTGGTCGTCGCATCAATCCCGCATGGGACACGGAGTTCGCGACGCGGCACCTTTCACGTCTCGACATCGATCTTGAAAGCCGCGTGCGCGATCTATCGGGTGGTCAACGTGCGCAGGTCGCGCTTGCGGTGTGTTTCGCCAAGCGACCCGAGCTCATATTGCTCGACGAACCTGCTTCCGCATTGGACCCTGTAGCCCGCCAGGACCTCCTACATGACATCACCGAACTCTTCGCAGATAATGAATCGAGTGTTCTGATGGCCACCCACGCCATTGATGACGTGGCAGCCATTTGTGATTACGTCATCATCCTCTCTCAGTCGCGCGTCGTGCTGAGCGAAGACCTCGACTACGTGCTCGAAAGCCATCGATTCTTAAGCCGGGGTCTCGACGACGGAGTGCCCGTTCCGCGCGGAGCCACGGTGTTGCAAGAACTACGCACCACACGCGAGGTGACCTACCTTGTTCGTCTGGCGATGCCACTCGAGCGCGATGGCTGGCGAATTGAGCGGCCGACGTTCAACGAAATCGCCATCGCCTATCTCAGAGACCAGCATCGATCAACCCCTGCAAAATCAGAATTTGGCGAAGAAGCCGGTGCCACGCCATGATCTGGATCGCTTGGCGATTTCAGCGTTCGGTCGTCGTTGCACTGGCCTTCTTGGCACTCGTCTTGATCGGCGTCATCCTCATCACGGGCATCGTGCAACATCACGACCTTGTTCAATACATGGCCGCACCGTGCCGCGGCCATCAAGTTCGAACACCGAGACGCGGAGACCTTTGCGGTGAACTCGCAGTGAAGTTGGACAATATCCACGCGTTCAACAACATCATCCGGGTAGCGGGTTATATCGTCGCGCCGCTCGTCGGAGCATTACTTGGTCTACTCGCCGTGGCGAGTGAGGTTGACAACCGCACCGTACGGTTGGCCTGGACGCAGTCGATTTCTCGCACCCGCTGGTTCGTCGCTAAGGCGGGGGTTGGCGCGGTCCTCGTCACAATGATCCTCGTGCCCACGGCAATTGTTCTGTCGTGGTGGAGCGGGACCATTGGCGATCGCGATCTCTTCGCACGTGAGACGTACGGAATCGCCGGTTGGGATTTGGTCGCCTATGGCCTTTTCATGTTCGCGTTGACATTGCTTCTCGGTGCGGTGATTCGGCGCGTGGGCTGGGCTCTTGCGGCGTCCGTTCTCCTGTTCCTCCTCGCGGCATTTTCCCTGCCATCGCAGGTGCGCTCGCATCTGGTCACGCCGACGGTCAAGTGGAGCGAACCATACGTGGTGACCAACGGAGACTTCACAGGGAGTGCCGCGCCCTATCCCTATAACGCGTGGCTTTTGGTCCAAGGCGTTGTGCCTCGTTCGATCACCGGTATTCCGACGTACCGCGAAGTATCTGCGACGTATCCCAGAGTCGGTTCGTGCATCGTGAAATTGCCGACGAAGACCGAGAGCGAATACGTGAAGGCCGAACTTGAGTGCTACAAGAAATTCCATGTGGAGAACGTCGCGGTTTATATAGCCGACGACCAGTTCTGGACCCTCCAATTTCGTGAAGGTCTCCTCTGCCTGGCGGCCGGGGTGATTATGGCGGGTGGCGCGCTGCTGATCATTCGAAGGATCGAGCCGTAGACGCGAGAGCAATGGCGAGTCGTACCTTCCCTGACATCCTCGAAGTTGACTTCGACGCTCTGTCCGTCATTGAATTCAGTTTTCTTCTATCGATTCTCAGGCATGCAACGGGCACGTATGGGCATGTAACACGGTCAGTCGCGCTCAGCGGTCACGACTGGCTAACGACAGCCCCTCGTTATGGTGCTGAAGCTGAAACACCGTGGAGCGGGCGACGGGGATCGAACTCACGTTCTCAACTTGGGAAGCCCTATGCGTCCGTGAACCGTGGGATTCGTGCGGGCCAGAGCAGTAATCACATAGACCAAGAAGAGGGATCGCGCTCGTGCGGTTCGAGGGTTGGAATGCAATCGATACTCTCTAGGTGTGCCGGAGCCAGGGACGCCATTAGAGCAGTTAGGGTTCCTCACCATCGGGCTCTTCGATGCCGCTGAACCGGGACCGGGCCACGAGAGCGTTCTTGAGGTCATTGAGCTCGGTGAGCAGCTGGGTTTTGACAGTGCGTGGCTCCGTCATCGCCATCTTCAATACGGCATCTCCTCCCCGCTGACGGTATTAGCGGCCGCGACGCAACGTACTACCCGGATCGAGCTCGGCACCGCGGTAATCCCCCTCGGATGGGAGAACCCCCTTCGTCTCGCAGAGGACCTGGCGACCGTGGACGTGCTCTCGGGCGGGCGGCTGAACCCTGGCGTCAGTGTGGGTGAGCCGCGCAACTTCGAGCACTTCAAGAACAACCTTTATCCCTCGAGCGCCGAAGCCGAAGACTTCAGTTACGAACGGGTGACCCGTCTGTTGCGCGCCATCGAAGGGCAGCCCGTCAGTACGTTCCACGGGGTTCAAGGCATCGAGACGTTCTCAGAGCGGGTTGAACCCCATTCTCCGGGGCTGCGAAAACGTATGTGGTACGGCGGGGCGAGCTTGGGCTCGGCACGATGGGCCGGCCTCAACGGGCTCAACTTCCTCTCCAGCAGTGTCGTCCGAGTGGAGAATGCCGAGGGCGAAGACGTGCCGAACTTCGCGGAGATCCAGCGCTCGCACATCGATGCCTTCCGGGCGGCCCACCCCGATGGGGAGAGGGCCCGGGCTTCCCAGGGTCTGGTGGTCATCCCAACCGACCGGGCCTCGCGCACCCAAAAGGCCAAGTACCAGGCCTACGTCGACTCGCGCACGCCCCGAACCGAGTCGCCGCAGGGACCAGCTCGAATGATGTTCGCTCGAGATGTCATCGGCAACTCTCAGCAGATTGCAGAAGCCCTTTACGCTGACTCCGGTTTCCGAAAAGTCCGAGAGGTGGTCTTCGCACTGCCCTTCTCGTTCGACCACGAGGACTACGTGCAGATCATCACCGATATTGCCGAACGACTAGGACCGGCCTTGGGGTGGAAGCCGAAGACTACCGAGAGGTGAGCCACGCAATGAGACGGCACCACGCGTCAAATGGTCGAAACAGAGATCCCCGGGGCCGGCGACGAGAATTGAGTTCGCCTTCTCAGCGTGGGAAGCGCGGAGAAGGCGGATCGGGTCTGAATTAATTCCCGCGTGGTGTCAATTCACATCTGTGCATTGCGCGTCAGTTCTGTTGACGTTCAACGGCTCTTCAGGAGTCATCGAAGTCGCTCCAGGCGTTCGATCGCTTCCTCGAGCACTTCGAGACGCTTTGAAAACATCCAACGCACCAGGTTCCGGCCCGCGACCTTGTCGTCGTAGAAGACCGAACTCGGGATCGCCACAACACCACACCGCTCGGCAAGCTCCAGGCAGAACGTGTAGAAGTCCTTGTCCGAAAGTGGCGCAATGTCCGTCGTAAGGAAAAATGTTCCGGGAGGCGCGAAGACGTGGAAGCCAACACCATCAAGTCCCGCCGCAAGAAGGTCGCGCTTTTGTCGAAGCGTCTGCGCGGCCTCGACGAGGTAATCATCACTCTGCGTGAGACCCTCGGCAATTGCGTATTGAAACGGAGCCGCGTTGACGAAGGTGAGAAACTGCTTTGCCGTGCGAATCGCTCTGATGAGCTCGGGTCGTGCGCACGCCCACCCGACCTTCCAACCCGTAAAGGAGAAGGTCTTTGCGGCTGACGATATCGTGATTGTTCGTTCAGCCATGCCCGCAAGCGATGCGAGCGAGAGGTGGGGTGATTCGTAGACGAGGTGTTCGTACACCTCATCGGTGACGGCGATCAGATTGTGGCGCCGACACGCGTCGGCGATGATTTCGAGTTCGGCGCGGCTGAATACCTTGGGTGGGATTGTGTGGAGTGTTCACCAGTATGAGCCGAGTCCGATCGGTGATCGCGCTCTCAAGGGTGTCGCGGTCAAACGACCAGAGAGGGGCTTGGAGTTGCACGACACGACGTTGTGCACCTGCCATCGCGGTGCAGGCAGCGTAGGAGTCGTAATACGGCTCGAACATCACGACCTCGTCGCCGGTCTCGCACGGTGACAAGAGACACGCCGCAATGGCTTCGGTCGCGCCGGTGGTGACCAAGATTTCGTTTTCCGGAGAGAAGTCGAGACCGTTGTAGTGCTTTTGGTGCCAGGCGATGGCCGAACGCAGTTCGCTGATCCCGTCCACGGGCGGATACTGATTGTGCCCGGACTCGATCGCTCGGATCGCGGCGCGTTTAATGGCATCCGGCCCATCAGTGTCGGGGAATCCCTGCCCGAGGTTGATCGAACCGGTCGCGACGGCGAGCGCGGACATCTCTGAAAAGATCGTGCTGGTGAAGTCCTGGAGACGGGAGTTCAGATAGCGCACTCGACCCTTCATTCCGGAACACTTTACTGTTGTGATCTTCCTAATCGTCCGTGGTGGTTGTCAGTCGGTGGTTGGGTCTATGTTCAAGCGCCTTTCGTTAAGGAGGGACTTTCGTCGCGTACGTCGGCTACGAATGGATAGCTACCACCGGCACAGAAGAAACGCTCGATTGGCCGAGTGACCCGGGAACGAGATCCAACACCGCTCGACTGCTTAAGGCGCTGTCTCGATTGGTAAAGTGACTTCACAGCTCTAGACACGACGGTTGCGACGAGATCTATCGTCAGTTACGTTTAGGAGCGTTATGCGAACTTCGCTACGATTACGTGAATCATCGTCACGACCAACGCCCTTCGGCGCGAGGAAGAAGCCCATTGCGCGTCGAAACAACGTCCTAGAAGCAAGCGTCCTGTCGTGATGATTGACCGACCCGTTCGCTCCGCCGCCTCCGGGCCGTGCCAATGCAGTCGCCACACGTGCGGGCACGTGGGCGATTGTCACTCAGGCGGAGTCGTACGATTCTCTCGGAACTCCCGTTCGAAGTCCCACTTTTCGGTTGTACTTTGTCGCGAGTGTGCGGCCCCCCACACAGCGCAATCGCGTGGCGCAATTTTTCTGTCGCTCGCGTAACTTGGAAACGTCGAAATCGACGTCCTGATACCGCTCGGGTCAGCATTTATTGGATATTGCCGGACTCGTTTAAACCCTTGGCGCCTTATGGGTTTGGAAGGAATTCTTTGGAGCGGCGACGAGAATCGAACTCGCGTTCTCAGCTTGGGAAGCAGATGTTCACGCCATTAGGTTGGAGAGAACAGTTAGTCCCGGAGATGGTTTCGTGGTCATTAAGAACATTGGATTTTTGTCGTTCGGTCACTGGGCGCCTTCGCCGCGTTCGCGGACTCGTTCGGCGTCGGACGCCCTCCTGCAGTCCATTGATCTCGCGATCGCGGCCGAGGAGCTTGGTGCCGACGGCGCGTATTTCCGGGTTCATCACTTCGCCAACCAGCTTTCGTCGCCGTTCCCGCTGCTTGCCGCCATTGGTGCAAGGACCAGCCGGATCGAAATCGGCACCGCCGTGATCGACATGCGCTACGAGAACCCGCTCTATATGGCAGAGGATGCGGGGTCCGCCGACCTGATCTCGGGCGGGCGCTTGCAACTCGGCATCAGCCGTGGATCACCTGAACAGGTCATCGAGGGCTATCGCTATTTTGGCTACGAACCGGCCGATGGCACCGATCAAGCGGACATGGCACGGGAGCACACGCGGGTCTTCCTGGAGGCTCTGAAGGGCGACGGTTTCGCCGAGCCGAACCCGCGACCAATGTTCGAAAACCCACCCGGGCTGCTTCGAGTCGAGCCGCACTCGAACGGTCTGCGTGAGCGGATTTGGTGGGGCGCCGGGACCCGCAGGACCGCCGAGTGGGCGGCGGAGCAGGGGATGAATCTCATGAGTTCGACGCTTCTGAGCGAAGACACGGGCGTGCCATTCCACCAACTGCAGGCCGAGCAGATCGAGCGATTCCGCACGGCCTGGGCCGATTCGGGTCACACGGGTACGCCTCGCGTCTCGGTCAGTCGCAGTATCTTTCCAATCGTCAGCGACCTTGACCGCTCGTATTTTGGACACGAGGGCGAATCGCAGGACCAAATCGGCTACATCGACGGCGGAATAGCGCGCTTCGGCAAGACCTACGCCGCGCCGCCTGAGCAGCTGATTGCGCAGTTGGCCAACGATGAGGCGATTGCTAGCGCCGACACGTTGCTACTCACAATCCCCAATCAACTCGGCGTCGACTATTGCGCCCACGTGCTTGAGACGCTGCTGAGTGAAGTTGCGCCAACACTTGGATGGCGTTGAGATGTTTCGACACAGTCATGGCGAATGAGTACGGGACAACTGCGGTCACTCTCGTTCATCACTGGACGCATTCAAGCTCTTGCATTCGTTGGGTATTTGATGACAATCGTTGGAGCGGGCGACGAGAATCGAACTCAAGTTCTCAGCTTGGGAAGCTGAGAGTGACAAATGCGAGCCCGACGGGTAAATCCTGAAGAATGTGTCGTCCACGGCGCCAACACCTGTGACGAAGTCGAGTCCCGGCTTCACGGAATAGCCCTTGACTATCTCGGTTGTGCCGACCTGGGAAAAACTCACGGCGTTACTGCCTCGAGTGACGTCCACGATCCCCGTTGCCCAATGCCAGACAAGGACCGATATCAGGCAACATCAAAAGTGAGTCACCATGAAACAGCGGCGCAACGCTCTCTCGATTCATCCGTTGATCGCGCCCAACGAACGCTGGCGCACTGCCGGGATGGCGCGCCAGAGTCGTCCGACAAGTACGGCCAACGCGAAGATGCACAGGTAGACGAGTGGCAGCAACGTGCCGCCGACTTCGGAGACCTTTCCATTGGTGAAAATGAACACGTCGTTGGTGAAGACATACGCGACGCCGGTGAAGTGGAACGTGCCCGTGAGGTGAGGGTTGGCCGCGATCGCGCCAGCTTTAAAAGCGTCGATGCGCGCATTTTCAAACCAGATCATGAAGTAGAACGCTGCAAACAAGAAATAGGTGGTCACGATCCAGGAAGGTCCCGGTCCGCCGTACTCAGTAACCAAGTATTCGGCGGCCATTGTACGAATGTTGCCCAAGCGCCGCAGTGCTTCGTTGACGCCCACGTCGGCAGAAGCTGCTCGAAGGTTGACCCTCAGTTCGCGTCGTTTAGCAATCCGAGACTTTCGTGGCAGATTTCGCAGATAGCTGTCGAGGGTCCATACAGCACGCTCGATTCGCATACGGTCTTTCCAAGTCAAGATCAAAGTTTCAGTCATCAAATACTTCCTCATTAGGTGGGCCGGGTTGGGTTGGAATCGGGTGTAACAGGACCGGGTTCGTCACTTCGACGAAAGCGAGCCAACCAGTGACCCCCTCCGCGAGCGCTGCGTAGCCGGCTGCGGTGGGTCGGTAGTACTTGCGCGCCGGACCCGAATGCGACGAGACCAGTCGAGCGCTCACTCGGGACTCGCGCTCAAGGCGGCCCAGAGCCGGATAGACCGTACCGTCGGAGATGTCGGAGAGGCCGATTTCGTGGAGCCGCTGGACGAGTTCGTAGCCGTACGACTCGCGTTGCGCGAGCATCTGTAGGAGGAGCAACGACAAGACGCCCTTCAGGAGCTGTGGATCGTGGGTTGGGGTCACGTTTAAAAAGTACACCAGGTACTATGCATTGTCAAGTAATAAACTAAATTAGTGAGCGCGCCGCGAAAGGTCACCGGTGCTGCCGGATTTTTTCAGTTTTGGAGAAGCACGATTGGTCAATCTCCAACGTTCAGAAGCGGATCTATTGCGTGGGGTCTCCGACACCGCAAGTCTCCTACGAGCATGAAAGCCGACTTCTTCATGTAAGGGTCTTCACCCATGCAGCAGATTGGCCAAGAAGTTTCATGCCAATAATGTTGTCAAGGGCAATCATCGCGGCATTGTGTGCCACCAGCAGTGAGTGCATTCGCGACACGTGGGCTTGCAGTAAACACGAGAATGACTATGAAACTTGCGACGACAACGACGAAGATGGCAATTGCGAGTTGTACTTTCTGACATCTTCGAGATTCGCGTTGACCCATCGTCTGTCATTGACTTCGATTCCCTTAGATTCGAATCTCGGGCATACCACGGGCATATGTGGGCATGTAACACGGAGCAATCGCAGTCACTGAATGTTACTTTCGAGCCGTTGCAATCAAAGGATTCAAAAGCCCAATCGTTGGAGCGGGCGACGGGAATCGAACCCGCGTTCTCAGCTTGGGAAGCTGAGCGTGAAGAATGTAGCGATGTGCCGTCCCACCTGATCAGTGGTTGCAAAACTCGCACAAATCAAGTAAAGAATCTTGGTCAGGCATACTGCGGGCATACTGACGACAATTACTGGCCGAGTACTCGGGGAATTTTGGTGTTGACCGACGACTGTGTTCGGGTCGACGTGGGGCCCTTGTCGTTAAACATCTCAGCAAAATCTTAGTTATTTGCGATTGCCGCGTAATAGACCAAAGGATGGCCGTCTCGATTCAGGAGATATATGGTTCCGCTCGCGCCCGAGTAACCCGATTGCCGGATTGACACAGCAATCGAATCTCGGACTAGGGCGTCACCACACGCCAAACCAATTTCATTCGCATCGGCGCTTTCCTCGGCCGGCATCTCCTTCGTCGCCAGGTGCACTCCGAGGTCGGCGCCTTGGAATGCATCAAAGGCTCCTACCCACCAAGAACGGTCCGTGACCACAATGTCGCTCGCATACTGTCCGCTCTGAAAGTTCGTCGCGATGACCTTCGATTGTTTGAGTGCCGTAGGCGTAAACGGTTCGATTCCGGCGTTGTTCGGACACGCGGCGAGAGTTGATGTCGCTGACCGGCGAGGGGCGGGGTAGAGCGATGTTGGAAAGCCGGGAGCGCCGACGAGGGGAAGCGTTCGACTGAGCGGTGTGTGAATCGGTACGAGCTCAGCCTTGCCGTTTTTGGCGATGCGAACGAGTGCAGTACCGGCGCCGTAACCATTGCCTTGAGCGTTGTCGACGTAAATCACGCCCGAACGGGTGACCGCGATGCCGTTCTCTTGAAAACCTACGTGCCCCCAATTGAGTCCATCGACTTTCTGCGGGTCGACGTTGCGGTAAGGCTCAACGCTGGTTCCCTGTGCGGCAATAGATTCGATTTCGCCAAAATGAGTGCCCGCAAGAACATTTCCTCTGGGAGTTTCTGTCAACTGCGTGGCGTACGCCCAACCCAGATTCGTGACCTTGCCCGACGGACTCAACTGGTACATCACACGAGGAGCCCAGCTCCAGATGTCAAGATCGCCATGGGCATCAAACGCAATACTCCCGGGGCTCATCACGACGGTCGATGCGGTTGGATGCTTTGGCTCGGTGACGACGGTTCCCCGCTTACCGGCGACCCACGCCAGCGTGCCTCGCGACGTTACGCGCTTGATGTCACTGTTCGTGGATACGTAGACGACGCCCGACGGCGAGATTGCCACACCGCTGAGCTGGCAACTCGTGCCGCTGGGTTGCATGTGAATTAGCGGAAGGCTGACAATCGTGCGAATGATCCCGTGTGAATTTACTTCCCGAAGTCGGCAGCTGCCATCGTCGACGAAGTAAACGCTGCCCGAAGGTGCAACGGCAATTTCTGATTCGGAGAAATAGTTGAAATTGAGTTCGGCGTCAACGGCGGGTCCGCCATCGCCCGTGAATCCTTCTCGACCAGTACCAGCGAAGACCGAGAGTGTTCCATTGGGTGTGAGTCGAAGAATCTGGTCACGAGAACTGTCGAGAATGAGCATGTCGCCGTTCGGTTCAGCCGCAAGGGCCCCCGGCTGGATGAGGTCCGGTGAGTGCGTCGGCACAATCGCTTTCGAGGCGGTGCCCTTTCCATTGCGCTGTGGTGTTGTTGGCGCGATTCGACCAGGTGGCGTGTTCGAGCGTGATGAGGTGGCGTAGACCACCACGCTCGTCGCGACCACTGTCAAGAGAATGATGAGTCCGATTCCCCATCTCCGCCGGCGCAGTCGACGCGCTTCGCGAAAGAGCGCCTCGCCCGGTGATGTCGTTTCAGTGCGTTCAAGCTCAAGCAATGTCACCAGAAGCACCCCTTGACATTCAGACTCATAGAACTAAGATAACTAGAACTATGGAGTCTGTCAAGATAAACGTAGCTTCGAACATTCCTCTCTATCGTCAGGTGGCCGCCGAGATTCGTAGAGCGATCGCCAATGATGAAGCGAAGCCGGGCGAACGCTTACCTCTTGCCAAGGACTTGGCCACGGTGCTCGGCGTGAACAAGAACACGGTGCTGCGCGCAATGCACGAGTTGCGCGACGAAGGACTCTTGGAGTTCCGCCAGGGCCGGGGCATCACTGTGGCGGGAACCCCGGAGCGCGGTGCGGTCATGACCAAGGTGAACGAACTCGTTACATTCGCTCGATCGCAGGGATACCAGTCCGACGAATTGATTGCGATGATCGAAGCCGTCTCTTAGATACCTGCGGGTTTACGTCAGGCCCCCGACTTGACTGCCATGCACCAAAGAAACAATCCGAACAGTGGTCCGAAGTTTGAACGCGCGAAGGTCATTTGATTCCACTTCGTGGTAAACCAAGCAAGTTGAGGGAGATTAGATGATCCGGAGATCGCGGTTGCATCACCTCTTGATTGGCGTATTGCTCGTGTTTTCACTCAATGTCACGCCAACTTTGGCGGAGGCGTCTTCGCTTCAACTTGACCCCATGTCTGTATCGTTCCCGTCGTCCCACCTTGGCTTCGTACTCTCGCTCGATGACTGCGCGTCGAGAACTTGCGCATCCTTGGGAAGCACGCGGGACGAAGCTTCGTCTTGGAACGTCGTTCCCACGCCGAGCCAATTGAATAAGGATCTCAAGCTAATCTCTTGGGGCACGTACGGCAGTTCGTATGCGACGATCAACGTCCACTTTGCCGACTCGCAAGACGGCTGGATTTATGGCACAGTCCCCTCCCCCGTTACGTCGAACACGACCAACCCGAATTGGGTGAGTCGGATGTGGTCAACTCACGATGGCGGCAAAATTTGGCGACAGATTCGCCTCAGTCGCCTGTCAATTACTGCCGGCGTGATCCAGATGGCAACCCACGGAGTGTGGACGTACCTATTCGGTGGGTCATACGAAAACGGTCATGCCTACCTACTCGGAACTCATTCAGATGTTGACCAATGGGCGAATAAATCAAATGAGCCAATGTATATGCCCGCTGGTGGCACCCAATTGGAGGGTGAGTTCAGTTTCGTCGGATCCAGAGGATGGTTTGTGGCTGGGAATGATCGCGGGTTCACTTCGAGTGCGCGACTATCGAATGGCGGCACGTGGAACGCTTGGGATGGTCCTACTTTCGAACACATCGGCGCGAGTTTTAGTCCGATTACTCCAGTGACAAGCAACGTTCTACTTGCCGTGAGCGAAAGCGCTGGCTATGTGTACCCTCCGGCATCTTCGGTACCGCCTAATTGGAACAATGAAGCAACGTGGCTCTTCATCTCCTACGATGCCGGGGCGACGTTCAAACCGTTTCGAGAGCTTTCAAGTTCATATCAAAGTGGCTACTCCACTCTCCCGGGACTGCCAACTGCCCCAGCACCTGGGACAATTCTCCTCCAGCAGGCGACAAAGTCGGGCAGTCAGGTGATTCGCAGCACGAACTGGGGCCGAACATGGACAGTCGTCCTCAATCGCTCAGTCACCCAGGTCGTATTCACCAGTCGTTTAGACGGATTTGCAGTCGCGCAGCAAACGTCGAATCAGATCGATGCGAAGTTGTTTTTTACGAACGATGCGGGGGGCCATTGGAGATACGTCCCAATTTGACGATTGCCGTTCACCCACAGCTCTTCGTGGGTATAACTTGCGCAAAGTAGTTCGTGAGACCGCGATCGAACAGAACGAATGTATGACCCGTGTACGCCACGAAGGAGCCGTAGACCCCAAGTGGGCCACCTTTTGAACGGACCATGCCAGTTGACGGGGCAAGACATTCCGTCGATTTAACCCCCCAACCATCGACCAACCAGATCACGCCGACGCCGGAGAAGAGCGAAATGTCGGGTGGGTAACCACCACGCGCTGCCGAAGGAATGAGTCGATCGCCTTCGAAGTAGCGGGCAGTGCTGGACTGACTCCTATCGTTCACCGTGTTGATCCAGATTCCCTGCGCGGTCGAGGCCAGAGGCCCGCCGCTAGCGCCCGGAACTAAGCGCCGCATAATCCTTCGTCCCGATTTGGCGTCGAAAGTGGTCAAGTATTCCTTTGAGTTCCTCGATCCCAGCACGTCCAGGTACCTCCCTTGGCCGGAAGATGACATTGCGATCGGAATGAAACTTGAGGGATCCTTCACCAGGATCCGCCCAGATTCGGGGTTAAGTCGGATGAGCGTCGTTGGTGTCGCCACCCACAATGACGCCCCGGCAACAGTCACCAGCAGCGTTCGATTGGGCAGGTCGAATGCCTTCTCCTTACTCAAGTTCGTTGGATCGATCTTGAACAGAACACGGCCACCGTCGGGTGCCGTTATGTTGAAGGCGTATTCGCCCGTTGCCCACCAGAGAGCGCCGTCACCGTAGGCGACGCTGGTCTCGTTGGGGTACCTCGCCGCACCGCTGATGCGCCACGTTCTCAAATCGATTCGGATGAGGTCATCAACTTGGCTGTTTGAGGTTTGGCCTTTTAACTGGTCGAACGTGCCTTCCACGAATATGGAGTGGTTGCCAGCTCCCACGATGAAGGGACCGGCGCCATCGGTGGCCAAGGTGAGAATGCGGCTGACGGAAAAGAGTGGGGTCGAGTGCGGAGGTGTGGCAGTGGTGCTCGCATCGGTCCCAATTCGCGGTGCTGAAGGCCCGCCGCGATCAACTTGATAAGTGATCACCCCGACAACGAGAAGCAGTACGAGTAGCGGAATTAGGCCGTTGCAAAGGCGACGCCTACGTGACGCACGGCGAGCCTCTTTGATGAGTAACTCGGTCGGATCCGACACCTCGTCTGAACGCTCCTGACGAGTTCGCGACAATGTCATTCGAATACTCCCTCCAACTTTCCTTCAAACATTCAAAAACGAAATGCGCAACGAATCGTGGAATCGAAAGCAACTTCAACTACGAAACAGAATCAAATCGACTCATCCCGTCGGTATCCCTGAATTCGGGCAAAGAGCGGCAAATTCACAAAAAATCATGAGAATGAAGACTCACCAAGAACCTTCCAAGAGGCTGCGCTAGGCGATCGAACAAGGCCACCGAGATAGATTGGCAACCACACTTCGTGACCGACGCTCACGAAATACGGTCCGGTGATATTCGTCTTCGCACCGATTGTGTCGGCGAGTTGCCATTTACGTCCTCCGTCCGAACTCACTTCGAGGAATCCGGGGCCGCCATCGATCCACATTTCGCGGCCATCACCACTGACTCCGAAGGCATTGACAGCGTACGGTCCGATGTTGTCGGCACCGACATTGCGAAGCGCCGAACCCTTCGCAACCAGTGTCCACGTTCGACCGCTGTCGGTGGTGTTGTAGAGCCAGTTATTTGCTTTCATCATTCCCACGCCCTGTCCGCACAGCATGTACCAACGAGAACTACTCGTCAGTTGCGCTTCGCCTCGTGCGTAACCAGAACACGGATTGATGACTCGATGCCACGATGCACCTGAATTCAACGTCGCGATGAGCGTTGACCCCTCTGCTGCCAGTGCAGTGCCCCCCGACATGGCGAGCACTTCTGGGGAATTGTTGGTCGAATCGACTGACACCGAAGGAATGACTGTGACACTTGAAGGCGTTAAGGATCCCAGCGAGAACGTGCCTAGACGTGTGACGCACGGATCAGCGTTCCTCGACCCGGTGCAGTGTTGAGCGCTTACGATCACGTCACCCTCTGACAATGTCAGTGAGGTGGTCAAACCTGCAAATGCAATGCTCATCCACGTGCGTCCTCCGTTGGAGGTGAATAAGGGGCCACGAGGTGCGGGCTGCTGGATGTAGCCCTCTCGCGGCGATACAAATTCGATGAGTCCTGTGCCCTGGCCACCGGGATCCCACGATCCAGTTGGCAATACGCCGGTGATTCTCCACGACGTTCCTCCGTTGACAGTGGTCGTTAAATACGAGTACCCAATCGCCGTGAAACTCTTGATCCAGAACGACGCGATGGCGACTCCTCGCGTCGCAGTAAACATCTGAATGGCGACGACTGAAGACGCGTTAAGCATGGTGCCCACTGGTAGTGGAGTGGCTGAACTTTGAGTCAACGCAGAACTTCGGCCAGGAAGATTGGTCGACCGATTACCTACGCCACCGGTGTAGATCGATGCAAGAAGAACCATGGCGCTAACTAAGAGAACGATCCAGCCTCTCCGCATCCATCGCCGCCGCTGCGCGATGCGCGCTTCGGGGAAGAGGACCACGATCTCTTCGATCGAGGATTGATCTGTCCTTTCGATCAAAAGCGACATAACAATTCCTCTCCTCCGTACTGAAGCGAACCTGACTTCATAGCGCCACTTTCCACAATGTCAAGTTCGAGCTTGAATGAGTGCGACAATCTCATCTTGTCGATACCCCTGCGTACGGGCAAAGGTGAGTAGTTCATCAATTCGAGTCAACACCGCGCCGCGTTGTGGCGTTCCCACGACACGAACTCCGCGCCCTCTCGTGAAGTCGAGCAGCCCTTCTTCACGAAGAATGTGTAACGCGCGAATCACGGTGTTCTTGTTCACGCCCAGCACCGTCGCGAGGTCGACCGCCGGAGGCAGTCGTTCGCCCTGGGCCGCTTCTCCTTCGGCGATCGCACGACGAATCTCTGCGGCCACTTGATCGTGCAGCGCAACAGGTTCATGCTTGTCAATTTTGAGTGTTTGCATAGAACTACTCTCAATAGTATCATGAGCGTTGCCGAGAAAGAGGTCCGATGACAATCACGTCAACTCGCCAGCCCGAAGTGGGCGGAGTAACCAATCCTGCGGAACTCCTCATTCGAGAAGCTCGCGCGGCTACTCGCCGTCGCCGGCAGCGCGTCCTTGTAATGGCGGTCGCTGGGCTGGTGGCAACGGTGGCGGGTTTTCTCGTGGTCGGCAACAGTGGTCCGCCAAAGCATGTGAACGCACCTGTCAAGACTGATCCGGGGTCTGTTGGTGTCCCTAAGACAACCCCCTACCCCTCGACTTTGAAGATGCAGCGAGGACTTTATGACGGCGGGGGTCACATTCCCGCTTTGCCATGGGGGAGAGTCATTCCCGCCTCGCAATTGCGATGGATCAACATCAAATCGGCAGGGGCGATCGACGAATGGGGCGTGTGGCGGCCGAATGGCGATCGCGGACTGTATCCAGTTCGCAGCATGGACGGCGGCGTTCACTGGACGGCGGCGGGGCCGCTACTCGCGACTGATTGGGTAGGAGGCGGCATCTACTACGTCGGCAAAGTGATTTCCGATGGGCCGACATCAGTGGTGATGGTCAGCAATGCAGTCATCGACGTGACTACCGACGGAGGACGTCAGTGGTACCAGTACTTGAACGCAGCGAGTGACTGGATAGTTAGTGGCCAGCCCGTCAGCGTGAGCATCGGTATACGAATTCGTCCATTCCCTGACGGGGACTTGCCTAAGGGGAGCTACGCCACCTATGTCTTAAACGACGCTCGTCATGAATGGGTCCGTACCGGCGAGTCGATCGGCGCAGAAGAGGGCCGGTCATGACCATTACTTCAGCCGAGCAATCCCAGTCCAACGAATCGACAGAATCAACGGAACTGTTGATTAAGGAGGCCCGCGAGGCTTCCCGACGTCGACGACTGAAGGTCGTTGCACTTTCGCTCGCTTTCGCCGTCATCGTGGTGTTGGCCATCGCCGTTGGAAGTGGCCGCACAAACCCTAAGAAAGCCACCACGGGTGACCTCGCTAACTCCTCCGTCTCGCCACCGCCGACCTGCCTGAGATCGCAGATTCGCGTGGCCTTTGTCGGCGACGGCGCCGGCCTGGGAAACGGTGCCTCTCTAATTCGAGTGACCAATGTGAGCGGCAAGGCGTGTTCGGTGACCGGTTATCCCACGGTCACGGGGATCTTCGCTTCAGGCGTTCAACGGACTTTCAAAGACACCCTCAATGGGTATACAGGAGGCCTCGGAACCAACCCTTTGAGTACAGCCAAGCTACCTGTGGTGACATTGCGCTCGCGCCACGGAGTTGCATCCTCGATGGTCGAGGCCGATGAAAATGGCACTGGACCGAACCCCACGTGTCCGGGATTCACCTCGTACGTTATAGAGTTTCCTCACGTCGCGGGCGCGACGTACACGTTCCATAGTCGTTGGCCCGACCTCTACTGCTTCGACCGAGAGGTTCATCCGCTCGTTCCCGGGACAACTGGTGATGCCAAGTGATGCAGATCACATTTGAATGAGTGTGCGGGTTCACTTCAGGCCTTCGGCACCTCGTTGCCAATACTCGGATTGATGACAATGCCACGAGCGGAGGAGGCAGGTCGCCAATTGTCCTCCGTGCGATACTCGGCTATGGCTGAGCGAGATTCCTCTCAAATACACAAGATTGTTGCGGGACTTCTCGTCCAAGACAATCGTGTCTTGCTCGGACACCGTTCAGCGTCCAAGGAGTGGTTTCCGGCCGTTTGGGATCTTCCCGGAGGTCACATTGAGGACGGCGAGACGCCCGGCGAAGCGTTGCAGCGGGAACTCCGGGAAGAGCTCGGAATCGACGTGGCAGACCCAGGGGAAGCGTGTCTGGCGAGACTAGTGACGGATTCGTACGTTCTGACCGTGTGGCTTATCTCAGAGTGGACAGGCACTCCGAACAACGCTTCACCAATCGAGCACGATGAAATTGCTTGGTTCGAGAAGTGGCAACTCACCTCAATAGACCTTGCCGATCAGAATTATGAAGCAATGATTGCGGATGTGCTCGCATGAAATTGCGCACCTTGGTCAACGGGACTCGCATTTCGACACAAGTCGAAAAGTCACGAAGCCAGGCTCTCGTTGGAGGCGTTCGTATTCTTCGGAATTAAACGCCGCAGCTTCAATCGTTGGTCGCGGTTCGAGTAAGCGTCCAATGAGGAATCCAGATTGAGCGATTTCTTCGCAAGTCTGTTCGAGAGGCGCAAGCCAATAGCGTAAATGCCAACCTCTGCTCCAGGTCTCCTCGATTATTCTTGTATCGAAGTAATTGCCTCCGTTTGCAAGCCAATCGGCTGTTGGATGTTGTCGTGATATCACTAGTGCTCCTTGAGGAGTGATCACTCTGCGCAGTTCGAGTAGTGCACTTACTCGATCATCCACATACTCGATTGCAAGCGCAAGAAGGACGAGATCGAAACTGGCATCGTCTATCCAATCCAATGGATCGGCCAAATCGTGAACTCGAAACTCGCCACTCGGTACCCGATCCCGACAGAGTTCAATCATCTGAGGGCTTTGGTCGAAGCCCACTACTGATGCTCCGCGGCGCACTAGTTCTTCCGCATAAAGTCCAGGCCCACACGCGGCGTCAAGGACACGCTTCTCGACGACATCGCCCAGTAAGTTGAGACACGCTGGGCGATCGTAGTGCGCATTGTAGAAGCCGTTCGAAGCGTGGTCTAAGAATTCATTTGCGAACGAGTCGTACTGGGGACTCTTCCCACAACTGATCCTGTCGCCTTGCTACTTTCATCCTCACGGAAATCAGACATGACACTATGCTGCACCACCGACGCGAACCAATCGAGCCTTTGCCATTAATCTGACTTTCCTTTTGCGCGCGCGCGCGATTTACGACGGGCCGGCGACACTTTTGATTGGTTGAAGTTCCCTAGTAGTGGATCGAAAATTACCAATTGGTTGCATTTCGGAGCCGAATCCCGCTCGCATGCATTGACGTTGACCACACATCTCGCAGTGAAGTCAGATCGTTCATGATCCGCAGTTCGACGTTTGCGCCCCGAAGGGCACCGAGTAGGTCGTCTATACGATCCACTCGCGAAGGGCGTACGGGTGTTTTTGATACCCACATCCACGAGTCCTCGGTTCGTTCGAATTGATCTTGCTCAAATTCGTAACGAAACAGTGTCCGTCGTTCGATTCGCTCTAGCCACTTCCACTCCACGTGGGCAATGAGTGAGCAAGATCGGTCACCCCACCACTTCTCGAGATCCGCTGACGAAGTTGCAGGAGTCGGCCAAATAACGATACGAGGGCAATCTCGCGGGAATAAGTACGTCGCCTGAAAGTTTTCTTCGACGGCCCACACGAGTGGACCATTTAACCACTCTTGGCCTGCCGCCCGGTCAGAGGGCACCTCGACAGGCCTAGGTTCGAAAGTTTCAATCGAGTCGTCTTCACTGAAGTGAAAGAGGCGAGTTTCGGCCATGGAGTCAGTTTGTCAGACTCGTTTGTCAATCTTTTGAATCGACCGACGTGTCAGTATGGCAATTGCCTATGCGAGGTAAACAGATCTGTCCAGTCGGCCCTCCGACACCAACAGTCTGCGACCCGTTGAATCTCGTGCGGTGCCGACACTTTCGCCATTCACTTCGCGCTGTGCAGTTTTGCGGGTGCTTTGATGTAGGGACCGCACCCTTGGCTTGATTGTCCGGGAGAAGAAGCAGAACCAACTATGTCCAAGTAGCGTCAAATTGGGATGACAGTCGGGGAGTAAAGCCACGTACTTAGACCCTTCTGACTGTTGACTCGGGACGCCGTGGGATGTGGCGCGTTTCTTCGAGAGTCTCGGACTGCGGCATGCATTCGACGCTCATTGAATTGCGTCGATCAACGAGCGAGCCACCCGCCCTATTGCGCCATCAATGATTCCCTGTTCAGTAGTGTTCCCATTTCCTCTGCGAGTGAAAATTGCAACGGCGAATGCAGAGCCGTCGGGCAATACGACGACACCAGCTTCGTTCCGGACGACTCCCATCAGGGCTCCGCTTTTTGCGGCGACCTTCGTAGAAGCGCTGAAACCGGAAGCGATTCGATTTCGTGTTAATTGTCTCTCCATGGTCTCGCGAACCTTCCGGCAAGAAATTGGATCACCGGCTCGATCCGTCCAAATTGCCTGCAGTAACGTGACTGTTTCGAATGCAGTCGTTCGAGAGCCTCGAGTTGGATCCAACGCCGCACTTGCCTCGATCCTCTCCGCGATTTCTTTTGCGGAGGGAGCACCGTCAATGTCCGGATTGTGAGCCGCAAACGACTCAAAGTCCTCGAAACCAACCTCGACAGCCATATCGTTGAGCATGTCGCGAAGATTGCTCGTGACTTCGGTCCGCTCCAATCCAAGACCGCGCGTAGTGCGATTGATTTCGTCGAGTCCGGCTAAGGCGATGAGTTCGTCGGTGGCAACATTGTCACTTATCGTCAGCATTGCGACAACGAGATCGCGAACTGAGATTGCGATCTCATCGCTCATAAGCGACATACCCGTTGGTCCCGGCGTCCTTGGCCCGGAAGGAACGAATCGTCGTTCTGCGCCGTCCAACAGTCCTTGTGCCGTGAGATTTTCGATAGTCAGGGCGATTTGGATCTTCATGACCGAGGCGGGCGAGAGCAGTTTGTGCTCACCGAAGCCAATTCCTGGGCCGCCGTCGACTGGCGCGGCATATGCGCTGCCGTCAAGGCCGAGTTCAAGCAATGGCTCATTGAGGCTCATAGCACCACGATAGAAAAGATTGTCGCTCCTAGCTAAGCGCTACTGATAGATGAAGCGTTGTAAGAAGATTCAATTCACGGGCGTCAGTCGGGCGTCACGGGCGTCAATTGGGCGCTTCACAAAGGACAACCGTGGTCAACATTGGACAACCGCGGTTACTCGAAACTGCTTCAAAACACTGGGCTTCAGACGAAAAGCCTTGGAGCGGGCGACGAGAATCGAACTCGCGTTCTCAGCTTGGGAAGCTGATGTTCTGCCGCTGAACTACGCCCGCGGAGTAGTCAATGGTAACCCTCGACGGTCAATCCAACCCAATTGGCCCGTCTTCGAGTACCCAAAATGTGGTCATAAAGGTCAGCAATGAGACGTACATTGGACAAGCCCTTTGATGAGACGTCGATGGTACTTTCTGTTCGTGCCTATCCGAGTTGCTCTGGCTGAGTACCTGACATTTGACGGCGTCATGCGCGTCAAGGAAGACGGCGTCCGAATAGCCGAACACGGGTGCGGGGCCCTGTTGGGTGAACTCACGCGATTAGAAGGTGCAAAGCGCACGTCCTCGCTCGTCACCGAGACCGACTGTCGCGTGGAATCAGTGCCGGCGAAATCAGTTGATTGCGAATCGCTCCAAGAACTCTCTGCCGGACTCGGCCGAGAAGATTCGAGCGCGGGCGGAACGCGTGCGCGTCACTTTCCTCGGGGTTCGAGGTTCAACACCCGCGCCCGGCGAGGAGTTCCTTCGTTACGGCGGCCATACGTCGTGCGTGGCGATCGCCCACGACGGAGAAGCACCGACGCTCCTGCTCGACGCCGGAACAGGGATTCGCCGAACCAGTTCGTTGATGAACGGCGCGCCGTTCCGGAGCTCAATCTTCTGTCCCACCTTCACTGGGACCACGTGCAGGGACTTCCATTCTGCGACGCGACCGTTCGAAATGACGCGCGCGTGACGCTCTTCGTGCCCGATCAGCTCGATGGATCTGACCCGCTCGAGGTGCTCTCGCGCAGTATGTCACCGCCGCACTTTCCGGTACGCGCCGATGAACTTCGCGGTGACTGGTCGTTTCTTTCTCTCTCCGCATCAACAATGGAAGTCGAGGGCTTCAGCGTCCTCGTCGAAGAGATCCCCCACAAAGGGGGTCGTACCTACGGTGTGCGCGTCAGCGACGGCTCTTCGACGGTGGTGTACATGACCGACCACTGTCCGAGCGCCCTCGGTCCGGGTCCCGACGGATTGGGTGAATACCACCAGGCCGCGCTGTCACTTTGCGAGGGAGCCGATGTACTCATTCACGACGCGCAACTGGCGCGTGAAGAGTTGGAGGCGGAGACCTACTTCGGTCACGCTGCGGCGGAGAACGCCGTCGAATTGGCTCGTCACGCGAACGTCGCTCATGTCGTTCTCTTCCACCACAAGCAGGGACGCGTCGACGATGACCTTGACGCACTGGCTGGTCGATTCAGCGAAGAGCCTCGGGTTACGGTCGCCACGCAGCGTACGGTGCTCGAACTGTGAGCTCGTCGTGGACGTCCCTGGACGCCGCCATTGTCGGATCGGGACCCAACGGATTAGCCGCGGCGTTGTCGCTCGCACGCGCCGGACTCTCCGTCGAAGTCTTTGAGGGCTCATCGAGTCCGGGCGGCGGGTGTCGCACGCAGGAGCTGACGTTACCGGGATTCCACCACGACGTCTGTTCGACGATTCAATCAATGGTGACGATCTCACCATTCTTTCGCGCGTTCCCCGACGTGCGTGACGCCGTCTCGCTGTTGAAACCGGACGTCGTGATGGCCCACCCACTCGACGGTGGACACGCGGTCTGCGTCGAGGGTTCGGTGGCGCAAACGGCTAGGTCGCTCGGCGCCGACGGCGACCGCTATCGACGATTGTTCTCACCGCTCGTCGATGACGCCGACGCCCTCGCCGCCTTGGTCCTCGCGCCCCTTCGCTCACTACCACGCAGTCCCTTGACCATGGCCCGCTTCGGCCTCAACGGCCTTTCTTCAGCGACGCACCTGGCGAAACGATTCGCTACGCCCGAAGCCAAAGCACTGATCGCGGGACTCTGCTCGCACGCCATGTCGCCACTCGATGCTCCCGCTACGTCGGCCTTCGGACTCTTCCTCAACGTGACCGCGCACGTGGGCGGATGGCCCGTCGTGAAAGGCGGCAGCGGCAACCTCACCAACGCATTCGTGACGGCGTTGAACAACGAGGGCGTCATCGTGCACGTCGATCGACCAATTCACAACCTCGGTGACCTTCCGAGGTCACGAGCGACGTTGTTTGATACGTCGGCGTGGGGACTCGTTGACATCGCCGGAGATCATCTCAGTGCTCGCTACAAGGCCGGCGTCACGAGGTTTCAACGCGGTCCCGGCGTCTTCAAAATTGACTGGGCTCTCTCGGGACCGGTGCCGTGGAGTGCCGAGCCTTGTCGACGCGCGGCGACGGTTCACGTGGGTGGCACCTTCAACGAGGTGGCCTCGTGCGAAAAGGACGTGGCGCGAGGCCGTCACCCGGAGAAGCCGTTTTGCATCGTCGTTCAAGCGAGCGTGGTCGACGACACTCGTGCGCCCATTGGTCAACACACGTTGTGGGCGTACTGTCACGTGCCGAACGGCTCGGACGTCGACATGACCGAGCGCATCGAGAACCAGATAGAACGATTCGCGCCGGGATTTCGTGACTTGATCCTCGCGCGGGTCGCGACGTCGACGGCCGACGGTGAACGCCACAATCCGAACTACGTGGGCGGCGACATCACGGGCGGTGCCGGGACGTTGCGCCAGACGCTCCTTCGACCGACCGCGCGCTGGAACTCGTATCGGACCGGCACACCGGGGCTCTACCTGTGCTCGGCGTCGGCGCCTCCGGGCGGCGGTGTTCACGGAATGTGCGGGTACGGCGCCGCGCGTGCGGTTCTGGCGGATCTGAAGGTTCGCCATTCGTCTCGATCGGATCAGTCGTGATGATTGGCGCTCATTGGTCGCTCAACAAAGGGACGTGATGAACGAAATAGTGCGCCGCGTCGTTTCGTATCGCTTCACCCGATACCGGTGACGAGGACGGGCGACATATTGGGCAGTCGTGCCGGACCGGCGACCTCGTAAGGTAAGTCCGGTAACGACGAAGTATGGGGAAGATGGAGCGGTGAATGGCCGATGACGTCGCGGAGATCATCCGCACCGAGGATCTCACGAAGCAGTACCCGGCCATGGACGTTCCGGCGGTGGACAAGCTCAACCTCGAAGTGCACCGTGGCGAGATCTTCGGACTCCTCGGACCCAACGGCGCCGGCAAGACCACGACGGCGGGCATCTTGACCACTCGGGTCGTTCCCACGTCCGGTTCCGCCTACATCTCCGGCATCGACGTGAAGCGGCACCCGGCACTGGTGAAGCAACTCTCCGGCATCGTCTCCCAACAGAACACCCTCGACCGACAGCTGACCGTCTGGGAGAACCTCTACTTCCACGGACGGCTCTTTGGCATCAACGCGAAAGACTCTCGACGAAGGTCGGACGAACTGCTCGAGCGCTTTTCGCTCTCGAAGTGGGCGAAGGCGTCGATTTACGCTCTCTCGGGAGGCATGGCCCAGCGTCTGATGGTGGCGCGCGCGATCTTCCACAATCCCGCCGTGCTCTTCATGGACGAACCGACGGCCGGCCTGGACCCGCAGAGTCGTCTCGCGCTCTGGGATCTCTTGACCGAGTTGAACAACGCGGGCCAGACCGTCACGCTGACGACGCACTACATGGAAGAGGCCGATCAACTCTGTGATCGCGTCGCCATCATGGACCACGGGAAGATCCTCGCGCTCGACACGCCGGCGAATCTGAAGAAGAGCACGGGTGCCGACACCATCGTCACCATCAAGGTCGCCGCCAGCGCGGAGCAATTGGCCGAGAGCCTGAAGCGCGACATCGACGCCATCGTGACGACGCGGGTGCAGGATAACTCTTTGATCATTGACATGCGTAGTACCGACCGGCTCGTGCCACGACTCGTGGCGTCGGCCGAATCGTCCAACGTCGAGATCCTCGACCTGGCCGTGGCCGAACCGTCGCTCGAGACCGTGTTTATCAATCTGACCGGCAAGGAGTTGCGCGACGCATGAGTACGAACACCACCTTTGAAGTGCACCCCACGCGCAGTGTCTTTGATGCCAGTCGCACCGCCTTGGGCGCGCTGATTCTTCGCGACCTCGTCGTGCTGTGGAAGACCAAGCGCGAGTTCGTGTTGCGAACCCTGATCCAGCCGTTCCTGTTGTGCTTCGTGTTCCTCTTCGTCTTCCCGAAGATCGGCCAGGCTGTCGGCGGCTCGAGCGCCCTCGGCGCGGCCGGTTTCGCGACGGTGCTCGTGCCCGGTGTCGTCGGCATCTCGGTCATGTTCCAGGGTGTCCAATCGATTGCGCTCACGATGTCCCAAGAGTTCGGCTTCACCCGAGAGATCGAGGACCGCGTTCAGGCCCCCTGTCCGATCTGGCTCGTCGCGATGTCGAAGGTCCTCTCCGGTTCGGTGCAGGGCCTCATCGCGGCGCTGATCGTCTTTCCGATCGCGTCGGTGGTGCACGCCTCGGGCGTCGAAGCGGACATCTCGCTGCACTGGTTGATCATTCTGACCTTCCTGCCGATCGCCTGCGTCGCGATGGCCGGGCTCGGTCTCACGCTCGGCACGTCGTTTGAGCCCCGCAACATCGGCTTGATGTTCGGTTTCGTGATCCTGCCGATCACCTTCCTCGGCGGGACCTACTACCCCTGGACGCACTTGGCGCCCGTGAAGATCGGCGGCTTTCATTGGCTCCAGACCCTGGTGCTGATCAATCCGCTGGTGTACGTGAATGAGGGCATGCGCGCCGCCTTCACGAACGCCCCCCATATGCACCTCTACGTGGTCTATCCCGTGATGATCGCCTTCGGCGCTTTCTTTCTCACCGTCGGACTGCGCAACTTCCGTCGACGGGTACTTTCCTAGGAATCCGCTCGCGCCGAGACCATCTGAACTCGGAGAGGATGGGGCGAACGGGCTATCGTGATTTCGTTATGGTCCTCTCCGATCGCTCCATCAAAGAAGCCATCGCCCAGGGCCGGATCATCATTGATCCCTTGGGCGAGGACTGCGTGCAGCCCTCGTCGGTCGACCTCCACATCGACCAGTTCTTCCGGGTCTTTCGAAACCACACGCAGCGTGTCATCGACGTGCGCGACGCCCAAGAGGACCTCACGGAGTTGATTGACGTCGGACCGGAGTTGCCGATGATCCTGCACCCCGGTGAGTTCATGCTCGGCTCCACCACCGAGCGCATCGCGATTCCCGACGACATCGTCGGACGGCTCGACGGAAAGAGTTCGCTCGGTCGCCTCGGTCTCGTCATCCACTCGACGGCCGGGTTCGTCGACGCCGGCTGGGATGGCCACATCACGTTGGAGTTGTCCAACGTCGCGAACCTGCCCATCACGCTCTATCCGGGGATGAAGATCGGTCAGATCAGCTTCTTTCAGATGACCACGCCGGCCGATCGTCCCTACGGATCCGAGGGCCTCGGCTCGAAGTACTCCGGCCAGCGCGGACCCACGCCCAGCCGGTACTCGGAGAATTTCAAGAAGCAGTGACGACGTATTCCGTGACGAGAGGACCGCAGTGCTAACTCGCATCATCATTGGTCTCGGGATAACCGTCATCTTCTTCTCGATCGCCGGGCGACGTTTCAACTGGCTCTCGAAACTGATCCGCTCCGGACAGAGCGCCCCGCGCCGCTGGCAGGGGTTGCGCAAGGTCAGCGAGACCGAGGTCGTCGAAGTCGCCGGTCAGAAGAAGCTCCTGAAGTGGACCGTACCCGGGCTGGCGCACTTCTTCACCATGTGGGGATTCACCGTATTGATGACCACGATCCTCGAGGCCTACGGGTCGCTCTTCAGTCGCAACTTCCATATCCCGCTCATCGGACGCGACAATTGGTTGGCCTTCACCGAGGACTTCTTCGCCACGGCGGTGCTGGTCTCGCTGGTCGTGTTCACGTTCATCCGCATCAAGAATGCACCGTCGCGCAAGGAACGCGAGTCGCGCTTTTACGGCAGTCATCTGGGGGCAGCGTGGGCCGTGCTCTTCATGATCTCGTTGGTGATCATCACGCTCTTGGTTTACCGCGGCGCTCAGATCAACACCGGCCATTTTCCGTTCTCGCACTACTATCCAACAGTTTTGTCATCGCAGGTAACGACCCCGACGACGCACCAGCTGGCGTCGTTCGCGTCGCCGTGGGCCTTCGCCAGCAAGATCGTCGCCGGTTGGCTCGCGCCGCTCGGCGTGGGCGTCAACTCCGTGCTCGAAGCCGTCTTTCTGCTGCTCAACGTCGCGGTGATCGCGGGATTCCTCGTCTTCGTCTCGTACTCCAAGCACCTGCACATCTTCCTCGCGCCGATCAACATCGGCGTGTCGCGACGCCCGCGCGCCCTCGGCGGGCTGGACAAGACCCCGGACATGGACATGGAGAACGTGACCGAGGACACCGTCTTCGGCGCGGGCAAGATGGAGGACTTCACGTGGAAGCAGATGCTGGACTTCTCCACGTGCACCGAGTGCGGACGCTGTCAGTCGGTCTGTCCGGCGTGGACGACTGGTAAGCCGCTCAGCCCGAAGCTGCTCATCATGGGGCTGCGCGACAACATGTTCGCCTCAGCCGATCGCCTGCTCTCGGGTGGTTCCAATGCCGACGTGGCGACGCTCGTGCCGACCACGATCGATCCGGACGTCCTGTGGTCCTGCACCACGTGCGGTAGTTGTGTCGAGCAGTGCCCCGTCGACATCGAGCACGTCGACGCGATCATCGACATGCGCCGCTACGAGGTGATGATGGAGTCGCGCTTTCCCACCGAAGCGGCACTGTTGCTTCGCAACATGGAGAACCAGGGCGATCCGTGGGGACTGGGCTCGTCCCAGCGCACCAAGTGGCTCGACGCGCTCGACTTCGAGGTGCCGATCATCGACGGACCGATCCCCGAGGACATCGAGTACCTCTATTGGGTTGGCTGTGCCGGCTCGCTCGACGAGCGCGGTCGCAAACAGGCGGTCTCCACGGCGCGCATGCTGCACCGCGCGGGCGTGAATTTCGGCATCCTCGGGCCGCGCGAGTCCTGCACTGGCGACCCGGCGCGTCGAATGGGTAACGAGTACCTCTTCCAGGAGATGGCGAAGGCCAACGTCGCGACACTGAATGAGGTCGGCGCGAGAAAGATCGTCGCGAGCTGTCCCCATTGCTTCAACACGATGAAGAACGAATATCCCGATTTAGGGGGCGACTTCGAGATGATCCATCACGCGCAGTTGCTGAATCACCTAGTGGCGAGCGGCAAACTCGTGCCGGGTGTCGCCTACGAGGGCACGGTGACCTATCACGACCCGTGCTACCTGGGGCGCCACAACCGGGTCTTCGACGAGCCGCGCAACGTCCTCGAAGCGATCCCCGGCGTGACGACGGTCGAGATGGGCCGGTGCCGGGAGAAGGGGTTCTGCTGCGGGGCCGGCGGCGCTCGCATGTGGATGGAAGAGACGATCGGCAAGCGCGTGAACATGGACAGGACCAACGAAGCGCTCGGCACGGGCGCCGACATCATCTCGACGGCCTGTCCCTTCTGCATGATCATGCTCGATGACGCCGTGAAGGCCAACGGCAAGGATGAAGAGGTGTCGGTGATGGACATCGCCCAGGTGGTCGAGCGTTCACTCCAAGACTGAGAATTTCCTTTTTTCCTCACCTTGTTAACACGCACGAAACCTATTGCTAACGGTTTCGAAATCCTCGATTGGGACACTGGTGCCATCAACCTGAGGTCAACGTCGCCCTCTCCTAGCTAACCGAGGAGTGGACGTGCTTTCAGCAACGATCATCCCCTATCCCCATTGGCTGAATCCGGCCGACAACACGTGGCAGCTCACCGCTGCCACGTTGGTCGGTTTGATGAGCTTGCCGGGACTCGCCGTTCTCTACGGCGGGCTCGTTCGCAAGAAGTGGATCGTCAACACGATGTTGATGGTCTTCGCGGGCTTCTCGATCACGCTCATCGTGTGGATGCTCTGGGGCTACAACCTGGCCTTCGGCCCGCTCTCGCATTTTGGCGCGACGGGATCGTTCTGGAGCGGGTTCATTGGTCACTTCACGCCACTGGCGACCGCGAGTTCTGAACAAGGACAGGCCGTCTCGGGCGCGAATACGCTCGTCCCCTTCCACTTCCCGACCGCGACCCTGGCCTACTTCCAGTTCGTCTTCGCGGCCATCACGCCGCTCTTGTTCGTCGGGGCGTTCGTGGGGCGCATCAAGTTCAAGGCGTGGCTCTTGATCGTGCCGTTGTGGATCACCGGCGTCTACTGCGTCAACGCGGCTCTCTTGTGGGGTGGCGGATTCCTCGCCCAAAAGGGTGCCGTCGACTTCTCCGGTGGCTACGTCATCCACCTTTCGGCTGGTGTGGCGGCCTTCACCGGTGCCGCCATTCTCGGACCACGTCGTTGGCAGGACCGCGAGAACGCCTTCCCGAGCAACCTGATGATGGTGGCGGTCGGCGCGGGCATCATCTGGCTCGGTTGGAACGGCTTCAACGGTGGTGACCCCTTCTACGCCGGGGCCAGCGCGGCGTCGGCGGTACTGAATACCAACGTCGCAACCGCCGTCGGAGTCATCACGTGGCTGCTGTGGGACATGTTCCTCTCGAAGCAGAAGAAGCCCACGTTCTTGGGCGCGATCAATGGAATGCTCTGCGGACTGGTCGCGATCACGCCGAGCGCCGGTTTCGTGAACGGCACGGGCGCGATTTTCGTGGGGCTGATCTCGTCAACCATTGTCTGGTTCGCGTGGAACTACCTCTCCAAGGTCCGACCCTTTTCCAAGGTCGATGACGCCCTCGGCGTGGTCTACACCCACGGCATCGCCGGTCTGGTAGGGGGTCTCTTGGTCGGAATCCTCGCGGACCCGCACATGATTGAGTACGGAGTCTCCGGCGCGCACTACAAGGGCCCGGGCGGATTCTCGGTCGACGGCTGGTTCTACGGACACTCGTTCCATCAACTCTGGGAACAGTTCCTGGCGGCGGCCTGGATCATATGTTGGACGGCCCTGATGACGGCGATCATCTTCTATTTTGTGAAGTGGGTACTTGGTGGTATTCGTGAGGATGAAGAGACGCTGCGAATAGGTGACGTGGCCATCCACGATGAAGAGGCCTACCCGGAGCCGACCTTCGGTGAGCCCACCGACACACCCAGCCACCTTCATTCCGACAACGTCTAAGGAGAGACAATGAAGCTAGTCACCGCAGTCGTCAAGCCGTTCAAGCTCGATGAGGTGAAGACCGCTGTCAAGGACGTCGGTATCACCGGCATGACCGTGACCCAAGCTCGAGGTTTCGGCCACGCCGGGGGTCACATTGAGATCTACCGGGGCAAGGAGTACGAGTTCGACTTCGTCGACAAGATCCGCGTCGAGATCATCTGCACCGACGAACTCGTCGACTCCTTGATCGACGCGATCGTCCAGGCCGCGCGCACCGACACGATCGGTGACGGCGTGGCTTGGGTCACCGACATCGAGCACGTGGTGCGAATCCGCACCAATGAACGTGGTCCCTCAGCCCTCTAACTAACCGGCCTGGCGTGCGACGGCTTCGGCCGCCGCCGCCGCGGCCGCGGGGTCACCCAGGTAACCGGCGCTCAGAATATTGAGCCCGTCGTCCAGCGTCACGCGGTAGGGAATGCCCGTCGGGATCTCGAGTTCGGCAATCTCGTCCTCGGGGATGTTCTGGAGGACCATACGAAGGGCGCGCAAGGAGTTGCCGTGCGCGACGACGATGACCGCGCCGCCACGTACGGCCTCGCTGCGTAGGTCCTCGACGATCACGTCCGCGAAGTACGGCGTGACCCGAGCGACGACGTCCTTCAGGCACTCGGTCGCCGGGATGAATTCGGCCGGTACGTCGCGGTAGCGCGGATCGGTGAGGCTGCTGCGAGGATCGCCCTCGGGCATCGGCGGCGGGGGAACGTCGTACGAGCGGCGCCAGAGCATGACCTGCTCAATGCCGAATTGGTCCGCGGTTTCCTTCTTGTCCTTGCCGGTGAGATCGCCGTAGTGGCGCTCGTTGAGGCGCCAGTTGCGCCGAACCGGCAGCCAGGAGCGGTTGGCGGCGTGGAGTGTGATCTCGGCCGTGCGAACGGCCCTCGTGAGGACCGAGGTGTGCAGGACTCGCAGGTCCAAGTCGGTTTCGGCGGCCAGGAGCTCGCCGGCGCTTCGGGCCTCGGATTCGCCCTGGGTCGTCAGATCGACGTCGGTCCAGCCGGTGAAGAGATTCAGCTCGTTCCAGGCCGATTGGCCGTGTCGCAGGAGAATAAGGTCAGGCACCGAACCAGCGTACCTCGCGGTCCCGAGACCTCAGTTGGGTCGATGCTGCAGTTCGATAGCCTTGTTTTCGTGGGGTTTTCTAAAAGTGATATAAGACCTATGTATTTTCTTGACAAGAAGGGACTCAACTCTGTACAATGGTTGCAGTGAGTTCTGACTCTCCGGATGGGCCGGCGAGAACGACAGCGAATCAAGGAGATTTTCATGGCAAAGGCAGTCGGCATCGACCTGGGAACCACCAACTCGGTGGTCAGTGTCCTCGAGGCGGGCGAACCCGTCGTCATCCCCAACGCCGAAGGTGGTCGTACCACCCCGTCGGTGGTCGGATTCTCTAAGACGGGCGAAGTGCTGGTCGGTGAGGTCGCCAAGCGTCAGGCGATTACGAATCCCGAGCGCACCATTCGCTCGGTGAAGCGCCACATGGGTGAGAATTGGTCCGTCGACATCGACGGCACTAAGTACACGCCCCAGGAGATCTCGGCGCGCATCTTGCAGAAGCTGAAGCGCGACGCGGAGGCCTACCTCGGTGACAGCGTCACCCAGGCGGTCATCACCGTGCCGGCGTACTTCAATGACGCCCAGCGCACCGCCACCAAAGAGGCCGGCCAGATCGCCGGACTCGAAGTGCTGCGCATCGTGAACGAGCCGACCGCCGCCGCGCTCGCCTACGGTCTCGACAAGGGTGGCCAGGAGCAGACCGTGTTGGTCTTCGACCTCGGTGGTGGCACCTTCGACGTCTCGGTCCTCGACATCGCTGACGGCGTTTTCGAAGTGAAGTCGACCCACGGCGACACCCACCTCGGTGGCGACGACTGGGACGACGCGGTCATGGAATGGCTCGTCAAGACCTTCAAGGACACCGAGGGCGTTGACCTCTCGGCCGACAAGATGGCCGTCCAGCGTCTGAAGGAGGCCGCGGAGAAGGCGAAGATCGAACTCTCGGCCGTCCAGGACACGACCGTCAACCTGCCGTTCATCACGGCGACGGCCGACGGCCCCAAGCACCTCGACATCAAGTTGAGCCGTGCGAAGTTCAATGAACTGACCTCGCATCTCGTGGACCGTTGCCGCAAGCCGTTCGACCAGGCGATCAAGGACGCCGGTCTCACGCTCGACAAGATCGACCACGTCATCATGGTCGGTGGTTCGACCAGGATTCCGGCCGTCCAAGAGTTGGTGACCAAGGTCACCGGCAAGGAGCCCAACAAGAGCGTGAACCCGGACGAAGTGGTCGCCATTGGCGCCGCGGTCCAGGCCGGCGTCTTGAAGGGCGACGTGAAGGACATCCTCCTGCTTGACGTCACGCCCCTGTCGCTCGGCATCGAGACCAAGGGTGGCGTCATGACCAAGATCATCGAGCGCAACACCACGATTCCTACGAAGAAGTCCCAGACCTTCACGACGGCCGACGACAATCAGCCTTCGGTCGAGGTTCACGTACTCCAGGGTGAGCGTGAGATGGCGTCCTACAACCAGACGCTCGGTAAGTTCCAGCTCGTCGGCATTCCCCCGGCGCCGCGCGGCATGCCCCAGATCGAGGTCACCTTTGACATCGACGCCAACGGCATCGTGCACGTCTCGGCGAAGGACCAGGCGACGGGCGCGACCCAGTCGATGACCATCACCGGCGGCTCGTCGCTCTCCAAGGAAGAGATTGACCGCATGGTGCGCGACGCCGAAACCCACGCCGAGGACGACCGTCAACGCCGCGCCGAGGCCGAGGTTCGTAACAACGCCGACGGACTGGTGTACCAGACCGAGAAGCTGTTGAAGGACCAGGCCGAGAAATTCCAGGGCACTGAGCGTGACGACGTCGAGGCCGCGTTGGCCGCCTTGAAAGAGGTGCTCAACGGCACCGACATCGAGGCGATCAAGGACGCGACCGAGAAGTTGCTCACGACGAGCCAGGGATTCAGTCAGCGCCTGTACGAAGAGGCCGCCAAGGCGAACTCCTCGGAGCCGTCGGCCCCGCAGGGCAACGACGACGACATCGTTGACGCCGAAATAGTCGACTGATCATGAGTGACGACGTTGCTGAGAACGACACCGTGACGGCGAGCGACGCCGTCACGGGGGTCGTTGATGATCGCTCCGAGCCAGAGCGCCAGCGCGACGAGTACCTCGACGCGCTCCAGCGCCTCCAGGCCGACTTCGAGAACTACCGAAAGCGCGTGGCGCGCTCTTCGATGGACGCCGCCGATCGCGCGGCAGGTGAAGTCGTGGTGAAGATGCTGCCGGTCCTGGACGCCTTCGACCTCGCCGCGCAGCACTTCTCGAGTGCCCCGTCCGAAGAGGCCGAGGCCTTGGATCAGGCGAGGGGACTACTACTCGACGCACTCTCGAAGGAGGGACTGGAGCGAATCGACGCCGTGGGTGTCGAGTTCGACCCGCAAGTACACGACGCGGTCGCCCACGTTGAGGGTGATGACGGCCCTCTGGTCGATCAGGTGCTTCGCGCCGGGTACCGCTGGAAGGGTTCGGTCCTACGTCCCGCAATGGTGAAAGTTCGAGGCTGACTCGATGGTCGAACGTGAGTGGTTCGACAAGGACTACTACAAGGTCTTAGGACTTAGCTCGAGTGCGACCGAGAAAGAGATCACTCGCGCCTATCGCAAGTTGGCCAAGACGTCGCACCCCGATACCAATCCCGGCTCCGAGGAGAAGTTCAAAGAGGTCTCGGTGGCCTACGACGTGCTTGGTGACAAAGAGAAGCGCAAGGAGTACGACGAGGTCCGTCGTCTCGGACCGGCCGCCGCTGGCTTCGGTGGCCCCGGTGGTCCCGCTGGTGCGGGCGCCGGTGGATTCAACTTCCAGACCGGTGACTTCGGAGACCTGGGCGATCTCTTCGGCGGCCTCTTCGGTGGTGGACGACGCCAGCGCGCCCAGCGCGGCGCCGATCTTGAGACGGCACTCCACTTAGGATTTCGCGACGCGGTCGTGGGCGTGACGACGTCGGTGAACCTGCCGAGCAACGAGGCGTGTCACACCTGCAAGGGGAGTGGCGCCGCGCCGGGAACCGGTTTCGTCACCTGCGAACGCTGCGGCGGACGAGGCGTCTTGAACGACGACCAGGGACCGTTCGCCATGTCGAGTGTCTGTCCGGTCTGTCAGGGTCGCGGCGGGCGCATCGTGACGCCCTGTCCGACCTGTCACGGCACGGGACGCGAGCCATCGTCGCGCAAAGTGAACGTCCGCATTCCGGCCGGCGTCAATGACGGACAGCGCATCAAACTCAAGGGCAAGGGCAATCCCGGCACGCAAGGGGCCCCGCCCGGTGACCTCTTCGTCGACGTCCACGTGTCGCCCGATGCCCGTTTCGAGCGTCGCGGTCGCAACGTGACGACGAGCGTCAACGTCCCACTCACGGCCGCGATGCTGGGCACCACCGTCGAAGTGCCGACGCTCGATGACCCCGTGACGCTGAAGGTGCCCGCCGGCACGCAGCCCTCGACGACGATGCGCGTGCGCGGTCGCGGCGTGCCCGCCAGCGGCAAGCACGCCGCCGGTGACCTCTTGGTCACGGTCAACGTGACGATTCCCAAGAAATTGAACAAGGATCAGAAATTGGCCGTCGAGAAATTGGCCGTCGCCCTGAAAGAAGAGGCGCCGCATGACTGAACGTCAACAGCATCACGCCGTCTACGTGATCTCGGTGTTCGCCGAGTTGGCTGGCGTGCACCCGCAGACGTTGCGCAATTACGAGCGCGGGGGCCTCTTGAACCCAGTACGAACCAGCGGTGGATCGAGGCGCTTCTCCGACGCGGACTTGGCCGCCCTTCGACGGATCCAGGAGCTCACCACCGAAGGCGTCAACTTAGTGGGCGTGAAGAAGATCCTTCGACTCGAGGCCGAGCTCGCCGAGGCTCGCGCTCGACTGGCGGCCACGCTCGACCAGGCTCGCTCGAACCTCGAGGAGGCACACCGTCAACATCGGCGTGACCTCGTCCCGGTTCAAAACACGATCGCCGAGTTCATCGAAGCCCGGCGGCGAATTCGCGAGAGCCCGTAACGGGTCGCCACACGGCCGAATGGGACGACACGACCGAATGAACGTCGCGTCCTAGGAAGTCGTAGGTCGGTCCAGCATTTTTTGTGAAGTAGGCTTCTCTTGCAACGAGGCCGACTCGGAGGAGCCCAGTGCCCGCAACGGTGGTCGTCGGAACCCAGTGGGGCGACGAAGGTAAAGGGAAGTTGACCGACCTCATGTCTCGTGACATGGACATGGCGGTGCGCTACCAGGGTGGCCACAACGCCGGACACCGAATCGTCGTCAATGACGAAGCGTTCGCGCTCCAGCTCGTGCCCTCGGGCGTCTTGTACCCCACGATCACGCCGGTCATCGGCAACGGCGTCGTGGTGGACCCCGCCGTCTTGCTCGCCGAACTGGATACGTTGAGCGCCAAGAACGTTGACGTCTCTCGACTGATCGTCTCGGGCAACGCGCATCTGATAATGCCTTACCACCAGGAGTTAGACCGCCTGACCGAACGCTTCCTCGGCAAGAACGCGCTCGGCACCACGAAGCGCGGCATCGGTCCCGCCTACGCCGACAAGTCTTCGCGTGTCGGACTTCGGGTGCAGGACCTGTTGGACGCGAAGATCTTTCGCCAAAAGCTCGACGTCGTCTTGCAAGAGAAGAATCTGATCCTCACGAAGATCTACAACCGCCCCGCCATTCCGGCGGCCTCCATTGCTGAGAAGTACCTCGACGAATTCGCACCGCGACTCGCCCCGATGATCGGCGACACGGTCGCCATCGTGCACGACGCGCTCGATCGCGGGGAGCGGATCCTCCTCGAGGGAGCCCAGGCAACGTTCCTCGACCTGGATCACGGAACCTATCCGTTCGTGACATCATCCAATCCCGTTGCCGGCGGCGCGTGTACTGGATCGGGTCTTGGCCCCAGGGACATCACGGACATCGTGGGCATCGCCAAGGCGTACGTGACGCGCGTGGGCGCCGGCCCGTTCCCGACCGAAGTCGAGGGCGACATCGGAGAACTACTCGTCGATCGCGGGCACGAGTACGGAACGAACACCGGTCGCCGTCGACGCGTCGGCTGGTTCGACGCCGTCATGGCGCGTCAGGCCGCGAGGCTGAACTCGTTGACTGAGATTGCCCTCACCAAGCTCGACGTGCTCGATACCT
The DNA here is from genome assembly GCA_003155915.1 of Acidimicrobiaceae bacterium. GTDB lineage: Bacteria > Actinomycetota > Acidimicrobiia > Acidimicrobiales > RAAP-2 > RAAP-2. The sequence continues at coordinate 71,144 of PMFA01000005.1, read as the reverse complement.
TCGACGAGATCCAGGTCTGCGTGGGCTACGAAGCCAACGGGGTGCGCTACGACTACCCGCCGTACCACCAATCGGTGTTGCACGATGTGAAGCCCATTTACGAAGTCCTGCCGGGCTGGAACACCGACATCACCGGTTCAACGGAGTACTCCCAGTTGCCCGCCGCGGCCAAAAGTTACGTCAAGTTCCTGGAGAAGACCACGGGCGTCACCATCTCGGTGGTGGGCGTGGGTCCGGGCCGAGAGCAGTTCGTCCGACCCACGTGAGGCGCTGCGTCGTCATCGGCTCGGGTGCGCGCGAACACGCGTTGGCCTGGGCCCTCGCCAAGAGTGCCCAGGTCGTGGTCACGCCCGGGAACCCGGGGATCGCGGCCCACGGCATCACGTGCGTCGTGACACCCTCGACGGAACTCGACGCGGAACTCTTCGTGATCGGCCCCGACCAACCGGTCGTCGACGGGCTCGCCGATCTGTTGCGTGCTCAAGGCAAGACCGTCGTCGGACCGGGTGCGGACGGGGCGCGACTCGAAGGCTCGAAGGCGTATCTGAAAGAGTTCCTCGCGAGCGCCAACGTCCCGAGCGCCGCCTACGGCGTCTTTGATGATGAGAGCGAAGCGTTGTCGTTCCTCGCCGAGATGTCGCCGCCGTACGTGATAAAGACCGACGGCCTCGCGGCGGGCAAGGGCGTGCTGGTCACCGCGGACTTTGAAGAAGCGTCGAATGACGTGCGCGAGAAATTGAGCGGTCGCGCGTTCGGTGGTGCCGGTCACACGGTGGTGATCGAAGAGGGCCTCGAAGGGCCGGAGTGTTCCTTGATGGTGCTCTGTGACGGCGCGAACGTGACGGCGCTCGTGCCCTCTCAGGACTTCAAGCGTCTCGGCGACGGCGACACCGGCGCCAATACCGGGGGAATGGGCGCCTACGCCCCGATGACGTCACTGTCGAGCGATGAGTTCGACGACATCATGGAACGAATCGTGGCACCCACCATTCGAGAGCTCCTGCGACGCGACATCGACTATCGCGGGGTCCTCTACGCCGGGATCATGTTGACCTCGAACGGCCCCAAGATCCTTGAGTACAACGCGCGATTCGGCGATCCCGAAACCCAGGCGCTCGTCCCTCTCTACGGCGATGGTCTCTTCGACCTCCTGTTGGCGGTCGGCGAAGGTCGACTCGACGGCTCGCCGCCGGTGGCGAGCGGCGCGGCGGTGACGGTGATACTCGCCTCGCACGGCTACCCGCACGCTCCTCGAAAAAGCGACGTCATCACCGGTCTTGGTGAGGACGGGCAGCTCGCGCGGGCCGTGGAGGGCGTCACGGTCTTTCACGCCGGCACCGCGCTCGACGCGAACGGGCGCTTCATCACCGCCGGCGGGCGAGTGCTCGCCGTGACCGGGGTCGCCGAGACGCTCGTCGAAGCGCGCCGTCGCGCCTACGAAGCGGCGGCGCTCATAATCTTTGAGGGGAGAGTGATGCGCAGTGACATTGCTCTTTCCGTGGCCTAGAGGAGATCGATGATTCCGAGGTATTCGCCCAAGGACGTGGCCGAACTCTTCAGTGACGAGCATCGATTCGACACCATGCTCGAAGTGGAACTCCTCGCCGCAGAAGGTCTCGCGCAACACGGTGTTCTTCCGCAAAGTGAAGTGGACAAACTGCGACAACGTCGTCCCGTTATCGACGCCGAATTCGTAGCCGCGGTTGACGAACGTGAACAGGTCACCAACCACGACACGGCGGCCTTCGTCGACATCGTGCAGTCGCGCATCGGCATGCCCGAAGGGGCCTGGATTCACTACGGCTTGACGTCTTCGGACGTCGTCGATACCGCCCTGTGCGCCACTCTCACGCAGGCCATGGACATCGTGATCACTGAAGCGATCGCGCTACGTGACGCGCTGACGCGACGCGCGGTCGACTCAATTGACATCCCGATCACCGGTCGAACCCACGGTATGCACGCCGAACCGACGACCTTCGGCGCAAAATTCGCGCTGTTTGCCTTGCAGGTCCAGCGCGACGTCGAGCGGGCACGCCACGCGCGAACGTCAATTGCGGTCGGCAAACTCTCCGGCGCGGTCGGCACGTTCTCCAACATCGATCCTGCAGTCGAAAAGTACGTCTGTTCACGTCTCGGACTCGAGGCGGTGCCAGCGACACAGGTGATCGCGCGAGATCGACACGCCGAAGTGCTCTACGCGTGCGCGTCACTCGGCACCGCGATCGAACAGTTCGCACTCGAAGTGCGCCACCTGGCTCGCAGTGAAGTGGGCGAGGCCGAAGAGTCCTTCACCGTCGGCCAGAAGGGATCGTCGGCGATGCCGCACAAGCGCAACCCCGTTCTCTCGGAACGACTGTGCGGGCTCAGTCGGGTACTGCGGGGATACCTGCAAGCCGGACTCGAGGACGTCGCCCTCTGGCACGAGCGTGACATCTCGCATTCGAGCGTTGAAAGGGTCGTGCTGCCCGACGCGCTGCAACTCACGGTATATATGTTGCGCAAGGCCACTGGTCTCGCCAACGGCCTTGTGTTGCATCCGGAGCGCGCCCTCGAGAACCTCACGACCGGCTCCCTCGGGCTCGTCTTCTCCCAGTCCGTGCTCCTCGCCCTCGTCGATTCCGGAATGTCGCGCGACGACGCCTACCGCGTCGTGCAAGCGGCCGCCCGGCGCGCAATTGATGAGCGTCGCAATTTCCGAGAGGTCGTCGAGAGTGACGACGACGTGACGTTGAGCAACGACGCATTGGCGAGAGCCTTCGACACTGATCGAATGCTCGCGCATCGTGGTCGCTTCCTTGACGCGCTGGAGTGGCGTTCGTGAGCGACCTTGGTCTGACGCCGATCTATACCGGAAAGGTCCGCGATCTCTACGAGGTCGACGAGCAACACCTCTTGATGGTTGCGTCCGATCGGCTGAGCGCATTCGACGTGGTCATGGCCGAGCCGATACCCGAGAAGGGCCGCGTGCTCACCGGCATCACGAACTTCTGGATTCAAGAGTTCGGCGACGCCGTGCCGTCATCTCTCGTCAGTTGTGATCCCTCGGTCATCGAGCACTCAGTGCCGGGTTTCCTCGCGCAGAAAGAATGGCACGGTCGGGCCATGCTCGTGCGAAAAGCGGAGATGTTGCCGCTCGAATGCATCGTGCGCGGCCGGCTCGCCGGTTCAGCGCACGGCGAATACGTCGCGCGCGGTACGGTCAACGAAATAATCGTGCCGCCCGGTCTCCAACTCACCGACGCGTTCGCCGAGCCCATGTTCACGCCGTCCACGAAGGCCGCGTCGGGTCACGACGTCAACATCAGCGTCGAGCGAGCGGCTCTTTTGGTGGGCGCCGATCGGGTCCACCACGCCCAGACGCTCTGCGTGGACCTCTTCACGCGTGCCGCCGCGGCGCTCGCGGCCAAGGGGCTGATCCTCGCCGACACGAAGTTCGAACTGGGTTTCGTGGGCGGAGAACTGGTCCTCTGCGACGAAGTCATCACGCCCGATTCGTCGCGTATCTGGCCGGCCGACCAGGTTCGTTCCGGTGAGACGCCGCCCTCGTTCGACAAGCAGCCCTTTCGCGATTGGCTGGATACACAAACGTGGGACCGCACGCCGCCGCCGCCGAAGGTTCCCGATGACGTGGTGGCGACGACGTCCACGCGCTACGTCGACGCGTACGAGCGCGTGACCGGACACTCGATCAGCGACTGGTACGGTGCTTCGTCATGAACTACTTCGTGATCGTCGATGTCACGTTGCGCAAGGGCATCGCCGATCCCGAAGGCTCCACGATCGAGCGCGCGCTTCCGGCCCTCGGCTTCACCGGCGTGACGAACGTGCACGCCGGAAAGTCCTTTCGATTCGACGTCGAGGCGGAGAGTGAGGCGGCCGCGCTCGACAAGGCCACGTCATTGGCGCAGCGACTCCTCTCCAACCCGGTGATCGAAGACGCCTCGGCCCGGATTGGGGAGCGCTAGGTCATGTCGCGGATCGGTGTCGTCGTCTTTCCCGGCTCCAACTGCGAGTACGACGCCGCGGCGGCCGTCGAGCGCCTCGGCGACCAGGCCGAATTCATCTGGCATACGCGAACTGATCTGGACGGCATCGACGGCGTGATCCTCCCGGGGGGCTTCGCCCACGGCGACTACCTGCGCCCCGGAGCGCTCGCGCGCTTTTCGCCGGTGATGGCGGCGGTGGAGCGTTTCGCCGCCACCGGTGGTCCCGTACTCGGCATCTGCAACGGCTTCCAGGTCCTGGTCGAAGCCGGACTCCTACCCGGCGCGCTGCAAAAGAATCGCGGCCTGACGTTTCTCTGTCAGCCGACCACGCTGGTCGTCTCGTCGACGTCGTCGGTCTTGACTCGGCACGCGCGCGTCGGTCAGGAACTGGTCGTGCCCATCAATCACTTCTCCGGTTCCTACACGTGCGACGACGAAACGTATGACGAGCTCGTGCGCAACGGCCAGATCGTGCTGCGCTACAAGGAGAACCCCAACGGCTCTCGCGATGACATCGCGGGCGTCGCCAACAAAGCCGGCAACGTGGTTGGCCTCATGCCCCACCCGGAGCGCGCGATGTCGGCCCTGCTCGGCAGCGCCGACGGGGTGGTGCTGTTCGAAGGTTTCCTCGGTGTGCCACTCGAGCAGCCGGCTCTCGCGAATTGAGCCACGCTCCGGTGCCCGTAGTGTGGTCTCGTGAGTAGCCCCCAGCCCCTTCACCGCGCTTTGGGACTCAACGATTCCGAGCTGGAAATGATTCGTGAAGTCCTTGATCGCGAGCCAAATTCACTCGAATTGGCGCTCTACGGCGTGATGTGGAGCGAACACTGTTCCTATAAGTCCTCGCGGATCCACTTGCGCCGTCTCCCGACCGAAGGGGCCCACGTGTTGGTCGGCCCGGGGGAGAACGCCGGCGTCATCGACGCGGGCGACGGCATCGCGGTGGCGATTCGCATCGAAAGTCACAATCACCCGTCGGCCATCGAGCCCTACCAGGGGGCGGCGACCGGTGTCGGGGGGATCCTGCGCGACGTCTTCACGATGGGTGCGCGACCGCTCGCCGTAATGGACCCACTGTTCTTCGGAGAGTTGAGTGACGCGCGTCAACGCTGGTTGGTCGAGGGCGTGGTCTCCGGAATCTCCGGCTACGGGAACTCAGTCGGCGTACCGACGATCGGCGGCGAGCTGACCTTCGACGACTGTTACGCCTCCAATCCCCTCGTGAACGTCTTGTGCTGCGGCGCTCTACCGACCGAGCGGCTCGTCCTCGGCGTCGCTTCGGGCGTCGGCAACCTCGCGGTGTTGCTCGGCTCTTCGACCGGCCGTGACGGAATCGGAGGGGTGTCGGTCCTGGCGTCGGCCGGATTTGACGGCGCCGACGGCGCCGAGTCGCTCGACGACGCCAAGCGACCAAGCGTCCAGGTCGGTGACCCGTATGAGGAGAAGCGACTCATCGAAGCGTGCCTGGCGCTGCTCGACGATGGACTGGTCGTCGGAATCCAGGACCTCGGTGGCGCGGGCATCGTCTGCGCGACGAGTGAGACCGCGGCCCGCGGCGGCGTGGGCATGGACGTGGACGTTTCAGCGATCCCGCTTCGCGAGGCGGGAATGGAACCCTTCGAGATCATGACGTCCGAGAGCCAGGAACGGATGCTCGCCATCATCACCCCCGAGAACTGGGACGCGGTGGCGAAGTTGTGCGCCAAGTGGGAGGTGCGCGCGACAGTCATCGGCCACGTCGTCGAACCGACGATTGACGAGAACGGTCGCGCCGTCGCGATGCTGCGAGTGCGCCAGGGATTCGACGGTGAGATCTTGGCCGAAGTGCCGGCGAGCTCGTTGGCCGACGAAGCCCCTCTCTACGATCGACCGATGAGTCGTCCCGCGGACCTCGACGCGATCAACGCCGACGATCCGAGCGATGACGAGCCGGTCGGATCGCCGAACGATGACCTGTTGGACCTGCTCGTGGACCCCGCGTGGGTCTATCGCCAGTATGACTCGCAGCTCTTTTTGAACACCGTCGTCGGTCCGGGCCGCGACGCCGCGCTCCTACGACTGGGCGGACCGGGGCTGCCGTACTCCGAGCGCGGCATCGCACTGTCGACCGACTCCAATCCGCGCTGGTGCGCGCTGGACCCCCGCACCGGTACCTCGTTGACCGTCGCTGAGAGCGTGGCGAATCTGGCCTGCGTGGGAGCGACGGCGAAGGCCGTGGTCAACTGTCTCAACTTTGGCAATCCTGAACACCCCGAGGTGATGTGGCAACTCTCGGAATCAATCGACGGGATGACCGAGGCCTGTCTGGGACTCGGACTTCCCGTCATCGGCGGCAACGTCTCTCTTTACAACGAAAGTGGCGGACACGACATCGATCCGACGCCCGTCGTCGGACTCTTGGGTGTGGTTGAGTCACTCGTCGCCCCGCCGCCCGGTTGGGGATGGCGTGAGGGCGACGACATCGTGCTCGTGGGAACTCGCCACGCGAACTCGCAGTACCGCTTCCCGCTCGGGGGAACGCGTTGGGCGACCCGCCGCGGTCGGCGTGGTGGTCACGTACCGAATTTCGACGCCGAGACGCTCGCCGCGGCGATCGACTTCGTGGCCGGCGAGATCGCCTCGATCTGTGCGGGCGTTTCCAGTGACGTCACCGCCGTTCACGACGTCGGTGCTGGCGGACTCGCAACGGCGTTGGCCGAGATGGTCGCCGTGAGCCAACTGGGCGCCGGGATCGTGGAACTCGAAGGTCACGCCGAACTGTTTTCTGAGTTCCCGGGCCGCTTCGTCATGACCACGAATGACGTTGACGCGTTCGTGGCCCGAGCTGACGTGGCCGGAGTTCCGGTGACGCACCTCGGCACCGTCGGTGGCGCGGTGTTGCGTATCGGCTCGATGATCAACCTCTCGGTCGACGAGGTCGCCTCGCGCCGGCGCGGCGCACTCGAGGAGTCGCTCGCCGCCGTCGGCTAGCGAGCCGCCTTCAACTCCTCGAGCACCTCGTCGGGCACGCGAAGGTCGCCGGTTCGTCCGAAGCCGAGGAGGACGTCGGTCTTGTAGGTGCCGTGGTAGTCCGATCCGCCCGTGGGGATCATGCCAGCGTCCCTCGTGAGTTTGACCATCAGGGCGCGAATCCCGGCGCTCGTTCCGCCGTAGTGCGCTTCGACACCGGCGAAACCACGTTCGCGAAGAGACGCCATCACCCGGGGCATGGTCGTCTCAATCGAGATGGGGTTGATTTCATCGACGTAGTTGACCAAGGGGTGGGCAATCGAGAAGACGGTGCCCGAACCCTTGGCGGCTTCGACGAACTCCTCGATCGGCATGCTCGTCTTGGAGACGTACGCCGCGCCGTCGGTGCCGAGCCAGTCGGTGAACACCCGATTCCACGTGTCTGCGTTCTGTTCGCCGATGAGCTCGGGGTGCAGATCGATCATGGCGCGCGCGAAATGGGGCCGACCGATGGAGTCCACGTTTCCGGTCATTTTGGTCAGGTACGCGAGCGTGAGGTCTTCAAAACCCTTTTCCTGGAGCAACGTCACCAGCGCGTGATTTCGACTGTCGCGGTCGTGGCGAAGCGAAGCCAGCTTCTGCTGCAGCGGATGCTCGGCCTCCAGTGGCAAGAAGTAGGCCAGCACGTGGACGTTGCGCGCTTTGGTGACGCCGTCGCGCACTCTCGGGAACTCCGTATCGCGCAGCGAGACCTCGACCCCGGTCACCATTTCCAAGCCGAGCTTCTCGCACGCCGCGGACATTTCTTCGTGACTCAGCGTCGTGTCGTGGTCGGTCAGGGAGATCGCCGATATACCCAGATCGTGCGCCTTTTCGGCCAACTGCGTGGGAGTGTCCGATCCGTCGGAGAACGTGGAGTGGGTGTGAAGATCTAGCACCACAGCATCGTACAGAGGTCCAATGGGGGCGTTCGATTGTGCGACAATATCTCAGTGCCTTCTGAGATGAAATTTCGAACCGAAGAGGGCGCGTGAAAGAAGCCTGTGGCGTCGTCGGGATTGTCGCTCCCGGACGCAGCGTCTCGCACCTCTGCTACGACGCGCTATACGCACTCCAACACCGCGGCCAAGAGTCGGCCGGCATGGCGACGTTCAACAACCACCAGATCACCGTCGTGAAGGACAACGGACTCGTCAGTCACGTCTTCGCCGAGACGACGCTTCGCGCGTTGGCCGGAGATTTTGTGATCGGTCACACTCGTTATTCGACGTCGGGCTCGGCCAATTGGACCGCGGCCCAGCCGGTCTATCGCTCGGCCGGCACGTCGGGATTCGCCATCGCGCACAACGGCAACCTCACGAACACCACGGCACTCGCCGAAGAGGCGGGAATCCAGTTCACGTCGATGCTCTCGGATTCGGACCTCGTCGCCGAACTACTCGCGCGCGAGGTCGAGTCGGGCATCTCACTCGCCAAGGCGCTCGGTGTGGTGCTCGCGCGCACCGAGGGCGCCTACTCGATGGTGGTGCTCGAAGCGGGCGAGATCCACGCGGTGCGCGATCCCTACGGCTTTCGGCCGCTGTGTCTTGGACGCTTCGGGAGCGAAGGGGAGCCCGAGGGTTGGATCGTCGCGTCGGAATCCCCGGCGTTGGATGTCGTGGGCGCGACGTTCGTTCGTGAGATCTCGCCGGGAGAGATGGTGACGATCTCGAACAAGGAAGTCTCATCGATCCAGTTGCTCGATCCGGCCGAGGGCAAACAGAAGCTCTGCATCTTCGAGTTCGTCTACTTCGCGCGGCCGGACACGTACCTCATGGGCCACCAAGTACACACGACGCGTCGCCGGATGGGAGAACTGCTCGCCGCACAGTCCTCCGTCGAGGCCGACATCGTGATGGGCGTACCAGACTCGGGGGTTCCGGCCGCCGAAGGGTTCGCCAAGGCGTCGGGAATTCCGTTCGGCTACGGGCTCGTCAAGAACCGCTACATCGGACGGACGTTCATCTCCCCGGATCAGAACCTTCGTGCGGCGACCGTCCGTCGTAAACTCAACCCCCTTCGCGAGAACATCGAGGGTCAGCGCCTCGTCGTCGTCGACGATTCGATCGTGCGCGGCACGACGACGCGCGAGATCGTGAAGATGCTCCGCGACGCGGGCGCCAAAGAAGTGCATTTGCGAATCTCGTCCCCGCCCTTCATGAACCCCTGTTACTACGGCATCGACACGCCAACGCGCGACGACCTGCTCGCGGCGAACCACTCGATTCCCGAGATGAACGAGTTCATCGGGTCCGACTCACTGGAGTTCATCACGCTGGCGAACCTGCGCAGCGCAATACAACTCGACGGTGAGTGCTGTGACGCCTGTCTCACCGGCTCGTACCCCGCGCCAACACCGGTCGTGTTGGGAACCGCAGGCAGCCGCTGGTGAGCCGTCTGCTCGAACAGCCCGTCAACGGCACGACGTACGCGAGTTCGGGAGTGTCGATTGAAGCGGGCGATGCGGCGGTCGAGCGGATAAAGGACATCGTGGCGAGCACGAAGCGACCGGAGGTGATGGGCGGCATCGGCGGCTTCGGTGGACTCTTCGCCCTCGACACGTCGAAGTACACGTCACCGGTGCTGGTCGCCTCGGCCGACGGCGTCGGCACGAAACTCGATATCGCGCGTCAAGTTGGGCGATACGACACGGTCGGCATCGACCTCGTCGCGATGTTGGTCGACGATCTCGCCTGCGTCGGCGCGGAGCCCCTCTTTCTTTTGGACTACGTCGCGGTCGGCAAACTCGAACCGGCGCGACTCGAAGAGTTGGTGACCGGCATCGCCGAAGGGTGTCGAACGGCGAACACCTCACTCCTCGGCGGCGAGACCGCCGAACACGCGGGGGTGATGGCGCCCGATGACCTCGACGTCGCGGGCTTCGCCGTCGGCGTCGTCGAACGGGGCGACGAGCTGGGCCCCGAGCGCGCGTGCGACGGCGACGTACTGGTCGGATTCGCGTCGCCGGGACTTCGTTCGAACGGTTACTCGTTGGCCCGGCGCGTCCTCGTGAACAACGTTGGTGACCTCAGTGCTCCGGCGTGGGACGGCGCGGACCACAGCCTCGGCGACGAACTGCTCGTGCCGTCGGTCATCTACTCGCCGACCGTCACGGCGCTGCGACACGACCTGGGAGGAGCCGTGCACGCCGCGGCGCACATCACGGGTGGGGGGATCGTCGGCAATGTCGCTCGGATCCTGAGCCCCGGACTCGACGCACTGATCGACTTGGACAGTTTCGAGACACCGCAGATCTTCTTCGAGATCCAGCGCCGCGGTCGCGTGCACGCCGACGAGATGGTTCGCGTCTTCAACTGCGGACTGGGCATGGTGGTGGTCCTGGACGCTGGCGCCGCGGACGCGGCGATGTCGATCGCGCGCGCCAACGGAGTCTCCGCGATGGTGGTCGGGTCGCTGCGCTCCGGAACCGGGGAGGTGGTGTTGTCATGAGTGACGCCCGCGAGCGAGTCCGTCAGCACCTGCTCGAACACTCCGTACGGCACGGTGACTTCATTTTGAAGTCCGGTCGACCCTCGACCTGGTTCATCGACTCCAAGAAGACCATCTGCGCCCCGGAAGTGATGGTCGATCTCGCGACGTTGATCCTGGAGAGGCTCCCCGACGACGTCACCGCGATCGGCGGACTGACGATGGGCGCCGACGGTGTGACCTTCATCACGGCCGGCGTCGCCGCCACGCGTGGCAGGGGCCTCCACGCATTCAGTGTCCGTAAAGAAGTGAAGGACCACGGGGCCGGTGGCCGCATCGCCGGGGTGCTCGAACCCGGCGACCGGGTCGTGATCACCGAAGACACCGTCACTCGCGGCACGAGTCTGCTCGAAGCCGCGCACGTCGTACGCGACTACGGCGCCGAGGTGATCATGCTGTTCGCCGTCGTGGATCGCGGCGGCACGGTGAGCGCCATGGCGGCCCAAGAGGGCATCGCCTTCGACGCGCTCTTCACCTCTCAGGACCTGGGATTCACCAGCGAAGAGTTGTAATCACTGCGCCAGCACGGCCAAGACCCGCTCGCGCCACGCCATTCGCGGTTCGTAGTTCTCTTCCGGCGTGTGACCGAAGCGCACCACTACCGCGTCGAGTGCCGGCACGACTGAGATCATCTGGCCCTCGTAGCCATTCGCCCAGTACGTGCCGTACTGGTCGCCGCTGACCCACCACTGCCAGGAATAGAGGTCGCCGCTCGAGGCTTCGACGCTCAGCGGCATTTGTGCCGTGGCGGCCCATTCGCGCGAGATGAGTTGCTGGTTCTCCCACTCACCACCGCGAAGGTAGAGCAGTCCGAACTTGGCGAAATCGAGGGCGCGGGCGTGCACGAAGCTCGAGGCGACGAAGACACCGCTCGTGTCGAAGGTCGCGACCGCGCTCGTCATCCCGATCGGCTCGAACAGGCGACGCTCGAGGTACGCGCGATAGTTCTCGCCGTAGCCCACGACGTCGGCCACGATTCGACTCAGGATGTTCGAGGTGCCGCTCGAGTAGTTGTAGCACGTGCCGGGCTCGCGGGCGAGGGGTAACGCGGCGGTGAAGGCGGCCATATCGTCCTTGCCCTCGCCGTAGAGCATGTCGATGACGTGGCTGGTTTGACCGATCTGGTACTCCTCGATGAAGGCGAGGCCGTCGCGCATAGCTAAGAGGTCGCGCACTTGGATCTGGTGGCGAGGATCGGCGTCGTCACTCCACTCCGGGACCGGCGCCAACTGGTCGGGATTCAAGCGATCGTCATCGACCAAGGTGCCGACGATCATGTGCAGGATCGACTTGGCCATCGACCACGAGAGAAGTTGACTGTCGCGCGTGATCGGCTCGGCCGGCCGGTCGAAGTGGAATTGTTCGCCGCCGTAGCGCTCACTCACGACCTCACCGCCCCGCACGACGACGACCGCGTTCGTGACCGCGAGTGTCTCGTCGGTGAACATCTCATCTACGGCGGCGTCGAGTTCGTCTTGGTTCGCCAGCTGACCCCTCGGCCATTCGAGGGTCGGCCAGGCGACGCCCGAGGGCTGCGGCGCGAAGCGCGGCTGTAGTGACGGCAGACTGTCCATTTTCCTCCGATTCCCCCGTGCATTGTTGCACGCGACACGCTGTGACACCGCCTCGGTAGTTTCGACGCATGTCGATGTCCAGTGACCCCGAAGTCGAACAGTTCTTCTACCGGTCTTCGATCGCCTCAAATCGTCACCGCAATCGCGTGAGTGCCTACTACGTGCAACGCGTACGTGGATCGAAGGTCACGGCGCGGATCGAAGCGCTCGGACTCGTGCCGGCGTCGATTGGCGACGAGCAGCTGGCGATCCAACGTCTTCGACGCAGTCTCGTGGTCGTCGGAGCGTGGCAGGTAACGCCGAGCGGACATCATTCTCGCCTGCGCGTCGCGCCAGCAGAGATCGTCACGACACAAAAAGTCGCCCCACAGAGCTCGTGAGGAGTCCGTGGGGCGACTTGCTGGTGGTCGAGACCGGCGTCGATCCGGTGACCTCACGCTTTTCAGGCGCGCGCTCTACCGACTGAGCTACTCGACCTCCTCGTCACCCTTTCGGGTGTCGAGCGGACCTGACGGGATTTGAACCCGCGACCTCCGCCTTGACAGGGCGGCGTGCACTCCGAGCTGCACCACAGGTCCTCGGTGTTCCCAAGGTCGAGACCCCGAGACGCGAATCGTAAGTCTATCTGGTGTCGACCTCGCACCTCGTGGCCGACGATACCGACGAAACGAGCGCTCCTCCTAGGATGCCCTTCGTGCGATTCGACGACGGGACGACGTCCCCGTGAGTCTCGAAATCGTCTTCCTGGTACTCCTCGCCGGTCTCGTCCACGCGATCTGGAACGCGATGGTCAAGGGTATCTCGAGTCAATTCACCAGTTTCGCGTTGATGAACTCGGGGACGGCGTTCGTGAGCTGGATTGCGCTCCCGTTCATCGGACTGCCGCGTGGCGCGGCGTGGCCGTTCGTGCTGGCCTCGACGGCCTGTCACCTCGGTTACGAACTGTTCTTGATGGGCTCGTACCGACGCGCGAACTTCTCTCGCGCCTATCCGATCGCGCGGGGGGTGGCGCCGCTCCTGGTCTCGATCGGCGGACTCGTCTTCGCGAGCGAACACCTTGACGCCCGGGGGATTCTCGGAATCTTCTTCATCGTCGTGGGCATCGTCAGTCTGGCCTACGTGCGAAATTCGTCGCGACTCGACCGCGTCGGGATTTACTGGGCCCTGGCGACAGGGGCGGCGATTGCGGTCTACACCGTGGTTGACGGCCTCGGTGTTCGAAGAAGTCACGACACCCTGCGCTACGCGGTCGCGCTCTTCGTCCTCCAGTCGACGCTCTGGCTTATTGCCGCTGTCGTTCGTCGCGGCTGGCGTTGGACGGACAGTTCATCAACCATCACGATCGGCCTCCTCGCCGGACCCATGTCGCTCATTGCGTACACGGTCGTGCTCTACGCCCAGACGCGGGCCCCCCTCGGCGTCGTGAGCGCGCTTCGTGAGACCGGTGTGCTGTGGGCCGCGGCCATCGGCGTCGTGTTGTTCAAAGAGGGCAAGCTACGGGCCATCATGGCGCCCGCACTCGTGGTCGTCGTGGGAATCGCGCTGTTGAGTCTGGCGTAGTGCAACCTTCGCGTCGTCGATAGGCTCGGCGCCACGTGACCAGGAAGGAATCGCCGTGTCTGATCGAGTCGAAGTCGAAACACTCAAGGTTGGCCAAGGTGGCGGACGCGACCTCCTCGCTGACCTCTACCGTCCGCCGAATCCCAATGGCTCGGGCGTACTGCTCATCTACGGCGGCGCGTTCGTGGAAGGGGACCGGCGACAGCTCGCCGGCTACGGCATCGCGCTCGGTCGTGCGGGCTACACCTCACTCGCGTGCGAGTACCGACTCGCCGGCGAGGCACTCTGGCCCGCCGGGCTCGATGACGTCCACACGGCATTCGGGTTCTTCCACGCCGAAGCGAAGTCGCTCGGTCTCGCCACGTCGAAACTGGCGGTGTCCGGTAATTCGGCCGGAGGTTGTCTCTCGTTGCTGCTCGCCGGCACCAGCGCGCTTCGGGTCGCCGCCTCGATCGCCTTTTACGCGCCGGTCGACTTCTTGGGCGCGGACGCGAGATCCAAGGGTTCACCCCAGAGCATGAAGTATTTACTCGGTGACGACGTCTCTGAAGAGCGTCTTCGATCCATCAGTCCGATCAGCTACGTCGGGCCTAATTTCCCGCCGACCTTGCTCTTGACCGGGAATCGCGACGCGAGAGTCGACTGGAAGGAGAGCGTGCGCATGTGCGAGTCATTGACCGGCGCTGGATCGCATTGTGAGCTCCACGTTTTCGACGGACTCGAGCACGCCTTTGATGGGGCCCCGGAGTATGGACGTCTGAGCGCGGCACTCATGACACGCTTCTTGGACAGTCATGTCCTCGCCTCGCCGAGCGGAATACTGAGCTGAGCCGGCTCGTTCGTCTCGTCAGTGCGGAGTGGATAACGTGAGCGACGTCAGTCGTTCGAAAGCACGAGACAGAACGGATGGCCGACGGGATCGAGATAGACCCGGAACGTGGTACCCGGCTGGTACTCGTGTTTCGTGGCGCCGGCCGCTAACGCGTGCTGCTCACCTTCGTCAAGATCGGGAACGAGAAAGTCCAAGTGGAGTTGCTGGGGAATCGCTCCGGTGGGCCACGTCGGCGCCACGTAGTTGGGGACCTTCTGGAACGCGATCGTCGGATGTTCACCATTGTCGAGTTCAATCCATTCGACCTCGTCGGGCTTGAAGTCGCCGAGGGGTTCGACGTCGAGACCGGTGAGTCGAGAGTAAAAGGTGGCGAGCGCTACGGGATCGGGACAGTCCAGTCCGACGAGTTGGTATCGGGGTCGCACGTCGGTCATCTGATACTCCTTCTTCGTGACATCGGGTCGGGCTAGTGCCGCCGAGGTCACTCTAGCGAGAGCGTTCGATCGGCCGGTGTCGAATTCGTGACGGGCTAGAGGGGCGTGGTGAACTTTCGCGTCGCCTCGGCGTACCAGCGCGCTGATGGCTTGGGAGACCTCTCGAAGGTCGTGCGGTCGACGGCGACGATGCCGAACTTGGGCCGATAGCCGAAGGTCCATTCGAAGTTGTCGAGCAGCGACCACTGGAAATAGCCCCGAACATCGATGCCGTCGGCGAGGACATTCGACAATCCGGCGAGCGCGCCCGTCAGATAGCGAATCCGTTGCTCGTCGTCATCGGTGCCGATCCCGTTCTCGGTCATGATGATCGGGATGTTGACCATTGAGGCAGTTCGACGGATGGTGTACTCCACGCACTCGGGCCAGAACAGGTATCCCATCTCGGTGAGTTCGCCCTCCGGGTGGGCGATGAGTCCATCCGGACCGAACACGAGCTTCGTGTAGCACTGCACGCCGATGAAATCGTCGTCGCCGACCGAGCGAAGGTACTCGTCTTCCATCTCGTGTCGAAACGAATCGACCAGTTCCTCGCCGCCCGGCAGCGCCTCGTACTCGTGCATCGAAAGCGGCATGCCAATCGGATAGTCGCCCGGCGTAGAGCGCAGGGCGTCGCGCATGGCGACGTGACAGGCGCGCATGGCGACGTTGACCTTGGAGAATCGCGCCCAGTCACTCTGCGCCGGCGGGAAGAGACCCATGAGATAACCCATCAACGCCACGATGTTCGGTTCGTTCACCGTGCAGGCCACGCCGATCAGGTCGCCGAGTGACTCACCGACGACTCGTGCGTAGTGTGCCATGAGAGACGCAATCTCCGGGTTCTCGAAACCCCCGACGTCGGCGACCCACAGGGGCAGCGTGAAGTGGTGGAGCGTGACGACCGGCAAGATGTCGCGCGCTCGACAGGCCTCGAGCATCCGGCGGTAGTGCGCGAGCGCCTCGGCATCGATTACCCCTCGCTCCGGCTCGATGCGCGCCCATTCGACGGAGAGCCGATACGAGTTCAGTCCTAGCTCGACGATCAGGTCGAGGTCTTGTTCGTAGCGGTTCCACGAGTCACACGCGTCGCCGCTCACTTCAGCACAGTGGGTGCCCTCCGCGCGCTCGTAACGCCACCAGTCCGTATTGGAGCCGCCGCCCTCGGTCTGATATCCCGACGTCGAGGTGCCCCATGAGAATCGGTCTGGAAAATTGACTTCGCGTTGTGTCATGACCAAAATCTAGATTGTCCAGCCCTCGCGCGAAGAGGTGGGGTGGGCTCTCACAGCGCTCCGGTGTCGCCCGGCTCTCGACGAGGAGACGACGCATCGAGGCTCGATAGGGTGGCCAGCGGTACTTCGTACGAGAGGGGACTGTGTGGATGACGTGACGCCCGAGCGAAAAACGGCGAGTGAGTCGACGAAAGACCTTCAGCGAGCGGTCCTCGCGTCCATTGTCACGGCTCCCGCGAGTGACTTCGAACGCGCCACGCGCGGCAAGATTGCGCCCGGCGCGCCCCGACAGGTGCTCGGACGCTTCGGCCAGGTCCTCTGGGACCTGGACGGCTACGCGTTTCTCGACGACCCCGACACGGTTGTGCCGCCGAGCACGGTGAATCCCAGTCTGTGGCGTCAGGGACAACTCAACAA
Source organism: Acidimicrobiaceae bacterium (assembly GCA_003155915.1). Taxonomy (GTDB): domain Bacteria; phylum Actinomycetota; class Acidimicrobiia; order Acidimicrobiales; family RAAP-2; genus RAAP-2. The sequence goes on along the minus strand of PMFA01000005.1, from coordinate 54,587 downwards.
CATCTCCGGACTTTTCGAAGTCACGCCGTCGATCTTTCAGGTGCGGGGAATGGACATCTCGAATGTGACGTTCATCTCCGGCGAGTCCGGGTGGATTGTCATCGATCCACTCACCTCCGAGGAGACCGCGCGCGCCGCACTCGCGATGGTGAACGAACACCTGGGCGAGCGGCCGGTGCGCGCCGTGATCTACACCCATAGCCACACCGATCACTTTGGGGGCGTCCGCGGTGTCGTGAGTCCCGACGATGTCGTGGATGGTCGCGTGATGATCATTGCGCCCGAAGGGTTTCTCCAGGCGGCAATCAGCGAGAATGTGTTGGCGGGCACGGTCATGATCCGCCGCGCCATGTACATGTACGGCGTGCTGCTCCCGAAGGACGCGCAGGGACACGTGGACACGGGACTCGGTAAGGGGATGCCCGGGTTGCCGAGTGTCGCGCTCGTCGCGCCCACGCACGAGATCAAGGCGACGGGCGAGGAGTTGATCGTCGACGGCGTGCGACTCATCTTCCAGATCACGCCCGGCACTGAAGCGCCCGCCGAGATGAACATCTATATACCCGAAGAGCGCGCGCTGTGCATGGCCGAGAATTGCACCGCGAATCAGCACAACGTCTATACGCTTCGCGGCGCGCAAGTGCGTGACGCCCTGATGTGGAGTAAGTACATCGACCAGTCGCTCGAGCTCTACGCCCACGAGTGCGACGTGCTCTTCGCGAGTCATCACTGGCCCCGGTGGGGCCGAGAGGATCTGTCGGAGTACTTAGCGAGCCAGCGCGACGCGTACCGCTACGTGCACGACCAGACCCTGCGTTTGGCGAATCACGGTTTGACGATGGACGAAATCGCCGAGGAACTCGTGCTGCCAGCCGGACTCGGTGATCAATTCTTCAATCGCGGTTATTACGGCACGCTTTCGCACAATGCCAAAGCGGTGTACCAGCGCTACCTCGGATGGTTCGACGGGAATCCCGCTCACCTCAATCCACATCCGCCGGTCGAAGCCGCAAAGAAATACGTGTCATTCATGGGCGGCGCGGAGGCCGTGCTGGAGCGAGCACGTGCGTCGTTCGCCGAAGGTGACTATCGATGGGTGGTCGAGGTCGTCAATCACGTCGTCTTCGCCGATCCGGAGAATGAACCGGCTCGCCTCTTGCAAGCCGACGCCCTCGAACAACTCGGTTTCCAGAGCGAGTCCGGACCGTGGCGAGACTTCTATCTCACCGGCGCCATGGAACTGCGATCGAACGGCACGGTCTTGCGGGGGCTGTCGGGCAACGCTCTGGCTTCGGGCATCGTGAGTTCGATGACGCCCGAACTGCTGCTCGACTTGATCGGAGTTCGTCTCAACGGTCCGAGGTCCGCGGACTTCGAGATCGAGGTCGAACTCGTCGTCGTGGATCGCGGAGACGAGCGATGGAGCTTTGGTGTTCGTCACGGTGTCCTCCACGCCCGTCGCGACGTGCGGACGTCGGCGCCGGTCGGTGTCATTTCCTCCATTGCCGCCTTCGCCGTTTTCGCCACGGGTTCGAAGAACTTCGATGAGTTGATCGCGCGAGAGGACTTCGAAGTGACGGGCGATCTGGCTCGACTGCGCGCGTTCGCCGAGAATCTGGACGTGTTCGACTTCGGTTTCGAGATCGTGCTGCCCTGAATCAGCTTCTTTGGCCCTCAGTACAATGAGATGAAAATCCCAGAGCAAACGGAGCCCTATGACCTCGAACCTTCGTGCCGAAACGATTTACTTCGATTCTTACGACGACCATTCGGTCGAGGCATATCTCGCGACCACCGAGTCCGACCACAAGGTCGGTGGCGTCGTCGTCATCCACCACTTTCCCGGGTACGACGAAGCGACGAAGGAGATTGTGCGAAAGTTCGCCGCCAATGGTTACAACGCCGTCTGTGTCAACCTCTACTATCGCGAATCTCCCGATGCGAGTTTCGACGACGCGGCGGCCGCCGCGCGAGCCAGTGGTGGGGTGCCGGACGATCAACTGGTCGGTGACGTCGGCGCGGCGGCAAAATACTTGCGCGCGCTGGCGAATTCGAATCAGAAGGTCGGGGTCATCGGCTACTGCTCTGGGGGGCGACAGTCAGTGCTCGCGGCGTGCAGTCTGAACCTCGACGCCGCCGTCGACTGCTACGGCGCATTTGTGGTGGAGAGTCGACCCGAGAGCACGATGACGTCGATCGTTGATCTACTGCCCAATCTCTCGTGCCCGCTCCTCGGGCTCTTCGGCATCGAAGACCAGTACCCGTCGCCCGAGCAGACCGTGACGCTTCGAGAGTTGCTGACGAAACATGGCAAGGATTTCACGTTCCACGAGTACGACGGCGCGGGACACGCCTTCTTCGCCGTCGATCGGCCGTCCTATCGCGCGGAGGTGGCGACCGAAGCGTGGGGCGAGATTTGGAAGTTCTACGGCCGCCACCTCTCGGACAAGAAGTAGGTCGACATGTGCACGTACGACACTGAACGAATCACCGTGACCGGGAGCGCCAAGGGCGCGGACGGTTGGTTTCGCGCGACGGACGCCACGATCTCTTACGACCACCCCGTACACTTCGGCGCCGGACACGCGTTGTTGGTGGACTTGATCAATCCCGCACTCGGTGCGAGTTCTCGAGTGGGACTCGAGTTGGACGCGGAATCGGCGCGCGAACTGGCTATGGCAATACTCCGCTCCCTCGAGAGCGTGCCCGCGGGTCTTCTCGAGAGTTAGTGGTGTCCGACACCGAAGTATCGGCGGGAGGCGAGTCGAAGACGAGAGCCGACGACCGCTACAAGTGGGTCGTTCTTTCCAATACGACGCTCGGCATGCTGATGGCCACGATCGACATCTCGATCATGCTCATTGCGCTGCCCGACATATTCACTGGCATCCACCTCGATCCGTTGTTGCCGGGGAATAGCTTTTATCTGTTGTGGATGATCCTCGGTTTCATGGTGGTCACCAGCGTGCTCGTGGTGACGTTCGGTCGTCTCGGCGATATGTACGGTCGCGTCAAGTTGTACAACATGGGCTTCGTCGTCTACACGTTCTTTTCCCTGCTCCTCAGTGTCACGTGGATGTCGGGAACGGCGGCGGCGTTGTATCTCGTGGTGATGAGAATCTTCCAGGGCGTCGGTGCCGCAATCCTCATCGCGAACTCGTCGGCCATCCTCACGGACGCCTTCCCCGAAGATCAGCGCGGTATGGCGCTCGGCATCAATCAGATCGCCGGGATCAGCGGTTCATTCATCGGTCTCGTCCTCGGGGGGATCCTCGCACCGATCCAGTGGCGACTGATCTTCATCGTCTCGGTGCCCATCGGGCTCTTCGGCACGGTCTGGGCGTATCGGAAACTGAAAGAGATTCCACGACGCGCCGACACGAACATCGATTGGCCCGGCAACATCACGTTCGCTTTCGGCCTAATTGCGATCATGGTGGGCATCACGTACGGGATCCAGCCCTACGGCGGTCGCACGATGGGCTGGCTCAGTCCGCTGGTGCTCTCCGCGCTCGTGGGAGGGGTGGCCATGCTCTTCGTCTTCACCCAAGTCGAACGGCGTTCCCCCGATCCGATGTTCCGTCTCTCGCTCTTTCGCATTCGGGCCTTCAGCGCGGGCAGTATCTCGAGCTTTCTGGCCTCGGTGGGTCGCGGCGGATTGATGTTCATGCTCGTGATCTGGCTGCAGGGAATCTGGCTGCCGTTGCACGGCTACGACTTCGCGCGCACACCACTGTGGGCGGGCGTTGCGATGTTGCCATTGACACTCGGCTTCTTGATCGCTGGTCCGGTCTCGGGCGCTCTCTCGGATCGTTACGGCTCTCGGCCCTTTGCCACCGTCGGCATGTTGATCGCGGCGCTGTCGTTCTTCTTGCTCGAGCTCTTGCCGGTAAACTTCAACTACTACGAGTTCGGCGGGCTGCTCCTCTTGAATGGCTTGGCAATGGGCGCCTTCGCGGCGCCGAACCGCGCGGGTGTGATGAATTCTCTGCCGCGACAGCATCGCGGCGTCGGCTCGGGGATGAACTCAACATTCCAGAACTCCGGGCAGGTGCTCTCCATCGGCATCTTCTTCACGCTGATGATCATCGGCTTGTCGTCGTCGCTCCCCGCGTCGGTCTTTCACGGTCTGACGGCGGTCGGCGTGCCGATAGCTGACGCGCGTCGTGTCGCTGCGTTGCCGCCGGTGTCAACGTTGTTCGCGTCATTCCTCGGCTACAACCCACTCGAGCATCTCTTGAGCCCCCACGTAATCGCGAGCTTGCCAACGCACACGCAATTAGCGCTGGCGAAGCGGAGCTTCTTTCCATCGATAATTACAAAACCCTTTCACAACGGTTTGCACGCGGCCTGTGACTCGGCCGTGTTGGCGTGTCTTTTGGCCGCGGGTTGCTCATGGTTGCGCGGCGGGAAGTATGTCTACGTCGAGAAGTCCAACGAACCGGGCGAAGTTTTCACCGGAGTATCGGACTAATGAATTCCCCGATTCCTCGGACTGCTCGGTACGGCGGATGCTGCGATGGCAGCTGGCGTCGCCGTGGGACCGGCGGACGAAGGACCGCGCGCGAACGAATTCAATTCGAATTCGAAGGTGGAAGTCGACGAACCTAATTTCAACGCTGCTGCGACGTTGGTGCTCGTTGCCTTTCTCGAGTCGCGTGACGTGCCGATCCTCTTCTCTACACAAAATAGAGTATTTCGTTCGAGATCAAATATTCACTATCTCGATGTTGGCGATCGTTGTCGCAAAAGAGTTTCAGTAATGTGAAAACGACTGGTGCACCATACGCGTGAGATTGGCGCAGTCGAGAAATGTTACGAGATGGTGATGAAGTTTGTTACGAGTTGATGACGACTGCACCATACCGAGTTGTGTGAATCCACAGTGGCCTCACAGAAGATTCACAAATTGATGCGCGATACTTAGAGATGTACGCACCCACACTCTGTGGATGCGTCAAAGGGGCAAATCATGTTTAGAACTAAGTCAAGTCGCGTCATTCGCGTGGCATCCGCCGCAGTCGTTTGTGTAGCACTCGCACTCGGTACATCAGGAGTAGCCCTCGCCGGTCAAGGTTCGCACTCACGCGATCATTCCAGCATCGGCTCTCATGACCAGGGTCAGTGGAACGGCGCTCGAGGCACCGTGACCGCATTGGGCACGAACTCGATCACGCTGAAGGATCACCAGGGCACCTCAACGACCTACACCACCACCGCAACGACCACCTACTTCGAAGGCTCTACGGCCGGCGTCGTCGGTGACCTCGCGGTCGGTGAGCAGGTCAGCCTTGCGCTGACCTCGACCACGCCCCAGACGGTGACCAAGGTCACCATTTGCCTGGAGCGCGTCTTCGGTTCCGTCACCGCTGTCGCCGGCAACGTGATTACGCTTTCGAGCTTTCACAGCACGACGATCACGGTGAACGTCTCGGGCACCACTACCTACACCTCGGGTGGCGCGGCTTCATCGCTCACCGCCGTGGTTGTCGGAGCACAGATCAGTGCCGTCGGCATTGCGGGCACGACCGCGGGCAGCCTTAACGCCAGTTCGGTGAACATTGGTACCTCATCCGGTCACGGTCAGGATCAAGGTCACAGCCAAGGTCACGGTCAAGGTCAAGGCGCCGGGAAGAACTTCGGACACAATCGTCACTAGTTCATTTCCCAGTACCCAGTAATTGTTAGGAATCCTCCGGCGAGCTTGGCTCGCCGGAGGATTTCCCTTTCAAGCGCTTTGTACGTCGGCGAGCTCGTTCGCACTGTCGACGCCCGAGTTCGCAAAGTGCTGCGGCGCGCAGTTCGTACTGACGTTGTCGAGTTCGCAGTCGCCACAGAGGAGAATCAACTTTCGACAGGCCAGGTTCGCGCAGTTGTGGTACTGACTCGTGGGAGCCTCGCATCGTTCGCACGTGCCGATTATCTTCGTGTGCTCGCTGAACTCGTGATGCATCCGTGCGTCGAAGAGGTACAACGAGCCCTCCCAGAGGCCGTCGTCGCCGAAGGCTTCGCCGTAGCGCACGACGCCTCCGTCGAGCTGGTAGACCTCTTCGAATCCGCGTTTGATCATCAGCGCAGAGAGGACCTCGCAACGCACGCCGCCCGTACAGTACGTGACGACGGCTTTGTGCTTGAGATGGTCGTATCGTCCGCTGTCGAGCACCGACGCGAAGTCGCGCGTCGCGAGCACGTTGGGAACGACGGCGTTCTTGAAACGGCCGATTGCGGCTTCGAAGGCGTTTCGCGCGTCAAAGAAGACGACGTCGTCGCCTCGTTGCTGGACCAACTCGTGGACGTCGTCGGGTTTGAGGTGCACGCCACCACCGACGACGCCGCGGCGATCAACCGACAATTCATCTGCAGCACCGAACGAGACGATCTCGTCACGAACGCGAATCCGCAGACGAGGAAAATCGTCCGCGGAGCCCTCGGACCACTTGAAGTCGATGCCCCGGAAACCGGAGAAATCTTTGGTCGCGGCGATATATCTCTTCAGGTCTTCAATCGTGCCGCCGAGAGTCCCGTTGATGCCGTGGCGCGAGATGAGGATTCGACCCTTGAGCGAGAGCATGTCGCAGAGTGTCCGTTGCCAAAGGCGAATGGCGTCCGGGTCGTCAAGTGGTGTGAACCCGTAGTAGAGGATGATTTTCTGGGGCTGCACAGAGCGATTGTACCGAAGGGAACTTCGTTGGCAATCATGCGCGAGTCATCGCTCCGCAACGATTTCACTTTCGCGAGCAGCGCAGTTAGGTCTCCGGCACTTGCACGATCGCGACGCTGTGCGCGAACCACGGTACGACGGGCGACGTCGAACGTTGGAAGAGTTCGTACTCGGGATAGTGCGAGAGTGAGATTTTCTCGGTGAAGCGAGTCGAACCAACGAAGAGCAGCGTCAACAGGAACGGGCCGATCACGGTCCACTCGAGAACCGACCGCGCCGCTAACGCACCAAATAAGAAAACCACCCACCACTGAGCGAGTTCGAAGAAGTAGTTCGGGTGTCTCGAAAATCGGAACAGACCACTTTGGAGGAAGCGAGGGTTCGGGGTTCTCCCGGCCTGGACCTCGGCGTTCTTCCACTTTTGGAAGCTCCACTGCTGCTGATCGGCGACCGTCTCGCCAACGGCAAAGAGAACGAAGAGCAACGTCAACAAAAGATCGATCGGGCCAAATGACGTCGAGCGATTCTGGTAGGCGCTCCAGGCGGGAAGAGCGATCAATACCAGCAGGGCGTTCTGATACAGCACGATGAAGAACAGATTGAAGAGTTGGAACTGCCACGGCTGCATTGACGAACGAATCACGGCCCAGCGATAGTCCTCGACGCCGCTGTAACCACCCTTTCGGGCAAAGTTGAACGTGAGTCGAACTCCCCACCCCGTGACCAGTGCGGCCATGACGTCCAATCTTGGGTTGTCGAGATGGGCGTAGGCCGCGAAGACCCACACGTAGATGACCGGCACGATCGACCACATTCGATCGACCCACGACGTGTCGCCGGTCGCGAGCGACGCAATCCATGCGAACGCGCACGCCGCCGCCGCGATGAGGATCGTGAGCAGGAGCGGTGGCATGGAGCGACCCTATCGCGTGAGTTCTCGCCCAACGAAAGTGCCTAGGAAGCTTTCTGCGACTCTCCGCCCTTCTTGAAAGACGTAATCGCGTGGCGTAGGTAGTCCAGTCGTTGGTGGTCGAACCCGAGCACACACTCGCCATAGAGAATCGGCACGATTGTGCCCGATTGGTAGGGGTTGGTGAGGGCGAGGCACTCCTCTCGCGCGTAGGACGTGAACGTTGACTGAGTTCGCTGGGCGACGCGCCGATCCTGAGACCGAGTGGCGTAGTGAAAATAGTCGGACTCATCTCGTAGCGACGATTCCATCCGGACCCTCACCACTCTGATCTTCGATTCGAGGCACTGCTCAATTTGGTAGTCCGACGTGAGTTGGGGGCTCGCGCAGGGAACGGTCGTGGCACTGGGCTCGCCGTCACGATCTTCTCGGGCCGGAGAATGAGAATCACGATAAGTGCCATAATCACCACGAGCGCGGCCACCATCGACCATTTTCCTCGAGTTGGCTTCGACACAGACGATGTTTATCACCCCGTGCCAGAGTCGTCATCGACGCGAGATGATGAACACGCGCCGTAGATTGTTGATTCGAATCAAATGGTCAAGGAGCCGTCATGCCATTTCCGATTGTTGATGGTCTTCGTGCTCTCGAAATCGGTTCGCCGGGCGCTCTGCGACTACGCCTCAATCAACTTATTCTTGATGGTCGCAAACGAGCGACCGCGGGACTGCTGCTCGAGTACGTGAGAGAGAACGAGGAGTTGGAGTCCGAGGGAGAGCTGTTGGCCCTCGTCGACGATGACGCGCGGCGCATTGCGACGGTTGTCGTGGTGAGAGTTGAGACCGTACCGTTCATCGAAGTTCCGTGGACGTTCGCGCAGGCCGAGGGCGAAGGTGACGAGTCCCTTGAAGAATGGCGCGAGGGCCATCGACGATATTGGCGTGAGTACGGCGAGTCAATTGTCGACCAGACGCCGGTGGTGCTGATCTGGTTCGAGGTCGTGCCGGACTGAATTCAGATTCACTGGACCCACGCCCAGTTGGAGCCGCCGAAGCCATTTAAACTTTCGTCGTGGCGCAATTGGACGATCGAGAGTTAGCGACCCAGCTCTTCAATCGGTGCTGGGAGCTCTTAGAGGCGACGCGCGACGCCGATGACGATATCGAGCTGTTGACCGTGGCGTTCAGTTCTCGGTATCACTGGTTGAACGCCGGCGATAGGGAGCAGTGGATCGTCAGCGACTGGATGGTCGCTCGAGCCGCGGCCGCGGTCGGAGAAGGCGAGTTGTCCCTTCGCTTCGCCAAGCGAGCGCATTCGGCGGCCCAGGAGTACGAGGTCCCGGATTGGCTCGTGGCGTCAAGCGCGGAAGGCGTCGCTCGGGCGTTCGCGGCACTGGGTGACGTCGAAGAATTCAACAACTGGTCGGCGCTCGCCGCTCGCCTCGTCGAGGTCATCGCCGATCCCGAGGACAAGAGCCTCATCGCGAGTCAACTGGCCGACATCGAAGCCCCGTAGGGTCGGCACTTTCCGTGGTTGGGTGATGAACGTGTTCGGCGTCATAACTATGACTCGGCGATCGTACGGAACGCTCGAGCGGCTGACGCTCGCACGCGGGCGTTCTCGTCGTCCAAGAGAATCACCACGGCGTCGATTGCCGAACCGACGTGATGTCGCGCGATCACCTTGGCCGACATCTCGCGTACGCGCCATGCGGCGTGCGTCGTCGCCGTGATAATCGCATCCGTGGCGACGTCGTCCCACACGTGCAAGAGACCGCGCGCCGCCCATACGCGGGGCCAGTAAACGTCGATGCCGCTGTCTCGACCTTCGAGGACGTTCTCGGCGCTCGGCCCACCGATTACTCGTAGAAAGTCGTCTTCCACGCCCCGGCCGTTGAGGATCGCGATGCAGTCGTGGATCACGTTGTCGCGGCCACGCCGTTCGCATTCGGACTCGATCGACCATTTGGGTGTCATTCCCCAGATGCTCGCCACTGCGTCGACCGGCTTAGTCTTTGCTGCTTGTGTCTTTGGGCGCGATGCCAAGTCGCGACGTGAAGAAGTCCATTACGCCCTCAAGTGCCAAACGTGTCGGTGAAGTCGCTTCATCGGAGTAATCCTCGGTCAGCACCGAATGGGCCGACTTCTTGTAGCCCCATGGATTTCCGGGCGACGAGTCGATCTCCACACCCATGAACTTGTCGCCCAGCGTCTCGCGAAATCGGGTGAAGCGCTCGGCGGGTGACTTCTTATCACCACTGAAGCGCAGGCCCATTACGCACAGGTCTTCTTGTGTTCGACGTTGCACCACCGCCAAGTCCGCGTCGGAGAGACCGAGCGCGCTTCGATGCTCCGCGTTCGTAGGGAAGGGAAGCGACGGCTGACTCATGACCGGCGCGATGACCGACGGCTCCACGCACATGGCCATGGCGAAGCCACCGGTGAGACACATGCCCACCGCGCCGACACCTGGCCCGCCATGTGCCTCACGTTCGTGGGCAGCGAGTTCGCGAAGGTAGTTCACAACAGGGCTGGTCTTGTTCGTGGCGAGCAGGTTGAATTCTTTGCTCACGCAAATCTTGGCGAGTGTCCCCAGCACGTAACCAATTGAGATTTCACGCCCGGGAGTTCCAAAGAGATCAGGCAGTACCGCTGTCATTCCTCGCTCAGCAATCTTGCGGCCAAATGCGGCGACTAGTGGTGTGATGCCGGGCATCTCGTGAATGACGATGACCGCGGGACCTGCGCCCGTTCGATAGACGTTGTGTTTGATGCCGGTCGAGGAGGTGAACGGCTGCAACTCGAAGCCTTCGAGGGCAAAGGGCATGACACTCATGGTTGTTCCAATCTCAGGATTCAACCATTATTTCAGCGAACGCGGATGACGACCGTCCAGTGACTCGGACTCGCGCTACAGATTACGCCCGTCGGACACGACGAGAGGTGCGCGTACAGTCGCATGAGTCCCGGTTCGAGGGCAACGTAGACGGCCCGCACTGAGGCGCACGCACGCCCCGGGACACAAGCCTGTGTTGCGCCGGACGTTGCACCCTTGGTGGCGGTCGTAGATACGAGCGTGACGACTTTTCGAGTGCCCTGCGTGCTGAAGGTCCAGTTGCTGTACTCGAGCGTCACCGAGATGTTGGCTCCCGGATTCACCGTGATGACGCGTCCGTTCTGGGCAGCGGTAAGTGTGATCGTCTTCGAAGCAGTGGCCTGTGCGCCAGTTCCCATTGATCCGAACAACAGGGCCCCGACGGCCACGAGACCGATCATTGATTGGAGGGTTCGGGTGATTCGGCGGGTCCCGTCGGATGAGTGTTTGAAGAAGTGATTCATCTCAATCCTCTCGTTTCTCGACGTTGCCATCGATGTTTCGATCCGGCATAACTTCAAATGAACCCTGCGTCCAATCAATGATCGCCCCGTCCGCGGCGGGTGACCGGTGCTACTTTCGGATCCGGCCATCAATCACTTTGTTGCTGACTGCAGCCTAAGCACTGAGGAGATCTGGCGCATCGCGGAGGGGGATCTCCTTGATTCGTTGGAGAGAGGCCAGTGCGGGCTCGCTGAGCTTCTTGTGGCCCGGTACGAGCAGTGCCGTCACGACGCCGATCGCGACGACCAGTGCTCCCACGTACATCGCGGGACGCAGTCCGTTGACGTAATCCTGCGCGGAGAGGTATCCACCACTCGAGGAGAAGACCGCGCCGAGCAGCGCGATGCCGAAGACGCCACCGAGTTCACGGAACGCGGCGTTGGTGCCTGAGGCGAGTCCTTCATGATCCTTCGGAACCGAGCCCAGTACGAGCGACGCGACCGGAACGAAGAACAGCGTCATGCCGACGCCGGCGACGATGAATGCGGGAACCATGTCCGAGTACGGCGTCGTCGGCGTCAACAGCAACGCCAGCCACATCAGGCTGACGGCCTGAAGGATGAGGCCGGTGACGACCAGGGGCTTACCGCCGATGCGCTGGGCGAGTAGTCCGACGACGGGTGCGAGCAGCATGGGCATGCCGGTCCACGGCAAAACTCGAAGTCCCGCGCCGAGGGGCGAGTAGCCCTGCACCGTCTGCAGGAACTGCGAGAGGAAGAACACGGTGCCGAACATGCCAAAGCTGAACAAGAGCGCCGTCACATTGATCGCGGCGAAACCTCGATTCTTGAACATTCGCAAACTCAGCATCGGGGCCGTAGCGCGCAGTTCCCACCGGATGAACGCCGCCAGCAAGACGGCTCCGATCACGAAGGAGGCGAGCACGCTCGAACTGGTCCAACCACTGGCGTTCCCGCGCACGAGGCCGAGCACTACGCCGAGGAGGCCGCCACTGACGAGGAGTGCTCCCCGGACGTCCAGACGGCTCTGGGTCCCACGTGACTCGGCCAGTTTCCACCACGCCAGGGGCACGAGAACGATGCCAATCGGCACGTTGAGCCAGAAGATGTAGTGCCACGACCAGCCGGTCGTGACGGCGCCACCGACGAGCGGCCCCAGAGCGATGGCCGCGCCACCGATCGCTCCCCAGATGCCGAGCGCGGCGTTGCGACGTTCGGGCCTTACGGCCGCGCTCAACAACGTCAGCGAGAGCGGCATGATCATCGCGCCACCGGCGCCCTGGAGGGCCCGGGCGGCGATGAGAAAGCCAATGCTTGGAGCAATCGCGGCGAGCGCCGACGCGGTGGTGAAGATGGCGACGCCGGTCATGAATGTTCGGCGACGACCGAAACGCTCGCCGACGGCGGCGGCGGTGAGGAGTAGTACGGCAAAGGTCAAGGTGTAGGCGTTGACCGTCCACTCGAGGCCCGAGAGCCCGGCGTGGAGGTGGACGCGGATGACCGGAAGTGCCGTCGTCACGACGAGGTTGTCGAGCGATGCCATGAAGAGCGCGAGACCGGTGATCAGCACGGCCCACGCGCCACGGTGACCATCGGCGCGGGGCGTCGATGGTCGATCAATGGACTCGACGTCGATCGGCCGGTTCAGTGTGGTGGTCATTGGTGTGCTCCTTGCCCTTGCGCTTCCATCTGGTAACTCCTGATGGAAGGGATTGTTAGTTGTGAGTAGTCACTATCTTGAGAGAGGAAAAAAAATATAGGGGTCATCATGACGCTTGTGCCGTTGCGACGTCACCATTGCCCTTGCGGGCTTCGGAGATCGCCATCATGGCGTCGAACTTTTCGGACCCGGGACAGATCGATTGGGCCCACGACTCTTTGACCGAGAGCAGGTCAATCGCGGACATCACCGAGATCAACATGCCGTTGGCAAAGAAATCCTGGATCATTTCCTGGTCCAGTCCCAACTTGTCCTTGACCATGTGCCACAGCACTTCGAAGGTCCTTCGACAGGCGGCGGCGATCTCGGGATCGCCCGTCGCGGCGGCGTAGCCGTGCATCTGAACCTGGAGCATCTCGGGATCTTGCATCAAATGCAGGTACGCCATGCCCATGGCCTGCATCGCCTCTTCGCGGTCCAGTCCTTCGATCGCCCGGGACAGCTCCTTGACGATTCGAGTGCCGACCTGGTCATAGGTCGCGATAAAGAGGTCCTTCTTTGTTCCGAAGAGGCGAAAGAGGTACGGCTGAGAGATGCCGGCGCGAATGGCGATGGCGTCAGTGGAAGTCCCGGAATAACCGGACTTCGCGAATTCGGTGACCGCGGCACTCAAAACGGCGACTCGTCGTTCGGCGGCTGTTTGTCGGGTCGAAACCATCATTTGGCTATTGTAAGTGCTTACTCACTACCTTGTCAAGCCACTGGATGGAATCCTTTTGTTGGCTTGACACTGATCGTTCGTGAATCACGTGAATTGACCGATTCGTAGAGATATCTCGCATCATGACTCGGCGTCTGGAAGATCCCTTCTCCACCGGATGAGCGCTACGCCCTGGGCCTCGATACGGAATCCACTCTTCTCAAGAACTCGTTGACTCGCGACATTCTCAATATCGGTTTCGGCGATCACCGCTCGCGCGCCTCGTCGAGCAAGTTCACACAGTGCGAGAACTGCTTCAGTCGCTACGCCGCGGCCCTGAAATGATTCACTGATGCCGTAGCCAATCTCGACCTCACCTCGTTCATTGGGAGAGCTCTCAAAAACGATTCCGCCAATGCTCATCTCACTTGACTTTTCTACGACCGTGAAGAGGGCCCCACGGCACGGCGTCGGTGGCGAAGGTGGCCCCGCCCACGAGCGCGGCGCCGGCAACGCGAACGTCACCCGGCGTCGGGAAATCCTGCGCCCACGACTGGCCGTCACGTTCTCCGGCCACGATCGCCTCGGCGGGGTCCGGCGTCAAGGCCCGCAACAACAAGTTGGTGGTTTCAATGATCACGTCGTCATTCTGACATCGCCGTGACGAGTCGTCTCCTGAACCCCGCCAACGGGAACTGTCACCGCGTTAAGTGACCCGGACCTCACGGTCGAACGCGGAAACCCTTTTTCTTGGGCAGCGGCAAAGCATCGCTCGTCGCTGTCACCAACGAGATGATCCAGTCGCGGTCGTTCAGTTTCGCCGAAGAGATTCGATAGGCCGGTTTGGCACCGTCGTAGGGCGAGCCCTGGCTGACGCGTCCGGCTTTCGCGGCACCGGCCTCGGTGATCTTCACGAAGAGCGTGTTGTCACAGACGAGTGCGAAGTTCTTTCCTCGGTAGTAGAGGCCGTATTCGCCGAACATCGGTTTCGCCGTGATCTCGAGTGGCTGCAGTTTGTCGAGGACCGCCTCGATGAACTTCTTGTCCGTCGCCATGTTCGCAATGTAGCAACGTTCGCGAAGTCGTGTCCGGCGCTCAGCGCGTCACACGCCTCGGCGATCTACGAGCGACGCTTTGATTCGAGTTCGAGCAGCCACGTCTTTCTCTCGAGTCCGCCGCCGTATCCGGTGAGGGACCCGTTGGCCCCGATTACCCGGTGACACGGCACGATGATTGAGATGGGATTACGACCGTTAGCCAGACCAACGGCACGCGACGCCTTGGGGTTCCCGACTCGCTGGGCCAGTTCGCCGTAGGAAATCGTTTCGCCGTAGGGGATCTCGCACAACTGGGCCCACACACTTTGCTGGAATGGCGTGCCGAGCAGATTCATCTCGAGATCGAACGTTGACAGTTCGCCCGCGAAGTACGCGTGGAGTTGCGCAGCGACGTCCTTGAACCACGCGTCGTCCGAAATGGCGTCGTCCGGTGGTGGTGACACATGGCACTGTTCGTGCATCGAGATGTTCGTGAGTGCGCCGTCGCGAGCGACAAGCGTGAGCGGTCCAATGGGGCTCTCGACCGTGGAGGTGAGGACTTCATTCATTCGTTTCCTTTCATAGCGGGATAGACGTCACGACCGGGGCGGCCAGTCGTTGATGCGGTGGTCGTCGACCGACCACAGGTACTGCACCGCGTACGCGCGCCACGGTCGCCAGATGTGAGCGCGCTCCACGAGCGCCGCGGGCGATGACGGGAGTCCGAGAAGTTCGGCCGCGTGGCGAACGCCGAGGTCGGCTTCGGGGAAGGCGTCGGGATCGCCGAGCGCTCGCATGGCGATCACTTGTCTCGTCCATGGTCCGATACCGGGGATCTCGGAAAGAACGTTCATCGCGTCGTCGCGGTCACCGCCCGGTCCGAGTTCGAGATCGCCACTTCGCAACGCCTTCACGAGTGCCGCGAACGTGTCGCGCCGTTTCGTGGGCATCGCCAGTGCAACGCTGCGCAACGCAGTCGGCAACGGGAAGAGGTGCGTGAGTCCCCCGCCCGGGTCGCTCACGGGTTCACCGTGACGCTGAACTAGGCGACCGGCGTGAGTCTGGGCCGCGGTGGTCGAAACCTGTTGGCCCAGGACGGCCCGTAGCGCCATCTCGGCTCCGTCAACGCATCGAGGTACTCGACGTCCCGGTGACTTGGCGATGAGCGGGGCCAGTGATTGGTCGATACTCAGTTGACGGTCGATCGCCACCGGGTCGGCGTCGAGATCGAGCAGCCAGCGACTCCTCGCAATCGTTGCCGTTAGGTCACGCATATCGCTCAACACGGCGCGACAGTTGATGTAGTCGGGCGTCGGCGTGAGTTCGACGATGCCGGGACCGTGGGCCAATCGCAAAGTCCGACGATAGGTCTGTCCCCGCACCTCTTCGACGCCGGGAACCGCAGTGGCCGCGAGATGCCCGAACAAGTTGTCGGGACATAGGGGTTGGCGAAACGCGAGACGTAACTGGATCGCGGCTGACGCTTCGGCGACGTCACGCCGTCCCTTCGCACGAGTGCGAAGGGACGTGGGAGACGACGCGAATACGGCTTGCACGGTGTCGTTGAACTGTCGAACACTGGCAAAGCCGGCGGCGAAGGCCACGTCGGCCATGGCCAAGCCGGTCGTTTCGATGAGGATGCGCGCGGTCTGCGCCCTTTGTGCCCGCGCAATGGCGATCGGACCGGCACCGATCTCGTTTTGCAGGACGCGTTCCAACTGGCGCACGCTGTAGCCGATCCGTCGAGCGAGACCATTGACTCCCTCGCGGTCGACGAGTCCGTCCGCGATGAGGCGCATCGCTCGAGCGGCCACGTCCGCGCGCGAGTTCCACTCCGGTGAACCGGGAGAGGCATCGGGGCGGCAACGTTTGCAGGCTCGAAAACCGGCGAGCTGCGCGGCGGCAGCCGAGGGGTAGAAACGAACGTTTTTACGCATCGGGGTCTGGGCCGGACAACTTGGTCGACAGTAGATATGGGTCGAGGTCACGGCGGTGTAAAACCATCCGTCGAATCGTGGATCGCGCGACTGCAGCGCGAGATAACAGCGTTCAAAATCTTCGACCATGCTTCGAACCTACCCTGGCCAAAGGATTCCAAGTAGCGGAAAAACGACAACTCCATCGGGCCTGTGACCTGGTCGATTGTGATGGCGAAATTCCGCTAGACCGATTCCACCTCAGGCGGTGCGTCGAACGGTGTTCGGAAATTGAAGGCGTGTTCAGTGGGTCCCAGTCGCTCCAATGATTCCAACCGTTCCACGGCCTCGGTCGCTTCGGGAATGGTCCCGGCGCGAATCCACCACATCGCCGTCTGGACTCCGTCAAAGCAGTCGGCCCACTCGCGACGTCGGCGCAGGATGTCTTTGTGATCGCTTTGGTACACGTATTGCCTGAGTGCCTCCATCGACTCCCACGCGCTCAGGTTGAGAAGTATCCGGTCGTCCGCAAATACCCGAATGCTGGTCGCGTAGCCCCCGTCAACGTTTAAGCGCCATACGAATCCGGGCGCCACGCCCGCCAAGGCGTTGATGGGGTCGAGCGCCGCGACGAAGCCCGCGACCACGGGGGAGTCGAGAGGTGCCTTGAGTTTCACGATGTTGCACTGCGCGAGGTGATACGTCATTGAGCGAGGATACAGTCCACGCCGGCAAGTACCACGAGCGAAAGTGACGGGGGATAACTAGATTCGGGACTGTTTGAGTCCGGCAGATCACCGGACCGCAAAGCGAAAGGTTGAACCATGGCGAAGGCGTACGAAATCTCAATCTGGGAACCGGACCCCGAGAAGTCCGACGAGTTCATGGAGACAATCAAGAGCCTGACAAAGGCTTTCGTCGAATCGGGCGTCTCGCAGGTCGACCTGCTCACGGGGGTGGCCGGTAAGGACGTCTTTCGAGTTGTCGTGATCCAACACTTCAAAGGTCTCGCGGACAACGGCGCAGTCAATGAATCGATCGGTGACAGTGCGGCGATGAAGGTGTGGCGTGAAGCACATCCTGGCGGCTTTCCGGGAAAACTCATTTCGCACGACCTGTATCAGTCAATCGACGACTGATCTCGATCCGTCGGTGTCGCGATCGCATCACTCGTTGAGCCTGGAGGAGATCTCGGAGTTCGCGTCAACGCTGGCGGGCGCTAGCGAAGAGCAGCCCTTTGGCCCGAGTGTCGACGTGCTCAAGGTGGGCGGCAAGATCTTCGCGATTCTCTCGCCCGAGGGTTCGCCGGAGGCGATCTCCTTGAAGTGCGAAGCTGAACTCGCGATCGATCTTCGACTTCAGTACGCGGCGGTCATTCCCGGCTACCACCTCAACAAGCGACTCTGGAACACCGTTCATTTGGACGGCACGGTGCCCGACGACGAGATCATTGAGATGGTCTCGCACTCCTACGAACAGGTCGTCGCGGGCCTACCGAAATCGGTGCGCCTGAATCTCGTCGCATCGGACTGACGTCGTCGCGTCGCGTCGCTATCCGCTTTAGCAAAATCTTGTCACCACGTCGGCAACGTACGCCGACCTGGTCGCGGAGTTGAATCCGAGATTGTCGCCCTGCGTGGCAACTATGTGTCTCGGCCCCACGTTTTTGAGGGGGTAAATCGGGTCACCAAATCCCGACTTGCGTCTCGACGTCGGCTTCGATATCATACAACCATATGGTTGTATATCAACTTGCGGACCGTGAAGTCGATCGGATGTTCCGGGCTCTCGCCGACCCGACCCGACGTGACATTTTCGAACGCGTCATCGGACGGGGCCTGTCGGTCTCCACGCTGGCCCATGACTACGAAATGAGTTTTGCGGCGGTGCAAAAACACGTCAGCGTCCTGGAACGTGCGGCACTCGTCACCAAGGAACGTCACGGAAGAGAGCAGATCGTTCACGGGAACGTTTCGACGTTGCGCCGAGCGACAGAACTTCTCAAAGCATTCGAGGAGATCTGGATTGGAAGGGCCACAAGGATTGCCGAAATCCTCGGCGAGAAAGGAAGTGAATGATGACAGTTATCTCAACGGTGGCGGACCCAGAAACATTGAGTCTCACGGTGGTCGCAGAGTTCGAGGCGAGCCCCGAGCGGGTCTGGGGCGTGTGGGAAAATCCCCGACATCTCGAGCGCTGGTGGGGACCACCCAGTTATCCCGCGACGTTTACGCGACACGATTTCTCGGTCGGTGGTGAATCGCGTTATTACATGACTGGACCCGATGGTGGCACGCCCCATGGATATTGGCGCATGTTCACGATTGACGAACCGAACCAACTCGAGTTCGCGAACGGTCTCGCCGGCGATGACGGTGAACCGCAACTCGGCGTTGAGCCGATGGCCGCGCACGTCACGTTCGAACTGATCGACGGGGGAACTCGCATGACCTCGATGAGCTCATTCGTTGATGCGGCGCAGATGAAGACGATGCTGGACATGGGAATGTCCGAAGGAATGACGCAGGCGGTTTCCCAGATCGACGAACTCTTGTGACCGGGATCGTCTGAAGTACGGGCCGATCCCGGAGCACGTTCCGTGATCCTGGATGGTATGGGCCACGACCTGAGCTCTTTCTACTGGGATCAGTTGGTTGATGAGATCTCGACTCACGCCCAGGGCGCCCCCACCAACGAGTCATTCGCCGGATACCGTGTTGCAATGAATCGCTCGTTGAGGTCGTGGTCGGCGATTGTGGCAGTCGTGGGTCTGTTGCTGTTGCCGTTGACGTTCACCGGTACGCCGAGCGCTGCGGCGGCATCGGCGCACTCGAGCTGCCGTGCTCCTCGACTGACGGGATTGACGGTGACGGCGGCGCGCCACAGAGCCAAAGCTGCGGGATGCCAATTGCGGCTCTCCGGCGCGGTGGTGAAAATCCCCACGATTCAGACAATCCACACCCAGAATGTTCGCCCGGGAGTTCGCGCCACGCTCGTGACCGTCGCAGTCAACCCGCTGTGTCCGAGCTCCGGGGCCATAGGGCCACCTCCCGGCGAGCCGATCATGAAGCCGGGACCGACCGAACTGATCTCCGGGCTCTTCATTGAAGGCGGTCCATTCATCTATCGTTCGGTGCCGAACTGTGAGAGTCTCGTTGGTAAGTCAAGCGGCGGGACTATCACGATCACCAACTCGGTCGGGACGGTCATCGCCAATAACATGGCGCTCAGTGCGGGGCAGTTGTTGTACGTCAACGTGACGACCGGTGCGTACACGATCTCCGGCGTGTTTTCCAGCGGCCTCAAAGCTGGCCCGATTACCGTGAACGTTCCATCCGGGGAAATGGTTCGGCAGGATTTGGTGCTCGACGTTCCATGAATCATCTCGTAAACAACTAAGAGTCCTTGGAGGAGCACCACGTCGAATTACGTCCATGACACGTGAAGGCGACCGAGACCCGATCTCTTGCTGAGGAGGCACGCAGTGACGAATGAACTTCGAGTGGCGCTGGAGAGCGGACCGAAAGGCAGGAAATTTGCGGCGGTGGCCCCCGATTTTCCGGGACTCGAGCGGGGCGCAAAAACGGCCGAGGCCGCTGTTGAAAAGTTGCGTGACTACCTGCCGCGCTATGAAAAGGTTGCGAAGCTCGCCAAGATGAATTCAGATTTCTCGTCAATCACCGAAGTGAATGAAGTCGAGCGATATCTCGGTACGGGCTCGACCGACTTCTGGGGCATTTCGTTCGCATTTTCTAGTTTTGACAAACAAGACATGTCGAGCGATCAATTGGTGCGTGAGCTGACCCTGATGCGAGCCTGCTGGAAGTTCTTCGACGAGGTTCGTGCGCGCGCGTCGGCGCAGATGCAATCCGGTCCGCGAGGCGGTGGGCGTGACCGGGATGGGATAGTTCGCCATACTCTCGCCGTCGAACAGGACTGGGCGAGAAAGGTCGGGGTTCACACACGAGACGGCGAAGTCGTCCTAGACGTCCAGGGTCTAAAGGTGTATCGCGACGCGTACGGCAAGGCAATCCGGACATACCATTCCGAGGGCCGGATGGCTCGGACGTGGCCACTGCGCTACCTAATTCGACACACCGCGTTTCACACGATGGACCACGCCTGGGAAATGGAAGACAAAAATCTCACCGCCTGAACAACGAACGACGAAAAGGCGATTCAACGGGCCCTCTGCGCTCTGATTCACTTAACGAGCGTTTCGCGCGAGGTTGAGACACGAGTAGTCGTTCCTTCCGGGTCACTTCAGGGTAATCCCCGATTGTCCGGCAAGCCACCGGTTCATAACGTAGCCGTCATGGGCCGCTTCAATCTCGAAACGCACTCTGAAGGATCCCTACGGTGACCATTCGAACTGACTCGGATTCTCAAAGAGATTCCATCGCTCGCAGCCGGTGGACTGTCCATCTGGCGTTGATCGTAGGCTTCGTCGCCGCCACCATCTCAGCCGTTTTTCTCTCGAAGAAGTACTTCGGTCATTCGGGGACCACTGACCACGCGATCATCGGGACAATCGTTCTCGCCCTGGTTCTCATCCATCTGTGGCAACGACGCCGAACGGTGGGGCGGCTCATTTCGAGATTCTGGGGTCAAAGGTCACCGGCGACTCGGAAACGAATGGCGGTGTCCGACCTGATTCTCTGGCTCCTCTTCTTGAACGCCACCGTGTCGGGCGTGGCCGATTTCATCGTCGGCCATACGATCTTCCTGTCGATTCCCCTGCCTTCCCAACTCCAGAAGTGGCACGCTACGTCGGTGCTGGTGTTGCTCGTGTACGTCATTGTGCACGTGATTCGCCGAAGGTCTCGTCTTCGGACTTCGCACGTCAGGTAAGGGTGGCAACCTCTTAAGGCAACTGCCGATCGCACCGTTCACTTGATCTCTCGGTGATTGGGTGCTCGGGCAAGAGCTCCTCGTCACCACCGTGAAGAACAGTGAGAATCCGAGTCTGTGATTATTAGGCTCGGGGCTGGGGTCAGTGCCTGCCTCGCCGATGGGGGGCCGAATGAGTGCGTTCTTTTCTGATATTCGCGAGACACTGGTCCCGGGAGTCGATTCACGACACGGGCCGCTTCCGACGATGCTCGTCCTCATGACGTTGGTGACGGGGCTCGTCGACTCATTCAGTTTCTTGAAACTCGGACACGTGTTCGTCGCGAACTCCACCGGCAACATCCTCTTCATTGGTTTCGCGCTCGCCCACGTGCCGGGCTTCTCGCTTACGGAGTCGCTGCTGGCACTTGTGACTTTCATCATCGGTGCGTTCGTCGGTGGCAAGCTCAGTTCGACTTTCGCAACCCATCGAGACAGGATTCTCAGTTCCTCGGCGTCGATCCAGGTGGTGTTGTTGGCGGTCGCCGTCGTGCTGTCGGTTTTTAGTAGCACCCCGGTGCCGGGCGGCTATCGCGCTGGGTTCGTCACGGTCCTCGGAATTGCCATGGGCGTCCAGAACGCCGCCGTGAGAAAGATCGCCGTTCCCGACCTCACCACGACGGTCCTGACGCTCACCATCACTGGCCTGGGCGCCGACAGCACCTGGGTTGGCGGACCCGGGTCACGTGCAGGTCGCCGCGTGGTCGCCATCGCCTCGATGTTGATCGGGGCCGTGATTGGAGCCGTCTTGGAACTTCACGCTGCCCTCTATTATCCGCTGATCGCTGCGCTGCTCCTGGTTCTCATCGTCGCGGTGTGGGCCACGCGGGCCGGTCGACCGGGTGATTCATGGACCAAGGCGTAGTTGGTCAACTCCTTGTCCTTCGACCTCTGAGGTGGTGGTGACCGGAAAGTGTCTCGGGGTCGAATCACTTGAGGAGTGGGACCGTCGACGTGGAAGGCCTTTTCACGTCACGCGCTGGCAAAGTGATACACAGCGGAGAGGTCGAGATCGCCGGCGCCGTTTCCGAGCGCGCGCTGCCATGACGGAATCAGGCTGGCCGTTAAGGCGAGGTCGCCGTCGACGTTCTTCGCCGCCTCAAGGGCCAACAGCGCGTCTTTGATCGCGTACTTCAACGCGAAGTTGGTGGAAAAGTCTCCTTCGAGCATGCTGCGGGCCTTCGCCACCGCATACGGTGATCCGATCGGAGCCTCAGCGAGAACATCGACGATGAGTTGAGGGTCGAGACCGAGGGCCTCGGAGAATTTGAGCGTCTCGACCACCATCTCCACGAGATCGACGAGCCAGTTGTTGAGCACGAGTTTCGCTTTCGAGCCAGCGCCCGCCGGTCCCATCCAAAATGTGTGGCGACCCATGGAATCGAAGGCCCTCGTCGCGACGGACTTCGCCTCCGCGGGTCCGCTCGCCAGGATGAGCAGCTCACCGGAGGTGGCCGGCGCGACGCTGCCGGACACCGGGGCGTCGACGAACAGCACTTGCGCCTCGTCGGCTTTTGCCGCCAAGCGCTCGGTCCATTCGATGCCGATCGTGCTCATCTGCAGCCAGACGGCGCCGCGCGCCAGCGTCTTGAGCGCGCCGTCATCGCCGTCGATCACGGTCTCGACCGTGGGCCCGTCGGGCAACATCGTGATCACGACGTCGGCACCGTGTGCCGCTTCCGCCGGCGTCGAAGCCACGATCCCTCCCAGTTGGACCAAACCACTGAGGCGTTCAACTGATCGATTCCATACCCGAACGTTGAATCCGTTAGAAATCAGACGCGACGCCATCGGGGCACCCATGCGACCCGCTCCAAGAAACGCGATGGTCAAGTCGTTAGTTCTCTTCATCTTCATTTGCCTCCTCCTTTGGGTGAATCTATAGGGCGCTTGGATGCCGCGCCACGAAACTGGTCCGGTGCTGACGTGCGCGACGACAACGACGCAGGGTCCAACCGCCGACCAGTTCGTTCATCGCAGTCGTCGTGTGGCGATGGGCTCCGCTGGTTCACCTGGTGCTCGCAACGCAGTTCGACGTGGCGATCAACGAACGGCTGGGCAGTGGCAACGTGTTCTGTCGTCGGGTCGGCCTCGTCTTCGCGTGTTGAAGTTCATTGACGATCAATCGCACGGACGCCACTATCGCCAGCGCTACCACTACCGCGAAGAGGAGCATGAGTACTCGTGGGGACGCGAATCTCGAGGCAAAGCCGAGGATTACCACCGGAACCGACAGACCGACGTAGGCGGCGAGGAAGAAACCAGCCAGGGTCTCAGCGCGCGACTCCGGAGGAGCGCTGTCGCCGGCCGTTGCCATGGCCCCTCGAAATATCAACCCGGTACCGGCTCCCGTCACAATGGTCCCCACCATGAATATGGCCAGGTTGGCAATCCACATTCCCGTCACCAGTGTCGCCAGACCAGTGAGCAGCAGCGGTGCACCCGCGCGCAGCAGTGTGACGGCCTTGAGCGCACTGAGCGCCATTTGGGCCAACGCCCCGGAAGCGAACACCGTGAAGGCTACGGCTCCGGCGACGGCGAGTGACGTGTTTCCCATCGTGTCCGCGAGAAAACGCGGTACCAAGGAACTGAAGACGCCAAAGACCGAAAAGGCAGCGAGACCAGCGAGACTCGCCGCGACGAACTGACGACGCGCATTGACGGGCACGACCACGTGTTGGGGGCGCCAGCGCGGGCGCGAGGCGGGTGAGATCACCGTCTCGGGCGTGGCGAGCACCAGGACGGCGAGGGCGGCGAGTGTGAGTCCCACGACCACGTAGGGCAGCACCAGTGGAGCTGGCGCGAACTGGGCGAGCAGGCCGGCGATCAAAGGACCAACTCCGATTCCACCGAGATTGACCGCGATCGCCATCACCTGAGCGCGACGCCGAGTGGCGCCGGGGTGCGCGCGAAGATGCAACTCGGCGAGGTACGCCGTGGCGGTGGCCGTGGTCAGACCAACCGAGAGACCCGAGATGACGCGAGCCACGATGAGTCCGGTAAGGCTGCGTGCGACCACGAAAAGTAAGGCGCTCGCGACGTTGATGAAGAGACCGGCTGCCATGACCCGACGACGGCCGAGCCAGTCGGACACGTGACCCACCAGAAACAGACTGGCGATCACGCCGGCGGCGTACACGGCGAATACGACCGAGACCGTGAAGGACGAGAAGTGGTCCCGGCGCTGGTACAGAACGTAGAGCGGGGTCGGAAGAGTCGACGTCGCCATCGTGAAGAGCAGCGCGAGCGCGACGACCCAGTAACCGGCTCGACTTCCCAATCGGATTCGCCAGGGACGGCGACCTCGTGAGTGTTCAATCCAGGGCGAATCCGGCCAATCACCGCTCAGCGCCCGCCACGAGTTCGTGTAGGGCGGGAACCTGAAGATATTCTCGTAACCAATGCTCATGACGACTTCTCCACTCTTTCCGGGAATTAACAATACGGAACGTATCGTATTATATATGGTAGGTTGAGAGCTGTGTCAAGTGAAATTTCTCCAGCGGGGGCGACGAGAGGCCGTCCGCGCAGCGACGAAGTGGATAAGGCGATCCTGCGCGCGACATCGGAACTACTTTCAGAGCGCGGTCTCGACGCCATGACGATTGAGGACGTCGCGGCTCGTGCGGGCGTCGGCAAGTCGTCGATCTACCGGCGCTGGCCCACCAAGGGAACCCTCGCCCTGGACGCGTTCCTCAATGACTTCCTCGCCCAACAACCGCCGGTCGACGACGGCACACTCAAAGGTGACCTTCAAGAAGCCCTGACGTTGTGGTCGTCGGCGGTCGTCGGTACTCCGACGGGGCGTGCCCTCGTGGCGCTGGTCGCCGAAGCCCAGCACGACCACGTCCTCGCGCAAGGCTGGATCGAACGGGTCATGACGCCGGTGAGAGAGCAGCACCGCACGATGGTGGTCCGGGCAATTGAGCGTGGTGAGATTCCGGCCGATTCAGATATAGACGTGATCATGGATCTGCTGTACGGGGCGGCGTACCACCGACTACTGCAAGGTCACCTGTCGATAACGCCCGAGTTCATTGAACTCGTCGCGCGTATGGTCGCCGAGGGCGCCAAGTCCGGCGCCGCTTCGTCGCACTAGTCATTCTCACCTGGCGGCAGCTCGCTGACTCGCAGGTGGCAGTGCGCGTCGACGCGGTCGCCGAACAGTCGTAGCTGCTCGGCGAGCCGCGAAGTTGAAAGGCTCACGCGGCCGCTGAAAATGCGTCCTTTGTGCTCGCGAGCGCTGGGGTGAGCACGTCGGCGATTGTGCCGGCGAGGTGGAATGTCATGGCGTTACGAACCTCTTCGGGTACGTCTTCGAGGTCCGGTCCGTTTCGCTCGGGCAAGATGACTTCAGTCAATCCGGCGCGGTGCGCCGCCAAGACCTTCTGTTTCACGCCGCCGATGGGAAGGACCCGACCCTGCAGCGTGACCTCACCGGTCATGGCGACGATCGACCTCACCGGTTCGCCTCGCAGCAGACTGACGAGCGCGGTCGTCATGGTGACGCCCGCCGAAGGGCCGTCCTTGGGAATAGCACCCGCCGGCACGTGGAAGTGGAATCGCTTCCCGCTAAAGACCTTTGGATCGATGTTCAACTCCTCGGCGTGGCTGCGCACGTAGGACATGGCGATCTCGGCCGACTCCTTCATGACGTCACCCAATTGACCGGTGAGCGTCAGACCCTCCGGACCTTCGGACACGCTGGCTTCGACGAAGAGGACATCACCGCCGGCACCGGTCACGGCGAGTCCCGTCGCCACCCCCGGCACGTTGGTTCGATCGGCCGATTCGAAATAAAAGTGGGGTCGACCGAGCCACTCGCGCACCGCGGACGCGTTCACGACGATCGGCGCTTCGCGTTCGCCGGCGGCGAGTTTGGTGGCCGCCTTACGAAACAGACGTCCGATCTCTCGTTCTAGGTTTCGCACGCCGGCTTCGCGGGTGTAGTCGGCCACGATGACGCGCAACGCGTCGTCGTCGATCATGACTTCATCCTCACGCAGTGCCGCGCGTGCGAGTTGTCGACCGAGCAGGTGGTGGCGAGCGATGGAGACCTTTTCGGACTCGGTGTAGCCGTCAAGGCGAATGATTTCCATTCGGTCGAGCAGCGCACTAGGAATCGTGTCGATCACGTTCGCCGTCGCCACGAACATCACTCGTGAGAGGTCGAGGTCGACTTCCAGATAGTGGTCGCGGAAGGTGTGGTTCTGCGCGGGGTCGAGGACTTCCAAGAGTGCCGAGGACGGGTCGCCCCGAAAGTCCGAACCCAACTTGTCGACTTCGTCGAGCACGATGACGGGATTCATGGTACCGGCCTCTCGCAGCGCCCGTACGAGCCGTCCCGGTTGAGCGCCGACGTACGTGCGGCGGTGCCCGCGGATCTCCGCCTCGTCGCGAACGCCACCGAGCGAGACGCGCACGTACTTTCGCTCAAGCGCGTTCGCGATCGACTGACCGAGGGAGGTCTTGCCGACGCCCGGCGGGCCGACGAGCGCGAGAATCGCGCCCGAACCTCGACCGTCGACGGGCGCTAGGCCCCTCTCCGCCTGGAGCTTCCTCACCGCGAGGTGTTCGAGGATGCGATCCTTCACGTCCTCGAGTCCGTCGTGATCGGCGTTCAAGATTCGCTGCGCCTCGGGGACGTCCAGCCGATCCTCGGACTCAACCCCCCAAGGGAGTTCCAGGATCGTGTCGAGCCACGTTCGAATCCAACCCGTCTCGGGACTCTGGTCACTCGTGCGCTCCAGTTTGTCGATCTCGCGAAGGACGGCGCTTCGCACGTGCTCGGGTAGATCGCGATCGGCGATCTTGGCACGGTAGTCATCGGGGTCGACGTCATCACCGTCGCCCAGTTGGCCCAACTCCTTTTTTATGGCCTCGAGCTGTCGACGGAGAAGAAACTCTCGTTGCGTCTTTTCCATTCCCTCTTCGACGTCGTTCTTGATACGGTCGCGCAGGGTCAAGTCGGCCAGCGTGTCACGGGCCCATCCGAGCACGAGACGCAGTCGCGATTCGACGTCGATCGTCTCGAGGACTTCGACCTTCTGGGCGAGCGTGAGGTCAGGGGAGTAGCCCGCGACGTCGGCGAGGCGCCCGGGCTCGGTGATCTCGCGCAGTTGCGCGGAAAATTGACGCGCGCCGCGACTCAGCAGAATGTTCTCGAGCACCGCGCGGTACTCACGCGCGAGCTCGACGACGTCGGGTGTCGACTCAGCGTCGCTGAGGGGTTCGGCTTCTACCCAGAGAGCGTCACCGGTCCCCGGAACTCCGGTGCCAATGGTGGCGCGCTGGTCGCCACGAATGGCGATCGCCTCGAGGCCACCGGGCAACGAACCCTCTTCCATCACTTCAGCGATGACACCAACGCTCGCGTAGCGACCTTCGATGTGGGGTACGAGGAGAAGGTGCCCGCCGGCGGAGCGGGCCGCGTCGACAGCGACCCGTGACTCATTGGATTCGAGGGCCATGGTGAAGACCATGCCCGGCAAAATGACGCCGGACTTCAAAGGAAGAAGCGGCAGGGTGACAATCTGATTGGTCATTCCAATTCCCTTTCCAGTGATCGAATTCACCCGCTCGACCTTGATCAACGCGGGTGAACTCCTTCTCGCTCGAGCCGCTGCGGGCTTTTCGTGAGAAGCCAAACTGAAGTTCGAGATGTCGAGCATATCGGTGGTTGACAGTTTTCTGGCAGTCTCGTGTGGAGAGTGCTAATTGGGCACGCGACCACGTACATTGCACTTTCGAGCACGCGCCACGGGTTGAAACGATCGTTCCGGCCAGTAGTGGACGGCCCGCGTCGAGTTAGTCGAACGGCACAAATCCTGGTGAGCATATCTATACTCACCCTCAAATCACGGTGATACGCGAAAATACTGCAGGGCGAGAGGAGCACGCGTGGCGTTGAAGGCGGGCGCTATCGCGCCGGATTTCGGGTTACTCGCGACACCTGATCAAAAGGTCGCACTCTCGGAATTCACCGGGCCCGTGGTCCTCATTTTCTATCCGGCGGACTGGAGTCCGGTCTGCAGTGACGAACTCTCCGTATTTAGCGCCGCGGACCGACTGTTTCGCGCTCGAGACGCGCAGTTGTTGGGAATTTCGGTCGATGGTCCGTGGTGCCACCAAGCCTTCAAGGAGCAACGAAACGTCGCGTTCCCACTTCTGGCGGACCACAATCCCAAAGGTGAAGTCGCCCGAGCCTACGACGTCTACCGTGATGGTGACGGTACGTCGGAGCGCGCTCTTTTCGTCATCGACGCCGATCGCACTGTCGTGTGGAGTGAGGTATCACCCGTGGGCGTCAATCCCGGTGCCGATGGTGCCCTTCGAGCGGTGGAGGCGATGTCGTGAGCGAGCATGCCCGTTTGTCAATTTCCGTAGGGCCCGACGACCACTCGCGTGGTCCACTCGACGCGAAACTCACCGTGGTCGAGTACGGCGACTACCAGTGTCCCTACTGCGGCCAGGCGCATCCCATCGTGGAGCGAATGCGCACGGCGTTCGCCGACTCGATGCGGCTGATCTTTCGAAACCTTCCCCTCGTCGATGTGCACCCTCACGCCGAAGCGGCCGCCGAGATCGCCGAGGCAGTCGGAGAGCAGGGCAAGTTCTGGGAGATCCACGACACGATCTACGAGAACCAGCACGACCTCAGCGACGCGGCGCTCCTGGGTTACGTCGAACAAGTCGGTGCGGACGTCGACAAAGTGAAGAGCGACATCGCCGACGGCGGGCCGCGTCAACGAGTCGAGGCGGATTTTGAAGGCGCCATTCGTAGCGGTGCGAACGGGACGCCCACATTCTTCGTGAACGGCCTGCGTTATGACGGTTCGTGGCTCTATGAACCGTTCTTCGAGTACTTAACGCAGGTGCTCGAAAGCTAATTTGCGGTTTCGGTGATTCGCTCGATGATCCAGTCGTGTGAAGGCAGATTCACGATTTCTGAAATTGATGGCGACGAACTGAACACTTAGCGCGCCATGCCAGTGTCGCGACTCTTCTCGCGTCCCTCCGGGAACATTTCTTGAAGCAGGAACTGAACCCTGGGAAGAATCAAATTTTCCGGATAGTACGACACCAACAGTTCGAGACCCTGCTCGGACGTCGTAAATTCGCAGAGCTTGTACAACTCGCGAATGTCATCTTGATCTCGTTCAATTCGCGATGCCATTAGTTTCATGGCAAGAAGCTATTGGGGCGACGCCGCCGCGACGCTGAGGTTCTGTCCTTCATAGACACCAATTCGATTTTCGTCTTCGCCGGGCAAGAACGCCTTCGCATCGTCGTTGAGCCAATCGGGCTCAAGATTCAGATGTTCGGCCACTCGCGATGCCGCGGTTCGTACTTCGTGTGACGGCACAAAAACAGCGTCAACATCCGCAGTTGCTCTTCGCGTGTCTTAGGCAATTGCCATCGCCGCACCACCAACAATGAAAACCTCGCCGCGGACGTTTAGGATCCTCAGCTCCTCATCGAGCTCCGCCAAGGCTTCAAGGAGTTCTTGACGACCGAGAAGCGCCACTACGCGTACTCCAGCGCGCCCTGCGTTACGAAGACTCCTCGGCGAGCGAGTGAAATCGGACTGTGCACCAGCGCGTTGGCGTGCAGGGATGCCATGCCCGAGACAAACCACCATTTGTTGAGAAAGTAATGCTCGTCGTTCACCCACGAGGGGGCAACGACGCCATGCGACGCGCACGCGAACTCGACGATCCCGGCTAGGAGCGCGTCGTAGCGATCACTGCCGGTGGTTATTGGCGCATCGGCAGTGACGCGGGCTCGAGTCTCCCAATCGGATTTGTCATACCGCTCCAAAAAGTGAAAGGCCAGTCGTATGGCCGAACTCGAATCTCCCTTGGCGAGACAGGTTGCGATTTCTTCGCCCACGTCTCTCACAGAGTTTTCTTTCCACGCCATCGCCCTATCGTACGACCCCTGTCTCGCAACGGAGAACGATAAAAACATAAACACGCGTTCTGAATCATCGGGAATACACCCGACGCTTAGAAAAACGCGGATACCTGCGGACCCAGGATTTGGTAGATCTCGACGAGGTCTTGTCACTCGCGGGCGAGGCTTCCTCCAACAGTTAGGCCAAAGCCGACAGACGTGACAGAAGTTCTTCGAGCACCCCGAGGTCTGACGCGGACATTGCCGCCAGGCTCTGCGGAGGTTCGCCGAGGATCTGTCTCGCGAGCCGGGCCGTGTCCCTACCCTTTTCAGTAAGAGAAACGAGTTTGCGTCGCTTGTCGTCCGGGTGCGGCGTGCGAGTCACCAAGCCCTTTTCGACGAGCTTGTCGCAGATGACCGTGGCGTAGGGCGCGTCAAGTCCGTTCGCGTCGGCGATGTCGCGCAACGTCATCGGACCCTCTTCCAGGTGCAGCAAGACCTTGACCCGACCGAATCCACCGCCGAGGCCGAGTGCTGATTGCAACTCGCGACGACGGTCTTGGGCGTTGACGTAGTCGTACAACGCCGACCACACCCGAACCGCCTGGTCCTCGTGGAGCTTCGTCGGGTCACTCATCGTGCCATCTCCTTGGTTCGCCTCTCAAGACGGTCGCCGTTGCGCGTCGCCGTTGCTCGTGCCCACGTACCGGTGGAGACCAAGCCCAAGAGACAGACCGTCGCCCCGCACCCGGCGACGACGAACCACGCGGCGTGGCTGGCCCCCACGAACGTTGCCCCCGTACCGTGCGCCACAATCGAACCGGTCACGGCGACGCCGAGGGACGAGCCCACCTGGCGACTCGTCGACGCGACGGCCCCGGCGACGCCGGCCTGGTCGAGGGGCATGCCGGACATCGCCGTCGTGCTGATCGGAGCATTGACCAGCCCGCAACCGACGCCGAAGATGACGTAGGCGACTACGAGGTAGAGGATCGACGTATCCGCCGTCAGTCGAGCGAGCATCACCGCGCCGATCGCCAACGGCGGACCCGAGAGAACCAGGGGCAGTCGCGGTCCCCTCGTCGCGACCAGGTGACCCGAGACCCGTGCGAAGACGAAGAGCATCGCGGCCATCGGGAGCAACAAGAGTCCCGCGTCGAGTGCGCTGTAGTGACGGACGTCTTGGAGGTAGAGCGTGTTGAGAAAGAGGAAGCCACCGAGTGATCCAAAGGCCGCCAACGCGATGAGACTGGCGCCGGAGAAGGGAACGCTTCGGAAAAACCGTGGGTCGATCAGTGGCTCGTCACGACGTAACTCGACTCGCGCGAGCACCACGAAGGTCACCGCACTGAGCACGAAGAGCCCCAACATCAAGGGCGAATGCCACCCTCGTCGAGGACCTTCGATGATGGCGTAGGTGAGAGAGGCCAGAGCCACGATCACCAGCGCTTGACCAAGGGGGTCGAGTCGGCGGGCCCGTTGGGCCTTCGATTCGGGGACGAAAATTCCGGTGAGGACGATCGCGGTGAGACCGACGGGCACGTTGATCCAGAAGATCGCGCGCCACCCGATGCCCGAGACGAGGACGCCACCGAGAACCGGACCGAGTGCGAGACTCAGGCCAAACACCGATCCCCACACGCCCATCGCTCGTGCTCGTGACGTGTGGTCGGTGAAGGTATTGAAGATGATCGAGAGGGCCACCGGATTGAGCATCGAACCACCGATTGCCTGCAAACCACGAGAGGCCACCAGCCAACCGAGTCCCGGCGCGACGCTACACAGCAACGACCCGAGCGAGAAGATGATCAGTCCGATTTGAAAGACCCTTCGGCGACCGAAGCGATCGGCCAACGATCCCGAGAGCATCAAGAGACAGGCGATGACCAGTGAGTAGGCGTCGATGGTCCACTGCAGGTCGCTCACCGTGGCGTGAAAACTGTGCTGGATCGAGGGCAGCGCCACGTTGACGATGGTCACGTCGACGCCCACGATGAACAGGCTCATGCAACAGATCACGAGGACGAGTCGCTTTCGTTTGTCGCTCAATTCCGGCACTTTCGCTGACTCCTGATTGATTATGTTGTAATAACACAAGTATTGTAAGTGTGCATTTCGCTGACGATTCGCTCGCCCAGACGCCCAGACGTGTCATTTAACCTAAGGCGATGAGTCCGTCAGATACTTCCGGTTCCCAGTACGAACGACTTGGCGTCTTCCCGACGCTCGACACGGGAATCCGCCTTAGCGAAACGCAACTGTGGGACGAGTCCAAGCGGCCGACGAGGACGGCATCGCCAGCGGATGTGACGTACACCCGAATCGGACGCGCGGTCGGCTCGCACCTGATCGCCGTGCACGACCATCTGCGCCAGGAACTCGACCAGATCCGCGCTCTGGTCGAGAGCGTCGAGTCCGGGGCGGTGTCGCCCAGTGAGGCCATGGTCTCGTTCGATGAACTCTCGATCCGACAGAACGATTGGACCATCGGTGCCTACTGCGCGGCGTACTGCCGCATGGTCTCGTTGCATCACGGTCTTGAGGACGCCGACATATTTCCGCATCTGCGCTCCTGTGAAGAACAACTCGAACCGGTTATCGACCGGCTCTCCCTAGAACACACCATCATCCATGACGTCCTGGAGAATCTCAACGGCGAGTTGGTCGATCTCGTGGCCAATCCGTATGACCTCTCTGGACTCCGAAGGGCGATGGACATCCTTACGGACACGTTGCTCTCGCATCTCGCCTACGAGGAGCACGAGCTCGTCGAGCCGCTGGCGCGCTACGGCTTTTACGACGGTCAAATTCGCTAGGAGCGAACGGTTCGAAGTCGAAGCTCACGGTCGTGCGCGAATCCGAGAACTACCAAGCGAGGATGTCCGAACCTTCCTGGAACGTTCCGCTCGGCGTCGATGACCTTTTCGGCGAGATGTCTCTGCTTGACGGAACTCGCCGGAGCGCCCCGGTGACCGCCGAAGCCAACATGACCGTCACGGTGTTCGAACGCAATGAATTCTTTCGGTTGGTTGAGACATCGCCAGCGATAGCAATGAAATTATTGGCGGCCATGGCCGCTCGCCTACGTTCGGTTGATCAAGATCTCAAAGGCCGGCGCACCGGAGACGTGTGATTGCGAACAGTCCGTTGAACGGATGTCGTCATCCACGAATATGGCGATTGAGTCGCCGAGACTCATCGAGTCGGACTGATCTCCAGAGGGCGTCGCGGACGTCACGCTGGTGAAGGTGACAGTTGAGGCCCGCCAACTAGTGAGAAGCCGAGGCCTCGGACGCCCGACGTACGCGGTGTCGAACCATCCGATCGAACACGATGCGGTGAAATGGTCCGAGCAACTTCCAATAAATGAATCCCGGCACCCCGCGGGGACGAAAGGCCGCCACTTGCTGAAGGGAACCCTCACGGATT
Organism: Acidimicrobiaceae bacterium; assembly: GCA_003155915.1. Taxonomy (GTDB): domain Bacteria; phylum Actinomycetota; class Acidimicrobiia; order Acidimicrobiales; family RAAP-2; genus RAAP-2. The sequence goes on along the minus strand of PMFA01000005.1, from coordinate 21,148 downwards.
CGGTAGCCCAACCACGCATCTCCGGGAAACCATCCTTCGCTGCGCAACACCAGTTGAGACTCGTCAATGTGGGCGACTCGCCACCAGTCGACGAGCGCGCCGGAGACCAACGCCTCGGGAGATTGTGGGCGAAGTTTCTCACCCACGAGGCGCCCGAGAACGAGTCGAAGCGCCCAGCCGGGTGCAGCGCCGTACCAGCTGAGAGTTCCGCCAATGGTCTTTAGGTCACGCTGGATTGCGTCTTCGAGGCCCACGGGGAATGCGAGTGAGGCGACGACGGTGTACACACCGTCGCGCTGGCCTTGGCGTCGCGTAAACAACGAATCGGCCACGTCTTTTTCCTGCTGATCAAGTGCCGTCCTCAGAGCGCCCTCGACGCCCATGGGCATGACGGAGAAGGCCTGTTGTGTTCGTGCACCGTTGACCACTACGACCTCCGTGACCAGGCTTTCGATGAGTGCGTGACTCACTGAGCGATCCACCGGTGTGACTAGATCGACCCAATATGACGACAAATGTGGCGTCAGCCACGGGATGTCAACAATGAAGCGCGCGTGAAGGCCGCGGGCACGGGCGTACTCAGAGATCATCTCGCGATACGTGGTCACTTCGGCTCCGCCAATTTCATAGACGCCAGGCGCAACGAAAAGTGACTGCTCGAGGTAGTCAAGAAGGTCGACAAGCGCAATCGGTTGAATTCGGGTACGCACCCAGCGAGGGCACACCATCGCGGGGAGGCGTTCGGTGAGGTAGCGGAGCATCTCGAAAGATATGCTCCCAGCGCCAAACACCACCGCAGCTCGAAGCTCCACTACGTCAACATCGGAACTTCGAAGGGCCGCGCCGACCTCGTGACGGCTGGAGAGGTGAGCAGAACTCGGAGCGTCACCGAGGGCCCCCACGTAGATGATTCGACCGACGCCGGCTCGTGACGCGGCGCGACCAAATGCGGTCGCGAGGCGGAGGTCGAGGTCTCGAAATGCATCGCCGTCGGCCATCGAATGGACGAGGTAGAAGGCGGCGTCGACGTTCGTCAGGGCACGAGCGGTAGCAATGTCGTCACCGAGATCGACCACGACGGTCCTCTCACTCGCCACGGCGGTCTTTTCCGACCGGTGAAGTGCGAGAACGTCGTGATTACTTTCTAGTAGTCGTACTGTGAGCGCGCGACCTACGAAGCCTGATGCCCCAGCGATTGCAATGGTCATCAGAAACCTTCCACCGAGGTATCACCATTCTCCCACGTTCGAATTGATACGGGTGTCGAGCGAAACGTCAACCCGCAGGTGGCATTTGAGGTCGTGAACATGATCGAGGTGTCGTGCCGGTGTTGAAGTGTTATGTACGCCTTGAGAAGATTGAGTTCTCGAGAGGCGAGGTTAAGGGGAGATAAGGCCTGCTTAGTTCGAAGCGGCGCGAAATCAATCAGCGACCGTTTGAAAGGCCCGGCACACGGCGGCCTTGCTGTAGGCGAAATGCGAGAGTCCTTACGTTGGAAGGCTCTGATGCGACTTAGTTGACGCGCAACCCCGCCATCCCGCCGTCCACCCCGAGTAGGGTTCCCGTCGTCGAACCGGAGTTCGGCGACGCCAGATAAATGATGGCGTGCGCAACTTCTTCCGCACTCACCAGGCGGCCCATTGGTTGACGATCGCGGAGCGCGGCAGCGGCGGCGGCGGGATCATCCGCCGCCTCGAGCAGCCGCTCGACCCACGGGGTGTCGGCGGTTCCCGGCAAGACGGCGTTTACTCGAATACCTTCTCGCACGTGGTCGGCAGCCATAGCCAGCGTGACTGATGCGACAGCGCCTTTACTCGCGGAATACAACGCACGATTCGGTAGCCCGACCACCGCGACGACCGAGCAGGTGTTAACGATCGCGGCGTGATCCGATCTCCGCAGGAAAGGCAGTGCCGCCCGACTGACGCGCGCGAGACCGACGACGTTGACGTCGAAGACGCGATGCCACTCCTCGTCACTGTTCGCGGCGATGTTACCCTCGGCGCCGATCCCGGCGTTATTGATGACGATGTCGAGAGCGCCGAAGTGTTCGGCGATCAGAGCGACGGCGGCGTTGACTTGGTTCGAATCGACAACGTCACACACGACACCGAACACATGGTCGGAAACGCCTTCGACTGAACGATCCAATACCGCAACGTGCGCTCCGCGCTCGACCAGTAGCGCAGCGGCAGCGGCACCAATTCCGCTCGCGCCTCCCGTCACGAGTGCGACCAGATTGTCGAATTCGGTCATTTACGCTCCTCCGTTTAGATTCTTGGATCAATGTGCATCTTGGGACCCATACCCGCACCTTCGGGTCGGACGCCAGAGAGAATGTCGCTGATGCCGTCCAGTCCGACCGTCGCGGCGACCAGTTGATGAGGATCGAATGCTCCTGAGGCGTAGACATCTATGGTGCCGACGAGGCCGGGAGATGCGCTGAGTATGCCGACCGCCGTTACGTCCTTGAGGGCCATCTTCCGGGTGTCAATGAGACTTGGGCTACCCGCGAGCCCGACGTACACGATTCGCCCCGCCGGCTCCACGAGCTCCAGTGCCCTCGCCGGTTCGGTCGGTGAGTTGGTGGCGTCGATCACCGCGTCCCACGGAAGGTTCGGGAGATCCTCTTCGGTCCAGACACCGTCGAAACCGAGCGTCCGCGCGAATTCGAGTGACCGTGGCGAACGTCCCATGAGATGTACTTCGGCGCCGGCGGCTTTCGCGAACATCGCCACGAGGAGGCCGATCGTTCCCGGGCCGAGCACGAGCGCGCGATCGTCAATGGAAAGTTGAGCACCCCACACTGAGCGAAGAGCGTTGCCGCCCGGTTCGACCAAGGCCCCGAGCGCGTCGTCAACGGAGTCCGGGAGAGCGTGCAGAGCGGTGACTGGCATCGCCAACTGCTCCGCGAGCGCACCCGGGAATCCACCGCGAATACCAACCTCGAATCGGAAATCACAGACGTGTTGGTTGTTCCTCAAGCACCGCCGGCAGGTGCCACAGCCCAACATGGTGTCACCAGTGACCCGGCGATTGAGCCACGATGGTTCAACCCCGTCACCGACCGCCGATACCGTACCCATCCACTCGTGCCCGAGTCGCATCGGATACTGGGCGTGACCTTCATGGAGGTACGGCATCTGCCCGATGTAGAACTCGATGTCGGTGCCGCACACGCCGGCGCGGTGCACGTCGATAATGACGCCACCCGGGACGGCGATCGGTGGGTCGATATCCTGCACTCCGCATTCGCGCGGTCCGGTCAATACGAAGGCTCTCATCTCGGCGCGACAATGATCTGGCGCTGCGTGCCCAGTCCCTCGACACCGAGTTCCATAACGTCTCCCACTTCGAGCCAGACTGGAGGTTTTAGGCCCATGCCGACACCCGGCGGAGTACCGGTGTCGATGAGATCACCCGGCTCGAGCACGAGGAATTGACTGAGATAGTGAACAATGAAGTACGGGTTGAAAATCATCTCCGACGTGGAGCCCGTCTGGCGGCGCACGTTATTGACGTCCAACCACAGTCCGAGATTGAGGACGTCGTCGATTTCGTCCGGCGTCACCAGCCAGGGCCCCGCCGGATTGAAAGTCTCGCAGGACTTGCCCTTGGACCACTGCCCGTTTCTCTCTAATTGAAAGTCCCGTTCGCTCACGTCGTTGACGACGCAGTAGCCGGCGATCGAATCCTTCGCATCCTCGATCGAGTCAAGATAGCTCGTGCGCTTGCCGATGACGATGCCAAGCTCGACCTCCCAGTCCAGCTTGGTCGAACCCCTCGGAATTCGTACCTCGTCATTTGGTCCGATAATGGTGTTGGGTGACTTGGTGAAGAGAATAGGTTCTCGAGGTATCTCCTGACCGGTTTCGGCGGCGTGGTCTCTGTAGTTGAGTCCTACGCAAAGAATCTGGTGTGGGCGCGCAATAGGTGCGCCGACGCGTTCTCCCGCGAACCTCGACGTGGCGTCACTGGCAACCTGTGCAGCAATGATGGCCGGAAGCGTCCGCAATCCTCCCGAGCTGAAGAACGTCTCATCGAAGTCATGAATCGTCTCTGACAAGTCAACGTACGTTTCGTCAGTGAGACGAGCGACGGGCTTTTCAGAACCAACTGGTCCGATTCGCATGAGGTGCATTTAGTTCCTTTTCATTTGAGGGCGGAAGAGTTCCACGGCGTGGTCGGATGACCAGTGACACCGACGTCGGCCAAGAAGAGTCGTCCCGCATCCGGATAGTGCTCCAGACCTTGGGTATCGAGATCACGGTACGCCGTGGTGATGAGTAGAAGGTCCAAGTTTTCACCAACAAAGGTCACGCTGGATACGTGCGGCGCGGGGAGCCGCACGATGCTGCCAGGTTCTCCCGCTGGAGAGAACGATTGCACTTCGGCTTTCCCCCAAATGGCAATCCAGAGGTTCCCCCGGGAGTCGAGTGCTATTCCATCTGGATAGCCGCTGGCAATCTTCACGTGCGGGCGTCTCTTCCCGACTTCCCCGGTCGAAACGTCGTAATCGCGTACCCAAATGATCCCCTTCGCACTGTCGGTGCTGTACATCAGCGTTCCGTCGATTGACCAGGCCAAACCGTTGGAGATTGAAAGGTCCGTGTCAATCAAGCTCAGGGTGCCGTCATATTCGAGCCGTTGCAGGGTGTCTTGATTTTCGCGTTCGTCAAAGTGGTAGGTGCCGATCAGAAACCGACCCGCCGGATCACACGCGCCGTCGTTTGATCGGCTCGCCGTCCCAGAGAGAATTGAGGGCCCGTCCCGACGAGAGCCGTCGGTGGCTATGACGACGAGTCGATCCTGCGCTGCAACAAGGAGAGTGCCGTCGTCACCGGGAACCACGGCGCCGATTTTGTCGCCGATCTCATAGTGAGCCGACGTCTCGACCATCCCATCGCTGAGGCGACCGACGAAGACGTTGCCGACTTCGACGTCGACCCACAGGAGACGAGAATTCTGCGCGTCCCACACCGGGCTCTCAGCCACGACGTATCGAGCTGGCGACGCCGGTGTGGCGTAATAGACGCTCACTGCCGGCTCTCTTCAATATCGCCGGCGACAATTCTTCGGATAACAGAAAGGTCATCGAGGAGATCGTGGATCGTCGTACGGTACGCCAGCGCACTGATGCTGACGGCACCACTCGGGTCCGTCGGTGACGAGAGATAGACAGGTAGCGCCAGACAATTCACGCCGGGCTCATTCTCCTGGTCGTCAGTGCTGTAGCCGTGCTCTCGAATGAGTTCAAGCTGTTCGTGCAATTGCTCCGCGGTGACCGCGGTGCGAGGGGTCCGCTTCACCAGTTCGCGGTCTCCAATCCAGTTATTCACCGCTTCGACATTCGGCAATTTGAGAGAAAGGAGCAACTTGCCAACCGCAGTTGCGTGGGCAGGATTCCGACCGCCGACGGTGGACGTGAGGCGCATGGCGCCGAAGGCCGGATCCACTTTCGCGCGGTACACAATGTCGTGTCCGTCAAGTACCGCAAAGTGCGCGGTCTCTCCAAAACGAGCTGCGAGTCGGGCAAGAATTGGTTGCACCCGAACGTGGTCGGGCCTCAGTTCGTGATTGACAAATGCCAGGCGCAAAAATTCGTCGCCGAGCACGTAGTGGCCACGGCCATCTTTGTCAGCCAAGCCTGCTTTGCAGAGCGACGCGAGTGCCCGGTGCACAGTAGGTTTCGGGCTCGCCACTGCGCGAGCCATATCGTCAAGGCTCGCTCCATCAGGGAACTTTGCCAGCTCGACGAGAACGGCGAGCACGCGGTCCGAGCCCACGAGTCTGACTTCAGTGGGTTGGCGTACGGTGTCACCTAGGATCGTCATGATAGTCCATATGATATACACGATTTCCAATAAACGGAAGAAGAGACTGTGAGTGAGCAGCGGAGCTCTGAATGGTACGGCGGTACCGACCGCAATTCCTACATACATCGTGCTTGGATGCGAAGAGGCCTCCCGGAGAATGCGTTCGACGGACGACCGCATATCGCGATAGCGAATTCGGCGTCGGACCTGACGCCATGTAATGCCCATTTGAACGAAGTCATGGAGAGCGTCAAAGCGGGCGTCTACGAGGCCGGTGGGATCCCCCATAACCTTCCCGTCGTCTCCTTGGGCGAGACACAGGTGCGACCAACCGCGATGTTGTGGCGCAATATGGCGGCGATGGCGACCGAAGAAATGCTGCGCGCCAATCCGATAGACGGCGTTGTCTTGTTGGGCGGATGCGACAAGACGATCCCTTCTCTACTCATGGCCGCGGCCTCCGTGGATCTGCCCACAGTCGTCGTACCCGGAGGGCCCATGAAAACCGGAACCTTCCAAGGTGTGCCGCTGGGATGTGGCACCGACGTCTGGCGTCTCAGTGAAGAGGTTCGCGCGGGAACTCTGAGCGAAGAGCAGTTCCTTCGCAGCGAGTCGTCCATGATCAGCAGTAAGGGTCACTGCAACACGATGGGAACTGCGTCAACTATGGCTCTGCTCGCCGAGGCATTGGGAATGACCATTCCCGGATCCGCGGGCACGCCCGCGGTCGATGCCCGACTGCTGGAGAACTCATTTGAGACCGGTCGAATCATTGTCGAGCTCGTCAATGAGAGCCGTCGTCCGAGCACGCTCATCACGAAAGGGTCGTTCCAGAATGCGATCGTGGCGCTCGCGGCCGTCGGTGGATCGACCAACGCGGTGGTGCACTTGCTCGCGATTGCGGGACGACTGGGCATCGACTTGGTTCTCGACGACTTCGACGAGATCGGCTCTGGCGTTCCCCTTCTCGTGAACCTTCAGCCGGCCGGAAGATTCCTCATGGATGATTTATATCGCGCGGGAGGATTCTTGTCCGTGCTCAAGGAAGTCAAGGATCTTCTGGATTCGACAGCACTGACGGTCACGGGTAAGCCCCTTGTTGACTACCTTGAGAACGCACAGATCTGGGACCAAGAAGTCATCCACGTTCGCGAATCCCCGATAATTGCGGATGCGGGGATCGCCGTACTTCGCGGCAATCTTGCTCTCGGTGGCGCAATCATAAAACCAGCCGCGGCCACACCCGAACTTCTGTACCACCGAGGAAGGGCGGTGGTCTTCGACAGCATCGAAGATATGCACGCGCGCATCGATGACCCTGATCTCGACGTCGACGTCGACTCGGTGCTCGTTCTTCGGGGCTGCGGACCGAAGGGCTATCCGGGAATGCCCGAAGTCGCCAACCTGCCGATACCGAGCAAGCTTCTGGAACAGGGCGTACGTGACATGGTTCGCGTCTGCGACGGGCGCATGAGCGGCACCGCGTACGGAACCGTGGTGCTGCACGTGACACCCGAAGCCGCGGTTGGTGGATTACTGAGCATTGTCGAAACTGGGGACTGGATCATTCTCGACGTCGCCCAGAGACAACTGACACTCGACGTGCCTGAGAGTGACCTCGTGCTTCGCCGCCCGAGTCGAGCTACCACTGATGGGTTCGCGACGCCGACTCGTGGCTGGGAGCACCTTTACGTCACCCACGTCATGGGCGCCGATACAGGTGCGGACCTCGACTTCCTTCGAGGTTCAAGTGGATACGCGGTGACGCGTGAATCGCACTGACGCCGTCGTTCGCGCGTCAAATCAACTTCGCCATGTTGAACGTCCGACGATCGCTGCACGGGAGATGGCCGCCCCGGGCGCGGTGCGTTCGCGCTCATCGAACCGCGTCGGTCGAGCCCACGACCGATCTCACTAACTGCTCGCAGCGCGAGCAGTCGTGACGCCCGCCAGTACGGCCCAGATCAGGGGCTGCGCCGACACGACGGATTCAATTCGGTCGCTCTTTCGCTCGTGCGAAGAGCGTGCGCCAACTGGCTGCGGCGAGCACGATCAACGCGACTCCGGATACTGCGAATCCTTCGCGCGCGCCCACCGTCTCGCCCACGAATCCGACGAAAGGACTCGTGATCGGCTCGCACCCGGGTAGCGCCATCGTCCACGAACCCATGACGCGCCCCCGCATTGAGGCGTCGGCTTCGAAGAGCACGAGGGCGTTCGCTCGAGCGATGAACCAGATCGACAGGCAGCCCGTGACGAGCAATCCGCCGTATTCGAAGCTGAGGTTGGGAGCGAACGCCGTGGCGAGTACCGACAGCCCGGTGAACGCCGCGAGCGCACCCACTGATCGCCTCGTCGGTTGCGAGCCACCGGTCGCCGCGACCAGACCACCCACGATGCCGCCGACTCCAAACACGGACATCATCAGCCCGAAACCACCGGGGCCGAGATGAAACACCCTGGTCGCGAGCAGCGGCAGAGGCACGTTCAAGTTGAAGAGCATGCCCGACGCCGCGGCGAAGAAAAGACTCGTGCGAATGGTGGGGTTGACCAACGCGTAGCGAAGGCCCGCGAGTAGGTGGTCCGTGCGTGGCGCGCGATCGACGGGGAGTGGTCTCTCGCCCCTGCGCAGCACGAACAAGACGATGAGGGGGGGAACGAACGAGGCCGCGTTGACGAAGCAGCAGGCCGAGGCGCCCTCGAGGGCCAAAAGAGCTCCGCCGAGCGCCGGTCCGACCACGCGCGACACGTTCAATACGACCTCGTTCAAACTGATCGCGCTCGTGAGGTGATCGGTTCCTACGAGGTCTAAGGCATAGACCTGACGCGCGGCGGAGTCGGGGGTGCCGACGACGCCCGATGCGAACGCGAAGAGAAACAACATCCACACCTTCACGGCGCCGAGTGCGATCACGACCGCCAAGAGCGTCGACAAAGTGATGAACAAGCTCTGGGTCACGATGAGGAGCCGTCGTCGATTCGACCGGTCGATGAGGTTGCCGGACCAGGGTCCTCCAACCAACATCGGCAAGAAGGAGCACGTCGTCAACAGACCGAGATCAACCCCACTGCCGGTGAGGCGCAGCATCAGCCACGCCAGGGCCACCCCTTGGGTCATGGTGCCCGAGGCCGAGAGCACTTGGCTGAAGAACCACAGTCGGAATGGACGCACCGAGAGCGCACTGAAGGATTGCCGAAAGTTTGGTGGCCGGAAAGGAAGGCGGGCGTTGGTGCGGTGACGGTCTTCCCGCGCGCGACGAATCACCATCCTTATCGCCAGCGACGGCGCGAACGATTCATCCGGTGTCCTCTCGAGTAGATACGGCCAGGGCACGAATGGTTGGCGTACCCCATCGACGGCGACGAACGTCATTCCCCGCATCGATTCTGATGAATAAAGTAACTGAACTTTTGATCGGGTACTTTGCTCTTCGAAATCGTCTTCCACGGTGTGTCATTCATTGTGGGTGTGGAGCGACGGAACGAGAACTCGGCGAAGATCCAGTCACGGCGCCCTACGCAAGAACCCGCTCATACCGTCAACGACGTCGACAGCCGCCGCGATCGATTGAGGTCAAAGTGAGTTCGGCGTGGCGATGCGGGCCCGTCGGACCTCGGCGCGACTACTCGCGACTGAAGGGCACGCCGTCCGCGGCGGGAGGGCGTATGCGACCGACGAGTCCCGCCACCGCGGCGATCGTGATGATGTAGGGCAGCATGCTGATGAACTGTTGGGGGATGACCAGCTGGCTCAGGTAGATGTTGAGGTTCGCGCTGAGCGCGATGGTGAAGCCGAAAAGGAGCGACGCCATGAGGGCGCCGTAGGGGCGCCAGCGACCGAAGATCATGATGGCGAGCGCGATGTAGCCGTAGCCGTTCGTCATGCCGAAGGTGAAGTTCGTCCCGGCACCAATCGTGAACGCGGCGCCACCGAGTCCCGCGACGAATCCACCGAGGATGACGGCGCCGTAGCGCATCCGCGTGACGCTCACGCCCACGGTCTCTGCGGCGAGGGGCTTTTCCCCGACCGAGCGCACCCGCAGACCCCACCGGGTGCGAAAGAGCGCGATGTTGACGATGATGACCCCGAGGATCGCCACGTACACCAGGATGTTCTGATCGAAGAGGATCGGACCGACTATCGGGATGTGGGAAAAGAACGGGATCGCCCACACCGGAAGTGGAAAGGCGCCGTTGAGGTTCTGGTGCACGTCCAACACTTGGGACGTGATGAACTGCGTGACAGCCGTGCAGAAGGCCACGATCACAATGCCGACGATTATCTGGTTCGCCTGGTAGCGCAGCGACATGACCGCGAGGACCCAGCCGAGCAACGCTCCGAGGACGCCCGCGACGAGGACCCCGAGGAACAGCGAGATTCCTGTGCCGTTCATCGCGCTCGCGACCATGACCGATGACATCGCCCCAGTCATGAACTGGCCCTCGATGGCGATGTTGACGACGCCGGACCTCTCGCACAAGGTTCCCGACAGCGACCCGAAGATGAGGAACGTGGCGGCCGCCACGGACGCAGCGAGAATCCCGGTGAGCTGCAGATGCAGGCCCGACACGTTGGACCCGCGCGCAACCCAGATGAGAAATCCGAGCATGAAGAGCATGAGGCCGGTGTAGAGGAGGGGTGAGGCGCTGCGGTCGAGTCGTCGCCACGCGAGAATCCCTCCCGCGACCGTGGTGATGATACCGACGACGTACCCGGTCGCCGAATCCGGGATGGTCATCGTGCGCAGTGCCCCGTCGCTGTTGACGCCGAGCCACAAGACGACCGGCCACGCGATGAGATAACCGCCAACGATGACGAGGAAGTTGCGCACGCCTTTCGTGAACTTGATGCGCGCCGGGACGAAGGCACGGGCGCGCTTCGAGACCACGGGAGCGAGCAAGAGGAGTCCGATGAGAAGAGGGATGACCCTCACGGCACTTGTGATTGGCGGCATTGCCGACGAGCTGTTGTAGCCCAACTCGATCGTCGTCTGGAGCGCGGAGTTCGCGGCACCGAACCAGAGGACCTCGAGCAGGCCGATCGCGATGAGGGTGATGCCGTAGCCCAACGCGCGCTCGCGTGTTACCCGACGCAAGTTCTCCAGCGTGACGATCTCGGGAGCGGCAATCTCTGGGGCGAGGCTCATTTCGTCCAACCTCCCGAGGAGCCAGTGGATCGGAATCGGCCGTTGTCGGTGAGACGGAAAATCTCAACGATCAACGCGGGCGTCGCGACGCAAAAGACGACGACCGCCTGGATCACCTGGGCGAGGGAGTACTGAATATTGGTCGGGGTGAAGGCCTGCATGGCCTCGCCACCGGCGTACATCGCGCCGAAGAAGATTGCGCCGAAGAAGACCCCCCACGGACGGTTACGGCCGAGCAAGGCAACGGTGATCGCGTCGAAGCCGTAGGAACCGCCGAAGTTCGGCGAGAGGAAGTGGTCGACGCCCGTCAACTCCAGCATGCCCGCGAGGCCGCAGAGCGCTCCAGCGAGACACAACGTGATGATCGTCGTGCGCTTGGCGTTGATGCCGGCGGTGCGCGCGGCCTCGCCGTTCTGACCCACCATCAGTAGTTCAAAACCGGTCTTGGAGCGGTTGAAGAACCACTGGACGACGAAGACTGCTGCGAGCGCGATGAGGAAACCGACGTTCACGAGCAGTCCAGAACTGAGATGCGAGAAGAAGTAGGGCAGTTGTCCTGTCGGCGTCACCGCCTTGGAGGCGCCGTCCTTCACGCCGGGCCGGGCGAACAGATTCGTGATCAATAGGTAACCCATTAAGAGGACCATGATGTAGTTGCTCATCATGGTGACGATTACCTCGTGGGCGCCGGTGTAGGCCTTGAGGACACCGGCGAGGGAGGCGAGCAGGGCGCCAGCAATCATCGCCGCCACCAACTCGAAGGAGACCTGGAGGATCGGCGTCAGGTTCAAGCTGAAGCCGATGAGGCCAGCGATGAGTCCCCCCGCAATCACTTGGCCTTGTCCGCCGATGTCGAACAAATTGCTGCGAAAGCCGATGGCGAGGCCGAGGCCCGCGACGATGAGCGGCGTGGCGTCCTGGAGCGTCAACGAAATCGGTCCCAGGGCGTTCGCCAGATTGGCCTTGTTGGGATGGTCAAGGAGGAGCCGCATGGCGTGGAAGTTGAATAGTGAACCTTCGAAGAGTTGCTCGTAGGCGAACCACACGGTGTTGAAGTTCTGCGAGATCGTGGCACCCGGATGTGAGAAGAACGTGGCCCAGGAGTGCACCAGCGATGGGGTCGTCACGATGATCAAGAACGCCCCGATCGTGAGTCCGACGAGGAGCGCGAGTACCAGTACCAACGCCATGTTCGCGCGCCGAACTCGCAGAGCGATCTCGAGCAGCCGGCTGGAACGTGGTGTCTGGACGACGTCGGTCGTCATAGAGTCGCTCCGGTCACGGCCGGACGAGATCCGGCCATCAAGAGTCCGAAGTCCTCGCGGCTCGTGGTCGGTGCTACGACGTCCTGGATCATGCCGTCGTAGAGGACCGCGACGCGGTCCCCGAGTGCGATCACTTCGTCGAGTTCGCTCGAGACGATCACCACCGCGACACCTTCGTCACGGATCGCGACGATCTGGCGGTGCATAAACTCGATTGAACCCACGTCGAGTCCGCGAGTGGGTTGGGCGCAGATCAGAACCTTGAGTTCGCGCGAGAGTTCGCGTGCCATCACGACCTTTTGTTGGTTCCCGCCCGAGAGGGCGCTGAGTGGCTCGTCCTCACCTTGGGCACGAATGTCGTATTCGGCGATGCGCTTCTTGCCGTTTTCTTGGATCGCCTTCAGCTTGCGACCCGACCACGACTTGTACTGGGGACTATCCAACTGGTCGAGGACGAGGTTGTCCGCGATCGACAAAGTCAGCACAAGACCATGACGTTGTCGGTCCTCGGGAACGTGGCCGACGCCTGCGTTGAGTACGTCGCGAACACTCCGGCCCACGAGCTCAGTTCCGTTCAATAACACCGAACCCGCAGTCGCGCGTCGCAGCCCGGTGAGCGCCTCGACGAGTTCGGTCTGCCCGTTTCCTTGGACCCCGGCGAACGCGAGGATCTCGCCAGCACGCACCTCGAAGGAGACTCCCTTCACCGCGGTCAAGCCCCGATCGTCCTGGACGAAGAGGTTCGTGACGTCAAGGACCACCTCGCCGGGGTTGGCGGGCGGCTTTTCGACGACGAGGTTGACGTCGCGACCCACCATCATGGTCGCGAGGGCTGCTTCGTTGGTCTCGGCGGGCGTCGTCGTGCCCACGACCTGACCGAGGCGCATCACGGTGATGACGTCAGCGATCTCGAGGACTTCTTTCAACTTGTGCGTGATGAAGATGATGGACTTGCCTTGTGACTTCAAGGTGCGCATGATCACCATCAGCGCGTCGGCCTCTTGCGGGGTGAGCACGGCCGTCGGCTCATCGAGAATGAGGATCTCGGCGTCGTGGCTCAGGGCCTTGAGGATCTCGACACGTTGCTGTTGACCGATCGGGAGATTCTCGATCGTGGCCGAGGGGTCGATGTGGAAGTTGTACTCCTTAGCAAGAGCGATGATGCGTTCCGTGGCGCTGCGGTGATCGATGAATGGCCACGGCTTGACGGGCTCACTGCCGAGGATGATGTTGTCGGCGACCGTGAAAACTGGGATGAGCATGAAGTGTTGATGCACCATGCCGATCTTGTGCGTCACGGCGTCTTTAGGATCGCGAATGTCAACGACCTCGTCGTTGATGAGTAGCTGGCCGCTGTCCGGCGTGATCATCCCGTACAGCACGTTCATTAGCGTGGTCTTGCCTGCACCGTTCTCCCCGAGCAGTCCGTGTATCTGTCCCGGCTCGACGATCAGATCGACATTCTCGTTGGCCGCGAGCGAACCGAAGTGCTTGGTGACCGCTCGAAGTTCCAGCTTCATGAATCTCAAACCTAATCGGGATAGAAAACACAGCGGGGGGCCGAGTCCGAAGACTCGCCCCCCGCTGTGGGTGTCAGTAGCTGTTGACTATTTGCCGCCAACTGGGATCTTGATGCTGCCATTCTCGATGCCCTTGGTGAGCGTCGCGACCTCGGCGATGGTGGCCGCGCTGTTCGCCTTGCCCATCGTGCCGTGGTCCTGGATGAAGGCGGCGCCGCCGTTCTTCAAGGTACCGATGTAGTCGCCACCGGCGAACTTGCCCTCAGCCTGCTCTAAGACTGCGGCTTTCACCGACGCCGTCACGCCCTTGGTGACCGAGTTGAGGAACAAGTTGCAGTTGGACGGGTCGTTGGTGCAGCCGTCCGTATCAACCCATTCGACGTTCGCCTTCAACGTGTGAGCCTTGTTCCACGTAGTCACTGCAGCCGTCGTGCCGAGGCCGTCGGAGCCGGCGACCGGGAAGATGGTGGTCGCGCCCTGGCCCAGGAAGGCAGTCGTGTCAGTTGCCGACGTGGTCTCGTCGGTGAAGGAGTTGATGAAGGTACCCTTCTGGGTCTTCTCGTTCCAACCGAGCACCGCCACGGGCACCTTTGGCTTCATCTTCGTGTTGTAGTACTGGACGCCGTCGTAGAAGCCGTCCATGTAGTAGGTCACGGAGCTGAACTGCTCACCACCGTAGGTCGCGACCTTCGGTGCTGCAGCGTTGTGCGCCACGGCGTACGCCGCCGCTTCGTACCCACCGAGGAACGCGTCCTGCTGGGTCTCGTAGGTCAGGCCCAGAATGTTCTTGGCTGTTCCCGTGTAGGGCTTCACCGCAACGCCGTCCTTACCAGGGCTTGAGTTGCCGTTGTCGACCTGGGCGAAGTGATCCTTCGGGTTCGCCTGCGCCGAGTTCCACGTGGCGTCGGACATCAAGAAGCCGACCGTGATGATGATGCTGCAGTGCTGCGAGACGAATGACGCGATCTCGGTCTCGTAGGTGGACTCAGTGCCGTCCGATGGCGTCGACTGATCCTCTTTCTTGATCTGCTTCGGTGCGACCGCTACTGCCTCTTTGAGCCCCAGGTAGGCCGAGGCGTTGAATGACCGGTCGTTGATGCCGCCGGTGTCAGTGACCTCGCAGGCCAACGTCTTTTTGTACGTCGTCGCGCTAGCTGAGCCAGCTGCGCCGATTGAAAGTCCCGTCAACAGCAGACAGGCGGCACTGGCCGAGAGAGCGATGCGCCCCACGCGGCCTCTTCCGATTGAAATCATTGCACTCCCCTTTGGATTTTGTGGACGGTTCTTGCGAAGCCGTTGACGCCTTGGACCTCTGTCCGAGCGTGAGCATAACAAGGAACTTCGAGACGCGGGGGTGCAGAGGTTCCGCTCTTCAGCGAACGCTGACGCCCGTTCCGTGACGGCGCCGAAACCGTCTCCCGGCTCGGCCCGAGCCCCAATCTTCCAAGACCGCGTCGATAACTTCACGGTCGACTTCTTCCAGATTGTCGAGCGCATCGCGATCTCTGTCTCCACCATGGACGAGATTCGGGGCCCCGGCCGACGGACATCTTGCGGGGCCGCTGGTTCGTTCTGGTGGCGATCATCCACCGCGCTCGTCAACTCGGCCCGAGCGAGTTTCAGCCATGGAATCAATTCAGATCGAGGCGTGGCTCGATTAATCAGGACCACCCATCTCCTTAACCTTCGTTGCGCTCCGCGTGGACGCGTAGCGGCTTCTGGCACGGGCGCGGTCGATAGAACATTCGGAGTGCGTTGCGCTTCTCTGTGCTGCGAGGGTCCTCATTCTCACCTCGAGGCTTCGCAAAAACTCACTCGCAAAAGAGTTTCGAAATGCTAGGGAGTGAGGTCACGAATGCCGAATCGTTCTGGACTACCCTGAGGTCAATGTGTGCGTACCTGTGCGGGGTCGCCAATTCTGGCCAATGAGCGATCACATTCCCGGAGTGTTCGACGAACTCCTTCAGCGCCAACATCTCCTACCGGCCTTTCAACCCATCATCGATCTCGCGACTATGGCGACCGTTGCCGTCGAAGCGCTGGCTCGATGGCCCCACCTTGACGTGGCCCCGGATGTCGCGTTCCAACAGGCGAAAGAACTCGGTCGGTTGGACGAACTCGATTCTGCCTGCCGCAATGCTGCGGTCGACGATGCGCTTGAACATGGCCTACCCGACGGATTCGCGCTGTTCGTAAACCTGGAGCCTTCAACAATCTCCGCTGAATCGGCTCGTCAACTCGTTGCCCGCACGAAGGGACAGATAACGATCGTTGCCGAGATAACTGAGCGTGCGCTCACAACGCGACCGGCCGAACTTCTCGAAGCGGTGCGCGCGCTCCGTGGGGCGAACTGTGCAGTCGCCCTTGACGACGTTGGTGCAGTTCCCGAGTCCTTGGCACTTCTTCCATTTATCTCGCCCTCGGTAGTGAAGCTCGATATCTCGCTCATTCAACGCTGGCCCGAAGTGGAGCAGGGAGCAATTCTCACGGCGGTCTCGGCCCACGCCGAACGAACGGGCGCATTGATACTCGCCGAGGGTGTGGAGACCGAACGACACCTGGAACAGGCGTTAGCCCTCGGGGCGACGCTGGGCCAGGGTTGGTACTTTGCGCGGCCGGGTCCCCTCGAAGACTTCGCGCCACCCACAGAATCTCTCTTCAAACCTCGACCGGTGCGTCCAGTTCCGCGTTCTCCATTCGCGGGCGTGGATTCTTCGGCGACACGCATTGGCCGAAAGGGCCTTCTTCTCGCCATTTCACGACACCTGGAGAGCCAGGGCTTGTACTTGGAAACTCCTCCCGTCGTGGTGAGTGCCTTTCAGAGCGCTGAGCGTTTTACTCCGGATACCGCCAAGCGATACTCACGTCTCGCAGAACGGTGTCCACTGGTGGCGGCATTGGGCGTCGGTCTAAGTCAAGAACCAGCGCCAGGCATTCGAGGAGTGGAACTCTCCCCAGACGATCCGGTCAGTGGAGAGTGGGTAGTCGCCGTGATAGGAACTCACTACCTCGGAGCTTTGATTGCGAAGGATCTCGGGGATGACGACTCAACTACAGAACGAGAGCGACGCTTTTCGTTCATCGTGACGCACGATCACGAGACGGTATTGGCCGCAGCTCGGAGCCTTCTTGGGAGAGTCGCTCCATTCGACGGTTCGGATCCAAGCCGTCCATAGCGTCCTTCGCGGGCACCCCTCGCGTCAGAAAGTCAGAACTCGAACTTGAAATGGTTATTGGCGGTATCTGAGTTACTCGGGCGGTACCGTGAGACCGTGGGGTGAGGGTCCAATCCCGTACCAGAGGTATTCACCTGCGACCTCTCTTCCGATGACGAAGTCTGTTCTTTCGCGAGCCCAGGCCACTGCTTCCGCTAGCGATTCGTAAACTGGGGAGAACTCGAAACTTCCGTCGGGCTGCTCGACGTGGCCCGAATAGCGAATTGGCTCATCGATATTCTCCGGCGCTAAATATGCTTTCGCGATGGGGGTAGTCATGCTTTCTATGGCTAGCACCCCACAGCGGTTGCAGTTCAAACTCCTGTAATGGAGTGGCTGCGTTCGTTCGAATCTCTGGCAAAGTCCACGAGAGGGAGCGATTCGCACCGAAAGACACAGGGAATCTTCGTTATTGCTAACTCCCAAAGGGGATTAGAACCAGCGGACGCACCACTTCCTTTAAATCCTTAGGACGTCGTTGTGAAGCTCACTATTTGAACGAATTGGATGCAAGATGGTCCTCGCTTTGGAAGTGAGGACCATCTTGTCCATTCACGTCTAACTATTCGCTCATGATGAGCGGATTGCTCAAATTCGCTAGACGCCGCGGCGACGGCGAAATGCAAGAACTAAACCAGCCAGTCCGGCGAACAGCACCAAGGCCGCTGCCGTCAGGATTACTCCACTGTCGGTTGACACTGCCGAACCACCGGCACCAGCTCCCGGAGCACCCGACGGTACGGTGGCTGTCGAAATCGAAGGAGCCGTTGGAGGAGAAACAATAACGGTTGTGTCGGTTGGCGAGATCAACGATGTCGTCGTGCTCGCCGTAGTGCTTGTTGTAGTAGACGTAGACGGCACCGTCGAGGTGGTCGTCGATGACCGCGGAGGCGGCGGCGTCGTGGTCGTGGAGCCTTCAGGCTTCGTCGTTG
>PMFA01000005.1:0-3222 GCA_003155915.1 Acidimicrobiaceae bacterium | reverse complement strand
GTTGTCGTTGTCCTCCACGTCGTCGTCGTCTGGCAGTGCGCGGAAACCGAGTTGCTTCCCTCGTGGTTTGTTGAAGCACTCGACGTAAATGCCGGAAGCGCAACGAGACTCAGTGTCACCACGGCCACAACTGCCACTGCGGATCGGAATCCCCTGAACAGCGGGGTAATTCTCGTACGCCACGTTCCGACAAACTCGCGTAAAGTGACTGCTTGACCGTCCCTGCAAATGATGCGCACATTCTTTGTCATGATTGTGAATCCAATCTGCCCCTGCACCCTCAATCTAAGCGGGATTTGCATTTTGTTGTCACGCCGTTGACCAGCGATTGTGACTCCGTAGAGGTAGTCCTCGTGTATGTAGCAGAGTCAAATAGTGGCCACACGCGGTCACTTTTGGTCACTCGCGGACATCCCAAAACCCCCGAAATTGAGTGGTCTTCAGGCGAACAATATTCGCACCCCACCGGTGTGGTAGTTCAAACACCGGTTTGGGTCTGGCTGAAGTGGATTGAACGTCTCGCCAAGTACGTCAAGCGGAATGAATAGACGGGACTGTCCAGGGACAATGGACCGACTACTTACTTCCCAGTCGGGATTTGAAACTTCTGAGCGACAGAACTCCCCAGTTCGAGGGTGCAGGTCATGGCGACGTATGGCAGTGGGTCGATCGAACCGCCGTGAAGGGACTCAACGAAATTTGAGAATAGTGATGTGCTAGCGATTGCTCGTCGTCCTCATTTTCGCTTAAGTCTCGAGACGCTCCGGGGCTGGTCCGGTTGGGAAAGTTATGCAAGTCATTGCGGTGGCAATGTTCGTCAAGAACCCACCAACTGAAGGATTGCTTAGTAGGTTGCTTCTAGAACCGAGAAGTGGGGTGGGAAGTGGTGTCAACGTCATCAATGGGAGCGATCGTGGGCACCTACGTCTCAGTGCTCGTGCTGTTGAGCGTGCTGGCCAGTGTTGGAAGCATTGTCACGTACATCATCATCGTGGTGGCAAATCGGGCCGAGCCCGATCCGACGGGTAATCGCACCAGCGCCGTCTACCACGTGGGAACCGCGTTCATTGCTCTGTGGTTGGAGATCGCGGGGGTCATCACGATCTTCGTCACGCTGTTCAACCTCATCGGCGCCGGAAGCACAACCTACGTTTCGTCCGAAGTTCACCCACTCGGGGATTCGACCATCCGGGGGATCACCATCGGGCTTCTCCTATCGATTGTGGGTGGCTACACGGCGCTTACACACCGTTCGAAGGCGATCGAGTTGGCGGGTAGCGAAGAGGCAGAGGCGAGTCCATCGATGCGCGTTGTTCGTAGTTACGCTGCGGTCGTCAGTTTTATCAGCGTGATCGTCGTCGTCATCGCCTCGCTCGCTTTCGTGTGGGCCTTGTTGGGCCTCATCGCGCCAGGCGTTTATCAGGCCGGAGCTCGAACCGAAGATATCCGTGTGCTGTTGGACGAGGCGACAGTGTTGGCAGTCTTCGCGTGGGTCTTCTCGACTCACCGGCGTCTGGTGGGGGTCCGCTAGGCCCAAATAGAAGTTGGTCTATGCGCACTATCCGTTTTGAGCGCCAACATCAACGAATGTCTGTTCGAGAGCGGTCGACATGGCGATGCTCGCACCGTTGGTCACACTATTGGCCGTAAACCATCCACCAGCAAACTCAGCATGCGAGCAGCCTGGTCACGTTGCTCGGTTTCTCCCGCGACAGTCAAGATGCCAGCGAGAGTTGCAGCAATCGTCTCCGCGTCTGCGTCCGGCCGGATCTCTCCTTCCATTATCCCGGCGTCGAGGAACATACGTACCACCACAACCAACTCTGCTCGCATCTGAGCGAACTCGAGCCGTCCGGAAGAAATGATGACACGAAGCGTGTCGATCATGCCGTGCTTCGTGACTGCCCAATCGACGAATAGGTCCATCCATAAGCGCAACGCTTCTGTCGGAGGGTGCGTGGCCAGAAGCTCGAGAGCGCCCGTCCGCAGGTGGTCCTCCTGATCGTGATAGACCGCTTCCACCAGCGCTTCCCGCGTTGGGAAATGGCGATAGAGCGTGCCAATCCCCACCCCTGCCTGCTTGGCAATCTCCTCTAACGAGACTCGTTTCGAACTTAAACTGAAGGCTTTCGTGGCGACCGCAATTAGGTTTTGGCGGTTTCGTCGAGCTTCGGCAACTCGGGCGCGTGGTGGCTCTGAATCAGTGGGTGACATTGTCGCGGGTCCTGCCTCCTAAGGTAGACTGTACTTAATCGGAGGAGCCTCCGATTAAGTTGGTCCGTCGAGTTCGTGGTCACAACACGGTGCTGAAAAGCGGAGACTCGTCGTCTGTCTATTTAGTGCAAGTTGGAGGTAGGAGCGATTACGGGTGTACTGATTATCTTTGGTTATGGTCCAGGAATATCGCAGGCGACCGCAGAGCGATTCGGGCGCGAGGGCTACTCTTTGGCCCTGGTCGGACGAAGCGCTGATCGGCTCGCCGACGGAGTCGCCCACTTGAAGGCCCGTGGCATCGAGGCGTCCGCGTACGTGTCTGATGCCAGCGAACCGTCGAAGGTTCGATCGACCGTCGAGGCAATTCGAAGCGATCTCGGGAGCGTATCCGCTGTTCTCTGGACCGCCTTTCGAAGTGGAAGCGTCACGAATGTGCTGTTGACAGCGCCCGAAGATATCGAGCGAGCGTTCGACATCGGGATTAGGGGTTTGCTCACCTGCGTGCAGGAAGTACTTGAGGATCTGAAATCCAACCCGGGTGCGGCGATCCTGGTCGCCAACGGAGCGTTCGGTGAGCACAATTCTCAAGCAGATAAGTTTTCGAAGCTTCTTGAAGCTGACGGGGTTGCGCTTGAGAACGCCGCGAAGTCAAAACTCGTGGGCATCCTCGCCGAGCGTCTGCGCGAATTCGACATCTACGTTGGCGAGGTCATGATCGCCGGATCCGTAAAGGGAACGGCGACATCGACCCAAACAGCGATTGAGCCGACTGCGATTGCCGAGACATTCTGGTCTCTTGCGCAGGCCCGTGACACAACCAGGGCTCGCATCGTTGAGTCGGGCTTTGCGTGACCGAAGACTGTGGAGAGTTCCACGGGCACTAGCGAGCACCAATTGGGCACCAAATGGCGGACACTCACGGACACTCACGGTCAACAGCGGACACTCCAAAAGCCTTGTGATTGTTGGCTTTTTGGCGAATTTCCGTCGCACCCCCAACGGGATTCG
>PMFA01000014.1 GCA_003155915.1 Acidimicrobiaceae bacterium | reverse complement strand
GCCGCCACCTTGAAAGGGTGGGTGAAATCAGATTTAGGAAGTTGCGAAACTACTGATCAACGGCAGAATCCATCGATGGAGATTGCAGTCTAAAAGGGTCTTGGGCATACTGCGGGCATAAGTGGAATCTGCCTTTCGCGAGATGCGACACTGACCGACCGGATCGTTCGTGTAACGCTGACTCCGATGCGGACATTTTCTGCAGTGGGATCACTAACAGAAGAGTCAGCTGCCTGGGCCGCGTCGCTTGAGAACGACGGGAACGCCTTCGCCGTCATCTTCGATCTGCATCGCGACCGCGTTTATCACCACGCCCTACGAATGACCATCGACGTCCATGTCGCGGAGGACGTCGTAGCGGCAACTTTTTTCGAGCTGTGGCGACGTCGGAAGTCGGTGCGGGTGGTCGATGGATCGGTATTGCCCTGGCTACTTGTCACCACCACAAATATCTCTCGAAATCTGACTCGTGGAATCCGCCGTTATCGAGCACTTATTGCATCACTGCCGCGCGCCACAGAAATGCGAAGTTCGGAGGATCTCGCTTTGGAAACGATTGAAGAGATCCGACTCGCCGCAAAGGTGCGGGAAGCGATGGGCACCCTGCCACCTGCAGACGCCGCTCTCATCGCGCTCACCGCGTTCGAGCGCTACTCACCCGCCCAAGCTGCGGCTGCCCTGGGCATTACCGAAGGCGCCGCACGGACGCGCCTCCATCGTGCGCGGGTTCGCATCGCCGCGGCGCTCGGAAACCTTGAGGTCGACACGAACGTGACAAAGGAGACGAGCCGATGAGCACGATGGAGATGGATCCGGTTTTCACGGGAGCATTGCGTGAAGCGCTAAAGGCAACCGTCATGGACAGTCCTCGGGTGCGACGTCGCTGGCGCTGGCGCACTGGAACAGGCGTACTCCTCGGTGTAACCCTCGTGGCCGGCGGCGTCGCCGTTGCTTCTGGGTTGTTTTCTCCTCCGGGCGCGCCAGTCGACACTCTCCTCGGCAGTGTTATAAGTGCAACACGAACCGGAACTGCGTCGGTTGATATCGGCGCACCGCCCGCGACGGCTACGGATGTGTCACTCGCTTTGACGTGCCTCACTGCCGGTTCCTTCGACTTTCCCGACGGGTCCAGCATGACTTGCGACGCGACGGATTTGACCCGTCCGTCCATTTATCGAACTGCGAGCGAGGTCGTACCGCTCACGGCTGGCGTAGATTCAGTGACCATCCAGACGAGCCCGGACGCAACATGGACATTGCAAGTCACGTACGTGAACCAGGTCAAGACCTCATGGGGGGTCAACGCGAATGGACAGACGTACGGTGTCTCGAACCAGCAAGGCACACCGGATCTCATCGCTGTCGTCGTCGATCAAGGCAAGACGCAGGGATATGTAGAGCAACGCGAACTTAACTGCGCCTCGGGCGGTGACGTGAAATCTCTCTCAGAAGCAGCCACATGGAATGAGACCAGCAAGAATCGAAACATCACCATCCCCGTTTACGAAAACGATGGCGTAACGATCATTGGTACTTTCACTGTTGGTAGTGCCACAGGACCGAATGTGAGGACGGTCCCACTCTCGTCTCTCTCGCTGGGATGTTAGACAACGTTCAGAATCGTGTCCCATACGAAGTTCAAGATCAAGTCCGGGTTCTAGTCGGAGGTCCGACCCACACAATCTCCGACTGGAGGATACGACCTTGGGAAGGTGGCCACCGTCTCGGTGTGATTCCGAAGTAACGGTCGCTAGTTGGCAGTTTCTGCCTTGACGAGCGCTTCCATTTGATTGGCGACAACCTCAATTTGGTCGAAGATCCTGGATCGCTCAATCAAGCCTTCGCTCAACTCGCTTCGAAGTGCCTTAATCACCTTCTGTTCGTGCAGAAGTGCCTTAGTTGGAGTTGCGCGATTACGAATGAATTTGAGAGTCGAGCCCGAAGATGGTACTTCCTTCATTGACGCGGTCGACTCACGCTGAGATTCGCCCAGCGCCTTCGCTAGGTCGAGGAAGGATTTGTGGAGACGCAAGAATTCAGCCTCTTTGTCGTCGGCATGTGGTCGCGATTGCTCCCAAAGCTTTGTCGTTGGAACTATTCGTTGCCTGAGATCCTCGCGACGGATAGACATGGCATGGACTGCCGTGAGAATTTCATGGCGAAGCGATTCACGCTCGGCCACGGCGGCCTTGAGAGTTTGAGGAATCTCGACATCATCCGAAGTCACCAATCTTCGATTCTAATGATTGAATTGACGTGCCATGATCCATTTGCGCCAGCGGTGCGACACGAACCCGCACCTAATCTTTGTGCCGCCACTTTTAGCCGTGTACCACATACCTCGATAGAAACTGGATCGATGGAGGCTCCTGAGCAAGGAAGAACGAATTGGTGTGACATCCCGAATCGAACACGACTCTTTCGGGATGCGGTACCGCTTCAACGAATGTCTTCACTCCCGGGAAGAAAGGGTCGTCGGTGCCGACCGCCACTCTCAACGGGAGTCCCGCGAGCTTTTCTGCGTGGGAAATCACGTCGTAGTGCTCAAACGACCGTCGAGAGGCGAACGCGTTCGGATTTGCTTCTTGGGCCTGGTCGTACGTCGTCCAGATCGCCGGACTGATCGCCGCCACTCCGTGGATGAGGTGCGGCACGCTCTCGGCTATCGCCAGCGCACCGAATCCACCCATCGAGATGCCCATCAGCTTGATCTGCTGGGGTTGGCGGCCGAGACCCAGCCCCTGGCACATGGGAATCAGTTCCTCCACCACCATGGCCATCGGGTCGTCGTGGGGACGCGGGGTCCAGTAGCCGTTTCCGCCGTCCACCGTCACCATGGCCATCGGCTCATGCTGGGGTCGCAGTGCGACCGCCTGGGCGGGAGTCATGCCCTTGAGGGCCGTGACATGGTTGTCGCCGTAGCCGTGGAGGACGACGATAAGTGAAAGTTGGTCGCCACGTTGATGGCCAGGAGGATAGGCAATCGTGTAGCCAACAGAGCGACCGCGCGCGGAAGAAAAGAATTGATCGGAGAAGGACGGCCCGAGGGGAGCAAACGACAGAGTTGGCGCGGGAACTGAGCACGCTCCGTCAAGCTCGTCTAGCCGTTGTTTCCCGGGAAGGATCCCGTGATCCACGAGTTCGTAGGCGGTGGCACCTCCCACAGCCACGGCAGCGAGCCCAGATCCCAGCCACCAGAGCAGTCGTCGGCGAGACACAGTCCGTGTGATTTCAGGTCCCTTCGCTCTTCGACTTCACGCTATCTCCGCGCTTGGGCTGAACGACCCGTCAAGGCAAAGGTGGCGCTCCTTGATTGACGTATATGTGAGTTCATCACGCTTTCTTTCCTTGGCCTTTGGTCGTCCCAGGTCCAAAAGCCCGAGGACGGCGTGCGCGAAGCGCCAAGCCGTCCGTACGGGCTCACTGAGTGATCATCAAAATCGTTGTCCTACCTACAATTCAAAAGTTTCTGTGGTCTCATCGCCAAAAGTTGTGTCCCGAAACTCGGAAAATGAGTGGCTACTTAAGTAGGGGGCGAAATTATCTCGGCTCTATAAGGAGCAACGTGAGACTCGCCTTCTGCATCGGAGAAGAGACTCGGTGACTGAACACGACCCTCAGAAACATCGATTCAAGTTCCTTGAACGATTGCGCGACATTGGCGACCGTTGTCATTGGCTATTTGGGACAAGGAACGACAAAGGAACGAGAACTTGATGACTCGGCGTCACTTTGGATCTGTCAGAAAACGACCCTCGGGTCGTTGGCAAGCCCTCTTCTGGAAAGACGAACGTGTTCAGTCGGCGGGAACGTTCGCTACAAAGGCTGACGCCCAGGCCTGTCTCTCCGCGATGGAAACGGATCTTCGGAGAGGCAAATGGATTGATCCTCGCGGGGGTGAGGTTACGGTATGTGATTACGCCAATGATTGGTTGAGTCAGAGAACTCACCTGGCGGAGCGAACAGTGGAGTTGTACCGCCATGTCCTTGACATGCACGTGCTCGCGCCGCTCGGAGCTTCAACGTTGTCCGGACTTACTCCGACCAAGATCCGTTCTTGGCACGCAGAAATTGCGAAGGACCACCCTGCCACGGCATCGAAGGCGTACCGCCTGCTGTCGTCAATCATGAGAACCGCTGTCACTGACGGCATCATTTCAAGCTCGCCTTGCAAGATCGAGGGCGCCGGAACAGAGCATGCTGCAGAAAGGCCGATCGCTTCGGCTGAGGAGATCGAACTTCTGTCTGAAGCGATGCCAGAACATCTCCGAATCGTTGTGCCCCTTGCCACCTGGTGCCAGATGCGACGAAGCGAGATTCTCGGATTGCGAAGAATGGATGTTGACTTAAGGCAGGGTGTAATCAGCATTCTTCAGAGCCGCACCTTCGGCATGGATGGTCGGCAGATTGTGAAGTTGCCGAAAACGGCAGCTGGGCGACGGTCAATCTCCGTACCTCGATCTGTCATGAAGTCACTGATGCAACATCTTGAGACATTTACGTCGAGCGATCCTGAGTCATTGGTAGTCAGCGGGAGGGGAGGCTCGATTCTCTCGAGGGACGCTCTTCAAGGTTCATGGGAGAGGGCGAGGCTGATTGTCGGGCGACCTGACCTACGGCTCCACGACATGCGCCACACGGGCTTGACATTCGCCGCGGCCACCGGAGCTACGACGGCAGAGTTGATGCATCGAGCGGGCCACGCTTCTTCACCCGCTGCACTCCGGTATCAGCATGCGACCAGAGATCGCGACCGACGCCTTTCAGACGCGTTGGAGGGCATGATTACTGGTTTTGAAGGTCAGCACCATGGCTGAGTTTGGACCAGACTGGTGAGAGGCATAGGCCTGTTAAAGCAGACTTCGACTGAACCGACTATGGAATATTTCGCTTGAATACCAGGTAACTTGAGCCTCGTATCGTGTAACACCCATATGCGAACGTATGTTCGCTACGGTCTAGTAAAGGAGGTGGGGCATGGAAGAACGAGCTGCACTTCTGGCCATCCTTCTAGGGACAAAGTTGAGTTGGACTCAGGTAGGGGTCCTGGTTGACGATCTGGGTAGCGCAGAGGCACTTCTCTCCCAACTCCAGGGTGAGAGGTTGTTCGAAGAAGGAAACGAACTCCACACGGCAGTCTCGACGGCCGAAAATCTTCTAGCGAGGTGGTCACTTGAAGGTATTCATTTCGCCACCTTCCTAGAGCCTGATTTTCCGTCGCAACTACTTGGAATTCATCAGCGCCCGCCGTTCATTACATGGAGAGGGTCACAGGCGAGTCAGGACGCAGATGGTGTCGCGATTGTCGGCACGCGGTCGGCAAGCCCTGATGGGGTGCAGCGCGCTCGCCGGCTTGCCTCCGAAATTGCTGGCCGCGGAGTCACAGTTGTCAGCGGTCTCGCTTCCGGAATTGATACCGCTGCGCATCTGGGTGCCCTGGATGCGAACGGGCGAACCGTTGCTGTCATAGGGACAGGGCTGATGCGAACTTATCCGAAAGAAAACGCTGCCCTCCAAGAACGAATCGCCAATACGGGAATGGTGCTTTCTCAATTCCTGCCCGAAGCAGCTCCCACGAAAATCTCCTTTCCGATGCGAAATGCGGTGATGAGTGGTTTCGCTTCTGCGACCGTCGTAATTGAGGCCGACTGGAAGAGTGGTGCAAGAATGCAGGCCCGCCTTGCGCTTGAGCACGGACGACAAGTTTTTCTGATGGAACAACTTCGACAGCACGACTGGGCTCGCGATTATGGTGAACGACCCGGCGCTCACTTCGTGTCCTCAGTTGATGAGATCTTGTCGCAGCTAGACCGATCAAATCTTTGGACAGATCATCTAGTAGATACCTGACCTCGGACTGTGCCCACCATTGATGAACTCAGTGAGCCATATGCGAATTTTCTTCGTCCCGTCTTGCCGGACGGCCCAGGCGTGTGCTCTTCATGCCACACCTCGGTCATCGGCACTTTCACAATGTGCATACCGTGTAGATCGGCGAGGAGTGCACTTCCGAGCGTTGCTGACTCGATTGGATTTGTATCGCTTGCGGTGAAACAGCATCAACTTGCACACGAATTGGCGTTTTACAAGGACGAGCGCTACGCCTTTGAAAAGAGGTTGAGGAAGATCGCCGGTCTTACGGCCATTCTTTGGAGGTGGCTTAAAGTTCACGAAGAATGTCTGGCACGTTCAGCCGGTGTCCCGTCCTTCTCTGTCGTCACTTCAATTCCGAGTACGCGAAATCGCGAAGGGCATCCCCTCGAAACAATGGTCAGTGAGAAGATCGGTGTAACGATTGACCGATATCGCTCCCTTCTAAATCCGAATCCTGACTATCCAGACGACCGCGAATTCTCAACTGAGAGGTTTCGTGTGCCGGAGAATATTCAGGCGGGAACGTCAGTGCTTGTGATTGACGATACCTTTACGAAGGGTTCGAGGGTGCAGAGCGCCTCATCCGCGCTGAAGTCAGCAGGTGCCGCAACGGTTGGTGTGATGTGCATCGGTCGTCACTTCACTGCCACCCAAGAAGGTGATTTTGGAGTTGCGGCTAAGTCCTACTTAAAGCGGTCATCGGAACTGACTTGGAACTGGGATCGCTGCTGTTACTGCGAGAACTGAATGAGCGACGAGCGGATTCCGGTAGACGCGGCTCGCTGGGGCGAATGGGTGCGAACCGGAGCGGACTACTGGAACATGGTCAGTCGTTCATTCGTTGTATTCAGGCGTAACTCGCAAGAATTGACGCGCATTCTTGATCGGCCAAGAGCCGACATTGGATTTTCCTTGAAATTGTCCTCTGACCACAGTACGGAAACAGCTGAGTTCTGGGATGAAGTGGATCAGCGTCTGCACAACGAGCTGGCATCCGCCGTCAGTCTTGTCGATCACACAAGACGTCTTCTCACGCATTTTGAATCCGATGTTCCTGACGTGGTCGCCAGTTATCGCGAGCGAAACGCGGGCGTTATGGCTCTCAACGAGACTCGATTTCTCAGAGATTTGCGCAACTACCTGCTCCACTACGGTGTCGCACCGATCATTCAGTCAATATCGTTTCGCCAGACCGAAGAAGTGACCGAGTGGAATCACAACATCAAACTGAAGGCTTCACGCCTGTTGGAATGGCGTGAGTGGAATAGGCAATCGCGAGAGTACCTTGTCTCATTCGGCGACAGTGATGGCCCAGCTCTTCGAGATGACGTAGTCGTATACGTTTCCGCAATGCAGGAACTTTTCAGCTGGCTATTTAGCCAACGGGTGCCGATAAACACGGACCCTAGAGTTCGCAAGCGCTTTCGTGTCCAGTCAGATTGACCCTTTCGCGCTGAGATAATTGAGTGTTTCGAAAGTCTTTCGAATGGCCAGCCCCAGTGATTCGGCTGCCTCGGGTGGGAGACTCCGACTCCGACCTCAGTTAATCCGGTCGCTCGCTGCGACGGGCAATTT
Organism: Acidimicrobiaceae bacterium; assembly: GCA_003155915.1. Taxonomy (GTDB): domain Bacteria; phylum Actinomycetota; class Acidimicrobiia; order Acidimicrobiales; family RAAP-2; genus RAAP-2. The sequence goes on along the minus strand of PMFA01000014.1, from coordinate 120,622 downwards.
TCTGCCCAGGGCGTGCATTCGAGCGTCGTCTCTGAGATCTGGAGCGGGCGCCAATCGCGACTGACCTCACCGTTCTCGGGCATACTGCGGGCATATAACGGGCATGTAGCAGGGGTAAATGGCGGACATTCGCGGTCACTACTGGTCACTCGCGGTCACTCCAAAACCCTTGTAAATAAAGGGTTTTGGGGTGATTTTCCAGAGCACCCCCAACGGGATTCGAACCCGTGCCGCCACCTTGAAAGGGTGGTGTCCTAGGCCGCTAGACGATGGGGGCCTGCACTGCATGTCACCTGGTACTTCGTTGGTGGTCGGGCTGCCGGGATTTGAACCCGGGACCTCTGCGTCCCGAACGCAGCGCGCTACCAAGCTGCGCTACAGCCCGCAGCGAGTTGCCTCGCAGCCCGCTAATCCTAGTCGGTGGCTGGTGATTCAAACAATGCTCAGATGACCGGTGGGACTTCCGGTGCGGCGGGCTTGTGGTACTCGACCACGACCTCGCTGATTCGTCGACGTTCGACCGACTGCACTCGAAACGTCCAGTCCTTGTAGGTGTAGATCGTTCCGGCTTGGGGTATCACACCCGCCAGATCGAGGATGAAACCGGCGAAGGTGACGTACTCGCCCTCGGGAATCGAAATGCCGAGCGCCTCTTCCACCTCGTCGACGTGGGTCTGTCCGTCGACGAGCCAGCGGTCTTGACGAATGCGAACGATTGTCGGCTCTTCGTCTTCGTCGAACTCGTCATTCAGATCGCCGACCAGCTGTTCGAGGATGTCGCGGATCGACACGACGCCCGCGACGCCGCCGTGCTCGTCGAGGACGAGCGCGAACGTCCGACGCTTCTCTCGCATCTCACCGAGACTCTCCAAGAGGTCCATCGTCTCGGGCAACATGAACGGACGTCGAATCTTGCGCGCGATCTCGGTCGCCGTCGGCAGTGAGACCCCGATCGCGCGCTTGGCGGTGGTGCTGCGAAATAGGTCGTTCACGAAGAGGACGCCCTCGACCTCATCGAGGTCGCCGTTGACGACTGGAAAACAGGTGTGACCGGTGTCGCGAATCGCTTCGGCGATCATTTCGGGCGTCACCGGCGTGGTGAGAAAAACGACGTCGGTGCGCGGTGTCATCACGTCGCGAAGTTCGAGCTCGCTCAGTTGGTCGACCCGTTCGTGGATGGCGATGGCCTCGGGCGATTTCGGTCGTGTCTCTTCTCGTCCGACGATGCGTTTTCGAAGCCGAGACAGTCCCGACGAAGGGGGCTGTGGGGCGCTCATTGAATGTCGGTGCTCCCGACGCGGACGGTCGAGGGGCGCAGCGATTCGTCTTCGTACTCTTCGCCGCGCAGCAGTGCTCGCACCGCGCTTCGCAGCCGTTGGGGATCGAGCGGCTTGACGAGGAAACCCTCGGCGCCGCTGCGGCGAGCCAAGAAGACGTCCGGACGACGATCGAGCAACATCAACACGGCGACCGGTTCGGCCGCGCCGTAGGACTCCTCGTGTCGCAGTTCCATGCAAATGGCCATTCCGCCCATCGTGCCGATCTGCAGGTCAAGGACCACCAGGTCGACGCCGCCTTCTTCGACGCGGGCGATGACTTCGGGGCCGTTGGCGACTTCCTCAATGAGGAGGTCCGGCCCTTCGAGCGTGGTGCGCAGCTCCTTGCGCAAGGAGGCGAGGTCGCTCGCCAGAAGAACAATGGCCATTGGTTCAGCGTAGCGGAGCAGCAAAATGGCCCGTTGTTGGCTCGAAGTGCGGAGCGAAAATTACTCTTGCCCGTTCGCTGGTGAGTGGTTAACCTGCGGTTCTGGGTCAAACCGAGGGGGAGCGACTTATGGCGATTACGCCTTTGGATTGGACTGATGCCGCCGCGTGTCGCAACAGTGAGGGCGCGCTTTTCTATCCCGCCGATAGCGCGGAGCGCAAAGAGGATCGGCTGGAGCGTGAGTTGGTGGCCAAGCGCATCTGTGCGAGTTGCGGGGTTCGTGAAGAGTGCCTGGAAGCGGCGCTCGCCCGCCACGAGTCCTACGGAATCTGGGGCGGACTGAATGAAATCGAACGGCGAGGTTTACTCCGCGCGTGACTTCACCCAGCCGAGTTGGGCCGGGCTCACTTGGGTGAGGACGATGAGGAGTGCGAACGTCACGAAGTGAACGCCGGTGCAGTACAAGCAGAGATTGTCAATAATGATGAGCTCGGCGTAGAGCAACCAGAGCACGAAGCACATCGAAACTATGGCGATCGCAAAGCGCGCGACGTGAATCCAATAGTTTTTCGCCCGCCATCCCCACGGTGAATTCAGCGCCGTCATCACAACGTACGTTCCGAGTCCGAGAAACGCGACGGGAATACCGAGCAATCGACTCTGCGCGGACGTGGTGACCACCCCGCAGTCAACGAAGCCCTTGTTGGAGCAGATGAGGGCTTGAGGGTTGAAGTGCGTAATCGTGAGATACGTGGAGAGCGCCAGACCGATCAAACTCAAGGCGAAAGTCGTTATGACCGCCCAGGTGGGAACGCGCCCTAGCGTTCGGTTCATTTAATGTTCATGGCTGTCTTTGCGGCCATCACTCCGGAGCTCGTGCACACGTTGGACGGTTCGTTGTTCGTCATCGAACAGATCGCCGCGGTCTGATAGTTCGCCGACGCGATGATCGCGTCGGTGACCGGACTCGTCGGATCGCTGAGGCCCGTGGCGATGTCGGAACGAGTGAGTGACGTCAACGTGTCTGGGGAGTAACTCGCACCCGAGATGATGAACTTGTTGTCCATGGTGATGAATGGAATCGGATTGCCGTCAGACGAAGAGAGGCCCGTGACGTACTTCGGCGTGTCGTATTTCTCCACCAACGCCACCTCGGCCTTGGTCGGCGATTGCAGGAGTTGGTAGTTCGTGCCCGCCGAGTTCAGGTAGTTGGTGTACTCCTCGACGCTCTTGAAGACGAGGTACTGGGATTTGTACGAAGCCCTCGAGAAGGTGAAGGTCGGCGTACTCGGGTAGACGTCATGCGCGTAGCTGGTCATATTGCCCAGGCCCGACCAGGTGCCGAAGCGACTGAGAGCGATAATCGTCGGCCAGCGCTGCGCGGCGCAGTAGGGGCAATAGTCGGCGCCGACGTACAAGATCTCGGGCACTGTCTTTCCCGAGCTGTTCTGTGCCGTTAACGCTGGCTGATCCTTCAACGTGATGGGCGGCGACACCTGCACGACCTGGGACGTGGCACCGACCGCGTTAAAGACTGACGCCGGCACCTTCGTTATTTGGGAGAACGTCGTGGGATCAACCGGCGTGAATGCTCCTGTGCCACTGGTCGAACCAGGACCACCACTCGCGACTTTGATGATGACCAGGGTGGCCACAATGACCACGACGAGTCCCACGGCGAGCCACGTAAAGAGTCCAGCCGGTCGACCACTCGAGGACTTGACGGGAGCTCGGCCCGGTGTTCGCTTAGCTGCTCGAGTCGCGGGACGGCTTGACGCGACGTTCTTCTTCGATGCGGGGGACTTGGCCACAATGCTCCTTGTTGCGCTTAGGACAACAAACTTAGTGGAAGGGACATCGAGGTCGACTGCAGGGCCGGTGCTGAGTAGTTTTCACTATGGCCGAAACCTTGAGTCCCCGTCCGGCCGCGACCGTCATCACGGTACGTGACGGCGCCAATGGTTATGAAATTCTTATGCTCCGTCGAAACCTCAACAGCGATTTCGTCGGTGGCGCGTACGTTTTTCCCGGCGGCGGCGTCGACGAAACGGACGCGGGACCGGCCGCCCAAGGTCGTTCCTTCGGTCTGAATGACGTCGAGGCTTCGCGACGTCTCGGACTGGAGAGCGGGGGCCTCGCCTACTACGTCGCGTGTCTGCGCGAGCTCTTCGAAGAGGCCGGACTGTTGATCGTGTGCGACCGCCTGGGTCAGCCCGTGCAACTCAGCGACTCCGAATCGATTCGACGACTGGCGGCCAGTCGCCGCGCGGTGAATGCCGGCACGCACGACTTCATTGAAATGCTGGAGCGAGAGGAATTGCTACTGGACCTACGGGGTCTCGAGTACGTCGCGCATTGGGTGACGCCGGTGGGACCACCTCGTCGCTACGACACGCGCTTTTTCGTGGTACGTACGCCGCCGGATCAGTTGGCCACGCACGACGCCGGCGAAACCGTCGCCGATCAGTGGATACGGCCCGTCGACGCGCTCGACGCGCACGCCCGCGGCGAACTCGAGATGATCTTTCCGACGATCCGCAACCTCGAGGCGATCGCCCATTTTCGCTCTTCGCGAGAAGTCCTCGACTACGCGAGGTCACTGGAGGACATCGTTCGCGTGGAGCCGCGGATCGTGAATCGAAACGGCGAGATTCAGATTCTGCTTCCGGGTGACGTCGGCTACGACGACTGACGAACGTTCGCAACGGCTTTCGAAAGGGAGTCGAGCATTCGGGCCGAGCAGCCGACGGCGCCAAAGGGCGGGGCGACGTCATCGAGGATTCGCCGAGCCAGTCGATGAAAGACGCCTTCGTCGGATTCGGCCATGACGACCGGTTCACCGTGATCACCGCCTTCGCCAATGGCCGCGTTGAGTTCGATCTCGGCGAGGAGCGGCACGTGCAGCTCTTCACTGAGCGAGCGACCGCCGCCTTGGCCAAAGACATCGTGTCGCTCACCACAAGTGCAGATGAATCCGCTCATGTTCTCGATGACACCCAGGACGCGGATGTTGGACTTGCGCGCGAAATCGGCGGCTCGCGCGGCGACGCGTTGGGCCGCGATCGTCGGCGTCGTCACGACCAGTTGACCCATTTGGGGCAAGAGCCGCGCGAGGGTCATCGCGATGTCGCCGGTCCCCGGAGGAGTGTCGATCAAGAAATAGTCGATGCCCGACCAATCAGCGTCCTCAATGAACTGGGCGACGGCCTTTTGCACCATGAGTCCACGCCACATGAGTGCCTGATCCTCGTCGGCGAGCAGACCCATGGACAGCAACTTGATCGATCCGGCCCCGACGCTGCGCTCGAGTGGTTGCATCTTGCCCCCGCTCGCCTCGATATCGCCATGAATGCCCAGTAGTCGACTGAGCGAGAATCCCCAGATGTCGGCGTCCAACACGCCGACGCAACGACCCGTGGCGGCGAGGGCGACCGCCAAGTTCGCGGTGATCGACGATTTTCCAACGCCGCCCTTTCCCGAGGCGATCATGAGGACCGGCGTATGGGTGGGGATCGAGGTCGAGGGTGCACTCGCCTGGGCGATGGTCCTCGCGCGCTTCATCAGTGCGGCCTTCGCCGGTGCGTCCAAGACGCCCATGACGAGATCGATCGTGTCAACGTCCTCGAGGGTCAGCGCGGCCTCTTTGACGTCGCGTTCGATCTGGCTCCGTAGGGGACAGCCGACGGTTGTCAACGAGGCGTGCACGACAGCGTGACGTTCAAAAACGGTGATTTCACCGACCATGCCGAGTTCGACGATGGAGGCCCCGAGTTCGGGGTCCAGCACCTGGCTGAGGCGCTCTCTGAGTCGATCGGACGCTTGCACGTTGAAACGCTACCGGTGAATGAAGGGGGGTGTTCATTGCGCAAAACCCTCACTATCATGGAACGAAGAACTCTCGAAGGAGCGCCATGTCGAACATGACCACCACCACCGTGAACTTGACCAAGAAGGATCCCAACCCGATCAACTTGACCGATGGCGCCGCCGAGAAGGTCGCCGAGCTCATCGCCGCCGAGGGCGTCGAGGAGCTCTTGGCGCTTCGCGTGTCGGTGAAGCCGGGCGGCTGCTCGGGCTTCAACTACGACATGTACTTCGACTCCGAGTTCGCCGACGACGACATCGTGCGCGAATTCGGTGGCGTCAAAGTCGTGGTGGACGCTTCGAGCGCGGAACTCCTTAACGGCTCGACCCTCGAGTACTCCGACTCGCTCCAAGGGGCCGGATTTCACATCACGAACCCCAACGCGACTCGCACCTGCGGTTGCGGCAACTCTTTCAGTTAAGAGATCATCATGGCGGTGACGTTCGGCCCCTACTCCCCCTGGCGTCGCGCGGGTGACCTCGTCGTGATCTCCGGTCAACTTGGTGTCGTCGCGGGACCCGATAAGCCGGTCATGATTGAAGGGGGCGCGCCCGAACAACTTCGCCAGGCGCTCGTGAACGCGCGCTCCGTGCTCGCCGAGGCCGGTGCCACGTTCGATCAGGTCGTGAAGGCGACGCTCTTCCTCACCGACATGGGCGTGTTCGCCGCGTGCAACGACGTGTGGATCGAGGCGTTCGAACCGCCGCGTCCCACGCGTTCGGCCGTCGCCGTCCACCAACTCCCGCTCGGCGCACTCGCGGAAGTTGAGCTCTGGGCGTACGCGCCCCTCGACTAGACCGAGTATTCGTTCGGCGACGTGCCGAACTTGTAGCCCACCGAACGCACCGTCTGGATCAGATGGGCGTACTCCTCGCCTAACTTCGCGCGCAGTCGTCGAACGTGCACGTCTACCGTTCGCGCCCCGCCGTAGTACTCGTAGCCCCAGACTCGACTGAGCAACGTCTCGCGGGTGAAGACGCGATTCGGGTTCGTCGCGAGGAAGCGCAGCAACTCGTACTCCATGTACGTGAGGTCCATGACGCGTCCGGCGATCGAGGCCTGGTAGGTCTCTAAGTTCATCGACAGCCCGCCGTGTTCGACGCGCGGGGCGACACTCTCGTTGCCGGCGCGACGAAGACGATGACGCAGTCTGGTCGCCAACTCGCTCACGTCGAAGGGCCCGACCACGAAGTCGTCGAACAGGTCCTCGCGGAACGTGAGCTCGTCGAGTTGGTAGTGGTCGAGTAACAAGATGATCGGGCCGACACCGCGGCTTCGCGAGCGCAACTGGCGACAGAGGTTCATGGCCTCGGTGAAGGGGAAGGCGGCTGCGTTGATGACCGCGCCGGCAAAGCCGTCAGTCGGCTCCAGCGCGGTGACCTCGTTGAGCCGCCCGGTCACGGCGACCGCCGGGGTCACGCCCGTGACGTCGAATGCCTTTCGAACCGGCCCCTCGCACGAGGGCACGCAGAGCACGACGTCGATGTTCACAGCAACGGGAGGTAGCGCTCGAGTTCGAAGGGCGTGACTTGCCCGCGGTAGGCGTCCCATTCGGAACGCTTGTTGCGTAGAAACCACTCCACCTGGTGTTCGCCCAACGTCTCGTGCAATAACGCGGAGCATTCCATGAGATCCAAGGCCTCGGCGAGGGACTGGGGCAGGGGCGCCGTGCGCTCTCCCTCAGCCGGCAGCTCGTAGCCGCCGCGTACGCCGCGTAGTCCCGCGGCGAGGATCACGGCGAAGGCGAGGTAGGGATTGGCGGCCGGGTCCGGCGAACGGTATTCGACGCGGGTCGAATCGACGCGTCCGGGCTTCACTGACGGGATGCGCACGAGCGCGGCGGCGTCGTAGCGCGCCCACTTGGCCTCGACCGGCGCCTCGACCCCGGGCACGAGTCGCTTGTAGGAGTTGACCCACTGGTTGGTCACCGCGGTGATCTCCGGCGCGTGACGAACGAGTCCGGCGATGAACTTGGCGGCGACGTCACTGAGACCGTAGGGACCATCACCGATGAACGCGTTCTGCTCGTCGCGCCAGAGCGAGAGGTGCGTGTGCATGCCCGAACCCTGAACGTTGGCGAGGGGCTTGGGCATGAAACTCGCCGAGACGTCGGCCTGGCGCGCCAGTTCCTTTACCACGTGGCGCACCGACATCACGGTGTCGGCCATGGTGAGGGCGTCGGTGTAGCGCAGGTCGATCTCGTGTTGTCCGGGCGCGTCTTCGTGCTGGGCGTGCTCGACGCCGATACCCATCTCTTCGAGCGTCAGGACGGTTCGTCGTCGCAGTTGGCTCGCGGTGTCGTCGGGCAGTAGGTCGAAGTAACTGCCGCGGTCGATCGGCACCGGTGCCGTCGCCGTCTCGAGGCCCTCGAAGTAGAAGTACTCGATCTCGGGCGCGACGAAGAAGGTGTAGCCCTGGGCGCGGGCCTCACCGAGGACTCGGCGCAGTTGCTGGCGAGGACACCCGTCGAAGGGCGTGCCGTCGATGTTGACGATGTCGCAGAAGACCCGCGCCACCCCGGCGCCCTCGTCGTACCAAGGGAGGAGCTGAAAAGTCGTGAGGTCCGGTCGGGCGAGGACGTCGGACTCCTGGGTGCGCGAGAAGCCGTCGATCGAGCTGCCGTCGAAGGTCATGCCCTGGTCGAGCGCATCCTCGAGTTCCGCGGGGGTGACGTGGAACGCCTTGTGGCGTCCCAGCACGTCGGTGAACCACAGTTGGACGAAGCGAACGCCGCGCTCCTCGACGGTTCGCAGTACGTACTGAGCTTGGCTTTGCATATGCACCATTCTCGCACCTTCCCGTCCGTCGCACTTTTGGTCCACAAACAGCGAAACCCGCCGCATTCACGCGGCGGGTTTCGTTCACGTCCTTAGCGTCGAGCAGCCGCCTTCTTCGCGGGAGCCTTCTTGGCGGCGGCCTGCTTCGCCGGCGTCTTCTTGGCGGCCACTTTCTTTGCCGGCGTCTTCTTGGCGCTCGCGGCGGCGCACACCGTCTCGGTGATCAGTCGGGCGACGACGTAGGGGTCGACGTTGGCGTTGGGACGACGGTCTTCGAGGTAGCCCTTCTTCTCGCGCGCGACCTGTCCGGGAATACGGATTGACGCGCCCCGGTCCGACACGCCGTAGGAGAACTTCGACCAGTGCGCAGTCTCGTGAGCTCCGGTGAGACGCTCCTCGATGCCGACTCCATAGTTGGCGATGTGCTCTTTGACGCGGGTCCCGATCGCTTCGGCCCCGGCGATTACGGCGCCGTAGCCGCCCGCGGCGCGCATCTGCTTCGTCGAGAAGTTCGTGTGAGCACCGGCGCCATTCCAATCACCCTTGACCGGCTTGGCGTCGAAGCTGACGTCGACGCCAAACTCTTCGGCGATGCGCTCGAGCAACCAGCGCGCGAGCCACAGTTGGTCGCCGACTTCCACCGGTCCGAGCACCCCGACCTGGAACTCCCATTGGCCCATCATGACTTCGGCGTTCGTCCCCTCAATGCCGATGCCGGCGCGGATGCAGGCCAGCGTGTGGGCTTCGACGATGTCTCGACCGGGCATCTTCGCACCACCGACACCGCAGTAGTACGGACCCTGCGGCGCGGGGAATCCGTCCTCGGGCCACCCGTACGGTCGACCGTCCTGGAAGAACGTGTACTCCTGCTCGATGCCGAACTTGGGCTCGAAGCTGGCGTACTTCTTGGCCACGGCGGCCGTAGCGGCGCGCTCGTTCGTGACGTGGGGCGTAAAGTCGGCGTTCAGGACTTCGCACATCACGAGGACGTCATTGGGACCGCGCAGTGGGTCGGGCACCGTGAAGGCCGGCAGCAACACGCAGTCCGAGAAATGGCCGGTCGCCTGGTTCGTGCTCGAGCCGTCGAAGCCCCACACGGGGGGCTTCTGTCCCACGGTGACGATCTTGGTCTTGCTACGCAGCTTTCGCGTTGGCTCGCTTCCGTCAATCCAAATGTATTCGGCCTGATACTTCAAAATCGCTCCTCACAGATGTCATTGCGCACCGCGCGCGTTCCCATCCAGTTTGGTGCAGCGGCATCGTGCGACACCCCCAGTTTTGTTAACCGCGTGTGAACGTTCGCCAGGGTTTCCACGGTCCTGCACCGGTAGGCTCACGTCCGTGCCTGTGATCCGACTCGCCATGGCCCAAATGAACGCGGTCGTGGGCGGATTCGCGCAAAACGTCGAAACCCTCGGTCGGTTCCGCACCCAGGCCGCCTCGGCCGGCGCCGATCTGGTACTGACGCCCGAGCTCTCCCTGATGGGCTATCCGCCGGAGGACCTGCTCTTGAAAGAGGGCTTCATCGAGGCGTCGCGGGTCGCCCTTATCGAGATGGCGCTCTTGGACAACGTGCCCCCGGTCCTCGTCGGCACCGTCGTGAGCGAAGGTCTCGAAGACATCGCGTTGGCGCCTTCGAGCGACGGACGCGACGAGGCGCGACCGGCCTTCGGTGAACTCGGTTCGCCCCATATCGCCAACGCCCTGGTGGCCCTGAGTGATGACGGTGTCGTCGCTATCGCCACCAAACGACTACTCCCGAATTACGACGTCTTTGACGAGCAGCGGTACTTCCATCCGGGCCTCGGACCGCACACGATCATCAACGTTCGAGGCGTCGCCGTCGGTCTGATGATCTGTGAAGACGTGTGGATCCGCAACGGTCCGGCCGCCGAATTGGCCAGCCAGGGCGCCACGATGTTGGTCGTCGCCAACGCGTCACCGTACGCGCGCGGACGGCGCGAGGAGCGTGAGGCCGTGCTGCGTGAGCGCGCACTCGAGACGAACTGTCCCATTGCCTACGTCAACCTCGTAGGCGGTCAGGACGAACTCGTCTACGACGGCCAGAGCGTCGTCGTGAACGCTCAGGGTGACGTGATTGCGCGCGCCGCGGCATTCAGCGAGGAGTTGTTGGTGTGCGAGATTGACGCGCGCGCTTCAACCCAGGGCGTGCCGCTCAACATCGGCTACGCCAGCGACGATGAGCGTCTGACGGCGCTGCACGTGAATCGAATCGCCGAGCCCCTGAGCGAAGTCGAAGAGGTCTACCAAGCCTTGGTGATGGGGACGCGCGACTACTTGCGCAAGAACGGCTTTCGAACCGCGGTGATTGCGCTGTCGGGCGGCGTCGACTCCTCGTTGGTCGCCGCGATCGCCGTCGACGCCGTGGGCGCGCGCGCCGTTCGCGGCTTCACCATGCCGTCGCGCTATTCATCGGGGCACTCCATCGCGGACGCGGAAGAGCTCGCGTCGCGCCTCGATATCGAGATCACGACGATTCCGATCGAGGGCGCCCACGTGGCATTCGGCGCGGCGCTCGAGAACGTGCTTGACGGTGAACCGGAAGGCATCACCGACGAGAACCTGCAATCGCGCATTCGCGGCGTCCTCTTGATGGCCATCTCGAATGACACGGGGGCGATCGTACTCACGACCGGCAACAAGTCGGAGATGGCGACCGGTTACTCGACGCTCTACGGCGACTCGGTCGGAGGATTCGCGGTCATCAAGGACGTGCCCAAGACACTCGTGTACGAACTCTGTCGCTACCGCAATGACCTCGCCGCCAAGGACGGTGACCCCGAGCCAATCCCGGCGGCGGTGCTGACCAAGGCCCCGTCGGCCGAACTACGACCGGACCAACGAGACGACCAGTCACTGCCGCCCTATGACGTGCTCGATCCTTTGCTCGAGCTCTACGTCGAAGACGACGCCACCGCGGAAACCATGATCGCCAGTGGCCACGACCCCGAACTCGTGCTCCAAATCACCCGATTGGTCGACCGCAGTGAGTACAAGCGTCGCCAGATGGCACCGGGAGTTCGGATCTCGAAAAAGGCCTTCGGACGGGACCGGCGCATGCCGATAACCAACGCGTTTCGCCAAGAGACCCTGTGACGCCTACGAATCGCGAGATCGCCGAACACCTCCTCGCGTGCTACGACACTATTTATATTGTCCTCGGCGAGAGTGCCCCGACATTGTCCCACGACGCCTACGTGGTGCGCACCTACGAGAGCGCCCGCGCCTACGGCGCCCTGGCGCTCGAGTTGCGAGAGCACCTTGGAGAGACGGAGATTGCGGCGATTCCGATCCTCGATGACGTCCTGCGTCGAGCGCTCGCCGGCGATGCTTCGGGCGCTCTGGTGCTCTACGCCATGGCAATGGTCGTGGGGCCGAGGCTCCTGGTGTCCTTGCTCGACGCCCGAACGGCACTGTCGAGCGGCTCTCAACTGACGGAACTCTTCAACCACGCCTCGATGGTCTGCGTGAGGGAGATTCGCGCGACCGGTGAGGTCGCGAAGGACCAGGCCCCGATCGACGACCTCGAGTGGCAGACACTGGCCCGAGATCTCTCGACGACACTCGATTTGGCTGGAAACGCAGAGAGTCTGGGCATTTCCGGGTAAGTTGCATAGCCCCGTATAACTAGTAGTACCGGAATCTCCGGTGTCGGGTATCAAGGGAGAGCCATGGCAAAAGATCGCGTCGATAGGGATGACGAGGACCTCGTACGTCTCTACCTCTCTGATATTGGTCAATACACCCTTCTGACCAAGGACGACGAAGTACGACTGGCCCAGACCATCGAAGAGGGCCGCGAAGCCAAGGCCGAGCTCGACGCGTCGGAGACCGACAAGAAGATCAAGCTCACGCCGAGCAAGAAGCTGGCCCTGAAGCGTTCCGTACACCGGGGTGACCAGGCAGAACGTGACTTCGTACAGTCGAACTTGCGCCTCGTCGTGTCGATCGCCAAGAAGTACCAGGCCTCCGGTTTGCCGTTACTCGACCTCATTCAAGAGGGCAACCTCGGTCTGATGCACGCGGTCGAGAAGTTCGACTGGCGCAAGGGTTTCAAGTTCTCGACCTACGCCACCTGGTGGATTCGCCAGGCGATCACCCGTGGTATCGCCAATACCGGTCGCACGATCCGACTTCCGGTGCACGCCGGGGACACGTTGGCCCGGGTGCAGAAGGCGCAGTCTCGACTGGAACTCAAGTTCGGGCGCCCCCCGACCATCAAGGAACTGTGCGACGAATGCGAGATGCCCGAGGACAAGTTGATCGAGGCACTGCGATTCCGCTCCGAGCCGATCTCCCTCTCCGAGCCGCTGCGCGAAGACGGCGACGCCGAGTTGGGCGACGTCGTCGAGGACCGCTCGGCCGAGTCGCCCTTCGACGTGGCCGCCGTCAAGATGATGCCCGCCGCGATCGAGAAGCTCCTGCAGCCGCTCGACGAGCGCGAGCAGAAGATCCTGCGCATGCGATTCGGTCTAGACGGCGCCGGGGAGATTCGTACCCTGGAAGACGTCGGCGCCGAGATGAACTTGACGCGCGAACGGATTCGCCAGATCGAGGCGCGCGCGATGAGCAAACTGCGTCACCCGTCTTCGGACACCGGCGCGCGCGACCTGCTGACGCTCTAGCGGCGTTGGTACGTGCGACCGAGTACGGCCGCGACACCGATCAAGAGAGCACTGAGTAGGTAGGGAACGTTCGACCTCGTTCGGTCGTGGGCCCGCACCAGATGCTTGAAATTCAGTATCGGCCATTGACTTTCGTGGGCCGCCTTGGCGAGTTGACGATCGGCGTTGACGGCGTAGGCGTGGCCGACCGATTCGAGCATGGGGATGTCAGTCTCGGAGTCGGAGTACGCGAAGGATTCATTGAGATCGATGTCGCGTTTCTGGGCCAGTTCGCGAATGGCGATCGCCTTATTCTCGCCCTGGGCGAAGAACTCCATCTCGCCAGTGAACTTCCCGAGTTCGTCGATCTTCGCGCGCGAGGAGATGGCGCCGGTGACGCCGAGTAGTTCGGCGAAGGGCTCGACGATCTCGGCGGGCGAGGCGCTCACTAACCACACCTCGTCGCCCTGGGCCATGTGATGGTCAATGAGTTCGAGGGCCTCTTCAAAGATCAGCGGCTCGATGACCTCATTGATCGTCTCGGCGACCAGCTTCTTCACCTCCAAGTGATCCCAGCCCTTGGTGATCTGCAATACCGATTCGCGAATCTTCTCGAGTTTCTCCTCGTCGGCGCCGAATCGCATGAATATCGTCTGACTCAGTACGCCCCAGATCAGGGTGCGCCGATGTAGGAGCCCGCGAGCGTGGAATTCCGGGCCGAAGGCCACGAGCGATGACTTGGCGATCACCGTCTTGTCTAAGTCAAAAAAGGCCGCTCGCACCTATCCATGCTAGGTCCGGTTGTATTTGTGATGCCCCGGGATCACGCGACGAAGGCCGATGCGCACTCTTGCGCGGCGTCGGCTCGAGTAATCAAAATCACGTGATCGTGTTCCAAGAAGTGCATCGGCGCCGAGGGCACCAACGGTTGACCACTGCGCACCACGGCCACGACGCGCACCGAATCGGGCAGGTGCAGTTCGTCGAGCGTGAGGTGATTGGCGACCGCGGGCGCGTTGGCCGCGAGGGTCACCTCGATCAGTCGCATTCGACCCTGCGCGAGGTCCATCAGATTAATGATCGCGCCCACTTCGACGGCCTCGTCGACCAGCGAGGTGATGAGGGCCGGCGTCGAGACCGAGATGTCCACGCCCCAGCTCTCATTGAAGAGCCATTCATTGCGCGAGTTGTTGATGCGACTGATGACGCGCGGAACGCCGAACTCCTGTTTGGAGAGCCAGCTGATCACGAGGTTGTCCTCGTCGTCGCCGGTCGCGGCGATGACCACGTCCACGCTGCGGAGGTCGGCCGCGGCGAGGTTGGCGTATTCGCACGCGTCGGCCGCCATCACGTTAACGCCCGGCAACATGGCTTTGAGGCGTTCGGCGGTCGTCGAGACCTGCTCGAGCAAGGTGACGTCGTGATGACGGTCCACGAGGTCTAACGCAATCGACACGCCGACCGATCCGCCACCGGCGATCATCACCCTCATCGTTGTCCGCTCTCGATGAGTGACTTCAACTCTTCGAGCCCTTCGGTCGTCACGAGGAACTCGAGTACGTCGTCTTCTTGAGCGAAGAGCCCGTCGATGTTCACGCGCCCCTGACCGCCGCGAATGAGTCCGACGACTCGGACGCTGTCACCGTGGTCGTAGTAACTGATCGGCTTGCCCGCGAGTACGTCGGGGACGATGCGCTCGACCAAGTGCAGCGTGCCCGAGCTCGCGGTCCATTCGACCGAATCGTCGGCCGGCAGCAGCCATCGCTTCACTTGCTGGGTGGTCCAGAGGGCCGTCGCCACCGTCGGGATGCCGAGCTTCATGTAGATGTCGGCGCGAGCGGGGTCGTAGATGCGCGCCACGACGTTCTTGATTTCGTAGTTGTCGCGGGCGATGCGCGCACAGAGGATGTTCGTATTGTCCCCGCTCGTCACCGCGGCCAACGCGTTGGCGCGGCGCGCGTCGGCCTGAAACAGCACGTCGCGGTCGAATCCCGAGCCCACGATGGTTTTGCCGTGAAAGTGGTGCAATCGCCTGAAGGCATCGCGGTTCTTGTCGACGACAACAACCGAGTGACCTTCTTCGGCTAGTTGCATCGCCAGTTCTGATCCCACTCGACCACAGCCGACGACAACGATATGCACCTCGTCATCTGAACACACTTCTTGACGAAGGTGCAACTAACGCACGACGGCGCGTGGCGTCGCCAAAGCGGTTCAGGGGCCTCGTTTAGTATCGAATGAGTGTCAGAAGCCGATAAGCAGATCTCCAAAAATTCGCCACTTCTGACGTCCCACGCCAATTTGGCTGACGTGTACCCCGAGTCGCTGGGCTACCGGGTCAAGCGGATCCTCCTGGGAAGGCCGTTCGTCACTGAACAGTTGAGCGGCGAACGTCTCAATCGCGCGGTCGCGCTCGGTGTCTTGGCGCCGGACTGCATCTCGTCCTCGGCCTACGGCACCGAAGAGATCCTCACGCAGATGACGCCCTATATCGGGATCGCCGCTTTCGCCCTCGTCGTGCCGATCATGTTCGTGATTCTCGGCGTGTTGTTATTCGTGACGACCAGCTACATGGACGTCATCAAGTACTACACGACCGCCGGTGGTTCGTACGTGGTGGCGCGTGACAACTTCGGTCCCAAGGTCGCCCAAATCGCGGCGGTGGCCTTGTTGATTGACTACACGGTCACGGTCGCGGTCCAGTGCTCGGCCGGCACCGCGGTGTTGGCGAGTGCCATCCCGGGACTGAGTCACGCGCCCGATCCCTTACTGATCACCGTCGGCGTGGTCTTGATCCTCATCTACGGCAATCTGCGCGGGTTGAAAGAGGCGGGCAGCTACTTCGCCCTCCCGACGTACTTCTACATCGTGATGATGTCGGCGACGATTATCTTCGGGGTCTCGAAGAAGATCGCCGGATCGCTCCATCGGATCCCGCTGCCCCTGCAGAACGACCTCATCGATCATCACCTTGGAGCGAAGGGCACCGGGGTCTTGATGGGTCTCGCGTTCATCTCCTTGCTGCGCGCCTACGCCAACGGCGGTTCGTCGTTGACCGGACTCGAAGCGATCTCCAACGGCGTCGCTAGTTTCCGCCGTCCCGAGTCGCCGAACGCGCGTAAGACGCTCGTGACGATGTCGAGCATCCTGGCGTTCCTCTTGCTCGGCATCACGTTCCTCGCGGCGTGGACCCACGCGATTCCCTACGAGAAGGGTTCGCCGACCGTCGTCAGTCAAGAGGTGCTCGACGTCTTCGGTGGTCATGGGCTGGGACACATCATCTATTACCTGGTGCTGCTGGCGACGATCTTGATCCTCTATACCGGCGGCAACACGTCCTTCAACGGTTTCCCGTTCCTCGCGAACTACGTTGCGACCGATAAATACCTGCCGCGTCAGTTGACGAAACGAGGGCATCGACTCGCCTTTTCCAACGGCATCATCGTGCTCGGCATCGTTGCGCTCACCTTGATCATCGTCTTCAACGCCAGTGTGAACGCGCTCGTCGCGCTGTACGCGATCGGCGTGTTCACGGGGTTCACGCTCGCCGGAGCGGGGATGGTCGCGAGACACCTGCGCGAGAGAACCGGCAAGTGGCGCTTCGGCGTCTTCGTGAATGCGCTCTCGGCGACGGTCACCTCGATCGTGGTCCTGATCTTTCTGATCGTCAAGTTCACCGAGGGCGCGTGGATCATCGCGGTCGTTGGGCCCTTCATGTACATCGCGTTGATTCGACTGAACAAGCAGTACGTACGCGAGGAGCGCGCCTTCGAAGCCGTGAGTGGGCGGGCCGCGACCATGAACATCCGGATGAACCGAGTCGTGGTTTTCGTCGACACCTACGACCTCGTCACCGAAAGGTCCTTGCTGTACTGCCTCTCTCTCAACGCCTATTCCATTCGCGCTGTTCACTTCGACATCGACCCGATCGTCACTGCACACCTCGAAGAGAAGTGGGGCGCGCCCGGAACCGCGTCGGCCGGCATCACGCTCGAGATCGTCGAGTGTGACGACCGCCGTGTCGACCGGGCCGCGTTGGAACTCGTCGCGGACGTCGTGCGCGACCCCGAAGTCTTCTGCATGGTCATTCTGCCGCGACGGGGCTACGTCTCTCGACTGCAGCGGTTCTTGCACGACCGCAGTGCCGACGCGATCGCCGGCGCCATCATGCACGTGCCGCGCACCGCCGCGACGATCGTGCCCTATCGCGCGGTCCGCAGGATCTCCGAGGGCGCGATGCAAGAGGCACCGCGCAGCGACGAAGTCGTGCGCGGCGGAATCCGCGACAGCGCACATTTGGTCGCGGACGTGAAGCTGGCCCAGCGTTCGACCGACTCCGAACCGATCGGCGGTTTGGTCGAGCGCCAATTCGCCGAGATCGCCGGGAGAGTTCGCTCGATGGCGATTAACCACGAGAGCGGCGGACACGAACTTCGCTGCGTCATCGCCGACAACTCGGGTTCGGTCACGCTCGTGTTCCAGGGCCGTTCGACTATCCCCGGCATCGAGCGCGGCACGCGATTACTCGTTCGAGGGACGGTGACGTCGCTTCGACGTGAAGCGGTCATCCTCAATCCGCAGTACGAGATTGTGGCCGCGCCGGCGGGTGACAGCTAAAAATCGTCGGACATCGAATCGCCAGTATCCGCCCGGTGATTGGCGCGACCGATGGGTCGCTGACGCCGGGCATGACGCCGGTAGGGTCGAAGACCTGTCTATCTTGTAGAGCGCAAGGTGAGGTGGCGTACGCGCCGCGAAGTCAATCCGTGAAAGGAGGAGCATGGCCCGGGCCCTCGTAATCGTCGAATCGATCGCGAAAGCGACACGGATCCAGGGCATGCTCGGTCCCGACTACATCGTGAAGCCGTCGATTGGTCACATTCGTGACCTCCCCCAGAGCGCCGCCGACATCCCGGCCTCGGTGAAGGGGGAGAAGTGGGCGCGCCTCGGCATCAACGTCCACGACCACTTCAAACCGGTTTACGTCGTCTCGAGTGACCGCAAGAAGATCGTGGCCGAACTCAAAGCCGCCCTGAAGCAAGTCGACGAGCTCTACCTCGCCACCGACGAAGACCGCGAGGGGGAGGCCATTGCCTGGCACCTCCAAGAAGTGCTCAACCCCAAGGTGCCCGTCAAGCGCATGGTCTTTCACGAGATCACGCCCGCCGCCATCGCCAAGGCGGTCAGCGAGACCCGGGACCTCGACCTGCGTCTCGTCGACGCCCAGGAGGGCCGCCGCTTCCTCGACCGCCTCGTCGGCTACGAAGTCTCTCCCGTACTCTGGCGCGCGGTCGACAAGGCCCGATCGGCCGGCCGTGTCCAGTCGGTCGCGATTCGACTGGTGTGTGAGCGTGAGCGCGAGCGAATGGACTTCACCTCAGCGACCTGGTTCGACGTCACGGCCGCCCTGGACACGAAGGGCAACGCCTTTGACGCGACCCTCGAGTCGGTGAACGGCTCGTCACTGGCAACCGGCAAGAACTTCGACGCCGCGGGCGTGCTCGACGCCAAGGCGAACGTGCAGGTCTTGAGCGAGGCGTCGGCGACGTCGATCGCACAGTCCCTGCCCGGCGCCAGGGTGACGGTGATGTCGGTCGCCTCCACGCCGCGAACACAGCGCCCGCAGCCACCGTTCATGACGTCGTCGCTGCAGATCGAAGCCAGTCGCAAACTTCGCTTCGACCCGGAACGTACGATGCGAGCGGCTCAGCGACTCTACGAACAGGGCTGGATTACCTATATGCGTACTGACTCCACGACGCTCTCGGACGAGGCGATCCGGGCCGCGCGCGCGACGGCGGCCTCGATGTTCGGCGACGATTACGTGTCGGATGTCCCGCGACGCTACGACCGCAAGGTGAAGAACGCGCAAGAGGCGCACGAGGCGATCCGTCCCGCCGGCGAGTCGTTTCGCTCCCTCGACGAGGCGCACTCCCAACTCGGTGGTGACGAACTCGCCGTGTACGACCTCGTGTGGAAGCGCACGCTCGCCAGCCAAATGGTCGATGCCCGTTTGACCCAGGACAAGGTTCGTCTGGAGTCGACGTTGCGCGACCTCGTCGGCTTCGACGCCGACGTGCTCGTCGGCTTGAGCGCCACCGGACTGCGCATCGAATTCCCTGGTTTTCGACGGGCCTACGTCGAGGGGACCGACGACCCCGAGGCCGAACTGGCCGACCAGGAGCGCATCTTGCCGCCGCTCGCCGAAGGCGAGGTCGTGCCCGTCACGGGCGCCGAAGCGAAGGGCCACGACACCCAGCCGCCCGACCGCTACTCCGAAGCGACGTTGATCAAGAAGCTCGAGGACCTCGGCATCGGACGACCGTCGACCTACGCGTCAGTGATGAAGACGATCGATCGACGCGGGTACGTGTGGAAGAAGGGGAAGTCCCTCGTGCCAGCCTTTCGCGCCTTCGCCGTCGTCAACCTCCTCCAGCACTACTTCGCCGACCTCGTCGACTACCAATTCACGGCCGCAATGGAAGACGAACTGGACGAGATCGCTAAGGGGAATCAGGACCTGGAGCCGTGGTTGCAGAAGTTCTACTTCGGCGATCCTTCGGCGACGACTGAATTGGCCAAACTCGGTCTGGAACACATGACGCACGAGCCGCACGAGTTCGATTTCGCCGCGATCAATTCGATTCCGCTCGGCATCGCCGAGGATGGCGTCGCGATCAGCGTGCGCTCGGGCCGCTACGGACCGTACCTCGTGCACGGCGACGACCGTGTCTCGATTCCCGAGGCGACCGAGCCCGATTCACTCAGTGTGGCACGGGCCCTCGAGCTGCTCTCGGCGCCGAGTAACGACCGTGAACTGGGCGTGGACGAGGAGACGGGACTGCCGATCTTCTTGAAGGCCGGTCGCTACGGCCCCTACGTCCAGGTCGGGGCGATGACCGACCCGAAGGAAAAGCCCAAGACCGCCTCGCTGCTGACGACCATGTCGCCCGAGACCCTCACACTCGCTGACGCCAAAAGACTCCTGTCGTTGCCGCGCGTCGTTGGCGAGCACCCCGAGGGCGAGCCGATCATTGCCCAGAATGGCCGCTATGGGCCGTATCTCACGTGGGGTAAGGAGACCCGCTCGCTCGAGGACGAGGAACAGATTTTCTCAATCGACCTCACCGGCGCGCTGGCGCTGTTGGCCCAACCAAAGCAGCGGGGCCGCCGCGCGGCCGCGGGACCGTTGAAAGAACTTGGCGAGGACCCGGTCACGAAGCGAAACGTCGTCGTGCGCACCGGTCGCTTCGGTCTCTACGTCACCGACGGCGAGATCAACGCGACGCTTCGTCTCGGCGACACCCCCGAGACCATCTCCCTCGATCGCGCCTGCGAGTTACTCGCCGAACGGCGCAACGCCGAACCGTCGAGTCGTCCCCGCAAAGCGGTCAAGAAGGCAACGAAGAAGCCCGCGAAGAAGGCGACCAAGAAATCACCTGCGAAAAAGGCGACCGGAACCGCCAAGCGGGCGGCGGTAGCCCAGGGCGAGAAGTCCAACGCCGCCTTGATCGCGGCGACGCACACGGACGAATGATGCGTCGTGGTTCCTTCGTCGTCTTCGAAGGTATCGACGCGAGCGGCAAGAGCACCCAAGCCCGACGCGTCGCGGAACTGCGCGACGCGCACTTCACCTTCGAGCCGGGCGACACGCCCCTGGGCGTCGATCTCCGGCGCTGGGTCCTCGACGCCGCTACGCCCATGACGCCGATCACTGAGGCTCTTTTGATGCTGGCCGATCGATCGCATCACGTGCGCACCGTCATCGAACCGACCCTCGCCACCGGGCGCTCCGTCGTCAGTGACCGGTACTTCGCCTCCACGTTGGCCTACCAGGGCTACGGCCGCGGCGTCGACCTCGCGCGCCTCGAGGCCGCCACCGAACTGGCCATCGGTGGATGCCTGCCGGACCTGACGGTGTTGATCGACACGCCGCTCGACGTGGCCAACGAACGCCGAGCCCCCGACGTGCGCGACCGCTTCGAATCGGCCGACCTGGACTTCCACCAGCGCGTGCGCGGCGGGTACTTGGCGATCGCGGCCAAGTGGGGGAATCGCTGGTGCGTGATCGACGGTTCACGCAGCGAGTCCGAGGTCGCTGCGTCGGTCGACGAACGCCTCGCCTCTTTACCATGGTGAGATGACTGACGTCTTCGATGCGCTCGTAGGTCAAGAGACCGCCGTCGCCGCGATGCGCCAGTACGTCAAGGCGCCGGTGCACGCCTATCTCATCAGCGGACCGGTCGGATCGAGCCTGCACGACGCAGTGCTGACGTTCGCGGCGGCCTTGCAGTGTCCCCAGAACGGGTGCGGCACCTGCGAGACGTGTCGCTTGGTGCTGAGCGACGCTGACGCCGACGTCTACTTCGCCGAGCGCGCCGGTCTGTCATGGCGAATTGACGAGTTGCGTGAAGCGGACCGCGTGAGTCGGCGACGTCCCCTGGGTTCGGGCTATCAGATCGTCGTCATCGAAGACGTGGAACTCACGACGACGGGGGCCTCGCCCAGCGCAGCGGCGCTGTTGAAGTCGCTCGAGGAGACGCCGAGTCGAACGATCTTCCTGCTGAGCGCCGAAGACGTGCCACCGGCGCTCGACACCATTGCGTCTCGATGCGTGGAACTGAAATTGAAGGGCCTGAGCGAAGAGGACATCGCCGAAGTGCTGATTCGAGAAGGTGCCACGGCGCTCGCTGCGCGCGCGGCGGCCAGCGCGGCCAACGGCAACTTGCGACGCGCGCGGATCCTCGGGCGTGATGACGAACTGGCCCAGCGCATCGCGCAGTGGCGCTCGGTGCCCGATCGACTGAACGGTACGCCGGCGACCTCGGCCGCGCTCGCCACTGAGATCGCTCGGGCGCTCGACGACGCCATCGCGCCCCTGCAACAGATCCAGGACGAGGAGATGGAGCTGCGCGTTCGAGAGGCGCGCCTCATGGGTCAGCGTTCCGTGGCGAATCGACGAGACACCGAGGCCCAGTTCAAGCGGGAGCAGCGACGTTTTCGGATCGACGAATTGCGATTCGGGCTCACCGCGTTGACGAACGTGTATCGCGACCGCATGGTCGAGAGCCTCGAGGGCAGCGAACTCGGCGAGGCGCGTGATGAGTACCGCGTTGGGGCGTCGATTCGAGCCATTGGCGTCTTAGCCGAAGCGACGCAACGCCTCGCGTCCAACGCCGACGAGACGCTGCTATTGAACGACCTGATGCTGTCGTTGATGGAGTTCTGACGTATCTCGAGGCCGCCCACGGCGACCCATCAAGTAGAGTTGCTTCTTGCGCCTGGGTAGCTCAGTCGGTAGAGCAACGCATTCGTAATGCGTAGGTCAGGAGTTCGAATCTCCTCCCAGGCTCCAATCTCGGTGGCGTGAGTTCGTCCCTATTTCCGCGTGAGTTTATGGACGATCGTCGTGAAGTCCTCGGAGCGTTCTTCCCAGTTCTTGTATTGGTCAAAGCTTGGGGCGCCGGGCGAGAGCAGTACGACGCCGCCCTCGAGTGAGTTGCGAGCCTCGCTGACGGCGTCGCGCATTGACGAGACCGCGATCTGAAGGATCACCGGTGCGAGCCGGGTTACCTCGTCGCCAATTCGTTTTCCCGCCTCGCCCATCGTGATCAGTACCATTGGCTGTCGTCGCGCCGCAATCGCCTCGGCCAATGGCGCGTAATCGACGCCGCGGTCGAATCCTCCGACAATCAAAGCGACCGGTTCGTCGTCAAATACCTCGAGCGCGGCGACCACCGGCAACGCCGAGGTCGCCAGTCCGTCGTCGACGTAGCGCGTCGTTACGCCGTCCACGACTTCGCTCGTCACTGCCGTGAGTCGACCGCGAAGCGGCTCGAAGGCTGGGGCCGAGTCGAAGGCTCGCGCACGAACCTCGTCGACGCTCCGGTTGGCGAGGCGGGCAGCGCAGTGGAGCGCGAGGGCGACGTTGGTGTCGTTGTGTGCGCCTAGGAGCCCGAGTGAGCTCGCGAGACCGGTCTCGTCGGGGGCTACGAACATCACGTCACCGCCGATCTCGGCGGCGTAGTCGTGCATCGTTGCGTTCTCGGGCACGAGCGTGCGGTGCTCTCCCGGCGCTCGCGTGAGTGAGAGTTTGTCGCGCCGGTACTCTTCGAGCGTGCCGTGCCAATCCAGATGGTCCGCCCCGAGTGAAGTCACGACCACGAGGCCGGGCGCCACGTCGATGTCGACGCACTGAAAGCTCGAGACCTCGAGGATGAGCCAGCCCTTCGACACGTCGAGGTCGGGGTCGTACGGCGGTTGGCCGAAGTTGCCCAGGCGCAGTGCCGCTTCGCCCAGACGCTGAAGAAAAAAGGTCGTGAGGGCCGTCGTCGTCGACTTGCCCTTCGTGCCGGTGATCGCTACCACCCGCGATCGATCGATGTCGTGGAGCCAGAGGTTCAGTGATGACGTGACCGTGACACCGTGATGTTCGAGGTCGAGGACGTCCGCGCGTCGACGCGGTATCCCCGGACTCTTCAAGACGACGTCGCATCCGAGAAGCGCCTCAAGGCCGCCTTCGCTCGAGACGATCACGTCCGAGCCCAAGTCGGAGGCGTCGTCCACCACCACGACCTCCGCCGCGACGTCCTCGACTCGTCGTCGCGTCGCGCGACCTTCGAGGCCGTAGCCGAAGATCCCGACGCGCTTGCCCGCGAGCTCAGCGAAGCCAGTGGGCCGGAACACGACTTGGTCCTAGAGCTTCGAGCAGGTCAGAGAGTTCGCTCTCGGTGCGCAACTCTTTCGCTAGTTCGTCCAGTGCCGTCACCTCGCGCCACCCCTCGTGGTGACTCACTTCCGTGAGCGCCACCGCGCTTTCGTCGGGGTCGCCCACGCACTCGAACGGCTTGTGCTCGGCGCCGAGTCCGACGAGTGTGCGCAGTTGCTCGGCGCGCGCGGGGTCGCTCAACGGTTCGCAGGAGAAAATGTCCCATAGCGCCGGGCGCGACAGGAACGGGGCCAGCACCAGATTGACGAAGAGACACTTGTCGCACTCGCCACACCACTGTGTCGCGCGTTCTCCCGGTGCCTGGGCGAAGGCGCGGTTGCAACTTCGAAAGACGTGATGGTATTGCTCGAGTTCGCTGAACACCTGAGCGACCCACAGTTCGCTGCGGTCGCGCAGGTAACTGGCCACCACGAGTTCGTCGCCGACGCGTTCGGCGAGCGCGGCGGCGATGAGGTTCTCCGCGTTCCAGGACTTGCTCCATTGGTGGTTGATGTCCGAGTTGTACCAACGGAGATTCGCGACCGACGACGAGTGTTCGTTGCTGAGCGCGACGCCACCGCGGCCCGAGGCGACCGCCGCCACCGCGGCCAACAACGTCACCATCGTCGTGACCGGCACGTGGCCGTTGAAGAAGGAATCGTCGCCTCGCACGATCTGGGGGTCGAGCGTTCGCGAGGCGCGAATGATGTCGAGGCCGGTGACGGCGGCGGTCTCTTCGAGCGGCGTGAAGCGACCCGTGGAGGGGCTGACGACGAAGAGCGCCTGATCAACGTGGGCGCGCAACTGCTCGACCGTCACCACCGAATCGATGCCGCCGCCGAAGGGCGTGAGAACGCGACCGGTGTCGACGAATGGTTCGTAGGCTTCGACGCCGACTCGACCCTCGATCGTGACGTCGCTCAGTGGGAGCTGATTACGATACGCGAACTCGCCCAGTCCGTCAGAGAGCGCGGCCTTGAAGAGTCGTCGTCCGTGAGTGCCGAGCGGCGTCGTCCCGACATCAATACGGCGAGCGGCCCCGGCCTTGTAGTACGAGAGTCCGGCGACGAGGTACCAGAGTTGGGCGAGGGCGACGACGGCCGGCGCCTCGAGTGACTTCACTCCCTCGAACGTGACCGTCTCAACGAAGCCCCGACCATCGAGCTCGTAGAAACCCGTCAGCGTGTCGGACGTGACGTCGAGGCCGACGTACCGAAAGAGCTCGGCGCGTTGTTTCACGCGATGACCCGGCGCGCGACCAGCGCGAACCTTCCGCACGGTCGCGTCGCACGGTCGCTGAAGAACGGGGCGCCGCCATCGGTCACTTGGCTCGCGAGCGTGAGGTGGCCCTCGGTGATTCCCAGCGCGAGGAGTTGGGCGACGGCGACGGCGCGCAGATCGAGCCGGGAACGATCACCCGCGTCGGGCGCGAGCGCTCCCGGAACCTTGGCGAAGTGCTCGGCCACGTCCGGACCGACCTGATAGGCGGCGCCGGAGATTGACGGACCCAGAAACGCGTGCACCGCGTCATGATGTTCGAAGTGCGCGAGCGCGCTCTCGATCACGTTGCTCTCCAGTCCGCGCCAACCGGCGTGCACGACCGCGAGCGTCGGTGAGTCTTCGTCGACCAAGAGAATGGGTAGGCAGTCGGCGATCAGCACGGCGACGGCGAATCCGTCGCCGAAGTCAACGATGACGTCGCCAGAGCTGTCGGGCGTCGCCTCATTCGCGTTCACGACGTTGCGACCGTGGACCT
Organism: Acidimicrobiaceae bacterium; assembly: GCA_003155915.1. Classification (GTDB taxonomy): domain Bacteria; phylum Actinomycetota; class Acidimicrobiia; order Acidimicrobiales; family RAAP-2; genus RAAP-2. The sequence continues at coordinate 95,187 of PMFA01000014.1, read as the reverse complement.
GGTTGATGATGACGAGGCGGTTCGCGTCAACGCCGATGGCGTCGGCGACGCGTCGGCGATTCTCCAGGACGTTCGCGGGCTCATCACCGACGTGGTCGCCGAGGTTCAATGAGTCGTACGGCGTGGGGCTCACGCCTCCGGAGCGGTCGGTGACGAATGCCCGGACGCCAAAGTGGCGAGCGAATTCAATGGGGTAGACGTTGAGTACCCCGAGCGTCGACGGTGTCAGGGTTAGTTCGATTGGCACGACGAACAGACCCCGTTGAATTCGACGACGTGACGTAGTTCTCGATAGCCGAACGCTTCTCCGATGTCGTGGGCCCACTTTTCGAGCTCGGGAGCGTCGACCTCGACGGTCGCGCCACAGAGACGGCACGACAGGTGGTGGTGGTGGGATTCCACGACGCAGCGCCGGTAGAGACTCTCACCGCGATCGGTCATCACGACGTCGACGTCGCCGTTGTGGACCAGTTTCTTGAGCTGGGTGTAGACGGTGGCGAGGGCGATGTGGCCGCCTTCGTGCTCAATGAGCGTGTGCAGGTCTTGGGCACTGACGAAGCCAGGGACCTGGCTCAGGACCCCAATGACCTCTCGACGCTGGACGGTGTTTCGCGAGGTGCTCACGCCCGAAGCCTATCCGTGAGCGACTTGCTTTCTATAACCATTCCAAGTAGCATAATTGGAATGATTCCAAAAAGACTCTTCTTGGTCTTGAGTGTCGCTGTCGCGTCCTTCGGATTCAGCGCGGGCGTCGCTGGTGCCTCCACCAAGCCCCTGATCGTTTCCGGGGTCTCGGAGTGGGGTGCTCTCGCCTATCAGTTGGTCGGCGCCGACGCCAAAGTCGTGTCGCTCTTGACGGACCCCAACGCCGATCCGCACGAGCACGAGGCGACGATCTCGGACGCGGCGAGCGTGGCCCAGGCGTCGGTCGTCCTGGAGAACGGCGCCGGTTACGACACGTGGCTCGAACAGTTGGTGAGCGCCCAGGGCTCGAAGGCGGCGGTCATCAACGTCGGCAAGCTGATGAACGTCGCGTCGGGTAAGAACCCCCATTTGTTCTACAACCCATTGGCCGCCATCAAATTCGTGAAGGCGTTGACCAAGCTGCTCGCACACCGCCGCGGCTACGCCAATATCGAGGTTCGCTCGACGAAACTCTTGGCGCAACTGAACGCGATCCAGAGTTCCGTCGAGTCGATGGCGACCCGTTGCGATCACGTCAAGGTCGCCGCGACCGAAGACGTCACGTCGTACCTGTTGGAGGATGCGCGACTCGACATCGTGACGCCCGAGGCGCTGCGATTGGCCGTCGGCAACGGCGTCGACCCGTCGGTACGCGACCTCGCCGCGGCGTTGGATCAGTTGAAGAAGCATCCCGCGTTCCTCATCGACAACATCCAGACCGCCACGCCGCTGACGGATGAACTCGTCGCCCAGGCGAAGTCCTCACACGTGCCGGTCATCAAAGTGACCGAGACCATGCGCGGTACCAACTACGTGCGTTTCATCAACGGCGTCGTCACGAAGATGAAGGTTGACTTGAAGATCGAAGGTTGCCTGACGTGAGCACGTTGGAAATGCGAGGCGGTGCCGTCGTGCTGGGCGGGCGCACGATTTGGCGTGACGCGTCCTTCGTGGTGGAGCCGGGCACGATCACTGCGGTCCTCGGACCGAACGCGTCCGGTAAGTCGACACTGCTCAACCTGATCCTCGGTCTGGTCCCGCTGAGCGAGGGATCGTTGCGGGTCTTCGGCCAGTCGCCTCGGCGGGGGAATCGACGCGTGGGCTACATGGCCCAGTCTCGCGCGGCCGACGCCACGTCGACCCTGACGGGACGGGACTACGTCGGACTCGGTTTTGACGGCCCACGCTTCGGATGGGGTCGCGACAAGACGAAACGCGAGGTCATTCGTCGTGCCCTCACGCTCACGGGCACGGCCGCCTTCTGTGATCAGCCCCTCCACAGCCTCTCGGGGGGCCAACGTCAACGCATCGCGCTCGCGCACGCAACCGTCTTCAGCCCGGAACTGTTGCTGCTCGACGAACCGTTGGCGGCACTCGACCTCGCCGCCCAGGCCGAGATTGTCGACCTGGTCAACCTGGTGCGCGATAGCACCGGAGCGGCGATCATCGTCGTCGCGCACGACCTCAACCCTCTCTCGTCGATCGTGAATCAGGTGCTGTGGATCGCCCGGCGACAGGTGCGCAGCGGTTCGGTCGACGAGGTCGTGAACGAATCGGTGTTGAGTGAACTCTACGGACATCCGATCGAGATCATCGTCACGCCGCGGGGCCGTCGAGTGATCGTGGGCCTCGAAGAAGAGTTCGCGCACCCCCATCCCCATCCGCACCCTCACGGCTTCGAGCACAACGAAGAAGCACACCAACACCTCAGCGAGCTCTACGAGGAGGAGACCTCGTGAGCCTGAGCGACCTCCTCTCGACGTCGTTCGTGCAGCACGCGTTCTACGCGGTAACCGCGGTCGCCCTGGCGGCCGGCGCCGTCGGGTACTTCGTCGTCCTTCGTCGCCAGGCCTTCGCGGCGCACGCCATCGGGCACGTCGGATTCGCGGGCGCCGCGGGCGCCGTGTTGTTGGGTCTTTCGCCCATTGTCGGACTGTTGGTCTTCTGTCTCGGGGCGGGACTGCTCATCGGCGTTGGGGGTGCGTCGCTCGACGAGAGCGACGCCGTCGTCGGTGTAACGCTGACGGCCGCCCTCGGCTTGGGCGTCCTCTTCATCTCGCTCTACAGCGGCTACGCCAACGCCACGTACTCGATCCTCTTCGGTCAGATACTGGGCGTCACCTGGGACGACGTGGGTCTCGTCGCCGCGCTCTCGCTCGGCGTGCTGCTCGTCGTCTCACTCTCGTATCGGCCGTTGCTCTTCGCGTCGGTCGACGCCCAGTCCGCGGCGGCCCGGGGTCTTTCGATTCGCGCGATGTCGCTGCTCTTCATGGCGTTGCTGGCGATCACGACCGTGGTCGCCATTCAGATCGTCGGCGTGCTGCTCGTGTTCTCGTTGCTCGTCGCACCGGCCGCGGCCGCCGAAGTGTTGACGAGTCGTCCGCAGCACGCCGTGGCACTCGCCATGACGATCGCCTTGGTGAGCGCGTGGGCCGGCCTGTTCTTCGGGGTGTGGATCGGCGGGCCGGTGAGTTTCTGGATCACGGCCCTCGCCGCGTCGAGCTATCTCGGCGCGAGGCTCTTTGATCGCAACCGTGTCCGTCACGTACGACGAGCCCTTGCCTAACCTCAAGTCCATGAGCTCCGGTCTCTTGGCGCAGTGTCACTTCGCCGACGCGCGAACGCCCGCCGATCTCGCCGTCTCCGGTGGACCGGACTCCCTCGGGCTGCTCCTGCTCGCTCTGGAGGCGGGACTCCTCGTCACCGTGCACCACGTGGATCACCACGCGCGTGCGACGAGCGGCGAGGACGCCGATCACGTTCGGGAGATCTGTCGCCAACTCGACGTCGGCTTCATTCGTCACGACGTCGCCGTCACCGTGGGCGCGAACTTTGAGGCCCGCGCCCGGTCGGCGCGGCGCGCCGCGATGCCGAGGGGAGTACTCACCGGCCACACGATGGACGATCTCGCTGAGACGGTGCTGTTGAACATGCTCCGCGGCGCCGGGCTGGACGGACTCTCGCCGATGGTGAACGACCCGACCAAGCCGCTGCGCGACCTGCGTCGAAGCGCGCTGCACGAATTCGTCGACTCGACACCGTTCATCGCGTTGCACGATGAGACCAATGACAGCCGGGCCTTTCGCCGCAATCGGGTCCGTCACGAGCTGATCAAACTGCTCGATGACGTCGCCGGGCGTGACGTGGTGCCGATCCTCGCTCGACAGGCGGCCCTGTTGCACGATGAGCGAACGTGGTTGGACGATCTCGCCTTGGACGATCGAGCCGTGTCGCTGGAGGACGCGGACTGTCGGGTGCTGCGAACCTGGCCGCGGGCTCGCCTGCGGCGCTGGCTTCGGGCGCAACTACGCGGAGCCGACGGGGGTGACGGAAGCCACCCGCCGAGTGCCGACGAAGTGGAACGCGCGATCGACGTCGTCGATGGTGGCGTCGTCGCGACGGAGTTGAGTGGCGGGCGTCGACTCTCACGACGGGACCAGCACCTGACGTTGGAGTAGCGACAGCAGATACGCTGGCGGGACATGGGTAGCCATCCTTCCAACGACTTCACCGCTCTGTGGGCGCAACACGACCTCGGTGAGGTCGTCGTCTCGGCCAAAGAGGTCCACGATCGCGTCCTCGAGTTGGGTCGTCAGATCACCGTCGACTACGCCAAGAATCCACCGCTGCTCGTCTGTGTCTTGAAGGGCGCCATCAATTTCATGTCCGATCTGATGCGCGCCATCGAACTCCCGGTCGAGGTCGATTTCATGGCGGTCTCCTCATACGGCGCGGCGACCAAGACGAGCGGGGTCGTGCGCATCGTGAAGGACCTCGACGTCGACCTGCTCGGTCGCGAGGTGCTGATCGTCGAAGACGTGGTCGACTCCGGGCTCACGCTCAACTACCTACGCCAGTACCTCGGAGCACGAAGTCCCCAGAGCCTGGAAGTGTGCGCGCTGTTGCTCAAGGAGGGTGAGCAACGCGTCGAGCAGTCCTTGAAGTACGTCGGCTTCACGATCCCCTCGGATTTCGTCGTGGGCTACGGGCTCGACGTCAACGAGCGCTACCGCAACCTCGACGCGATTTACACCTTCACCGGCGAGGTCTAGTCGTGGTCGATCACGCGCGCGTGCAGAGCCTCGTGCGTGAGCTCCTCGAAGCCATTGGCGAAGACCCGTCGCGCGAGGGGCTCCTCGAGACACCGCGACGGGTGGCCGACATGTACGTCGAACTGTTCCAGGGGATCGAGGCCGATCCCGGCGAGCACCTCCGGGTTACCTTCGAAGCCGGACACGACGAGATGGTGATGGTTCGCGATATCTCCTTCACCTCGCTGTGCGAACATCATCTCGTCCCGTTCGTCGGTTTCGCGCACGTGGCGTACTTGCCCGGTCCCGAAGGCAACATCACCGGGCTCTCCAAGTTGGCGAGATTGGTCGAGGGTTACGCGCGTCGCCTACAGGTCCAAGAGCGCATGACCACCGACATCGTCGAGGCGATGGAGCGCGAACTGCGCCCCCGGGGCTCGATCGTGGTGATTGAGGCCGAACACTTCTGCATGTCGATGCGCGGCGTGAAAAAGCCCGGAGCGACGACGGTCACTTCGGCCGTTCGCGGATCGTTTCGCACCGACGCGGCGAGCCGTGACGAAGCGCTGCAATTCATCCACCAACGTCGCTCTGCATGGCGCTGAGCCCCAGCGTCATGGGCATCGTGAACGTGACGCCGGACTCGTTCTTTCCCGACTCACGCACCGTCGCCACGGTCGACGCCGTACTGCGTGGAAGGGCGCTCTTCGAGGCCGGCTGCGACATCGTTGACGTGGGGGGCGAATCCACGCGTCCGGGTGCCACGCCGGTCGCGGTCGACGAAGAGATCGCGCGCGTGGTCCCGGTGATCGCCGCGTTGGGCGCCTACGGTCCGGTCTCGGTGGACACGCAAAAGGAGTCGGTCGCCCGTGCGGCGGTCGCCGCGGGCGCGAGCGTGCTCAACGACGTGTCGAGCACGTTGGTCGACGTGGCCGGCGAACTGGGCGTCGGCTACGTGGCGATGCACCGCCAAGGCGACTCGACGGTGATGCAGGTGAAGCCGACCTACGACGACGTCGTGGGCGAGATCGCGCAATTCCTGACGTCGATGGCGAAACGCGCAAAACTGGCGGGCGTCACCACCCTGTGGCTCGATCCGGGTATCGGATTTGGCAAGACGACCGAGCACAACATCGCGCTCTTGGCCCACGTGTCGCACTTCGTGGCGCTCGCGCGCGACTTCGACGCCGGGGTCTTGATCGGCACGAGTCGCAAGCGCTTCCTCGGCGACTTTGGGGGAGAGCCGCTCGACGTGGACCAACGATTAGAGGGTTCCATCGCCACCGAGGCGTGGGCCCTCTTGCAAGGTGTCAGTATGGTACGAGTACACGACGCTGCGGCCGCCGTTCAGCTCCGTGAGCTGCTCGTGCGTCCCGTCGAGGAGGTAGTCGCGTGAGGGGCAAGTGGGCTGCGGGTATCGAGCCGCGAAGTTTCACCTGGGTGTACAAGGGGATTCTGGCGGTCTCAGAGCGCCCGGGCGGCTCCACCACCGTGCACCGCCGAGTTCGACGCGACGAGGAGTTGCTCTGGTTGAAGCATCAAGGCTTCGGACGCGTTATCTCGATCCTGCCGGTGATGCAGAACCTCAGCGCCTATTTCGAACACGGCCTCACGGCGAGTCACTACGCGCTGCGCGGTGGACCACAGCAGCGAGAGGTCCTCGAAGCCTGCTACTTGGACCTGGCGAATTCGATGTCGAACAAGACCATGGTCCTATTGCACAGCGACGAAGTGTCGGACCGACTGCTCGGGGTTATCGCGGGGTACCTCGTGTGGGGCCAACGCGTTCCGACCGTTCCTCTCGCGATCGCCTACGTCGAACGGCTGTTCAAGCGATCGATTGGTCCGGACGGTCGAACCGTGTTATTCGACCTGCCCGAAGTATCCGCGTGAACGACGTGATTGAGCTGCGCGAACTGCGCTGCAGCGCGGTCGTCGGCGTGTTGGCCGAGGAGCGCGAGCGCGCGCAACCGCTCGTCTTCGACCTCGAACTGGTTCGTCCCTTCGAAGAGGCCGCTCTCAATGACGACATCGCCGAAACCACGAACTACGCCGACGTCTTGAGTCTCACCTGTCGCACCGCGACCGAGGGCCGCTACCTCTTGCTCGAGACGTTGGCCTACCGCGTCGCCTACGAGGTCCTCGCGCTCGACGAAGAGATCGCGTCGGTCACGGTATCGGTGCGTAAGGTCAGACCCCCGGTGGTGGAGGACGTCGCCTCGGTCGGCGTGCGCTGCACCGTCCTTCGCCCCTAGTGCACCGCGCGTATCTATCTTTGGGTTCGAACATCGGTGATCGGGGCGAGCACCTCGCGACCGGCATCGACATCGTGGTTGAGGGCGACTCCCACCGCGCCTCGTCGGTGTACGAGACCGAGCCGGTCGGCGGGGTGGCCCAGGACGACTACTGGAACATGGTCATCGAACTCACGACCGACGCCAGCGCCCGCGAGCTGCTCGTTCGCGCCCGTCGCGCCGAGGAGGCGCGCGGACGAGTCCGCGAGATTCGATGGGGTGCGCGAACCCTCGACGTCGACGTGCTGCTCGTGGGTGACGAACGTAGTGACGACCCCGAGATCGTGGTGCCGCATCCGCGAATGTTCGAGCGGTCCTTCGTTCTGGTCCCGTTGCACGAGTTGGCGCCGGAGTTGGTCACTCGAGCGCAGTTGGACGCTGGAGCAGGAGCGGTCTCGCGACTCGGTACACTCGAGTCGTTGCGCTAAAGCCGAACGGCACCCGCGAGGGGCTGGAACGGAGAGGAGCAGTGATGAATATTTCAATCGTTGGAGCCGGACGGGCGGGCTCGTCCTTCGCCAGTGCCCTCGAGCTCGTGGGCCACGACGTCGAGTTAGTGCATCACGACGACCTGTCGTCAATCGGTGACTCGGCGCTCGTCATCCTCTGCGTGCCCGACGACGCCATCGCGAACGTCGCCGCGTCGATCGTTCCACGCGAAGAGCGCGTCATCGCGCACGTCGCGGGCTCGCGCAATCTTGACGTCCTCGCGCCGCATCCACGAGTCGGGTCACTGCATCCCTTGATGGCCCTGCCGTCGGGGAGCGACGCCGAGCGACTCATCGGCGCCACGTACTGCGTGGCCGGCGATCAACTCGTGCTCGAAGTGGCGCTATCCCTGGCGGGACGCGTCATCACCCTAGATGACGATCAGCGAACGATATATCACGCGGCCGCCGTCGTCGCGTCGAATCACCTCACGGCGCTGATGGGTCAGGTTCGAACGCTCGCCGAATCGATCGGGCTGACGTTGGAGGATTTCTTGCCCTTGTCGCAACAGTCGCTCGTCGACGTCGCACGCTTCGGTCCGGATGACGCCCTGACGGGTCCGGCCTCACGAGGCGACATGGCCACGATCGACGCGCATCTGGCGGCGATACCGGAATCGGAACGCTCGTCTTACGTGGCGCTCGCCAACGCCGCCTTCGAACTCTCTGAACTGCGCCGCTCACAAACACCGGCCTGATGCGCCTTCTGCGCGACGTGGAGGAGTGGCGGGCCTTCGCCGACGCCCAGCGCGCGGCCCATCGCCGCGTCGCGCTGGTGCCGACGATGGGCGCGTTACACGCCGGGCATTGGTCACTCTTCACCACCGCCAAAGAACGCGGTGACGTCGTGATCGCCACTTCGTTCGTGAACCCCCGACAGTTCGACGACCAGGCTGACCTCGCGCGCTATCCCCACACGCCCGAGGTCGATCGGGCCGCCGCCGAAACCCACGGCGTCGACTGCTTGGTCGAGCCGTCGCTCGTCGAGATGTGGCCCGCGTATCCCGATCCCACTCCGACGACGGTCTCGGTGCGGGCTCTAGGCGACGTCCTCGAGGGCGCCGCTCGGCCCGGTCATTTCGATGGGGTGGCCAGCGTCGTGGCGAAGCTGTTGATCGTGACCGGACCCTGTCGCGTCTATTTCGGCGAGAAGGACTTCCAGCAGCTCGCCGTGATCCGTCAGATGGTGCACGACCTCTCGTTCGCCGTCGAGGTCGTCGGGTGCGCCATCGTGCGCGACGGGGACGGCCTCGCACTCTCGAGCCGCAACGCGCAACTCAGCGACGACGCCCGTCGTCGCGCGCTCGTGCTCTCACGCGCCGTCGCGCGCGCCGGCGAGGCACCGACCTCCGCGAGCGAACTTCGACGGGTCCTGCGCACGACCCTGGCGAGCGCGGACGTCGAGGTCGTGTACGCCGAGGTCGTCGACCCGGTGACGTTCGCGCCCTCGGGCGACGGCGATTCGGGCGAGGCGCGAGCGCTCGTCGCCGCGATCGTCGACGGCGTGCGACTGATTGACAATGGACCGGTCCTACTCAAAGGAGATCAGTGATGCTGCTGGCTATGGATGTGGGTAACACCGAGACCGTCATCGGTCTCTTCGGACCCGAGACGCCGGAAACACCCGACGCCATGGGCTTCGCGCGCGCCACCGACGAGCGCGGCTTGGCGTTTCACTGGAGGATCTCCACGGTCGCGGACCGCACGCCGGACGAACACGCGATGGTGCTCACGCAACTACTCGATCTCGAGGGCCTGGACCTGCGCAGCGCCGTGAGCGCGATCGCGATCTCCTCGTCCTCGCCGATGGCCAACACGCAACTGCGTCGAATGGCGAATCGCTGGTTCTCGACGCTCGATTTCACGGTCATCGGACCGGGGACCAAATCGGGCATGCCCATCCTGTACGACAATCCCCGCGAAGTCGGACCGGACCGTATCGCCGACGCCGTGGGCGCCTACGACCTCTATCCCGGGGCGTCCATCGTCGTCGACCTCGGGACCGCGACGGTCTTTGACGTGATCAGTGCGAAGGGCGAATACCTGGGCGGCGCCATCGCCCCGGGCGTGGCCATCTCACTCGACGCGCTCTACTCGAACGCGGCGGCGCTGCGCTCAGTCGAGCTGGTTCGGCCCCGTTCGGTCATCGGCCGCTCGATGGTGGAATCGATCCAGTCCGGTGTCCTTTATGGCTTCGCCGCCCAGGTCGACGGCATGATCGAGCGCATCCTCGAAGAGCTCGGTGAGGCGACCGTCATCGCGACCGGCGGCCTGGCCGGACTCATCGCGCCGCACACGAAACACGTCCAACACGTCGAACCGTGGCTGACCCTCCACGGATTGCGTATCGTTCATGAACGGAATCATTCGGGAGACAATTCGTGACAGTGCCGTATTCATTCGCCCATAACGCGTTCGCCGCGACGCTGCAGAGCAGTTACGACCACCTCGCCGACGGCGAGGAGTCGGGTGACTCGGTCACGGTCGCGGGGCGACTGATGCTCCTACGGCGCCAGGGCAAGCTGGCCTTCGCCACGATGCGTGACTCCAGCGGCGAGATCCAGCTCTTCGCGCTGGAGTCGGTGACGTCGGAGTTCGAAGAGTTCACGAAACTGCACTTGGGCGACTGGGTCGGCGTCAGCGGTGAGGTCGTGCGAACGAAGCGCGGCGAACTGTCGGTGAAGGTGGCGACGTGGGTGACGCTCGCGACGGCGCAGCGAAACTTCGGTGACAAGTGGGCCGGCATCGCCGACTTCGACCTGCGCTATCGCCACCGCGAGGCCGACCTCTGGGCCAATCCGATGTCGCGCACGACGCTGAAGCGTCGCAATGACGTGATGCGCGCCGTGCGCGAGCGATGTTGGGCGCAGGGCTTCATGGAGGTCGAAACGCCGATCCTCAACGCGATCGCGTCGGGGTCGGACGCGCGGCCCTTCACCACTCACCACAACGCCCTCGACACCGATTTCTTCCTGCGCGTCGCGCCCGAACTGTGGCTGAAGCGACTGGTCGTGGGCGGTTTCGAGCGCGTCTTCGAGATTGGACGCGTCTTTCGCAACGAGGGCGTCAGTCCGCGCCACAACCCCGAGTTTACGATCCTCGAGATCTACGCCGCGTACTGGAACTACGACGACATGATGACCTTCACCGAGGAGTTGACCGCCGGCGTGGCGATGGACGTGCTCGGGACGACCGAAGTCGAATACCAGGGACGTCCGTTCTCCTTCGCGGCGCCGTGGCCCCGTCGCACGATGGCCGAACTGGCGAGTGAAGGGGTCGGCGAGGACGTGTCGGTCCACACGCCGCGAGAGAAACTCGCCTCGATGCTCCAAGATCGCGGCGTCGAGGTACATCGGGCCTGGGGGGCCGGCCGGTGTCTCGCCGAACTGTTCGAAGCCACGTGCGAGACGTCGTTGTGGAACCCGATCTTCGTGACGGACTTTCCGGTCGAGATCTCGCCGTTGGCCCGTCGTCACCAGAGCGACCCCGATCTGGTCGAGCGCTTCGAGTCCTACGCCGTCGGGCGTGAGCTCTCCAACGGATTCTCCGAATTGGTCGACCCGCTCGACCAACGGGCCCGATTCGAGGACCAAGCTCGATTGGCCGCCGAAGGCGAGCCCGAGACGATGCACATCGACGAGGACTACATCAAGGCGCTGGAGTGGGGACTGCCGCCGACGGCCGGTCTCGGNNCTCGTCGATTAATACGTCGGCAGGTCCTCGAGGAGTGATTCGATGAGCGACACGAAGGCGTCGCGCAACTTTGCACTCGGGAGCGACGCCAAGGCGACCTTGGACTGGGCGAGGTAGGTCTGCGTCGAGGCGATCGTGCGCTCGATGCCGTCGGTGGCGACGACGAGTTTGCGCGCGCGCTCTCGATCCTCGTCATCCAAAATCGCACCCAAGACCCCGCGTAGCTCTTCGCCCACGTTGCCGTCGCGCAAGGCGAAGATCGTCGGCAAGTTGTAGATACCTTCGGCGAGGTCCTGGCCGGCCGGTTTGCCCAACTCGTTGTCCGTGGCGATGACGTCCAGGATGTCATCGCGCAATTGGTAGACCATGCCGAAGCAGCGCCCGAATTCGGTGAGTGCTTCGCGCTCCGATTCGGGCAGCTTCGCGGTGAGCGCGCCGACGCGGCAACTGGACGCCATCAACGCGCCGGTTTTGCCCTCGATGGCGGAGAAGTAGTCGTCTTCGGTGCGCTCGACGGAAAAGGCCGTTCGCACCTCCGAGACCTGGCCCCGGGTGAGGGCGGCGAGGGTTCGCGCCAACAGTCCCGCGACGTCGGTACCGAGGTCGGCCCCGATGGCGGCCGAGCGGGCCATGAGGTAGTCGCCGGCGACGATCGCGATGAGGTTGCCGTAGCGGGCATTGACGCTATCGACGTTACGGCGCACTTCGGCCTCGTCCATGACGTCGTCGTGGTAGAGCGAGGCGAGGTGCATCAGTTCGAGGGCGACTCCGCCGAGCAGGTCCTCGGTGGTGGCCACGCGCTCGCCGCTCGTCGCCGACGCGACCGCGAGGATCGGACGTAAACGCTTGCCACCGGCGTAAATGAGGTGCGTGGTGACCGAATCGAGGTACGCGTCGCCGAAGATGACCGATTCGGCGAGTAGGGTCTCCAACCTTGCGAGGTCGTCTTCGACTAAAGCCAGTTGCAGTCGCTCGTGAGGGTTCACGCTTCCACACTAATTGAGGGTCCGTTGGCCATTCTCTGTGGTCTGAGGGGTGTGGCTCAACTGCCACACCACACCGGTACACTTTTAGATATTGCCGCACAAAGGATGAGAATTGTTCGAACGATTTACTGACCGTGCCCGCCGAGTACTTGTGCTCGCGCAGGAAGAAGCACGTGACCTCAACCACGCGTTCATCGGCACCGAGCACATACTGCTCGGTCTGATTCGCGAGGGTGAGGGCGTTGCGGCCAAGGCGCTGGACGCCCTGGGGGTCACTTTCGACGTCGTGCGCGAGAAAGTCGAAGAGGCCATCGGGGCCAACACCAATCCCTCGCCGGGATCGCCGCCGTTCACGCCGCGCGCGAAGAAGGTCCTCGAGCTCTCGCTACGCGAAGCCCTCCAGTTGGGTCACTCCTACATCGGTACCGAGCACATGTTGCTCGGGCTCGTGCGCGAGGGCGACGGCGTCGCGGCCCANNNCTCACGCAGTTCGCTCGCGAGGGCAAACTCGACCCGCTCGTCGGACGTGAGAAGGAAGTCGAGCGCGTGATGCAGGTGTTGTCGCGTCGCACCAAGAACAACCCCGTCCTGATCGGCGAACCCGGCGTCGGCAAGACCGCAATCGTCGAAGGACTGGCCCAGAAGATCGTCGCGAACCAAGTCCCGGTCACCCTCGCGGACAAGCAGCTCTACACGCTTGACCTCGGTGCGCTCGTCGCCGGCAGCCGTTACCGCGGTGACTTCGAAGAGCGGTTGAAGAAGGTGTTGAAGGAGATCCGCACGCGCGGTGACATCATTTTGTTCATCGACGAGATCCACACGCTCGTGGGCGCCGGTGCGGCCGAGGGCGCCATCGACGCCGCCTCGATCCTGAAGCCGATGCTCGCGCGCGGTGAACTCCAGACCATTGGCGCGACGACGATCGACGAGTACCGCAAGCACATCGAAAAGGACGCCGCGCTCGAGCGACGCTTCCAACCGGTGAAGGTCGAGCAGCCGTCAATCGCCATGACGATCGACATCTTGAAGGGCCTGCGCGAGGTCTACGAAGAGTTCCACGCGGTGAAGATCACGGACCAGGCGTTAATCGCCGCGGCCAACCTCGCCGATCGCTACATCTCGGACCGATTCCTGCCCGACAAGGCGATCGACCTCATTGACGAGGCCGGCAGTCGCCTGCGGATCCGTCGCATGGACACGCCGCCGCAGCAGAAGAAGTTCGATGAGGACATCATGCGCGTTCGCGCCGACAAAGAGAGTGCGATGGCGAGTGGTGCCCTCGAACAGGCCAAGGCCCTCGACGAACAAGAGCGCGAACTGGTCGCCAAGCGCGACGAACTCGATCTCACGATCCAGGCGTCGGGCGGCGCGGTCTTCGACCTCGTCGACGAGGACACGATCGCCGAGGTGCTCGCGGTGTGGACCGGCATCCCGGTCTATCGCCTCACCGAAGAAGAGACGACGAAGCTCTTGCGCATGGAGGACGAACTCCACAAGCGCATCGTGGGACAAGACGAGGCCGTCATTTCGATCAGTCGCGCCATTCGACGAACGCGCGCTGGCCTCAAGGACCCGAAGCGTCCCGGTGGATCGTTCATATTCCTCGGGCCGACCGGCGTTGGCAAGACCGAACTCGCCAAGACCTTGGCCGAATTCCTCTTCGATGACGAAGATGCCCTGATCCAGCTCGACATGTCGGAGTACATGGAGAAGCATTCGGTCAGCCGTCTCGTCGGCTCGCCCCCCGGCTACATTGGCTACGACGAAGGCGGTCAACTCACCGAGGCCGTTCGACGCAAGCCCTTCTCCGTCGTGCTCTTCGACGAAGTCGAAAAGGCGCACCCCGATGTCTTCAACACGCTCTTGCAGATCCTCGAGGACGGTCGTCTCACCGACGCGCAGGGTCGCGCGGTCGACTTCAAGAACACGATCTTGATCATGACCTCGAACCTCGGCACCGCCGACCTGCGCAAGGCGTCCATTGGGTTCGGCAAGGCCTCGGACGTCGCGGACTACGAGCGGATGAAAGAAAAGGTCCACACGGCCCTGAAGGCGCACTTCCGCCCCGAGTTCCTCAACCGCATCGACGACACGATCGTCTTCCACGAGTTGAGCCGAGAAGAAGTGATCTTGATCGCCGACATGTTCATCGCGCGATTGCGTGACCAACTGGCGGTCCAGGGACTCGGTCTGGAACTCTCCGCCGCGGCCCAGGGATTCCTGGCCGAAAAGGGTTACGACCCCGAACTCGGCGCTCGTCCGCTTCGTCGCGCCGTGCAGCAGTACGTCGAGGACGCACTCAGCGAGAAGATCCTGTTCAAGGAGTTCCACGCCGGTCAGACGATCGTCGGCGACATCGCCGAAGGTCCCGACGGACCGTACTTGACCTTCGAGGGCGTCGAGGGTCTGCCGCCGTCGGTGGACTTCGAAGACCTCTCCGACAACGCCTGAGGTCACAGCCGACTCGTAGCCTCATCGAGGTGAAGTCTCATTCCGTGCACGTCTGTCGAGAATGCGGTACGACGTCCCCTCGTTGGAGTGGTCGCTGTTCGGGTTGTGGCGAGTGGAACACGCTCGACGAAGAACGAACCGGATCCCGGTCCCATGTTGCGGCGACGATGTCCACCACTTCGCTGCGCGACGTCGCCGCGACCACGACGAGCGTGCACTCGACCGGGGTCGGCGAACTCGACCGCGTCGTGGGCGGCGGCTTCATCGCCGGCTCGACGACACTGCTCTTCGGCGAACCGGGCGTCGGCAAGTCGACGCTCGCTCTCATGTCCCTTCGCGAGTTGGCGGCGGACGCTACGCCGGTGCTGCTGATCGCGGCCGAGGAGTCAGTGGCGCAAGTGGCCCAACGGGCGCGCCGCCTCGGTGACGTGCCGGCCGGACTCGACGTCGCGGCCTCGACCGACGTCGACGTCGCCGAACGACTGCTGCGCGAGCGACGACCGACGCTGTGCGTCGTCGACTCCATCTCCGCCATGAGCGACGACGCCCTCGGCAGTACCGCCGGTTCGGTGCCACAGGTCCGTCACGTGGCCGAACGACTGTGTTCGGTCGCGAAAGAGACCGGGGTCGCGTTGCTGATCGTCGGTCACGTCACGAAGGACGGCGAACTCGCCGGACCGCGCGCTCTCGAGCACCTCGTCGACACGGTGATCAGAATCGAAGGGGACCGCCACGGATCGCTGCGACTCCTTCGAGCGCTCAAGCACCGCTTCGGTCCGACCGGAGAAGTCGGACTGTTGGAGATGGTGCCTGATGGCCTGCGCGAGATGCCCGACGCGACGGTCTTGCGCGGTCCCGAACTGGACGTGCCGGGTGTCGTGTTCACCGTGACCAATGACGGATCGCGGTCGTTCCTCATCGAGATGCAGGCCTTGGTGGCGACCGGGTCCGGTTCACCACGTCGTGTCGCCCACCAGGTCTCGTCCCAACGTCTGTCGTTGCTACTTGCGGTACTGGAGTCGCGCTGCGCCGTCGACACCAGTGACCTCGACGTCTTCGCCGCCACGGCCGGAGGTCTGGCGGCGAACGAGCCGGGCGTCGACGTGGCCCTCGCGTTGGCGGTCGCGTCAGCGGCGCTGGATTTCGCCGTGCCGCGCACGTTGGCCGCCATGGGCGAGGTAGGGCTCGCCGGTGAGCTGCGCGCGGTCTCGGGCCTGACCCGCCGGGTCCGCGAAGCCCAGCGCCTCGGCGCGACGCGCTGCGTGGTCCCCAGCGACGGGGAGCTCGAGGAGGTTCCGGGCGTGGAGGTCATTCGCTGTCGAACGCTGGCCCAGGCCATTGCCGTCGCCCAATAAAGGCACGAAATCAGCAAACTCTGGTAGAATAATTAATCCCCCTAACGCCTTTCAGGCAGATTTTCTTTGAGGAGAACATCGTTTATGACTGTTCGCAAGTACAAAAAGGGCGATCGACTCGTCTACCCCCACCACGGCGCGTGCACCGTGGAAAAGATCGAGAAAATGACCGCTTTTGACGTGAAACAGGACTACTTGAAGCTCAAGGTCGCCTACACCGACCTCGTGCTCATGGTGCCGGTCGCCAACGCCGAATCGGTCGGCCTGCGCGACGTCATCAATGACGAAGAGGTCGAAGAGGTCTTCGCGGTCCTTCGCAAGAAGGAGGCCCGCATGCCGACCAACTGGTCGCGTCGTTTCAAGAACCACTCGGAGAAGTTACGCTCCGGGGACATCTACCAGGTCGCTGAAGTGGTGCGGAACCTGTCGATCCGTGACAAGGACAAGGGTCTTTCGGCCGGCGAGAAGCGCATGCTCACCCGGGCTCGTCAGATCCTCGTCTCAGAGCTGACCTTCGCGTTGAACGTGGACACGGAAGCGGCTGAAGAAAAGCTCGCCTCGGTCCTTCCGTAGTCATGTCGGTCGCGGCCGTGATCGTCGCCGCCGGTCAGGGCCAGCGCTACGGCGGAGCGAAACAGTTCGCCGTCTTGAATCACGACACCGTGACGACCCACAGCGTGCGAGCGGCCCGTTCCGTCGCCGAACGCGTCGTGCTCGTCGTGCCCACGAACTATCAAGGTAACGGCGAGGGCGCCGACGTGGTCGTGGTGGGTGGCGCGACGCGAGCGGCCTCCGTGCGCGCTGGCCTCGAAGAGTGCGGTGACGCGGACGTCATCGTCGTGCACGACGCCGCGCGGCCACTGGCCACGCCGGCACTCTTTGCGTCAGTCGTTGACGCGGTTCTCGCGGGTGCCGACGGCGCCATTCCGGGCCTGCCAATTTCGGACACCGTGAAACGAATCCAACACGACGGCAACGTCACCGTCGTCACCGCGACCGAGGCGCGTGATGAACTGGTCACCGTGCAGACACCCCAGGCATTCGCTCGCGACATGTTGATTCGCGCCCACGCCACCGACGACGACGCCACCGACGACGCCGCGCTCGTTGAAGCCCTCGGCGGTCGAGTCGTCGTCGTCCCCGGGGAAGTTGACAACGTGAAGATCACCGCGCCGGGCGATCTCGCCAAGGCTTCGTCGATCGCGCAGCGCCGATGAGAATCGGCCATGGGCTCGACGTGCATCGCGTGAGCGACGACGCGACGCGTCCACTCTGGCTGGGTCTCGTCGAGATACCGGACGCGCCGGGACTGGTTGGCCACTCCGACGCCGACGTCGCGACGCACGCGCTCTGTGACGCCCTGCTCGGGGCGGCCAACCTCGGTGACTTGGGGCGCCACTTCCCCGACACGGACCCGCAGTTCGAGGGTTCGTCGTCTCGTCGACTGCTCGAAGAGACGGTCGCCCTCGTCGCGGCGGCCGGCCTGCGCACGATCTCGGCCGACATCACGATCATTGCCGAGCGTCCCAAACTGACCGCGTTCATGTCCCGGATGTCCGGCGAACTCACGGCCGTCGTAGGTGCGCTCGTCACCGTGAAGGCGACGACCGCCGAAGGAATTGGCGCCCTTGGCCGCGTTGAGGGCATTGGCGCGAGCGCGGTCGCTCTCTTGGAAGAGGTGTCGTGAGTTCGCGTCCCGCACCGCGAAAGGGTCCTCCGGGCCGCTCTTCGCGTCAGGGTGGTCGTCCGATGACCGGTGGTCAGGTCGGCGGTCCGAGGCGTGCGCCGAGCGGACGCGAAAAAGAAGGACTCGGTGGTGAGCAGGTCGAGGGTCGTCACGCCGTCCTCGAGCTCCTCAAGGCCCGTCGCCGCCAAATCCAAAAGATCTTCGTCGCCGACGCCCAAGACGCCAGCGAGACGCTTGACGCTATTGAGTTCGAGGCTCAGCGCCAGCGAGTGCCAGTCCAGGTCATCTCGATGGCCCGGCTCGATCGTGAAGCGCGCACCGAGGGACATCAGGGCGTCATGGCGATCGCCGCCCGGCTGGAAACGGTGAGTCTCGACGAACTCCTCGAACACCGCCACCCCTTCTTGTTGGTCTGTGACGGCGTGACCGATCCGCGCAACTTGGGCGCTATGTTGCGCAGCGCCGACGGCGCGGGCGTGACCGGCGTCGTCGTGCCGCGCCATCGCTCGGCGCGCATCTCACCGTCAGTGACGAAAACGGCGGCCGGAGCAATTGAGTACCTGACCTTCTGCGACGTCGGGGGAGTCCCCGCGGCACTCGACGTGCTCAATAAGGCCGGTGTGCTGACGGTCGGCCTCGCCGGTGAGTCACGCGATTCGATCTACGACCTCGATCTGGGAACCACGCCCGTGGCGCTCGTGGTCGGTGGTGAAGAAAAAGGTCTTTCGGTGTTGACCCGCAAACGTTGCGCGACCGTTGTGTCGATACCCCAGTTGGGCAAGATCAGTTCGTTGAACGCCGGTGTCGCCGTGTCGGTGGCAGCTTTTGAAGTGGCGCGTCAACGAATTCGACGTTCGTAGCGAGATTCAATTAGGGACTTCGGACCCTACGACGTTCGAATGTTCGATGTCTAGTCTTGCAGCGCAAGGGAAAGACTGCAGCAGGAATTTATCGTCACTGATTTTCAACTTGGAGACGTCGCCAATCGTTTCGAGCAAAATTTGCTCGTCGGAGTGGTGGCTGCGGGAACAACGCTCGTTCGGTTAAGAGCGCCCATCTCCTATGAAAGACGTCCCATGCGCACCCTGTCCGTCTGTATTTCTGTCTCAACCTGTGACCGGCTGCGGTCGTGAATTCAATCCACAAGTCGGGGCACGTTGTGAAGGCTCGCGGCATCGTCGCAATTCTTTTCGCAACCTTAGTGATTCAAGGCGCGATCCCATCTTCTGTTGCCATCGCGTCGACTCCAATGTTTCACTCAGTAACTTTTGTTGAGAACGACAGTCCATCGGATCCGGTGTATTCATCACAAACGGCGAATGTCGAGACCGCGCTTACGTCTTTCACCAATCTGAATCCAACTTTTGTGAACAGTGGCTACTCGTTCGTCGATTGGAATTCGTCGCCAGATGGATCGGGCACGTCATACGCCAATGGCTCCGCTTATAGTTTCACCGCGGCAGAGGTTCTTTATGCCACTTGGACGAGGATTTTTCATGCAGTCACATTTGTCGAAAATGACAGTCCATCCGACCCGGTGTACGCAATTCAATCGGAGAACGCATCTACTGCGCTGACGATGTTTGCGACGCTAAGTCCGACACTTTCAAATCCAGGTTCGTCATTTGTTGATTGGAATACCCAATCCAACGGAGGGGGTGTCGCATATGGAGATGGTTCAACGTATGCATTCTTGACCCCAATTGTCCTATACGCCACTTGGTCATCAATTCCGACTACAACACTGAGTTTCGAATCGACTACTGGAACTGGGTCTATTGGATCGGTATCAAGTCAACTAGGCGGATCTACAACTCTGCCATCTGGTTCCGGAATAAATAATCTCGGTTATACGTTCGTTGGTTGGAATACAGCGGCTGACGGAAGCGGAACTGAGTACGCAGTCGGTGCCACCTATGTCATCTCAGGAAACCAAACGCTCTACGCCCAGTGGGCGCCAGACACCTACGCAGTCACTTTTTCTTATGACGGAGGAGTGGCGACGATGGACTCCGCGAACTATGTCGTCGGCTCAACTGCTATCACACTTCCGAATCCAACGTTCAGTGGAAATACATTTGACGGATGGTTCAGCGCTGAAGTTGGCGGAACACTTATAGGTGCTGGTGGAACCTCGTATGTACCAATGAGCTCGATTCAGGTGTTCGCGCAATGGACATCAATAACAGTCGATGTCTTGACATTCAGTGCGAATGGCGGAATTGGCTCCGTCGCTTCAATTACGGGCCAAGGCGGTTCATTGGCCATATTGCCCACAATTGACGGAATCACGATGCTGGGCTTTGCATTTAGTGGATGGAACACGCAATCAGATGGGAGTGGGACGCAGTATGCAGAAGGAGCAAGTCTGACGTTGAACGGTAGCCAAACGCTATACGCGCAGTGGACTGCAGGGCCGAACGACACTCTGACATTTGATGCGAATGGGGGTAGTGGTTCGATTGATCCAATTAATGGAACACCTGGCTCGACGATAACTTTGCCAGACCAGAGCGGATTGATATATGCAGGTTTCGAACTAACGCACTGGAATACCAGTGCGAATGGATCAGGCACTTCATATCCTGTGGGTCAAGGGTTTGAACTTTCTGGTTCGACAACTCTCTACGCGCAATGGAGTGGCCACAAACTCGCAGCGTTGTTCGGAGCTATTGGAACTTTCAAAAGTGGTTCCTCGTCACTTTCAGTTGCATTGAAGAGTCAGATCAATCGGGTTGCGCTCACTATTAGGTCAAGAAAGTATCTCAAGATTGATCTCTTTGGGTACACCGCTGCAACAGGACTGAATTCACTTAACTTTTCGCTAAGTCGAGAGCGAGCGAGAATTGTCGCGATTTATTTGCGTAACCGGCTGCAAGTCCTCAAGGTGCGTGGCGTGAGCATTGCGTCCTCTGGTCAAGGTTCGATTTCGGGGCAATCGAGCAGGGCATACTCGAGAGTCGAAGTCTTCGGAGTCTGACTCAAGCCAAATTCAATCCGCCGAGGGAGCCGAGGGAGCCGGTGGAGGGATTCGAACCCACGACCTGACGATTACAAATCGCCTGCGCTACCAGACTGCGCCACACCGGCTTGGAAGNNGGCTCTCACTACCAGCCCGCTCTGAGTGTGGTGTTGATCATTGTCGTTCTCTTCGTTGCGGCGGCGTTCCTCATGCTTCGATACGTGAGCCCTGCTCCGAGCTCGAGTTCGACCACGACACTGTCTCCATCTGAAACTACGACGACACTTCATCACCACACCGTTGCCAAGTCAACGGTTCGCGTGCAGGTGGCCAACGGCACCAACGTTCCGAACTTGGCTCGTGGGTACTCACAGGAGTTATTGACTCAGGGTTGGAACACGCTTCCTGGTGTCAACTCACCCGTTACCGAGAAGAAGACCATCGTGTACTTCAATCCGGGATTCAAGTGGGCCGCGATTCAGATCGCGAACAAAATTCACGTGAGCGTTCACTCGATTCAAGCGCTCAACGGTCAACGTCCCGTGCCCGGCGCGTCGAGCGACGACGTCATTGTGATTCTCGGACACAACTCGGCCAATAGGGGTTAGTCACGCCTGCGGCGGCAGGTGCACGGAATAACGCTTCAGTGCCGCTCGCAACACGTCCATTGACATCGGCCGTAACTCTTCGAGCGGTCGATTGCGATGGCGACGCACACCAAGGTCAACCTGCGCCAAACTTCTCACACCGAACTGCCGGGCGATGTCGATCAGGAGAGCGATCTCGACGCCGTAGGCCTTCTCGAGCGTGATGACGTCGAAGGCGCTGCGGCGCCCGGCGGTCTCACCGGCGAGGGGCTGACGGATCTCGCCGAGTCCGGGGTAGAGCAGCGACAGGATTGGGCGAGCGGCGAGTTCGTTCACTCGTCCGCCGCCGGTCGGCATGTTGTGCAGCGGTCGCTCGTAATAACCCTTCACCAACTGGGTTTCCGGGCGCTCGAGGAGGGGCTGGATGAGACGGGCCACGAATTCCGAGGTGGTATTGACGACGTCGGCGTCGAGGAATACGACCAACTCCGAGGTCGTCTCGGCGAGCCCGGCTCGCATCGCTTCGCCCTTGCCACTGGGACCATCGAGGCGAACCACGCGTGCTCCGTGGTGGTCCGCGACCGTGGACGTGTCGTCGACCGAGTTGTCGTTCACCACCACCAGTTCGTCGACCAACTCGCGGTGGGCGAGCACGGCGTCGAGGACCGCACCGACCGTGGCCGACTCGTTGCGGGCCGGGACGACGACCGCGACGGTGGTCTGGGATTTCAGGCTGATGACGCGTTCGAGGTTGAACTCTTCGCGGCTAAGCGTCCACGGGACGTCGGGGCTGCTCATTCGTAAGAGGTTACGGGACGAACCGCGAGTTCGAACTTGACACGGACTGTGCCGTCGGGGAGAATTGAGGGGTCATCCAGAGCGACTGAGGGACGGCCCCGTTGAAGTCGCGACAACCAGTGTGATACCTGAGCAACCCGCTCATCACACCAGGTGCCAAAGGCCGAACGATGAAAAGGGAGTTATGAGTTTCGCTACAGGTCTTCTATGTCGAGAGTGCGGTGCCACCTATTCCAGTGAGGCGCGGTACTCGTGCGATTTCTGCTTCGGTCCACTTGAGGTCGACTACGACCTCGACGCGGCCCGCGGTGTCCTCACGCGCGAGTCCATCGCGAGTGGTCCGAATTCCATTTGGCGCTACGGCGCACTGTTACCCGATCCCGGCGTCGAGCCCGTCGACCTCGGGGCCGGCTGGACGCCGCTGCGTCGCTCCACACGCCTCGCCGACGTACTCGGTGTTCGCGATTTGTGGCTGAAGGACGACACCCGCAACCCCACCGGCTCGTTCAAGGACCGCGTGGTGTCGGTGGCGCTCTCGAGCGCGCGACGCCTCGGTTTCACGACGGCGGCCTGTGCGTCAACGGGCAACCTCGCCACGTCGGTCGCGGCTCACGCGGCGTCCATCGGCTGGCCGAGCGTGACCATCATCCCGGCCGACCTCGAGAAATCCAAGATCGCGATGGCGGCGATATTCGGAGGCACCGTACTTGGGGTCGAGGGCAATTACGACGACGTCAACCGACTGTGCGTCGAATTGGTCGCCGAGCACGCCGACTGGGCCTTCGTCAACGTGAACCTTCGCCCGTATTACGCCGAAGGTTCCAAGACGTTGTCCTTCGAGATCTGCGAACAACTCGGCTGGCGCACGCCCGATCAAGTCGTGGTGCCCCTCGCGTCGGGCAGTCAGTTCACGAAGGTTGCCAAGGGATTCAAGCAGTTCATCGAACTCGGGATCGTCGACGGGCCAGCGCCGGTACTCTTCGGCGCTCAGGCGAGCGGATGTTCGCCGATCGCGAGCGCGTTCGCCTCGGGTGCCGAAGTCGTGACGCCCCAGCGCCCCAACACGATTGCGCGCTCACTCGCGATCGGCAACCCGGCCGACGGCCCGTACGTGCTTGACGAGTTGCGCGCCTACGGGGGCGACTGTGGCTCAGTGCCCGATTCCGAGATTCTCGAATGCATCGGTCTGCTCGCCGAGACTGAAGGGATCTTCGCCGAAACGGCCGGCGGGGTCACGATTGCCTCGTTGCGCCAGATGATCAACCGAGGCACGATCGACCGTGACAAATCGATTGTCGCGATCATCTCGGGTCACGGTCTCAAGACGCTCGACGCCATCGTCGATACCGCGACCGTGAGCTCAACGATCACCCCGTCGCTCGAGGCGGCCGAAGAGGCGCTGCGCTTTCACCAACTGGTGGCCGCGTCATGAGCGTCACGGTCCGTCTCCCGAGCCAACTACGCACCCTCGTCGGGGGAGCCGGTGAAGTACCGGTCGAGGCCGTCACCGTGCGTGAAGCCATCCTCGCCGTGGACGCCACCTATCCCGGAATTGCCTTTCGGGTCCTTGACGACCGTGGGGCCCTGCGCCGATTCGTGAACGTCTTCGTGGCCGACGAGGACGTCCGCTTTCTCGACGGCCTCGACACGGTGCTCGAGGCGGGCCAGACCGTTTCGCTCGTGCCGGCCGTGGCCGGCGGCTGAGTGCCGTTAGCACTCGCCACCCTAGACTGCTAATATTGCGTTGCACCAAAAGGGTGTCTCGCTTTAGGAGGAATCACAGTGGCGAAACTGATCTCATTCGATGAAGAGGCCCGCCGGGCGCTAGAGCGCGGCATGAACAAGTTGGCCGATGCCGTTCGAGTCACGCTCGGACCCAAGGGCCGCAACGTCGTCTTGGACAAGAAGTGGGGAGCTCCCACGATCACCAACGACGGTGTATCGATCGCGAAGGACATCGACCTCGAGGACCCGTTCGAGCGCATTGGCGCCGAATTGGTCAAAGAAGTCGCCAAGAAGACCGACGAAGTCGCCGGTGACGGCACCACGACGGCCACCGTGCTCGCCTGGGCGATGGTTCGCGAGGGCCTGAAGAACGTGGCCGCCGGCGCCAACCCGATGTCGCTCAAGAAGGGCATCGAGACCGCCGTGGAAGCTGCCGTCGCGTCGCTGCACGAACTCGCCAAGCCGGCTGACACCAAAGAGCAGATCGCCCAGGTGGCGTCGATATCTGCCGCCGATGACGAGATCGGTGCGATGATCGCCGACGCCATCGACAAGGTCGGTAAGGACGGTGTCATCACCGTCGAAGAGAGCCAGTCCTTCGGAATGGAGATGGACCTCGTCGAAGGAATGCGCTTTGACAAGGGCTTCATCGCTCCGTACTTCGCCACTGACACCGAGCGCATGGAAGCCGTTCTCGAGAACGCCTACATCCTCTTGGTCTCGAACAAGATCACGTCGGTGCGCGACGTGCTCCCGGTCCTCGAGAAGGTCATGCAGTCTGGTCGTCCGCTGTTGATCATCGCCGAGGACATCGAGGGCGAAGCCCTCGCGACGCTCGTGGTCAACAAGATTCGCGGCACGTTCAAGTCGGTCGCCGTGAAGGCCCCCGGGTTTGGCGAACGTCGCAAGGCCATGCTCCAGGACATCGCGATCCTGACCGGTGCCACCGTCATCTCCGAAGAGATCGGTCTCAAGCTCGAGACCGCCGACGTCGAGATGCTGGGGAGCGCGCGAAAGATCGTCGTGACCAAGGATGAGACGACCATCGTCGAAGGATCCGGTTCCGAGGACGACATCAAGGGCCGCATCAACCAGATCAAGGCCGAGATTGAGAACACCGACTCGGACTACGACCGTGAGAAGCTGCAGGAGCGTCTGGCCAAGCTGTCCGGTGGCGTCGCCGTCATCAAGGTTGGCGCCGCGACCGAAGTCGAGCTGAAAGAGAAGAAGCACCGCATCGAAGACGCGGTGTCGACGACGAAGGCCGCCATCGAAGAGGGCGTCGTGCCCGGCGGTGGCGTGGCCCTTCTTCGCAGCCAGGTCCGAATCCTCGAAGCGGCCGACAAGCTCAGCGGTGACGAGGCGACGGGTGCGCGAATGGTGGCCAAGGCCGTCGAGGCACCCCTCAATCAGATCGCGGTCAACGCGGGTCTCGAAGGCGGCGTCATCGTCGACAAGGTTCGCAATCTGAAGAAGGCGACCGAGGGACTCAACGCGGCGACCGGTGACTACGAGGACCTCATCAAGGCCGGCGTCATCGACGCGGCGAAGGTGACTCGCTCGGCGCTGCAGAACGCGGCGTCCATCGCGGCGCTGTTCTTGACGACCGAGTGCGTGATCGTCGACAAGCCCGAGGAGAAGGTCGCGGCCATGCCCGGCGGCGGAATGGACGACTACTAAAGCGTCAGCTTCTCAATCGTTCTAGAGCCGTGGGGCCTTCGGGCCCCACGGTTTCTCTTTGGGTTCACGCGAGATTGATCTTTGTGGACAGGTCGTAGCATTGGGCCATGACTCCAGAACCGCTCGCGCCCTCTCGTGGACTCAACGTATTGCACCTGTTCTGTCACCCCGGCGCTGACGTGGACGCCGGTGCGCTGCGCAAGGCCGTCGATGACGCCCGCGGCAACGGACTCCAGGTGGTGAGCGTCGCCATCATGGGCGCGAAGGCCGACGTGTGTTTCATGATCCTCGGCGAAGACCTTTGGGCCCTACGCCAACTGCAATCGAGGATCCAGGCAGCCGGGTTCCTCGTCGCTGAGAGTTACGTCTCAGTCACCGAAGTGAGCGAGTATGCGGCCGGCATGCCCGAGAAGATGCTGCAGGACCG
The DNA here is from genome assembly GCA_003155915.1 of Acidimicrobiaceae bacterium. Taxonomy (GTDB): domain Bacteria; phylum Actinomycetota; class Acidimicrobiia; order Acidimicrobiales; family RAAP-2; genus RAAP-2. The sequence continues at coordinate 69,339 of PMFA01000014.1, read as the reverse complement.
TCTCTTCCCGACGCTCCCGCCGGACGGAAAGCGAGCCTTCTGCTTCTACCCGATGTCCAAGCGCCGCGACGAGTCGAACAACTGGTACGCCCTTTCCTATGACGAGCGCGAACGACTCATGCGTCAACACGGCGCACTCGGCCGTGAGTTCAAGGGCCGCATCATTCAGGTCATCACCGGCTCGACGGGACTGGACGACTGGGAGTGGGGCGTCACGCTCTTCGGGGTGCACGTCGATGACCTAAAGGAGTGCGTGTACACGATGCGTTACGACGAGGCCTCGACGCTGTACGCCGAGTTCGGAGCGTTCTACACGGGACTCGTGGGCACGCTCGACGAAGTCCTTGACGCCACGTTGGCCTAGGACGCGTTGGTAGCGTCATCACAGTGGAACCCATTCCCGAGAAGACGCTGCTGCGCTGGGCCGAGTCATTGGCCGGCGTCGCGCGAACTGGTCTCGGATTCACCGACAGCCAGTACGAACGTGAGCGCTTCGAAGAGGTCTTGAAGATCGCGGGCGACATCAAGTCGGCGGCGGAAGTGGGCTTAGACGGTGTCCTCGACGCCGACGGGTACGTCGCGGAATGGATGAAGGAAGTCGGCAAAGGCGTCGCGGGTTACCAGACGCCCAAGGTCGCGGTCGGCGCGGCCGTGACGAATGATCGCGGCGAACTGCTCCTCATCCAACGAGCCGACTCGGGCGTGTGGCTGTACCCGACGGGCTGGTGCGACGTCGGCTACTCCGCCCCCGAAGTCGTGGTGAAAGAAGTGATGGAAGAGACGGGCATCGAAGCTGAGCCGATACGACTCATCGGCGTCCTCGACGGCATGCGACTCGGCTCGTCGCGAATCCCCTTGTATTCATTGTTGTTCTTCTGTCGCGCCGTGGGGGGAGAGATCAATATTCACCCACTCGAATGCCTCGACGCCGGGTGGTTCACTCGCGACAACTTGCCGTCGCCCATTATCGGCGCCGAACGATGGGCCGATCCGATCTTCGCGGCCATTGACGGCGAACATCGCGACGTCTTCTACGACGATCTACGTCGGCCGGTGTGGAGGGGGGACCAGTGAGCGTGCAGGTCGAGATCGCGAACGAAGTGACCGAAGAGTTGGTGGCTGGTCTGAACAAACTCTTGCCTCAACTCTCAACGAGCGCCGCCCCGCTTAGTTCGGCGGATGTTGCGGAACTCGTCGCGTCGCCGGCAACGATCGTCTTCATCGCTCGTGACGAGGAGCGGATCGTCGGATCGTTGACGCTCGTGGTCTTTCCTATCCCGACGGGACTGCGGGCGTGGATCGAAGACGTCGTCGTGGACCGTGCCGCTCGAGGAATGGGAGTCGGCGAAGCCTTGACGAACGCGGCGATCGAAGAGTCGCGCCGGCGCAACGTTCGATCGATCGACCTCACGACGAGGCCCTCGCGCGAGGCGGCCAATCGACTGTACGCGAGACTCGGATTCGAACTTCGCGAGACCAATGTGTACAGATTTTTGGTAGAACGATGAAAACCCTCAACCGTTGTTAGGTGGAGGAACTGGTAATGTATGACAATATGTGATACAGTGATTGCGTGACAAACGCTATTTCCGTTCGACTCGACGAGGAGGCGCAAAGGGCACTTGCTCAACTTGAGGCATCTGGTCTTTCGCGCTCCGAAGCAATTAGATCGGCCCTCATAAAGAGCGCCCAGCAAGCGCGTAGGCGTGATGCACTTCGCCGAGAGATGGCTTCTCTTGAAGCTGACGAAGACGACAGACAAGAAATGTCGGAAGTTGCCGAGTTCATGGAGTGGCTACGTGCGGAGGGGTGACGTCGTCGAACTTCGATTGCCTAAGGGTGTTGGTAGTGAGCAACGAGGACGACGATTTGGGGTCATCGTTCAATCGGATGCCCTCCTACCTCGATCGGTGGTGTTGGTTGCTCCCACCTCGACGGCAGCGCGCGAGGCGACCGTGCGACCCATTATTGAGATTCTGGGCGATCGAACCAAGGTTTTGGTTGAGCAGATTTCCGCCCTCGACGTCAGCCGACTTGGCGAGAGAATCATGACTCTTCAGGGCGATGCAATGTGGGCTATCGATGACGCACTGGAATTGGTGCTTGGTCTCAACTAAGTGATTCGCGAAAGGCGAACGTGTATAGGTCCGTTATCGAATCCTGAACCAGGGACTACCAACCACGCGCAAAGACCTCGAAACCACTGGTGTCCAGTTCTGGGCATCGTCGTAAGCCAGCATTTTCTGCAGTGCGCGCGGCCGCGTAATTCGCTCCTCTCGTGCGCCACCACGGGCCACTTTGGTTGGAGAGAAGAGGCCACGGTCACCGCTTCCTTCGCTGCTTCGACGGCGAAACCATTGCCCCAAGCAATGGGAGACAGGCGGTAGTAAAGATTCCAGCATTCTCTTTCCAAGAAGAGTTGGGGTTCTACGCCCGCCATCCCGATGATGTCGCCATCAAACTCAACTATCCAGTAACCGTCATCGTGCTCTTCCCATCCGCGAACAAACTCGCTAAAAGTCTGCACGTTTTTGTCTGGGCTAGGTGCTCCACCGGGACGATGAAGATTCGTCCTCGGATCAGAGTCGATCGCGACAATTGATTTGACGTCATCCATAACCGGCCGACGAAGTCGCAATCGAGCTGTCATGCGAACTTCGATCTCGGTCACCATAGAACCGAAGGTAATGCATCGACGGCCACCTCTCGGTCGCATTCAACTAGCCGTGAGAATCTCGATTCAACGAAATAGCGGGCGCCGCTAGAACTCGTTGGATGAATAATCATCGACTAGAGCTGAAAGTATTGCCGTTTTGGCGCCCGTTCGGCTCGTGACGGTTCGAGCAATCGTCAAGATGCTTGAGGATGATTGTCAAGACGATCTATGTTGCTTCACGGTTGCAATACTTTTATCAAAGCGGGATAGACCAATGTCTATCGGCGGTTGATAAAAGAGAATGAACTCGAATAAAGCAACTCGCTCACCTGGTTGATTGTCACGACCGTTGTGAATCGTGAAAGTGCGAGAAATAGTCAGCGAACTGGAACAAGCCGGTTGGGTTCAGATTCGTCAAACGGGAAGTCATCGTCACTTCAAACATGCCACGCTCCCCGGCTCGGTTTGTGTAGCGGGGAATTTGGGTGATGATATCCCTAAAGGAACCCTGGGTAACATTGTCAGACAGGCCGGACTCGAAAGGAGACCACGATGACCGAATTCACCATCGTGATTGAAGACGCCGGCACTAACTACGCGGCCTACGCCCCTGACGTTCCTGGCTGCATCGCCACGGGCGCGAGCGTTGCTGAGGTGACGTCTACCCTTCGAGAAGCCATTGCCGAGCACCTAGAGATTCTTCGTGAAATGGGCGAAGAGGTCCCCGTCCCTCATTCTCGGGCTGGAGTGATACAGATTGCATCGTGAATGTGCCTTGACGGGATGACCGTTGTGCGACGCTCACGAGTAATCATCTTCGATCTCTGCGGAACGTTGCTGCCGGGTGGTTCGCGGCTGCGGCGAGACACCATTGCGTTTCAGATGGCCGATGTCTTAGAGGTCGATCGTAAAAAGCTCGCGGACGTCGTGCGAGATACATTCGACGAGCGAGTACGAGGGACGATGGGTGGTCTTTCAGAAACGATTTCGGAACTGGCGCAACGCGTTGGAGGGTCACCCACTTCCCGACAAGTTGCGCTGGCCGCAGATCAGCGTCTGGAGTTTTCCAGAGAATTATTGAGCGACAAGTACTCGGCAGCGTATTTGTCCCAATTGAAGGCGCGGGGATGCCGATTGGGAATTGTCACGGACTGTTCAGCGGAAACGCCGTTGACGTGGAACTCATCGTGGCTGAATGACGTGATTGACGTTGTCACGTTCTCGTGTGAGATCGGCGTACGAAAGCCGACCCCAGAGATCTACTTGGCGGCCACGCGACGTCTCAACGTGCAGCCGGAGGAGTGCGTGTTCATTGGCGATGGCGGGAGCAATGAGTTATATGGAGCTCAGGAACTGGGGATGGCAGCCACGATGCTTATTGATCCAAACTTGCTCGATACGGATCGTTTCGATACGGTGAGCTCGTGGGACGGAGCCATAATTACGTCGCTCGCAGAATTGGTCAACGTTTTGAAAGAGTAAGACGTCATTACTGGCGCCCATCTGGGGTACCGAGAGACAAACGTCTACAGGTTGGTTGTAGAAAGCTGACGCGCGCGCGACCCTTGGGAGTGCGTGAAAGTGAAAGTGATCATTGAATTGCTCGAGCGAAATGGATGGCATCAAGTCCGTACGCGAGGCAGTCATCGACAATTCCACCATTCGGTAAAGCCGGGTACGGTCACCGTTGTCGGCGCAATGAGCAAGGACCTACCATTAGGAACGCTGAGGCAGATTTATCGTCAAGCAGGCTTGCCGGGGAGACCGAAATGAACGAATACGCAATTGTCATTGAAGACGCCGGCGCGAATCTTGCCGCCTACGTGCCTGACTTGCCCGGGTGCATTGGCGCAGCTGACAACATCGAAGAGATCGAAGTGTTAATGCGCGACGCAATTGAATTCCACATTGAGGGAATGCTGCTCCACGGCGAAGAAGTGCCGCCACCTACCACGCGTGTGTCTACGGTACGCGTTGCTACGTGAGCTTAGATCTGGCACCCCGCAATAGACCTCGTCCAACAACGTCGATCGAAGGACCGCATCGCCAACTAGATGGGCAATCATCGGCCGAAGTGTGGCGTGGCCTTGTAGCACAAGCCTCCGCTTTGGCGCACGTTGAAACGGGTCGGAGCCAAATCTCGCCAGCCTCGACTATTGCATTGTTCTTTGATGACCTCGATACCGCCTATGTCGAATCGACCAACCTTTCCCCTGGTAATCGACTTGAGCCGGTTCACATCCACGGAATGGAAGACACCAGTACGCATTTGTGCCTACCTCTCGAACGAGCACGCGAAGTTTGCGACTTGGGATGGGGCGAACCTCATCCGTACGGCGACTTTGGTACGGAAATTATGATCTACGGCCCACAAGATGAAGAAGAACTCTCAGTGGCTCTCGGACTAATTGAAGAGAGCCTGACGTTTGCACGCGAGAGAGCAGAGTAACGAACCGCGCCGAGTGCGATGTGTCAGTTTGGGTTGACAAATCAAGAACGTCAGTCTATACTGACAAACATGGACATCGAGAAACTGAGTGCGAATCTCTCGTCGGATGACCCGGCGATTGGGCTTCGCGCCTCGTTGGCGCTCCATCGCCTGGCTGAGAGGGTCGAAGCGAACCACGTCGAATCGGCCCGGGAAAAGGGCTGGTCGTGGCAGCAGATCGGAGACGCCTTGGGCATCACCCGCCAATCCGTGCACACCAAATACAACAAGGAGTCGTAATGACCACCGAATCCGTTGAGCCAGCGACGCTTCACGGCTGGGCCATCTGTCTGCGGGCCAGTGAGGAGGCTCGTCGCCGAGGTGATCGCCGATATGGCACCGATCACATCTTGCTCGCCCTGTTCGAGGAACCCTCGATCGAAGCCTTGTTGGGCGTGAGCCTGCAGCAAGCTCGCCTGGCTCTTGAGTCGCTCGATCGGGAAGCCCTGGGTGCCCTGGGCCTGGGTTTCGGCACCGACGCACCCCCATTGGCGATGCGCGCCGTGCCGAAGAAGCCGAGAATCAGAGACGTCGCGCAAAAAGATCGCCTCCGCATAACGCCCGCGGCAAAGAAAGTGCTTGAACAAGCGTCTAAGCCCAACCGTCGCAGGCTCTACGTCACGGCTCAGCAGGTGCTGGCCCAGATCCTCACCCTCCAACCACCAGATCCTGCGGCGGCATTGTTCGGCGCCCTCGGCGTGAACACGGTAGATGTTCGGCGTCGATTGGTTGCGGCAACGCCCGACAACTGAGTCCGCAGACCAATGTCTATCGTTTGTTCTTAGAAGACCTTCACACCGATGAATCTCACTACTCCAACGATCAGTAGGCGGATGGGCAATAATCCTAAGGTCCGTCGAGGCCAAAGGCATTACCAAACGGATCGATCATTTGGCATATTTGACGAGAGCTGTCAATGGTGAGTGGCCCGCGGTGCATCGTACAGCCGAGTTTCAAGAGATGGGCTCGAGTCATCTCAAGGTTGGCTACTGAGAGATAGATAACGGGACTGGCGCCAATTGGATTGCGATCGTCGTCCGCTGGGTGGAAGCCGAACTCTATCTGGTCCACAATGAAGTACCAAAACTCACCTTCTCTTACAACAGGAGCGTCTTCTCCAAGGTTGGAGGCCCACCATGACGCAACGATCTCTGGATCGCTGGCGAAGAACATCACTGCTCGGATAGGCGAACTACTCACCGCTTAACGCTATCTGGCGTTTCAAGAATTGATTGAGCGTCTTAAGTGCTCTTCTCTCGAAAAGGCTCGAGACAAATGAGCGTCATGAAAGTTTTGACTCGTCAACCCATGGGATCGTCGGCGACCGTTGCGGGTCGTGACGGTTCGAGAAATCCTCGAGATGCTTGAGGATGACGGCTGGTTTCTGAGTCGGCAGCGAGGAAGTCATCGGCAGTTTCATCATCGCTCGAAGCCAGGATGCGTAACGGTGCCAGGTCACCCGTCCGACGATGTTCCCAAGGGCACCCTCGCTAACATCTTGAGACAAGCCGGATTGAGGAGGCGAAACCAATGACTGAGTACACGATCGTGATTGAGGACGCTGGCACAAACTTTGCCGCGTACGTAATTGGACTTGATGGAGTCATCACGACAGGGAAGACTGTCGACGAGGTAGTCGAGAATATGCGTGAGGCGATTCCGTTTCATCTCGAAGGCATGCGGCTCAACAGTGATGAACTGCTCGAGCCGATGCCCATTGTAAAGACAATCCACGTTGCTTCACAGTAGTAATACTTTTATCAAAGCGCGATAGACCAACGTGTATAGGCTAGGTCTCTCGCCTCTCCACTTCTCGTAATCATGGGCAGTGGCCAAGGTGCGAGACTGTGGGCATGACCGAAAGCCAATGGACTGTTGTCGACGAGTACCTTGAATCCCTCTTCTTGCCCTCTGATGGTGCGCTCGAGGAGACCCTGGCCCAAAGTGCGGCAGCGGAACTCCCTCCGATAAGCGTTGCTCCGAATCAGGGGAAACTACTGGAACTTCTCGCCAGGATGCAGGGGTCCCGACGAATTCTGGAAATCGGAACTCTCGGCGGGTACAGCACAATTTGGTTGGCTCGCGCACTGCCCAGTGACGGCACGCTGGTGACACTTGAACTGGAGTCTCTGCACGCCGAAGTCGCGCGCAAGAACATCGATCGAGCGGGACTTGGGGCGTTGGTTGACATTCGTGTTGGTCCGGCGACGCAGTCGTTGCAAGGGCTGATCGACGGAGACACGAAGTCTTTCGACTTCATCTTCATCGACGCCGACAAGGAGGGATATCCGAACTACTTGGTGTTGTCGCTGCAGCTGTCGCGACCGGGCACGATCATTGTTGCCGACAATGTGATTCGCGACGGAGAGGTGGCCAATTCGACGAGCGCCGACGAACGAGTCAACGGCGTGCGTGCGTTTCTGGAGATGGCGGCCGCAAGTGACCGAGTCGAAGGAACCGCGATCCAAACTGTTGGGAGCAAGGGCTACGACGGTTTCGCTCTGCTCGTTGTCACTCGGTAGGCCGTCGAAATGAGAATCCGCCGGGCGGTTGCCGAAGACGTGCCAACCATCCACCAACTCATTCGAGACCTCGCACTCTACGAGCGAGCACTGGAAATGGCGCGAGCCACGCCCGAACAACTCCGCGAGAGTTTCTTCTCTGCCGCACCCAACGTCTTTTGTGACTTGGTGGAGTCCGACCAACGAGAGGTGGCTGGTTTCGCCGTGTGGTTCCTCAACTACTCCACGTGGACCGGAACACACGGCATCTTCCTCGAGGATCTTTATGTGAAGCCAGAGTTCCGCGGTCGTGGATACGGCACGGACCTCTTGGTCCACCTCGCGAAGGAATGCGTTGCGAACGGTTACCACCGCCTCAAATGGTCGGTGCTCGACTGGAATCGACCGTCGATCGACTTCTATCGCTCTTTGGGTGCTGAGACGTTGGACGAGTGGACAGAGTTTCGCCTCACTGGCGATGCCCTCACTGCACTCGCTGGTTCGCAGCACTCGAATGATGACTAGGCGCGAGTAGCGACGCATTCGATTGACGGTGAATCAACGAATCATCGCCTTCACTCTCATTGAAAGCCGTCCACGGACGCGAAGAAGTCGGTCGGTCTCCCCAACCATTGCCACCAAGAATCTGTCAAAAATCGTGTTTCGGTTCAGCCTGTAGGAGTGAATGACTCTCGCCAATTACGATTGCCCGATGGAAATAGTCGAGCTCGTCCGTGAGGATTGTGCGTCCGCCATTGCTCTCTGGGCCGAGACCGGACTGACGCGGCCGTGGAATGACCCGACAGCAGATTTCGAGCGCGCTCTGGAAGGCGCGACTTCCGCGATCCTGGGGTTCAAGCGTGACAATGTGCTTCTGGGTACGGTGATGGTGGGCAACGACGGTCATCGAGGTTGGGTCTATTACCTCTCGGTGAGCAACGCTCATCGGCGCGCGGGTCTCGGATCGGAGCTTATGAAAGCCGCCGAAGAATGGCTGCGCAGAAAAGGTGCCGTGAAAGTCCAACTGATGGTTCGGAACGAGAACGAGTCAGCGTTCAATTTCTATGAACGGATTGGCTACGAGACGAACGACGTCAAGGTTCTCTCACGATGGCTTCAGGAATAGGCCCTCGGCCGTTGCCCAAGGGGACGAAAGCGTCGTGGGAGTGTTTGACCAAATATGGGGATTGGTCGAGTAAACGTCAGAGCGCGTGACTCGTCTGAGATGGGCACCGATAGCGTCGTCGATGTGAGTCAAAATACTCGCCAGGTATTGCAAGAGCTACTCGACGAGGAGCTTGGAACCGACCCGACAACCGTGCGCGGCCTCACCAATCACCTCCCGATGGCTCTCGTGGCGAAGGCGGGCCTCGGCGCCGACGATGATGAACTCACGCGCTTCGCCGCTTTGTACTCCACGCGCAACACCGCCCTCGAAGAGTCCTCGACGCGCCTGGACGAAAACTCTTGGCGCTCAGCGATTGGCAACTACGGCGCCGCCGCGGATCTCAGAAGTTATTTCGTCAGACAGGTTGGCGAAGTGGGACCGGACGAAACCCTAAGGACACATCTCCCGGCTCTCATTTCGGGTATTGGTGGTGCGGCCTTTCATGGCGTCATCAGACTCGCGTACGCCATTGAGGTCTCGTCGCCTTCACGTATCGCGGCCGCCTTGGCGTACCTCGCAGAAGTCGCAAGCCCGTTGAGACCGTTGGTAGTTGGTGACGTCACGTCGGAGGACCCCTTGGAGATTCTCTCCGACTTGTCAGCGTCCCCCGATGTGCCGGGGCCGCCGAAACTGAAAAACATTGACGAAGAGATGCGCGAAGTTGCCCAAAGTGAGCTCTTCGACGCTGCGGTGTCCTCGCTTGAAATCACTGACGATACGGATCAGAAGTTGGCTCAGGCAGCGCTTGTGCTGTACGTATCAACGGACGATTTCACGGCTCTTCATGGAGTAACTGGCTCGGAGGCGATCTCTTCGATTCGTCCCTGGATTGACGACGATGAGTTACTAAGTCGATTCGCTTTCCAGGCGCTCACCGCTGCCTATCTCTCGATCGGAGCACCGCCCCTGTGGTCAAGGGACCGACTCGACCAATTCGACGGCTTCAATGAAAGCGATCCGTTAGAAGTGGCGTCGATTGCTGCGTTCAATAATGACGAGCACGTCTCGAAACTGGTCTACACCGCGCGGCGACTGTGGGAGAAAACAAACGACCCCCTCTATCTCGCGGTTGCGGCGAGGCGGGCGCTTCCGATTTCCTAGCTCGTTACGAAGTAGCAGGTGTCGGTTCAAGGCGGCCGAATGCGGGTATCAATTTCTTGTTGACGTACATCCGGACTAGGTAGTTCGACGCCGGACACAGAATCGTCACCCGCACGTCACGTCGCGCCGCTGCTATGAACAAGTCGTCGTCGTATTGGAGTTAGAAGCAATGTTGCCGCAGCGAAGTGAATGAAGTGGAGACTATGACAAGCCGACCACGCCCCCACCGCTTTCTCGCGGGCACGGCGGTGCTCTTGATCATTGCGATGGGAGCGGCCGCATGGGCCTGGAGCGCCGGTGATCACACGATCTCGACTCCGAAGACCACGACGTCAGCTACGACTCCCACTACAGCGTTGACGTCATCAAGGCCACTGAAGGCACCCCAGGCATCGGTGGCCGACGTCGCGCAGTTCTTGACCGAAGTCACTGACGTCGATCCCGCGCTCAAGAGCTACGAGAAACAGTCGGGCAATGTGGCTCTACGAGCGCTCATTACTGACGGCTCAGCGTTCTGTGCGTTCTTGAATCGCGATCGGGACATCGACACGGCAATGGTGTCGGTGGCGGTTGGTGCTCGACAGGTCGAGTCGCAGACCCACCTACCGATGTCGGTCACCACGTTCAACTCAGTCGACTCTGTAGCTCTCCTCTCGCTCTGTCCGTCACTCCAGTCGGTTGTCCCTTCACCGGACCTGGCCAAGATTCGCAAACTGGGAGCCGCGCTGGCTGTTGCGCCAAACTGAAGATCCGAACATTCGGTCTTCATTGCCGGAGATTCATCGACTCGTGTTCGTCACCATTTCATCTCTGTCGAACGGAACGCTCACCTTCGTTGTTGCACAGAGTAGTCACGCAAGAGTTGCAATTTCGTGTGCTGTTTGATGGCTACGCGTAACTCGAGGTCGTTACCGTGCGCCTTATGAAACTCATACATTCATCCAAGTACCGACTTCGGACGATCACCATGTCGTTCGTCTTAGTCCTGGCCGCGGTCTCCGGTGTGGGCGTCGCGACGTCCTTCGTCGGCACTACGCCGTCGGCTGCGTCACCGACGACCTGTCCGGTGGGCAGCACGCTGCAGGCGGCCCGTGGCGGATCGCCGAACGACGTTCAGTGTGTCATCACCTCGACCGGCACCCCGGTGGGCGGCATCAAGCACGTTTGGCTGATCATCCTCGAGAACAAGTCGTACGACGAGACCTTCACCGGACTTAACCAGAACAGTTACCTGTGGCAGACGCTCCCGCAGCAGGGCGCGTTGTTGACGAACTACTACGGCACGGGTCACTTCAGCATGGACAACTACATCTCGATGGTCTCGGGCCAGTCTCCTTCCTACGGCGTGCAGGACGACTGTTCTACGACGGCCAACATGACCAACAACAACAGCGGCATCATCACGACCGGCACCGTGGGCACGTCGACCGACACCGACGGGACGACTGATGGTAGCGGCACCAACACGACCGCCCCGAACCCGTCGGGCACTGGCAACGGCAACTACGGACAACTTCTCGTCCACGGTGGTGTCGACGCGGCCCTCGGAAATAACGGCTGCGTGTATCCCACCGATGTCGCGACACTCTTCAATCAGTACAACGCGGCGGGCGTGTCGTGGAAGGCCTACGCGCAGGACCTCGGCGGCGCCCAGCCCGTCGGTTCGGCCACGTACGTGACCGGTGCTACCCCGGGGATCTCTGATACGGTGCCCGGTCGCGACGACGGCGTGTGCGGGTACCCGGGATCGACGACCGCCAATCCCGTCACGAACCCGACGAACCTCGTCGCGCCGAGCGGCGACGTGACGAGTTACACCGGGGCCCAGCCGGCCAACGCCAATAGCAACGGTGACCCCGCGGACCAGTACGTCGCCAAACACTTCCCAACCGGATGGTTCACGGCCCTTACCGGGGAGTCCGCGGGCACGCAAAACGGCGTGACCTATTCCGCGCAGTCAGCGTTGAATGAGCCGACCACGCCGGAAAATGACGGCCCCGGAGCACCGACGTCCGGCACGGCTGATACCAACTGTGACGCCAATCACGTCACGAACCTGGACGACCCGACCTACGGACTCGCGCACGACCTCGGTCTTCCGTCCAACCAGGTACCGGCATTCAGTTGGATCACGCCGAACAACTGCAGCGACGCGCACGACGCCACCTGTCAAGGCAACAACTTGTCGGGTGCGTTCAACGCCAACGGCACGCCGAACTACACACCGGCCGGTCTCCCGGCGAACGACCCCGAGGCGACGACGCCGATCAATTACACCGGTGGTCTGTACGCGGCGGACCTGTTCCTTCGCTACTACATTCCCCTCATCGAGCAGTCCAAGGCGTTCGCAGATGGTGGTCTCATCGACGTGACCTTTGACGAGGCGAACCCCCCCTTCACCATTGGCAACAGTTTCAACAACGTGCCAGCGTCAGGAGACGTCACGACCTCCGGCGCTCCGGCGGACCAGCCAACATTCGGATCGGCGGGCACGACGGCCCCGGGCGCCAATTCGCTCTACGGCGCCTACGGCGTCTTAGCTGACGCAGCGGGCGAGAACATCAACGGCAAAAACGTCTCGATCGAGCCGACCGGTCCGAATGACCCTGAAGTCACCAACGCCACCGGTCAGCAACTCCAACCCGGCCCGGGTGCTTCGGGCTTCATCGATCGACCGACGGGCCTGGCCGGTGAGAGCCCGAACCTCAGCGGCTCGCCCGGAACCGCGACGGAGCCGGCGCTCGTGGCGCCAGGTTCGAGCATGGTGCTCGACTCCAAGATCAACGCCGACGACACCGGGCGACTTGTTTCGGGTACGGGGATCCCCGCCGATACCTTCGTCGGCGCGGTGAGCGACACGGGACCGGTCGCTCTCTCGAGTAACGCGAGCACCACCACCGCGTCGAACAACTACGCCAAGCCGTGGCTCGGTAGCTTCCAGCTCTTGAACGACAGTGGTCAGCCGGTTACCTTGACGTCGGGCTTCATCGGCAACATAACCTTGGGTGCCGAGGGAGCCGTCTCGACGGTTGGTACTGCGGGCTGTCCCAGTGGGAGCGAAGCGGCAACGACCTCCGGATGTGTCACGGTCGACCCGCTCTACGACCCAACTGACTTCACGCCGGGCGGAGGCGACACCGGCACGGTGTTGATCAGTCCGCTGATCAAGCCCGGCACCGTGTCGAGCACGTACTACAACCACTACAGCACCCTGCGGACAATGGAGGACCTGCTTCTCACCGGTCAGACCTGCAACGAACCGTCCAACGCCGATACTCCGCTGGCCGCTGGAACGGTCTGCGGGGGCCTCGACGGGAAGGGTCACCTGGGCTACGCCGCGCAAGCGGGGCTGGCGACCTTCGGCACCGACGTCTTTACCGCACAGTCCTTCACGACGCTTTCGTCCCCTCCGGGATTCTTCCCCGTCGGTGGCAACGGTTCGTCCACCGTGTACTGCCCGGCGTACTTCCGGCTCGGTCGAAGTGGATCGAACGGCCAAAACGGATTCGGTAGTCATGGTGGCACCGGCGGGACTGGCGGCGCACCCGGTTGTGGTACGGACGGCGGCAACGGCGGGGGTGGCGGCGCTGGCGTGAACTCGGCCGGCGTCGGTGGCAACGGTGGTAACGGCGGCAACGGCGCGTGTCCTCCCGAAGAGTGGAGTAACGGTATGTGGCTGAGCGCCTCGGGTGCCGCAACGACGCCGTACGACACACCTCCCTGCAACGGGACGTGGGGCGACGGCGGCAGCGGTGGCAACGGCGGTAACGGCGTTCATTCGACGCCGGGACAACCCGGTGGCAACGGCGGCAACGGTACGCCCGGCAAACGCGGGGCGGACGGAGCCAATGGCGCGAACGGTTAACGCGACGCGCACTTTTCGGCGACCGTGAAAACACCGACAACGAGAAGTACGCGAGGACGGGCCTTCGGGCCCGGCCTCGCGCTGCTCGTCGGATTGACGATGTCTGGCGTGATGTTGGCGGGGTGCGCGACGGCGACGTCGTATCCGTCGTTCCTGCCGAAAAAGACGTTGACGCCTGACGTCGACCAGGTGATGATCGGCACGATGGCCAAGCCGGCGCTCCAGATCGAGGGGCTGCCCGTCGCCGTCACCACCACCGCGTTTCACGTGCGCGTGACGGTAAGTGGGCCCATCGTCCCCGGTGAGGGATTGCCGAATCAGCCCCAAGGCACGACGTGCACGTGGACCGTCACGATGAAGGACGCGAGCGCCGACGTGCCGGTGTCCGTCGCCGACTTCCATTCGGTCGACCACCTCGGCGCGGTGTTCTTGATGGGACTCGTGCCGGGCGCGAAGGCATTGCCGAGCGTCTTGCACCCGGGTCAGACCCTCTCGTTCCAACTACGGGCCTACGAGCTCGTCGGCGAGGGGATGATGCAATGGGCACCCGATCACCGGCACGTCGTGGCCTACTGGGACTACACCGTCGAAAACGACTGATCGAATCATTCAGGTTCGTAGAACATTTGACGGCTGGGCGTCGCTTGTAATGTGCCAAGCATGATTGAAATTACGAAGTTTCGATTGACGAACGACGTCAGCTCAGAGGATTTCTTGGAGAAGAACGCCGAGTTTCAACAGCACTTCGCCTACCGCCAGGAGGGACTGCTTCGCCGGACCGTCGCGAACGGCCTCGATGGTGAGTGGATGTCGATTACGTGGTGGCGGTCAATGGAGGACGCGAGACGATCCGCCGCCGAGGCATTGACGTCGCCGGTCGCACTCGAGTTCTCGTCACGGTTACACGCGCCTTCGATCGCGACCGAATACTTCAAAGAACTGCCCGGATAAGGCTCTTACTGCTGCACCAGCATGACGAAGTTGCCTTCCGGGTCTTCGATGGCGGCCAGGGTCTGACCGTTTTCCAGGTCAAAGGGTGGGATCGTCTCCTTCCCTCCGAGCGCTATCGCCTTGGCGATCGTCGATCGTAAGTCGCCCACCTGCACGTAGAGCGATACCCCGGGATTCGCGCCGGCCTGGATGTGGCCCTCGGGTCCCGGCTCCGGCCCCCCGATTCCAGCCGGGATCGCCATGATGGGTCCGTCGCCAATCTCCCAGTTGAACAGGTCGGCGTAGAAGGATCGTTGGCGCTCCGGGTCGAGCGCGACGATTGACCAGTGGACGACCGGTCGCGCCCAATCAGAACTCATGACGCCACGATAGTGAACGGACCATCGGATCAGACGGTTCGAGGAAATAGTCTGACCCCATGGGTCTTGAACTGGTCAGTGTCATTGTGAGGGAGTACGACGAGGCGATTGAGTTCTTCGTGGACGTGCTCGGCTGTGTCGTGGAAGATGATTCGCCATCGCTCGACGGCGACGGCCAACCTAAGAGATGGGTCGTTGTTCGCCCGCCCGGCGCCGGCTGTGGCATCTTGCTCGCCCAAGCTCGAGGTGATGAGCAGGTGGCTCTGATCGGGCGGCAATTCGCCGGTCGCGTGGGACTCTTCTTGCGCGTCGACAATTTCTTTGCGTCGTACAAGCACATGACCGAGCGTGGCGTCGAATTCCTGACGGCACCACGGGCCGAGTCCTATGGTCAGGTCGCGGTCTTCAAGGATCTGTACGGCAACAAGTGGGACCTCCTTGGCGCCGCGTGACGACTGTTCGCGATCGTGCACATCTGCTCTGGTCTTAGAGCGTGTGTTCTATTTGGCGAGTGCCCCAAGCGCCACGACCGTCACTATCAAGTCGTGGCCTATTCAAGTGACCTAACCGACGCCCAATGGAGCCTCCTCGAACCCCTGCTTGCGCATTGCACTAAACGGGGCCCGAAACACGGAGCCGACCTGCGCCGCGTCGTGGACGCGATGCTCTACATCTCGCACACCGGGTGCCAATGGCGCTTCCTGCCTGAGGAGTTCGGACCGTGGACGAGAATCTGGTCCCAGTTTCGTCGGTGGTCGAGGAACGGAACGTGGACCCGTGTTCTTGTCGCGCTGCACGCCTCGTCGCGCATCGCCCTAGGTCGAAAGGACCCGCGGCCCTCGATGGTGGTCATAGACACCCACCTTGCACGAGGAGCCTCCAATGGGGGCGCAACCTTCCACAACCAGGGCGGTCCCTATGGTCGAACCAATCGTGCCAAGCGCTTCGTCTGCGTGGACGTCACGGGCCTGCCGCTCTGCGTGCGCGTGGTGCCCGCTTCGACGTCCGAAGCCAGCGCCGTCGAACAGATACTCGACGACCTGGTCCTCACGGGTGAGGACGAACGGCTGGAACTCGTGCTCATGGACCGCGGCACGGCGCGGTCTGGCGCCACGCGGTTGTCAGCGAAGTTCAACTACGAGGTTCGCCGTGTTGGATGGGACGAGCCACCGCGCAACGAGCACGGCGCCAAGGTCTTTCGCCCCATCCGCCATGCCTGGCGGGTTGAGGTTGCCCACGGCCACCTCGTGCGACGGCGACGCCTGGCGCGCTGCTTCGAGAACACCGTGACCTCAGCCACCGGATGGCTGCACGTCGCTTCCATCAGCGAGCTCCTTCGGGCGCTGTGCTGAACTCGTAGGTCTTGCGACACCGCAGTGGACAACCCCGTTGCGCGGACGCGGCGGAGCTCTTCAGTCCGCGTGGACAGCACCTTCGTCGCTGGCCGCGACGGCGAAGACTCGCCACCCTCCACGAACTCGGAGGTGGTCTCGCGGAGTCTTTTCGAAGTGCATTCCCGCCTTCTCCAAGACTCGCGCCGAAGCGAAGTTATCGGGATGACACGTCGCCGTTATCCGGCGTAGTCTCAGCTCGTCGAACCCGAAGACGATGAGTCGACGGGCTACTTCGGTGGCGTAGCCATGTCCCCACGATTCCCTCGCCAGAACGTAGCCAAGTTCGCCTATCGACGCTTCCCCGGTGATGGCGAGGTTGGCGACGCCGATCAGCTCATCGTCGAGAGTCGCCACGGCGAGGGTGAATGAAGTTCGAGGCTCTCGGGCCGTCTCGCGAGCGACCCGCTTGAGATACGCCGTGGTGTCGGTCGGCGAGTTTGGTCCCCACGTGAGGTAGCGGGTGACCTCTTCGTCTGATCCATACCGGTGAACTGCGACTTCGTCGTCGAGCCGGAACTCTCGAAGCATGAGACGTTCGGTCCAAAGTTCCATACCCCTCATTGTGCCCCGAACTCATCCTCGCGCCCGTTGCACGAATCAACTCAGTCGCTCACGGAGTTGTCGTACTCGGCCAATCGCTGAACCGGTGTATCCCCATCACTGATCGTTTCGCGACCCGTGTCACACCTCGTCCCCTTACTGGGCGCAGTGGCCTCACGACCGACGATCCCGATCTTCTCGCACATGGGCGAAGTTCTCTCGCGAGCCGTCACGTTCCAGTTCGCCCTCGATCCGAACGCGCAGCAGAGGTTCCTTTTCGCCAAGTGTGCGGGCGCTCGCCGCTTCACGGTCAACCACCACCTGGCTTGAGTGAAAACCAACTTGGATGCCCGATCGGCCGAGCGAGAAGTTCTCTCGGAAAGTGGTGATACGTGCGAACCGTCAACACTTTCCTTGTCCTGGTCGGGGTTCTCCTTCATCAACGAGGTCAATGCCTGGAAAAATGGGCAGTCCGTTGACTCACTCGTCAACGAAGATGGCAGTCGCGGCCTGGCATGGCGGCACGAGTTGTCAAATGACATTTTCGAGTGCGCGAGCGTGGACGCGGCCCGGGCGCTCGAGAACTTCTCTGCGTCGAGGCGGGGCGAGCGCAGTGGTGCTGTTAGCGAAGTGCCGCATGTTCGCCCCGCCAGGCGTCGAAGTCCGTCCTTAAACTCGTGGGGTGACCAGTCGTCGCCCCGGTGAGGGTCGGTACGCCCAACTCGAACGTGAACAGCGGTGGCTGTTGGAGGAACTGCCACCCGGTATCACGGACGAGCGAGTAATCGTCGACCACTACTGGACGGGCACGTCACTGCGGCTTCGAATGATTCAGAATCGCAGCGAGGTCGTCTACAAACTCTGTCAGAAAGTTCGACTCGACGAAGACAATCCGGAACTGGTGAAGATCACCAACATCTATCTCAGCGAGAGTGAGTTCCAGGTTCTTTCGGTGACGCGGGCGTCAATAATTTCGAAGAGCCGTTGGACCGCGGTGTCAAACGGCGTGCCGTACGCCGTTGATGAGTTCAAGGGTCGACACTCGGGTCTCGTGCTCGCTGAGATTGAGTTGCGCGAGGGCGTCCCTCGAGTGAGTGGCCCGGAGTCGGCGCTGGCCGAAGTGAGCGGGTCGAATGAGTACTCCGGTGGCTGGCTGGCGAGCGCGTCTGACGTGGATCTGCTTCGCATCATTCGTAGATAGCGCCACGCAACTCTTCTCTCGGATTGTTTATCCAATGATTCTCGTTTCAATGATGGTCACTACAACAACGTGGCGTCTCGCCACTACGATGGCGCGCGAGGCGACTTCAACGTCGACGACGCCCCAGGTGACGAGCACTTGGAGGGAACCGTGGACCACGTTGAATTCTGCAGGGCGCTGGAAATCGAGGTGGCGCGTTTCGCGAGCGTTCTGTCGACGCTCCCGATGGATCAAAAGGTCGCCACGTGTCCCGGATGGAGCGTGGGGGACCTGGCCGAGCATCTGGGAGTAATTCACCGTTGGGCTGAAGAGTTGGTCCGGCTTCGCTCGCCGGTGCGAATCGCTCGCGAGACGTCCGTTGAGATTCGAGATGCCGTGAGTCCGGAGTGGATCAGAGAAGGTGGGATGAAGTTGGTCGCGACCCTGCTCGCGGCAGATCCCGATGATGAAATGTGGGCGTGGGGGCGCGATCAACACGTTCGATTTTGGTCACGCCGTCAACTTCACGAAACACTGGTTCACCGCATGGACCTCGAGTTCGCGGCCGAAGTGATACCGCAGGCCGAGCCGGCGATTGCCATTGACGCAATTGACGAATTTCTCTCCAACATCGAGAAAAGTGGGAACTACTCGCCGGAACTGGCGCTGCTCTATGGTCGCGGTGAGAGGCTCGCGTTTCGAGTGAACAATTCTGAGACGCCTTGGTCGATCACCTTTGGTGAGGGCGGTTTCAGCGTGTCGAAGACCGACGGCAACTTCAATGCCGAACTCGTCGGTTCACCCGTCGACTTGCTGCTCGTCATTCTTCGACGTCGAAGAGTGGATCAAGGGAACGTCGAGGAGATTGGCGATCGACAACTCGTCGACTTTTGGTTGGCCCACTCTGACTTCGATTGATTCGATCTACTCGAGAACGGTGCCCCCCTTCGAGTCGTTGCGCACCTGGACTCGGTCGAGGTTGAGCGCTGTCAGCAACACTACGGCCGGGTCAGGTTCATTATTCTCCAAGAGAGCGAGCAATACTCGTTGACGCGTGATCTTCCTACCCCTTCGCAGCGGTTTTCCCGAGGAGTGTTAGGCGGCACCACACGAACTGCATTGTGAGGTTCCCGCGCTGAGTGCGTTGCCACATTTCTTGCAGAATACTTCTGGTCGATCCTTTGGTCCGCAATCGTGGAAGAGTGCGCGGTTCCCCGGAAGTGCCTCACCGCACCACGCGCAAGACTTGCCGACTGGTCTCTTCGCCGGCGGAGCACTCGCAACGACGGCTGGGCCGTCCCCAGGTATGGGTCTGGGTCCGGGTCCGCCAGGCGATGCGGGCATGCTTCGAACAACGTTGACCGGGTCCGATGGCGTCATTGGGCCGGACGCTGGCGCGCTCGGGCCCCGACCAATGAAACCTTGTTGACGAGGCCCGTCAGTATCCGGCGAGTGTTGTCCCCCGGATACTGGCCAACGAATAAAGGCGAACACGATGAAGAATGCGAAGTTTGCGAGAAAACTGATCTGGTCCAAGTGCCAAAAAAGGCCGACGGTGGAAATCCCGATGAATCCGATGGATCCACCAAAGATGATCGTGTTGAGGTCGTGCCAAAAAATGAAGAAGCAAATCGTGGTGAATACGAGCGGCGCGATGGGCAGGAGTATCCACAAGGCTGAGTATCCGGCCTGGGTAATGATCCGGCCCGTGGCCAGGTACATCAAAGCGACCACGCCAATCGCAATGAGGAGCTGAATCCATGTTCCGATGGACACCGCGGTGGCGAATCCAACAATCGGTGTCAGAAGTCCCATTGTCGTCACTATCTCCCACCACCGGACCACTCACGTGTGGCCCTCGTCTAGACCCAGTCCGGATTGTAACCCGACGATTCCAAAAGACAGGGTGTTTCGCGGGTCACGAGGCGATCGACTCCACGCTCGCGACGTTCGTTCGAAGCGAGCGTTGACGCCGGAGCGACGTCTGATTTGTAGGCTGCTGCGGTGTCCGACGATCGTGGAACGACGGAAGGTCGATTGACGCGCGTGGTCGTCCAAGGCACGTCGGGCAGTGGGAAGACGACGCTGTCCAACGCCCTCGCTGACGCCTTGGGTATCTCGTGCCTCGAACTTGACGGGCTCTACCAACAACCCAACTGGAATCGGCTCGAGGTTAAGGAGTTTCGAGCCCGCGTCGGATCATTCGTCGAACAAACCCGCTGGGTCGTGGTCGGGAACTACAGCCGTGTTCGTGACATTCTCTGGCCGAGGTCCACAACGATTCTCTTCATTGATCTCCCGAAACGTGTCGTGATGACACGGGTGATCCAGAGAACGATTCTGCGTATCGTCAAGCGCGAACAACTGTGGAACGGCAATCGAGAGTCACTGCGCAATGCGTTGTCGCGGGACCCGATGCGCAACATCATCTTGTGGTCCTGGAATTCACACTCGAAATATCACGATGTCGTTCCGCACGAGGCCCGCGAGTACGTCGGACCCGACCGAGTCGTCGTCCTCTCCAGCGCACGTGACGTAAGAAAGTTCCTCGAAGAGGCCACCACCACTTGAGGGATCGTCGTCGCCGTCAGACAGGTCGGCGCGCGAAGGCGACAGCGTTCTCAATTGCCCGATGTCCGATCGGGCCGTACGTCGGTTCATCAGATTCTCCGAGGAGAACGAACATGAGACCGAAGTGGACGGCCCATCCGAGGGTTCGCCGGATCGTCGCGTCGTCAGTGGCACCGTACGCGCGGAAAAACTCTTCTAGGGATTCGCGCGGAAGGGCGAGGAGGCCCCCCGCCAAATCGGTTGCCGGATCGCCGGCACATAGATCGCCGAAATCAATCACGCCAGTGAGTTGCTCGTCGCGGAATATCAGGTTCGCCGGGTGCGGATCTCCGTGGATCCACTGAGGAGCCCCGACCCACGGTTCAGCGTCGAGCGACGTTCGCCAGATCGCTAGCACCGGGTCTCGATCAATCGCGGCGCCGACGTGATCGAGACGTCCCTGAAAGCTGACATCGTGCGAGACCAAGGGTCCGCTCCGGAATTCGTTGATCGGCGCGTCCGCGGGCGCGTCGTGATGCAGTGCCTTAAGGAAGTGTCCGAGGAGCGTGGCCGCGCCGCTCAGTGCACGCGGGTCGGCCTCATTGCCGGGCGTTCCCTCGATCCATTTCGCAATCGTCCAGGACCAGGGAAAGGCGTCGCTGGGAAGGCCCACGCGGACGGGCGTTGGAGTCAACAGTGGTAGTCGTGGTGCCAACTCGGGTAACCATCGCTGTTCGTTCTCGATCAACTTCACCGCTACTTGGCGCCGGGGCAACCGGACCACCAATTCATCGCCGAGTCGCCAGATCGTGTTGTCGAATCCTGTCGACAACCCTCGGATTCTGCCTCTGATGAGATCGGGGTGTTGGCTGCGCACGAGCTCTTCTACGAGGGTCGCGCTCACTTGGACCTCGGCGTTGGGCCATCTCACAGCATCCGACTCTAGAAGGGTTCACGGCCGACAAGAATCACGGCTCTTACGGATTCGAACAGCCCCTCGGTAGTCTCATGCAATGACCGTGGAGCTCGCAACCTATACCGAAGCCATCGCCGACCACAGCGCTCGAATCGCTGCCGCGGCGAGCGCTCATCTCGATGAACCCATCGAACACTGCCCCGGCTGGACGATGGCCGACCTCGTCCAACATCTCACCGAGGTGCAGTGGTTCTGGGCGACCGTCGTCGAGCAGCGACTGCTGGAGCGCCCGCGAGATGGTCGACCGACAGGAATTGACCGATCAGAGCTCGTCGATCGATTTGTGCGAGGCTCCGAACATCTCGCACACGTGCTGGGAGACAGTGATCAGAAGACTCGGGTCTACACGTGGGCTCCCCAACAGCAGAACGTCGCGTTCGTTACTCGACATCAGGTGCAAGAAGTCGTCGTGCACCATTGGGATGCGGCGCACGCCGCCGGCGTGGACTTCACCGTCGATCCCGCAGTGGCGGCCGACTCGATCGATGAGTTCCTCACTTTTTCGATATCGAACGACAATGATCCCATCGACCCACCGGGAACGGTGCTCGGTGGGTCACTCGGGCTGAAGTGTACCGACGTTGATCGAAGCTGGACCGTGCTCGAGGGCGATGCTCCGAGCACGGTGAGATTCGTGGACGGCATCGAAGCCGGCACGCCGCTTATCACCGGTTCCAGCTCAGACATCTTGCTCTGGTTGTATTCGCGCATCGAGCTCGCGAGCGACGAGCGCGCCGAGGAGTTGGGCGGTCGTTTCCGCCAGCTCTGCTTTACCGACTGAACGCCGTGCGATTGTCACACGTCATTGGTGGCTACGTGATCGGATTCGACTCCTGTCCCGTCGTGTAAGTATCGAATCGTGAGAGTCATCGTCATCGGAGCGGGCGCCATTGGCGCGCCGATCGCCGCGCGACTTCATGAACACGGTCACCCCGTCGTGCTCGTCGCGCGCGGAGCAAATTATGAGGTCATTGAAAAGTGCGGCGTTACGATTGCTACTCCGGACACGACGAGCCGGTCAAGGATTGACGTCGTCAATGGCATTTCATCGTTGACCTTCGAACCAGGTGATGCCGTCGTGCTCTGTGTAAAGAGTCAGGATACCGCGGGCGTGCTCGAGGAGCTCGCGAGTATCGCGCCGGCGTCGCTCGCGGTCTTTTGCGCGCAGAACGGTGTGGCGAACGAGCGACTGGTGTCACGGCACTTCGCCAATACCTACGGCGTGTGCGTGATGTCACCGGCGTCGTACCTCGAAGCGGGACGCGTCGAGGTCTTCTCCGCGCCGGTCATCGGGGTCCTCGACGTCGGTCGGTGGCCGAGCGGCGTCGACGAGACCGCACTCGAGATGTCGAGGCTGCTCGGTGACTCCGGATTCGCCTCGTTGGCGACCGAGGAGATCGAGACGTTGAAATGGGGCAAGCTGCTCTCGAACGTCCTAAACGCCCTCGAGGTGTTGTGTGGTCCGAGCGCGATGAGTGACGAACTAGCCGGCCGAGTCCGCAACGAAGCCGTCGCCTGCCTCACAGCCCACAAAGTCGACGTCGTGCGGGCGACCACACTGGCGGAGAAGCGCTCGAAGCTGGTTAACTACCACTCGATTGGATCGATTCGACGCGTCGGGAGCTCTTCGTGGCAGAGCGTGCTTCGTGGAACGGGCAACGTCGAGACCGACTATCTGAACGGTGAGATCGCCCAGCTCGGACGGCGCTACGACATTGCCACGCCGGTGAACGAACTGCTGCAACGCCGCGCCAACGAGATGGCGCGCCGGGGTCTCGCTCCGGGAACCGTTTCGATCACCGAACTTCACCAGGAACTTGCGGGACGAGAGTGAGCGTGGAACGTTACGAATCGGTGACGCGGGTCTCTCGGTCATAGACGTCGGGTCGACGAAAGTCCATCACTGCGATCTGAGCTCGGCGCCGCGCAACTTCACTCACGTCCAAGGTGGCCGTCACGACCTCCGGGGCGTCACTTGTTGCCTCGGCTAGGACTTCTCCCCACGGGTCGACAATGAGTGAGTGTCCGTAGGTCGCGATCCCCTCGGCGGTCGTGCCGACCTGCGCCGCGGCTACGACGAAGGCGTGATTTTCAATCGCGCGCGCCCGAACCAGAAGGTCCCAATGGGCGCGTCCCGTGATGACGTTGAAGGCGGCCGGTATCGCGATCACGTCGGCGCCGGCGAGCGCCAGATTTCGATACAACTCGGGAAACCGCACGTCGAAGCAGATCGACAGCCCGAGTCCAAACCCTTCGAAGCGAGCGACGACGATCTCCCCGCCGGGCGCGATGACGTCAGACTCGCGATGGACGATCGCGCCCGGCACGTTGACATCGAAGAGATGGACCTTGCGGTACGTGGCGACGATCTCGCCATCCGGTCCGATCACCACACTCGTGTTGTAGAACTTGCCCTCAATCGGTGACACCTCCAAGAGACTTCCCAGGTGCAGTGTCAGGGCGCGTGACCGGGCGAGCTCGGCCATTCGAATGGTGGTTGGCCCCGGGACCGATTCAGCAGCGTTGGCAAATCCCGCGAAGGGACCGAGGAAGTTGAAGTACTCGGGTAGCTGGACGTACTGGGCACCTCGGTCAGCGGCCACGTTGACGAGTTGCACCGCCTCTTCGAGATTGCGCGAGACGTCTGAGCCCGAAGACAGTTGCACCGCCGCCACATCGAGCTTCATCGACCCTCCTCGCAACTGTTCCATAAGAAACCTACCGTCCCAAAACTCAGAAACACGAGAGCTCTCCTCGACGAGCGTTGCGCTGACTTTTTTCGACCTCGATCGCTGCGCGTATATGTTTCGAGACGAGTCCGGTCCCGTGGGCTCCGGGTTGGTGCGCAAACTGAACGAATCTCGACGGCTGATGACTCGCAGGAGTCATGTTGTCGTAGGCGACTGGTTCGTCGCTGGTCGTCCTTGGGGTCCAGATGGCACAAGGTGTCGAGCAAACGACACTGCAGTTACTCCAACGTCCATTCGTAGTGGCGAACAATCTCGGCCACTTCAATCTCGTACTCGCTATAGAACGTCGCTCGACCCAGCGCTTGGGCCTCGAGGTGCTCGGGTACTTGTTTCCATGCCACGAGGTCCTTCATGGACTCGAAGTACGAGATCGTCACCCCTCGGCCGGACGTGTCATCACGAAAACTGGCGTGGCTAATGTAGCCCGGCATCGTGGCGACCATGTGGTCCATTCGACTCGACCACTCCTCGTATTCGTTGGTTGAATGGTTCGTTCGAACGGACCGGAATATGCAGACAGCGTGCGGTTGCGAGCTCATCGTCGCATCGTATCGTCGGCGAAAAGGTGACCGGAGCGAAGGCGTTGACGCGGCGCCGTGTTCGAATGTATCTTGACGACATGGCTCAACTCGATCGCTACACCCACGGTCATCACGAGTCGGTTCTGCGCAGCCACACGTGGCGCACGGCGCGGAATTCGGCCGGATTTCTACTCCCACATCTGAAAAAGGGTGACCGCCTGCTCGACGTCGGATGCGGACCGGGGACGATCACGATGGATCTCGCCGAACTCGTCGCCCCGGGTGACGTCGTTGGCATTGACCGTTCACCCGAAGTGATCGAACGGGCCCGGCAAGCGGCCGAAGCGAGAGCGCTGTCGAACCTCTCGTTCGCGGTCGGGGATGTCTACAATCTCGAATTCGAGGACTCATCATTCGACGTCGTCTACGCCCACCAGGTCCTCCAACACCTGAGCGATCCGACGCGCGCTCTGATGGAGATGCGGCGCGTACTTCGAGATGGAGGATGGCTCGCGGTGCGCGACGGGGATTACGGCGAGTTCACCTGGTCGCCACCGAGCGATGGACTGACTCGATGGATGGAGTTGTATCACCAGATCACCCGAAAGAATGACGCCGAAGCTGACGCCGGTCGCTATCTCGCCGAGTGGGTCGAAGCCGCCGATTTCACTGCGCTTGAGCGCTCGAGGTCCGACTGGACGTACGAGAGCGTCGAAGAGCGTGAATGGTGGGCCGACCTATGGGCCGACCGTGTCCTGTACAGCGAATTCGCCCGCCAAGGTCTGGAATACGGACTCACCACGAGTGAGGAACTCAGTGCGATCAGCGACGCCTTTCGGGCATGGTCGGATAGCGATGACGGGATCTTCGTCGTCGTCCACGAAGAAGTGCTGGCGCGCAAATAGTCGCGCAGTACCGGTTCTCGGAAAACGAAGCCGAGACGAAATGGCGGTCGGTTCGTAGTCCGATTACTTCGCGACGAAATGGGGGTTGTAGATCAGCCCCACCACATGTCCACTCGGGTTCTCGACCGAGGCGACGATGATGCCATCGCCCACGTCTTGGGGCGCCTCGAGGAGTACCGCACCGTTGGCCTCAGCGTCTTCTACGGCTTGGGCCACGTCGTCGACGCCCCAGTAGGTCGTGGGGCTCGCGCCGGTTTGGTCCGTTGGCACGAGGCCGAGTTCGTAGCCCGCGACTTCGAAGCCGACGTAGAACGGCTCATCGAAGTAGGGCGGGAATCCGAGGTAGTCCGTCCACCACGCCTTGGCCGCGGCGAGGTCGGATGCCGGATAGATGAGGGTGCGAAGACCGCGCAGTGGAGTTGACATGTGCTCAACGTAGCAAAAGCCTGTGACCCGATTTTGGTCGAGGTCGCAACGACGTTCACTACGTCGCCGGCCCGAGGCGGGCGCCACCCAGAGGAGCGTCAACCCTTCTGAGGACGAATGAACGTGGGTCGAAGGGCGTCACCTCGTGCCAGGTCCAGGATGCCTTCGAATCCGGCGGCGACCGCGAGCATGATCGTCTCCGAGCCCGGTCGACCGACGATCGAGAGTCCGACGGGGAGGCCGTCGATCACTCCCATTGGCACCGTCGCGATTGGCCATCCGGCGATTGCCGGTGCTTGGGTGACCTGTGACCAGTGAGCACTCCCGCTGCCGCCCAAGACGAGGTCGTTCTTCCAGGCGGGGCTGTAACAGGGTGCGATGAAGCAATCGATGTCGCTGAGCGCCGGCGTCAGACACTGGTCGATCGCCCACGCCACGTTCCTCGACCTCGCGTCGCGGTATTTCTCGCCCCCGCGCCCTCCCGAGGCGAGCGCCTGATCGAAGAATTCGTGACCGAAGAATGGGAGTTCGACGTCGCGGTGCTCGTTTTCGAAGTCGATGCACTCCGCGAGTGTCGATGGTCCGTGGCCGCCTCGGCGCCTCAAGAAAGTCGTCAAGTCGTCACTCATTTCGCTGAGCAGGACGGTCAGTTCATCGGCGTCGACGCTCGAGTCGGCTTCGAGAACCGTTATCTCGGGCATTGATGTCCCGGCATGCCGGGCTGCGTCGACCACCTCGAGGAACAGTTGATCGGTGGCGGGATGTCCGGTCGTGAAGTTCGTGGCGACGGCGACGCGCGCGCCGTCGAATCCTCGCGTGACGCGTTCGAGTACCTGATCGAGACCGGTGAGGATTTCGTAGAGGGCGGCGACGTCACGGACCGTTCGCGCCATCGGGCCGGCGCTGTCTTGACTCGACGAGATCGGGACGATCCCTTCTCCCGGCACCGTGCCGACGGCCGGCTTGATGCCCACGACGCCATTAAGCGACGCCGGACAGGTGATCGAGCCGTCGGTCTCAGTACCGATTGCCAGCGGTGTGAGCCGCGCCGCGAGTGCCGCGCCAGAACCTGAAGACGAGCCTCCGGCGCAACGGTCCAGGCGATACGGATTGAGGGTGAGACCCCCAACGGCCGACCACCCGCTCGTCGAAAAGGGTGAACGCATGTTGGCCCACTGTGAGAGGTTGGTGGAACCGAGAATGACGAGGCCGGCATCGCGGAGTCTCTTGACGAGCGGCGCGTCATGGGGGACGGGTCGACCCAGTAGCGCCGTCGATCCGGCACTGCCCGGCAGTCCCACGGCTTCGATGTTGTCTTTGATGAGAATCGGTACACCGTGCAATCGACTTCGCAGTGTCCCGAGCGCCCTTTCGTCATCGAGACGCGGTGCCTCGCCGAGCGCGTCGGGCGCGAGGGCCAACACGCTTCGCAGTTCGATCTCACTGCCGGGCGCGTCAATGTCCGCGATTCGTTCCATCAAGGACGTGACTATCTCCACCGACGAGGTCGCACCAGAGGCAAGGGCGTCGGCGAGTTCAATCGCCGATGATGTACAGAGTTCTCGACTCGACAGCGTCACGGATGCTCCCTCAACGAGGCCGAGGATAACACCGCGCGATTCGTCTCCCGGCACGTCGCGGCGCTCGACTGGGTCAAGCGACGGATGACGGCGCTATTAAAGTCGTCAAATGGTCAAATTGGAAGCAAAGACATCCCAGGAACTGGCGTCGTGGATGCCGAACATGAAAGAGCACTACATCGCCGAGCGCATAAAGGCTGGCGAAGACTCCGAAGTCGCCCGCAAGTTGTCTGATTCTCAATTCGCAGAACTCTTCCCCAACGAAAGTCCGGCCGAAGGTCAATACGTGATGAACGTCGTTGCCGAAGAGGAGATTGTTGGGACGCTCTGGATGGGCCGCCCGTTCTCGGGCGACGGCGTTACCTGGTTTATTTATGACATCGAGATAGCGAAGGACGTGCGTGGTCGTGGCTTTGGCCGAGCGGCCATGGAAGCCGCGGAAAAGTGGACTCGTGAGCGTGGTGGGACGCGCGTCGCCCTCAACGTCTTCGGACCGAATCTGACCGCGCGATCCTTATACGATTCGCTCGGCTACGAAGTCCTCGCGACGTCGATGTTCAAAGACGTTTAGGCATCGCTCAGGGCGCGAGCGAATTCGCTCCTATCCATTGACGAGGCTGCTTCAGCGTCGGCGACACACGAGTTCACCCTTGCCGACGGTGGCGACCATGGCGTCGACCCGGTCATCGGCGAGTACGCGCTCGAGAAAGGATTGCAGGTGCTCGCGGTGGCTCGTGGCATTGTCGGCCACGAGGATCGCTCCGGGCACCATCTTCGGGACGATCACGTCGTAACAGGACTCGTACACGTCCTTTTCGGCGTCGAGGAAGCAAAACGCCACCTCCCGGATCTCGTCGGCGTGGTCGAGATAGTCGCCCTCGACAAGACGTATGACGTCAGTGACGCCCGTTCGATCGAAGGTCTCGCGAGCCAGGCGCGCTTTTTCGGGAAGTATCTCGAATGTGGTGAGGCTTTGACCGCTGACTCGGCAGGCCTGGGCGAGCCACAGCGCGGAGTAGCCGGCGCTCGTCCCAATCTCGATCATCGCCCCGGCCGGTACCGATGCGGCCCACAGGGCGATGAAGCGTCCCGTGTCCGGGGTGATCTGTCGTAGACGCTCCAGATGTGGCGTGCCGTCGTCACGGTCTCGCTTGTCACGCGCTTCGAGTTCGTGCATCACCTCGAGCACGTCAGCGCTCAGGTCGTTGAACATTGAACCTCCTCACGTTGGTACCAACATATCTGTCCCCCGTCGCGAACCAAAACGGACCTCTCACGGCGTAGTGGCGAACCTCGTGTCCGTCAGTCCTTGGAATAGAACGCGATGGACGACTTCAAGACTTCGTCCCAGGGAGTCGGCACGAGACCGAAGGTAGTTCGTGTCTCGGAGTCGTCGATGATGAACGGGACCTCGAACTGGTACAACGTCTTGGGCAGTTCGCGAATGTCGGTATTGAACAACCCCAACACGCGCAGCGCCAGCGTCGGGACCTTGGTGATCTTGACGTTCGTGGCGCCTACGATACGTGCGATGTCGTCAATGGCCTGGCGCACGGTACACGCGGGATTGGCCGGTGCGTGCCAGGCGCGACCCCAAGATCGCTCGTCCTGGGCGCAGGTGACCAGGGTGTGCGCGACATCTTTCGTGTAGTTCCAACTGTGCGGTGCGTCGATGTTGCCAATGACCTGGCAACTCTTGTTCGCGATGATGCGCGGGATGAACAGCCCGAGATAGCTCTCCGAACGGGGACCGATGAAGTCTGACGCGCGTACCTCGGTCGCCCTGATACGGCCGTCGTCGTGGGCTCGTTTGGCGTCGAGCCACATCGTGGCGCGCACCTGAGCCTTTTCGTAGTCGGCACTGAGCGGGTCGTGCGGCGTCATCGGCCCGG
The DNA here is from genome assembly GCA_003155915.1 of Acidimicrobiaceae bacterium. Classification (GTDB taxonomy): domain Bacteria; phylum Actinomycetota; class Acidimicrobiia; order Acidimicrobiales; family RAAP-2; genus RAAP-2. The sequence continues at coordinate 39,536 of PMFA01000014.1, read as the reverse complement.
TCGGACGTCCGTAGGCGTAGAGGTTGTTGAGGGTGACGAGTTTCGAGCCACTGATTTCCGCGGCCGCGAGCAACGCGTTGGCGATGGGGGGCCAGTCCGTTGGCCAGCGGTGGTAGGGGGGATTGGCGCAATTGAATACCGCGTCCGTGCCCGTCGCGTGGCGCGTCACCGTCGCTGAGTCCGAGGCGTCGCCCGTCACTCGTTCAATGAGCGAGTGCTCGGGTCCCGTGCCGCGCCGAGAGAGGAGCCGCACGGCGTGCCCCTGCTGGGCGAGCTCTTCGGCGACCACTGTGCCGATCGCTCCGGCTCCGACGATCAAATAGGTACCCATGAATCCTCCTCTTCTGGGAGAGCACTGCTCTCTCAAACAGTATCGCACACGCCAATCAATAGTGCAAGAGCACCGCTCTCATTTCTCGTGCAAAAGCGATGCTGACCTGCGATACTGGTCGGATGAGTGAAGTGAGAGTCACCCGCGCCGAGGCGCGACTGCGCCAAATCGACAGGATCAAGTCGACCTCGCGGAGGTTGATGGCCGAAAAAGGCGCTCCCGGTCTGTCGCTGCGCGAGGTCGCTCGCGAAATGGGCGTCGTGTCCTCGGCCCTGTACCGATACTTTCCGACCCGCGATGACCTTCTAACGGCGCTGATCGTCGACGCCTACAACGACCTCGGGGAGTTCGCCGAGCGCGCGGCCCTTCGCGTGCCTCGTGAGGAACCTCGACGCCGACTGCACGCGGCTGCGTCGGCCATTCGCAAATGGGCGAAGTCCAATCCCAACGAGTACGCCCTGCTCTACGGCTCGCCCGTTCCAGGCTACGAAGCGCCGCAGTTCACGGTCGAACCGGCCGCCCGAGTCGCGCTGGTTCTCGGTTCAATCGTCGCCGACGCGTGGCAGCAGTCCAACTCTGAGGCGAACGACGACGACGAGTCGACGATGAAGGGGCTACTCGAAACGCGCAATCTGGATGGGGCGATGCCTGGGGTCCCCGAGTCAGTGAGGACGCTCTCGTTGATGGTGTGGTCCCAGATCTTTGGTTGCATCAGTTTCGAACTTTTCGGTCACTACAAGGGATCGGTACGAAACGCCAATCGATTCTTCGGAATCGTCGTCGACGAAGCCGCCAATCTGGTGTTACCTCCGAGTGAGTCCCTGAGGAGAGGAGTCTGATGCGACTGGTCTATCCACTCACCACGGATCGTCTCATCATTCGCGCGCTCACTCCTGATGACGTGGAACGCCACCACGCGTTGTTCTCCGATCCTGACGTCGTGCGCTATCTCTATTTCGGGCCGTTCGATCGCCCCGCCGCGCAGGATCATCTCGCGCGTCGAAGCATCGTCGAGTTGCCCGGCGAAGGTGGATGGATCAATTTCGGCGTTGAAGCGAAGGGTGAGGGGGTCCTCATCGGCGAACTGGCGATGGGATTCATCAGTTCGACCCACGCGCACTTTGAAGTTGGCTACGTGTTCGACCCGACCTACGCCGGTCTCGGATACGCCACCGAAGGTGCAGCGATGATCGTCGAATTGGCCTTCTCGGGACTTGGCGCGCATCGCGTGAGTGGGCGCCTCGACGCGCGAAATACTGCCTCGGCTCGGGTGCTCGAGAAGTTAGGTATGCGACGAGAGGCCCACTTCCTCGAGAATGAATATGTCAAGGGCGAGTGGACCGACGAACTGGTCTACGCGGTTCTGGCCCCGGAGTGGCGAGCCATGCGCGGTCCGGCCACGGAGTTTGAATTCGCCGAGTAGTCGACGCCGGACGGTGGCCCTACGCGCTTATCGAACGATTCGGTCGGAACCATTTGTATTCGATGCTCTTCGCGATCTGTTGGGCGAGTAGATCGCTCAGTTCGCGCGCCACCAACCACAACGCGAGGTCGAGTCCACTCGTGACGCCGCCGCTGGTAACCAGGTCACCATCGTCGACGACTCGATCGGGGACGACGACGACACCCAACTCGGCGAGTTCCTCATGCGCCGTGTAGTGCGTGTTCGCGCGGCGACCGGTGATGACGCCGGCGTGGGCCCACAACATGGTTCCGGTGCAGACGCCGGCCATCACCGTCGCACTCTTCGCGGCTTCGACGAGCAGTGGCGCCAGTTCACCCTTTTGGTACTCCGCCCACGCTCCCTGTTTCGAGCGGGCGTTCCAGCCGCCACCGGCGACGATGACCATCTCCGCCTCGCCGGGAATGAAGGTTCCGTCGGTCTCAAAGGTCAGCCCACTCGCCGCACACACCGAGCGTTGACCAGTGTGGGTGACGAGGCGCACGGAGAAATCGATGCTGAGTTGTCCCGCTCGCCTCAAAATCTCGTACGGACCCAAGGCGTCGAGCTCGTCGAGTCCGTCAAAGACCACGATGTCGGCGAGCATGTCCTGAGTGTAGAAGAGGGCATTGTGAACAACGAGTATGTCGTGACTCGAAAATGAGCCGTGAATCCAATACCCAGCGGTCCCGCTGCGCGAAACACGCTCGTATCTCGCGTCGAGGAGATTCACGCTCGGTCGACCGCGTCGAAGCGGGTCGGCCTGTGCGAGCCACATTAAGAATTGGATAAAGCTGACCGGTGTAACGTTTTGGCGCCCCTCAAGACTGTTCGTTGTGGAGCCTGACGGAACGTCGACACTTAGAGTTCAGTCCATGGGTCTTCGATTGCGAAGGTGGAGTGATCCGATCGTCAAGAATCTGACGTGACGCTCATCGTTGTCGCGCTGGCGGCAGGACTGATTGCGGGAATATCGCCCTGCATCTTGCCAGTTCTTCCGATTGTTTTTGTAGCCGGCGTGGCGGCACCGGGTGCCGAGGAGACTCCGAAGGGTTCGTGGCGTCGTTCGGTGGCGATCGTCCTTGGCCTGGTCCTCAGTTTCAGTCTCCTGGTGCTCGTCGGATCGGAAATTCTGTCGGGATTGGATCTCCCTCAGAACACGTTGATGTGGATCGGCGTGGGCCTCCTCGGTCTCGTCGGAATCGGCTTCGTCATTCCCGTGATCGGGGAGTGGCTGGAACGGCCGTTCGCCAGACTGGTTGGACGCCAACCGAGTAGTTCGAGCGGCGGTTTCGTTATCGGTTTGGCGTTGGGTCTGGTGTTCGTGCCGTGTGCCGGACCGGTGCTCGCCGCGATCACCGTACTGGGTGCGACGCGCGACATCCACTTTGAAACCGTCGTGGTTACCCTCGCGTTCGCCGTCGGTGCGGTCGTGCCGTTGCTCTTCATCGCTCTGGCCGGTGGGGGCCTGGTCCGTCGGGTGCAGGCAGTACGCCAACGCGCACCGCTCTATCGACAGATCGGTGGAGTGGTGCTGCTGTTGATGGCGATCGGCATCGCGACCAACTCCTTCGACTTCTTGCAAAGGGACGTGCCCGGATACACGAGCGTCCTGCAAAAGAAGATCGAAGGCTCCACCAGCATTCGTAAGCAGCTCAACACCTTGAAGGGCCATCAGGGATCCAAGGCCGTCTCGGGGTCGCTCGTGTCGTGTCCGTCCTCCTCGCCCGGCTTGGTGTCGTGTGGTCTCGCGCCCAACTTCACCGACGTCACCACGTGGCTGAACACGTCACAGGACAAGGCGCTCACGATGAAGGGCTTGCGAGGCAAGGTCGTCATCGTCGACTTCTGGACTTACTCGTGTATCAACTGCCAACGATCGTTGCCGCACGTCGAAGCGTGGTACAAGCGCTACGCCCCGTACGGACTGGAAATCGTTGGCGTGCATACGCCCGAGTTCGCTTTCGAGCACGTCGTGAGCAACGTGAAGGCCCAGGCCCAGGCGCTGGGCGTTAAGTATCCGATCGCCGTTGACAACGACTACGGAACGTGGAACGCCTACGACAACGAGTACTGGCCGGCCGAGTACCTCATCGACGCCCAGGGTGTCGTGCGACACGTCGATTTCGGCGAAGGTAACTATGCATTGACCGAGAGTCTCATCCGCAAGCTCCTGGTCGCCGCGCACCCGGGACTGAAGCTGCCCCCGCCGACGTCCGTGGCGAATCGCACGCCGTTCGAAGAGACGAGCCCCGAGTCCTACATCGGCTACAAGTACGGCCTGACCTACATGGACTCCGACGTGGAGCCGGCGAAGAACGTCGCGACCGAGTTCCACTTCCCGACGCACCTCTCGTCGACCACGTGGGCGTTCTCGGGTGAGTGGAACGAACACGCTGAAGAGGCGACGTCGATCAAGGACTCGAAGTTGGAGATCAATTACGTTGCCCAGGACGTCTATCTCGTGATGGGCGGCACCGGCACGGTGAGTGTCTCGGCGGGCAATGGCACGGCGCCCACCACGGTTCACGTGCGTGGCGTTCCTCGGCTCTACACGCTCTTTCACGCCAAGTCGTCGTCGACCGGCACGATGGTGCTGACGTTTACTCCGGGCGTGCAGGCCTTCGATTTCACGTTTGGTTGAGCCAACCACCGCGTTGCCCATTCACCTGAAGCGACGCGGAAGAGGACAAGTACACTCCGAACAACGGGCTAAATAGCGGCCAATCGATTCGTTATGGGCCGTAGTGAAGGGATTCAGATGGTTGGAATTGTGTTAGCAGTGGTGGCGGGGATCATCGTCCTGCTCGTCTTGTCAGCGATATTGAAGGCCGTACGAATCGTCCAGCAGGGGTTCGTCGGTGTCATCACTCGCTTCGGTGAGTTCAAGGACATCAAGAACCCTGGCCTGACCTTCATCATTCCCTTCATCGAAGTCATGAAGATCGTCGACGTCCGCGAGACGCCGCGCACCGGCGACCGCCAACAGGTCATCACCCGTGACAACGTGGCGGTCATCGTCAACGCAACGATATTCAGCCAAGTGGTGGACGTTCGCCTCGCCCTCTTCACCAACTCGGACTACCTGGTCAGCGTCGACAACTTGGCGCGCACGTCGGTGCGAGCGGTCTTCGGCAGCATCACCTTGGACGAGGCGTTCTCCCAGCGCGAGCGAATCGGCACGATGCTCCAGACCCAGATGGAAGAGGCCACCGACAAGTGGGGCGTTCGCATCAACCGTGTGGAGGTCTTAGAGATCACGCCGCCGGAACAGATTCTTCAGGCCATGGCCCTGCAGAAGCAGGCCGACCAGGAGAAGCGCGCTCGGATCCTTGAATCCGAAGGACAGCAGCAGTCCGCGGTGAACGTCGCCGACGGACAACGCCAAGCGGCGATCAAAGAAGCCGAAGGTGCTCAGCAATCTGACATCCTGCGCGCCCAAGGTCGACGACAGGCGCTCATCCTCGAAGCCGAAGGACGCGCCCAGGCCATCGCCTCGGTGTACGCGGCGATCAAGTTGCAACAGCCCGACCCAACGCTGGTGGCGATCTTGCAGCTCGACACCTTGTCGAAGTTCGCTGAGAGTCCTAACACGAAGTTGATCATCCCCGCCGAGAGTGCGGCGCTCTTGGGTGCGGCTCAGGCCATCAAGAGCGTGATGGCCGACGTTCCCAGTACTCAGTCGTAGACACTCTGAGTAGTACCACGGAGCAATCGCGCCTCGATACGCAACTGCGGCGTGTTGCTTAGAGGCTGTGTTCTATTTGGCGAGTGCGCTAAGAGCGTTGATCGGCACCATCAAGACGTGGCCTATTCGAGTGATCTGACTGACGCCCAGGTGGAAGATGCTGGAACCTTTGCTCGTGCTTCCCTCCAAACGAGGACCAAAGCACGGAGATGACATTCGACACGTCGCCGACGCGATGCTCTACATCTCGCACACCCGGTGCCAGTGCAGGTATTTACCCGAGCAGTTCGGACCCTGAAAGAGGGTCTGGTCTCAGTTTCGCCGGTGGTCGAGGAACGGAACGTGGACTCAGGTGCTTGTGGCGCTGCACGCGTTGTTGCGCACCAACCTCGGTCGAAAGGAACCATTGCCCTCGATGGTGGTCATCGACACGCATCTGGCGAGAGGGGTCTCCAATGGCGGAGCAACGTTCCATAACCAGGGCGATCCCTATGGCCGAACCAAGGGCGCCGAGCGAATCGTCTGCGTGGACGTCACTGGTCTGCCGCTTTGCGTGCGTGCGGTTCCCGTATCGACGTCCGAAGCAAAAGCCATCGAGTTGATACTCGAAGACCTTTCCCGCAGGGTTCTGACAAACGCATCGAACTCGTGCTCATGGACCGCGGCACCGCGCCGTCGGCGGCACATCGACTCTCGGCCACACTGACCCAGCGCGCGGCACGTTGGATTGTCTCGCTGACGGGCGTGGCCGCTGAACTGCACCAGGCCGAGCGCAGTCGCAGTATTCGCCACCCCGTTCCCGTTGGTGTCGATCGTGGGATCATGTCCCTTTGCGTCGCCGCCGACGCGAACGGTACTCCCTTCGAAATCTTCGAGGGGGTGAAAACACTCAGAGAAGCGCAGCGCACGCTCAAGGCGGCCAACCAGGCCCTGGCCAGAACCACCCCGGGGTCCAAAGGACGCGAGCGAGCGAGGTCCCGACTCGCCAATTGCTTCTCTCCACAGTCTGATCTCTAAAGGATCTGCACCGCGAAGCACGCGGGATGAGCCGATAGTCACCCGCACAAACATCACGGCAACGTGATGAGGGCCTTGGGTCGGAATCGAGAACCCAGACAGAAAGTCATCTGAGAACTCGGACGGCGAGCAAGCACATTCTGAGCCACGTGGTTCAGTTGGTCAAGGCAATCCGGTGGGTCCAATTAGGACACACGCTGTTAGACGGGATCGACCCAGAGTGTGGTGCCGTAGGCCTTCTTGACAACGATGAGCGTGCCGTCGGGCAGTTGCGCCGGCCAGTCGGTGACCGCTTTCCAGGACTCGCCTTGAATCTTGACTCTCCCCGGATGAGTGGCGTCGCCCACCGGCATTTCAACGGTTCCGCGCATGTCGGTCATTGCGGTATTGGTCGGTTGTGACATGTCGATTTCGAATCGGTGATGGTGAAATTTTCTCATCGCGAACGGTCGCAGGGTTACGAGCGAGACTGCCGACACGACCAGCCATGCGCCGGCCTGGAAGGTGAAGGGGAGGCCGGCCAACGCCAGGACGAAGGAGATCGCGGCACCGAAGCCAATGAAGACGGCGATGAAGGCGTTGGAGTGAAGTTCGAGGACGAACGAGAACCCGACAATGACGACCCAGAACAGAATTGCAACCATAAATCGCAGTATATGGCTGGCGCGAAAATCAGGACGGTACAGAGCAACTGCGCAGTTTCGATGTTCGGCGCGGCCAATTTCAGGCGCTTTTGGACGGGGTCTCGCGTGGCACTCGTCATTAACATGAAGCGGTGGTGGACGTCGCTCCCTTCCTTTGGTTCAACGACAACGCGGAGGAGGCGCTGGAATTTTACGCCAGCGTCTTCGCTAACTCCGAGATCATCGACGTCACCCGGATGGACGTACCGACGATGCCCGATGGCGGTTTCGTCATTGGGACAATTCGCCTCGAGAATCTCAGGATTTCGATAATGAACGGCGGCCCCTCCTTTTCGCTGAACGAGGCCTTCTCACTCGTGGTCTCGTGTCAGGACCAAGCCGAAGTTGACTACTACTGGTCGGCCCTCGGTGACGGCGGTGAACCGAGACCGTGCGGCTGGCTGAAGGATCGATTCGGCCTCTCGTGGCAGATTATTCCGACGCTTCTCACCGTGCTCTTGGGCGACCCCGACGCGATGAAGGCCGGTCGCGTTCGCGACGCCATGATGGTGATGAGCAAAATCGAGGTCGACAAGTTACAGGCCGCCTACGACGAGTGAGCCAGTGATCCGATCGTAACGAAGCGCTGTGTCGAGGCGGAAAGGAAGGTCGGATCGTGACTGACCACGATGTCGAAATCTACGAGAGCCGAGAAGCGCAAGTGGGGGAACTGCGCGTTCGACGAGCGCTGCCGACGAGAGGTCGACGGACCGTCGGGGCCTGGTGTTTTGTCGATCACATGGGACCAATGTCGTTGACGCCAGATCGATCGATTGACGTCGCGCCTCATCCGCATATGGGGCTGCAAACCGTGACGTGGCTCTTCGCCGGAGAGTTCTTGCACCGTGACAGCCTCGGGTCGGAGCAACTCATCCGAGCCGGACAGTTGAATCTCATGACGTCAGGTCACGGCGTGGCCCACTCCGAAGAGAATCCCGGACTGCGATCGGGCGAGATGCACGGAATGCAGTTGTGGGTCGCGCAACCTTCGACGACGCGTGACGGTGGCGCCGAATTCGAACACTTTGACACCATGCCAACGATCGAGACGTCGAACCTCTCGGCGACGGTCCTCGTCGGTTCCTTCGCAGAGACGAGTTCACCGGCCCGTCGAGACAGCGCTCTGGTCGGCGTCGAACTCAATCTTCACGGGGGTCCCGTCACAGTCGCACTGGAGCCGAACTGCGAGTACGCGCTCATCGTCGCCAACGGCTCGGTGTTGGTCGACGGCACCGTCGTGCAACCGGGGGCGCTGGCGTACCTCGGCGCGGGACGAGACGAGTGCCGTTTCGATTCAAATGCTCCGAGTCGGGCGATGCTCATCGGGGGCGTTCCCTTCGACGAACGCCTCTTCATGTGGTGGAACTTTGTGGCGAGGTCCCAAGACGAGATCTCCGACGCGTGGCGCGCCTGGGCTGCGGGTGACGATCGTTTTGGTCGTGTCGCCTCGCCGTTCGCGCGCATCGAAGTGAGTCCACCGCCGTGGCTCATGGCGCTGCACTGAGCACCGTCATCGATAGTCCGAGGTAGCTCCGCACTTTTTCCAGAGAGAAAGTTGCAATAAGGCGAGCACTACCATTGATTCAGCCATTGCTTTGAGAGGTCCATGGTGCGAAAGCGCAACTCCGAGAGTGAACGCCTTCGCGTTCCTCCGCCAATGATCAAGCGGCGAATCGCATCGGGTCGCGGCGCGATGGAGCAACCGAACGTCACGCACGACGGCGAAGCGCGACTGACTCCGAAATTCTGGCTCGCCGTGGCGTTGACCGGTGTCGCGACGGGTCTGTTCGGCGACCTTTTAATGTGGATCCTCGCCGAGTGTGAACGCGCTGGATTCCATTACCACTCCGGGTACTTCCAGAACGCCGTGGCCGCCGTGAGCTCGACTCGTCGGATCGTGGTCCTGTTGATTGGTGGCGTTATTGGTGCGGTGTCGTGGTATTTGATCAGGCGTTATCTCAAGCATGAGAAGTCCGACATCGACGACGCCGTCTGGAACGGTGAGGGCGAGCTTTCGCTGCGCCGGAGTTTTTTGACGTCGATCGTCTCGGAGATCGTGATCGGCCTCGGCGCGTCGATCGGACGAGAAGCGGCACCGAAGTTGATGGGCGGCGCGTCGGGCAGTGTGCTCTCGCACTGGTTCAATCTGAGCCCCGCCCAGAAGCGCCTGCTCGTCGCCTGTGGCGGCGGCGCGGGACTCGCCTGCGTGTACAACGTGCCACTCGGCGGGGCCATCTTCACGGCCGAAGTCCTCTACGGCAGTTTCGCGTTGCCGGTCGTGATGCCGGCACTCGCGACCTCATTGATTGCGACGCTGGTGGCGTGGCTGTACCTGCCGTCGGGTGCCACGTACGCGGACATTCCCGGTTATCGCTTCAGCGCTTCGCTGATGGTGTGGTCGATTCTCGCCGGCGTCGTTATCGGTCTCCTCGCGATCTTCTACGTTCGACTGATCGGATGGGCCTCGCACTTTCGCGCGAAGGGCGCCAACATCTTGTGGATGATGCCGGTCGCCTTCGGTGTCCTCGGCGTCATCGGAATCTGGTATCCGCAACTCTTCGGTAACGGCAAGGACATGGCGCACGAAGCGTTCCTCGGCGTCGGTGGCGTAGGACTCTTGTTCGCACTCTTCGCCCTCAAACCGCTCGTCACCGCGATGATGCTCGGCAGCGGTGCCGCAGGTGGCGTCTTCACACCGTTCCTCGCGACGGGCGCCCTCTTCGGCGCTTTCTTCGGGGCGCTCTGGATTCACCTGTGGCCGGGTACGCCCGTCGGCGCGTTCGCCCTCGTCGGCGCGGCGGCGATGATCGGCGCCTCGATGCAGGCCCCGCTCGCCGGCCTGGTACTGGTGCTCGAGTTCACGCACAGTGGCTTCTCGTTGGGGATACCCATGATGGCCGCTACCGCAATCGCGACGTTCATCGTGCGTCAGATTGACGGGTACAGCATCTATTCGGCCCGATTGCCTCGCCAAGAGGGCCCGACGATGTTGGCGAGTCCCGAAGGTACGTAAGGCGGTTCTCGGACGTGGCCACCGGGCCGCGTGGAAGAATGGTCGCGTGTACGTTCCCCCGAAGCACGCACTCGACGAAGAGGCGGCGTGGAAAATCGTCCGCGAGGCCGGCGCCGGGATGTTGATTGTCGCCACGCCCGACGGACTCCAGAGCGTCTTCGTGCCCGTCGTGGTCAGTGAAGACCGCACAAAGATCCTCACTCACGTCGCGAAGGCCAATTCGTGGTGGCGCTCGCTGAACGACGGTGACGAGGTCCTCGCCCTCTTCCTCGTCGCGAGCGCCTACGTGTCGCCGTCGAACTATCCGAGCCGCTTCGAGAACCCCGGTGTCGTGCCGACCTGGAATTACGTCGCGACCGAAGTCCGCGGTCACCTCACGGTGCACGACGATTCCGAATGGCTGCAACGACAGGTGCGCTTGGTCACCGACCAGTTCGAGCTCGGCCGATCGCCCGAGTGGCACGTCGAGGACGCGTCGGCGGAGTACGTCGAACGACAAGTGAAGGCCATCGTCGGTATCGAGATCGCGGTCGAGGCGATCCAGGGCAAGGCCAAGCTGTCACAGAATCGACCGGACGTCGATCACGACGCGGTGCGTGACAATCTGGCCGAGGGAACTCCCGCCGAACGCAACGTGGCCGCGCGTATGACCGATGACGAGTGAGTCGACGCTAACCATCCGACTGTGCGGGACCAATGACTGGGAGGACCTGCGCGTGATTCGCCTCGAAGCGCTGAGCGACACCCCCGACGCCTACGGATCCACCTACGAGGAGTCGCTGCGCTGGTCCGACGCGCAGTGGAAGAACGCGGCTTCGACCCGACTGTACTACTTGGCCGATCGGGACGGTCGCGTGGTCGGCATGGTGTCGGGGGGCTTCAATGACGCCTACCCCGGAACGCGGTGGCTTTACGCCATGTACGTGACGCCGAGCGAACGAGGAACGGGCACGGCCGTACTCCTGGTCCGTTCGATCGGGGAATGGGCCAAGGGACATGGGGTCGACGAGGTGTACTTGCACGTGGGTTCGTCGGTTCTGCGGGCGCGCGCCTTCTATGAGAAGGTGGGCTTTCGACCGAACGGAGAGAGTTTCCAAATGGAGCGCGATCATTCATTGACCTTGATCACGATGGTGCAGCAACTTGACTGACGACGACTTTCACGTCGAGCGCGTCTCGGCCGACCAACTCCACGGTCTTCGTCGACGGATCTTGCGCAACGACGACCCCGCGATCTATCGTCCCGATCCGCGTGACGGGGATGAGACGTCCTTCCACTACGGCGGATTCCTCGGTGCTCGGCTGGTCGTGAGCGCGTCGTTCTTCCCATCCGCGCCACCGATGAACCCCTCGCTCGTCACGTTCCAACTGCGCTACATGGCGACCGACTTCGACGTCCAAGGACGCGGGTACGGCGCGCGCGTACTCGCCTTCGCCGAGGAGGACCTACGCGCACTCGGCGCCGAGCAACTCTGGGCCAACGGTCGCGATACGGCGCTGGGCTTCTATGAATCCGTGGGATGGCTTCGCGTCGAGGGTTCGGAGCACCTCAGTCCTGAGACAATGTTGCCGCACACTGTGATCTTCAAGCGTTTATTTCTCGACGAAGGACTGGCACAGGACGGTCAGCATCGTTAAGTAGGTTTGGAGAATGCGAAAGACACTCCCCGTGATCGTCGTCGTCGTTGTGCTCGCCGCGATCGGGGGACTGGCCTTCCTTCACTTTCATAAGACCACGACGACGCCGACCACGGCACCGACCACGACCACGACGTTGCTGCAGTACCCAACCGCGCCATTGAGCGGCCTGCCCGATCCAACTGGCCTCTCGGTGAAGCGACCGGCGTTGACCGTCAAGATCGAGAACACACCGGAAGCGCTGCCCCAATGGGGTATTGATCAGGCCGACGTTGTCTACGAAGAAATCGTGAACGGCGGCATCACGCGATTAGCGGCGATCTTCAATTCGCACGCACCCGCGAAAGTTGGACCAGTGCGTTCGGTGCGTCCCACCGATACTCAGGTCGTGTGGCCCCTGGGCGGGATCTTTGCCTACTCCGGAGGCGCGCCTTACGCCGTGGCGAGTATCTCGACGGTACCGGGCTTGAAGTTGATTGATGAGTCGAGTGCCGGCACCGCGATGTTCCGCGACCCCAACCTCTACGCGCCTCACAACCTTTTCGCGATCGCGCCCCAGCTCTTCGCCTTCGGGGGCGCCCCGGTGCCGCCGCCGGCACTGTTCTCTTACCGGACGCCCAAGGAGATCGCGGGTGGTAGGCCAGTCGTGAGTTTCATCGTCCCCTTCCCGAGCATCTACCCGGTGACGTGGACGTGGGATACAGCTTCGATGTCGTGGGATCGAACGCTCTTCGGCAAGGCTGACGTGACCGGCACCGGTGTTCGTGAGTCGCCCAAGAACGTCATCGTCATGTATGTGAATTACGTGAACGGCATCGGCACCGAGGCCTCCTACGCGAACCTGCAGGGATCGGGGACCGCGGCCTTCTTTGTCGACGGCCTGGAGACGACGGGTACGTGGTCGCGAGGTCCGTCGAAGTCCGACGTCATCCAGTACAAGACGGCAAACGGGAAAACGGCCCTGATGACGCCCGGTCAGACCTGGGTCGAACTCTTGGACGTCGGCGTGACGCTCACCGTCACGAGGTGACGAGCTCTTCGAGTCGCCGCAACGTCGCTTGCATGGCGAGTCGATTCTTCTCGGGGAAGCCCATCGCGATGATGACGAAAGCCCACGGCTTGTCGTAGTTGAACGATTCGGTGACCATCGTGCCACCCTCGACCTCTTCGAGCTCGTAGCGCCAAACGAACTGCGCGAAGTGGTGCCACGCGATGCGACGGTTCTCTTCGAACTCGACGACCCGATTGCGCGTCATGTAGCCGAACCCCATCTTCATGTGCATCGAAAAGGTCGAGCCGAGCGTCAAACGTTCGGGGGCGTTCTTCACCGACGAGACCGAACCAGATCCGTCCAGGCGAGCGTGTTGACGCGGATCGGCCAGGAGATCGAAGATCCGCGACGCCGGGGCGTGGATCAACTGCGAAACCGAAACCGAACGTGACGACGACATCTCGCCAGCGTAGGGTGGGAGTTGAAACGGCGATCGGAAATACCATGCACTACAACGAAGTATTGATCGAACTGCCTGATGGCAGATACCTGGAAGTGGCCACCCTCGGGGAGCCGTCCGGTCACACTGTCCTCTTTCATCACGGAACCCCGGGTTCGGCGAATCTGGTGAAGATGCTCGCGCCGCTCGCCGAAGACGGCAGTTTGTTCATTGTCACCTCGTCACGCGCGGGCTACAGCAAATCATCGCGTCTCGAAGGTCGTGACGTGGCCTCGGTCGTGGGTGACGTTCGTGTGGCGTTGGATTCGCTCGGTCGAGGCGACTACGTCGTCGTCGGTTGGTCCGGCGGCGGACCACACGCGCTCGCCTGCGCGGCGCTCGACGCGCCGCGCTGTCTCGCGGCGTGGTCGCTCGCCAGTGTCGTGCCCACAAACCTGAACTTCGACTGGACCGAAGGGATGGGCCCGGAGAACGTCGAGGAGTTCGCGCTCGCCAAAGAAGGCGGTCCCGAATATGAAGCCCGTATGGCGATGTACGGCGACGCATTCGCCGTAGCGACCAAGGACAATGTCGTCGAGATGTTCGGCGGTTTGCTCTCAGAGCCCGACAAGGCGGTCTTGGAACCCGAGTCCGCACGCGAGGAGTTCGCCGCGTCGATGCGACAAGGTTTCGAGTTCGGATGGCGCGGCTTCTACGACGACGACCAGGCGATCATGAAGGAGTGGGGCTTCGACCCCACCACGATCACCGTCCCCGTTTCCGTATGGTTCGGCGATCAGGACCTCATGGTCCCGCGCACGCACGGGGAGTGGTTGGCGAAGAGTCTGCCGACGGCGCGCAAGCGCTTCTTCGCCGGAGACGGGCACGTCTCGTTGGTCGTCAACCACCTCGACGAACTGTCCGCGGCGATCAAGACGACGTATGCGTAAAGCGAGTTTGACAATCGCACGCCGTAGGCGGGTCGAATCATGCGCATAGGCAACCTCTACGGGCCGGACGCCACGTTCCTCGGCGTGCCCGCGGCCGACCCCGACGTACCGGCTGAATGGTCGACGTCGGGCGCGGCGATCATTGGCGCACCCTTCGATGGGGGGACGTCGCACCGACCCGGTTGCCGCTTCGGTCCCCAAGCGATTCGCGTCACGGATTATTTGCCGCACGACGGGATGCGGCCGAGCCTCGCCCTCGGGGTCGACGCGCTGAAGGACCTTGCGGTGGTCGACCTCGGGGACGTCGAGATGCCCTCGGGCGATACCGTGAAGTCGCTTCGTCTGCTGGAAGAGAGAGTAAGCGCGGTCGCCGCAGCCGGCGTCATCCCGATCGTGCTCGGTGGCGACCACACCATCGCTCTACCGGATGTCACGGGCGTGGCTCGACACGTTGGCTGGGGACGGGTCTCGGTGATTCACTTTGACGCCCACGCCGACACCGGCGACACGCAGATGGGTTCGTTGTACGGACACGGCACTCCCATGCGCCGACTCATCGAATCCGGGGCCTGTCGCGGTGACCGCTTCTTGCAGATCGGACTGCGCGGCTACTGGCCCGAACCGGCGACACTGGCGTGGATGGCCGAGCAGGGGATGCGCTCATTCGAGATGAGCGAGATCGTGTCGCGCGGGCTCGACGACGTTCTCCACGAAGCGATCGCGATCGCAACGAGCGACTGTGATGCCGTCTTCTTGTCGGTCGACGTCGACGTCGTCGACCCGGGCTCGGCTCCCGGGACCGGCACGCCCGAACCGGGCGGGCTGACGAGTCGCCAACTGCTCGACGCCGTACGCCGAATCGCGATGGAGACCGACGTCGGTGGCCTCGACGTCGTCGAAGTCTCCCCGCCGTACGATCACGCCGAGATCACGGCCTATTTGGGCAACCGCATCGTGCTCGAGGCGCTGGGCGGCATCGCCTGGCGACGGAAGTCGCAACGGGGCGAAGCCGCACGAACGCCCAGCGATCCGTTGTTGGAAGGGCTCTAGTCCCTCATCGACTCGAGGATCTGATCCACGAGTTCGTCCGTCGTGTTGGGATGTAGGAACGCGAGACGACCGACCGTCTCGCCCTCCCACTTCGTGGGCGTCACGAAGGCGATTTGATCACGCAGGAGTTGATGGCTCCACTCGGTGTACTGCTCGCTCGTCCAGCCCTTACGGCGAAATAGGACGATCGAGAGGCTGATGGGTCGGACCATCTCGACGTAGTCGAGTGCTGCGATCTTCTGCTGCGTGCGATGGGCGATGTCGACCGCGCTCTGCACGGCGCTCTCGTAGGCCGCCGTGCCGTTGGTGACGAGCGAGAACCAGAAGGGGAGACCACGGGCTCGGCGCGACAGGTGGATCGCGAAGTCCGACGGGTTCCACTCGTAGTGCTCGTCGTCGCTCGAGTGCAAGATGTCGAGGTAGCCGGCCTGTTGGGCGAGGACTTTGCGCGCGACGGTCGGGTTGCGATAGATCAGCGCGCAGCAGTCGAGCGGCCCGAAGAGCCACTTGTGCGGGTCGACGATGAAGCTGTCGGCGTGTCGCAACCCCGCGAGGAGGTGTCGTTCGGTCGGTGAGAACAGCGCGGCCCCGCCGTAGGCACCGTCGACGTGGAACCACAGATCGTGTTCGCGCGCGTAGCTGCCAAGGCCCTCTAAGTCATCCACGATGCCGGCGTTCGTCGTTCCCGAGGTCGCGACGATACCGATCACGTTCTCGGTGTTCGGGTCATCCGCCATCGCCTGCTCGAGGCTGGCCCGCGTGAAGCGGTGGTCGTCGGTCGTCACGATGAGCGGTTGGACGCCGAGTACGTGCAGGGCCTTACCGATGCTCGAATGGGCGTCCGCGGAGATCGCGTAGCGCACTTCGTGCGGCAACAGGTTCGGATGTTTGGCGCGTCCGATGTCGCGTCCCACGGTGAGGCTCGACAGGTTGCCCAACGATCCCCCGGAGACAAACGCGCCGCCGGAGCCCTCGGGCATGCCGGCCAACTCCGCGAGGTACTCGAGGGCCAGATTCTCGGCCAGTACGACGCCGCTCGACTCCAACCAACTGGTGCCGTTGAGGCCCGAGCAGGCGACGACCATGTCGAACAGCAACGAGTTCTTGGTGGGCGCGTTCGGAATAAAGGCGAGGAAGCCGGGTGAGTCGATCGAGACGACCGCCGGGGCCAAATCGTTCTTGAAGAACTCGAGAATCTCGTCGGCGTCGTGACCCTCGGGACGGATGAATCCCTTCATATCGCCCGGGGCCGTCGCGTTCAAACTCCCGAAGTCGAGTGGTACCGGGTCCATCGAAAGGCGGTCTCGACAGTAGTCAAAGACCTCGTCCGCCAGCGTGGCGTCATACTCAAACATCGGGTGCCCCATTGCACGGCCTTTCGAAATTGATCCCTGTCTATCGTACGACCTCAAACGACCTCACCAGACCCGGTGCGGCGAGGCCCCCGGGGTCGTGGAACTATCCTCACGTGATGGGAACGCTGCGCATTGGCTACCTCGGACCGGAGGGTTCGTTCTCTCACGAAGCCGTCTCCACGATGGACAACGTCGAGAGCATCGCGTGCGACACGCTGGCCGATCTTCTTTCGTCGGTCGCCGATTCCTCGCTCGACCAGGGACTGGTGCCGATCGAAAACGCAATCGAGGGGACGGTGTCAGCCACGATCGACGGACTGGTCTTCGATCACGAGTTGGTGATCGTGCAAGAGATCGTCATCCCGATACGACTGCACTTGCTCGCCCGGCCCGGCGTCGCGATTGAGGACCTGACCAGCGTTCGCAGCTTCGTGCACGCGTTGGCGCAGTGCCGCGGCTACTTGCACGGACTCGACGTCACGATCGAACAGACCACCTCCACGTCACAAGCCGCCCGAGAGGTCGCGCAGTCCAGCGAACCGTGGGCCGCGGTCGCGTCGACCCTGGCCGGTGAACTGTTCGGTCTGGTCGCGCTCGCGACCGACATCGAGGACCATCCCGACAACGCCACACGATTCGTTGTCGTCGCCCGCGAGCGCGTCGCGGCGCCCACGGGTCACGACCGAACAACCATTGTCTGCTTCCAGGACTCCGACCGTCCCGGCTCGCTCTACGGGATTCTCGGTCGCTTCGCCGCGCGCGACATCAACCTTACGAAATTGGAGAGCCGGCCGACGAAGCGCGGACTGGGCGACTACTGCTTCGTGATCGAGTTCGAAGGTCACGTCGCCGACGACGTCGTCGCCGATTGCCTGGCCGATCTCCAGACCCACCTCGCTCGCGTGAAGTTCCTCGGCTCGTATCCGGTCACCGGGGTGGAAGCCACGGGTCGACGAGAAGAGGTCGCTGAGGCTCGACGATCGGCGGATCAGTGGATGAAAGAGATTCGTTCTCGTATCACGCCCTGAGACGTGCGGAGGCGAGAACTCAGGTTGCGGTGACGTGCTCGCGGGCGTTCGCGATCACGAGCGACGCGGCGCCGGCACCGACGTGCTGGTCAATGACATCGAGCAACATATGGAGGTCGAGCGGCTTCGACAGATAGTTGTAGACGCCGGCGTTGCGGAAGCGCCGGCGTTGCCACGTCGTGGCGTCGGCCGAGAGAACCACGACCGGAATGTCGACGGTGCGTGAATCGCCCTGGAGACGCTCGAGTACTTCGAACCCGTGAATATCCGTGAGGTGCACGTCAAGCAAAATCAGGTCCGGTCGATACTGCAGAGCCAGTTCGACGCCCAGGCCACCAAGCAGCGACGTGATCAGGTTGATGTTCGGTCGCTGCAGCAAGAGCCGTTCGACCAGTTGCACGTTGGCGAGGTCATCTTCGATGTAGAGCACGTTCGACGTCGCGGCGTGGCACGAGGCCGAGAGGGCCAAGTTTGGCTGACTCGCGGTGGGGCACGACGCCAGGCACTCCGCGGCCGGGAGTTCAATCCAGAACGTCGAACCCTTGCCGACCTTGCTCTCGACGCCGAGGGCGCCGCCAATCGCCTCGATGAGGCCCTTGGAGAGCGCCAGTCCGAGACCGGTTCCCTCGATGCCGGTCATCTCGGCGTCCAAACGGTCGAACGGCGTGAACAACCGCGAGAGCAGGTCCGGACTGATGCCGGGGCCGGTGTCGCTGACCGAGAATCGGACTTTGTCGCTCTTGGATTCGCACGAAAGCGTCACCGTGCCGTGTGTTCGGTTGTACTTGATGGCGTTGGATAACAGGTTCAGGAGGACCTGCTTGAGTCGCTGCTGGTCGCCGAGCACGTGGTAGTCGTAATTGGACTTGGAGGAGATCGTGATACCGCGCTCACTGGCCTGGGGCGTGACCAGCTCGATGCACTCGCTCTCGAGATCCTTCAGTGCGATCGGCTCGATCAGGACGCTGATGTGACCTGCTTCGATACGCGAGATGTCAAGTACTTCGTTTATGAGTTCCAGTAAGTACGCGCCCGAATTGTGGATGAAGCCCACCATCTCGAGCGCGTCGGGTGACGTCAACTCCATTTCGAGTATTTGGGCGAATCCGAGCACGGAATTGAGCGGCGTGCGCAATTCATGGCTCATGCGCGACATGAACTCGCTCTTGGCGGCGTTGGCGCGTTCGGCCGCTTCCTTCGCCTCTTTCAGAACCGCTTCGGCGGCGACGGCTTCGGTGACGTCGCGCGAGACCAGTACGGCTCGAGGTTCGTGGCCCGCCTCATCGCGAATTAGTCGTCCGCGGGTCTCGATCGTCAGCGTTGTGCCGTCGACGTTGTGCGCTCGGAAGCGATAACTCGTGATCGACCCATCTTCACCGCGGAAGAGACGTCGCAACTCCGTTGCGACGTGATCGCGGTCATCGGGCAAGACAATGTTGAGCGAGTTCGTACCTCGTCGCTCGTCGTGCGAAACGCCGTAGATTCGGTCGGTACCGGGACTGACGTCGAGCACCCGGAACTGTTCGTCGATGGTGATGATCGAATCGACCACCGCGTCGAGGATCGCGCGCGTGGTCTCGAGACTGCCCGCCAACTCCATCTGTCCTTCGACTTGGCTCGTGACGTCGCGCCCGGCGGAAAAGACCATGCCGTTGCGGCCCTGACAACTCCACTCGATCCATCGGTACGTTCCGTCTCGGTGACGTTGGCGGTTGCGGAACTCGATCAAGGTGGCGTCCGGTGCCGCGACCATACGGTCGAACTCGCGCACGGTCGCCGCGACGTCATCCGGGTGAACCAGGTCAATGAAGGGGCTACTCTGCAGGTCTTCGAGGGACCAGCCCATGTGCTCGGGCCACGCCGCGTTGACGATCTTCCACGTGCCGTCGCTGCCCAGGATCGACAACAGGTCGGTCGAGTTCCAAAAGAACTCGCCGAGCACTGAGGCGTCGAAACTTTTCCTTGGCATCTACAACGCTCCGTTCGGCAAACATTTGTGTGTGATGCGATTAGCAAGAACGCACGTGTATTACGTGAGAAATTTGCGGCCGCTATTAAGACGTTACTGGCGATACTTGAATTACTTCTTTAGTATCTGCTGTGAATACGCGCGCGCAACGATGCGATCACGCCACGTCAGAAAAAAGTTACGCGCGTGTGGGTGCGTTGCGAAAAATTGCGCAACGCGACGCGCGAGCTCGCGCGACTACATCAAATGTCAACTATTGACGTCGACGCGGTCCAACGAGTCGAGGTAGTAGCGAATCTGAATTGCGACCGCCGCGCCCTCGCCGACGGCCGACGCGATCTGTTTGGTCGAACCGGAGCGCACGTCACCCGCCGCGAAAACTCCGTCGACGCTCGTGCGAAAATTTGTGTCGGTGACGATAAATCCACGCGCGTCAACGTCCAGCGAGTTCTCGAGGAAACTCGTATTGGGATCGAGACCGATGAAGATGAAGGCGCCGGCGGTCTCGTGTATCGACTCGGTTCCGTCACAGGACACGGTGATCGACTCCAGCTTGCCGGACTCGTTCGCGTTGAATGATGTGACCGACGTGTCCAGGAGTACCGACATCCTCGCGTGGTTCACGACCTTGTCTTGAAGGAGTTTGTTGGCCGTCAGTTTTGACAGGGCCTGCACGACGGTGACGTGGTCGGCGAACTGCGTGAGGAACAGTCCCTCTTCGAGGCCGCTGTTGCCGCCGCCGACGACGGTGAGGTCCTTGGCGCCGCGGTAGAACGGTCCGTCGCACGTCGCACAGAAGTGGACGCCGGCACCGATGAGGTCCGCTTCGCCCTCGGCGTCCGTGCGTCGATAGGTCGAACCGGTCGCGACGAGTACGGCCGGCGCGAGGACGAAGTCTCCGGTCGAGAGTTCGACGCGCATCATCGGTCCGTCGCGTCGTATTT
This sequence comes from Acidimicrobiaceae bacterium, assembly GCA_003155915.1. GTDB lineage: Bacteria > Actinomycetota > Acidimicrobiia > Acidimicrobiales > RAAP-2 > RAAP-2. The sequence continues at coordinate 18,999 of PMFA01000014.1, read as the reverse complement.
TTGTGGCCCCCACGGCTTCGAGGATTTCGACGCCGTAGCGCAACGCTTGCTGGGTCATGCGCTCGGCCAGTTCGGCGCCGCCCACGCCATCGGGGAATCCGGGGTAGTTGTCGAAACGCTCGGTGACGCCGGCTTGGCCGCCGGGCGCTGACTTCTCGACGATCAACACCTTGGCGTTCTCTCGAGCGCCGTAGATCGCCGTCGTGAGTCCCGTGGGACCCCCACCGACGATGACGAGGTCGTACTCCTTCTCCGAGGTCACGCGCGACAGGCCGATGCGATCGGCCAGTTCGTCGTTCGACGGTTCGGCGAGGAAACTGCCGTCGGGAAAGACGATCGTCGGGATGATCCGTTTGCCGTCGTTGCGCGCTTCCACCTCGGTCGTCTTCTCGGGGAACTCCTCGAGATCGATCCACTCATAGGCCACGCGGTGGGACGCGAGGAACTGCTTGGCGCGGCGACAGTCCGGGCACCAACTGGCGCCGTAGACGGTGATTGGAGAGTCAGACGAAGCCATGGGGGCCCTTCACTCGTCGGCTCGGTATTGACGGAACAGGTTGACGAGGCCCTCGACGACCTCGCTCGGGAGGTCCTCGGGACCGACCGTGCCGCTCGCGGCGATGGTCGCGCGCATCTGATCGAGGTAGGCGCTGCACGCGTCGCACTGGGCCAGGTGCTTTTCGAGACGTCGGCGCTGGCGACGTGACAGGGTGCCGTCGAGATAGTCGCTCACCAGTTCGACGGCGTCGCGACACACCAGCGGTGACGGCAGCAACTTCATATCTTCGATCCCTTCATGGCCTCTTCGACGATCTCTCGAACGCGGGCTCGACCGCGGTGCACGATCACGCGCACGTTCGCCTCGCTGAGTCCGAGAAGTGCGGCCACCTCCTGAGTAGATAGTCCCTCAACGTCGCGAAGCGTTACGACGGCCTGTTGGGGCTCAGCGAGCGCATCAATCGCGTCACGCACCGCATTGAGGACCGCGGTGTTGTCGAGTCGCGTGTCGATGGCCTCGGTGAAGGGAACCGGCGGGTCACTCCAGAAGCCGCCCTGGTCGAATCGGTGCGCCGACACCGTCGGACCAGACTCATTCGGGTCTACCGGAATCGATCGATGCTCTTTCACGCCGGACGTGCGGGCGCGGTTCACGCAGATACGCAGCAACCAGGTCTTGAAGGTGCTTCGCCCTTCGAACTTCTCGATGCCCTTGAGAACCGCGATCCACGTGTCCTGGGCGACGTCTTCGGCGCTCGCCGCACTCGCCACGTAGTAGCGCGCCACTTTCACCAGCGTCGAGTGGTAGCGCCGCACCAATTCGCTGAAGGCCGATTCGTCGCCACCGAGCAGACTCTTCAGGAGCTCGGCGTCATCCACGAGATGAACAGTACCCTCCAGGCAATCCCGTTGTCACGCGAATGATGAATGGCGGAGGGAGTGGGATTTGAACCCACGGTGGGCAAGCCCACGCCGGTTTTCAAGACCGGTACATTCGGCCGCTCTGTCATCCCTCCGGGGAAGATGCTACTTGACGACTACTTCTTCTTATGGAGGCGGTGGCGCGCCGCGACGTCGAGAACGGCCTTGCGCAGACGAACCGATTGGGGCGTGACCTCGACGGCCTCGTCATCGGCGATGAATTCGAGGGCCTGTTCGAGCGAGAAGATGGTGGGCGGCGCGATCCGCTCGGTGTTGTCGCTGCCCGAGGCGCGCATGTTGGTGAGCTTCTTTTCCTTCGTGGGGTTCACGTTCATCTCGTCCGAGCGCGCGTTCTCGCCGACGATCATCCCCTCGTAGACCTCGACGCCGGGACCGACGAAGAGCACGCCGCGCTGTTCGAGGTCGAGCAGCGCGTTGCCGGTCGTGTCACCACGCCGGTCGGCGACGAGCACGCCGTTCTGACGGAGCCGGATGTCACCAAACCACGGGGCGTAGCCATCGAAGTTCGAGTGCATGATGCCCGAGCCGCGGGTCTCGGTCATGAATTCGGTACGCATCCCCACCAGTCCACGCGCCGGGATTCGCCATTCGAGACGAACCCAACCGGTGCCGTGGTTGACCATGTCGGTCATGGTGCCCTTGCGCGTGGCGAGGAGCGTCGTCACGTTGCCCACGAACTCCTCGGGCACGTCGATCGTGACGTGCTCGACCGGTTCGTGCACCTTGCCGTCCACGATCTTCGTGACGACCTGGGGCTTGCCGACCGTGAGTTCAAAACCTTCGCGGCGCATTGTCTCGATGAGCACGGCCAACTGCAGCTCGCCTCGTCCCTGAACCTCCCAGGCGTCGGGACGCTCGGTGTTGAGCACCCGCAAAGCGACGTTACCCACGAGTTCGCGGTCGAGTCGGTCCTTCACCATTCGTGCCGTCAGCAACTTGCCTTCGGTGCCGGCGAGCGGGGACGTGTTGATGCCGATCGTCATCGAGAGGCTCGGCTCGTCCACGTGGAGCGGTTCGAGCGCGATCGGGTTCTCCGGGTCGGCCAGGGTCTCACCGATGGTGATGTCCTCGAATCCGGCGACCGCCACGATGTCACCGGGACCCGCGCTCTGGGCGGGGACGCGTTCGAGCGCCTCGGTGATGAAGAGTTCGGTGATCTTGGCGTGTTCGATCGTTCCGTCGATGCGGCACCACGCGACGCGCTGACCGCGCTCTAAGTTGCCATTGATCACTCGACACAGCGCCAGACGTCCCAGGTACGGGGAGGCGTCGAGGTTGCAGACCAGTGCCTGGAGTCCGTGGCCCTCTTCGTATTCCGGTGCCGGCACGTAGTCCGCGATGGTCTGGAAGAGCGGCGTGAGGTCACCCGACGTGTCGTTGACGTCGAGCGATGCCCAGCCCTGACGGGCGCTCGCGTAGAGGATCGGGAAGGAGATCTGGTGTTCGTCGGCGTCTAAGTCGAGGAAGAGGTTCTCCACTTCTTCGACGACCTCCTTGATACGGGCGTCGGGACGGTCGACCTTGTTGATGACGAGGACGACCGGCAGACGCTTCTCGAGCGTCTTTCGCAGCACGAACCGAGTCTGCGGGAGGGGACCCTCGGCGGCGTCGACTAACAAGATGACCGCGTCGACCATGGCGAGTCCCCGTTCGACCTCGCCGCCAAAGTCGGCGTGACCAGGCGTGTCGATGATGTTGATGGTGAGGTCGTTCCACTTGACGGCCGTGTTCTTGGCGAGGATGGTGATGCCCTTTTCGCGCTCGAGGTCGCCGGAGTCCATGACCCGGTCGGTCAGCTCCTCGTGGGCCGTGAATGAACCGGTTTGACGCAGCATTTTGTCCACGAGCGTGGTTTTTCCGTGGTCCACGTGGGCGATGATGGCGATATTTCTAAGGGAAGTTCTCAAGGTCATGACCCATAAAGGCTACTCGGGAGCCCCTTGATTCAGAACCTAGGCGGCCAGGAGGGTCCCTCGACGTCGCTGGGCGACGGCGGTGCGCACCAAATCACGCGCGCCGCTGCGCAGGTCGCTCATCGTGCCGTCGACCGAGAGACAGACCCCGGCCTCGGGCCATAGGCCGATGTAGCGCACCGGAGCTACGCCGTCGTGGTCGGCCAGGGCCTCAATCGTGAGATCGGCGCGCAACCCCGGTCCGGCACTCTTGCCCGGTGATCCACTACGAACGCGAACGATGGTCCGAGATTCACTGGTTCGCACGACGAGGTCTCGACGGGCTCGAAGCGTCGTTCGCGCCGAGGCGACGTCGTAGTAGGCGTCGCTCGTCGGGACCTCCCACGTCGCGTCCAGCCACTCGGCAATCTCTTGGAGTTGCGTCGCCCAGTTCACGGCTTCGGCCGTGACGAGTCCGATGACCGGATGAGGCGCCGAAGCCAGCCAGTGCGAAAGTGAGCCGCTCCTCGAGTACCCCGACGCGGCGCGCAGCATCTGATCGCCCAATTCGTCGCGTACGGCGTCGCGAACCGACGCGGGCTGGGTCGCCAGGCGTCGAAGCGAGGCGTTCCCGAGGACTCGTCGGGCCGTGGCGGGCGACCAACGAAACACGTTGCTGCTTCGACCGGCGCGCTCGACGCTCCACGCGTCGAGTCGACGATGGCCCGGCACGCTCACGGCGCGAAATCGCGTGGTGAGCGACGCACGGTGCGCATCGAGCAACTGAACGGGTGCCGCCGGCGCCGCGCTGACGAGTTCGTTGAGATCGGACCTGGTGAGACGGCGATGCATCAACGTCACTTTGCGCTCCACTGGTCGCGGACGCTATTAAGTACGTCCTGCACGCTTCGCGCCAGCAATTCGTAGTCGACGTCTCGAATCCACATCTCGCCGGTGGCGCTCGAGAACGTGCAGGTGCGCAACGGCATCACCGACGTTCGCAGCGTGTGCATCAGCGCGTGAAAGCGCATGGAACGTTCGGCGCCCTCGCCGAGTGGGGAGGTGGTGACGTCAAAGAGGGCGATTGACGCCACATCACTCGTCGAGGCGCCGATCATGAGGTCAACGACGTCGCGCAGCACGACGTTGCCGCCCGCGAGCCGTTGGGTCGCGCGAACTGCGCTGCGCGGCATCCAGCGCGCCGGAATCTCTCCCAGAGCGCGCGTCAACGTGACGCAGTGGGCGGCAACGTCGGTCGCGAGTCGAGCGCGGTCGTCGTCATCGAGTGCGTCGAGCTGTTGGATCAGTTCGTTGGCGCCGACCTCAGCGCGCCACGTCGCGACGGCGTCGTCGAACGCGTGATCGATCGACATCCCAACACTCAGGAGTCGAAGGAGCTGTCCGATCAGAACGCCGCGGATACGTCCGGGCGTCGACATGGCGAGATCGATCGTGGCCAAGCGCTGGTGCAGTGACGAGGTCCGCACGACGAGCGGTGTCGCAAGGCGCTGGGCTCCGATGATCTCGAAGATCCCGTCTTCGAGGAGCGACCGGAGACCGCCGGCGCTCGCGATATCGATCAGTGGACGCTTAGACCGGTCGCCGCGCAATGCCTCCACCACACTGAGGGGAGAGGAATCGAGCGTCGTGGTCATGCATCCACTTTTGCGCCCTGGTGTGACACGTCGTAGCGTGACGACGTGTTCATCGCGGTCTTCTCGGTCTTCATTGCGGCGACGCTGGTGCTCGTCGTGTTGACGCTGCGCTGGGCCGTTCGCCGTGACCGCGAACGTCGCGATTCGCAGGCGTCGAACGAGAAGACCCCCTAGGGCTACTTGCCCTGTAGTTCTTTCAGTGCGCGGTCGATGTCGGCGATAGCGCGTTCGATCACCGAGAGTCGCGCGGCGAGGGCCTCGTCGACCAGTGTTTGGACTCGTTCCTCCACGCGGTCATCGACGCGACGGTCGATCTGATCGCGCAGCCGAGAGTCGAGCGAGTCAACGAGCGGTTGGGTGAGGTGCTTGATTCGATTGCGCAGGTCTTGGACCTTCTCGCCAAAAGCGTCCGAAGAATCGTTCGATTCCTTGGACTGCGTGGGTTCAGCGCTTTCGTTGGCGTCAGACGTTTCGGTGGAGTCGCTCATGGGCCCAGACTACGGCGTGGTCGGTGCGCAGTACACGCCCGCGTTGAACTGCAACGTGTTGAACTGACCCGACCAGGGCGGGTTCAGGAGGGTGGACTCTTCTTGGGCCAGGGTTGAGGCCGGGGTGCAGGCGGCGGCGAAAGATATGTAGCCGCGAATATTCGAACCGGTCGCGCCGCCGATCGGCGTCGGGCCGCCGTTCCCGAAGGCGATGGCGACGAAGACCGGCATGGACTGCGTGACCAGGTTGTAATTGCGGTACTCCGACTGCGAGGCGTAGACCCCGGCGTTGAGTGACGGGTCGACCGACGCCATGCCGCTCGCCCAGCCCTTCAACATCGCACTCCAGTAGGTGGCGTACACAGCGAGCGTGGCGTTGGACGATCCGCCCGGAGCGTCCAAACCGGAATGGTTGTCGGGGTATCCCTCGGGGTCGAAGATGACCCAGTCCGGTTTCAGTCCGACGCCGAGCGAACGGTACTGGTCGATCTGCGTCGCCACCCACGCCCCCGCGGCAAAACCGTGGTTGTAGTAGTTCGTCGTGGTCTGTGGTTGGCCCTTCAGGGGTCCACTCACGGTCCAAAAGGAGAGCCACGTGACGCGTTTATGCGAGTTGTAGATGCTCTGACCCATGAGGAAATCGGGGGAGTTGGCGACGGTAGTGGCGGACGTGAAGCCAACCCAGGGCGAACTCTGTGTGCCGAGTCCACCGGTTTCACTGACGATGGGCCAGCCGTCGGTGATGGCCTGGCTCCACTTCGACGAGGGGATCGCGTAGACGCCGACACCCTGGGGCGGAGGAGAGTCCACGCCCGCGGCGTAGAGCGTGAGCGTCGTGCCCACTTGAATACCCGTCACGGCGTCTCCGACGGTGCGCGCAGAACTGCCGCCCGTCGCTGAGACGTCGGTGGTTAACCAAGTCGATGAACCGGGAGTGTTCGAGAGAGAGAAGAGGTCGCCCCAATTGGCGGCCTGGCCGTCAATGGAGGTCTGTGTCGGCGTCGCGCTCACGAAGATCGAGCCGCTGAGCGGCGGCGCCCCGGTTGCGACGCTGGTCACGTTGAGCGCCGACCACACTGGAGCGGTCACTGCATGGTCGCTGAGGGCACTCGGACTCGCCGTGATCGGGGAGGTGAAGAGTTCGACGTCGCCGTTGCTCGTGAGGGCCGCGATGTCGACGCCAGACGCGTTGTAGGCCATCGAGAGCGTTCCGGCGACCTTCGGGGCCAGGGTCAAGGTGGAGACGTCGAGAACCGACCAGGAATTCAGCGTCGAACCGGTATTGGTATAGACGAGAAGATCGCCCACGTTGGACGTGGTCACAAACGAAGCGACCGGTCCCGGAATAACGATTGGGTCACTCGCCACCGCGACACTCGAGGTGGGGAGTGTCGTCGTTGTGACCGGTTTCGTGGTGGTCGTGACTGGTTTGGTCGTCGTTGTGGCGCCGGCTTTGGTCGTCGTNNCGTCGTCGTCGTCGTGGGCGCCGCGGGGGCTGTGGCCACCGTGACGCTGCCCGGCGTGCTGGTCATGAACGGAACGGGGTCTCCGCTCGACCAACCGACCTGCAGTACCTCGATCGTGCTCTTAGTTGTTCGAAACGCGACCGTCCCCGAGAGACCATTGACCAGAATGCTCGCCAGACCGTTGGCCGCCGTCGCACCGCTTAGCGCCGAGAGGTCCGTCGCGACGTACGGACGCCACGCGCCCTGATCGTGCAGGTGGCGCCACAGTGAGGTGACCGGATCGTTCTGGCTGAGGAGTATCACGTGCGCCACGTCGTTGACGTAGAGCAGGTCAACGTTGCCGGAGGGATCGAAGAACGGGACCGGATCGGCCGACGGTGGGGGAAGGCTGTTCTGCGGTGCTGACAGGTTCGTCCACGTCGTGACGCCGGTGCTGGACTGGGTGTACAGCGCGAGTTGGCCCTCATTCGTGCGGTAGGCCAACGCGCCCTCGGTCGCGTCGCTCGCGCCGTGCGGCGCACCGATCATGGTCGTGCGATCGATCTTGCTCTCGAGCGAGACCGCGTTCCACGGGAGCGGACCGGACCCGGAGTTTGTGAACTGGTAAATGGGCAGACCGGCCGCTGCGGCGATCGACGTCGCTCCGCGCGACCCACTGGCCGCGAGGGTGATGCCGGCAAGCACCACGGTTACTAACAGCACTACCCGTCGAAGTTTCACTCGTGTCCTCTTGGGAACTAACCCAATTCGTCGTGCACTTCCATACGGAAGTCTAGGGGTGACGTATTTTTGAACTTGTTCAACGACCGTCCGATCAGGCGGTGCGTATTACTTTCGCGTGACGATTGCCTTTGTCGCCGACGCCGCGCCCGCCCCGTTGACATTGAGCGCTCGCACCGCGACGCGGTACGCCTTGCCCCTGGTCAGGTTGCTCACCTTGATCGACGTGGCCCCGCGCGCGAGTGACGTCCACTTCGAACCACCGCTCACCGAGTACTGGTACGACGTGATCGCGGCGCCCCCATTGGACGATGGAGCGCGCACCACGAGGTCGAAGCCTCCCACCAACGCCGACAGTCTTTCGATCGTCGCGCGACCGGGAACCTTCGACGTGGTCAGCGGGCTCGACGTGACCTGAATCGTCGTCTTGTCGATCGCCTGGGACTCGTAGTTCACGACGACGTCGATGGAACCCGGTGCACTACCGGACACGCTGAACTGGGCGACGCCGTTCGCGTCGGTCGCCACGGTGTAGCTCGCGCTGCCGTCGGTCGCTTCACTCGAGCGGTCGCCGTCAATCAGCACTTGACCGTTCGCGTTCACGTTGGTGGCCGTGACGTTGACGAGGGCGTTCGTGAGCGGATCGTTGTTGGTGTCGTGCAGCGTGGCCGTGACGTTGACGGGTACGTTGACCGCGGCGCTCGACTGCGAGACGACGAAGGAGCTCTTCGCGGCGTCGAACGTCGCCGGACAGAGACCGGCGAAGAAGCCCGCGCCGTTCGGACTGCCGAGTCCCGACGCCTCGTCGTAACCGACGCCGGCGCTGTACTCACCGACGCTGTAGAGGTCGTTCGAACCGGTCGTCACGTCGACGAATCCGGTCGAGGCCATGTCGTAGAGCAAAGGGTTGATGAACCCCAGTCGAGCGGTATCGCAGGCCTGGGCCGCGACGGCGACCAGGGAACTCACCATCGGTGAACCGATCGACGTTCCGCCCACGGAGTTCCAACCGGCGAGGCAGTTCTGCGTGCACGCCCCCTGGCCCGATCCGGTGAAGTACTGAATGAAACCGGTGTTGGGATCGGCGTCGGTCGACAGGTCGGGCACCAAACGCATCGTCGCGCTAGCCGCTATACCCGGCGCGTTCTGCCACGACGGACGCGACCACAGGCTGGAGACGCCGCCGCCGCCCGCGCCGGGGCTACCGGTTTTCACGGGCGTGTTCCACACGCTTTCATTCAAGGGATTGATGTCGCCCACGCTGAGCCCGCCGACCCCCGTCACGTACGGTTGGGACGCCGGGTCATCGACGGCGGGGTTGTTGTTCGTGATGCCGTTGCAGTCCGAGGATCCCGAGTCACCGGCCGCCGACACGACGGTCTGACCCTGGGCCGCCATTTGCTCGAAGATCGGCTGTTCGGCCGCCGGGTCGCCACTGGGATCGCTCTCACACGTGCCCCACGACGTGGAGACGATCGACGCGGTGTCGTCGTCGGCGATCTGCTGGTACACATCGATTGGTCCGGAGCTGTTGTTCGGTCCCTGGTAGATCTCGATCGCCGCGCCGGGCGCCATCGCCGCGACCTCTTCGATGTCGAGGGTCGGTTCGTCGTCGTAGGCCCCGGTCGGTCCGCCGTCGACCGAGACGGGCGTGATCGTGGGGTTGAGTCCGTAGCAGTTCAGGTACGTCGCGAGGTCGCCCGGGTCGTACGCGCTCAGTTCGTACACGGCGATCGTCTGGCCCGTGCCGGTCACGTTGCTCGCCCACAACGACGCGAGTCCGTAGAGCTGGGCGAACTGAAACGGCGTGTAGCCGCCGTTGGTGTTCGGCGTCGTCGAGGTCTCGCCGCCATCTTCCGGACACGTCGAGGCGATCGCGGTGCGTGAACTGACGTGGGAGAGAACCGTGTTCGCCGAAGGCTGCACCACCGTAGAGAGTCCCGCAACGCCGGCGATGTGCTGGGCGACCGGCGACGGAACCGTGCCCTTGGTCGCCAGCTGCGCGCTGAGGATACCGTTCGATCGACGAACGGTTTCGACGCTGGCGGCGAAGGCGCGCGCGATTTCGGTTGTCGTGCCTTTTACGTGCAGCACGAGGCGACCCTTGCTGAGGGCACCGACGCTCAACCCGAAACCGTCGAAATAGTCGCGCACTGTGGCGACAGAAGCGGCGCTCGCGCCAAAGCGCTGTGCGAACTGCGCGGTCGTGAGGAAGTGGCGATAGTTCGGCGACGCCGTGTCCGAGAGGCTCGAAATGTAGTTGGCGAGTCCCGTCGAACTGCGCGGCACCAGCGTGACGTCGAAGGTCGTCGTGATCGCTTGGTGGACGACGGTGACGTTCGCGGGAACCGGAGCTACGCCCGCGACGACCACGCGAGCATCGGTGGCGGCCGCGTTCATCGTGGGTAGCGCGAGGCCGACGAGCGCGACGCTGAAGGCCAAAACGGGCCAGCGGAGACGGAGGGATTGGCGGCGCATGGCCTCAGCCTAGGAAAGTTGCGAGCCCGCGGAACTATCAGGTTCGAATGTTGTGGAAGAAGTTAGATGATTCTTACGACGGATTGTTGGTGAGAGTGGCGTAATGACGCGACAGGTCCGCGCATTCGACGCAGATCTTTTCGGGAATGACGCCCCGGCGCATAAGCCAGCCAAAGACCGTGCATCCGAGGCAGTAGCCCAAGAACCCTTCCAGTGAGGCCGCCAGTATCAGAGGAATCAAGATCCAGCGCGCGTCACCCCAGCCGGCGCTGAGCCAGACGATCGTGGCCGCGCCCGTGAAGGCGAGTCCGATCGCTTGGGCGAAGCGCTTCGGTGGTCCGGGAACGGACTTTTGGAACCTCGTGAGTCGCGGGGCCGCGATACGCACCGCGAACTGTCCGAGCGGCGAGATCTTGGGACCGGCCGCCACGCGCGCCACGAATCCGTAGGTCAGCGGGATGAGAAGCCAGGCGGTATTGGTCACGAGCGCGACTAGCGCCATCGTCACGACCCCGATGGCGACCGTACGCGCGGCGGCGTCGTTGACCGGATTGGGGAAGGAGAAGAATCGCTTCATCCACAAATCTTATCGATAATGTCGTCAATTCGCTACGCCGTGATGGCCAATCGGACCGTGGTGACCAGACCGACGACGATGATGACGATTCGCACGACGTTGGGCGAGAGACGCAGGATCAGCATGGCCCCGAGCCACCCGCCCACCAACGTGCCAATGAGGAACATGTAGACGGCGTCGACGATCAGGTGGCCCCGAACGACGAATATCAGCGCCGCGATCATGTTGATGATCAACGAGAGCACGCTGCGCAACCCCTGGAGTTCTTGAATTTCGAAGGGCAGGCTGAGCGCCATCACGGCGAGCAGGAGGATCCCCATGCCGGCGCCGAAGTAACCGCCGTAGATGGCGACGACGAAGATGCCCACGAACAGGCCCCATCGTCGAGCGCGGTGCGCGTGATCGACGTGCGCCAGACGTTTGGTGATCAGTGGCGCGAGGGCGAACAACACGGTGCCCGAACCAATGAGCCACGGCACCACGAGCGCGAAGAGATGCGGCGAGCCGAGCAGCAGGAGCGAACACCCCGTCGCGGTGCCGAGCACGCACGACGGCACTAGCGAGCGGATCAGGTCCCGGTGACCGCGAAGCTGAAATCGAAAACCTCGAATGCCGCCGAGGTAGCTCGGTACGACCCCGACCGTCGTCGTGACGTTGGCGGTCAACGCCGACGCGCCGGTCGCCAACAACGTGGGGAACGTGATGAAGGTCCCGCCGCCGGCGATGCCGTTGGCGATGCCGGCGCCGATACCGGCAAGTAGATAGACCGCGACACGCCACCCCAAAGGAATGGTGGCGCTGAGCATTGGCCTAGCCTAGAGAAAGTGAAATCTTCGCGAACTGGACGATGTAATACCGGACTTTCACGTTGCCGTCATCTACCGTTAGCGACGTGTACCTCATGAGTGGTGAGTTGATTGTCCCGAAAGACGCCCCGATTGACATCATTCGCGCCGCCGGTGGCATCATCCGGCGTTTCGTCCCCGGTGGTCGCGTCGAATTCGCGTGCATCTACCGCGAGGCCCGGGGTGACTGGACATTTCCCAAGGGCAAGATCGACGAGGGCGAGACCTTCGAACAGGGCGCGCTGCGCGAAGTCTTCGAAGAGACCGGAATGACGTGTCACGTCATCCGATTCGCGGGCACGACGAACTACACGCACCGCAAGGGCAAGCCGAAGATCGTGGCCTACTACCTGATGGAGGCGAACGACGTGGAGTTCATGCCCAATGAAGAGGTGGATGAACTCGTGTGGGTACCGCTCGAGAGCGTGCGCGCGAACCTGACGTGGAGCCGCGACCGAGAACTGTTCGACGAGGTCATGAAGTTTCCGGAGCTTCGCGCCGAGGCCTCTTAACGGACTCGTTCTAAGAAGAGTCGCGTGGACTCGTGCTGCGGGTTTGAGAAGATCTCCTCCGGCGTACCTTGCTCCACGAGTATCCCACCGTCGAGATAGGCAACCTTTTGGGCGACGTCGCGGGCGAAATTCATCTCGTGGGTAGCGATCAACATTGTGGTGCCGGTGTGGGCGAGGTCACGTAAGAGATCGAGCACCTCGCCGACGAGCGAAGGGTCGAGCGCGCTCGTCACCTCATCGAGCAAGAGGAGCGCCGGTCTCATCGCGAGGGATCGCACGATGGCGACGCGCTGCTGTTGACCGCCCGAGAGTCGGTCCGGGTATTCGTCGGCCCGATTACGCAGTCCAATCCGCTCGAGGAGCTGAAGCGCCTCGTCGATGACGTCACTTCGTTTTCGCTTGAGCGCACGAACTGGCCCCACGAGGACGTTCTCGAGCACGCTGAGGTGCGGGAAGAGGTTGAACGACTGGAAGACCATGCCGGTGTGGCGTCGCACCTTGTCGGGATCGATGCGTACGTCCGTGAGCGACTGTCCGAAGAGGGTGATGGTGCCGCCGTCGATGGTCTCGAGGAGGTTGACGCATCGCAACAAGGTTGACTTGCCCGAGCCCGATGCGCCGATCAAACAGACCACTTCGTGGCGGTGCAGGTTCAGCGAAATGCCGCGCAGAACCTCGTTGTCGCCAAATCGTTTCACCACTGCGTCGATTTCGAGAATCACTTCGCTCATGAGGAGGCCAATCGTCGATTGCGATCTCTCGCGATGAGCCCATCGGTCACCCGGGTGAGCGGAATGGTCATGACCAGGAACAAAATTGACGCGACGACCAGTCCACTGGAATTGAACTTTGCGTCTTGAAAAATAGTCCCGGCCTGGACCGCTTCGATCACGCCAAGGACCGAGAGAAGTGCAGTGTCCTTCTGCAACGAAATGAAGTCATTCAATAGGGGTGGGACTACCGTGCGAACGGCCTGGGGAAGGATCACGCGACGCATCGTGGTCGCATTGGTTAAACCAAGTGAGCGGGCGGCGAGGATCTGTCCGTGCGGCACCGAGAAGATACCCGCACGGAAGACTTCGGCGACATAAGCGCTGTAGGTGAGGATGAGCGCCACGCAGCTATAGACCTCCGGCGACTGATTAGAGATGAACCCGAGTTGAAGACCTGGTACGCCATAACCGATGAGGAGGAAGACCAAGAGGACAGGGATTCCGCGAAAGATGTCCGAGTAAATGACGGCCAGGATGCGAAATGGCATCAGCACGGGTGACTTGGTCATTCGCGTCCACGCGAGCGTCAATCCGAAAGTGAGAATGAAGACTTCGGCGATGAGGAAGACCCGAATATTGATGAGCAATCCCAGGCCCACTGAGTTCAATGATTTGTGATGGTTGCCGACCAACGATTCCCACATGTCGTGGGGGTTAAAGAAGTCGTGGCGAACGATCGCCCCGCCAGGGGCCAAGTAGAAGGCGGCAACGAGACCACCGATGATCAGTGTCGTCGAGACGACGCTCGCCACGACGGCGCGACGTCCTAGAAGGAACTGCTTTCTTCGAGGCGCGAAGAATGAAGGTGTCTCGTCCGACAGTGTGATGTCGGTGTCGTCGACCACGGGGTGTTACGGCTCGATAACGGGCACGCTTGTGTAAATGCTGAGCCACTTCGCTTGAAGCGTCGCAAGCGTTCCATTCGATTTCATGGCCGCGATCGCGGCGTTCACGCAACCCACGAGCTTGTTCCCCTTCTGGAAGAGGAGTCCGTAGTGCTCGCCCGTGCTCGGGAACTGTCCGACCTGAATGGCGATGTTCTTGCCTTTGGAGTTCACGACTTCACCTGATCCCGACGACGCCATGTACTGACCATCCGGAGTGTCCAACACGATGGCGTCGATTTGATGAGTCTCCAATGCCGACGCCGCGTCGGCGAGTGAGTTGAACACTCGCGGGCTCTTGGTCGGCTTTAGCACTTGATCGATGTACGCGAGTCCGGTGGTGCCGATCTGATCGCCGTATTGATAGGTCCTGAGTATGGCGGGCGTGTGATCCTTCACGATCTTGCTGTCCTTCAGCGCGATGATCGATTGCTGGACGTCGTAATAGCTATTGGAGAACGTCACGACTTGCGCGCGGGCACTGGTGTAGGAGATCTCATTGATGTCAAAGTCGAAGTGCTTGTTGCCTGGTTCGAAGCTCGCGTTGAAAGGCTCGTGGACCCACACGACGTTGGACTTCTTTACACCGAGTTCCTTGGCGATCGCGTACGCGACGCCGGACTCATAGCCTTTGCCGTTCGATGGAGTGTTGTTCACGAACCACGGCGTGTAGGCCGGCGTGTCGGTCGCGACCGTGAGCTTTCCCTTGGCGTACTCGTCGGCGTTGATCGAGGTCTTGCACGACGCGAGCGTCGGCAACGGGGCCGCGTTGGCGCTGAGGCCCGCGGAGAGCGACACGGTGCCGACGGTGGCGAGGGTCACGAGACCGACCAGCGTGAGTCGTAGGTTGCGCATTGGTTTCCCTTCTCGGAGTTGCGTCGTCGTGGTGAGTGCCAGTGTAACGCTGGGTTTCGTGACGTTTCTGATGAAGATATCGGTCACCGTGGCGATGACGCTCCGCACAATCTCGCTATCAGAAACTATTTTTATTAATGAAGCCTCTTTAGTAGGATGGGTCGGCTGGGAGAGGTGGGTGAGTTCGGTTTAAACCACATTCCTGCTAAGAATGCGGCCTGCGAAAGTGGGCCCGAGGGTTCAAATCCCTCCCTCTCCGCCATTACCACCGAGCGCAGTGCGCTCGGTATTGTCGTCAACGGAGGAGACGTGGTGCGGTACTGGATCGAGACGCTCGGGTGCCCCAAGAACCACGTGGACTCCGACAAACTCGCGGGACTACTGGAGTCCCAGGGCTACACGGTGGCGTTGTCGCCCGCGAAAGCTGACCTCGTCGTCGCCAATACGTGTGCCTTCATCGAAGCGGCGCGTGAGGAGTCGATCGAGACGGTCCTCGCGCTGGCCGACGTCAAGCGTACGAATGCGCGACTGGTCGTCACCGGATGCATGGCCGAGCGTTACGGTAACGAACTCGCCGCCGCGCTGCCCGAAGTGGACCTCGTCGCCGGATTCGGCGAGAGTCTGACCGCGACGCTCCCTTCGACGCCGGTCGCGCTGCGCACTCGTCCTCTGCCGTCGTTCGACCTCTTGAATCTGCCGCGCCCGAAGTCCGCCACGCCGTGGGCCTACGTCAAGATCGCCGAAGGCTGTGACCGGCGTTGCGGGTTCTGTGCCATTCCGTCGTTTCGCGGCGACCAGCGATCGCGTTCCACCGAGGAGATTCTGGCCGAGGGCCGTGCACTCGCCGACGGCGGTGTGCGCGAACTGGTCTTGATCGCCCAGGACCTCGCCAGCTGGGGACACGACCGACGTCGCGCCGGTCGCGGCGAGCCGGTCGAAGTGCTCGACGAGGGTGGCACGCAGCCGTTGATCGAATTGACTCGTACCCTGAGTCGCGAAGTCGATCGGGTGCGTTTGCTGTACTTGTACCCGTCGGGACTCACGAGTGGACTCATCGACGCGATCCTCGAGAGCGGCGTGCCGTACTTCGACCTGTCGTTGCAACACGCGTCGAGACCGTTGCTGCGCGCGATGCGTCGATGGGGCGACGCCGATCGATTCTTAGAGCGCATCGCCGCGATTCGAGCGAGCGAGCCGGACGCGACGTTTCGTTCGTCGTTCATCCTGGGCTATCCCGGCGAGACCGAGGACGACCAGCGTCGGCTGATCGAGTTCATCGACGCGGCGCAGCTCGACTGGGCCGGTTTCTTTACGTTCTCTTCCGAAGAGGGCACGCACGCCGACACTCTGGGCGCGCAAGTTCCCCACGAACTGGCGCTCGAGCGGCTTCGTGAAGTGAGTGAACTCCAAGACGACATCACCGCTCGTCGTCGCGACGCCCTCGTGGGTACGAGACAACAGCTCCTCATCGACGCACCGGGCGTGGGGCGAAGTGTCCGCGAGTGCCCGGAGATTGATGGCATTGTGATGGTGGATCAGTCACTGGCCGTGGGGACGCTGGTCGAGTGCGAGATCGTGGCAAGTCACGGAACGGATCTGGAGGCGGTGCGGGTATGACGAGCGAGCCCACCTACGGCGAGTCCGCCCTCCTTACGCCGGCCAACATGCTCACGGCGTCGCGTCTCCTCGTGGCGCCGGTATTTATCTATCTCATCGTCTTCGACCGTGTCTCGTGGTGGACGGCGCTCGTCGGATTTCTCGCCGCGATGTCGGATTACTTCGACGGCATCGTCGCTCGTCGCCACGGGACGACGACGTCGGGCGCGTTTCTCGACCCGCTGGCCGACAAGGTCATCGTCCTCGGCTCGCTCTACGCCCTGATCCTCGCGCGCCCGCACGGCCTCAACGGTTTCATCATTCCGGCCGTGATCATCACGCTTCGCGAGATCTGGATGAGCGTCTTTCGCTCCCGCGCGGCGCGGCGCGGAATCTCCATCCCGGCGAGCAAGCTCGCGAAGTGGAAGACCTTCACCCAGGACTGGGCGATTGCCTTCTGTGTCATACCGTTGACGGCGCGTCACACGTGGATCGGCGTCACGGTCATCTGGATCGCGGTCGTCTTGACGGTCTATACCGGCTGGCAGTACTACGCCGAAGGCAAGAAGGTCGGTCTAGATGCGAGTTGAGATCGTGGCCGTCGGTACCGAACTGTTGCTCGGACAGATTCCCGACACGAACTCTCAGTGGCTCGGAGAGCACCTCGCCGCTCACGGCATCGCCTCGCAGTTCCACCAGCACGTGGGCGACAATCACGAACGGATTCTTCTGGCGTTTCGCACGGCACTCGCGCGCAGCGACGCGGTGATCGTGTGCGGCGGGCTCGGGCCGACCCAGGACGACATCACTCGCGCCGCGTTGGCCGAAGTGATGAATGTCCCTCTGGAGCGCGACGAAGAGATCGTCGAAAAGATCCGCGCGATGTTCGGTTCGCGCGGGCGCACGATGCCCGAGAACAACCTCTTGCAGGCCGACGTGCCGCGCGGGGCGACGATCATCCCCCAAACGCGCGGCACGGCGCCGGGACTGATCTGTGCCGTGGGCCAAAAGGTCGTCTACGCCGTGCCCGGCGTTCCCTACGAGATGACCGACATGTTCGAACGAGCAATCCTGCCCGACTTGGTGGCCCGCCAGATCGCTTCGGGGACGACGTCGGTGATCACGAGTCGAGTCCTTCGCACCTGGGGCGCGAGCGAATCGGCGCTCGCCGAAGCAGTGGCGTCACGCTTCGAAGAACTGGTGAATGATGACCGGGTCACGATCGCGTTCCTCGCGTCGGGTATCGAGGGCATCAAGGTTCGACTCACCGCGCGCGGGGACCACGACGCGCACGCGACGGCCTTGCTCGTGAACGAAGAGTCGATCGTTCGTTCGCTCATCGAAGAAAAACTCGGTGACATCATCTTTGGCGTCGACGACCAGTCAATGGAAGACGTGGTCGCCGCGCAACTACTCGAGCGAGGACTTTCGCTCGCGGTCGCCGAGTCCGTGACGGGTGGACTCATCGCCTCTCGTCTGGTGGGCGTCGCGGGCGCCTCACAGTGGTTTCGCGGAGGTGTCGTGAGTTACGCCTCAGAGGTGAAGTTCGAGCTCTTGAAGGTGCCCGTGGGACCGGTCGTGAGCGCCAGCGCCGCCGAAGCGATGGCGAGCGGCGTGCGCGACCTTCTCAAGGCTGACGTCGGGCTGAGCGTCACCGGCGTCGCCGGGCCCGAGGAACAGGACGGCCAGCCGGCGGGGACGGTGTTCGTCGGTCTCTCGCTCGGGGAGAACGTTCAACACGCCGCGCTGCGACTGCCGGGGGACCGTCCTCGCGTGCGCGCCTACAGCGCCATCAGCGCGCTCGACGTGCTGCGTCGGGCCCTCGACGCTTCGAGCTAAGTCCGGGTTCTCGCTTAGTGTCGAAATAACCCTTCGGAGGTGATCATGTCGTCATTGGAGATTCGCGTCGATCCGGGCGCGATGGGATTCGAGCCCGCTCGACTCGAGCGCATCAGGCCGCACTTCGACGCCTACGTCGAGGACCGACGACTGGCCGGCTGGCTCGCGACCGTCGCGCGCGGCGGCGAACTCGTCTGGACCGCTAAGGGCGGTTACCGGGACCGAGAGAAGGATCTCGAGGTCACCGACGACACGATCTGGCGTATCTATTCGATGACCAAGCCGATCACGTCGATCGCCGTGATGATGCTCTACGAGGAAGGTCGCTTCGACTTGAATGACGACGTCGGTCAGTGGATCGACGCATTGAAGGAGCCTCGCGTCTGGGCCGGCGGCACGGCCGCGAAGCCCCTCACCGTCCCGGCGATCGAACCGGTGCGGGTGCACCATTTGCTCAGTCAAATGAGTGGACTGACCTACGGCTTTCACTACGCCCACCCGACCGACGAGATCTATCGCATCAAGGGCTACGACTTCGGGTTCGCGCCCGGTGCCGACCTCGCCCAGGCCGTACACGACTGGTGCTCGAGTCCCCTGGTATTCCAGCCCGGGAGCGGCTGGAACTACTCGGTCTCGGTCGACGTACTGGGTCGACTGATCGAGATCTGGAGCGGCCAGAGCTTCGAGTCGTTCCTACAAGAGCGGGTCCTCGGGCCCTTGGCCATGACCGACACCGACTGGTACTGCCCCGAAGAGAAATGGGACCGCCTGGCGATGCTCTACGTGCCCCACGGTGGCGACTCCTTCCCGTTCGAAGAGCTCGCCAAGGGCGCGACGCACGCGCCGCGTATTCACGGCGGTGGTGGGGGATTGGTGTCGAGCGCGAGTGACTACCAACGATTCATGACCATGCTGCTCCAGGGCGGGGAGTTGGACGGCGTGCGGTTGCTCTCGAGTCGCACGCTCGAGTTGATGACCC
>PMFA01000019.1 GCA_003155915.1 Acidimicrobiaceae bacterium | reverse complement strand
AAAGCGGTACGCGAGCTGGGTTCAGAACGTCGTGAGACAGTTCGGTCCCTATCCGATGCAGCCGTAAGTGAATTGAGAAAGGTTGTCCCTAGTACGAGAGGACCGGGACGAACGAAGCTCTCGTGTGACAGTTGTCCTGCCAAGGGCATGGCTGTTTTGCGACCTTCGGGTGGGATAAGCGCTGAAAGCATCTAAGTGCGAAGCCCGTTTCAAGATAAATTCACTCACTGGGTTAACCAGGTAAGGCCCGTGGCCAGACGACCACGTTGATAGGCCGGAAGTGTAAGTGCAGCAATGCATTCAGCTGACCGGTACTAATCGGCCGAGGGCTTGGAGTTTGATGTTCGTGCTCGTTCTAGGACGCTCAAGGAGCCGGTTCGCCGGTTCTGATCTCGAGAGAGATCGGGCGCACAGTTTCCGGTGGTTATGGCGGTGGAGATATACCTGTTCCCATTCCGAACACAGCAGTCAAGCCCACCAGCGCCGATGGTACTTGGGGGTCCCCCCCTGGGAGAGTAGGTCGCCGCCGGGATTTCTTGAAAGGCCCCCACTTCGGTGGGGGCCTTTCACTCTGTGCGATGACGGGAGCCGTGACGTGCGACGTCGAGGTCCTAGGGGTTCAATATCCGAGCCTTTTCCGATTCAAACTCTTCGTCGCTCAACACGCCGGCCTTTCTCAACTCCGCGAGTTTGATCAGTTCGTCGGCCCTGCTTCGTGGCGGATCGTTCGCTTCGCGCGTGGTGATGTCTCGACCGTCAAAACGTGTTCCCGTCGCGACCACGCCTCGTCGGATAATGGTGAGCGCCTCTTGAATACGCTCGATCGGTTCACTTCGAAAGTCGAACGTCACGTTCTTGTGTCCAGGGCCGAACGTGAGGACCATCGTCTTGGTCACCACGTTTGACGGTTCGAACTTCAGGGACGTCGATCTCGTGTTCAGCGCCAACGACCTCGTGGTCAGTGACGCCGTGCGAATGTGATCGAAGGGAATCACCCCGTGTTTCGATCCGAGTCGTCGTCGATACGAAAGACAGTCCTCATAAATCTCGACGGTCATGTCGATCGACGACAGTGTCACCAGCGCGTCGCCGACAGCAGATCCATTGGCGGGTCCAGGATTCGCGCGAACGAGGCGACCGTGGAGTTCTTGCCATTGCCTTTGGTATGTCTCAACGACTCTGTCTTTGAGGCTCATAGACCTCCCTCACTACGCATTGACTACAACATACTTTTGTATGATGCAAACAATTGCACGACGGCCGCAGACAATGTGTTCAATGATCAGTTTGTCACGCCCGGCTTTGACACTGGAGGAGTTAGTTAACAGATGAGTGCAGGACGATCGTCGACGAACAAATACTTTGTTGACGAGCCCTTCAGCGACTTGCCGGAGTTGCCCAATGTCATCGAAGGCGGCCTGCGAGAGGGAGCGAGGCGATCCTGGCACTCGTTCTATCAACGGCGCAATATCGTCGTCATTCTCCTCGTCGTGGCCTATGTCGCGTGGTTCGTTCATCTGAATCTCGAGTCGTACTACACCTACGGCGAACCGCCGTTTGATCTCTCCATCTTTGATCAGGGCATGTGGCTCATTTCGCACTTTCACGTCCCGTTCGTCACGATCATGGGACGAAATCTCTTTGGCGACCATGCGTCGTTCGTGCTGTATCTCTTCGCGCCGTTCTTCCGACTCTTCCCTGAGCCGCAGGGCCTTCTCGTCCTGCAAACATTGTTGCTCGCCGCGCCCGCCATTCCCATTTACATCCTGGCTCGCAAGTACATCAAGAGCACCGTCATCGCGACGGCGCTCGTCGCGATCTACCTCTTGAGCCCCCTCCTCCAACAGGGGAATCTCGATCAGTTTCACCCCGAAGCGTTTCAAGTCCTCATCATGAGTTTGGCGATTTATGCGGCCATTGAGAGCAAGTCGGCGCTGCTTATCGTGATGGTGGCGCTCTCGTTGATGGTGAAAGAAGACGCCGTCCTACTCGTCGTGCCCTTGGGCGTGTGGGTGGCGGCTCGACGCGATCGACGACTCGGACTGTCAATCGTCGTGGGTTCGGTTGTGTGGGCCATGATCGATAACTGGTTGATCATCCCGGGAATCCTCGGCTCGTCGAGTTTCTATTCCAGCTACCTGCCGTTCGGTGGTGTGACGGGCATCATTAGTACTCTCTTTCACCGGCCCGGGCAGTTGTTCTCGTACCTCGGCTCGCAGGGACGTCCTTTCTATCTTTGGCAGATCGCCAGCACCGTCGGCTTCGTCTTCTTGTTCTCTCCGGAGATTGCCGCCATCGGCGTTCTTCTGGTTGTAGAGAATGAAATCAGCAACTTCGGGTACATGCACCAAATCCTTTATCAATACTCGATCGTGCTGGCCCCGATACTCGCGCTGGGAGTGCTCTACGCCATCGCCCAACAGAGCACTCTTTGGCGCCGTAACGCCCTCGCGATAGTGGCGCTGACCGGCGCCGTCTGGACGTGCACGCTGTGGGGTTACGCCCCATTTTCCGACAACTCGATTCAGACCCAAACCGTCGCGCCGAGTTCCATCGGTGCTCTCAACACTCTCGAGAAGAAGATCCCACCGAACGCCGTGGTTTCGGCGTGGTACCCCTTGGTCTCCCACGTCGACAATCGATCGCAGATCTATGTCTGGCCCACGCCGTTCTACGCCGAAGACTGGGGACGCGGGACTGACACCGGTGCCCGACTTCGCGTCGCGAGCCAAGTGCAGTATCTGCTCCTTCCGGTTCCTTTGACTCCGGGTACTGACCCGAACGTATTCAAAAGGATCTCCAGCGATTTTCGGCTCGTGAAGAGCCGAGGCGGCTTCGCACTCTACGAAAAGACCGCCTCTCCGTAAGGCCGGACGAGGGCGTGTACGTCGTGGTGGCGATATGGCGCTAGCGAACTCGTGCGTCGTGACGGCGATGAAGAATCGCCTCAACGGTCTCCTCGGGCGAGAGCTCAGACGTGTCGAGCCAGAGGCCGATGTGCGACGTCTCTTCAAAGAATGATGCGCATAGACCCTCGATATCCCACTCGCCGTAGCCGGACTTCTCTCGCTGTTGTTCGCGCGTCGCGACGACGTCCGGCCGAGGGTTCAAGACGACCACGTAGAGGGGCGAGATCTCGAGCCGACCAACGACGTTGGCCAGCGCGTCTCCGGCGTAGATGTCCTGGAGGACGACGGTGAAGTCGTCGCGCCAGTAGTCGTTGGCGACACTGGCCGCGATGCGCTGACGAAGGTCGAGTTGACGAAGCGCCTCGTCGCCGAGCTCGGGTGTGATCGGGTCGCGACCACGCACGATCATCTTTCGAAAGACGTCGCCGCGCACGTGCACGCCGCGCTCGAAGCGTTGGGCGAGGAGTTCGGCCACGGTCGATTTGCCCGCGGCCATGACGCCGGTGACGACGAAGCCGACCGCCGGCTCGTAACGTTCGCCCTGCGCGGCGGGGGTCGCCACCTTTGCCGTGCGCGAGTTGACGAATGACATTTAGGCCCGCAGTTGTTGGTCGAGTCGATCAAGCACTTCGTAGCACTTCAACACTTGATCGACCGAGGCGTTGGGTTCACGACCCTCTTGAATCGCGTTCACGAATTCGCGGTCCTGCAGTTCAATGCCGTCCATCGAGACGTCGACCTGGGAGACGTCGATGGCCGCGTCGTGTCCGTCGATCAAATCGTCGTAGCGCGCGAGGTAGGTACCATTGTCACAGATGTAACGGAAAAACGTGCCGAGCGGTCCCTCGTTGTTGAAGCTCAGCGACAGCGTACAGATCTGGCCCTTCGTCGTCTTCAACTGAATCGACATGTCCATCGGAATGCCGAGTTCGGGATTGGTCGGACCGGCCAGGGCGTGGGCTTCGACCACGTCGGCACCGCACTGGTAGGCGAAGAGGTCGACGGTGTGCGCGGCGTGATGCCAGAGGAGGTTGTCGGTCCAGCTCCTCGGCTGTCCGAGCGCATTCATGTTCGTGCGTCGAAAGAAGTACGTCTGGACGTCCATCTGAAGAACGTTCAACTCACCGGCGCTAATTCGTTGGTGGATCCACTGGTGCGAAGGATTGAATCGCCGGGTGTGACCGACCATGCACACGAGCCCCGTTTCGCGTTGCGTCGCGGCGACGGACTGGGCGTCGGACCACGAATCGGCGAGGGGGATCTCGACTTGGACGTGCTTGCCGGCGCGCAGGGTCTCGATGGCCTGTTGCGCGTGCATCTGAGTGGGCGTCGCCAGAATGACGGCGTCGACGTCCGGGGAACGTAGGACGTCTTCCAACTCGGTGCTCGCCATGGGCGCGCCGTAGTTCCGTGCGACGTCTTGGGCCTGGTCCAAACGGCGACTCACCACCGCCGCGATCTCGACGCCGTCGATGCGCGCGAGCGCGTCGAGATGCTTGAGGCCAAAGGCTCCGGCTCCAGCGAGGGCGATGCGCATGTGATCCCTTCGACGCAACGTGCGTTACTTGGTCGGCTTCAAGATGAGGTGGCCGACCGCCGTATTGGACGCCGGCACATGGTAAAAGCGGTAGAGCTCCTTCACCTTCTTGCCGAGCGCGCCGCGCATGATGAGCCACATGATCATTTCGATTCCTTCGGATCCCGCCTCGCGCAAGTACTCGATGTGCGGCACCTTCTTGAGTGTGTCGGGGTCCAACACCAACTGATCGAAGAATTCGTGATCGAACTCGGAGTTGATGAGACCGGCTCGCGGACCCTGCAACTGGTGGCTCATTCCGCCCGTGCCCCAGACCTGGACGTTGAGGTCTTCGTCGTAGCTACGAATCGCCTTGCGCAGCGCCTTGCCGAGTTCGAAGCATCGATTGCCGGTGGGCTGGGGATACTCGACGACGTTGACGGCGATCGGCACGACCTTCACGGGCCAGGCCTCGGGCTGGCCGAACATCAGCGAGAGCGGCACCGTCAAACCGTGGTCGACGGACATCTCATTGATGATCGTCATGTCGAACTCATCGAGAATCAGATTCTCGGTGATATGGCAGGCGAGGTCGGCGTGACCGATCACTTCGGGCACCGGTCGCGGCCCGAAACCCTCGTCGGCGATGGCGTAACGCTCGGCGCATCCGATGGCGAACGTCGGTAGGACGGCCAGCGAGAACGCCGAGGCGTGGTCGTTGTAGATAAGCACCACGACGTCGGGCTTCTCTTTGGCGATCCACTCCTTCGACCAGTCGTAGCCGTCGAAGAGCGGCTGCCAGTAGTCCGAACCGGATTTGCCGAGGTCCAGTGCCGCGCCGATGGCCGGCACGTGGCTCGTAGCCACGCCCGCGGTGATTCGTGCCACGCGCTATCGCCCCTCTTTGATGGAGCGTTGTCCCTCGGGCGAGCGGCCTCCGGAGAGCATCATCTGCGCGTACTCGTCGCTGGTCATGCCGGTCATCGACGCGGCGGCCTGCTGGAAACTCTGGCCGTCGGTGGCGAAGATCTTGGCGAGGAAATAAATGTTGCCGCCTTCGGCGATGGCGGCGTTGTAGTCGCGCGCGAGCACGGCCTGCTTTTGGGCCTCGGTCATCGACCACTCGTCGAGGTAGGTCCGCTCGTCGCCACGGAACCGCTCGCGGTTCTCTGGCTTCATCAGACTCATGCAGAACTGGTTGAGCTGGAAGCCTTGCCTCGAACGCTTCGTGGTGAACACCGTCGTGCCCGGGATGTCGTCGAATTCCTCGTGGTCATTCATGCGTCGTCCCTCCAATACAGTCGCATCGGATTATCGACCAGGAGTTTACGCTGCAGTTCTTGCGTCGGAGCGATCTCGGGGATGAAGTCGACGATCGCGCCGTCATCGGGCATGTAGTCGTGCAGATTCGGGTGCGGCCAGTCGGTTCCCCAGAGCACGCGAGTCGGGAAACGCTCGATGACCCGTCGCGCGAAAGGTACGACGTCGCGGTAGTGCGGGGGACCGACGAGGCTCAGTCGTTCCGGGCAGGTGACCTTGCACCAGAAGTTCTCGTAGTCATTCATCAGGGTCAAGAATCGCGCGAACGCGGGACCGTCGACCGATTGACTCACGTCGGGTCGACCCATGTGATCGATGACGACGTCGGTCTCCAACGACGTGAAAAAGTTCCAACGTTCGGCCAGATCCGTGGCCTCGAAGTAGATCACGACGTGCCAACCGAAGGGCGCGATGCGCTCGACGATCCGGTGGTAGTAGGCGTCGGGTTCGGGATCGACGAGCCGGCGAACGTAATTGAAGCGCACGCCTCGCACTCCCGCTTGGTGCATCTCGGCGAGCTCGTCGTGGCTTACGTCGGGGCGCACGGTCGCGACGCCGCGGGCTCTTCCCTGGGCCGCGATCAGTGCGTCGAGCAGGGCACGGTTGTCGGCACCGTGACACGTGGCCTGGACGATCACGTTCTTGTCGACGCCCAGGAACTCGCGGAGGGCGAAGAGCTGATCCTTGCCGGCGTCGCACGGCGTGTACTTACGTTCGTCGGCGTAGGGGAATACGTCGCCGGGGCCGAAGACGTGACAGTGTGCGTCGACCGATCCGGCGGGCAACGCGAACGAGGGGCGCGAAGGTTCAGGGTCGAACACGAGCCAATCGGCGTCCATCGTGAAGGTGGCCACCACTAGTCCCGACTCTTCAGGGTCAAGTCCAATCGGGGATAGACCCGGCGTGCGTTTCCCTCGTAGACCTCGGCGAGTTGGTCACTGGTGAGCCCCACGTCGTCGACAAAGCGTTTCGTGTCGTCAAAGTGGTGACCGGTCTCGGGGTCGACGCCGCGCACCGCGCCGAGCATCTCAGAACCGAAGAGGATGTTCTTGCGCTCGATCACTTCAAAGAGCAAGTCGATCCCGGGCTGGTGGTAGACGCAGGTGTCGAAGTAGACGTTCTTCATGACGTGCTCGGCCAAGGTCGGCTTGTCGAGCATGTCGGCGAGTCCGCGGTAGCGTCCCCAGTGGTAGGGCACGGCGCCGCCACCGTGGGGAATGATCAAGCGCAGCGTGGGAAAGTTTGCGAAGAGATCGCCCTGGATGAGCTGCATGAACGCCGTGGTATCGGCGTTGATGTAGTGGGCACCGGTGGCGTGGAAGTTCGGGTTGCAACTACTCGAGACGTGGATCATCGCGGGTACGTCGAGTTCGACCATTTTCTCGTAGATCGGGTACCAGTAGCGGTCGGTGAGGGGCGGGCCGCTCCACTTCCCGCCGCTCGGATCGGGACTGAGATTACAGCCGACGAAGCCGAGATCGTTGACGCAGCGATCGAGTTCGGCAATCGATCCTTCCAGTCCGGCACCGGGTGACTGGGGGAGCTGACCGACACCGATGAAGGCGTCGGGGTAGAGGTCGACGACGCGCTTGATGAGGTCGTTGCAGGCGCGCGACCAATGCTGGCTCACCGCTTCGTCGCCCACGTGGTGCTCCATGGCCGACGCGCGCGGCGAGAAGATCGTCATGTCGGCGCCGCGTTCGCGCAGGATTCGCAGTTGATTCGCCTCGATGGATTCTTGAATCTCGCCGTCCGATATCGCCGGGTACGGGGGCGCCGATTCGTGCGCTTCGTACGCCGCGACCTGAGCCTTGCGCCAGAGGTTGTGCGACTCCGGTGCCGTCGTGTAGTGACCGTGACAGTCGATGATCATGCGTCGGGCCACACCGCCGAAGGAACAAACACGTCGCCGCGCATCAAGAGGCGCGCCGTGCGTAACAGAGCGGCGTAGTTGACCACGACGTCGCCAGCGTTCACCGTGACGTCGAGCGTCACCGAAAAATAGCCCGTGGGGTGTTCGACGTCGAGGACGCCGTGATCGTTCACCTCGCCGTCGGCGAGTTCGAACGCGACCGACCCGGGCACCAGACAGGCCGTAGCCACTGACACCGCACCGAACACGCCAATCGCGTCGTGTACGCGCTTGGGAATGAACGTTCGAGTACTGATAATCCCACCGTGGCGGGCGGGCGCGAGCAGACACACCTTGGGCACGGTCGCCGCGCTGACGTCGCCGAGATTCATCAGCGGGCCAGCTGCCAGTCGCAGTCGCTCAACCAGCTCGCACACTTCGCGATTGTTCTCAATGGCGAGGGGCTCTTCGTAGCCGGACAGGCCGACCTCTTCGGCCTTGAGACACACGACCGGCATGCCGTTGTCGATGCACGTGACGCGAATCCCTTCGATCACGTCAACGGCGTGACCCGTCGGCAACAGTGCGCCGCACGAGGAACCGGCGACGTCGAGAAACTCGATGGCGATCGGCGCGTGCGTGCCCGGAACGCCGTCGATGTGCGTCGCACCGTCATAACGGACTCGCCCGAGGGGTGTCTGCACGCTGGCGACCGCGAGGCTCTGCGTGTTCTCCATCCAAATCCGTACGTTGGTCGTGTCACCGGTCGCGGCGATCATGCCTTCTTCGAGAGCGAAGGGTCCGACCCCGGCGAGGAGGTTTCCGCAGTTCTGGGAGTCCGAGACTTCAGCCCGCTCGGGCCACACCTGCAAGAACAGGTAGTCCACGTCCGCGTCGTCGCGCTGGGACGGGCGTATGACGGCGACCTTGGAGGTCAGCGGATGTCCGCCACCCATGCCGTCAATTTCGCGGGGGTCCGGCGAACCCATGGCCGCGAGCAGCACCGCGTCGCGCGTCGAACGGTCGGTCGGCAAATCGCCGGCGTGAAAGTAGAGGCCCTTGGACGTGCCGCCACGAATCACGGAGCAGCGAATCGCCATTTGGGCGCTCACGAGTCACCGGCCTCTCGGTACGTGAGACCACGCTGGGAGAGTTTCTCGCGCATGTCGTAGATATCGAGGCCGAGTTCGCCGTTGGCGAGGCGCTGGCGCTTCTCCACTTCATTGGCTTCACGAGCGATTGCGGCGGCGAGGACCGTTTCGGCGTTTTCGCGAGGTACCACGACGACGCCGTCATCATCGGCCACGATCACGTCGCCGGGGCGCACGCGAGCTCCCGCGCACACGATCGGCGTCTGCACGTTGCCGGGTGTCTCTTTCACGGTGCCCTGCGCGCAAATCGTCTTCGACCAGACCGGAAATCCCATGCTCGTCAACTCGGCGACGTCGCGCACTCCGGCGTCGATGATGAGGCCACGCACGCCGTGGGCTACGAGACTCGTCGCGAGCAGTTCACCGAAGTACCCGTCGTCACACGGGCTCGTCGGCGTCACGACGAGGAGGTCGCCCGGCTGGGCCATTTCGACGGCGACGTGAATTGACCAGTTGTCGCCCGGCGCGACTTCACAGGTGAGCGCGTTGCCGGCGACGCGCACGGGCCGATAGATCGGCCGTAGTCGTGACGCGAAGAGTCCCGTGCGTCCCTGCGCTTCGTGAATGGTCGCGACTCCGAAGTTCGCGAACGCGTCGACGGTCGAGAGCGAAGTCCGTTCGGTGTTTCTCACGACTACCGCCATTTGCCCCCCCAGAGTCCTTCGTCGTCGACATCACTACGGTTCCGTCGCGATCGAGGCGGCGGTCGTTCTGGACAAGACTAAACGCCACTTTGGGGACTGTCGAGTAGCCTCCCAATCGTCGGCGAAGTGTGCAGGATTGTTGGAGGAACGTGAAGTCAGTTCGCACGCAGGTGGTGATCATCGGCGCCGGTCCGGCGGGGCTCTTGCTCGGCCACCTCCTCCAGCGCGAGGGCGTCGACACCGTCATCTTGGAAACCCGGAGCCTCGACTACGTGCAACAGCGGGTTCGAGCGGGCGTCATCGAATACGGCATTGCCAACTTCCTCGAGGAATCCGGCGTGGGTTCGCGGATGCGCGCTGAGGGGCTCGTCCATCACGGTATCGAGTTTCGTCTCGACGGCGTGTCGCACCGCATCGCCCTCAGCGAGCTTTACGACGGTCGCACCATTACCGTCTACGGACAACAAGAAGTCGTGAAGGACCTGATCGCGGGGCGTGTTGTGAGTGGCGCTCCGCTCCACTTCGACGCGACGGTCACGGGCGTGGAGGGACATCTCATGGATCGGCCGACGGTCAGTTACACATCCAGTGAAGGTGAATTCCAGATCACCGGTGACTACGTGGTCGGATGTGACGGAAGCCATGGGGTCTCGGTCTCGTCAGTGCCGTCGGAGTTTCTCCGTCGCTTCGAACGGGTTTATCCCTTTTCGTGGCTGGGCATTCTCGCCGAGGCGCCTCCTTCCACTGAAGAGTTGATCTACTGCCGTCACGCTCGCGGATTCGCGCTCTACTCGATGCGCTCGCCGACTCTCAGTCGGCTCTATCTCGGCGTGAGTCCTGCCGAAACCCTGAACCAGTGGTCCGACGAACGAATCTGGGATGAACTCTCGACGCGACTTGCCACCGCTCAGGCGCCCCCAATCGCCCAGGGTCCGATCGTGGAACGCGGCATCACACCGATGCGCAGCGTTGTCGTAGCGCCGATGCGCTACGGACGACTCTTGCTCGCGGGTGACGCGGCGCACATCGTTCCACCAACTGGCGCCAAGGGGATGAATTTGGCCCTCGCCGACGTTCGCTTGCTCGCGCCGGCCCTGGTCGCCTCCTTGCGTGACGGGGACGAGCGGCCGCTTGATTCGTACTCAAGTGACAGCCTTCGACGCGTGTGGCGTGCCGAGGAATTCTCGACCTACATGACTCAGATGCTGCACCCTCATCCGAGCGACGAGTTCGAAAACGGCGTACAGGTAGCGCGACTCCGCCAGGTCATCGATTCGCTCGACACCGCGCGCGCTCTCGCGCGCAACTACGTGAACTTGTCCAGTCTGTAGTTGCTCAGAACGGGTAGAAGGCGATGTCGGCCTGGGCGGTGACCCACTGGGTCTCGGTGTAGGCATCGAGGTTCGCCAGTCCACCCATGCGCGATCCGTTGCCGCTGTCACCGACACCGCCGAAGGGGATCGTGGCCTCGTCCGCGGGCGTCGCGTCGTTGATGTGGATTGCGCCGCTCGGAATTCGACTCGCCAATTCGAGGGCGCGCAGTCCGTCGCCCGAAATAATGCTGAGCGATAGCCCGTACGGCGACGACGACGCCAGCGCCACTGCTTCATCGAGTGATCCGAAACTCACGATGGGCGCGACCGGTCCGAAGACCTCTTGAGCGTAGGCCGGGGCGCTCGTCGGGATGTTCGTCAGCACCGTGGGTCGGTAAAACAACTCTTCGTAGGTTCCTCCCGCGGCCAGGGTGGCCCCGGCCGAGACCGAGTCGCTCACCATGGAGTGCACGCGGTCGCGTTGCTTGGCGTCGATGAGCGGCCCGAGTGCGACCTGTCCGCTCTTGGGATCGCCGACCGGCAGGTGGTTGGCGTGCTCGACGAGGATCGCGGCGTATTCATCGGCGACGCGCGCGTCGACCAGGTGACGTCCGGTCGTCATGCAGATTTGACCCTGGTGGGCGAAAGAACCAAAGGCGCCAACAATGGCGGCCTTTTCGAGGTCCGCGTCGTCCAAGATGATCATCGCCGAGTTCCCGCCTAGCTCCAAGTGCACGCGCTTGAGGTGCTGGGCCGCGAGGGCGCCGACGGCGCGGCCGGCCGCGGTGGAACCGGTAAAAGCGATGATGCGAATTAGTGGATCCATGACCAGCGCTTCACCGACGTCGGCGCCGCCCGGCAGAACGCTGAAGACGCCCGCGGGCAGTCCCGCCTCTTCGAACACTCGAGCGAGAACGACGCCGCCACAGACTGCGGTTCGCGGATCAGGCTTCAAAATGACCGCGTTGCCGAGGGCGAGCGCCGGCGCCACCGAACGGATCGAGAGGATGAGCGGGAAGTTGAACGGTGCGATGACGCCGACGACGCCCGCCGGCACGCGGCGAGAGAAACTGAGTCGCGGCATCTCACTGCGCAAGATCTCACCCGTCGGGTGCGAAGCAATCGCCGCCGCTTCGTAGGATTCTTCGGCCGCGGTGTGTACTTCGAGGCCGGCCTTGAAGGGAATGCCGCCCGATTCTCGGACGATCCACGAAGAGATCTCCTCTTCGTACTTTTGAAATAGGTCACCAGCTCTTCGCAGCACCGCGGCGCGGGCGCTGTGGGGGAGTGCAGCCCATTCGCGCTGGGCCTTCGCCGCGATCTCCGAAGCGCGCGCGACGTCTTCGACGCTGGAACGACCGTAACGTCCCAACTCCTCACCGGTCGCCGGCTCGATGACCGCGTCGTCCCCGGCTCCACCCTTGATCCATTCGCCGACAAAGATGTTCGATTGCCATCCGGCGTCGTCTAAGAGTCCCACTGTTCCCCCGCTTCGGTTGCTTTGTCTTGACGTCTTATCACACCAGAGTTAGTCTTCGCGAAGTTGACAGAGTTGTCGGCGCGTCATCCATTCGCGACTTTTCGCGACGTGAATTCAGGAGGAGCATGTTTCTTCGTCAGCACTGGTACGTCGCCGCGCTGTGTTCAGAACTGTCGGAACGACCAATCGGGCGAACGATTCTCGGCGAGCCCGTCGCGTTGTATCGCAACAGCAGCGGACGTGTCGTGGCGCTCGCCGATCAGTGCCCCCACCGCGGCTATCCGTTGTCCCTCGGCACCGTCGTTGACGACGTACTGGTCTGCGGCTATCACGGATTTACCTACGACCGCGAAGGACTCTGCGTCGCCGTTCCGGGACAGGACCGGATTCCCACGAAACTGGCCGTGCGCACGTACCCGGTCGTGGAAAAGGGCTGTTGGCTGTGGATCTGGATGGGCCATGGAGAACCCGATGATGCCTTGCTTCCCGAAACTCCCTGGTTAGAGGACTCGGACAACTGGTCAGTGGTGTCCGGCGTCGCCAAGATCGACGCGTCGTTTCCCCTGCTGGTGGACAACCTTCTCGACCTTTCGCACGAGACCTTCTTGCACAACAGTTCTATCGGCACGCCCGAAGTGGCCTCGACACCGATCGAGGTCGAGGTCGACGAGGAGTCGCGTATCGTCAACGTCTATCGCCACATGGCCGACGTCGAATGTCCGCCGTTCTACGCCACCACGACCGGGCTCTCGGGCACGATCGATCGGTGGCAGGACATCGAGTACTTTCCCCCGGGCTTCTACAAATTGAATTCAAGGATCGCGCCCGTCGCGCAACCGCCGTTGCCCGACGGCACCGATGATCACGCGTTCCACCTGAAGATTTTTTATGGACTCACCCCGTCGACCGAGACTTCGGTCTACGACTTCTGGGCGCTGTCGCGTGACTTCTGCGTCGGCGATTCGGTGATTGACGCGACGCTGGAGAAGATGCAGATGGGTGTCGTGCAAGAAGACGTCGACGCCCTTAACATCATCCAACATCGCATCGACTCGGGACGCGAGATGAATGAAGTCAGTGTGAAGATTGATCGCGGTGGACTCGCCGCGCGTCGCGTGTTGGCCCAGTTGGGCGAGGACGAGTTGACGCGTCAGCCTCATATGACCGCATAGCGAACATCAGGGCCCAGAATGTAGACATTCGATTAGGTTCTTGCCCGAAATCCGCGGCGTGCGCGACGTAATGTAATGAAAACATCAGTGCAGTCACTAGGGGGGAATTTATGGGGATTGAAGAATCTAGCGGTACCGGTTCTCAAGAGAGAACCATTCCGGGTTGGGGCAGCGTCGAGTTCGGACGTCGACTCGGTTTGAAAGCAGTCGCCGGAACGGCACTCGTCGGGGGCATGGCCGCACTCGCAGAAGCGTCGGCGTCGGCCGCGGCCCTGAAGTCCGGCACGATCAAGATTGGCTACGTCACGCCGTCCACGGGTTCGCTCGCGGACTTCGCGGGACCGGACAAGTTCGTCCTCAGTCTGGTTCGAAGCGCGAGTCAGTTCGCCAAGGGGATCACGATCGGCAAGACCAAGTACAAGATCGAAGTGACGGTGAAGAACTCCCAGTCCGACCCGTCGATCGCCAGTACCGTCACGACCGAGCTGATCCAACAGACCGGTGTTGACCTCATCGTCACCTCCTCGGCACCCGAAACGACGATTCCCGTCAGTGTCGTGTGCGAGGGCGCGGGCGTTCCCTGTCTCTCGACGGTCTGTCCGTGGGAAGCGTGGTGGGGCGGATTCACCGGCAACTCCATCGGCGCGGCCGGTAATGCCGTCGGCGCACCGCCGGAGTACTGCACGATGTTCTTCTTCGGAGTCCCGGAGTTCGTGGAGTGCTTCTTGCCGATGTGGAACAGGGTGCTGAAGACGACCAGCGCGAACCAGGTCTACGCCGGGATGTTCCCCAACGACTCGGACGGCAACGCATTTCGCGCGGCCTGGCCCCCGACGTTGTCGGCGATCAATTCGGCCGAGGGCGGTACGCCTTGGACGTTCGTGGACGGCGGTGCCTACACCGACCTCGCGACCGACTACACGGCGATGATCGAACTGTTCAAGGCCGGTTCGGGCGGGAAGTCCTGTGACTTCTTCATCAACTGCCCGCTGCCGCCGGACTTCAACACGTTCTGGAAGCAGGCGTCCCAGCAGGACTGGAACCCGAAGTTGGCGACGGTCGCCAAGGTCATGTTGTTCCCGACCGACGTGTACGCACTCGGTGACCTGTCGAACAACGTGGCGACCGACTGCTGGTTCTCGCCGAACGCGCCCTACAAGTCATCGTTGACCGGTATGACGGCGAGCACGTTCGCCGCGAACTACCAGAAGGTCACCGGTCAACAGTGGGTGCAGTCCATGGGCTCGACCTACTCACTCTTCGAGGTCATCGTCGAGGCGTTCAAGAAGGTGAAGGACCCGCACGACCGCAAGGCCGTCGCCAACGCGTTGAAAGAAGTGAGTTACGACGGCATCTGCGGTCCGCTCAACTTCTCAGCGAAGACCAACCCGGCCAAGGGCGTGGGGATCATCAAGCCGGTCGGCATCCAGTGGAAGCCCGGCTCCACCGAGCTCGTCGGTCACAAGAAGTTCGCGTGGTCGCCCTGGGTCGTGGATAACACACTCAATAAGCACATCCCGTTGCAGGCGACACTCGAGCCCACCAACGCTTAGGAATCATTAGTTTCATGCCGCTTCTACAACTGGAAGGTGTCTCCAAGCGCTTCGGACAGGTCGTCGTCGCCGATGGGATCACCTTCCAGTTGGAAGAAGGGGCGTCCGTGGGGGTCGTGGGCCCCAACGGCGCCGGCAAGACCTCGATGTTCGCCATGATCTCGGGCGACATCAAAGCCGACTCGGGTCATGTGCGCTTTGGCGACCACGACCTCGCGCGAGTGTCGACGCCTCAACGTTGTCGAATGGGCATCGGTCGCACGTATCAAATTCCGCAACCCTTCGAACACATGACCGTATTCGAGAACGCGTTGCTCGCCGCACAACAGGGCGCACAGATTCGCGGTCGTGAGAGTTACGACGCCGCCTATCGCGCCCTCGAGCGCGCGGGACTCGCGGCGTTGGCGAATCGGCCGGCCGGCTCGTTGGCGCTGCTACATCGCAAACGCCTTGAGCTCGCTCGAGCCCTCGCCACGAATCCCCGTATCTTGCTCCTGGACGAGATCGCCGGCGGGCTCACCGACGCCGAGGTGGTCGAACTCTCCGACGTGATTCGCACCCTGCAGGGTGAGGGCATCGCGGTTCTCTGGATCGAACACGTGGTGCGGGCGCTGCTCTCCACGGTCGACCGGCTGCTCTGTCTCGCCAACGGCGCCCTGGTCGCCGACGGCGAGCCGCGAGAAGTCTTGGCGTCAGAAGCCGTGCGCCGGGTCTATCTCGGCGGGCGCATCATCAACGAGAGGGGGGTCGCGTGAGCGATTCGGCTGCGACGAGCCCGAGTCGTCACCTGTTGGACGTGGCGAATCTCACGATTCACCACGGGCAACTCCTCGCCGTCGATGACATCAGCTTCCGACTGGAAGCGGGCGAGGTGCTCGCCATCATCGGGGCCAACGGCGCCGGGAAGTCGACGTTGCTGCGAACGATTGCCGGACTGCACACGCAAACCTCAGGAACCATCACCCACGACGGCGACGAGATCTCGAAACTGCGGACATTTCGCCGGGTGCGCCGGGGGATCTCCCTCGTCCCGGAAGGGCGTCGCCTCTTCCCGTCACTCACGCTCGAAGAGAACCTCCAAGTCGGCGCGCAAAAGGCCGCCGAGGGACCCTTTAACATCGCGGCCGTCTACGACCTCTTCGCCTGGATGCGCGAGCGTCGACGCCAGAAGGTCGGCCAGCTCTCCGGTGGCGAACAACAGGCGGTGGCGATAGCGCGCGCCCTCGTCGCCAATCCCACAATCTTGATGATCGACGAAGTGTCGCTCGGCCTAGCCCCGATCGTCATCGAGCGGATCTATGAGTTTCTGCCGTCGATCGTGGCCCAGGGGATTTCGGTACTGCTCGTCGAACAAGACGTCAGCCAAGCCCTCGCCGTCGCGACGCGAGTGCACTGTCTGCTCGAGGGCAAGACATCGCTCACGGGCACGCCGGATCAACTCAGTGCCGACGCCATCGAATCGGCGTACTTCGGGACGATTCATTCGGCCGCGACACCGGAGGCGTCCGCGTGATCTGGCTCAACGTCATCGTCTCGGGCGTGCTCTTGGGGGGCTTCTACGCGCTCTTCGCCTGTGGTCTGTCCTTGATGTTCGGCGTCATGAAGATCATCAATCTCGCCCACGGCGACATGGCGGTCGTGGCGGGCTATACGGCAGTCTTCCTGGTGCCGAAGTTCCACCTGCCTGAAGTGTGGTCGTTCCTCGTCGTCGTGCCGATCTTCGCGCTGTTGGGCTACGTCGTGCAGCGAACGCTTCTGCAGAAGAGCATCGACCGCGACCCCTTCACGACGCTGCTCGTCACCTTCGGGCTGTCGGTCGTGATCGAGAACCTCCTGCTCGAGATCTACACCGCCAACGCACAGTCGATCAACATCGGCTCACTGATCGCGAAGTCGTGGCAGGTCAACAACACGATCTACGTCTCCTACCTCTCGCTGACCGTCCTGATCGTCTCGGTGGTGGTGCTCGCCGCGCTGCAACTGTTTCTTTCCAAGACCAGTACCGGCCGACAGATCCGCGCGGTGTCCGATGACCGTGAGGCGGCCCAACTCTGCGGCACCAATTACCGGCACATCTTCGGGGTCGCCTCGTCCTTGGCGTTCGCCACGGTGGCGCTGGCGGGGATCGCCTTTGGAATGTACACGAGCCTTTCGCCCACCGCCGGGGGCGTCAACCTGCTCTTCGCCTTCGAGACCGTCGTCATCGGTGGAATCGGTTCGTTGTGGGGAACGCTCATCGGTGGAATCCTCCTGGGGATCGCCCAACAGTTCGGAGCGCACTTCAACGAGCAGTACACGGTCCTGGCGGGCAACGTCTTGTTCTTGCTCGTCTTGGCGATCCGCCCTCAGGGTCTCTTCGGCAAGAAGGTGGTCATGTCGTGAGCGTCGACGACCTCACCCCCGTCGATCAATCCATCACGGTCAAGCGCCACCAGATCCCGGTCGCCTACACCCTCGCTGGCGCGATTGTCTTGGTGGTCTTTTTCACGTGGGCGCCGTGGATACTTCCGGCCTCGGACGTCTCGATCCTGATGAATTTCTTCATCCTCGTGATCATGGCGACGATGTGGAACCTGCTCGCCGGGTACGCCGGGATGGTCTCGATCGGTCAGCAGGCCTTCATCGGTCTCGGCGCTTACGCCACCCTCTACTTCGCCATCAAGGGAATGGACCCCTTCGTCGCAATTCCGCTCGCGGTGATCATCTGCGCCGTCATCGCGTTCCCGGTGACGTATCTACTTTTTCGCCTCCGCGGGGGATACTTCTCCGTCGCAACGTGGGTGGTCGCCGACAGCGCCATGTTGGTCATCGGTTCGATCGCCTTCTTCGGCGGCGGTACCGGTCACTACCTGCCGGGGCTGAGCAGTATCGCCTTCACCCAACTGAACCACGACACCTACTTGGCCGCCTGGTTCGTGGCCCTCATAGTCGTCGTGGCGACGTATATATTGCTGCGCAGTCGATTGGGGCTCGTCCTGTCCTCGGTCCGCGACAACGAAGTGGCCGCGCGCAGTTCCGGTGCGAAGGTGACCTCGACGAGACGCACCATATTTATTGTCGCCGCCGCCGGATGCGGCGCCGCCGGCGCCGTCCTCGCAATCTCACAGCCGTTCATTCAGCTCGGCAACGAGTTCAACTTGCAGTGGGCCGCGGAAATGCTCTTCGCCTCCATGATCGGCGGACTGGGCACGATTGAGGGCCCGATCCTCGGCTGCATCATTTACTTCGTCCTGCAGCAAACGCTGCAGAACTACGGGGCGTGGTACTTGATCATCTTCGGCGCTCTCGCGGTCGGTGTCGCCATATGGCAGCCCCGAGGGATTTGGGGATTCATTCGCGACAAGTTCCACTTTGAACTGCTGCCGGTTGGCTACCGGGTCCAAGGAGCCGGCGTGATCGACACCATGTCCCGAGGTACCTTGGACTGGCGACCATGGCGTCGGGCCAGGGAAACGCCAACGGATGAGACCGAGTCAACCTAACCCGATTCGGCGCAGAACCACCTTTAGTAGCATTGCACGGTGCCCGCTCGAAATCCCCCGCCTCGTCGCGCCTCCGGTGGGCGACCACCGAGCGCGAATCGCGGTGCCCCGAAGGGCGCGCCTCGTCCCGGCGGCCAATCGAGCGGCGGTCCGCGAAGGAGCCCACGCGAGCCAGATTCTCGTGATTTCGAACGTCGCGAACCCCGCGACGGCGCGGAACGCCGAATCGATCGATCCAAGCCCGACGGCCGTCCAGCGTCGCGGGGACCTCGAACGAACAACACGGGCGCCCGAGATTCGAAGTCCTACGGGGAGCGTGCGCCTCGGCGCTATGACCGCGACGACCGAGATACTGGCAGTTCCGAACGGCGCCCCCGACCGAGTAGCGCCGGGCGAGACGGACGGGCCCCCGGCCGATCGACGCCGCGCGACGGCCACGCTCCGGGTCGTTATGACAGCGCGCGTCCGTCGCGTGAGGGCGCTCACTTCAAAGATTCGTCGACGTCGCGCGCGCCACGCCCGAACGATCGGCGCCCGAGTTCATCGGAGCGCTCGCGTTCAGCGCGCCCCGACGGGCGCTTCGACGTCAACGCCCGTGATCGGCGGCCGAGCCTGCCGCCGCGCAATCGTCCACCGAGTCGAACGCGACAGGAGCGTCGACCCCGGGAACTGAGCCCTGAGGAGATCGAACGCGCGAAAGCCGATTCCTACGGCCGCGCCCAAGGCTGGGGTGGGGTCGCGCGAAAGGGTGGCGCCAACATCAAGTCCACCGGACAGGCGATGGAAGTCACGCCGAGTTCGGGCACCAGGCCCGATCGCATGTCGACCTGGGTACAAGACGAGCGACCGGTGATCGCCGCGCCCGCGGCCAAGGCGAAGCCGAAAGTCAAGTACGCGCTCCCGGGTGACATCGCCGCCGACATTCGTAAGGCCTTCATCGGCACTTCGTACATGCGCGAGAAGATGGTGCTCACGCTCACGAGGGCGGCCGAAGCCTACGACCGCAAACGTTATGAAGAAGCGCTGCGGCTCGGGCGCATCGTCGCCGACGCCGTGCCCGGGGTCGCCCCGGTACGCGAATTGACCGGTCTCGCCGCCTACCGCGCCGAGCGTTGGAACATGGCGAAGATTCACTTGCGTGCACATTTCACCATTACCGGCGACGCCGAACACCTGCCGCTCGTCATGGACTGTGACCGGGCGAACTTTCGATTCCGGGCCGTCGCCAAGACTTTCGCCGAACTCGAAGCTAGCGAGCCGAGCGCCGAGGTCCTGGCCGAAGGTCGCATCGTCATGGCGGCCGCGCTGGCCGATCAGCGAATGTACGCCGAGGCAATCGAGCTCTTGACCAAGGCCGGTGCCGCCAAGCAGCTCCGTAATCCTTCGTATCGACACGTTCGTCTCTGGTACGCCCTGGCGGATGTCTACGACCGGGCCGGGGACCTCACGTCGGCGCGCGAGCTGTTCGCGCGTGTCGTCATCGCCGAGCCGGACGCCTACGACGCCAAGGGCCGCCTCGGGGAACTCGGGGCCGGCGCGCCACGCAAGAATCGCAAACGACGCACGACCCCGGTGTCGAAGAAAAAGTCAGTCGATTAGTTCATCGCCGCGACGACCGCCCACATCGAAATTTCGTTCCGCGGGTGTCATCCAGTCTGTCCTTCATTTCGATCATCGCGTAGGAAATGGTCAGATCCAGGTTTTGGTCGATCATGATGAGTGAGCCACCCCAGCCGGCCCAGTAACACGTGCGAGCGCTCACGGGCACATCGCCGCTCGCCAGTCCTGAGCCCCGAGCGAAACTCACGTCGAGACCGGAGAACCTATCGGTGGTCGCTCCTCGGACGTGCGACATTTCCCCGCCTACTTTGACGCTGTCGCCGACACTACTTTCATGAGGTCATCCCCAAGAGACCGACGAGCGCTCGGGCGTGTTCGATCTCACCCATGTGTCGAAGCGCGTGTTGGTAGATCCAGCACTCGAGTGCGTCGCTGCGCGAAATTCCGCGATCGCCTCCGACGCGGGCCGAAAATGTCTGGGCGATTGTCGAACCGTAGGGGTGGGCGACGATCACGTCCGAGAACGTCGTGGGGTCGATCGAAGCGACGAAATCCTCAGTTGCGCAAAAGACCAGACGTTGAAATTCGAGGAACTCTTCGTAGTTGCCGATCCGTTGATTCATCATTTCCTTGACGGTCTTTTCCTTGCCGGGGTCGTTGATCGCGAGTCCCATTTTCGTCGCCCACGTTTCGCTCATCTGGGGCACCGGGCCGCCAAGAAACACGACGCTGCCGTCTTCTATGAGCAGTTGGTGGACGAGCGAGAACGCGATGGGCAAGACGTCGGGCACCACGACGCGATTGACATGCTCGAGGTCCATCGTGGCGCAGGCCTCGTAGTAGAGCGAGTGCACGGCGATGAGACGCCGCGAGAGCGATGATCGGTAGTCGAAGTCCATGCACGCAGTCTGTCGCACGAACGAACGCCACGCCGACGGGCGTGGCGTTCACGAGCACGTGAGCAGAATGAGTCGATGGGCTCATCTTGTAACCTTGGGTTATGGACATTGCCTCACTACTGGGTGACGAAGCGTCATCGCTGCTTGATCACAAGGCCACCGCGTTCCCCAAGGAGTTGTTGACCCTCCCGGGACCGGACTACCTGAGCGACGTGTTCGCCCTCTCGGATCGATCGCCGACCGTCCTTCGAAACCTGGGCACCCTGCATAATCACGGTCGACTCAACGGGACCGGCTACGTCTCGATCCTCCCCGTCGACCAAGGCATCGAGCACTCGGCCGCGGCGTCGTTCTCACCGAACCCCGAGTACTTCGACCCCGCCCGGCTTTGTGACTTGGCCATCGAGGGGGGCTGCAACGCCATCGCTTCGACGCTCGGAACGCTCGGTTCAGTATCTCGACGTTACGTTCACCGGATCCCCTTCATCGTCAAGATCAACCACAATGACTTGTTGCGCTACCCGAATTCGTACGACGAACGACTCTTCGCGTCAGCGCAGTTGGCCTCGGACCTCGGCGCCGTCGGCATCGGCGCGACCATCTACTTCGGTTCCGAGGGATCGATCCGCCAGATCGAAGAGATCGGCAAGGCCTTCGCCGAAGCGCACCGCCTCGGCATGTTCACCGTGCTCTGGACGTATTTGAGAAATGACGCTTTCGTCAAGGACGGCGTTGATTATCACCTCAGTGCGGACCTGACCGGCCAGGCTAATCACCTCGGAGTCACCATCGAAGCCGACATCATCAAGCAGAAACAACCAATCAACAACGGCGGCTACAACGCGGTGAAATTCGGAAAGACCAGTCCGCTGGTCTATTCAGAATTGACCACCGACAATCCGATCGACCTCACGCGCTGGCAGGTTGTCAACTGTTACGCCGGTCGGATCGGACTCATCAACTCCGGCGGTGAGTCGACGGGCGACAACGACCTCGCCGGTGCGGTTCGCACTGCGGTCATCAACAAGCGCGCCGGTGGCCAAGGTCTCATCCTCGGTCGCAAGGCCTTCCAGCGGCCGATTGGCGAAGGCGCCGCGCTCATCAACGCAGTGCAGGACGTGTACTTGGATGAATCGGTAACGATCGCCTAGTAATACTCTTCAGTGATGAGCTCAGACGAAGCCTCGGACGCGGGGTGGTTGACGTGGCCGAATTTGATAACCGTCATTCGTCTGGCGTTACTGCCGCTGTTTTTCTGGCTGCTCTTCGGCACCGATCACCGGGCCGTCGCCGCGTGGCTCTTGGCCGCACTCGGAGCGACCGACTGGATTGACGGTTTCGTGGCACGCCGTTGGCACCAGGTCTCGAACGTCGGCAAGATTCTCGATCCTGTCGCCGATCGCGTCCTCGTGATCAGTGGTCTGCTGGCGGTGGCGGCCGCCGCCGGAGTTCCCTGGTGGTTCGCGCTGACGACGTTGACGCGCGAACTCATCGTCTCGATACTGACGCTCGTGCTGGCTTCGCTCGGCGCAGCGCGAATCGACGTGCTGTGGTGGGGCAAAGTGTCGACGTTTGCCCTGATGACGAGCTTCCCGCTGTTTTTGTTGACGACGAATCCTCATCACACCGCACTGCAGCCATGGCAACATGATGTGCGCGATGCCTGTTGGGTGATTGGAATCACGGGACTGACACTTTCGTGGATCGTACTCGTCGGTTACGTCAAACCGGCGCTGCGAGCGCTTCGCACGGGACGCCAAGCTCGCCGAATCTTGTAAGTTTGCCCCATGCTGATTCCGACCGACCTTCGATATTCCAATGACCACGAGTGGGCGAGGGCCAGTGGTGACGTCATTCGCATTGGCATCACCGATTACGCCCAGGACGCCCTCGGTGACGTGGTGTTCGTCGATCTGCCCAAGGTCGGCACCGCGATCGACGCGCGCGCCGCTCTCGGCGAAGTCGAATCGACGAAGTCGGTGTCGGAGATCTACGCGCCGGTCGGTGGCACGGTGAGCGCGGTCAACGAATCGCTCCGGGGTGCGCCCGAATCGGTCAACGCCGACCCGTACGGCGAAGGTTGGATCTGCGAAATCACGACGACGAGCGGCGCTGACTTCGACGCGCTGCTCGACGCCGAGGGTTACGCGGCCCTCACTAACAACTGACCCTGACGAACACTCGCGAAGTTAACTAGTGTGAAACCGATGAACTGCCGTCGATGTGGAGAAATTCTTAACGCCAACGCGGGATTTTGTTGGTCGTGTGGAGCCCCACAACACGAGGCCACCTCACCGGAGACAATCGCGGTGCCCGTCGTCACGGCGGCCGAAGTTCTGCACCCCGGAACCAACCGTGGTCCGAACGGTGAACACGGAGACGAGTTGGTGATTGCCGCGGGACTGGAGGCGGGCAGTCGCATCGAACTGAAATCCGAGATCACGACCGTCGGTCGACACGAGAACAGCGATCTTCTCTTGGATGACGTCTCGGTCTCACGTCACCATGCGATCTTCACGCGTACCGCGAGCGGCCGGATCACGCTGCGTGATCTCAACTCGCTCAATGGGACCTACGTGAATGGAACGCGGGTCGAAGAGACCACGCTGCACTCCGCTGACGAGGTGCAAATCGGCAAGTTCAAGCTTGTGTTTTGGGAGGCGACCCAATGAGTGGCAATCAGGGAATAATGCGCATCGGAGAGGTACACGCTCAACTCCGAAAGCATTTCCCTGATATTGAACTTTCCAAGATTCGCTACTACGAAGACAAGGGCCTCGTGCAGCCGAGTCGCAGTCGCAAGGGCTATCGCCTCTACTCCGAACGCGACGTCGAATGCTTGCGCGAAGCGATTCGATTGGCACAAGAAGAGTTCGTGCCGCTGCGCGTGGTTCGACTTCGGTTGATCGAGCAGGGTCTCTTGAAGGACGTGCCGGTGCCCTCAAGTCCGCGCCACGCCGCGCGTGAAGCGCTCTCGAATGTCGTGTCGATTCCCGTGCCACCCTCGACGCCGACGGCGAGGCCCTCGTTGAAGATTGTTCCGCCGAGTGTTGACGCCACGGTCTTGGGCGATCAGCACTATCTGTCGATGACGGAGTTCTTGGGCTCGACCGGTTTGGCACCCGCCGCGCTGACGCAGCTCCACGCCCTGGGCCTGCTCGCTCCGGTGTCGCTCGGCAACGAGATCGTCTTCACTGAAATCGACGTCCGTGTCGCGTCGCTCGCGCAGGCGCTCCTCGAGCGCGGCCTCGACATCCGACTGCTCGGCTCTCTTCGTCGCGTGGCCGAGCGCGAGGTGGGACTGCTAGACGATCTCTCGGCGCCCCTACGCTCGAAGGCGAGTGGGCTTTCGGGAGAGCAGGCCCGTGACGTCACCAAGGACCTGGCCGCCGAGGTCGGCGCACTGCGCTCGGTGTTGTACGAACGCGCGTTACAGGACTACCTCGGCCGCTAGACGTAATTTTTCGAGCGATCGCGGTCTAGGCTCTTTACATGGTTGAAGTGGTCCTTCGGGCGGTGCGTGTCGACGTCGGTTCCTCGACGCCGCTTTTGCTGCTGGAAGAGGTGGCGGGAACGAGGGTGTTGCCGATCTTCATCGGTGCGCCCGAAGCGGCCGCCATCGCCTACGCGCTGCAGGGAGTAAAGTCGCCTCGACCGATGTCGCACGATCTGCTCGGCAACGTCATCGTGGCCCTCGGCGCGCAGCTCTTCGCCGCCGAGATCACTGAACTTCGCGACAACACCTTCTACGCGAACCTTCGTCTACTTCGCGATCGCGACGAGATCAACGTGAGTGCGCGACCGAGTGACGCGGTGGCCCTGGCGCTTCGTGTCGGCGCCCCGATTCTCGTGAACGATGATCTCATGGCCGCCGAAGGAAGGGTTATGGAACTCGACCTCGACGATGAGGACGAAGAAGACGACACTGACGCGCCCACCGAAGCGGACCTCGTCGCCGAACTCAGAGAGTTCCTCGACACGATTCGGCCCGAGGACTTTGGTCAGTGAGACGCGGCATCACTTCGGCCGCCATTTTCGTAGCCTTCATCGTGATTATCACGCTGAGTCGACACGTCATCGACCAGACGTCGAGCACCACGACGACGGTCACGACCCCTCCGGTGACCACGACGAGCGTCGCGGCCACGACGACGACCGCCGCCTCGTCGGCGACCACGTGTCAGGGCAGTGCGTTCTCGGGCCTCTTCAACGAGGGTGAGGGTGCCGCCGGCACGGTGTACGCCAGTGTCACGTTGACCAAGCGCTCAGCCGGAACCTGCTCGATAAAGGGCTGGCCGATTCTGACCCTGCAAGATAAATCTGGTGCAGTCCTGCCACTCAATCTCCTCGACGAGAGTGGCAGTCATAACGCCATTCAGTTCTCGGCCGCCAAGGCCAACGAGCCGCCGGCCCTATTGACGATGACCAATGGATCCGTGACCAACTTCTCACTGGCCTACTCGAGCGTGCAGACGGGCAATACGGTCTGTGACAACGCGGTCACGATAAGCGTGCAGTTCGCCACC
Source organism: Acidimicrobiaceae bacterium (assembly GCA_003155915.1). GTDB lineage: Bacteria > Actinomycetota > Acidimicrobiia > Acidimicrobiales > RAAP-2 > RAAP-2. Next base: position 36,006 of record PMFA01000019.1, on the reverse strand, counting down.
GGGGGATCGACGGTGCCGGTCACACCGGCCTATCCGGTCCAACCGTGCGACAACGGCAAAATCTGGACCAGCCCCTTCTACTAAATCCCGGTACCGGTGGGTAGGAATAAGGACGTTCTTCATGGGCGACGCTCGGCGTTCAACTACATTCTTTGCTATGCGTCAACGGAGACGATGGTCGAGTGACTCACTACTCGGTCCGACATTGCCAGAGGGGGAAGAATGAGTGACGGATTGAGTGCGGACTTTCTGGGAGCGAAGCAACCAGAGCTCGGGGGCCACGAACGGCTTCGCAAGGGTCAACTAGGTCCACTGGATATTGCCGCGGCGACGATGGCCAACATCGGTCCGGCGATGAGTTTCTACTTCGGCTTCGGCTACCTGGCCTATACGGCCGGATTGGCGTCGCCCCTGACGATCATTCTGGCGGGTGTGGCAATTCTCTTTCTGGGCAACACGCTGTCGGAATTCTGCAAAGTGCTGCCCTCGACGGGCGGGTTCATCTCATTCATCGGAAAGACCTTTGGCGGACGCGTCGCGGTGACGACCGCGCTGATGACCGGTGCGGGTTATATCGCCGCCATGGCGTCAGTCGTGGCAATCGTCGGCGGATTCTTTCAGATCATTCTGAAGAACTACAACGTGTCGGGACTCGAGAACGTCCCGTGGATCATCTGGACGTTGATCTTCTTAGCGTTTGCGGTGTTCATGATGATTCGGGGAATCTCCATATCGACGAGGATTGCCGGGATCTTCTTCGCGTTCGAAATGGTCGTGTTGGTGGTCGTCAGCGTGATCGCCTTGATCAAATTCCACGGTTCTATATCGTTCCGACCCTTCGAACCCAAGAACATTCACGACGGCTTCAGCGGTTTGGCGGCCGGTTTCCCGCTCGCCATCTATCTCTTCATCGGGTGGGAGAACTCCGCGGCGTTGGCGGAAGAGACTGACAATCCGCGCAAGAACATTCCCAGAGCGGTGTTCACTTCGACGTTGATCATGTTGGTCGCGTACGTACTGTTCGCCTTCGCCACGGTGGTGGGATTCAAGAACAACGTGGCTACGTTGAGCGGTGCACTGATTCCCTTCATCACGGTGGCCAAGGGTGTGCTCGGCGCGGCCCTGTTCTTTGCTCTGCTCGCCGGAATGACCTCGACATTGGGAGCGTTGATCGCGGGGACGAACTCACAAGCTCGACTGATATTCAACGCCGGACGTGAGGGTTTGCTGCCAAAGTTCATCGGGAAGGTTGACAACACTCGTCGAACGCCAATCAACGCCTTATTCGTGTTTCTCGGCGCGGCGCTGGCGATCCTTGGGGTGTGGGGTCTCTTGCACATAATTGGTGATCCGGCGAACGCGGCGTCGATGAACCCCGTCGCGTTCTTCGCCGAGTCTTCGACGTTCGGCACGATTCTCGTGATCGTGGTCTACGCACTGAGCAATCTGGCGTTGCCCTTCTATTACAAGCGATTCCACCCAGAACTGTTCAACTCGTTTCGTCACGTTGTCTTGCCGGCGATTGGGTTTATCTTGATTGCGGTTCCTCTCTATTACTTGGCTCGACCGAATCCGCCGTCACCGCCATACAACTGGTACCCGTGGGTCGCCGGTGGATTCATCGTCGTGGCGTTCATCTACGCGTGTGTGCTCGTGAATCGCGACCCCGGCATTGGTGAACGGGTCGGATCGATCGTCGCCGACGAATAGTCGGCAACTCTTCAGCTCAACCCGGGGCTGGATTCACCAGAATTCGGCCCCGGGTTGTTCCATTTCGCACGTCGTCGAAAGCCTCGGGCAACTCCTCGAGTCGAATTTCGCGATCGACGAGCGATTCAAAATCGATCTGCGAGACGATCAGTCCGATCGCCGACCATACTCGTTCGCGCGTCACCTTCGTGGCTTCGACGGAGTCGATGCCGAGTAGGGCAACCGATCGAGTGATGAAGGGATAGACCGTCGTCACCAACTCGGCACTCGCCACGAGTCCGCTGGCCGCGACGGCCGCGCCGTAGCGCAGTGAGCGAAGTATTTGGGCCAGTGTCTCGCCGCCCACGCAGTCGATGGCGCCGGCCCACGTCTCGGTAGCCAAGACTCGCCCGGGATTGTCCGCCACGTCGTCGCGACCGATGACGCGACGAGCACCACGATCGATCAGCCACTGCGATTCCTTCGCTGAACCGGTCGAAGCCACGGGAAGATAGCCCTTCGCGGCGAGAAAGGCGACGGCCAGCGAGCCGACGCCGCCGGTGGCGCCCGTGACGAGTACTTCGGACCCCTTCTCCAGGCCGTGGTCTTCGAGCGCCATGAGACTCTCCAACGCGGTGAAGCCGGCGGTGCCGACGATCATCGCGACGCGGGTGGAGACCGACTCCGGGAGGGCCGTGACGTAGCGCGCGGGGGAGTAAGTGAACTGCGCGAAGCCCCCGTCACGGGCCACCCCCACGACACCGCCGTGGACCACGACTCGAGTCCCTTCGGGCAACGTCGGATCGGTCGAGTGCACGACGGTGCCGGCGGCGTCGACGCCACCAACGAGAGAGGGCAGGCGCCGAACTCGACTCTTGAGGGCGGCCACCATGGCGTCCTTGAAGTTCACGCCGCTGTAGTCCACCGCGATGAGGAGGTCACTCGGATCTCGCGGCGTGGCCTCGATGTCTTGGACTTCAATCGTCAGGGTGTCATCGGCTTCGGTGACTACGAACGCGCGCACGCAGCCACACTACGGCGCACGAGGATGATGGCCAGCGGACGCCTACCATGACCAAGGTGACGACGATCTCATTGAACGGACATCCCACGTGGGCTCGTCTGCCCCGGGGTAAGGGCCCCACGGTCGTCCTCTTGCACGGCGGGATGAGCAGCAGTGGCAGTTTGCTCAAGTCGATCGGACCACCGCTCGCCCGGCGCTACCGCGTCGCGGCCTTTGACCGGCGTGGCCACGGACGAACCGCTGATACCGACGAGCCGTTCTCCTACGACGCGATGGCGACCGAGACGATCGCCTTCCTCGAGTACCTCAAACGTCGGGTTTATCTTGTGGGCCATAGTGACGGCGGCAACGTCGCCTTGATCGTGGCGATGCGTCGCCCCGACCTTCTGCGTCGCGTCGTCGCCATTGGCGCCAACTACCACTTCGAGGGCTTGATGCCCGTTCCCAGTTTCGACATCGAGAGTGAGGATTTCGCACAGTGGGCGCAGCGCTTCGGCGAAAACTCACCCGACGGTCCCGAACACGCTCGCGCGGTCGAAGAGAAGACTCGCGTCATGACCTTCTCTCAACCGACGCTCACGACCAAGGACCTCGCGAGGATCTCGGTACCGGTATTGGTGATGGCCGGCGACGACGACGTAGCGACCCTTTCGCACACCTGTTCAATGTACGAAGCGATCCGCGAGGCGCAGCTGGCGATCGTGCCCGGCACGTCGCACATGCTCTTGAAGGAGCGAACGAAAGAGAGTGTTCGGATCATTGATCACTTCCTCGGGTCCACGTCGCCGCCCGTGACGTTCGCCCCCTTGCGTCGGCCGAGCCCAGACCCCGGTGCTTAGAAAAGGTCTCGAAAAACTGCGTCCGTGAGTACAATTGGCCCAATGCTGACGCGGTTCTCATTCGCGCGCACCCGCTTCTTGACGTGGTGGGGGGCGCTCCCGGGACTGAGTAGCGACGCACTGCTCTACGGACTGTCGGCCGTGTTCGCCCTGGGCCTCGGCATGACGTCGCACCAGGGGGCCCAGTGGCAGTGGGGATATCTCGCCACCGGACCGTACGCGCTGTGTGCGCTCGTGGCCTACGGCCTGCATCGACTGAAGCTGCGGCGCACGTCGATGGTTCGAATCGCCTTGGTCGCGCTCGTGTTACTTGGCACCGTTGCGATTCCGCTCGGGCTCGAAGCCCGCTGGCGCGTGGCCCAACCGGAGGTCGGCGTGATCCAGCGAGCGGGCGACAACCTCAGCAAGGACCGCAACCTCTACCCGTCCTACGACAAGCACGGCAAACTGATCAATCCCATTCCCGGCCTACCGGCCTACCAGTCCTTCTTTCCGTATTTCCCACTCATGGGCGTCTTCGGTTTGCCGTCAGCCGAGACGCACAAGGGCAAGGGCCTGACCGACCCACGGATCGCGATGTCACTGCTCACGTTGCTGGCGAGCGTTCTGGCGCTCGGACTCTTGCGAACGCCGGTGAGAAAGAAGATCCGCGTCGCGCAGTTGCTCCTGGCGTTGCCGACGGGCGCACTGTTCTTGTCGACGGGCGGCGACGACATGCCGATCCTCGCGCTCACCCTGCTCGGCGTCACCGCGCTTCAACGACGACGGAACAATTTCGCGGGCATCAGTCTCGGCTTGGCGGCGGCGATGAAGTTGACGGCGTGGCCGATGGCCATCGGCGCGCTCTTGGTCGCGCGCGATTCGAAGAGCCGTTCGGACTGGAAGCGGATCGCCGCCTGGGTCGTCGCCATCGTCGTGGTGACGGTGACGCCCTTCGCGATTCGCGCCCCGTGGGCCTTCATGTCCAACGTCTTCGCCTTCCCGCTCGGACTCACGGGCGTGGCCTCACCCGCGGCGAGCGCGTTGCCCGGGCACATTTTGACGACGCTCTGGGCTCCGGCCGGCCACATCCTGGCGCCCGTGACGTTCCTCGTCGGGGGTTACTTCATGGCGAAGTACCTACGACGTCACTGGCCGCTCACCCTTTCACAGGTGCTCGCCATTCTCAGCCTGGTCTTTCTCACGATGATGTGCGTCGCGTCCGCGACACGCATCGGCTACGTGATCTACCCGCTCAACTTCGCGCTCTGGTCCTGGGCGTGCACGGAAACCGTCGCGCCCGAAAAGGAATTGGCTCAGACCGTTTCGGAGTTTTGAAAGATCCGGAATGTCCAGTGCACCAGTTTGCTCGAGGACTTCGTGACCGAGATGCCGGCGACCCAATAAAAACCGTCGTTGCCAGCCTTTTGAAAGAGTGACTGGGGTTTCCCACTGCTCGAACCCTGTGAGAACAGACTCCAGCCGCGGGCCTCGAGTTGGGATTTGTAGAACTTGAGTAGTGACGCGCCGTTGGTGGTCGTGATGAGCGGCTGGTAACAGTCGTAGTCGCCGGCGCCGGCGTTGGGAACGCTGCCCGCCGACGAACTCGTCGTGCCCACCGGCACGATGAACACGTCGTTGATGTTCGACGGGACCTCCGAGGAACTCTTGCAGTCGTTGAGTACCGCCGTCGACGGAGCCTTGGCGAGGCCGCCCACGACGACGGGAACCGTCGCCGGCGTCTTGGTCACTCCCTGGTCGGAGATGAGGTTGATGACCATGAACACGCCCAGCACGACGGCAGCGAAGATCAGCACCCCGGCGGCCGGCCAGATGCTCGTGGTCGTGGTGAGCGGCGCGCGCGGTTCGTCGCTCACGCGTCCCATCCCAGGTGGTCAATCGGTCCGCGACCTCGGCCGAGTTTCCAGTCGGCGGCACCGGTGAGTGCGGCGAGCACGAAGGATTTGGCGTCGCGCGCCGCGTCGGGCACGCTTCGCCCGAGCGCGAGGCCGGCGCAGATCGCCGCCGACAACGAACACCCGGTGCCGTGATCGTTCGTGGTCGTCACGCGCTCAGCGTCAAAGACAAAGACTTCACCCTGACCGACCAAGACGTCGGGGGCGCGGCGCTCGGTGAACGAGCGCTCCGCGAAATGGCCCCCTTTGACGAGGACCCAGGTCGAACCGAAGCCCAGGAGCTGGTGGGCGAGCGCGAGCATGTCGTCGTGGTTCTTCACGTCATTGACGTCGACGCCGCAGAGCATCGCCGCCTCTCGCAGATTGGGCGTCACGACCTCGGCGTGTTCCAACAAGGCGTCGCGATAGGCATCGACGCCGCCGGTGTCCATAAGCGGGTGCCCGCTCGATGAGACTAGAACGGGATCGACGACGAGGTGGGGGAGTAGTCCTTCGCTCGCGAGCTCGGCCACCTGCTCCACGGTTGCTGGTTGGGCGAGCATGCCGGTCTTGACGGCGCACACGTCGAAGTCCGCAACGACGCTACGCACCTGGGCGCTCACCATTGCCGGTGCGACGTTCAGGACCGAGTCCACGCCGAGGGTGTTTTGGGCGGTCACGGCCGTGAGTGCGGTCGTCGCGTGCACTTCGAAGGCGCAGAAGGTGCGAAGGTCGGCCTGAATTCCGGCCCCTCCGCCAGAGTCCGACCCCGCGATGGAAAGAACGGTGAGGGGTTGCACTTGAACAACCTTAATGATTCGCCGAGATGGCTTAGTACGCTTGGGACGTGGGAGATCTCTTTCAAGTCGGTTCACTCAGCTCTCCGTCGCGACTGGTCGTCGGGACCGGGGGGTTCCGCTCGATGGAGGTCCTCGGGGCCTCGCTGGTCGCCTCGGAGGCGTCGATCGCCACAGTGGCGCTGCGCCGGGTTGAGCCGAACGTCAAGGGTTCTATTTACGACCTGCTCGGTCGTCTGAACTTCTCGCTGCTCCCGAATACGGCCGGTTGCTTTAGCGCGGCCGAGGCCGTGAAGGTCGCCGAACTGGCCCGCGAGGCCTTCGAGACGAATGTCGTCAAACTCGAGGTGATCGGTGACGACGTGACGTTGTTGCCTGACACGAGCGAAACGTTGGTGGCCGCCGAGCGGCTCGTACGAAGCGGGTTCGAGGTCTGGGCCTACACGTCCGATGACCTCATCGTCGCCCAGCGCTTAGAGCAGGTTGGCTGCGTCGCGGTGATGCCGCTCGGCTCTCCGATCGGTTCGGGACTCGGATTGCGAAACCCCCACGCCATCGCGATGATCTGTGAGCGAGTGAGCGTGCCGGTCTTGCTCGACGCCGGCGTCGGCACGGCCTCGGACGCCGCGCTGGCCATGGAACTCGGCTGTGACGGGGTGCTGGCGGCCTCGGCGATCAACCGGGCCCTCGACCCGGTGATGATGGCCGAATCCCTGCGCGACGCGGTGAAAGCCGGGTTCTTGGCCCGGCGAGCCGGTCGCATCCCGCCTCGGGTGCACGCCGAAGCCTCGTCACCGTCACTGGGTCGCCCAGATTTGTTTGTCGAATAGCCGCGGGCAAACTACAATCGTGTAGTCCGTCGGGTTAGTCTGGACAGACCTCGGTCGGGAGGGAAACGACACATGGCAGATTCTCTAACGTACGGATTTAGTGGCCCGATGGTCTGTCGCCTCACCGGCGTCACGTACCGTCAGTTGGACTACTGGGCGCGAACCGATCTCGTGACGCCGTCTATCACCGCGGCCCAGGGAAGTGGTTCTAAGCGCACGTATTCCTACTCCGACGTTCTCGAAGTAAAGGTGATCAAGTCACTCCTCACCTCCGGCGTCGCGCTCAACCGTGCGCGCCAGGCCGTGGAGTGCTTGCGCAATTCTTTAGGCGCCGATCTCGCCTCCAGCAGTCTCGTGATGAGTGACGCCGGATCGGTACTCGCGCGCGACGACGGCGACCTGGTGGACCTGCTTCGTGGCGGCCAGGGTGTCTTCAACATCGTTCCCCTGGCGAACGTGGTCGCCGAACTCACGACCACCATTCGTCAATCGCAACTCGCAACGTCGGAGAAGGAGACCCGTTCGGCGTGAGCGACCCATCGCCGATCGACGCGTCGCGTCATCGTCACCCCAGTCTCGAACCCGTGCCCCCGGGCCAGTTCGCGCACCCCAGTGAGAGGGCCTTCGCGCGCCTTTTGAACCTGTACGGATTCTCGTGGTCGTATGAGCCGGTTGAATTCCCGCTCGAGTGGAACGAATTCGGCGTGCCGACAAAAGCGTTCCGTCCGGACTTCTATCTACCCGAGCGACGACTCTTTATCGAGCTGACGGTACTCGAGCAACGACTGGTCACGAAGAAGAATCAGAAGGTCCGCAAGTTTCGCGCGCTGTATCCGGAGGTCGAACTACTCGTGGTCTACCAGCGCGATTTCGTGGCGCTGCTCGAGCAACACGGTCTCGGAACTCTGGCTTCCTTCGCCGCGTAGAGTGGCTGACGTGATCGATCGACGCCCGTTTCTCTATGACGCGCACGTCAAATTAGGGGCCAAGATCGTACCCTTCGGGGGCTGGGAGATGCCCCTGCACTACGGATCCGGCACGCTCGCCGAGCACCTCGCCTGTCGCAACGACGCGGTCGTCTTCGACGTCAGTCACCTCGGCACCGTTCGTTGTGACGGACCCGACATGTTCGACGCGCTGCAAGCAATGCTCACCAACGACCTGCGAAAGGTCGCGCCCGGACGAGCTCAGTACACGCACCTGTTGAACGACGACGGCTTCGTGGTGGACGACATCATCGTGTGGTGGGTCGCCGAGGACGAATTCGACGTCATGCCGAATGCTTCGAATACCTCGGGCGTGACGGGCGCGTTACCCGGTGTCGATGTGACCTCGGAGCGATGCGTGTTGGCCGTCCAGGGCCCCCAGGCGCGTGCGAAGGTCGCCAAGGTCGACCAGCGATTCGCCGAGGTGGGACGTTTTCGCGTGACTCGTTTTGACTATGACGGCGTCGAGGTCCGCGTCGCCGGCACGGGCTACACCGGCGAAGAGGGTTTGGAGATCGCGGTCCCCAACGAAGCGGCTGAGGGACTGTTACAGCGTCTCGTCGACGCCGAGATCACGCCCGCGGGACTCGGCGCGCGCGACACGCTACGCCTCGAAGCCGCGCTCCCGCTCTACGGTCATGAACTGACGTTGACCTCTACGACGCTCGAGGCTCGATTGGGCTGGGTCCTCGGCTGGGACAAGGAGACGTTCCGCGGTCGCTCGGCGGTCGTGCGCGAACGTGATCGATGTCCCGACAAGCTGTTGACTGGACTCATCGTCGAGGGCCGCCAACCCCTTCGTGACGGAGGAGAGGTCGTGGCCGAGGGTGTGAACGTGGGGACACTCACCTCGGGTAATTACTCGCCAGTCCTCGAACGCGGTATCGGTCTCGGCCTTCTGAGCGGCGATCTGGAACCCGGCACGCCGGTGTCGGTGGCCCTTCGCGGTCGAGAGATCGCGGCCAGCGTCACGTCGTTGCCCTTCGTTCGAAAGGTGAAGTGACGTGGCCGATTATCTTCCCCACACGCCCGCCGAAATCGACGAGATGTTGACGTTCTTGGGCATGGACTCCCTTGATCAACTCTTCGCCCACATTCCACCGGCCGTTCGCCTCACCCAGGGTCTCGACCTGCCCGAGGGCATGAGCGAGCCGGACGTGGCGGCGCTCTTTACCCAGTACACGTCGGCCAATCAAGCCCAGGCGAGTGAGATGACGTGCTTCGCGGGGGCCGGGGTCTACGACCACGAAGTGCCGGCCGTGGTGAAGATGCTCGCCGGACGCTCGGAGTTCGTGACGGCCTATACGCCGTATCAGCCCGAGGTCGCCCAGGGCGTCTTGCAGGCCATTTTCGAATACCAAACGTTGATTTCGCGACTCAGCGGACTCCCGATCCCGAACGCGTCGCTCTACGACGCGGCGACCGGCCTCGTCGAGGCGCTCAACATGGCCCACGGCGCGACCACTCGTCAGAAGATGGTGGTCTCGGCCGGCGTGCATCCGCACTGGCGCGAAGTCGCCAAGACCTTCGCGCGCGGCACCGGTCACGACATCGTCGAGGTCCCGTTGAAGGACGGAGTAACCGATTGGGCGAGTGTCGACGCCACGAACGCCGCCGCGATCGTGGCCAGTTACCCGAACTATCTGGGGGTGCTCGAGGATATGAGCGTGGCGAAACAACTGGCGGTGGCGAACGACGCGCTCTTCGTGCTCGGCGCCGATCCCGTGGCGGCCGGCGTGTTGAAGACCGCGGGTCAATGGGGCGCCGACATCTTCGTGGGCGAAGGCCAGCCCTTCGGGACGCCGCTCGCCTTCGGCGGACCGTTCCTCGGGCTTTTCGCCTGCACCACGGAACAGACGCGACGACTGCCCGGTCGGATCGTGGGCGAGACCGTGGACTCCAACGGACGTCGTTCATTCGTGACGACGTTGCGCGCGCGTGAACAGGACATTCGCCGCGAAAAGGCGACGTCGAACGTCTGCACGAACCAGACCTTGATGGCCGTCACGGCCGCGATTCAACTCGGCTGGCTCGGCACGCAGGGGCTGCGCGAAATCGCGACTCGTTGCGCCCAGGGCGCGCACTACCTCTTCGACGAACTCGTGAAGATCGACGGCGTTCGCACCGTGTCCACGCAGCCATTTTTCCGTGAGTTCGCGCTTCACCTCGGTCGTGACGCCTCGGGCGTTCTTCTCACGATGGCCAACGATGGTGTCCTGGGGGGCGTGTCGGTTGCCGCCTTGACGGGCGGGCCCGATCCGTCAATCGAGGGTGACCTCGAGGACGTGCTTCTTGTGACCGTGACCGAACGACGAACCAAAGAAGAGATCGATCGTTACGTCGAAGTGTTGCGAAAGGCGGTCGGACAATGACGGGCCGTGCACTCTCGGGTGGGCGCGCGGCGTCGGCGCCCCTGCTCGGACACGAGACCGAACCGACGATCTTCGAGATGTCGGTGTCGGGACGTTCGGCCTACCAACTTCGAACGACCGGCGTGCCCGCGACCGCACTGGCCGATCTGATTCCCGCGACGCATCTCAACGGCGACGTGGTCAACATCGCCGAAGTCTCGGAGCGCGATTTGGTCGCCCACTTCACGCGGCTCTCGCACCGTCAGTTTTCGGTCGATCTCGGAATGTACCCGCTCGGGTCGTGCACGATGAAGTACAACCCCAAGTTCTGCGACGCGGTGGCGAACGATCCCGGTCTCAACTCGGTTCACCCGGGCGCGCCCGCCGAACTCACGCAGGGTTGGCTCGAGCTACTGGCCACGCTCGAAGAGAAGCTCTGCGCCGTCACTGGAATGGCCGCGGCGACGCTGCAGCCCGCCGCGGGCGCCGCGGGGGAGTTGACTGGCCTGTTGTTGATGCGCGCCTATCACAGCGCGAACGGAGATCCGCGACGTCGTATCTTGATTCCCGACTCGGCCCACGGAACGAACCCCGCGTCGGTGACCCTCGGTGGCTACGAGGTGACGACCGTTCCGTCCAATGACCGTGGCCTCGTCGACCTCGAGAAGTTGAAGGCGTCGCTCGGCCCCGACGTCGCCGGCATCATGTTGACCAATCCGAACACGCTCGGATTGTTCGAAGAGGAGATCACCGAGATCGCCGCGGCGGTGCACGAGGTCGGAGGACTGCTCTACTACGACGGCGCGAATCTCAACGCGATTCTGGGTGCCGTGCGACCGGGCGACATGGGTTTCGACATCGTGCACATGAACCTGCACAAGACCTTCGCCACGCCCCACGGAGGCGGAGGACCGGGGGCCGGTCCGGTCGCCGTCTCGAAGCGACTGGTCGAGTTTCTCCCGGGTCCCAAAGCGACGCGACTCGATGACGGAACCTTCGCGTGGGTCAAGCCGAGCCGCTCCATCGGTCGGGTCCACGGCTGGCACGGCAACGCCATGGTGTTGGCGCGCGCTCTCGCCTACATCGACGTGCACGGCGGCGACGGTCTCACGAGGGTCGCGAAGTACGCGGTCCTCAACGCGAACTGGTTGCGCCAACGCCTGTCCGACACGCTGCCGGCCGCCTACGACCGCGTCTGCATGCACGAATGCGTCCTTACCGCGACGCCGCTAAAGAACAAATACGGGGTTCGCGGCCTCGACGTCGCGAAGGCCCTCCTGGAAGAGGGATTTCACTCACCGACGGTCTATTTCCCGCTCATCGTCGAAGAGGCCCTCATGTTCGAGCCGACCGAGACCGAGAGCCTCCAGACCCTCGAAGCCCTGGCCGAGGCGGTGGAGCGAATCGCGCAACGGGCCATTGACGATCCGGACGCCTTGCACCGAGCCCCGCAGACGACGCCCGTATCACGCGTCGACGAGGCGCGCGCGGCGCGCCACTTGATTCCCACTGAAGACGCCGCGAGTCGATAGCCACTTTCGAGAGGCAACTGCATTCGTCGGAGGTCGGTGCGGCCTGAAGCTTCATCGCCGCGCTGAGCGGTTCGACACCGGCTTAGTTCTTCTCGGAATCCTTGATTCCGTGCGTGACTTTTCGCAGTAGTCGAGCGAGTTCTCGTTGTTCGGCGGGCGTCAACGCGCTCACGGCAACGCGCTCGTGCTGATTGAACTTCGGGAAGAGCGCCTCGATGAGACGTTCGCCGGAAGGCGTCAGTTCGATCGAGACTCGTCGACGGTCGTCCTTATGGGGGAGGCGACGAATCAACTTGCGACTCTGAAGGGTCTTGATCACGCCGGTGAGAGTCCCTTTGGTGACGCCGGCCTCGTCGGCCACGTGCCCGGTCTCTTGGGTATCCCAAATCCACAGAATCCAGAGGACCGTGAAGGCGACCCAGCTGAGGTCGTATTCGGCCAGGACCGTCCTCTCCATGTGATTGCGCACCGCCGTGCCGGCGCGGTACACGTTCGAGACCGCGCTCATGGCGGTGAAGTCGAAGTGCTGGCCCCGCAGACGTGACTTGATGTCCTTCTCGGCCTGCAAGACAACGGCCGGCGACGCCGATCCGATCCGACGGCTCATTGGCCGCTCCGAAGCGTCGTGCCGCCGGCGAAGGTCGTACCCACCGAGCGGAAGTACCCACCGATGATCTCGTGGGGCGCGAGCAGCGACAACTCTTCGCCCGGTGAGTCGAAGAGTTCGAGCGTCGCGGTCCCGCCCCAGACCGGTCCGAGGTCAAGGTTGACTCCCGACATCGTCACGACCTCATCGAGGGAGTCGACGCCGTCGAGTTCGATGCGCGGGAACCATCGATGGTGGAGCATGGCGTGGCCGTTGACGAAGCCGTTGGACGTCGCCGGACCCTCCAGCGTGAGCGTCGCGTTCGCCAACCGGCGGTCGGCGGCGGCGAGGGTCATGCCGAACTTCCCACCGGCTTCGAGGCGCGGTCCGGCGCTGCCGACCGTGACCGGACGAGTCTGGTGGATCGAGCCGAGCTTCTTCGGGTATCCCTGGAGATAGCCGCGCACGAGGGCGAAATCCTTGTCGACCCAGATGAAGACGCAGCGGCTGTAGAGCTGGCCGCCGTAGCGACAGCGCACGACGACGAAGGACTCCTTGTACTGGGAACGGACCGGGTCGAGCAGTTCGGCGCCGTCGTCACCACAGCTCTGCCAGTCGGCCCAGATGAACGCGACCGCGCCGGGGTCCTCGTCGTCGTGGGCGAGTTCCACGTCCGGCGGCAGGACCGCGCGAACGTTGGCGGGGTCGGTGCGGTATTCGACGGTGAGGAGGTCTCCGGAATAGTGCCACGGCGTCGGCGGCAGCATCGACGCGGCGCCACTCGCGGTCCGGGGGAAGGGGAGCCCTCGAAACGACATCAGTTGCCCGTCCATCCTTCGGCGGGACGATCGAACCAGACGTGCACCTGACCGGTGCCGATCGAGTTTTCGTACTGCGAATACATACGGCCCGGTGCGGTACACGCCGCTCCACCGAGAGCGTGGACCATCATCTGGTAGTGGGCGAAGTGTCCCTCCGGTCGAACGGTCATGAACTCATCCATCTCGTGTATGACCTGCGCGTGATCCCCGCGCACGAGTGCGTCGATCACGCGGTGGTCCCAATGACGGGCTTCGTCGGAGTAGATGTGCTCTTCGGGCGCGGCCTCGTGCTGGCGCAGGTGTCGCAGTTTGTGGAAGGTGTGACTGAGGGCGCCCGAGGCGATGACCACCACGCGCAGGTCACTCAGCGCCACGGCTTCGGCCACGACCTGGCCAACGGTGGCGAAGTCACGACTCTCCGCGGTCTGACAGACGCCGATCGAGCTCCAGGCTTCATCACCTTGCAAGAAGGGCAGGAAGTTGAGCGTCGCGTACTGGACCGGGAGATGTTCATTGTCAATGGGCGTGATCCAACAGTCGTCGGTCTCGTCGGCGATCTTGCCGATCAGCCGGGCGAAGTCGGGATTACCGGGCATGTCGTAGGGCACGCTCGACATACCCCGGGGCAGTTCATCGCTCGTGAAAAATCCCATCCGTCGCTCGGCTGCGGTGACGACGAACTCGACGGTTGTGAACCAGTGGCTGTCGAAGACGAGCACCAGATCGGGCTTCAGCACGTCGAAGACCTCCGAGCGAAGTCTGTGGAGGCCGCTGTAGAGCGTGCTCTCGTTCCCGTTGTTCAGTTCACGACGAAGATCGTCGGGAAGCACAATGGTCGGGACGTGCGCGAGCAGTCCCGCTCCGACAATTTCACCCATGGGTGGTCCCTTCTTTGATCTGCAGTGTCTTCAAGTCCGAATAGAAGTCGAGCGCGTACTCGCCACCCTCACGGCCGATGCCGCTGATGCCGGCGCCACCGAAGGGTGCCGTGAGGTCACGAACCAAGAAACAGTTCACCCAGATGGTTCCGGCGCGCAATGAGATGCCCAGTCGCTCGGCCCGCGCTTCGCTCGACGTGTAGACAATGGCCGAAAGTCCGTACGCGGTGGAGTTGGCGAGTTCGGCCGCCTCGGCCTCGTCGGCGAAGCTCTGCAGTGTCAATACGGGACCGAAGACCTCTCGTTGGACGATCTCGGAATCGTTCGACTTGGGTTCGATGAGCGTCGGTTCGTACCAGAGGCCGTCACGCTTGAGTTTTTGGCCCCCGAATACCACGGTGTCGCCGTTCATCTTCGCGCGCTTGACGAAACCGTCAACCCGAGCGAGATGGTCGGGGTGGATCAACGGTGAGATCGTGGTTTCTGACTCACGGCTGTCGCCGAGAACGTGTCGCTTGGTGGCCACTTCGAAGCGCTCGACGAAGGCGTCGCGAACTGACGCTTCGACGAGCAGTCGCGTGCCGGCGAGACAGACCTGACCGCCATCGTCGAACATGACGGCCGCTTTTTCGGCGGCGGCGTCGAGGTCGGCGTCGGCGAAGACGATGAATGGGCCCTTCCCTCCGAGTTCGGCCGTGAACGGTACGAGGTTCTTCGCGGCCGCCTCACCGATGAATCGACCGGTTTCGGGTGAACCGGTGAACGAGATGCGTCGGACCCTCGGGTCGCTGACGAGGGCGGCGCCAACTTCACTTCCGAATCCCTGTACGACGTTGAAGACGCCCGGGGGGAATCCCGCCTCGTCAACGAGGTCCATCAGTAGCGAACAACTCAGCGGCGACCACTCGGCCGGCTTCAAGACCACGGTGTTACCCGCGGCGAGGGCTGGCGCGCACTTCCACGTCGAGAGCATGAAGGGCGCGTTCCAGGGCGTGATCACTACCGTCGGGCCGGCCGGCATGCGCAAGACCGTGTTGGCGGTGCCGTTGGACGACCAACGACGGGGCTCGTAATCGCGGGCCAGTTCGGCGTAAGCGCGGAAGTTGCGCGCGCCGCGTCCGATCACTCGAAGCTTTAGACTCTCTTCGAGCATCGCCATGTCGAGGCATTCAACGTGCGCGATGGCTTCGACGTCGCGCTCGATGAGGTCGGCGAGTCGCTCGAGGTACGCGGCGCGCTCATTTACCGAGGTCGTGGCCCACGCCGGAAAGGCGGCCTCGGCGGCGCTGACGGCGAGGTCCGCTTCGACCGAACTGGCGCGTGCCACGTCGGCCAACTTCCACGTCCAATCGAGCGGGGAGCGGTCCTCGAAGGTGCGCGAGGAGGCGATGCGCTCGCCGTTGATGTAGTTGTCCGGCGAGACGCTGACGCCGTCGACGTCGACGCGCGGCGAACTCATGACTGGAACTTCGGAGGGACGCGAGGAAACGGCAGCTCTTCTCGGGTAGTGGGATTCGGCCGACGTTGGCCACGGAACTCCCACTCCGCGCCGAGGGCGGTCGAGAGGACCTCTTCGGTGGCCGTGGGCTGGGCGCCGATCTCGTCGCTCACGGGAGTCGGTCCTTCGACAACGTGATTGGTGAGCGTGCCCAGTCCTTCGACCTCGACGCTGACCACGTCGCCCGGCTGCACCGGACGCGAGACGGCCGGTGTGCCCGAGAGGATGATGTCGCCCGGCACCAACGTGATCAATCGGGCGATATCGGCGACGAGGTAGTGCATGTCCCACGCCATCTCGTCGGTCGAGCCGTCCTGGCGGACCTGTTCACCAACCAGCGTGAGCATCCGCTTGCCGGTGAAATCCCAATCCGTGACGACACCCGGTCCGACGGGACAGAACGTGTCGGCGCCCTTGACGCGAAGCATCGATCCGGCGTCGGTATCGCGGAAATCGTGCAGACCGAAGTCGTTCGCGATCGTGTAGCCGGCGATGTAGTGGGCGGCGTCGGCGTAGGCAATGTTGCGCGCCGTTCGGCCGATGACGATCGCGATCTCGCCCTCGAAGTTGAGGTAGTGGCAGTTGGACGGTCGCACGACCGCGCCGCCGTGCGCGTTGAGTGCCGTGATCGGCTTGTGAAAATACGTCGGCGCGGGCGGCAGTTCGACGCCGAACTCCCGTACCCGGGAAATGTGGTTGAGGTGACAGCAGATGATCTTGGTCGGCGACACCGGGGGTAGGTGCGTGGCCATGCGGGCTTCGACGCGACGGCCGTCGCGGGCCACCAACGAGTCGCCATCGAGTACGACGTCGGTGGGGTAGCCATCGAGGAGAATTCGTCGAAATTCCACTGCGCTCCCAGAGTCGTTTGTATCTAAACGTTGTTTTCAACACTAGTAAGTTGGCTAGTGGGTTACTTCGCGCCAGGGTGCTACCTTTCCCAACGTATCCCAAGGGGGCCAGATGTCGAGTGAGTTCAATCGTCTGCGAGTGTTGTGGCCCGACCACCTCGGTCTCGCCCGAGGAAAATTCGTGCCGGCGTCGCTCGCCGAACACGGCGTTCGCCACTGTACCGGTACCTGGGCCCTCGGCTACGACCGTGGCATGACGCCCGAGACTCCCGGCTCACACTGGAATGAGGGCCTGCCGGATTTCGACGCCTGCTACGAGATGAGCGACATCCGCCCGGGTTGGCAGAGCGGGACGAAGGTCGTCGTGGCCGACCTCATGCGCCTCGGCGAACCCTTCGGACCTTCACCGCGTCATGCGCTGCGCCGAGCGATCGCTGATTGGCAAGAGCTGGGCTACCGCCCGTTCGTGGGCATGGAGTTTGAGGCCTACATCTTCGAGCCCGACGAGCACGGAGGTTGGCGACCGATCGACACGCCCGGCGCCTACGTCTACGGCACCGGACCATCGGTCGACCCCCACGGACTCCTGGACGCCATTTGGGAGGCCTGCGACGCGGCGGAGATCCCGCTCGAATCCGTCAACTCCGAATACGACACGCCGCAGTTCGAATTCACGCTTCGCTACGGCGACGCGTTGCGCGCCGCCGACGAAGGGTTCCTCTTCAAGGTCCTGGCTCGAGAAGTAGCCCATCAGTACGGTCTGTTGTTGACCTTCATGGGCAAGCCCCTCTCTGATCGAGGAGGATCCGGGCTTCACTTCAACATCTCTCTGCGCAACGAGGCCGGGGAGAACGTGATCTTTGACGTCGCTCAGGACGACGGTGTCTCGGTGATCGGCAAGCGGTGCGTCGCGGGCATGCTCGCGCACCACCAGTCCCTGGCCGGGCTCTGCGCGCCGACCGTCAACGCCTACAAGCGTCTGCGACCGGCTTCGTTGTCGGGCTACTGGGCGAACTGGGGCTACGACCACCGCGGCGCCACGGTGCGTATTCCCCCCGAGCGTGGTGAAGGTTCGCGACTCGAACACCGGCTCTCCGACGGCGCGGCCGTCGTGCACACCGCACTGGCGGCCGTCTTGCAAGCGGCACGACTGGGAGTCGTGCAGAAATTGACGCTCGGCCCGAAAGAGAGCGGTAACGGCCTCGACACCATTGACGCCACCGTCGGCGTGCCGTCGTCACTGAGCGACGCGCTCGATGCCCTCGAGGCCGACCAAGACCTGGTGGACGCCGTCGGCGCCGAACTGGTCGCCCAGCACCTCGCGGTCAAGCGCGCCGAGTGGGAGCGGTTCACGAGCGCCACGACGGACTGGGAGATGCGCGAGTATCTCCCGTTCCTCTAGCGCCAGGTCACGCGAACCGGGAGCTTTTTCGTCCCGCTGATGAAGTTCGATCGAAAGCGCTCGCTCGCACCGGCCGCTTCGATGCTCGACCAGGCCTTGGCCATCTCTTCGAACATGACGCGCAGTTCGAGTCGCGCGAGGTGCGCGCCCAGACATAAGTGGGCGCTGTGGAGACCGAAGGCGACGTGGTCATTGGGCGAACGATCCATGACGAATTCGTTGGGATTGGTGAACTGGTCTTCGTCGAAGTTCGCCGAGACGTACCAGAGGACGACCTTGTCGCCCTTCTTCAAGGACTGGCCGCGCAGTTCGGTGTCTTCGACGACGGTTCGGCGAAAGTGCATGGTCGTGCTCGCCCAGCGCAGTACCTCGTCGACGAGCAATTTGATCCGCGCGTCATCCATGGCGGGCAGCGCCGCGAATATCTCGGGACGTTCGATGAAGACTTGGGCACCGGCGGTCATGGTGTAGCGCGTCGTGTCGTTGCCGGCCGCCACCATCAGCGTGAAGAAGTTCTTGAGCGTCGCGTCATCGAGCGTGTCGCCGTCTTTGGACGGCGCGATCAGGGCCGTCAACACGTCGTGCGTCGGCGTTATTCGGCGTTCCTCGAGCGCCCGTTGGGCGTACTCGAAGAGTTCGATCGCGACGGGACTGCGAAACGGCAGCAACCGGTAAGCGCTGGTGTCGCTCTGGTCCACAACGTAATCCGTGAAGTCGGGGTCCGTGTTGCCGATCAGGGCGTCACCTCGACTCACGAGCCAGTCGAGGTCCTCGTTGGGCAGACCGAGGAGTCGTCCGAGCATCTTCATGGGGAGTTCTCGAGCGACGTCCTTGACGAAATCGAACTCGTCTTCGCCGTCGAGGTTGGCGAGCACTTCGCGCGCGAGTTCTCGCACCGCGCCCTCGTAGTCGGCCACGGCGCGCGGGGTGAAGGGGCGCGCCACGATTCGGCGCAGTCGAGTGTGCTCGGGCGAGTCCATTTCCATCATGGTGCGACGGGCCTCGGTCTCTTCCGCGTCCATGTCTTCCATGCGGATGCCGAGTCGGCTCGAGAACAGTTCGGTGTGACGACTGGCGTAAAGGACGTCGTCGTACTTCGTCAGACTCCAGAATCCCCGGCCGCCGTCAGCCTCCTCGGTCCAGGCGACCGGATCGGTCCGGCGCAGTCGCGTGAAGACCTCGTGCGGCACACCCTTTACGTACGTGTCGTGGGACGTGATATCGACGGGCGCGGCGTCGCTCGACATGAAACCTCCTCAGTTGTCCAAAGGGTACTCGTTCGTAGCCAAACGAAAGTGCTCGACACACGCGTCGAATGGTTCCTACTATGGAGAGATGACGAAACCGCTCATCGGCATGACGGGCCGGCGCTGGCCGGCGTCCGCGCTCGCCAGCAACGTGCCCAAGGCCATGTACGACCTCAAGTTCGATCTACATTTCACGGACTATCCGGCATCGGTCGCCGCGGCCGGAGGACTACCGGTTGAACTGACGCGCGACGCCGACGTGGAGGGCATCCTCGCTCGACTCGACGGGTTGATCCTCAGTGGGGGAGCGGACGTGGAACCGGATCGCTACGGTCATCACGCCGATGAGAATCTCGGGGCGATCGAACCGGACCGCGACGAATGGGAGCTCGCGCTCTTTCGCGAGGCTCGTCGACTCGAGATGCCGATCTTGGCGGTCTGTCGAGGTGCCCAACTCGCCAATGTCTTTTACGGGGGCACGCTGAACCAGCACATCGAACTCGACGAGGGTGCCGGTCATCCCCAGTGGGACACGGACGGTCACGAGCGCACGCACGAGGTGAATGTCGTCCCGGGGTCCTTGCTCTCCTCGCTGTACCCGAAGACAGTTGGCGTGAACTCGCTGCACCACCAGACCTTGGCCGTGCTGGGCAACGACCTCGTAGCGTCGGCCACCGCCCCCGACGGGGTGGTCGAGGCCCTCGAACTGCCCGGTCATGACGTGCTCGCCGTGCAGTGGCACCCGGAACTCCTCGACAAGCCGGATCCGACCTTCCGTTGGCTGGTCGAGCGAAGCAGCGACTATTTAGCCCGCAAGAACTAGCGTGACCGCCGCTCGGGCGCTCATGGTTCTCACGGAGAACTGGACGTTGAATCCCCGTCCCTCGATGTCGGACCTCGTGGACATCGCAGTGGAAGCCGAATCCGCGGGTGTCGACGGAGTGATGGTCAGTGATCACGTGGTGCTCGGACCTTCTTCGAATGAGAGCGGCGAGGCGCTCAACCTTCGTGACTACGCGATGCCCGGCAATCAAGATCCCGCGACGCCCTGGCCGAGTCCCTACGTGCTGCTCGCCGCCATCGCGGCCCGAACCGCTTCATTGCGCCTGGTCTTGGGCGCAATTGTCTCGCCGCTTCGACATCCGCTCATCACGGCGAAGGATCTCGGCACGCTCGATCTCCTGAGCAACGGTCGACTGGTCGTACTCCCAACGGTGAGCTGGCACCGCGACGAATACGCCGCCTTGGGCGTGGACTTTCATCGACGCGGCGAGATTCTCGATGAACAGCTCGACGTCTGGCGTCAGGTGTGGACGACGTCGCCGGTCGCCTTTCACGGGCGTCATTACGACTTCGAGGACGTGTGGGTCGAACCGAAGGCCACTCGGCCCGGTGGTCCGGTGCTCTGGTTCGGTGGTTCGACGGTGCACGACGCCGTCGCTCGACGACTGGCCAAGTACGGATCGGGTTTCAATCCGTTGGGTCGTCCGTCGGACCAAGAGTTGCGGGCCCTGGATGACGCGTTGGCCGCCGAGGGGCGGAGCCGCGCCGAGATCGAGATGGTCGGTGGCATCCGAGGGCGTTTCGTAGACGCGAACAGCGTGGCTTCGCTCGACGAAGCATTAGAGGGCGTTCGCGAACAGTTGGCGAACGGATACTCGTCCATCTGTTTCAGGCCGTCGATGTTCACTGACGATCGTGACGGCGTCAAGAACGTGTGCGAACGAGTCGTCGGGTTCCTCTCGGTAACGCCCGGTACTTGACAAGGGTCGTTTGAGTCCATACGGTTAGCACTCACGTAAGCGCTACACGCGATGGGGGACGACATGGAAAACGACGGCGGGGTACTACTCGGTCAAGGTTCGGGGACGTTGACCACGACCGACTGCGTCGCGCAGTCAATGGCGGTGGGACCGATTTTTTCCGCCGCCGTCATCGGAGGCGCGCTCGCCAGTTTTGCCGGCGGCGTGGGACCCTTCGTGGTCATTCTCACGATGGTCGGCATTCTCGGACTCGGCTACGTGATCAGTGAATTCGCGAAGCGCTTCAGCGGGGCCGGCGCGGTCTATGAGTTTCTCGCCCACACGATCGGCAAGAAGGCGGCGATCTTCGGAGCAGCGGCGTATTTCCTGGCCTACGCGTTCTTGGTCGGGGGACTACCGATGGCCTTTGGCAGCACGGCCGTGCCGTTCTGGCAAACGGAGTTCCATCAAAACGTCCCGTGGTGGATCTTCGGTGTCGCGCTCATCGCCATCGTCACGGTCATCAACGTATTAGGTATCACGTTCTCGGTGCGCGCGCAGTTGACGGTCGTCGCGCTGTCGATCATCCCGTTCATGACTTTGTCGATCGTCGTCATCTCCAAAGGCGGCGTCTCGGGCAACCACTTCTCGGTCTTCGAGCCCAACCACATCGCCGCCGGCGGTTCGGTCTTCAAGGGTCTGCTCTTTGCGATCTTGATGTTCGTCGGGTTCGAATTGGCCGCCGTACTCGGTGAAGAGACCGCCAAGCCCAAGCGCTCGATTCCCATCGCCATCTTCACGGTGATCGTCATCACCGGCGTCATCTACCTCGTGACCCAATACGTCGGCACGATCGGATCGGGCGGTCCGAAGAACATACCGTTTGACTTCCAGGCCATTGCGACCCATTACGTGGGCAGTTGGCTCAGTGCACTGATCGGCATTGCCATCATGTTGGACATCATTGGGATCGCCATCGGATTCTCAGCGGCCTGTGCTCGAGGTCTGTACGCGCTCTCGCGTGACCAACTCTTGCCCAAGCCGTTCACGAAGGTGTCGTCGCGTCGCGTGCCGATCGTCGGGACCATGTCGATCAGCGCGCTCATGGTGATCTTGATGGTGCTGGCCGGTCTGATTTGGAACTGGAGCAACTCGACGACCAACCCCGGGGTTCCCTTCGACGGGTTCTGGATGTTCCTCATCGCCTCGGCCTTCGGTTCGTTCCTTATTTCCTTGATCTACGCGCTTCTCTGTGTCGCCGCGGTCCGGATGTTTCTCGAAGAGGGAACCCTCGGTCGAGGCGCCATTCCGGCGCTCTTCGGTTTCCTCATTTCGGCCGGGGGGATTGCCGCTCAGTTCATCAGTGGCCTGGCGCCGACGGGCACCGCTCTGCAGGGACGCAATCTCGCGTTGGTGGGGATCGTGGTCATCATCATCTGGCTGGTCTACAACATGGTGCGACGCCCTGGCGCGGTTGACGCGGCCGGCGATCACGCCCTCCAGCACCGGTTGACCGAGACCGGGCTGTAGCCGTTGCCCCAAGGTCTCGTCGTCGTGACGGGTGGCGGCTCCGGGATCGGTGCGGCCACGGTCGCGCAACTCCGTCGCGCCGAGTACGAGGTACTCGCCACCGGACGACGAAGTGAGTCGCTGAAGGGTGTTGCCGCGGCGACCGGGTGCGAGACGTTCGTGGGTGACGTCGCCAGAGTCGTCGACAATGAACGTCTTCGTGAGAGGGTGGAGCGCTCGTCAGTGCCGTTGGTCGGACTCGTGAACGCGGCCGGCGTCAACTACGTCGGCACGGTAGGGGAGGCGACAATCGAAGAGTGGAACCAGACGATCGCCGTCAACCTCACCGGCGCCTTTGACGTGACCCGCCAGCTGCTTCCCGCACTACGCAGTGGTAGTGGCGCCATCGTCATGGTCGCGTCAGTGGCCGCCGACCGCGCCCCTAGTGGAGCGGCCGCCTACGCGGTTTCCAAGGCCGGTATGGCCATGTTGGGCTACGTCCTCGCCGTCGAAGAGGGTCGGGGCGAACACCCCGTGCGCTGTAACGTCGTCAATCCCGGTTGGACCAGAACCGAAATGGCCGATCGTGATATGGGAGCGTTCGCCGCGGCGAACGGTCTCGACGTGGAGTCGGCCTACCGCGAATTGAGTCGACTCGTTCCCCTGGGCCGTCCCGCTCTCGCCGAGGAAATAGCGCCGGTCATTGTGTGGCTGTTGGGACCGGCCGCCAGCTACGTGAACGGTGCCACGATGAGCGTCGATGGTGGTCATCGTCTGGTGGACGCTGGTACCGTCCCGTTCGACTTTACGGTGGAACCCCGCGCGACCCTCTAAGCGGTTCGTGAGGAAGTTGGCGAACGAAGGGGCCAGCGTTAACGTCGTGCCCATGGATCTGCGACTGCGCCCCTACACGACTGATGATGAAACGGCGGCACGACGGGCCGAGGACATCGCCGCCGCCGAAGATTCGATGTTCCTACTCGGTTTGGAGCCCGAGATGACCTGGACCGAGTTTCTTGACAGTGTCGAGACGCAGCGACTCGGTCTCTACCCGTCGCAATATCGAGTTCGCGCGGCGCAGTTGGCGGCAACCGTGGACGGCGAGCTGGTGGGGCGTGCGTCGATTCGTTTCGAACTCAATGAGTTTTTCGCGTCCGAGGGCGGTCATATTGGCTACGTCGTGCTGCCCGATTTTCGACGAAGGGGTTACGCCACGGAGATTCTGCGTCAATCCCTCGTGATCGCTCGCGCCGGAGGTGTCGATCCCGTGCTGATGTACTGCTCCGACACCAACGTGGGATCGTTCACGGCCATCGAGCGATGTGGGGGAGTACTCGATGAAGTATTCGCCAACGATCGGGGCGTACCATCGTGGCGTCGTTACTGGATCAACTGACGCTACGCGTGGAGAGACTTCAGAGCTGCTGCGCTTCGTCGACGGTCAACTCCGCCGCGGGGTCGGCTTCGAGTCGCTCGTCGGAAATGAGTTCACCGCTGGTGATTGACCTTCCGTACGTGCCTGCCGCGAGCCGTTGCTCGGCTCGCCCAATCGCCGCCAGTCGCTGCGTCAGGCCGTCGGCGACGGCGTCGTCGGTGCCTTCAGAGACCAAGATCTCAGACGAATCACTCATGTCGCCGTTTTGATTAGCCGCCGACCGATCGGATTGACCGTCGCCCTTGACGGCGTCCAGCAATCCCTGGACCCGCGCACGTTCAGCATTCAGTAAGTGTCGGGCTCGATCGTTGTCCACGCCGCACTCCGTTCTCGATCTAGGAATCTCGGTTCACGCAAGTAACCCGGTCCGCCCAGCGTAATTCCTCAACGCGAACCATCTTCATTCGTGTCGGATAGCCAGAGACGCGCTCGAGTCAATGGAGAGTGCTCGCCTCGTAAGGTGATGAGATGCCTATGGATCGTTCTGTCTAATCGTGCTGTGGGCGGCGATTCAACAAACGTGGGAGCCGTTCGTCCTGGTCATAGGCCTGTTGCTGATCGGTCACGTCGCCTCCAGTGACGGTCTGTTCGAGGTAGCGGGCTCCAAACTCTCCCGTCTTCGTGGTGGCACGGTCGTGCTCTTCGTCTCGATGATGTTCCTCGCGGCGCTCGTCACCGCGACACTGAATCTTGATACCTCGGTGGTGTTCCTGACTCCCGTGCTGCTCCAAACTGCGCGATTCCGATCGGTGAAAGAAGAGGCGTTCCTCTACGGATCGATCTTCATGGCCAACGCCGCGTCGCTGTTACTTCTCGGCTCGAATCTCACGAACATCCTCGTGTTCTCCCGTTCCGACGTGCGCGGTGTCGCCTTTGCTCGAACGATGTTTGTTCCGTGGTTGCTCTCGATCACGCTGACGACGCTCGTGGTGCTGGTGTGGCGTTGGCGAGACCTCTCATCGAAGCCGATCATCGAGCGCGATGACGCGCAGCGTTTCACTCCCGGGTCGGGCATCATTGGCATCATCGCGGCGGTCGTCTTGATGCTCGTGATCAGTCGTCCGGCGATTCCGGTGTTGGTTGTCGCGATCCTCGTCGCCGCTATCGACATCGCCGTTCGCCACCGCTTTGCGTTCGCGTCCTTGGTGAAGAGCGCGAACCTGCCTATGGTCGTGGGACTCTTTGTTCTCGCGACTTGCGTCTCGGTCGCGTCGCGGTACTGGCACCTCTCCCAGCACTTGATCGGAACCGCCGGATCCTGGCAGACCGCGGGCGTCGCCGCCGCATCGTCCAATCTGATCAATAACCTCCCGGCGGCGGCAATGCTGTCGGCGAAGTTCCCGGCGCATCCCTACAGCTTGCTCTTCGGACTGAATCTCGGACCCAACCTCACCGTGGTCGGTGCCCTGTCATCCCTGTTGTGGCTCAAGGTGGCTCGAAGAGAAGGGGCATCCCCCTCGGTGTGGACGTTCACAAAAATTGGGGTCGTGGTGACGACCGTGACGCTGTTCGGATGTCTCCTTGTCGCCTGAGGTAGCGCCAGCACGTGAGTCTCGCTGAATTCGCAAAGCGACTACGTCTCTGACGCGCCGCCCCCGGGCCGATCCAAGCGACGATGACGGAGCGAGATGTCCTCCTCGCCGAGCGCTTCCACTTTTTCGTCGGCGACCTCGACCGTGGGTCGGAAGAACTGTTGGGCGATGAGCGTCGGTACGAAGGCCGACAGGATGACCACGGTGACCAATTCCGTGTACTGCGCTTCGTTGATCAGATGATGCGTCAACCCGTACAGCGCGGAAATGGAGCCGAACGTGAGTCCTGTCGCCATAAGGAGCGTCGTATACGTCCGCTCCTTCTTTGGCAACTTGAATGCCTTGGCCGTGGGCCACACCCCGAGGAACTTGGTCACCATCTTCACGAAGAACAGCGTGACGATGACGCCCGCTCCCGTAACGAGGGCTGAATCTGAAATCAATGTCCCGGCTCGAAGAAAGAAGAATGGCGTCAAGAGCGCGAACGCGATGGTTCGAATTCGGTCGAGGACGACGCGGTCGTTCATGAACACGCCCGCCACGACGAGTCCCGCCACGTACGCGGGTAGCACAGCCTCACTTCCCGCCGCCGTCGCCAGTCCGCCGAGCGCGAGGAGAACGACGAATATCACTTTCACCTCCGGCTCGCTGACGCGATGACCGACGTTCGCGACGACCCAACGAAGGATCTTCGGCAAGAAGAACAGGACCACGGCTGTCACGAGGACGAACACGAGGAGTAGCCAGTCGTAACTCGCGAAGAGTCCGCCCAGAGCCAGGACCGTACCCAAGTCCGTGACGAAGCACGCGGCGAGGATCAGCTTGCCGATGTCCTGACGATTGAGGCCGGTTTCGACCATGACGGCGTAGACCACTGCCACCGAAGTTGTGCTGAGAGCGATGCCGGCGATCTCTGACGCGTGAAAGTTCCAATGAAACCCGTATCGGGCGAAGCAGAACGCACCTATGAGGGGCAGAAGGAACGACACCACGCCCATGGAGAGACTGGCCTTCCAATGTTTCTTGAGCGACACGGGATCGATCTCGGCGCCGGCGAGGAACGTGAGCAGGACGGAGCCGATTCCCGCGAGCAGCGTCGTGTAGTCGGTCTGTTGGACGTGCTCGCGAATTCCTGGGATGTTGCCGGCGATGGCGCCCACGAGTATCTCGATGAGCGCAACTGAGATACCGACCTTGATACTGAAGAACGATGCGATTAGAGCCATTCCGACCCAAATCGCCATTACGTAATAGACGTTCACCTGAACCTCCCGTCATGGCAGGGGCTCGGCGGGCCGGCCCTACCAGCTTGGTCTCCTTGCTGGTAGATGCCATCAGCCGAATCAAACGGCGTTTTTCTGGGCGGGCCTCATCGCTCGTTTCTGAGCGTAGCAAATGAGCTTTCGACGTTGATGCTTTGTCTGAGCGAATGAAGAGGACTGTGAATCACGCTGATGTGTAGCGCCCGCGTTCACGACGTTGCTGTGTGACTGGGAGTGCGAGGTATTCGAGCACTCACCGGAGTCGCCGAATCTAGTATCGGATCGAAGGTGGCGACTGACCATCGGGGGTAGTCACGGATGGTGAACGGCACAGAATCGACGTAGGAGGCGGAGAATGACAGTGGACGATGCAATACCAGGTAACAGTGGCGCAACGAGCAACGTGTGGAGAGATCTTGTTGCCGATGCGGGATCTCCGGGATTCAGCTTGCGCACTACTTATCCGACGAACCCGAATGGGGTCGAAGTGATGCTCGAACACTGGGAAGCGGGAACCGAAGAGCCGCCTCACTCTCACCCGGGCGATGACATGACGATCGTCGTCGAAGGGCGGATGTCAACCCAGCGCTATCGACGTGACGGAGATTCATTGGTTGTTGAGGGAGAGAGAATCATTCTCAGTAAGGGCGACGTCGGATACACGAGTGCGGGCCGAATTCACGACGGGAAATATACCGAAGACTGCCAGCTCGTTTACGTGCACAATGGTGCGTTCGCTTTTCTTCCAGCTGATCTCGACATCGGTTGACTCAATAGTTCGAGAGTTCAGTCGAGTATCAAAGTCGCAATTCGCCTTCGACGTCTGTTTCTTGATTCTCCGCTGTTGACGACGTTGACACGATCAGCTCCCTTGCTCGCGCACATGAACACTTAGTCCTTAGATTTCTCTTCTTCAGCGCTACATTCGTGGTAATACGCTTGGCCAATCCCAATCGGGGGTCTCGTGACACGTGAAGAGGAAGTCTCAAAACGCGAGTCGACACCGAAGTCGCCTCGAAGGCGACGCAGAAAATACTTGAATGGGCTCGTGTTCACGTCGGCCGCGCTGGGCGCAGTGGTGACCCTCGTCACGATTTGGTCACTGGGCCCCTCCGTGCCCGCTAACGACGGGCTTAGTTCACTTCACGCAGGTTTCGGGTCGAACACCATGACGATCATCGACCAAGTCGGAACTGTGGATGTAGAACTGTGGGTCAAGAATGAAAGCGGTGCCAGCGTGTCAGCGACCTGCGCGGTGATTGTGACGTCGGGAACGGTACACGAGCTCTATCGAGGATCGGCGGCATTCAGCTTGGTATCGATCGAACCTCATTCGTCGAGACACTTGCTCGAAGGGGTGACCGGCGTGTACCTCGACGGGGATGCGACCGGACCGATCGGACCGAGGTATCTTCCACTTCCGCAGTACGCCAAAAATGCTCGGGGGTCGGCTGTCGATTGCTTGTAGAGGTGAATGGTTCGGCGTGACGATCAGTTCCGGAATGGACCCGGCCCAACAGACGTCACGGCACGCTAGGTGGGGAACGCCATCGATATTCGGACCTTGATCAACTTCTCAACGATCTCCTTGGGGAGAGGCTCGTCGATCGCGAAGTGCAGAGCTCCGACGGACTTGCTATAGGCAGCTAATTCCTTTTCGAGTTTCGGAAAGACCGCACCGCTGTGCGGCAGGTAACTGAGGTGATTCTTGAACGCGGCAAATCCGGCAACGACTTTCCCTCGCAATCTGAACGCCGGAACCGTATACGAGAGCCCCTGTTCCGCGTCTGGAATCACCGCAATGATGGTCTCGCGCAGCTTCTGAAGAGTCGCGCGCTTGGGCTCGTCCAGTGCATCGAGGTAGGTTGAGACTTCATCGATTGACATGTTGTCATTATGCATTAATGTCCACGTGCGAACAAGTACTTCGGTCTTCGGGTACAAACCGCCGGTGCGGTCGCGAAGGGCATCGCTATCGAAGCACGAAAATCAACTTGTTCTGGTTCGATCGCGGTTTCTTGATATGAGGGGCCCACAGTTACGGATATTCAACCGCATTTTGGCGACTTCCTCGTCTCATCTTTCGTCGGCGTGTCGTTGACGCAGATACTCCTCCAGGGTCCGTCGGTTGGCAATTCGCACTGGAACAATGGCGGGCAGCTCATCGATTGAATAGGCCTTCGCCGCCCCCTCGGGACCATCAGCAAGAAGTTCTCCACCGGTTACCGTCGCGACGTATCCGTGGGCGCACATTGTTCCGGTCGGTGTTCCCTCTTGGATGAAGGTAGTGAATTCACGCGAAATCTCTACGTCGAGACCCGTCTTCTCTTTGACGATTCGAATAGCAGCTATCTGCGGCTCTTCACCGTTTAAGCATGGATCACTGGGGAGTGACGCGGGGGAGTGGTCGGGTCCTCCGAGCGGATGAATCAGCACAATCTCGTTGTTCTCAGTTTCGACCACGACGAGAGCGCCGTGATAGTCGAAAGTTGCATCAGCCGCTCGCACCATCTCAATATAGAAGAGCGACGCCAATTTGGGGTGAGTGGAGATGGTGTGGGGACCACGGCGGCGAGTTCGATTCCACGTACCCGCGTCGATGTTGCCACGACAGTTCTGAATTCAAGCGGGGAACTTGTACGAGGTGCCAAGTCCCGTACGCCGCCCACAGCACTTGCCAGTCGTCACCGCGCCTTAGGTATATTCGGATGATGTCGCGCAGATCTCAAGGTGAAGCAAACCCGATTCTGGATCCAGTCCTTGAAGCCGCAATGAATGACCTGACCTCTCTGGTCTATGACTCGCACGTGACGAGCTTCTTGCGCCCGCGCCAACTCACCACCCACTTCCATCTCGATGGTCCACCGGGCACCGGCCGCGCGGCCTGCGTCGCGATGTTCAAACATCTCAAACACGTTGGCTTGGACTGGGACACTGGCGCCCTCGTTGTCTGGGCCACTCGTCGAGGGTGGGTCGCCAAGGATATTTCCCTGCTACGCGAGTTCGGGGACGGGATCCAGTCTGGAACTAGGTTTCACACGGACCCTCAACCTTGGGCGCTCCCCACGGTTGAATCGTGGCTTCGCGGCGTCCCGATGAAGGCAACCGCGCAACCCAATCGCCGTTTGAAGAAGATGTCCTGCTGTCAGAAAGTTGCCGAGCGCCCGCCAAGCCGAGCCGAGAAAATGGCCAGGTCTTCCGCCCGTTTTACGCGCAAGTGAATGCTTCGCTGTCGGGGGTCTGACGTGGAATTGATGCAACCTCGAATTGGCGCTTGGCTACACCGAGATTTCAATCTTTTGAATTATTTCAATCTCCCCGCACCGACTCCCTCGGCACGCCTACCGTTTCATTAGTGGTGCGTTGCTCCTAGGTGGCCCCATTGTTTTCAAACTAAGAGGATTGGCTGTCCAGAAGAGTTCGCAGGGACTGCTACAACAACTGCTAAGCCCGCCAACGACGACGCCAACGCCCGGGAAGTCAGTCCACACGATTCCAGTCAGTGCTGGCTGGACTCGACCAAGCTGGAAAACAGTATTTAAGTATTTTGGAAAATCTCGAAGACCACGTCACGACGTTTCAAGTCTCGATGCCGTTGTCAAACAATCGTTGCAACGTGCGTCATCCGAGCGAAGATGGTGAGGGGCTGACACCATCTTCGCTCGCGACTGGGAAGTTTGATTCGGGAGGTCAATGCGGTTCCCAATTCAATTCGCTTCAACCATGTCGGAGTCGGCCGCGTGCTCCTGGTGCATTTTCCACGAGGACTTCTTCAGGCGCAAAGGTTGAGTGGTGGTGCGCCCGGTGATTACCCATGGCGAGCGGCGCGATGCACGGTCGTCCGAAAGGTCGGACATGGCGAATCGGTCCCATCGACTCTGAACGCACTCGTCGGCCAAACGGGCGCCCGATGACCCGACGTGTGATAGAGGTGTGTCACTCATGGCGATGCTCCTTACTTGACGAATATCACCAAGGGTCTGGAGTGATGATGCCGACGGTACCATCGTTGTCATCGGCGGTGGATGTGACCAAGGTCCTTTCTTTTCTTCCCCAGTGGACGTGACCCGGGTTCCCGGAATCGGGTGTCGCGGTGACCAGTGAAGAGTGCCGGTGTCGGCCCTGGACCCTCTTCGAGTTGGGCGCTCGAATGCGGGTCGACACTATTGGGTCAGACTAAAACGTCGTCCACTTTCCAGTGTGCGGGCGTTGGCTAGTGCTTGATTCACGGTTCGGAGGAGCCTCGAGGAATTTTTGGGAGCGGCCGCCAAAGGACGCAGTCTTCAAGAACCGGACGCCCAACATAATTGCCGTTGGTGGTCCACGCCGCCCGTCGAGCCTACGATCTCCTCTCGCTCTGGCCTTTTCTCGCGTTCGCGAATCGAACACCCGATACCATGAGGTCGGCGGGACCAGTGTTATGGGAGGGCCGTCTCACTCGGATCGTGCGACGGTGCACGTATCTCACTCATGTGTGGGACCCACGAGAATAGGGAAGGAGGAATCATGGACAAGGACGAACAAGAACTCGAACTGGAAGATGAAATCTTCGAAGAGGTCGCTGAAGAAGAAGAGAAAGAGACTCTCTCGGACGCTGCGCTTCTTGACGAGGACGAGGCGGAAGACGAGTTCGTCCAGGGGTCCGTCGACGCCGATGACCTTACGACGGACTTCGACGCCACGATTCCGACTCGAGAGATCGACGTGGACGAAGACACTCAGGGAGACGAGGGAGCAGAAACCGACGGCGTGGTGCTGCTGACCCAGTTCGAGGTCGATGACAAGACCGGCGACGTCATTCACGGCGACGAAGTCGAACTCGATCTGGAAGACATGCTGGCGACCGGTAGGACCGTCACTGAGGCGCCCGAGGGCGACTAGATATTTCGGACCAGGAGGTTGTCTGTGAATTTCGCAAGGAAGTCGATTGGTTCATGACCTTGCGACCGGTTAGTTTGGCTTCAGGTCTCAGCGACCTAAGTCGTCTCGCTTGAAGGACGGATCGGGGCAATCATGGGAAACCAAGCCGATGATGAAGAAGGTGCGCCGTTGGTCAATCCTGAGCCAGGAGACGCACCGGTTCAGTCCGGAACTGAGTCAGACGCCACCTCTGAGGTGATCGCGTCGACGAAAACGTCGAGGGCGTGGATCAGGTTGCTTCCGGTCCTTGTTGTCTTGGTGGTCATCTTGGTGTTTGTCTTCCAGAATCCCAAGGACGTCAAAGTCAGTCTTTTCACAATCTCTGGCACGTTGCCACTCTCGGTGGCACTCCTCGGCGCGGTGATTCTTGGGGCGCTCATGGCGCTCGCGCTGGGATCGGTGCGCATTTTCCAACTCCGTAAACAGGTCCATCGCAAGAGGGAGCGACGCGAGAAGGACTAAGGCGATTATGGATCGGGCTCGTCGAAGCCGCTTGGGTGGCCCGACGTCATCGCTCTGCAACCTAAGGGGACGCCTACTCGTTACCGAGATTCCTCATCGATCCGGTAGCTCGTCGTAGTCATGATTGATAATCCCCGGTCCCGGCGATTGTTGGCTCAATCGGAGAAATACCTATTGGGTTGGCCTGACGTGCGCTCGGGCCTACGCAACGTGCGATTGGGCGAAGCAGCGTGAGCACTTGTGTGGGGTGCGTCGCCTTTGGCAAGAGGAGAGCAACTTTGGTCGTCGTGGTCTCCGTTCCAACCATGCAGCCAAATTGCTCGAACCGGACGTACGCCGATTTGTGCGCCGCGAGCGCGAAGGGCTTCGGCAGTTTCGAAGTCAGTGGGAAATCAGCGGTGGGGTGGTGCACCAAGTGAAATGGGATCACCGCACCCGAGGGCCCATAGACAACGAGTCGCGGGAACCCGCTCATAAGACACGACTTTGAACTCACATTCGTGATCGTGAGCAAGTGAGCTTCTTCTTCCTGCGCTTCGCTCACGAGAGGGCCATTTGAAATGGACACGCCAGTCGACGTACACGGCAAGATGGCCAGGGCACTTCCTTTCCCGTTCTTATTCCCACTCCCGATTTGCCGTGTCGGCTTCGAATTTCCAACAGTTGAGGCGACGATCAATGTAGTCACTAGGGCAAAGACAATGAAGACAATGCACCAACCCAGACGACGTCGTCGAGAAGCCGCACGAGCCTCTTTGATCAATAGTTCAAAGGCCTCTGTGTTCTGGGTGGATTCGGATCGCTCTTCAGAAGTAATTGTCATCGCACCTCCTCGCACGCAATGTTGATGGTACTATTCAGAGTAGTTCTATGCAAATACTCAAGATCAACAAGAAGGAACCGGTGGCGCTTCACGACCAGGTGGCCGCGGAGATCCGAAGAGCCATCACAGAAGGTGAGGCCGCTCAAGGCGAACGTCTTCCACCGGCCGTCGACTTAGCGACGGTGCTCGGAGTGAACAAGAACACCGTGATTCGCGCTCTGCACATTCTTCGTGAAGAGGGATTGCTTGATTTCACGCGAGGTCGCGGGGTGCGAGTGGTGGGTACTCCTCAGCGCGGGGCAGTGTTAACGCGCATCGAAGAATTACTCGACTTTGCTCGGGCCCAGGGATACCGACGGGACGAGGTCGTCGCACTGATCCAAGCCCACAGTTAGGGGTGAATTCGAACTCGTGAAGCGTTTCAAAGATGAAGATGAAGTTGTTGCAGGGAGCTTGAGGGGAGAAATCCGATGACCATCTCGCCAGCACGTAACGATCTTTCGTGCGAGGTTCCGGTCTCCGCCGAGTTGCTGATCAAGGAAGCTCAGCGCGCGTCGCGTCGGCGCCGAATGCGAAATCTTGCAATCGTGTTTATCGCGCTGATCGCCGTGACCACGATTACCGTCATTCAGACAATGAACGGGGCTCCGTCGAAGCCGACGCCCGAAACGGCCGTTGTCAGGTTCGTCGATTCAATGAAGCACGCCAGCGACACGCGATTCGTCGCGACGTATCGCGTTGCCAATTTCATCTTCTTTCAAAGAGGCGTCATCACGGTGGCACAAATACCGAACCCGCCTGGCACCAAGGTCACTCCCAACGTGGACGGATATTCAGGTAGCGGCCGATACGCCTACCTTTTTCGAGGTGCTAAGGGTCGCGTCGCGCAGTGGATCAAAATCGGTTCCAATGTGAGCGGGTGTGAAACACCCACCTTGGGTCGAAAGGGTCCGATGGCGTGCTCGAGGCCCAGTCCGTATATTCCTTCAAACGGCTTCGCGGAGGAAGACGTTGGGTTCGTGCCGACGTACGTGATGCAATCGATTCAGGGGTTCACGTCGAAAGGGCCGGGCAACAAGTTGCAATTCACGACGAGAGTCTCGAAACAATTCGGTCGCTTGACATGTTTGACTCAGACGCTCGCTCCGATGATCCAAACCACATGCATTGACCAATCGGGCTACGTCGTTCTGTGGAGCTACCACAGCGACGGCCACTCAATGTCAGTGACGCTCACGACTTTCAACCGCCATCCAACTGCCAAAGATTTCAGAACATTAATCAAGCCCACGAAAGCACTTGTCTTACCACCGTTTTGAATCAGAGCGCGCGACTTTAGGCGGACCGACGTGACCGGTCCTTCAACGTTCGCGGGCGACTGATCTTCTAGGTCGGCAGTTGTGATGTAGCGGCGATGATCTGATCGAGCACTGATTGATCGGGCAGCACGAGCGCTTCGAGTGACGGCAGTTCGCGAATCCGGTTGAACGCTTGTTCGATGTAGTGACCTTCGATCACCGGACTATGGCATGAGGCGATCGTCGCTATGTCGAGACTTTGAGTGCGATCGACGAACGCGCTGTACTTCTTTTCGTCGACCAGCGAGAGCCAGGGACTCACCGCGCCTAACGCGAAGAGGGCGAGGCCATTCGCCCAGAATTCCGGATCGAGGTCGGCAATTGCGGCGTGCGGATCGGGCAATGGTGTTGCGAATGTGTCGACCGCCCAGAACACCCGAGTCGTGGGATCAAAGAGGCCTCGCGTGGTGGGGGAGTCGAACGCGGGCGGACGCAGCGCGTGCAGCGTCCGATCCCCGGCGTCGAAGGACTCTCCGTCCATCACCCAACGGCATCGGTGATGCGGGAATTCGAAGCAGTTCGTGTAACGCTCGACCATCGCCCAGTTGCAGATAAGTTGCGCGTTCGGACACGCCGACAGTGCTTCGTCGAGATTTCCAGTGTGATCGACGTCATCGTGAGATATGAAGATCCACCGAACGTCCTTCGGTTCAACGAGGGAGAACACGTCTTCCAGCCACTGCTTGCGATTTGCGGGACTGCCCGTGTCGACGATCACCGGCTCTTTGCCGAGAATGACCATCGAATTTATGTAGACGAACAGCGGTTGTCCCAGTGCTTCTTGTACCTGACGAATCACGAAGGTGTCCTTCGCGATTCGAGTCGGCGGCACACGGAGCGTGGGCGGAACTGGTGCGTAGGTCATGTTGGCCCCCCCCGAGCAAACGTCAGTATCTTCTACTCCGGTGCGTGTAGCCAACGGGTCGACCAAGTTTCTACCATACGAAAAGGAACGTGCCCGTCTCTCTTTGACGGGACGCGGCGCGAAGATGGGCAGACGTGCGAGTCACGCCTGTCACACAGATACTTAGCAGCTCGTGGCGCGTGTTAGGTGACTCAACCTCGCTGGTGTCGAAAGACCGACGCCACGGATATGCAACCGAAGACTGGCGAGAGATCACTTCTTCAAGTGATCAACTAAAGCATCGCGCCAAGGACAACGTCCCGGGTTGTCACACCTGATCATTTCCTTCCTTGCGTTGGCGACTCGGCGCGAAGCGAATGACATCGTGAGCGGCTTCTACGGACTCCGGACGACGAGAAGACCAGTCGAGACTGGTCTCTCAGCCCGGCCGGCGTGATAGTAGATGTGCCCATTGGCGTAGAGCGCGGTGGAATCACCGCCGTCCAGATCGAGAGCGGTTACGACGTTCAGAGATTGAAGCAGCATGACGAGCTGGTGCCCCGTGGCACCCGACTTATCGTCTGTTCCGGCGACAATCATGATGACGGTCTGACCCGATTGCGTCCATCCAATCACCGTGCGCGCGTACTTCTGGTCCATGTAAATATCGCTGGGACTTATCGGCACGACCGCGCCGTCATTGAGAAGAATCGGGTGTCCACCGATGTTGTTGCACCCCGCGGAGGAAGTTGTCGTCATGGTGACGGTATTTCCGACCTGCAGGGTCGCCAATGTCGACCCCGTGGGAGCGGAGATGAAGACGTGATTGGCGGGCACCCTCACCGCATTCGTGGTCTGCGCTACCAACTCGAGTTCAGTTGTCGTGTTGATAGTGGTGGGACTGGTGGTGGGAC
>PMFA01000025.1 GCA_003155915.1 Acidimicrobiaceae bacterium | reverse complement strand
TTGTTTTTCGTAGCTCGACGCGTCGGTCCGCTCCATCCAAAGCGGCGCTTGGTACATTGGCGGCGTCATCATTTCAATGGTGCGTTCGCACCGTCTCATCGGCCCCACCGACACATGAACGTAGGTTTCAGCACTATGGCAGTTCAAACCACCGACGACGTTCCCCTGGAGTCGGCCTTCAACCCCTTCGACACGGTCTTCATGAACGACCCCGACGCGGTGTTGGCTCGGGCCCGTGACGAGGGGTCCACCTTCTTCTCTCCGATCCTCGGTGCCTGGATCATCACTCGCTACGACGACGTCGTGTCGGTCCTACGCGACCCCGAACTGTTCTGCTCGAAAGACATCCTCTCCATCACCGAACTGCTGTCGCCCGAGGTCATCGAACTGTTCGGTGACGAGATCCCGATGGAGGGGACCCTGATCGGGGTCGACCCACCGGATCACACCCGGTTGCGAAGCGTCATGGAGTCTTCCTTCACCGCCAGCAGCGTGGCGTCACACGAGGCGATGATCCGCTACGCGTGCGAAGAGCTCGTCGACGCTATGGCGAAGGGTTCGGGCGCCGATCTGCTGAGCCAGTTCTCGTATCCCTTGCCGCTTCGAATCGTCGCCCTGCTCCTCGGCATGCCGAAGAAGGCCATGCCCTCGCTGCGTCGAGGGGTGAAGGACTGGCCGGACCTGGCGATCGCGCTCTTGATGGGCGTGCCGCTCGACCAGCAGCTCACGATGGCCCACAACATCCTCGAGATGCACCGTATGATCTCCCGTCTCATCGAAGAGCGCTACGTCCGTCCCCACAATGACCTCCTGACGGTCATCGCGCGCGGACGCGATGAGTTCAGTTTGAGTGAACGAGAGATGCTGTCACTCGTGCCGGGACTGTTTCTCGCGGGTCACGAGACCCTGGCCCACGAGCTCACCAACGTGCTGTGGCGACTCCTGTCGGTACCGGAACGCTGGCGGGCCCTGGTGGCGGATCCGAGCCTGGGACCCCAGTTCTTCGACGAGGCGCTTCGCTGTGATCCCTCGGTCTACGGCATGTGGCGAATCGCGACGCGCGATACCGAGCTACTCGGCCAATCGGTGCAGGCCGGTCAGAAACTCTTCCTGGTCTATCTCGCGGCCAATCGCGACGAGCGCCACTACAGCGACGCCACGTCGTTCTCGCTCGAGCGCGGACGGGTCGCTCCGAATCTGGCGTTCGGTCGGGGCATCCACCACTGCATCGGTGCCCCGTTGGCTCGATTGGAGGCCCGGGTCGCGCTCGAAGTCCTGTCGTCGCGTCTCCCCGGACTTCAACTCGCCGAAGGATTCGCGCCGGTCTACCAACCGCACCCGTTCCTGCGCGGCATGGCCGAGTTGCCCGTTATCTGGTGAGCTGAACCGATAGCGGTTATCTGGGGCCCGAAGAGGGAGAGCAATGCCCTGTACCAACGGTCATAACAACTTCGACGACGTCCCCACGTGTCGAATCTGCGGTGTCAACACCTTCGTCGCGCCGACCGTCGTCCTCCAGGCGCCCCCGGAGAACAACGGCATGGCAATCGCCTCGATGGTCCTCGGCATCGTGTGGGTCTACGGGATCGGATCGATCCTGGCCCTAGTCTTCGGGTACCAAGCCAAGCGCGAGATTGCGCGCAGCGGTCAACGCGGCTCGGGGATGGCGACGGCCGGCATCGTCCTCGGCTGGGTCGGCATCGCGGGACTGATTCTCGCCATTTCCCTGTGGTTCACGTTTATCCACTCGGTGCCCTTTCCGACGTGTCCGTCGAATTGCGTCCACGTGAACGGCAGTTGAGCGGGCTTCGAATTTTCCTGATGCGATAGGAGAATTTTGGCGAAATGCGTTCTCACAACGCGACACAACTTTCGAACAATCATGGCGTGAACAGGTACTTTGCCCTATACAGATTGTCCACGGACCGAATCATCCGGTTAATATAATTTGATGGCGAAACAGAACCGCTCCGCGCCGGTCATGCAAGCGGTCCTGGACGCGGTCGGCGAACGCCTGATGAAGGCTGACGAATCGCTCATTCGCATACCGGAGATCTGCGAGGCGACCGGCGTCAACTACGGCTCGGTGTACCACCACTTTGGTTCGCGCGAAGGTGTCATCGACGCGGCCTATCACCAGATGTTCTCCAAATTGGCCGAGGAGGACGTCGCGGTCCTGCAGTTGGTGAGCGTCTCGTCAAAGACCTTCGAAGAGTACCTCGAGTCCTTGCAGGGCCTCATCGGGACTTTCGCCTCGGGCGATGACCGCCGCTCCCGAAGAGCGCTCCGCGCCCGGATCGTTGCCGCCTCCATGATGCGCCCCGAGTTGCGCGAACTCATCGGTACGACGCAGTCACGTCTCACCGCCGAATTGCAGTCGATCGTCGAATACGGTCAACAGCGCGAGTGGCTCAATCGTGAGCTATCGGCGCGCTCGATCGCGGTGTTGATCCAGGTTCTCCTGGTCGGTCGCACGCTCGACGACGTGTCGGCGACGCCGATCGGCAACGCCGAATGGGAAACGTCCATGGCGGTCTTGCTCGGTGTGGTCGTCACTCGTCCGTAGCCGAAAAACTGTGATGTAGTGGACGCATGAAGATTGTTCGACTCGCCGCCGCCGTGGTGGTACTCGTCGCACTGGTCGTGCTCAGCTTTCGCACGACGTCGAGTTCGACGTCGGCGGCCACGCCCGTCCCGTGCACGACGAGCGCGCTCGGTCGCGCCTTCGGCGGTCAGCTCCGCCTGTCGTCGATTCAGAACTTCGGGTGCGAGGGCGAGTGGGCGTACGTCTGGGCGACCGTCGGCACCGGTGCGCACGCCATCGGCGTGACTGAAGTGCTGGCTTTCCACACCACCAGCCAGCGCTGGCGATTCGTCTCGCGCTCGCTCGACTGCAAGGCGAGCATTCTGCCCAGCGTCATCTACCACCGGGGCTGCTTCTCGAACTGAGTCAGCGCTTTCGCGGGGGACGCGGGAGGAACGAACTCGTCGTCGCGACGTACTCGTCGTAGCCGGCGCGGGTCTGGGTGAGCTTTCGCTCCAGCATTGGCTTACCCGAAAGTGACGTGAGTAGATAGATCATCACGACGGGCGAGAGGATCGTCAGCCAACCCCAGCCACTCGAGCACGCCACGACGTAAAAGCCACTCCACACGAGCGCGTCGCCGAAGTAGTTCGGGTGTCGGGTGTAGCGCCACAGTCCGGCGTTCAAGGTGGTGCCGCGAGTGGCGGGGTTCGCGATGAACCGACGCAACTGTTCGTCAGCCGTGGCCTCGAAGAAGATGCCGATGGCGACCAGCACGAGGCCCGGCACGAACAGCCCGTCGACGTTCTCGTGAAAGGCGATCCACTGCAATGGCATCGAGACGAACCACAGCAGAAGTCCCTGGAGTCCGTAGATCATCCGCAGGGCGTAGAGCGTCTCGTGACGGCCCCGCGCGCCCTTCATGATGAGGACGTAGCGCGTGTCTTCTTTCGCGCCACGCTGGCGACGGGCGAGGTAGAACGACAAACGAAGCCCCCACAGCGCGACGAAGACGAGCACGATGTAGCGGTTGGTAAAGGACGCTGACGCCCCGGCGGCCAGATGAGAAGAACCGGCGTGCGCGATTCGAAAACACTCCATATAGATGACGAGGAAACCGGCGCCCCAGAAGACGTCGATCGTGGCGTGACGATGTAGGGCCCGACCGACGAGGAAGGCGAGGAACGTCCAGAGCCACGCGAACGCGAGGGCGATCGGGAGATTCTCCAAGAAGGACCACTGCACCGAGCCGGTCTAGCACGGCGCGCTCGAATTCGCTTCTTTGCCTCGAGTACTCATCACCTACGCTCGATGTCGTGCGACGACGGGGATTCGGTTCCCTCGCGTGGGCCTCCGCGCAGGAACTATTCGATCAAAGTACGGCCTTCGGTCGTCTCGCGCTGGTGCACGTCATCATGATGGCGGGCGACACCCTGGTCACGGTCTCGTTGGCCGGCTCGCTCTTCTTCTCGGTGTCGCCCACCGAGGCCAAGACTCGAGTGCTGCTGTATCTACTTCTGACGATCGCCCCCTTCGCCGTGGTCTCACCGCTTCTCG
This sequence comes from Acidimicrobiaceae bacterium, assembly GCA_003155915.1. GTDB lineage: Bacteria > Actinomycetota > Acidimicrobiia > Acidimicrobiales > RAAP-2 > RAAP-2. Next base: position 26,264 of record PMFA01000025.1, on the reverse strand, counting down.
GACCGCTCATCGACAAGTCGGCCAACGGACGGCGCATTTTGGTCGCGATGTCGGCGAGTGCGCGCGCCGTGTTGTGTTGGATGATGAGCGAACACCTCAACTCTCTCTGGCTCTTCCCGTTGGCGTTCCTGGTCCTGATCTCGTCGAAGCTCTACGTCGTGACGCGCGGTGCGCTCGTGCCCGAGATGGCGCGCACCGACCAACTGCGCGAGCACTCCGAGCACGTCGGCAGCGCGGGATGGCCGAGCACCGCGGTCCAACCGGAGAAGGGCTACTCCGGTTTCAACGCGCAACTCACCCTGCTCGGCACGCTCAGCGGACTGGTCGTCGGTTCGATCGGCGCGGGAATCTTGAAGGGGATCGGCGCGTCGAGCGTGCTGATCACCGCCTCGTTCGTGTTCATCGCGGCGACGGTCGCGAGCCTTCGCCTCCAGCGTCCCGCGAAGGTCGTGCGCGACGAGGTCGCTGGCCTCACGCAGTCCGAACGCGATCGCAACGTGCTCAACCCGATGGGCGATATCGAAGTCGTATGGGGACTGAGCGCGGCGGCGCTCATGCGCTTCACCGTTGGCTTCGCGACGTTCCTGCTTGCCTTCGGTCTTCGACGCGTCAACGCCGGGCTCGGCTACTTCGCGGTCGCGCTGGCGATCAGCGCGTTCGGCGCGCTGGTGGGACTGGCGTTGGTCACGCGAGTGCGCAACGCCGTTCCGGAGTCGACGTTGTTGACGCTGGCGCTGCTCGCGACCGGTCTCGGCTCGGGCCTGGCCGCCCTCCATCCGACGCTGGTCGCCCAAGTCATCCTCGCCGGTTGGCTCGGACTGTGCGCGGCCGTCGCGCAGCCGACCTTTGACGCGATCACGCAGCGCAACGTGGCGCCCGGAGCCCAGGGGCGGACCTTCGCGCGCTTCGCCGTTCGTCAGCAGTTGTTGTGGGTGGTCGGTGCCCTGATACCCGTCGCCATCACGCTGCGCTTCTCCGTGGGCGACGGACTGCTGGCGGTGCTGATGATCGCCGCCGGACTCGTCTACGGACTCGGGCGTCGCTTCGCGCACGGACGAAGTTGACGTTCATCGCGTCATTATGCTGGTGAGTACATGGAGAACTCCCCCCGATCCGTGCCGCGGACGCTGGCGTCCCGTGCGCACGTCGTCATCATTGGTGGGGGATTCGCTGGCGTCGCGGTCGCCAAGGGATTGTCCGATCGAGACATCCGAGTCACGATCATCGACCAGCACAATTTTCATACGTTCGTGCCGCTCCTCTATCAAGTAGCGACGGCCGGACTGGAACCGGCCGACGTGGCCTTTCCCATCCGCACGATATTCGGTCACGCCAAGAACGTGCGATTCCGTCACGGTCGAGTTCGTAGCGTCGATCAGTCGCGCAACCTCGTGGTACTCGGTGACGGTTCCCAAATCGACTACGACCACCTCGTCGTCGCCACCGGAGCGACGGCCGCGTTCTTCGGCGTGCCGGGCGCGTCGCTGTTCGCCATGCCGCTCTACACCCTGTCCGACGCGCGACGACTCCGGAATCGGCTGCTCTTGATTCTCGAAGAGACCGAAGTGCGAGGAGAGATTGACGGAGCGTTAGCGCAACTCACCTTCGTCGTGGTCGGGGGAGGACCGACCGGCGTCGAGACCTCGGGCGCGTTGACCGAGTTGATTCAGATCGCCATTAAGCGCGACGGCCTTCGTCTCGACCCCGAGCGGATTCGCGTCGTGTTGGTCGACATGGCACCGCGTCTCTTGACGGCCTTTCCCGAGCGCGCCAGCGACTACGCGAAGCGACAACTCGAATCGAGCGGCGTCGAAGTCCAGTTCGGTCGATCGGTCGTGGGTATCGACGAGCATTCGATCCACTTCGGTGACGGCGAGCGGGTCGAATGCGCGGCGGTCATTTGGGCGGCCGGCGTCAGCGCCGGCGACGCGCTGCCCCACGACCTGGCTTCCACGTCCGGTCCCGGCGGACGGGTTCTCGTGGGCGGCGATCTCCGACTCCTCGGCAGCGCCAACGTCTGGGCCGTCGGTGACGCGGCGGCCGTGCCGCTGTCCGATGGCGCGTTCTGCGCGCAGCTCGCCCCCGTCGCCATCCAGAGCGGCCGACACTGCGCCGAGCAGATCCTCCACGTCGTCCACGGCGAAGCCACGACCGACTTCCGGTACCACGACAAGGGCATCATGGCGACGATCGGGCGAAACGCCGCCGTGGCCGAGTTGCCCCACGGCGTCGTCGTCAAGGGGCGCCTCGGGTGGCTCGCGTGGCTCGGCCTGCACCTGTGGTACCTCGTCGGCTTTCGCAACCGTCTGCGCGTGTTCATCAATTGGACCTGGCGATACTTCGACTGGCCGTCGGGACCACGACTCATCGTCGCCGACGCCGAGACGGTGGAGTAGCGACGAAGGACTACAGATCCGGCAGTTGGAAGTCCAGATTGGGGACGTCGATGCCCCCGTCGATCTCCAAGACCTTGCCGGTGATGTAGGCACCGGCCGGTGAGGCGAGGAAGACGACACCGGCGGCGATCTCCTCGACGTCACCGATGCGACCGAGCAAGGTCATCTCTTCCATCATCTGCTTCAGCTCGGGCGTCGTCATCACGATCTCGAGCGCCGACGTGGCAATCGAGCCGGCGGCGATGGCGTTCACCCGGATCCTGGGCGCGAGGTCCTTCGAACTGAGTCGCGTGTAGTGCGCCATCGCGGCCTTCGCCGAGCCGTAGGCGGCGTAGCCGCGACCGGCGACGCGCCCCATCACCGAGGAGATATTGACGATGGAACCGCCGCCGCGCTCGAGCATGATCGGCACCGCCGCCAGGTTCAAGGCGTGCGCCGTCGCGACGTTGAAGTGGAAGGCCTCTTCCATGTACTGCGGCGTCGTCATCAAGAACGGCAACGGGACCGCGCCGCCCACGTTGTTGACGACGATGTCGACACGACCGAACTCCCGGCGAGCGACCGCGGCGAGCTCGGCGATCGCGCTGAGGTCACTGAGGTCACACGCCACGCTCACCGCGCGACGATCGAGCCCTTCGACGACGTGGGCGACCTCGTCGAGGTCCGACGCGGTTCTCGAGGCGATGACGACGTGCGCGCCGCATTCGGCGAGGGCGATCGCGCTGGCGGCGCCGATACCCCGGCCGGAACCGGTGATGATCGCTACCTGGTCGTCGATGCGAAATCGATCGGTAATCAACGGGGCCTCCTCAGACGTCGCGCTCGCGATCGCTCGAACTGTCTAGCACGAGCGTTCGCCGCGATCGGGGGCGAACTACGCCAGCCTGGCTTCGAGGCGATTGACTTCGTCGTGGAGTTTCTGGGGCAGATCGTCACCGAACTCGGCGAAGTGCTCTCGGATCCGCGGCACCTCGTGACGCCACTCGTCGTGGTGGACCGTCAACAGTTCGGTCATGTCCTCCACCGTGACGTCGAGTCCCTCGATGTTGAGCGCCGTGTCCGACGGTACGAAACCGATCGGCGTCTCGACGGCGTCGCCTCGGCCGGCGCTCCGCTCGAAGACCCACTCGAGCACGCGGCTGTTCTCGCCGTAGCCGGGCCAGAGCCAACGTCCGTCCGCGCCCTTGCGGAACCAGTTGACGTAGAAGATCTTCGGCAACTTGGCCTCGTCGAAGCGCTCGGAGAACGTCAACCAGTGCGCGAAGTAGTCGGCCATGTTGTACCCGCAGAAGGGGAGCATCGCGAAGGGGTCTCGTCGCAGCTTGCCGACGGTGCCGGTCGCCGCCGCCGTCGTCTCCGAGGACAGGATCGAACCCAGGAAGACCCCGTGGTCCCAGCTGCGTGATTGGAAGATCAACGGAACGATGCTCGCGCGTCGACCGCCGAAGAGGATCGCGTCGATCGGCACGCCCGCCGGGTCCTCCCACTCCGCGGCGATCGCCGGGTCCTGGGATGCCGGGGCCGTGAAGCGAGAGTTCGGGTGCGCGGCCGGCGTGCCGAGCTCCTTCGACCAGAGTTGGCCCTTCCAGTCGATAAGGCCTTCCGGGGGATCGCCCATCCCCTCCCACCAGATGTCGCCGTCGGGCGTGATCGCGGTATTGGTGAAAATGGTGTTGGCCTCGATCGAGAGCATCGCGTTGGGATTGGTCTGCATGTTCGTGCCCGGCGCGACGCCGAAGAAGCCGGCCTCGGGATTGATCGCGCGCAGGCGTCCCTCGGCGTCGGGCTTCATCCAGCAGATGTCGTCGCCGACGGTCTCGACCTTCCAACCCGGGAGCGACGGCACGAGCATCGCGAGATTCGTCTTGCCACAGGCACTGGGGAAGGCCCCGGTCACGTAGCGCGATTCGCCGGCCGGACTCGTGAGCTTCAAGACGAGCATGTGCTCGGCCAACCAGCCGTCGTCGTGCGCCAGCACCGAAGCGATTCGCAACGCGAAGCACTTCTTGCCCAACAGGGCGTTGCCGCCGTAGCCGGAGCCGTAGGAGATGATCTCGCGGGTCTCGGGGAAGTGCACGATGTACTTGTCGTCCGCGTTGCAGGGCCACTTGACGTCGGCCTGACCCTCTTTGAGGGGCATCCCGACCGAGTGCAGGCACGGCACGAACTCGCCGTCCTCCCCGAGCACCTCGAGTGCGCCCGTGCCCATGCGCGTCATGATCTTCATGTTGACCGCGACGTAGGCCGAGTCGGTCACCTCGACGCCGATGTGGCTGATGTTCGATCCCAGGGGACCCATGGAGAAGGGCACGACGTACATCGTGCGGCCCTTCATCGATCCTTCGAAGAGTTCGTCGAGGACCTCGCGCATCTCGTCGGGGTCGCGCCAGTTGTTCGTCGGTCCGGCGTCGTGCTCGTCCTTGGAACAGATGAACGTGCGGTCCTCGACGCGTGCGACGTCACTCGGGTCCGACGTCGCGTAGTAACTATTGGGTCGCTTGGACGCCGAAAGTCGGGTGAAGGTGCCGTGCTCGACGAGCAGTTGACACAGTTCGTCGTACTCCTCGTCTGATCCGTCGCACCAGTGGATACGATCGGGGGTGGTGAGCCGCGCTATCTCTTCCACCCACGCGATGAGTTTCTTGTGTTGGGTCGGGTACGACACGTTGAGCTCCTCCACTCATAAGACGTCGCGGTACCGCGACGCAGACCTGGCGAACCAGGTTCATGCCCACACCGACTGACCCAACAGTCCCCGAGGGGGTTTACTCCCGGCGTGAAGATGACGTCATTGAGCGTATCGCTCAAATAGTCGGTCAAGTCAATATCCCGGCGGGTGAACGACACATTGGCGACGACGCCGCGGTCCTGGCGCCCTTCGTGGGACAGGCCGTGATCAGCACCGATGTCGCGGTTCTGGGCGTCCATCTCGATTTCGAATACTTCCCATTAGAGGACCTCGGCTTCAAGGCCGTCGCCGCCGCGGTCTCGGATTTGGCCGCCATGGGCGCGCGCCCTCGCGGCGCCGTCGTCGCGGTGACGGCGCCGCCGGGCACGGACCTCGAAGAGTTGCACCGCGGTATGGCTGACGCGTCCATCGTGACGGGCTGTCCGATCGTCGGCGGTGACCTCGCACGGGGTCGCGACGTGACGGTCGCGGTCACGGTCTTCGGTGAGTGTCCCGGACGCGGCGCGATCTTGCGAAGCGGCGCCCGGGTGGGAGATGAACTGCTCGTCACGGGCCCCCTCGGGCGTTCGGCGGCGGGTCTTCGCCGACGCCGGGCCGGGGCCTCGCTCTCGGACGAATTGGTGGTCGCGCATCGGCGTCCCTGGCCCCGCCTCGCCGAAGGCATGGCCGCTCGCGGGTCCGGCGCGCACGCGATGATGGACCTCAGCGACGGACTCGGCCTCGACCTCCACCGTTTCGCCGACGCCTCGGGCGTGGGATTCGAATTGAGCGACGTGCCGGTCGCCGACGGCGCGACCTCGGAAGAGGCGATCAGCGGGGGAGAGGACTACGAGCTGTTGATCGCCACGGACGACGCGGCGCGCCTTCGACTGGTCTTCCAGGACCGAGGCCTTCGCGAGCCGCTCTCGATCGGCCGGGTGGTGGCGGACGTGGCGACGCGCACGCTACGAGGAGTTGAGTTCGAACGTCGGGGCTGGCAGCACCAGCTCTGAGCTACGCCTCGACGGTGCGACGAGCGGGCTTGGTGACCTTGCCCGATCGGATACAGCCGGTGCAGACGTTCATGCGCTTGGGCGCACCGCCGACGACGGCGCGCACGCGCTGGATATTCGGGTTCCAACGACGCTTGGTGCGGCGATGGGAGTGAGAGACGTTCATGCCGAACGACGGCTTCTTGCCGCAAATTTCGCACACTGATGCCATGATGAACGTTCTCCTATGTCGCGGGCGCCTAAATGGCGCCACCGGACTAAACCGACTGTCCATTGTAGCATTCCAAGCGATGACCTCTCCGTTGACGCTGTCCCCTCGCGAACTGCGTTCAACGATCGCCACCTACTCCGATCTCCTGCGATCCCATAAGGAAGTCATCAATCGCCTGAACGTCTATCCGGTGCCCGACGGCGACACCGGGACCAACATGACCCTCACCATCGAGTCCGTCACCGCCGAGCTGGGTCCGTTGGCCGATGACGCCGAGATGTCCGAAGTCTGCAAGGCCATCGCCCACGGCTCCCTGATGGGCGCGCGGGGCAATTCCGGCGTCATTCTCTCCCAGATGCTGCGCGGGCTGGTGGCGAAATTTCCCATCCAGGGCGACGTGTCGGCCGATCTTTTGGCCGAGTCCCTCGAGAACGCCGACGTCCTCGCACGCCAGGCGGTCGTGCGCATCGTCGAAGGGACCATGCTCTCCATTGCCCGCGCCGCCGCCGAGGGGGCTCGCGCGCACTGCGAGACGTTGATCGAACTCGTTCGTTCGGCGCGCGACCGCGCGAAGGACGCGCTGGCCTTCACGCCCGAACAGCTCCCGGTGTTGAAGCAGGCCGGCGTCGTCGATTCCGGCGGCACCGGTTTGCTGTTGCTCTATGACGCGCTCTGCAGCGTGGTCGCCCACGATCCTTTGCCGATCGCGCCGTCGGCCGAATCGATCGTCGTGCACGTGCACGAAGACGCCGAGTCGCGCGAGTCGACGGTCGCGGACCTGCGCTATGAGGTGATGTACTTCCTCGACGCCGAGGACGACAAGATGCACGCCTTTCGAGAGGTCTGGTCGGGGATCGGTGACTCGATCGTCATCGTCGGCGGCGACGGCCTCTACAACTGTCACATTCACACCGACAACATCGGCGCCGCCGTCGAGGCCGCGATGGACGCCGGACGTCCGCGCGACATTCGTGTGACCGATCTCACCGAGCAGATCATCGAAGAGCGCTGGGTCCGCGAGGGGAGTGCCGTGCAGCCGGACGAGGAACTCGACGCGCCGCCCACGACCTCGGTCGTCGCAGTCGTCGTGGGCGAAGGCGTCGGTCGCATCTTTCGCTCGCTCGGCGTTCGTGTGCTCGTCGCGGGCGGTCAGTCCATGAACCCCTCCACGGCCGACCTCGTCGAGGCGGTGCGCGCGACCGGCTCGGATCAGGTGGTGCTCTTGCCGAACAACAAGAACATTCGACCGGTCGCCGAGCAGGTCGATGCGCTGGTCGATCAGACCGTGACTGTCGTGCCCACGAATTCGATCGTCGAAGGTTTCGCGGCGTTGCTCGAGTACGATCCGGACGCCACGGCGGCTGAGAACGCGACGGCGATGAGCGTCTCGGCGCGCAACGTCGTCGCGGCCGAAGTGACCCAGGCGGTTCGCGACACGACGACCGACGTCGGGGAGGTTCACGTCGGCGATTGGATCGGACTCACCGCCCACGGTGTTCGCTCGATCGACCACTCGATCGCGGGGGCGAGCAATCATCTCTTGAACGAGATCATCACCCCAGCGCACGAGCTGGTCACGATCATCGAAGGTGAGGGTTCCTCGCCCGCGAACACGCGACGGATCACGGAATTCCTCGCCGACGAATATCCGGGCGTCGCCGTCGAAGTCCATCACGGGGGCCAGCCGTTGTACCCCTATTACTTCGGCATCGAATGAGTGAGACGGCGCCACGCCGGCTGCGCGACCTCGTCGATATTCCCGTTGATCGACTCCGAAACATCGGTGAGAAGCGCACCGCCGCGCTTGGGTCCATGGGCATCGACAACATCTTTGATCTCCTCACCTGGTATCCGCGTCGCTACATCGACCGCACCAAGCGCGTCGACCTCTCGGATCTCACGGTCGGTGAAGAGGCCGCGGTCTTCGGTGAAGTGACCAAGATCAAGGGGCGCCGCATCAAGAACGGTCGCGTGATGGTTGAGGCGAACGTCAGTGACGACAGTGGTTCGTTCAAGGTCGTCTTCTTCAACCAGGGCTGGCGCGAAAACCAGCTCCCGGTGGGCGTCCAAGCGTTGTTCTTCGGCAAGGTGACCGACTACAAGGGCCAACGTCAGATGACGAACCCGGTGGTGGACGTGATAGTCGGTGCCTCGGGCGACGAGCGCGACGCCTCGCGCATCGGTCGAGTCGTGCCGATCTATCCGGCCTCGGGCAAAGCCGGGCTCACCAGTTGGGAGGTCGGCGGTTTCATCGACGAAAGTCTCCGACGTGTCGGGCCGATGCTCGACCCGGTGCCCGACGCCGCGCTCATCGAACTCGACCTCATTGACCGCACCTCTTCGTACAAGGGAATTCATCTGCCCGAGGAATGGGGAGTCCAGGACGTCGCGCGACGACGGCTTGTCTTCGATGAGTTCTTGAGGCTGCAACTGCTCCTCGCGCTTCGTCGACGGCGGATGGAAGAGTCCTCGGCGGGCATCCGTCACCCCATCAACGACGAAGACCTCGACGTCGGACCTGGGGCCATGGCGGACGGCTCGTCGACGCTCGTGCGACGTTTCTTGGTGGGGCATCATTTCGCTCTGACGCCCGCCCAGCGTCGCGTGCTCGGCGAGATCGCGGCTGATCTCGCTGCGCCGCTGCCGATGCACCGACTCCTCCAGGGCGACGTCGGTTCAGGTAAAACAGTCGTCGCGTTGACCGCACTGCTGGCTTCGATCGACGGAGGACGACAAGGCGCCCTGATGGCGCCCACCGAGGTACTCGCCGAGCAACACCTGGCCTCGCTACGCAAAGACCTAGAAGGACTCACAAAAGTCGATGACGCGGTCTTGGGCGGCGAACGCCCCCTGTCGATTCAATTGCTGACTGGGCGACTGCGCGCGAAGGATCGCCAAAGTGTGCTCGACGGTCTTTCCAGCGGTTCGGTCGACATCGTGGTGGGCACGCACGCACTCCTCACCGACGACGTGCGATTCCGTGCGCTGGGCGTGATCGTCATCGATGAACAACACCGCTTCGGTGTCGAGCAGCGTGCGGCGTTGCGCGACAAGGGACGCCAACGCTCCGACGAAGCGGCCGACCCGGACTTATTGGTGATGACCGCGACGCCGATCCCGCGCACCGCGGCAATGGTCGTGTTCGGCGACCTGGACCGCTCGGTCCTGGACGAGATGCCGCAGGGCCGACTTCCGATTCAGACGCACTGGGCGAAGGAACCCCTGGAGATCGCGAGCTGTTGGCAGCGGGTACGCGACGAGGTCGTCCTCGGGCGCCGCGCGTACGTCATCTGTCCGCTGGTCGAGGATTCTGAGAAGGTGGAGGCGACGAGTGCGGTCGAAGAACGCACTCGCTTAGCCCTCGAGGAGTTGCGCGGGCTCGCCGTTGGTCTCCTACACGGCCAGATGAAGGGGCCGGAGAAAGAAGAAGTGATGGCCCAGTTCCGGGCCGGCGAACTCGACGTACTCGTGGCGACGGTGGTCATTGAAGTCGGGGTCGACGTCCCCGAAGCGAGCGTCATCGTCATTGAAGACGCCTGGCGTTTCGGACTCGCGCAACTTCACCAACTTCGAGGCCGAGTCGGACGAAGCGACGTGCAGAGCTACTGCTATTTGTTGGGCACGCCGCCCAACGACGACGGCGCGATCCGTTTGCAGGCGCTCGTCGACTCCAATGACGGATTCGCCCTCGCTGAGATCGACCTCGACCTACGGGGTGAAGGTACCCTCCTGGGCTCGCGCCAACGCGGCCGAAGTGACCTTCGATTGGCGTCTCTACGCCGCGACGAGGAGTTATTGATCGCGTCTCGGCGAGTGGCGGCTTCCATGGTCGAAGGTGATGGCCTCATCGACGAACCCGAGATGGTCGATGAACTGCGCCTTTTCATCGACGACGAAGAAGCCAACTACTTGTTCAAGTCGTGACGGGCACTCGACCTACCCTTGAGGGATGCGAGTAATTGGTGGATCGGCCCGGGGACGTCCGCTAAAGGCGAAGTTGCCCTCGACGGTGCGCCCGACGACCGACTACGCGCGCGAGGCAATCTTCTCCATGCTCGAGAGTCGCGGGGGACTCTACGACCTCGTGGTCGCCGACCTCTACTGCGGATCGGGCGCGATGGGCATCGAGGCGATGTCGAGGGGCGCCGCCAAGGTCTACTTCATCGACTCGGACCCGGCCTGTCTCGCCGCGGTGAAGTTGAACCTCGAACCACTCAACTTCGACGCCGAGGCCGTCTTCGTGCGCGCGATGTTGCCGGTGTGGTCCGCGCCGCACGACCTCGACCTCGTACTCGCCGATCCGCCCTACGGACCGCTCGACCTCGCGAGCGTGTTGCGCGGCGTCGTGGCCGAGCGCGTCATTGTCGAGAACGATCGTCATATGGAGCCGACCGAAGGCTGGATCGTTACCAAAACCAAGCGCTACGGCACTACGCTCGTAACGATGTTGGAACCGGACGAAGGTGGCGTATGACGGTTGGACTCATCCCCGGCTCCTTCGATCCCTTCCACAACGGGCATCTCGAGGTGGTTGAGCGGGCCTCGCACATCTTTGATGAGATCGTCGTCGCCGCGATCCGAAATCCCCAGAAGTCCGAGGCGCTCTTCGATCTCGACGAGCGACGCGACATGATCGCCGAATCCCTGGCCCACGTGAAGAACGTCCGGATCGTCTCGATCTCGACGCTACTCGTGAACGTGGCGAAGGACGTGAACGCGACCGCCATCGTGAAGGGCCTGCGCGCCGTCTCGGACTTCGAGAGCGAGATGCAGATGGCCCAGATGAACCGTTCGCTCTCGGGCGTCGAAACCCTGTTCCTCCCTTCGAGTTCCACGTACTCCTTTATCGCCTCGCGACTACTGCGCGAGGTCGCGCGCTACGGAGGCGACGTCTCGCCCTTCGTGCCCGCCGCGGTCGCCAAACGCCTGATCGGCAAGTTTCCAGGAGGTGGGCTATGACGTCCTTTGACGGATACGACGACCCCGAGGAGTTCCAGGAGCCGTCCGGGCGCCACGTGCGTCGCGACATCGAAACGGACCTGCGCGACCTGATCGAGCTCGTCGCCAACGCCAAGCAGATGCCGCTGTCGAATTCGGCGCTGATTCCGCGTGACGACGTACTCGGTCTCTTGGAACAGGCCCTTCGCAGCCTGCCCGACGAGATCCGCGAGGCGCGCTGGGCGCTGCGCGACCGCGAGGAACTGATGGCGGCCGAACTGCAAAAGGCCCAGCAATTGATGGACCAGGTCCGCGCCGAAGCGGCCCGGATGGTCGACAAAACCGAGATCGTTCGCCAGAGCCGCTTGATGGCCCAACAGATCATCGCCGAGGCCCACGCCCAGTCGCGCCAGATGATCAATCAGTCCGAGGACTTCATCGACGGCAAACTTGGCAGCTTTGAGATCGTGCTCGAGCGCCTGCTCAAGACCACGCACTCGGGCCGCGAGCGACTGAGCGCCCAGGGGCTGCCCACGTCGCTCATCGAAGAGGCCACGCCGGAGGAGTCGACGCTGGGCACCCCGCAGTACAAGGAGCCGACCGGACTCGACGACACCACGTCCTTCTTCGACCAGGACGCGTTCTAGCTCTCGTGGCCTCGCCGTACCTCGTCCCGGTCGCCCAACTGTTGCGCGACGTGCCCTCGCGCGCCGAGGTCGCCTTCGAAGCCCTCTTCGACGAGCCCCACGAGTTCCCACCGCGCGGGCCGGCCGAGACCGACGTCTTCCCCGAGGCGACCGTGCGGTTGCAGTTGCGCCTCGAGAGTTTCAACGGGGGACTGCGCGTACGAGGTCAGGTCGAGGCGCCGTGGCACGGCGTCTGTCGTCGCTGCTCGACGCCGGTCCTGGGGGTGAGCAGCGTGAGCGTGAACGAACGCTTCGTCGACGAACGCCAAGTGGGCGACGAGGACGTCTATCTGATCGAGGACGACTTCATCGACCTGGCGCCGTTGGCCCACGACGCCATCTTCTTGGACCTGCCGCTCGCGCCACTCTGTCGAGAGGACTGCAAGGGACTGTGTCCGTTCTGCGGAATCGACCGCAACGAGGAGACCTGTGAGTGCCAGGCGCCCATTGATTCGCGCTGGGCTACACTGGACGGACTCCGATTCACGGACCTTGAGACCGGCGAATCCAAAGAAGTGTGACGGGCGAGCCCGTTCGACTGAAAGAGAAGATCGATGGCTGTCCCGAAGCGCAAGACCAGCAAAGCGAAGACCCGCAGCCGCCGTGCGGCCAACTGGACCCTGGATCGCCCGGCGCGCAGCGTCTGTCCCCAGTGCGCGACGTCCAAGTTGCCCCACGTCGTATGCCCGAACTGTGGTTGGTACAAGGGTCGCGTCGCCGTAGAGGTCAACTAAGTTGAGCCTGCCCATCGCCCTGGACGCGATGGGTGGCGACTTCGCTCCCAAGGAGATCATCGCCGGGGCCCGCGCGGCGGTCGACGAACTCGGACTCTCGGTCATCCTGGTCGGCGTCACCGATGCACTAGGTGATCCCCTCGGACTCGAGGTCGTTGCCTGCAGCGAGGTCATCGCCATGGACGACGACCCCGCGGCCAGCGTGCGAAAGAAGAAGGACTCCTCTTTGGTGCGCGCCGCCGAACTCGTCCGTGACGGCAAGGCCTGCGCGATGGTGTCGGCCGGCAACACGGGTGCGACCATGGCCTCGGCGCTCCTGCGCATGGGTCGACTGCCGGGCGTGGTTCGTCCGTGCATCGCGACACCGATTCCGAACCCCGGTCACACGCCCATGGTGCTCGTCGACGCTGGCGCGAACTCCGAGTGCACGCCCGAGATGCTCGTCCAGTTCGCCCTGATGGCGAGCACGTTCGTCCAGGCCCACTACCACGTCGATCGCCCGCGCGTCGGTTTGCTCTCGATCGGCGAGGAGTCGACGAAGGGCACGCCCCTGGTGAAAGAGACCCATCAACTCCTGGCGGCCCTCGAAGGACTGAACTTCGTCGGCAACGTCGAGGGTCGCGACCTGGTGCCCTCGCCCGTGGACGTCGTCGTCACTGATGGCTTCACGGGCAACGTCGCCCTGAAGACCCTCGAGGGAGCGTTGAAGTTCATCTTCGCGACGGTCCTGTCCGCGGTCGCCACCAACGACGCGACCAAGGCCGCCGGCGACGTGTTGTTCGAGTACCTCTTGCCGCTGGCGGCTGAGCTGACCCCGGAAAATCAGGGCGGCGCCATGCTCCTCGGCGTCGACGGCATCTGCGTGATCTCACACGGCTCATCGAACGCCACGGCGATCAAGAACGCGCTGCGCGTGGCCTCTGAGATGGACGCCGCGAATGTGGTCGAGAAGCTGCGCCTCGCCATCCGACCTGATCCAGTGTAGTTTTTAGGACCGCGTCCCCGTTCCTTCGGTAAACTTGAACAGCATCAACGAAGGAGTGGACAATGGCAGACGCTGTAAATCCATCATCACTGGATCGGGCCACCATTTTGGGCATCGTGCGTGTTCAACTCGGCGAAATTCTCGAGAAGAGCCCCGAGGAGATCGGTGAGGACGTGTCCTTCAGCGACCTCGGCGCCGACTCTCTCGCGTTGATCGAACTGGTCGAGGCCCTCGAAGAGTCCCTGGCCAAATATTCCGCTGGATTCCACATCGATGACGAGGACCTCGAAGGTCTCCTGAGCGTCCGCGACGCCGTCAACTACGTCGCCGACAAGCTGCAGGTGACCTAACGAGGCACGTGAGCCTGTTGCTTTCGCCACTTGATGCGTTAGCCGAGCGAGTGGGACTCGCGCGAGCGAGCGAGTTGCTCTGCGTGGCGCTGACCCACTCGAGCTACGCCGCCGAGCACGAGTGCGAGTCCAACGAGCGTCTGGAGTTTCTCGGTGACGCCGTGGTCGACCTCGCGGTGGCCGACCTCATCGTCACCGCCTATCCGCAGTTGAACGAGGGAAGTGGTTCGTTGGTGCGTTCGCGCGTCGTGAACGAGTCGTCATTGGCCGAGGCCGCGACGCGTCTGGACCTCGCGAGTGCGATGCGAATCGGACGCGGCGTCAAAAAAGAACACGGACTCGAGCGCCCGTCACTGCTCGCCGACGCCTTCGAGGCGCTCGTCGCGGCGATCTACCTGGAGAACGGCTACGACGCGGCGAAGCGCTTCATCCAAGAGACCCTCGCCGACGCCGTCGCCGAGGCCGCGACGCGCCCCGGCGACAGTGATCCGAAGACCAGGCTTCGCCAATGGTCCGAGGCGAACGGCCTCGGCACGCCGCACTACGAGGTGACGTCCTCGGGCCCGAGCCACGACACGACGTACAGCGCGGTCGTGCGAGTCTCGCGCCGCGCTATGGGAACGGGCGAGGGACGATCGAAGAAGAGCGCCGAAGCGCGCGCCGCCGACGACGCCTGGGGGAGGCGCGATGCCTGAGCTCCCGGAAGTCGAAACCGTCCGCGCCTCGCTGGCGCGCGACATGATCGGCAAGAAGGTCAAATCGGTCTCGGTGAGCAACGGACGCATCGTGCGCCGTCACAAGACCGCCAAGGACTTTCGCGCGATGATCGAGGGACATTCGATTCGCAGCGTGCAACGCCTCGGCAAGAATCTCGTCTTCGGGCTCGAGAACGGCACGCACCTCGTCATCCACCTCGGCATGAGCGGACAGCTCCTTCGCGCGAAGGGCCCGAAGGACCCGAAACCCAAGCACACGCACGTCGTCTTCAGCTTCGTCCAGGACGGGGAGCTTCGCTACGTCGACCCCCGGACCTTCGGTGAGCTCTACGTCTCGACGCCCCCGGCCGAGGGCGAGCCGGTCGAGATCTCGAAGTTCGCGCGCCTCTCGATCGGCGGCGACGGTCTGGCGCTGCGAAAGGTCGTCCCGGAACTGGCGCACCTCGGCATCGATCCCTTCGAGGACCAGATCGGCTGGGACCGCTTCGCCGCGATCCTGCGCAGTCGCTCGACGTCACTCAAGGTCGTCCTCACCGATCAGGACATCATCGCGGGCATCGGCAACATCTACGCCGACGAGATCCTCTTCGCCGCCGGACTGCGCTACGACCGCGAATCCGAATCGCTCTCGACCATCGAGATCCGACGACTGCACCGAGCGATTTCCGAGACCCTGACCGAGGCGATCAAGCACGGCGGCTCGACGCTCGATGACGAGCAGTTCGTGGACCCCGACGGGGTGCCCGGCACGTTCCAACAGTTCCATCAGGTCTACAACCGTGAGGGCCAGCCGTGCCTCCAGTGTCGTACACCCATCGAGCGAGCAACCGTTCGCGGGCGCAGCACGTTCTACTGCCCGAAATGCCAGTCGTGAGAACCAGAGTCTCTCGGGAACATTGCTAGCGTCGTTCCGTGTTTCTTAAGCGATTGACGATGAAGGGCTTCAAGTCCTTCGCTGACAACACGGTGCTCGAATTCGAGACTGGGGTGACCGCGGTCGTCGGTCCCAACGGCTCGGGCAAGTCCAACGTGGTCGATGCCGTGACCTGGGTTCTCGGTGCCCAGAGCACGCGGGCGCTGCGCAGCGCGAAGATGGACGACGTCATCTTCATGGGCACCGCGAATCGGCCGGCCCTCGGTCGCGCGGAAGTCGCGCTCACGCTGGACAACACCTCGGGCAAATTACCGATCGACGGCGCCGAGGTCACGATTTCGCGCACGCTGTTTCGCTCCGGCGACTCCGAGTACGCCATCAACGGGACGACCTGTCGACTGCTGGACGTCCAGGAACTTCTGAGCGACTCGGGCGTCGGGCGCCAACAGCACATGATCATCGGTCAGGGCCAACTGGACTCGATCCTCAATTCGTCGTCGGACAATCGACGCGCCGTCATCGAAGAGGCGGCCGGTGTCTTGAAGCACCGTCGTCGTAAGGAACGCGCCGAGCGACGTCTCGCCGCCACGCAGGAGAACATCGAGCGACTCGGTGACCTCGTGCGCGAGGTGCGCCGTCAGATGCGACCGCTCGAGCGCCAAGCGGTGTCGGCGCGCAGTTACTCCGACGTGGACGCCGACTTACGAGCCGCGCGGCGCGCCCTGTTCTCCACGCGACTACACGGATTCGAGCGACGACGTACGACGATCGAGAACGAATTGGTCGGTTCGAGTTCGCGCGAACGAGAACTGCGCCTCGAACTCGTGACCCTCGACGCGCACGCCTCGAGCGCGGCGGCCGAGATGGCCAGTCGTCGCGAGGAGATCCTCGCCTCCACGCTCGGCACGCTGCAGGGACTGGCCGAGCGGGCCCGCGGCACCGCGTCGGTCATCAAAGAACGCGAGCGATCGCTGCGCCAGGCGCTGATCGCCTCGGCCGACGAGAACGTCATCGCCACCCTCGAGGCCGACGCGGCCAAACTCACGTCCGACCTCCAGAGCGTGGACGATGAGAACCTCGCCCTGAGCGTCTTGCGCGAAGCCGTCACCGTGGCCCAAGACGAATTGGACATGGCCCAGCGCACGTTCGACGAGACGTGGGGATCAGGCTCGAGCGAGGTTGACGAAGCGGCGCTGGTCGCGGCGCGCCAGCGAATCGCGCTCCTGGAGCGCTCACTCAATTCACTTCGCGAGAGCGAGCGACGCGCCACCACTCGACTCGGCGATTCTCGCGCTCGCGTCACGCAGAGCACGTCGGAGCACGAGATGGTTCGACACGCCCACGAGGAGGCCCGGGTCGCTCTCGAGAGTGCGCGCCAGGAGCGAGTGGACGCCCAGCACGCGGCCGACGAAGCCGAGGTCGAGCGTTCGTCGTGCGACGAAGATCTACGCGAGGCGACCGACTGGGCCGCGCGCACCGAAGCCCACGCCGAGGCGTTGGCGCGTGCCCTGGACGAGCTCTCCGGGGCCGGTGGTCGCGCCATCATCGGTGACCTCGAAGGCGTCCTGGGCGCGTTTCTCGATCTCATCGAGATCGACGACGGTTGGGAACGGGCCGTGGAGTCAGCCGCCGGGGCCTCGGTCGGTGCCATGGTCGTCGACGGTCGACGTTCGGCGCGCGCGTCGCTCGAGGCGCTGCGTCGAGCCAACGGCGCCGGGCTGATCCTGCCGGTCGCCGAGAGCGACATCGACGCGCCGAGCACGCCGTCGGGCTGTGAGCCGTTGCGCCCACTCGTGCGCGCCCGTCGCAAGGCCCCGGCGCACGTGACGCGGGTATTGGACGGCCTGTTCTCACGCGCCTTCATCGCCGCCGACTGGGAGACGGGCATGGACGTCGCGCTCGCGAACCCGGAGTTGATCATCGTGACGCGCGACGGTGACCGCTTCGCGTCCTCCGGGTGGCGCATCGCCTCGGGTCGTGCGGTCGTCACCCGTTCGGCGGTCGAAGAGTCGCAGTCGGCCGCTCGCGAGGCGACCGCCGCTGTCGCGCCGGTGCGTGAGCGCCGAAAGAGCGCGGACGCCCTCGCCATCGACGCCCGTCAGCTATTGAATCGCGCGACATCGCGCGAAGCCCAAACGCTGGCCGAGTCCGAGCGATTAGCAGGCGAGGACCGCCGGCTCGGCGCGTTGATCGAACAACTCAACGACGCGCAGGAAACGCTCAGCGACGACCTCGCTGAACTGACCGAGCAGATCGTCACCAACGACGCGGAGTTGGTCAACCTACGCGAGCAACTGCCCACGCTCGAAGAGGCCGTCGCCCTCGCTGGGGAACGTGAAGCGCGCGTCGCCGAGGCGCGCCAAGGACTCGAGGCGTTGCGCAGCCGAGCGAACGAGGAAGCGACCGCCCTGTCGCGACGCGAGGCCGAGTTCTCCGAGCGCCGCCGACTCTTCGAGCAGCGGCGCAGCGAGATCGAACAACGCCTCGAAGGCCGATCCAGTGAACGGGCCGAAGCGGCGGGTCGACGTGAATCATTGGAGTTCGACCTCCAGGTCCTGGACCGGTTGTCGAGGCTCGTCGAACGAAGCGGCGACGAGATTCGGGTGGCCCAAGAGGCGATGGATTCGACCTACCGCGAACAGTTGGAGGCGACGCGCGCCGGCGCCGAACGCCTCGAAGAGGTCCGGCGCGAAAGAAAAGAGGCCGAGGCGAAACTCGCGGAGTTGAGCGACGCCGTGCGTCGCAGTGAGATCGAGCAGGCCGAATTGGTCGTGAAGATCGCGAATCTCAATGAACTGATCCGCCACGACCTCGGGATCGAGCCGGCCGATCTCGGTGAGGTGGTCCACCCCGAACTGCCCGAGGGCGTCACCCTCGAAGGACGGGTCGCCGAATTAGAGGCGCGCATCACGTCACTCGGGCCGATCAATCCGCTGGCCCTCGATGAACTGACGTCGCTCGAAGAGCGCTACAAGGATCTCGACGCGCAGGTGAGCGACGTGCGTCACGCCCGCCGTGAGATCCAAGAGGTCATCCGCGCGCTCGACCAGGAGATCATGGAGACGTTTTCGAGTGCGGTCGCCGACGTCAACGAGCACTTCTCGGCGCTGATCGCGATGCTCTTTCCCGGTGGCCAGGGCCGACTCATCTTGACCGAACCCGACGACCCGCTCAACACCGGCGTCGAGATCGAGGTGCGGCCGTTGGGCCGAAACGTCCGACGTCTCTCACTGCTGTCCGGCGGTGAACGATCGATGGCGGCGCTGGCCTTCCTCTTCGCGGTGTTCCGTTCGCGGCCGTCGCCGTTCTACATGATGGACGAGGTCGAGGCGGCGCTGGATGACGTGAACCTGCAACGATTCCTCAGCCTGGTCGATGAGTTCCGTGACGAGGCGCAGCTCTTGATCGTGACCCACCAGAAGCGAACGATGGAAGCGGCCGACGCCCTCTACGGCGTGACGATGGGACCGGGCGCCTCCTCCAAGGTGATCAGCCAACGCGCGCAGCGCACGAGAGAGGTCGAATCGGCGTGATCATCGTCATCATCGTCGTCGCGGTCGTTCTCGTTTTGGGAATCGGCTTCTTCGTGGCGCGTCGCCGCGGCCGCGCTCGCGTCGCGATTCCCGCGCCCGCGCGCGCGGCGATGCCGACGGTTCTGGTCACAGAGTTGGCCGAGCGTCCGTCATTGGAAGCCCCGTCACTCGCCCAGCGCATCGGTTCATCACGCAGCGTCTTTGACCGGGTTCGCTCGCTCTCGAGCGTGGGGGCACTGAGTGACGATCAGTTGGAGGTCGTGGAAGAGGTGTTGCTGCGAAGTGACGTCGGCGTCGCGACGACCGCGTTGATCCTCGACGACCTGCGCGTGAACGGCGCTCCCGACGGCGTGGCGACGGCCGTTCGCGCGACTCTGCTCGACTCGTTGAGCGCCGAACGAACGCTCACCACGAGCGCCCAGGCCGGTCGCGTGCCGGTGTGGCTCTTCGTGGGCGTGAACGGTGTCGGCAAGACCACCACCATCGGCAAACTGGCGAAACGACTGATCGACGAGGGGCGCAGCGTCGTGTTGGCCGCCGGCGACACGTTTCGAGCGGCCGCGGCCGATCAACTCGAACAGTGGGCGACCAGGACCGGGGCTGACATCGTTCGTTCGGCCGAGGGCGCGGACCCCGGATCGGTCGTGCACGACGCCCTGGGCCGAGCGGCCGCGAGGGGAGCGGACATCGTGCTCGCCGATACCGCCGGGCGTCGCTCGAACAGCACGAACCTGTTGGACGAACTGAGCAAGGTCCGCCGCGTCGCCGATCGCGAGCCCGGGGAGGTCGTGGAGACCTTCATGGTGCTCGACGCGACGACGGGACAGAACGCGCTCAGCCAGGCCCGAGAGTTCCTCGCCGCCGCCGACGTGACGGGCATCGTGCTCACCAAACTCGACGGGACGGCGCGCGGCGGGATCGTCGTCGCCATCGAACGCGACCTCGGTATCCCGGTCAAGTTCGTCGGAATCGGTGAAGGTGTCGAAGACCTGATCGCCTTCGATCCGCAAGCCTTCGTCGATTCACTGCTCGACACCTAGCGCTAGCCTGAGAGCCTCATGTTTGATGCCCTTAGTGAACGATTCGAGCGACTCGGCACGTCGCTGCGCTCGCGCGGGCGCCTCAGTGACGCCGACCTCGAAGAGGCCCTGGGCGAAGTTCGCGCGGCGCTCTTAGAAGCCGACGTCGAACTCGGGGTCGTTCGCGCCTTCCTCGACGCGGTGCGCGAGCGATTGAGTGGAGAAGCGCTGAGCCAGAGCCTCTCGCCCGGCCAACAGGTCATCAAGGCGGTCCACGAGCAGTTGATCGAAGTGTTGGGGGGATCGGCCCTCAAGGTCACCTACGCCTCGAAGCCACCGACGGTCATCCTCTTGGCCGGTCTCCAGGGCGCCGGTAAGACGACGACGGCGGCGAAGTTGGCCGCGTGGTTCAAGCAACAGGGGCGCCAGCCCTACCTGATCGCGGCCGACCTCCAACGACCGGCGGCCGTCGAACAACTTCGCGTCCTCGGTGCCCAGGTCGGCGTCGACGTCTTCTCCGAACCCTCGAAGCCGATCGACGTCGCACGTCACGGCCTCAAAGAGGCGACGCGACTCGGACGCGACGTGGTCATCATCGACACGGCCGGTCGACTCTCGATCGACGAAGCGCTGATGGACGAAGTGCGCTCCATAAGTAAGGTCACCTTGCCGCACTACACGTTCTTGGTGATCGACGCGGTCACCGGCCAAGACGCCGTCGTGACGGCCCGCGCCTTCCACGAGACGTTGGCGCTCTCGGGCATCATCGTCACGAAGCTCGACTACGACGCGCGCGGTGGCGCCGTGCTCTCGGCGCGCGGCGTCGTCGGGCGACCGGTCGTCTTCGCCTCGTCCGGCGAGAAGATGGACGATTTCGAGCTCTTCCACCCCGACCGGATGGCCTCACGGATCCTCGGGATGGGCGACGTCCTCTCGTTGATCGAGCAGGCCGAACAGCGCATGGACTCCGACGTCCTCGCCGAGGGCGCAGGGCGAATGATGAGCGGGACCTTCACGCTCGATGACTTCCTCGCCCAGATGAACCAGGTCCGCAAGATGGGTTCACTCGGCGGGATCATGAAGATGATGCCGGGCGTCACCAAGGAGATGCGCTCGGCCGCCAACAACGTCGACGAGGGCGAGTTGAACAAGATCGAGGCGATCATCCGTTCCATGACCAAGCGCGAACGGCGTGAACCGGTCATCATCGACGGATCTCGCCGCACGCGCATCGCGCGGGGATCGGGCACGACCGTGAGCGCGGTCAACCAACTCCTGAAGCAGTTCAACGAGATGCGAAAGATGATGCGCCAGATGAGTTCGGGCGCGATGCCGGCGATGCCCGGGGGTATGGGTCGGATGGCGAACAAGGCGGTGAAGGCGCCACGGGGCGAGGCGCTGCCCCCGGGATTCGAAGCGCTGGGGGCGGGAATGAAGGCCGCGCAACCGGTTCGAAGCGGTGGCGTCAAAAACAAGAAGAAGAAAGGCGGGAGGGTTACACCCCCCAAACAACGCTAAACTTTGACGCTCGGGTATCTCGCCCAGTTCCGGTGGACCGGGACAAAAGGTTTGAAGGGAATTTCGTCGTGGCTGTGAAACTTCGTTTGGTACGCATGGGTAAGAAGAAGCAACCGACTTATCGCGTGGTCGCGGCCGAGAGCCGTCGAGCGCGCTCCGGCGCCTTCCTCGAGATCGTCGGCACCTACCAGCCCCGTGGCCTCTCGGCCGCCGAGCCCGAGACGGTCACCCTCATCGACAACGAAAAGGTCCTGCGCTGGCTCCAGCAGGGCGCCCAGCCGACCGAGCGGGTCGCTAAGTTGCTCAAGACCAGCGGCGCGCTCGACATGTTCGAGGCCGCCAAGGCCGCGAAGGCCGCCCAGTGAGCGACGTCAACGACTACGTCGCCGGCGACGTCAACACCATTGACGACGGGTACGAGGACGAGGACGTCAACGAGAGCGGTGACGCCGTCGACAACGCCGCCACGGCGACCGCCGTCTTGCACTTCATCGCCACGTCCCTCGCCGAGGACGCCAGCGCGGTCTCGGTCGACGTCAGTGAACGCCAGGGCAAGGTCGTCCTCTCGTTGAGTGTCGGGGCCAACGACATGGGCCGAATCATTGGCCGTCGTGGTCGCACGGCCCAGGCCATTCGCGCCCTCGTCGGCGCCGCGGGCGCACGTGATGGCGTGACGACCTCCGTCGACATCGTCGACTAATCGTGAGCGCCGAAGAGCGCCCCACGCTCGAAGTCGGGCGGATCATCAAAGCCCAGGGCCTCAAGGGCCAGGTCCTCGTCGATCTCTGGAGCGACCGGAGGGAACGACTCGCGCCCGGGAGCGAACTCATCACCGAGCGCGGAGCGTTGCGCGTGGTGGCGTCGATCGCGCACCAACAACGCTTCATCGTCACCTTCGAGGGAATGGACACGCGCGAGAAGGCCGAGCACTGGCGCGGCGTCGTGCTTTCGGCACCGCGCCTGGATGACGAGAGCGTCATCTGGATCGACCAGCTCTACGACGCCGAGGTCTACGACGCCGACGGCGTTCGTCGCGGGGTCGTGGTGGGCGTCGAAGCCAATCCGGCGAGTGACCTGTTGGTGCTCGACAGCGGTGCGTTGGTGCCCCTGACGTTCGTCACGACGGTCGAGGCGAACGTGCGTATCGAGGTCGACGTGCCCGAAGGACTCTTCGAATGACGTTGCGCGTCGACGTGCTGACCCTCTTCCCCGACGCCATTGCGAACTATGCGTCGACGTCGGTGCTCGGTCGTGCGAGTGAGCGCGGCGTGTGGGAAGTCCATCTGCACGACCTGCGCGACGCCACCGACGACGTGCACCGCAGCGTCGATGACGCGCCCTTCGGCGGGGGAGCGGGAATGGTGTTGCGCGCCGAGCCGATCCTTCGCACGCTCGATGAACATCCCGAGATCGCGCGGCCGTTGATCGCGCTGACGCCGTCCGGGAGAGCGTTCAGCCACGCCGTCGCGGTGGAGTTGGCGGCCCTCGAGGGCTTCTCCCTGCTCTGCGGGCGCTACGAGGGCATCGATCAACGCGCGCTCGATCTCGTGGTCGACGACGAGATCTCCCTCGGCGACTTCGTCCTCGCGGGCGGGGAGCTGGCGGCGCTGTGCGTCATCGAGGCGGTCGTGCGGCTTCGTCCGGGGGCCCTCGGCAACGACGCGAGCAGCCTCGACGAGTCCTTCAGTGACGGACTGCTCGAGTACCCGCACTACACCCAGCCGGCCGAGGTGCGCGGTGCGGCGGTGCCCGAGATACTGCGTTCGGGTGATCACGCCCGGATCGCGCGATGGCGCCGCGCCCAGGCGCTGCACCGAACGATCGCCCGCCGACCGGACCTCATCGCGGCGCGCGGGGGCCTGAACAGCGATGACGAAGCGATACTGGCCGAATTCCCGGTGTTGGAAGCGAACGCGCGTAACGGCTAAACTTCTAAAGCCTCAGTGATCCGAAAGGGACCGCTTCCATGAATCCGACTGACCTCATCGACCGCGACTCCCTTCGCGATGACATTCCCTCGTTCCGCACCGGTGACACCGTAAAGGTCCACGTCCGCGTCGTCGAAGGCGTGCGCGAGCGCGTCCAGATCTTCCAGGGCGTCGTCATTCGCCGCCAGGGATCGGGCGTTCACGAGACCTTCACCGTGCGAAAGATCAGCTTCGGCGTCGGCGTCGAGCGCACGTTCCCGGTCCACGCGCCGACCATCGCCAAGATTGAAGTCGAATCCTACGGTGACGTGCGTCGCGCCAAGCTCTACTACCTCCGTGATCTGCGTGGAAAAGCCGCCAAGATCAAGGAGCTTCGCGTCACCGAGCGCACGCAGTAGCGCGTGGGCGAAGAGGAACTCGACGACTACGAGTCGACGCTGGAACTCGCATTAGTCCAGGAGTACAAGGCGGTCGTCGGCACATTCAACTACGCGGTCGAAACCGATCGCCGTTTCTACCTCGCCAACGACGTCGCGATCGAAGTCCGTTCCACGGGAACGCCGACCCTACTGGAAGTGACGCTGAACGACGCGTGGGTGTGGGACATGTACCGCACGGCCCGATTCGTTCCGTCGGTGCGCGTGCTGACCTTCCGCGACGTGAACATCGAGAAGTTGCCCAAAGAGGACCTGCAGCCCTAGGTCATGGCGCTCGTTCGACTCGACGTTCGCTTCGAGGACCTCGATGCACTCGTGGCATTGGCCCAGGACCAACACGTCGTCGTCTCGGTTCTCGACGCCGACACGATCATCACACTGGGGTCGTTGCACGATCGACTGACGAGTCCGATCGGCGTCTGGTTGGAGCTTTCGGAGGACTATTCGGCGCAGATGGCGGCGCGCGACGTCGCGACCCTCAGTTGGTTGGTGCCGCTGGACACCGTGGTCGTGAGTTCCGAGAGCGCCGAATCGAGTGCCCAGGTACTCGAGGCGCTGCTCACGAACGATGAGGTGAACTTCACCAACGGCGTCGCTACGTTGGTCGGCGCCTACAACCGACCGGCCCCACCGGCGCCGATCGCGGTGTGGCGTTGGGATGGAGCAGTCCTGCGACACGGTGACGAAGTTCTGCGTGGGGTGTCCTCGGCGTCGCGAGAACCCGGTGACGCGACGACGTATCGCTAGTTACTCGGGCTGTCTCGATATTCGATCGGGATGGATGCGCACGGTGACGCGCACCTCTCCCTCGCGGCGATTCGGGTAGGCGTCCACCCCCAAGTACTTCTTCGCCAGTCGATCGATGACTTCGTCGGCCCCAATGGTCGTGAAGCCGACGACCGAGCCGCGAAGGGTGATCAAGGAGTGATCGTCGTCGGGGTCCACGACGGAAACGGCGACGCGCGCGTCTGACGCGAGGTTGCGGGCCTTGGCGCGACCGAGCGCGGTATTGATCACGAGGTCGTCACCGTCGAGCTCGACCCACACCGGTGAAACGTTGGGAGCGCCATCGGGATCGAGACTCGCCACGTGCGCCAGGACCTTCTTGGCGATGAGTTCGCGAGCGGCGGGTGTGAATGAATCGGCCATTTCAGTCCTGACGTTGGTGGGTGAAGCGGGAGGTAGTTTTACTGTAATGAACATTGGTGCACACGTACGCGGGGGTGGCAAGCTCATTCCTTCGTTGGAGGCCGGCGTCGAGATTGGCGCGACGTCGATTCAGATTTTCACCCAGAGCCCTCGGATGTGGAAGGCGTCGCAGTACGCGCCCGAGGTACTCGAGGCGTACCGCGAAGCCCAGGCGAATCATCCGAGCGTGACGCACACGTTCTGTCACGCCACGTACTTGATCAATCTGGCCAGCCCCGACAAGGAACTGTACGAACGATCGGTGGCGTGCTTGATCAGCAATCTCTCCACGGGACGAGGTATGGCCTCGTCGGGCGTCGTCTTGCACGTCGGCTCTCACATGGGCAGCGGTTTCGAGACGGCGCTGCCCCAGATGGCCGAAGCGTTCAAGCGCGCTCTGGATGCCGCGGACTCGGCGCCACCGGGTGTCGAGGACTGTCCGATCCTGATCGAGAACGCGGCCGGAACCGGCGGGACGGTGGGCCGCAGCCTCGACGAGATTCAGGCGTTGATTGACGCCACCGGGGGCGATGAACGGATCGGTCTGTGCATTGACACCCAACACCTATGGGCCAGTGGCATTGACTATTCGAGCACCCACGGTACGAGCAAACTCGTGAATGAGATCGATATGCGCATCGGCCTCGACCGTCTACGTTGCTTCCACCTGAACGACTCCAAGATCGAACTGGGTGGCAACCGAGACCGTCACGCCAACATCGACGAAGGCACGATTGGCACAATGGGCCTCGCGGCACTTGTGGGTCATCCCGACTTTCGTGACCTTCCGTTACTGCTCGAAGTGCCAGGAGCTGGCGATGGGCCGCGAGTGGAAGATGTCATCGCGGCACGCAAGGTTGTCGTCGAGGGCATCAGACTTTATGACGGCTCAGTGCCGCCCGAACTCGAAGCGATGGTCCTTGCCATGCCACCAGCGGCGAAAAAGTCATCCGTGAAGAAGAAGCCAATCAGGAAGTCACTCGCCAAGAAGAGCGCTGCGAAAAAGTCGCCAGCGAAGAAGGCGACGGGGAAGAAAGCACCAGCGAAGAAGACGCCCGCGAAGAAGACGG
>PMFA01000015.1:34600-89928 GCA_003155915.1 Acidimicrobiaceae bacterium | reverse complement strand
CGCCTGTACCACCACCGCCTGTGCCACCACCGCCGCCAATTGGATTGGCTGTCACGTTGATAGAGAAGGTCCAGGTGCCGGTGTCACCGAAGGCGTCCGTGTCCGTACCCGAGACGGTGTACGTGTTCGCCGCCAGTGGAGCACCGACGACCGCGATCGCGCCCGAACCCGAGACTGAGACATTCGGATTGGTGCCGGTCACCGTGTAGACGATCGCAGTGCCGTCGTGGGTCACGGGCGCCAGTTGATTCGTGAAACCCGATGTCTGGTCGACGGTGATCGAGGCACTCGTCGGGGCGCTCTGGCTGATCGTGCTCGCCGTGACGACGAGGGTGAACGTCCAAGTGCCCGTGTCACCAAAGGCGTCGCCCAGTGTCCCGCTGATCGTGTACGACCCCACGTCGAGGTAGCCCGTCGTGGTGACTTGGCCCGTCGCGCTGACCGAAAGGTCGCTCGAATCACCGGCCGTCACCGTGTAGCCGACCGCTCCGTTATTGCCTGTGGCGCTGAGTTGCGCGCTGTAGCCCGAAGTGGCGTCAACGCCCGTCGAGTCCGAGGTGAGACCAATCTGTGAGATCGTGCCGGCAGCGACGGTCAGCGAGTAGCTCCACTGCCCGGCGTCACCACTGACGTCGGAGTCGGTGCCACTGAACGTGTGGACGCCGGCGCTGAGCATGCCGTTCGTGCTGACCGCGCCTGTCGGACTCACGGTGAGGTCGGTGGTATCGCCACCGGTCGCGATATAGGTCACCGCGCCGTTGTTGCCCGTCACGTTCAGTTGGTCGCTCGCCGTGGCCGAGTTGTTCACGGTCGTGTTCGATCCGGTGGGTACGACCTGGCTGATGAGGCTCGCCGTGATCTGGAGCGTGTAAGTCCAGGTACCGGTATCGCCCAGCGTGTCCGAATCGGTTCCCGAAACGGTGTAGCTGCCAATGGGGAGCGGCGTGCCGCTCGCACTGACCGCGCCCGAACTCGACACCGTCAGATGCGGATTCGTCACCACGGTGACGAAGGTCACGTGACTACCGTCGTGCGTCGTGCTCGCCAACTGGTCCGCGAACGTCGTCGATCCGTCGACCGTGAGGACGTCGCCGGTCGGGACGCCTTGGTCGATGGTGCTCGCCGAGACCTTCAGCGTGAAGGTCCAGGCGCCGGCGTCGCCAAAGGAGTCAGTGACCGTGCCACCGAACTCGTAACTGCCGACCGCGAGGTAGCCGTTGACCGTGACCACACCTGCGGCGCTGACCTTGAGGTCCGTGGTATCGCCGGCGTTGGCACTGAAGGTCTCAGTGCCGTTCGATCCCGACGTGCTCAACTGGCCCCGATAGGTCGAAGAACCGTCAACGGTGCTGGTGTCGGTCACGAGCCCGATCTGGGTGATCGCGCTCGGCGAGACACTGAGCGTGAAGGTCCAGGTTCCGGCGTCGCCGTTGACGTCGGAGTCGGTGCCGCTGAAGGTGTAGTTGCCGACTACGAGCATGCCCGAGGTGGTGACGACGCCCTGGGAGCTGATCAGAAGGTGTGTCGTGTCGCCGCCGGTGGCGGTGTAGCTGACCGTGCCGTTGTTGCCCGTGACGGCGAGTGGCGTCGTGTAGGCGCCGGAACCATCGACGGTCGTCGTGTCGCTCGTCGGTTTGGCCTGGGTAATCAAGCTGGCCGTGACGGTGAGCGTGTAGGTCCAGGTGCCGGCGTCGCCGAAACCATCGGCGTCGGTGCCCGAGACCGTGTAGTGGCCGACTCCGAGCGGTGAGCTCACGAGGGTGATCGCGCCGCCGGCCGAGACGTTGAGGCTCGGGTTCGACGAGGTCGTGGTGAAGACGACCGCGCTGGCGTCGTGGGTCGCCGGGGCCAATTGGTCGGTGAAGCCCACCGTCTGGTCGACGGTGATCGTGTCCCCGGTGGGAATCGCCTGAACGATCGGACTGGCCGTGACCGTCAACGTGTACTGCCACGTGCCGACGTCACCGAGCGTGTCGGTGACGGTGCCCGCGACGTTGTACTGGCCAACGCTGAGTGGGGCACCAACGGTGGTGATGGCACCCGAACTCGAAACCTTCAGGCCCGCGTTCGTGGTGACCGTAGTGAAGCTCACGGCACTGGCGTCGTGGGTCGCTGGCGCCAGTTGATCAGTGAACGACGACGAGTTGTCAACGGTCGTCGTACCCGTCAGGGGTGCGCTCTGGACTATCGCGCTGGCCGTGACCGTCAGGGTGAAGGTCCAGGTCCCCGTGTCGCCATCTGCGTCGGTGTCGGTCCCGCCGAAGGTGTAACTGCCGACCTTCAGGTAGCCACTGGTGGACACCGGTCCGCCCGTGGAGACCTTAAGACTGGTCGTGTTGCCCGTCGTGGCCACGAAGGTGACGCCGCCGCCATTACTGCCGGACGTGGTCAATTGGCCCGTGTACGCCGACGATCCATCAACCGTCGTGGTGTCCGTCGTGAGTCCGATCTGGCTGATCGTGCTCGGCGTGACGGTGAGCGTGAAGGTCCAGGTGCCCGCGTCACCCAATCCGTCGGACGTGGTACCCGAGACAGTGTAGGTGCCGACCTTGAGCGGGCCGCCCGTGACCGTGATCGCACCCGCGCTCGACACCGAGACGTTCGGGTTCGTCGTGGTCGTGAGGTACGTGACGGCACTGCCGTCGTGCGTGGTGGGAACGATCTCACCGGTGTAGCTGGACGAACTGTCGACCGTCACCGATGCACTGGTCGGCGAAGTCTGCAGAATCGCGCTGGGTGTGACCGTGAGGGTGTACGTCCACGTACCCGTATCACCCAAAGCGTCGGTGTCGGTACCCGACACGGTGTAGGTGGTCGCCGCCAACGAGACACCGTTGGTCGTGATGGCACCCGAGCTCGAAACGTTGAGCCCAGAACTCTTCACGACCGTCACGTAGGCGACCGCGGTGCTGTCGTGCGTCGCGGGTGCGAGTTGTCCCGTAAAGGTCGACGAACCATCCACCGACGTCGTGCCCGTCAGTGGCGTTGTCTGAAGAATTGTGCTCGGTGTGACGCTCAGCGTGAACGTCCACGTGCCCGCGTCACCGAGGGCGTCGGAGTCGGTGCCCGAGACGGTGTAGACACCGACCGCGAGCGGCGCCCCGACAACACTGATAGCGCCACTACTGGAGACACTGAGGTGCGCGTTGAGCACCGTAGCGACGTAGGACACGGCACTGGCGTCGTGGGTCGCCGGCGCGAGCTGACCCGTGAAGGCCGACGAACTATCCACCGTCGTCGTGCCCGTAAGGGGTGTCGTCTGAATGATCGCGCTGGCCGTGACCGTCAGTGTGAAGGTCCACGTACCCGTGTCGCCATCAGCGTCGGTGTCGGTTCCGCCGAAGGTGTAACTGCCGACCTTCAGGTAGCCACTGGTGGATACCAATCCGCTCGCGGAAACCTTAAGACTGGTGGTATTGCCGGTGGAGGCCACGAACGCGACCCCGCCGCCATTGCTACCGGACGTGGTCAATTGGCCGGTGTAGGCCGACGATCCGTCGACCGTCGTGGTGTCCGTCGTGAGTCCGATCTGGCTGATCGTGCTCGGCGTGACGTTGAGCGTGAACGTCCAGGTCCCCGCGTCGCCGAGGGTATCCGTATCCGTGCCCGATGCCGTGTAGGCCCCGACCTTGAGTGGGCCGCCCGTCACCGAGATCGCACCCGCGCTCGACACTGCGACGTTCGAGTTCGTCACGGTCGTCACGTAAGAGACAGCGCTGCCGTCGTGCGTGGTGGGAACGATCTGTCCGGTGTAGCCGGAAGAACTGTCGACCGCCGCCGAGGCACTCGTCGGCGACGTCTGAACGATCACGACGGGCGTGACCGTCAGTGCGAAGGTCCACGTACCCGTATCGCCCAAAGCGTCGGTGTCGGTTCCCGAGACCGTGTAGGTGTTCACGGCCAATGGCACAGCATTGGTGGTGATGGCGCCCGAGCTCGAGACGTTGAGACCAGTACTCTTCACGACCGTCACGTACGTGACAGCGGTGCTGTCGTGCGTCGTGGGCGCGAGTTGTCCCGTGAAGGCTGAGGAGTTGTCGACCGAGACCGTGGCGGTGGTTGGTGAAGTCTGCGTGATCGTGCTCGGCGTGACGGTGAGCGTGAACGTCCAAGTGCCGGTGTCGCTCAAAGTGTCAGAGTCAGTCCCCGAGACGGTGTACGCACCGACCTTGAGTGGCGCGCCGATGACCCTGATGGCCCCGCTCGCCGAAACGCTGATGTTGGCGTTGGTCGGTGACGCGACGTAGGACACCGCACTTCCGTCGTGCGTGGACGGTGCCAATTGGTCGGTGAAGGCCGACGAAGTGTCGACGCTCGTCGTTCCCGTCAACGGCGTCGTCTGAAGGATCGTGCTGGGCGTGACCGTCAGTGTGAACGTCCAGGTGCCCGTGTCGCCGTCGGCGTCGGTACTGGCCCCGCCGAAGGTGTACGTGCCGACCTTGAGGTAGCCGGCCGTCGAGACGAGACCCGCGGCGGTGACCTTGAGATCGGTCTCGTCGCCACTTGTTGGCGCGAACGTGACGCTGCCGCCGTTACTGCCGGATGTCGTGAGCTGTGTCGTCGTGGTCGAGGACGCGTCGACGGCCGACGTGGCACCGGTGATGCCGATCTGCGTGATCGTGCTCGGCGTGACGGTGAGCGTGAACGTCCAGGTGCCGGTATCTTTCAAGGTGTCGGAGTCGGTCCCCGAGACGGTGTAGGTGCCCACCCGAATCGGTCCGCCCGTCACGGTGACCGCGCCGGTCGATGAAACGCTTACGGAGGTGCTCGTCACGGTGGTGGCGTAGGTAATGGCGCTCGCGTCGTGGGTACCTGGCGCGAGTTGCGCCACGAGCGGCGTGGTACCAGAACTATCAACGGTGACGGACGCACTGGTGGGGGTCGTCTGGGTGATCGTGCTCGGCGTGACCGTCAGCGCGAAGGACCAGGTGCCCTTGTCGCCGTTACCGTCGACGTCGGTACCGTTCAAGTTGTACGTGCCGGCCGCGAGGTACCCACTGGTCTTTACAATCCCGCTGAAGCCGATCGAGAGGTCAGTCGTACTGCCGCCGGTCGCCGTGAAGTTCACGGCGCCGTTGTTACCCGTCACGTTCAACTGCTTGGTGTAGGCGCTCGAAAGGTCAACCGTGGTCGAGTCACTCGTCGGCGCGACCTGCGTGATCGACGAGGCGCCCAAAGCAATGGAGAGCGCCAGGGATGACGTGTTGACATAGTTGGTCGCGGTGACGGTGAAGTTGAATGGCGAATCCACCTGGAATCCCGGCAGCGGGGTTCCAGCAATCGTCGCCGTGCCGTCTTTGTTGTCCGTGAACGTAAGGCCCGGTGGCAGCGTGCCGGCCGAGATGCCCAGTGCCGGCGCCGGGAATCCCGTCGTCGTCACCTTGAAGCTGTAGGGAGTGCCGACCGTGGCCGCGGGTGGTGCGGCGTTGGAGACCGTCGGCGCGGTGCCCACGTTCACCGTGAGGGTCTGTTGCGCGTTCGGCGTGACGCCGTTCGCGGCGGTCACAACGATTGGGAAGGCGCCCACTTGCGTGGACGATCCCGAAATGGTCGCCGTGCCGTTGCCGTTGTCTTTGAAGCCGATCCCGGTCGGCAGGGTGCCGGTGTAAGTCAGGGCCGGCGTCGGCACGCCCGTCGTGGTCACGGCGACGCTGCCGGCGGTGCCCGAGGCGAAGTCGGCGGCGGCCGAAGACGTGATCGCGGGCGCGCTCGAGGTCGACACCGTGATCACCAAGTCCAGCGTCGCGGTACTGCCAGAGCTATTCTTCGCCGTGATCGTGACCGGATAGGTCCCGTTCGATCCAGCGGGCGGAGTACCGGTGATGGTCGCCGTGCCGTTCCCGTTGTCTTTGAAGGTCATCGTGCTCGGCAGCGCTCCGGTTTCGGCGATCGTCGGCGTTGGCGAACCGGTCGTCGTCACTGTGTACGTACTGGCAAAGCCCGTGTAGAACTGCGCGGCCGCCGCACTGGTGATGGTGGGAGCTTGGGCGTTGGTCAACGTGAATGACTGAGTCGTGGTCCCGGCGCTCGACGCGGCGGTGATGGTGATCGCGAACGTGCCACCCGTGCCAGCGGCCGCAGTCCCCGAGATGGTCGCCGTGCCGTTGCCGTTATCCAGGAACGCGATGCCGGTCGGCAGGCTGCCCGTGAATGAGAGCGCGGGCGACGGAGCGCCGGTCGTGTGAACCGTGAAGCTGAAGGGCGTACCCACGATCGACGTCGCGGCGTTCGCGCTGGTGATCGTCGGGGCCACCTTCTCATCGACGACGAGCGTGCCCTTGGCGGCAATCGTCGTCCAGGCCGAAAGAGTGCCGCCGTAGGCCTGACCGTAGGCGGCTCCGCCCACGGTCGATCCCAGCGGCGCGGTGAACGGCACGGTGATCGGAGCGGCGGACGTGTTGGTGATCGTTACGACGCCGTTGGTGTCGGTCGCCGTCACCGACTTCGCGCTCTGCGCGCTCGCCCACGCCGCCTGCTCACCGAGCACCGTCGCCTCGGTGGCGTCGTTCATTGGGGTCAGCGGCGTGGTCGTCCAGGCGTTGTACTGCGAGAGCATGGAGTTGATGAGACTCAGGATCGTGTACCCGGTTGCCGCCGGACCGATGAGGTCGGTCTGGTGGGCGTAGCCAACACGCGGGTTGTTGGCCAAGACGTGACTCAACATGATCGAGGACTCCGAGGCCAATATCGAGGTTTCGGTCGCCGGTGTGGTCAAACACGTCGTGGCGCCCGAGGCCGCACAGTGGCCGGTCTCGCTGGGATAGGTCGTGTTGCCGAGGCTCACACCGGGCGCGACGTAGAGCGTGTTGTACTCGTTGATCTCATCGGGCCAGTTCGAAGCGTTGTAGTAGATGTTGCTCGGGTAGCGCGGCGCTGATTCGGCCGTCGTGCCGCCGGAACTCAGCGCGTACTGCTGGGGCTGACGTGACGCGTCGGCGGCGAAGACGTTGACGCCGACGTTGTGGAGCGCGGCCGGCATGTTGGGGTTTTCGATTCCCGAGTGCTCGCCGGTGATGACGACGGCCGGGCTGTAGTTCGTGAGACCGTTGGCCGCGGCGAACTCTTGGTCCCAGGCGATCTCGGTGTCGATCGACGCGTCGGTCTGGCCGTTGGGGTCGTTCGCGGGGTCCCAGGCGGTGGTGCCATTCGCGCAGTCGATGCCGGGGTTCGTGGCCGTCGGGTCCGTCGTTGACGAATCTGGCGCGACGCCGGGCGTCACCGCACCAGTGTCGGTGAAGGTGTAGTTGGCGGTGGCCCCGGTCGGGTCCTCCGCGACGTGGCCGATGTACCCGTAGGTTGCACCGGTCGAAGTCTTGCGGTAGATGTTGTAGCCCCAGAAGCCCGTGCCACCGGTGTGGTTGGCCTCTTCTTGCCACAGCTTCGGACCGGCGCCGGCCGTGCCGGTGCCGTTGGTGGCGTCGGGCCACGTCAAGGTCGCCGAGTGGGTAGTGGAGAGCGTCACTGCCTTGGCGACTGACGGCTCGGACTCTCCGTACGCGGTGGCGGCCGTGATCTCGTAGTCGTAGGTTCCCGCGGCGAGCGTGCCGCCCGTCGCAGCCGTGGCGGAGGTGAAGGGCTGCTGTTGCCAGATGACGCAGCCGAGGAACTCGTGGCTCCAGGTGTGCGTGGTCCAGTTGAAGTCCTTCTGGTCCGCGAGTAACGCGTTGATGAGGCCTTGGTCGTTGGGAGACGTCGAGTCAACAACTTGGCCGGGCATCGTGTAAGTCGTACCGTTTTCAGTGATCGATCCCGTGCACTTCGCGTTCGATTCAGCGGCGGCCGTCGGCGCGGTACACGCACCGACGCCGTTGAACGCCATGTTCAACGTGATACCGGTCTGCGCTTCCCACGCCACGACGTAGGCGACGTCGGCCGCACTCATCTGCACGTCGGCCGGCTCATCGGCCGTATTGCCGGCGACCCCGGCCGGGCAGGTGAAGTCGATCGGGTCAGTGGCGGCGGGCGTGCATTGGTACTTCGAACTCCACTCGTTGTCCGCGATGAAGTTGTCATCGATGTCTTGTCCGAAGTAGTTCCGGTACAGGCCCACGTGTGTGCTCTGCGTCACCCAGTTGATGATCCCCGGTGACAGTAAGAGCCATTCAAGAGAGGTCGCGAGGTAGTCGAAATTCAACGTGAGCTCGGTGACGCCGGACTGCGCGTCGCCGTTGGGGTGCTGGTATACGCCCGCGAGCACGGTGCCGGTCGAACTCGTGAGCCACGGCGTGAACGGCGCACCGGTGTTGACCGTCGCGCCGTATCCGAGTGTGCCGACGTCGAAGGGAACCGGTCCCTTGAGCGCGGGCAGCGCGGCGAGTCCCGCCGCGTTCAGCGTGCCGGTCGTGCCGGCGATCGATCCCGATGACACTTCGGTCTCACCTAAGAGCGTCGAAGGGTATTCGTAGCCATCGACCTGACGAATCTGGAACTGCGATTCGAAAGCGTCGAGCGTCGTTAGCTGCCCCGCCGCGAAGGCGAAGGGTGAATCAGCGAACACGACACCGTCGAAATTCGCGGTGGTGCCACTCGACAACGTCGGCAACGTCATCGTCTCGGAACCGTACGCACCACTGGGAGTGACCAGCGTGTACGCGACACCCTCACTCGAAAGTGCGGACTGCCACGCGGCGGTCGTCGCACCACCAATGAGCAGCACGTTCAGGTTGAGCGTGGGAGGAGTAGCGGCTGAGGCCACGCTGGCGCCAAGTGGTGCCATGAGCGCTCCGCTCATCGCAATGACCGCAATTGCGATTCGGGTCGTCAGCGTCTTTGCCGTAGGCATGTGAACTCCTCGTTCGGAAGGGCCCTATCGGCCCGCACTGGACCGCATTTCCAATGAGAAAATTAGAGGCCCCGCGTACTTGAAACCACCCCAAGATTGCCCACTTTTACGGCTTCGCGACCCTCGCAAAATGTCGAGGAGCCCCCTGATTTATTTGCGAGAGCACCCTTGCCAAAGTCAGAAAGTGAGTGATATCCAATCGATTGAGACGATTCAACACGCCTTGCGTGATTTCGCAATTGGCGCGTCACACGACGAATGGATTTCGCCGAACGAGACGAACGATCCTGCATCCACTTCATCGCGCCGAAGTGTCTTCGCGAGTGGAACAGGTGTAGCGCTGACCACATTCACTACGGTATTTGTAGTGAATGTGGTCAGCGCTGACCCAGTCGAGCACTCCGAGAAGCGGCGCGCTCGTTAATTCTTTGTTGGAACTACCACAACATTCGGTGATGACTTCTGCTTGTTTTCAGCAAGTTTGATTGAGACTGTGTAGAGCGTTCGGCTCTGCAAGAACTTCGCAGTCGCTGATGCTCGCGACTTGGCGAGTTTGGCCTGTCCCTTGGTGTAATACCGAACGGTGACGGCGGCACCCGTGACGAGTTTCTTCGCAAGCTTGTTCAGAGCCTTCTGGTAATTCGCCTGAAGTCCGACCGACGCCTTCGCGAATTTCACCGTCAGGGCGTTAGGAATCTTCGGCGCTGACTTCGGTGGCTTTGAAGGGATCACCACGGCGGCGATGAAGGTCACCGTCGTAGCGGTCGAGGACGCGGACTTGTACGTCGCGTCGGCGGCCTTGGTCGCAGTAACCGTGCACGTTCCCGCGGTCGTCGCGCTTACGGATCCACCTGAGATCGTGCACCCGGCAGTGCCGGGATCAGTGACCTTGTAGGAAAGCGCTCCCGAACCGGATCCTCCACTTGACGTCAGTGTCAACGCTGTCCCGACCGTTCCGGCCGTACTCGTGAGTGAGAGTGCGGCTTGGGTCAGCGGTGTGGTTGGGGCGACTCCTCCGCCGCCGCCGCCGCCACCAACGACGGTGGTGGTGGTCACTGGCAACGTGGTGGTCGTGGCTGTCGGCAACGTGGTGGTCGTGGCTGTCGGCAACGTGGTGGTCGTCGTCGTCGTCGTGGTAGCTGCGGGACTCACGTCAATAGTGAACGTCTGCTGAGTCGAGCTAGTTCCATTGATCGCCGTGATTGTTATCTGATAGCTACTGGCCGCACCCGTTTGTGGTGTTCCCGAAATCGTCGCCGTGCCGTTTCCATTGTCGACGAACGTGACCTGTGAAGGCAGCGTGCCAGTCTCGCCGAGAGCGGGCGCCGGATACCCGCCCGTGGTTACCGCAAACGTGAAGGCCGTTCCAATCGAGGTCGCCACAGAAGTTGCATTGGTAATCGACGGTGCCTGACCGACAACGATGGTGAGAGTGCCAGTTGCATTCGGCAATACCAAATTCCCAGCCGTGATTGTTATCGGATAGCTACCCGCCGCAGTCGATGCCGGGGTTCCCGAAATCGTCGCCGTGCCGTTTCCGTTGTCCGTGAAGCTGAGTCCCAGCGGCATTGCTCCAACTTCAGTCAGGGCGGGCAGCGGAACACCGGTGGCCGACACCACGACAGAACCCAATTGATTAACTGTAAAGTCCGCAACTGGAAGAGTCAGATTCGTCGGAGCCACAGGCTTGGCTTCAGTTATGACCAACGGAAGCGTCGCGATGCTGCCAGAACTATTCGTCGCACTAATCGAAAGGGAGTACGTCCGAAGAGTTCCGTTCGGTATCGTGCCTGAAATGGTCGCTGTTCCATTGCCGTTATCGACGAACTTCAACTGCGTGGGCAAAGTTCCTGTTTCCGTAATTGTTGGCAGCGGATAGCCCGTCGTCGTGACCGTATAGGTAAATGGCACCGTTTGAACCGCGAGGGCCGTCGCCGCGCTCGTTATTGACGGCGCCGAAGCGACGATGAGCGAGAACGCCTGTGTGGCATTCGGAGTCAAACCGTTATTCGCGGTGACGGTCAACGGATAACTAGCGCCCGTTCCGGTGGCGGTTCCAGCGATCGTGGCCGTGCCGTTGCCATTGTCCGTGAAAGTGAGACCAGCGGGCATGGCCCCGACCTCGGTGATCGCCGGAGCTGGGAAGCCGGTCGTGTAGATCGTGTAGGTATAGGGCGTGCCAACAATCGCCTGCGGCGGTGCCGAGCTCGTGATCGTCGGTGGTACCTGGTCGGTCAATGTGAGCGTCGCGCCTGGTGCGAGGGTGTTCCACGCGGACTGTGTGCCGCCGTACGGAGTTCCGTATGACGCGGTTCCCTCCAAGGTGCCCAGTGGAGCAGTCACGGGTACCGTGACCGTCGAAGTGGAGTTATTGGTGACGGTCACCACGCCATTCGTTTCGGAGTCACTGATCTTGCCTGAGCTCAAGGCACTGGCCCAGTTGGATTGCAGGAGAAGTGTCGACGCGTCAGTGGCGTCAGTTACCTGCTCAAGCGGCGTCGTGGTCCAACTGCTGTACTGCGACAACATGGAGTTGATGAGGCTCAAGATCGTGTAGCCAGTCGCCGCTGGACCGATGAGGTCAGTCTGGTGCGCGTAGCCGACACGAGGATCGTTGTTCAGAACGTGGCTGAGCATGATGCTCGACTCCGAAGCCAGGAGTGTTGCCTCGGTGGCGGGCGTGGTGATACACGTCGTGTCGCTCGAGGCCGCGCAGTGTCCAGTCTCACTGGGATAGGCGGCGTCACCAATGGAATCACCGGGAGCCACGTAGAGCGTGTTGTACTCGTTGAGCTCATCGGCCCAGTTGGAGGCGTTGTAGTAAATATTGCTCGGGTAGCGCGGTGCCGATTCAGCCACGTTGGCACCCGAAGTCAACGAATACTGCTGCGGTTGGCGAGACGCGTCGGTCGCGAAAACGTTGACGCCCACGCCAGCCAAAGCCGACGGCATGTTGGGATTCTCGATGCCGGAGTGCTCGCCCGTAATGACGACTGCGGGGCTGTAGTTCGTCAAACCATTCGCTTTCGCGAAGGCCTGATCCCAGGCGATCTCAGTGTCGATTGAGGAGTCGGTGTTGCCCGTGTTCACTGCTTCCCAACTGCCAGCAGCGGAAGAGCAGTCAATGCCGGGATTGGTCGCCGTCGGATCGGTGGCGGTGCTCGACGGTGAACCACCGGGCGTCGTTGCGCCAGTGTCGGTGAAGGTGTAACTCGTGGTCGCGCCCGTGGGGTCTTCGGCAACCTGACCAATGAGTCCGAACGTTCCCGTCGGCGTGTCCGAGCGGTACACGTTGTAGCCCCAGAACCCGGTGCCCCCAGTGTGGTTCGCTTCTTCTAGCGCAAGCGTTGGTCCGGGCCCGGCAGCGCCGGTCCCGTTGGTGGCATCCGGCCACTCCAGGGTGACCGATCCATTCGTGACGACGGTTGCCGTTTGGACCGCCGATGGTTCAGATTCACCGTACGCGGTGGCCGCGGTTATTTCGTACGAGTAACTACCCGCCGCGAGTGTTCCAGCCGTTGCATTCGGAGTGGCCGAAGTCAGTGCTTGCGGCTGCGCAACATTGCATCCGAGGAATTGGTGACTCCACGTGTGAGTCGTCCAATTGAAGCTGGCTTGAGCTGCGAGGAGCGCATTGACGAAGGCCGCGTCGTTCGGTGCGGTCGCATCGTCAGACGTAAAGCCTGGATCGGTGTAGGTGGTAGTGCCATCAGTCACCGAGCCGGTGCAATTCGCACTTGATTCGTTTGCGACCGATGAAGCATCACACGCGCCGAGTGCATTGAACGCGAGGTTCAATTTGATTCCCGTTGACTGTTCCCAGGCAACAACGTACGCAACGTCGGCCGCACTCATCTGCACATCGGGCGGTGTGTCCGCAGGATTATTAGCGACGCCGGCAGGACACGTGAAGTCACTCGGATTGGTCGCCGCCGGTGTGCACTGGTACTGCGAACTCCACTCGTTGTCCGCGATGAACGTGTCGTCGATGTCTTGACCGAAGTAGTTGCGGTAGAGACCAAGGTGTGTGTCTTGCGTAACCCAGTTGATGAGACCGGGCGACAAAAGGAGCCAATCGAGTGACGTGGAATTGTAGTCAAAGTTGAGAATGAGTTCCGCCACACCAGCCTGAGCGTCGCCACTCGGATGTTGATACACACCTGCGAGTACGTTGCTCGTCGAAGTGGACGCAACGGTCAGCCACGGTGTGAATGGTGCTCCGGCGTCAACTGTCGCGCCATCACCGAGTGTGCCGACGTCGAAAGGCACCGGTCCCTTTAATGCGGGCAATGCGGCGAGGCCGGCCGCATTCAACGCGCCCGTCGTGCCGGCGATCGATCCCGACGTCACGTCGGTTTCACCGAGCAGCGGCGAAGGGTACGCGTACGCGTCAATCTGGCGAATCTGAAACTGTGACTCGAATGCGAAGAGTGAAGCCAATTGTCCGGACGCGAACGCGAACGGTGAGTCGGCGAAAACGACACCGTCGAAATTGGCCGTCGTACCACTGGACAACGTTGGCAACGTCAACGTCTCGGAACCGTACGCACCGCTCGGCGCGACGAGCGTGTACGCAACGCCTTCACTCGAGAGCGCTGACTGCCACGCCGCGGTCGTGGGCGAAGGTGTGACTCCGCCGATGAGAAGAACGTTCAGATCGAGCGTGTTGGGCGTCGCGGCTGACGCGACACCACTTGCCAAGGGCGCAACCAACGCGCCACTCATTGCGATGACGGCACACGCCACTTTTGTTAACAACCACTTCGTCGGCTTCATTCGTACTCCTCGGTTCGTCGAACCCAATATGGGTTACGTCCTTCGCCGATATTAAGAACGCGAACGTGCTTCGCACTACCCCAGAATTGGCTTATTCATAAGGGAATAAACCCCTATGAAATCGAAATGACCCCCCTGCATTACCCAGGTGACACTGACTTGTATCGCGTCATTCCCGACCTCGCCGACAAGAAAATTGACAGTTGCTTCCTTGCAAAAGCGCCACGTTTCGTTCACCGGACTGACACGAGGGTGTTTCTGAGTTGATACAAGGGTCCGACCTTGGTTCACAAGGGTTGTCGGTCTGATTTTCGAGGATGATCGCACTTCCCTGAATTCAAAGTTGTGGGTAGGCGCGGAGCCTGGAATCACATACCTTTCACCTGATGACTTACGTCGAACCAACAACCACGGATCAGGAGCACGAGTGCCTTCGCGTCGCTCTGCTGACTGAGGGCACGTACCCGTACCATCCGGGTGGCGTGAGCGTGTGGTGCGACCAACTCGTTCGCGGAATGGCGCCGCATCGCTTCACGATCTATTCGATCGTCGCGGCATCCGACCTTCGTCCAACGTGGGAGCTTCCGGAGAACGTCGACGCGCTTCACTCAATTTCGTTGTGGGGCGATCCGAAGTCGAAGGGCTCTCGATTCTTGAAGCGCGTTCGCAAGACGTTGGGTCACATCGGTGACGCACTCGTCGAAGACAAAGAAGCCCCCGGACTCTTCGCGGCGCAACGTCGGTCGGCGAGCGACACCGCAACTCCGCGTCGACTGAGTTCCTCAACAAAGACACGCCGCGATGCTGACGCCCATGACGCGTTCGAATCATTCGCGTGGTCCATCGGTGATCCCGACGGTGGCAGTGACTTCCTTGAAGGTCTGCACCGACTGTTCGACGTATCACGCGGCGCACCGCTCATCGACTCACTGCGCAGTGCGGAGTCGCTCGAGGTACTTCTTCTGGTGATGCGCAAAATGCAACTGGACGATCGTTCCGCAGCGTCGGCGGCAACAGAAGTGACAGTGGCCGACGCGTGCCTCGCGCTCGACTTGATCGAACGACAACTTCGTCCGCTCTTCGAACCACCGCCCGTCGTCGATCTTTGTCACGCGACGTCGAACGGCTTAGCGGTACTGCCCGGACTCGGCGCGTACTGGACCTACGGCACGCCACTCATCATCAGCGAGCACGGCATCTAT
The DNA here is from genome assembly GCA_003155915.1 of Acidimicrobiaceae bacterium. Classification (GTDB taxonomy): domain Bacteria; phylum Actinomycetota; class Acidimicrobiia; order Acidimicrobiales; family RAAP-2; genus RAAP-2. The sequence continues at coordinate 75,168 of PMFA01000015.1, read as the reverse complement.
CTTCGCGAGCGCTACCTCTCCATCAATGCGTTCACGTACTCACGCCCCGTGCGAAGCATCTTGTTGAGTTTCTTCAAGCACCTCACGTGGGCCGGCTATCAAGTGGCGAAGGCGATGGCGCCCGGCAGTGAGTACAACGTGCTGTGGCTCGAAGCCAATGGGTGTGACCCCAGTCGCATCCGTCCGATCTACAACGGCGTCGACGCGGCGAACTTCATTCGCAGTAGTTCCAATCCCGACGTTCCGACGCTCGCGTGGCTCGGTCGCATCGACCCGCTGAAGGATGTCGAGACGTTGTTGTACACGTTCGCGAAAGTTCGTGAGGTGAAGCCGGAGACTCGACTCCGAATCTTCGGCACCGCGTCGAAAGAGAATCGCGGTTATCTAAAAATATGTGAAGACCTCGCCCGCGACCTCAACCTCGGTGACTCGGTGACCTTCGAGGGTCACGTCGAATCGGTGCTCGACGCGTATCACGCCGGCGACGTGGTTCTCCTCACGAGCATCTCCGAAGGTTTCCCCTACACGTTGATCGAAGCGATGGCCGCCGGCAAGGCGACGGTCGCTACCGACGTCGGCGGCGTACGCGAAGCGACCGGAGGCGCGGGCATCATCGTTCCGCCTCGCGATCCCCAGCGCATGGCCGACGCGTGCCTCATCTTCCTCAACGACATCGGACTGCGCAATCTCGTGGGCCGAGCCGCGCGTGAACGGATCTTGTCGCGTTTCACCTTGGACCAGAGCCTGGCCGTCTTCGGTGACCTCTACCGAGAGGTCACCGGCAACATCACCAGCGCCCCGATCCTTGAACGCAATCAGGTTCGCACCGAGGAGGACATGCTCGAGCAGTTCGTCATGCACCTCGTCGAACGATTCCTCGGTCCCACGGTTGAAGAGATTGAAGTACGCGGCGCCAACGGAACGATCCAACAGATCCCCGAAGAGAGGTCGTTCGCGTGACCACGCCTCGCTCCAAGAAGCCCGTGTCGAAGGTCACGTCAATCGACGGTGCCCGACGCAAAGCGTCGGGCACGACCGCCGAGATGCTCCCGGACGTCCAGGGACTACTTGACTGGGTGCTGCGCGATCCGCGACTCGTGGAGTACTGCGCGTCCGCGGTCGACCAGTTTGAAGTGGCCGCGCGACTGGAGACCTTTGGTCTCAGTGCTCGCGTCGTGCGAACCAGCTTCGGGTTCTCCGACGTGTTCGCCGCGGCGGCGGTCGTCTTCGAGTCGATCCCTTATATGGACGTGCGGCCGGAAAAGAAGCCGGGACCCAAGATGGGGAACGCCCAGGACCTCCTGCGCGGTGCGCTCTACGCCGTACCGGCGATCTTCGTGTCGGTCGTCATCCTCAGTTTTCACCTCAGCGCCTTTTGGTGGCTGCTCCCGGTCGGTCTCACGGTCGCCTGGGGCACCACGCAGGCCTTCACCGTATTGAGTTGGTCGCTTCGTGACCGCAAGGATCACCGCAGCGACGCGGTCCTCGCCGCCAGCTCGATTGTCTTCACGGCCGTAGCGTCACTCGTCGTGTCGCTCGTTGTGCGCGCGCTACTTGGCGGCAGCGCGACGAGTGTCGAACTGGCGGTCGCGCTGAGCGTCTATATCGCCGCGAGCAGCATCCTGATCTTCCACGCCGCGGAACGCCTGTTGTTGCTCTGTCTGGCCCCTGGTTTCATAGGTTCGGTCCTTTCATTGGACACCATCTCGGATAAAGACGCCACCTGGTGGATCCTGGCTTCGGGCGTCCTCGTGGTCTCCTTCGCGCTCGGACCGGTTGTCTCCAAGTCCTGGCAAAGGCCCACGTTCTCCTCGAGTACCAAGCGCCAGGCCGGTAAGTTCTTGTTGTACGGCCTCGGCTGCGGTCTGCTCACCTCGGCCGTCATTGGCTTTGCGACCCACAGCACACGGTCTTCGGGGTCCGTTGCAATCGCGGCCGGTCCGCTCCTGGTGACGCTCGGACTAATGGAATGGCAGTTGCGTTCGCTGCGCAGCCGTACGGCACTGGCCTTGCGTGAAACGACCGATTTGCGCAGTTTCTCCCAGAAGGCCCGCAGCGCCATGGTGCGGTCGATGACTACATATATAGGTGTCCTCATGATCACCTCGGTGATTGCCACGACCATCGCGCTGGTTCGTCACGAGACGATGGCGCCACTGTTGATCCTGACGGTTGACGCAATCGGAATCTGCTTCTTCCTCGCCTTGATATTGGTGTCGGCCGGGCTTATCAATCGGGTCCTGCTCTCCTGGCTCGTGGCCTTCGGGGCGATGACGATCGCGCTCTTGAGCGAGTGGTCGGCCACCGGGCATATCGCAGCGGACTTCGGCATCGTGGCTGTGCTGATCTCATCGTGCGCGGCGATCGCCTCGCTCTCATTGCTCTCGCGTCGCGTCCTTCTCTCGCCCCTCAACTTCGAAATCCAATCGTGAAAGTGGACACACAACCATGACAAAACAAACAATCGCTGTAACTGGTGCGGACGGCTTCATTGGTTCCCACGTCGTCGAGACGTTGGTCACCTCGGGCTACCACGTTCGCGCCATGGTGCAGTACAACTCGACGGGTTCGTGGGGCTGGATGGAGGACGCCCCTCCCGGTACCCACGAATCCGTCGAGATCCTCTCGGGCGACGTGCGCGACCGCGATTCGGTTCGCGCCCTCATGGAGGGCGCCGACATGGTCGCGCACCTCGCCGCCCTCATCGCGATCCCCTACTCGTACCAGGCTCCCTGGTCGTATCTGGAGACCAACGCGGCGGGGACGCTGAACGTCCTCGAGGTCGCGCGCTCCCTCGGCACCGCTCGCGTCATCGCGACGTCGACGAGCGAGGTCTACGGCACGGCCCAGCGCGTTCCGATGGACGAGTCACACCCGCTGCACGCGCAGTCGCCGTATTCGGCGTCCAAGATTGCGGCGGACAAGTTCGTCGAGAGCTACAACCTGAGCTTCGATCTGCCGACCGTGACCCTGCGTCCCTTCAACACCTACGGCCCGCGTCAATCGGCCCGCGCCGTCATCCCGACGGTGATCAGTCAACTCGCGAGCGGCAAACGCGAGATCTCGCTCGGTTCAGTGACGCCGACGCGTGACTTCACGTTCGTGCTCGACACCGCGGCGGCCTTTCGTGCGGTCCTCGAGGCGCCGCTCGAACAGGTCGTCGGACGGACCTTCAACGCCGGGTCGGGCAACGAGATCGCCGTCGGCGACCTGGCCCGACTCATCGCCGAACTGATGGGCGTCGAGATCGAGATCCGCACCGAAGACCAGCGCAAGCGTCCGGAGAACTCCGAAGTCGACCGACTGTTCTCGGACTCGTCCGCGATCAGTAGCGCCGCTTCGTGGAAGCCGAGTCACACCCTTCGCGAAGGACTTCTCGCCACCATCGAATGGTTCACCGATCCCCGCAACCTGGCGCGCTACAAGCCCGACCAGTACAACGTCTGATTAGGAAGAGGCAGTGATATGACACAACTCGACTCCCGCAATCTCAATCGCCGCGAAGTCACGACCGAGCTCCCGCACGTCGTCATCGTGGCCGGTGGCAAGGGCGTGCGCCTGCGTCCCTACACCACGGTCATCCCCAAGCCGCTGGTGCCGATCGGTGACCGCTACTCGATCCTGGAGATCGTCATGCTGCAGTTAGCCCAATGCGGCTTCAAGCGCGCGACGCTGGCGATCGGCCATCTGGGGCACCTGATTCGCGCTTACGTGGGCGACGGTTCGCAGTGGGGCCTCGAAGTCGACTACGCCGAGGAGCGCTCGCCGCTCGGGACCGTCGGTCCGGCCCTGATGGTCTTGGAGAACCTGCCCGACCACTTCTTGCTCATGAACGGCGACATCTTGACCGACATGAACTACGCCGACCTGTTGAAGTTTCACATCGAATCTGACGCGCCGCTGACCGTGGCGACCAACGAGCGCGTCCACCAGGTCGACTTCGGCGTCCTCGATATCCAAGACGGGCGCATCACGTCCTTCACCGAGAAGCCACCGCTCACCTACACCGTGAGCATGGGCGTCTACGCCATGAGCAAGCGTCACCTGGAGAACTACACCAAGGGTCTCCCCTACGGCTTCGACGAGATCATGTACGACTTGATCAACAAGGGCATGTACCCGCAGAGCTACCCCTTCGACGGCTACTGGCTCGACATCGGACGACCCGACGACTACGACCGTGCCAACGAGGAGTTCGAAATAATGGCTCCACGACTGCTCCGTGGAGTTCGGTGACCACTTATCTCGTTCTGGGCGCGAGCGGCTTCCTCGGAAGTCACGTTCACGAGGCGATCAATCGCTCCACTACGCCTCCAGCGATAGTGGCGGTGAGTCGCAACCCACCACGAATCCCTTTGCCCGGCAACAGCAGCTGGGTACCGATGGATCTGACGCGCGCCTCGGTTGAGGAGCTCATCGTCCTCATCCAAGCCAGTCGCCCCGACGCCTTGATCAACTGTGCCGGACGCACGTCCGGCACTTCGGAGCAACTCTGGGAGATCAACACGACGTTCGTGGACAATCTCATTCAGGCGCTGCGCGTCGCGGGTCCGACCCCGCTCGTCCACTTAGGTTCCGCGGCCGAGTACGGCGTCCAGCCCGAGGGCGTACCGATCACCGAAAGCGCCAAGCCCGAGCCGGTGAGCAACTACGGCCGTTCCAAACTGGCCGCCACGCGAAAGATCATCGCCGCCACCAATGACGGCGACATCGCCGCCACCGTACTTCGCGTGTTCAACCCGATCGGTCTTCGCGCGCCCGCGGACTCCCTCGCTCGGCGCGCCATTGATCAGTTGATCCTCGCCCAGAAACACCGGCGCCGATCAATCTCACTCGGATCTCTTAATTCCAGTCGCGACTTCGTCGCCGCCACTGACGTCGCGAACGTGGTACTCCAGACGACCAAACTGGTCGAGCACGACCCCGTCATCAACGTGGGTAGTGGTCACGCACTTTCTTGTCGCACGCTCGTCGACATGCTCGCCGACGCCGCCGGCTTCACCGGCGAAATCATCGAAACGAGTGACGGCTCCGAACGCTCGACCGATGTGCACTGGCAACAGGCGGACGTGTCGTTGCTCGCGCGCAACTACAACTGGGTCCCCAACACGCCGATCGCCCAGGTGGCCAAGGAACTCTGGAGTGCAGCGGACGTCTAGGACGATTCGTTGACTACTGGCAGGGACTGCGCGACCCGTTCAACGCGACCGGGAAGTACGCCCCATTGATGCCCAGCGCGTCGTCGTTCGCACAGAACTGGCTCGTTGGAATGTTGTACTCGGCGTTGAAGATTGCCTTGTGCCCGAAGTACGAACTCAGGGCCGCNNTTGATGATCCAGGCCAGACCGTCGCGGTGCATGTAGTTGGCCAGCGTCGTCATGTACGTCACTTCGTCGGCTTCGGTGAGCGTGAAGCCCGTCGTGCCGTCACCGCCGGCGTAGGTCTCGTCGAGGTCGGTCTCGACCGCGTCGAAGCCCTTCGCGGCGCACTGCTGATTGATCATCGCTTCGGTGATCGAGACCGTGGCCGGTGAGTTGATGTTGAGGAAGTACTCGGGATAGCCGGACAGCTTGTCGCCGAGGACCCCGGCGGCTTGGTACTGCGCGTAGTACGTGGTCGCGGTGCCCTCGTCGGCGGCGGAGTAGTAGTTGCCGGCGGTACCAACCTCGATATAGCAGATGGCGTGGTCGCCCTCGGCGTGCAATGCCGACACGGTGGCGGCCGTGTTCAAGATGCCGTCAATGTCGTAGACCACCGGAGCCGGAGCCGCCGAACCGTCGGGCAGGGTGTCGTTCGTGCCCATATCCGTCGCGGAGTTCACGTTCAGCGGGTGGTCGATCTCCCACTGCCAGGGCAGGGCGCCGGTGGGCGGGTGCCACCATGAACCACTGCCACTCGGTGCGGGTGCCTGCGTGGTGGTCGTCGCCGGCGCGGTGGTCGTCACCGGCGCGGTGGTCGTCACCGGCGCGGCGGTCGTCGTGGTTGTCGTGCGGCTTGGTTGCGTGGTCGTCGACGTCGCCACGGTCGTCGTGGTGGTCGCCACGGGCGTCGTCGTGGTGGTGACGATAGGCGAATAGATCACGAGTGTCGTGGTCGTCGTCGGTCGGGGCGTGGTCGTCGTGGTCGACCGGGGCGTCGTGGTCGTGGCGACGGGAGAATCGGAGACCGGAGCCGTGGTGGTCGTTGACTTGCGCGGTAGCGTCGTCGTGGTTGTCGGACGATGTTGACGGTGACGCCAGTTGCGGCCCAGCACGACGTGCTGGCCGGCGGCCGGCCGCGGGAGAGCCCCAGACGGATTCGAAGTGGCGAGGACGAGTGGCACGCAGATGAGCATCGCGGCCAAGGCCAGGCAGGCCTTGCGACGGGTTCGCCACTGATTGACGATTGCGGCCAACGAAATGAATGAAGACGAACCAGAAGTTCGTTCGATACGGATGGAGACCGATCGGCCCCTTGCGTGATTTGTCATGAACGTAAGTATTCGAACCTGGTGTCAAACGCTCCCCTTCGTGCCCTCAAAAGTCAGACAACGGTGAAGTATTTCCATAAGACACAAGACGAACTACATCGTCATGTATTTGAGATGTTCGGCTCTACGCAATTGGACGTTTCGAGAGCGTCACCAAATGCGTTGCGGACCTTCGACGCTTATTGGCAGGGACTACGCGGCCCGTTCAGATCGACCGGGAACAGTGCGCCATTGATGCCGGCCGCGTCGTCACTCGCACAGAACTGCGCGGTCGTCAAGTTGTACTCGGCGTTGAAGATCGCCTTCTTGCCTTCGAAAGCCTTGTACAGCGAGCACGAGCTGTACTGGTTGCACTGTTCGGTGATGACGCCATCGGCAACGTTCATCATGTCGTTCACGAAACTCTGACTGCCGGTGTCGTCCAAGTTCTTCGCGATCCATCCCATCCCGAGTCCGTGCATGTAGTTCGCGAGAGTCGTGAGGTACGCCTCTTCGTCGGCTTGGGTGATGGTGAATCCCGTGGTGCCTTCGTTGTTGTTGAAGGTCTCATCGAGGTCGGTCTCGACGGCGTCGAATCCTTTGGCGGCGCACTGCTGGCTCAAGATGCTCTCCACGATCGCCACGGCCGACGGCGCGTTGATGTTAATGAAGTACTCGGGGTAGCCACTGAGCTGGCTACCCAAGTCACCCGCAGCCTGTAATTCGTTGTAGTACGTCGTGTACGCGCCGCCGTAGTTTCCCGCCGTACCGACTTCCATGTAGCAGATCACGTGCGCTCCTCTCGCCTGCAGCGCCGAGACCGTGGCGGCGGAGTTGTCGATGCCGTCAATGTCGTACACCTGGGGCGCCGGGGCGGCCGCGCCGTTCGGCAACGTGTCATTCGTGCCGAGGTCGGTCGCGGAGCTCACGTCGAACGCCTGGCCGATTTCCCATTGCCACGGCACAACACCGGTCGACGGAGTCCACCACGGCCCACTCTTCGGCGGCACCGTCGTCGGCGGCAGCGTCGTGGGTGGCACCGGACGCGTCGACGTCGTTGTTGGCTGCGAGGTGGGCGTCACCGGAGGCGTCGACGTCGTCGTTGGCTGCGTGGTGGTTGAAACTTGCGTCGTGGTCGTTGCGGAACCGGGCGGATCCGACGGATCGGACGTTGAGGTCGTGGGACGATGCTTGCGCCGCAACGTGGTGGTGGTCGAGTGTCGCTTCGGTCGAGTCGTCGTGGTCGGGTGAGANNTCGACGTCGACGTCGACGTAGGGGTACCGGATGAGAGACCGGTGATCCACAGCAGAAGAACGACGACACAAACAGCGACGAACCCCGCGAGGACCCCAAACCAGAGGCGCTGTCGTGAAGCCATGACGTTTGGTCCCTACTTGGCGACGCGCGGACTCATCGGTCCTCGGACCACGTCGGTGCTATTTCGTCGTTGCTGTAGTCCGCAACGTCGATCGGCGACTCCCCCAACACTTCGGCCAATTCGAAGCGCGAGGTGACGCCCAGTTTGCGATACGCCCTCGACAGGTGACCTTCAATCGTCTTCACGTTCACGAAGAGTTCGTCAGCGATCGCACGGTTGGTGACGTTCGCGGCCGCCATGTGCACGGCGCGCAATTCCGCGGGTGTGAGAGAGTCCACGCCCGTCGAACCCAACCGACGAGGTCGCGCTCCGGCCGAGCGAAGATGCGAACCGGCGATCTCGACGAGTCGTTCCGCTTTGCAGGCCGAGGCCAAGGTCGCACCCTGTTGGAGCAAAGCACGCGCCCCTTCCATGTCACGCCGCTCGACTAACGCCGCGCCCAAGTCGACCATGGCAGCGGCCGTCTCGAGTTTGGCCGACGAGCCCTCCAACACCTTCACCGACTCGATGAGCCACTGGACGCGATCGCTGAGGTCCTGGGTGGACGCCGCCATCGCGCGAAGCGCCGTGCCCAGGTTGCGACGTGCGCCGAAGGCTCGGGCCGCGCTGAGGTGATTGCTCGCCAAGTCCTTCGCCTCGTCCCAGCGTCCCAGTGACGCGAGGGCCCAGGCAGTAGGTGGTCGCCACGCCACCAGAATCTCGTTGTTGATGCCCGCGCGTTCGGCGGTCTCACTGGCGCGGTGATACTCGTCCAACGCTTCGTCGGTACGCGCGACCGCGGCGAAGAGCCGACCGCGCTCGACGTGCGCGGTCGCGCGGTCGAGGGGGTCATCGAAGCGTTCAAGTTCGGTCGAGCCGAAGCGCTGGAGAGCCTCGTCGGTCCGGCCCTGGGCGATCAAGAGGTCTGACGCGCCCACCATGTGGCGCATGGAGATTGAGTCCCCGAGTTCGTCGTGTCGACGACAGGCCTCCTCGGCCTCGTCGAGCGAACCCTGCCAAAGCTTCGAGAGCACCACGAGTCGCAGGGCGTCATCTTCACCGGCCATGTCACCGAGAGAGCGCGCGCGCCATCTCGCCATCTCGAGGATGAGGTCCACGCGCACGAACTCGTCGGCGCTGAGCAACATCCGACAGGCTCGCGCGAGGATTGCCTCACTGGCGAGATCACCCACGAGCATCTGGTCCGAGTCGAGCACCGAGCCGAGGATCTCGACGATGTTGGCGGCCGACACGTTGGGGTCGTTTTCAAATCGGTGGAGATCGAGGAAGATTCGCGCGGCGCGTGAGGCCTTGGAGCGCTCGTCCGACGTGGCGACCAACGTCTCGATCCTCGCGACGCCGTAGCTGCGCTGGGCCGGGTGACCCGAGAGGAGCGTGAGACCCAATTCGAACTCGAGTTGCAGTGCCGTGTCGACGACCGCCAATCGCGACGACACTTTTTGCAGCGTGGCGACGCCCTCAGAACGAAGCTCCGGCCATTCACGTAGTGCCGCCATGAGGCCGACCGCGACTTGGATGACGGCCTCGTCATCAAGGACGCCGAGCGTCAGGGCCTTTTGGAAGGACGACAGCGACGTTCGAAGTCCGAGTTCGATTTCGCACTGCGCCAAGTCGAGCCAGAGTGAAGGATCTTGCTGCGTGACCGGGCTCTCGTTGAGCGAACGACGCAGACATCGTGCCGCGAGTCGCACTTCGCCCTGCTCCAACAGACTTCGTCCGGCGATACTCAGCTTGGTCGCCACGTCCTTATTCCACGCGGGCTCCGTCGCGAGAAGATGCGCCACGACCAACGTCTCGTCGGCACCGATCTGCACCAGGAAGTCGGCACAGCGCGCGTGCAATTGCGAACGGCGCGACGACGGTATGTCCTGGAGGATCGCCCACTGCACGACCGGCGCCACGAAGGCGAGCGGGCGGCCCGGTCGCAACAGCTCAGCGTGCACCAAGCTGTCGACGGCGCGGTCCGACGCGTCCGGTTCGATGTTGGCGAGGTGAATTACGGACGCGACGTCACTCAATTCGCCGTAAACGGCACATGCTTCGAGGAGGTCACGGGCGGCCGGCGCCAGGCGATTCAGTCGCACGAGGACCTTCTGGGAGATCCGCGGTATGGCCAGACGATCAAGGTCACTGACCACCGAGGCGCTCGGCGCAATGCGCTCGTCGCGACAGGCCTTCGCGAGTTCGACAACGAACTCCGGCCGGCCGCTCGTCGCGTCGAGTACCGCGGCGGCGAACTCGGGGTCCGGTTCGATACTGAGTTGGGTGGCCAGGATGATGCGCACACCCTCGAGGCTCAGCGGCGCCAATGAGAAGTGACGAACGTGCTGATTGACGAGCAAGTGCTCGATGGCGAGGGGTCCGGCGCCGGGGAGGCGCGGTGGCGACGTCGTCAAGAGCCAGATCTGTTGATCGTCGATGCGGTGGTACACGTACTCGAGGGTCGTCATCGTCGCGTCGTCGACGAGATCGGCGTCGTCGATCGCCAACAATACGGGACCGAGGTTGCGCACGGCCAGCAAGAGAGCGTAGAAGGCCGCGCCCAGGGAGCCGAAGTTTCGTTCCCCTTCGCGATTGATGAAGTCGAGAACCTTTTCAATCTGTTCGACGATCTCCTCGTTGGCGTTGCGCAACGATGCGATACCTTCGATGATTCGCAGCAGGGCGCCAAAAGACGCGCCGCGCTCCAGGTTCCCGCCGCGCGCGCGAAGTACGAGGCAACCCGCGCTTTCGGCCGTCAAGCAGGCTGCGTTGAGCAGCGCGGTCCGTCCCATTCCCCAGCCACCCTCGATTGAGAGACAGCCGCTGTGGGACGGTACCGAGCTTGAGAAGATTGATTCGAATTCTTGAAGAAACTGGTTTCGATCTACAAGAGGAAATCTGCTGTGGGCAATTGGGCGTTCCGACAAGGCCGACTCTTCGGTCTCAATCATCGCGAAAAATCCTCCTGTCTTCGAAATCGACGATTGCCCTATTGAACGCGGTTAGGCCGCGCTCACATCGACGAAGAGTTTTAAGCATTATGAAAATACCACTGTGAATTCACAAGGACCCAACGAATAACGACCACGTGGGTACTGCCAGGCGATGCTGTCATTCGTAACACCTTCCCCTTGCTATGCCCAGGTTCGAGTTACGGGTCGAGTTTTAGTTGAATTCAGTGAAATATGTATAGGAAATCAAAAGCGTCCTGCGAAGTCCTTACGATAGCAGTCACCTTCAGATTTTGGGAGAAAAACTTACCGGGGTTTTTCTCAGTAATCGCAATTTCCTTGACTATCACGAACTTTACACCCCTCTGACGAAATACTCAACTGGTGCAATTTTGCTACATCGGCCACTCATCGTGGTGGCGCTCGACGTAGGCGTTGTCAAAAGCCCACCTCGCGTTGGCGATGAACTGTCCGAGGAGCACGGGATCTTTCTCACCGACCGATTTCTCGACGCCGGCGCGCACGTCAACACCCCACACCGGGTAGTTCTGCACGATATCGACCACGTTCGAGGGCGTCAGACCCCCGGAGGCGATGATCGGCGTTCGAACTTCTTGATCACTGAAGAGCTCCAGGCAGTCCATCAGCGAGTAGTGATCGTCGGACTCCGGCACCACCAGATAGTCGATGCCCGAAAGAGCGCTCACCAAATCGTGGTTGGCGGTGCTCGGCAGGCTTCGCAGCACGGTGTTGACGCGCTCGGACACGTAGGCGATCTCCTCACTCGCCACGGCGCCGTCGATTTGCACCGCTGAAAGTCCCAGGGTGTTGGCGATCTCCACGATGCGCTGGGGCATCTCGTTACGAAAGACGCCCACGGAGATCGCGCCGACGGGAAGTCGGCGAACAATATCGTGGGCCGCGTTGACCGAGATCTGGCGCGGCGTCGGTCCGAAATCGAAACCTACGGCGCTCGCCCCGAGGCCGATGGAGAACAGCGCGTCGTCCTCAGTGGTCACTCCGGAGACTTTGATGAATATGCCCTCTGTATTCAACCGCACGTGTCGACTCCTTGGCCCCCACGTTAACGGTCCGCCCCGTTCCGCGTCAGGCAATCTCCTCGACGGACACGTCCGTGGCGAGGAGGAGTTCCTCGCTCGCGAGCAGGCTCCGGTGTGCGAAGCCGAGACCGACGACGGATTCGCCCCGACGCGTCGAGGTCGTGAGTCCCGCAGTGCCGGACGGACCCTTCGACGTGAGCACCTCGTTGAGGCGCGCTTCGCTCGGGCCGCTCGCGCGCACCATTCGCCAGGGAACACTCGAGCCGCGCGCGTCGAGGCGCCCCACCAACTCTTGTCCGGTGAAACAGCCCTTCGTGAAGGACACCGTCGAGGCGACGAAGGCGCCACCGAAGCACTGGGGCGTGAGTCCCCGGGCGAACTCCGCCGGACCGGGCCGTCCCGCGTCAATCTGTTCGTCGCGCGTGTCGTAAGGTCCGTGATCGAGTTCGATCAACTCCAGCGTGCACGCCGTGCGAAGTAGGAACCGTCGAAGGCGCGCGAGTGCGACGTCGCCCAGTTCGCGCGCGAGCGACAGGGTGTAACCATCGGGTATCGCGGCGACGTAAATCGACGTGATGACGATGCCGTCGGGCGCGAGCAGGAGCGACCACACGCCCGCAGGGCCAACCGTAGTGATGTCTTGACTCAGTTGTCCTTGGAGGAATGACGCGGCGTCGGGTCCGCCCACGACGATGCTCGACCAGCGAGGCATGGTGTCGAACTTGCGGTCGGTCATTGATTCCATCGACCATTACAGTATTCGCCAGCGCGCGAGACGCTCCCAACCCGAAGGACCACGTCGATGAGCATGCAAAACGAACTGAACACGATCACCTCGACCATGAACGAGTTGTCACATCGCATCACCGCGCTGGTCGAGACCGAAGGTGCCGCGATGCCGCCCGACATCTACTCAGAACTCGTTGCGGCTGAGCGAACGCTGGGCGCGCTGCTTCGTCGTCTCAATCGCGTCGTCGGTCGGATCGCCTGACGCGCCGGTAACCTGCGCTCATGACCGATTCGTGGCAACGCAGTCATTCGCTGACGCCCGAACGTCGACTCGAAGTTCTGAATCTCCTCAACCGCACCGAATCACTGTTGGGGCGCGAGGCCATCGACGAAGGACGTCGTCGGATCGTCGTGCACGGATGGCGGGCCGAGCACTGGCTGTTGTATCACGAAGGTCTTCTCCTCAAGTACGCCATGTCGACGGGCGCCGAGCACGCGATGGTGGAAATGTGCGGCGGCGGCATTGACGAGGATCTCTTGCAGAATCTCTTGGCCCATCACGAGTCCCTCGATTGGTGGACCCGGGGCTCGATGGTCCCGGTGCATTCCCAGTGCCAGGTCGTTCGAACGCTCCAACTCATGCAGGTCGCCCTCCCGGTGGACACCGTTGACGTCCCCCCGGGTGCGACGCTGCGTAATTACGAGCCGGGGCGCGACGAAGACGCGTGGCTGGAACAGAACAACGCCGCCTTCGCCGACCATCCCGAACAGGGTGCCTGGCTGCGCTCGGACTTGGACGAGCGCGCGAGCGAACCCTGGTTCGACCCTTCGGGATTCTTGCTCTTGGAGATCGACGGACGCCTCGCGGCGTCGTGTTGGACCAAGGTGCACGAACTGCACCCGGACCGTTTCGGCGAGATCTACATCATCTCGGTCCACCCGGACTTTCAGGGACGCAACCTGGGACGCGTCATGGTGACTCAGGGTCTCGACGTCCTACGAAAGAAGGGCGTATCGACGGCGATGCTCTTCGTCGAGCAATCGAACGTCGGGGCGCTCAAGCTCTACGAGTCACTCGGCTTCAAGGTCGTACGCGACGACCGGCTGTTGCACTTTCACCGCAGCTAGTGGTAGCCGACGAGTCGGCCGATGCCGAACGTGACGGCCGCGGCTAACGCGCCGACCAGGACTTGACGAAACGCCCACTTGAAGATGCCGTTGCGCGTGAACCAGCCGATGACGCCGCCCACGACCGCGGCCGCTAAGACGGCCAAGACGATGGACCACACGACGGGATTGCCGGTCGAGGTCACGATCCACGGCAGTAAGGGCACGAACGCGCCGATAGCGAAGGAACAGAGCGAAGAGATCGCGGCACCCCACGGTGAACCGGTCGCGGAGGGATCGACGCCCAACTCTTCGCGAGCGTGCGTCCGAAGCGCCATCTCCGGGTCACGCATCAGGTCGACCGAGAGACGCTTCGCCAGTTCCGCTTCAATACCGCGTGCGACGAAGAGTTCGCGCAGTTCTTCTTGCTCTTGGACCGGCGACTCTTCGATCGACCTGCGTTCGACGTCAATCTCGTACTCGAGTAACTCCTTTTGGGCCCGCACCGAGATGTACTCACCGCTCGCCATTGAAAAACCTCCGGCGACGAGACCGGCGAGGCCCGCCAGACGCACGATGTTGTGACCGGGATTCGCCCCGGCGAAGCCCAAGATCAGCGACGCGTTCGTGACCAGACCGTCACTCACGCCAAAGACCGACGCGCGGTACCAACTCCCGGCCACGTTGCGGTGCTTTTCGGGGTGGAAGCTTTCGCTCATCGCCCAATCCTAGGACGCAGTGAAGACAATTCCCTCGAAGAGTCCTTTGTCTAGAGTTGANNTGTTCGCCGACGCCACCGGTGACCACCAGTGGATTCACGTGGACCCCGAACGCGCTAAGGGCGGACCCTTCGGTGGTCCGATCGCGCACGGCTACCTCACGCTGTCGTTGATCCCGGTGCTGCTCGGCGGCGTCATGAAGGTCGACGGCGTCGCGATGGGTGTCAACTACGGCACCAACAAGGTCCGATTCACCAGTCCCGTGCCGGTCGGCTCCGAGATTCGTGCCGGCGCGACGTTGGCGTCGGTCGATGAGGTGGCCGGCGGCGTACAAGTCGCCCTCGACGTCATCGTCGAGGTGAAGGACGCGCCCAAGCCGTCGTGCGTCGCCCAAGTGGTCTTCCGCTACTACCGCTGAGTCCGTTGTCCACTCCCCTCCCCCAAGGCGAAGAAAAGACCCGTCAGGTCCGTGCGATGTTCGACGCCATCGCGTCGAGATACGAGTTGGTCAACAAACTGATGACCTTCGGTCTCGACACGCGCTGGCGACGACGGGCCGTCAGCGATCTTCGCTTACCGCACCAGAGCATCGTTCTCGATGTCGCCGCGGGCACCGGGGACTTCACGCGCGAACTGGTGCGACAGGGACATCGCGCCGTCGCCACCGACCTGAGCTTCGGAATGTTGCACACCGGAAAACGGATGGACGAGCGGGTTCAGGCCGACGCCTCCTCGCTCCCGTTTCGAACGGCCGGCTTCGACGGCGTGACCTGTGGGTACGCGCTGCGCAATTTCAGCGATCTGGCGGCCACCTTCGACGAGATGGCCCGCGTCGTTCGCCCCGGCGGTCGCCTGTCACTCCTCGAGGTGGCCGAACCACGTTCGGGTATTTGGCGAGCCGGTTTTCGGGTGTGGTTCCGCCGCGTCGTGCCCTTCATCGGATCACTCGTCTCGGACCGCGCCGCCTACCACTACCTCCCCCAATCCACGGCGTACCTGCCCACGAGCGCAGAGATCGTTCACATGTTGAACCATTCGGGCTTCGCCGCGGTCAATCACCGTCGAGTGATGGGTGGACTCTCCCAACAGTTCATAGCGACGAGGACGTCGTGAGGATCCTCCGTCAACGCATCGCGACACAACCCCTCAACGCACTGCGCACTGTCGGTGCGCGCGACGGCTGGCTCATAGAAACCGCCGACGTCATTCGGGTCGGCTTCGGTGATGCGGTCGAACACGTGATCCTGGAACAGGGCTTAGAGGCGACGTTCGACGCCACGTCGTCGCTGCGCCGCCACGAACTAGTGGGCGACGACGGCCCTCCCGGGTCGGGCGTCGTCGCCTTCGGCGCGTTGCCCTTTGATCGATCGGCGCCGAGCCAACTCGACGTGCCGCGCTACTGCATCACCCAAACGAGCAATGGTGACGCCTGGATCACGAGCCCCGAGGGCTCGGATTCGTGGAGCGGACTACTCGCGGGGACGACGGCACCGGTGCAAGAGACCCAGAGCCTGCGCTCGCTCTCACTCCAGCCCACCCCTGATGAGTACGCGCACAACGTCGCCCTCGCCGTCGAGATACTGCGATCCAAAGAGATCGACAAGGTCGTACTGGCGCGTTCGGTGCGCGGCACCGTGCCCGAGGCCATCGACGCCGCCGCCGTCGCGCAACGACTTCAACACCGTGAGCCGCTGTGCACGATTTTCTCCATTCCCACCAGCGATCAGCGACGCTTCGTGGGAGCGACGCCGGAGTTGATCGCGCGTCGCACGGGCGCCACGCTGCAGTGTCACCCGTTGGCTGGAACCATCGCTCTGCCACCGAACGTCGAGCCCGAGGACTACCTGACATGGTTGCTCGGCAGCACCAAGAATCTGCACGAACACAACGTTCCCGTCAACGAGATCGTCACCGCGCTCGAGGGCGTGTACGACGACGTGCGAGCCGACGCCGGTCCGTCGATTGTGGCGCTGCGAACGCTGGCGCACCTCGGCACGTGGATCGAAGCGTCATGTCGTCGCGTCGAGGACGCGCCGGACGCGCTCGAGGTCCTGCGTCTGTTGCACCCCACGTCTGCCGTCGGCGGGGTCCCGCGCCAGAGCGCCTACGAACTCATTCGTCGCCTCGAACAGATCGACCGTGGCTACTACGCCGGACCCCTCGGCTGGATCGACGCCAACGGCGACGGCGAATGGTGGATCGGATTTCGTGGCGTGCTCGTCAAGGGTGCGCAGTTCGAGGCGTGGGCCGGCGCCGGCATCGTGAGTGAGTCCGACCCCATTGCCGAACGCGAGGAGACCAAGGCCAAACTGGCCAGCTTCCTTTCGTCGGTCCTCGTCGACGCCGTTCAGTGAGCGCCGCGGCCGAAGGGCCGCTCCAGCGCCCACTTGGTCACGAGCCACAGGGCCTCGACGACGATGGCCCGCGACATCTTCGATTCGCCCAATTCGCGGTCGGTGAACGAGATCGGCACCTCGATCATCGACGCCCCGGCCCGCTTGGCGCGGTACGTCATCTCGATCTGGAATCCGTAGCCGTCGGCACTCACGGTCTCGAAGTCGATGAGCTCGAGGCCCTTCTTGGAGTAGACGCGGTAGCCGGCGGTCGAGTCGGCCACGCCGAGTCCGAGCATCAACGAGGCATATTGATTGCCGCCGCGCGAGAGCATTCGGCGAGAGAGACTCCACTGCGGGATGTGACCGCCGGGAATATATCGAGAGCCGATGACGACGTCGTGGTCTTTCGCCGCGCTGAGCAACATCGGCAACGCGATCGGGTCATGGCTGAAGTCGCAGTCGATCTCGACGAAGTGGTCGTAGCCGTGTGCCAGGCCCCACGCGAAGCCGGCCCGGTACGCACCACCGAGTCCGCTCTTCATCGTGCGCCGCAGCACGGTGATCTGACCGACGTCCCCACCGACCTCTTCGGCCAGGTCCGCCGTACCGTCGGGGCTACCGTCGTCAACGACGAGCACGTCGCACTGGGGCACGACTTTTCGGAGTGTTCGCAGCATCAATTCAACGTTCAAGATCTCGTTGTACGTGGGCAGAACCACGAGCGTACGCATTGGTCGATTCTACTTTGGGGCGCACGGACGCATCTGGCGGCCGAACGTTTGGAGCATCCGCGAGGGCCCGTTTAAGGTACTCGTATGCCCGAGCCGGTCAAGAAGAAGCGATTCGCGCTGCCGCGCGAGGTGCGCATCATCTTAAGCGTCGGAGCCCTGGTGTTCGTCTTCGAATACTTCGTGCTTCCCCAGTTCGCTTCGGCGCGCAAGTCATTGCACCTGCTCTCGACCGTCAATCCGGTGCTCGTGGCGGTCGCCGTGCTCTTGGAGATGGCCGCGATCTACGCCTACGTCGAGTTGACGAAATCGGTGCTCTACCCCTACGCCCCAAGTCGTTACAACTTGCTGCGCGTGAACCTCGCCGGCCTCGCGATCAGTCACGTCGTTCCCGGCGGCACCGCACCGGCCGGCGCGTTGTCCTATCGGATTTTCAACGAACTCGGCGTTCCCAAGGAGACCAACGCCTTCGGCCTCGCCGTCCAGGGCACGGGATCGGCGGTCGTGTTGAACATGATCTTCTGGTTCGCACTCGTGATCTCGATTCCCTTGCGCGGTTTCAACCCGGCCTACGGCTTCGCCGCCCTCGCCGGCGTCTTTCTATTGGCGGCGTTTTTCGGCACGATTCTCCTGATCACCCGGGGTCAACGACACGCCGCCAACTGGCTTCGTTGGATCGCGCTTCGAATCCCCGCGGTCAACCCCGACAGGATCAGTGCCCTGATCGCCAAGGTCGCCGACCGCATCACCATGCTGGTGAACAATCGTCGCACGCTGTGGTCCGCATTCATGTGGGCGTCACTGAATTGGCTCCTCGACGCCGCGTGCCTGTGGGTCTTCATCTGGTCCTTCGGTCGCGTGATCTCGCCCATTGACCTGCTCGTCGCCTACGGACTCGCCAACATACTGGCGGCGATTCCGATTACTCCGTCGGGACTCGGCATCATCGAAGGAGTCCTCATCGGGACCCTCGTCGGATTTGGTGTGCCCCACAGCCAAGCGATCCTCGCGGTGTTGTCCTATCGCCTCATAAACTTCTGGATCCCGATTCCCGTCGGTGGCATTTCCTACGCGACACTCATGTGGCGCAAGGAGAACGGGCTCGCCCCTAAGCGAGAGCCCGAGACCGGAGCAACGCCAGCCGTTTGAACTCGCTCTGGGCCGAGAAGTTATTGACCGGCTGCAGACGGCGCCACCGGCGATCCGTGCCGAGCACCCACGTGAAGAGATCGTCACGCCAGGTGACTTCGAAGGCTTCGAGCAGCTCTTGTTGGAGCGTGCGATTCTCAATCGGCACCTGCACCTCGACCCGCCGGTCGAGGTTGCGCTCCATGAGGTCGGCCGAACCGAGCCAGGTCGAGAACTCCGGCTCACCGGGCGTGCCGAAGATGAGGACCCTCGAGTGCTCGAGGAACTCCCCCACCAGGCTGTGCACGGTGATGTTCTCCGATAGTCCGGCCACGCCGGGACGAAGCGAGCACAGCGTGCGGACTTCGAGTCGGATCTCGACCCCGGCCGAGCTCGCTTCGTAGAGGGCGTCGATGATCGTCGGGTCGGTGAGCCCGTTGACCTTCACGGCGATCCGACCGGACCGACCTCGGTCGCGCTGAAGGTTGATGAGCTCGATGACCCTCGTGCGCGTCGACAGCGGACTCACCATGATCTTCTTGTACTTGCCAATACGCGAGAAGCCGGTGAGGAAGTTGAAGAGCTCGCCCACGTCGTCGGTGATCGCCGGGTCACAGGTCAACAGACCGAAGTCCTCGTAGGTTCGAGCGGTCTTGCCGTTGTAGTTGCCGGTGGCGATATGGACGTAGCGCGCCGTCGTATTTCCTTCGGCGCGCAGCACCANNCGCGCCTTCAACTCGACGAGCACCGCGACTTGCTTGCCTTGCTCCTGAGCGTGGAGGAGCGAAGCGACGATCGGCGAATCACCGGACGTGCGATAGAGCGTCATCTTGATGCCGACCACTTTGGGGTCGGCCGCGGCCTGCGCGATGAACATCTCGACGGAGTCGGTGAAGGACTCGTACGGGTGGTGCAACAAGATGTCGTCTTCGCGTATCGCGGCAAAGATATCGCCAACGTGCTCACCGTCGAGGAGCCGGCGCGGCGTGATGGGCGACCATCCTTCGCCCTTCAGGTCCGGTCGATCGATCGCGTAGAGGCTCCAGAGGTCGTGCAGACCCAGCGGCGCGTCGGTGACGTACACGTTGGAGCGATCGAGTTCGAGTTGGTCGACGAGGAGCTCTAGGAACTCCGGTGACATCCCACTTTGGATTTCGACGCGTAGTGCCTCGCCAAAGCGACGGCGACGCAGTTCGACTTCGAGCGCCACGAGGAGGTCGTCGGCTTCGTCCTCTTCCAATGAGAGGTCCGCGTTTCGCGTCACGCGAAAGAGGTCGGCCCGCCCGACGGTCATGCCCGAGAACAGTCGACCCAGGTTCGACGTGATGAGGTCTTCCAACAGGCACCACTGCGTCTCGTTGGCCTGGAGGAAACGAGGCAGTGAATTGGGCACCTTGACGCGCGCGCTACGTTCCTCACCGGTGACGTCGTCGCGTACGTAGACCGCAATGTTCAACGAGAGATTCGAAATCATCGGGAACGGGTGCCCCGGATCAACGGCCAGCGGTGTCAAGACTGGATAGACGTTCTCGTCGAAGTACTTCGTCATCCGTTCGTGGTCCTCGGCGCTGAGCGAGCTGAAGGGTACGACCGCGATGTCCTGCTGCGCCAGTTCTGGCAAGAGCACGTCGAGGACCAGTCGGTCCTGGCGTTCGACGAGGGCGAGGACACGCTCACGGATCGACTCGAGTTGCTGTCGCGGTCGAACGCCGTCGATCGACGGCGTCTGGACGCCGGCGGCGACCTTGTCTTCGAGACTTACGACGCGCACCTGGAAGAACTCGTCGATCATGTCGGCGAAGATAGCGACGAACTTGCAGCGATCAAGGATCGGCAACATATGGTCGTCAGCGAGGTCGAGAAGTCGCGCACCGAACTCGAGTCGCGACAGTTCGCGGCTCGAAAACCTCTCGGGCCCGAAGGAACGGACGTCGATGACGAGCGCGCCCGATTCCTCGGCGTCGATGAGATCCATTCAACCATCGTAGGACTACAGTTGATTCGTGGCGAGACACGCGAATACCGCTGTAGCCCCGGCCAAGTTCTCATCCGTCACTCAAGTGTCACAGGGACGCCTCACAGAGCTCAGTTTGATGATTCTCGCGTGGGTGATCGTGGGGTCGTATTACGTACTGGCATCGCTCGGTGCCAAGGGCCACTTGCCCGACCGACTTGGTGTGTTCCTCACGACGATCATCGCGATCTCGCTCGCCTTACACGTGTGCGTGCGCTTCCTCGCGCCGAACTCCTCGCAGGTCCTCTTGCCGATCGCCACGCTGCTCAACGGCGTCGGCTACGTCGAGATCGCTCGGTGGTACCCACCGGCCGCGGGCTTTCAGGCGCTCTGGTTCCTGATCAGCGCCGGCGCACTCGTCGTGACGCTAATCCTCGTACGGCGGGTGCGCGACCTCGACCGCTATCGCTACCTGACGTTGCTGGCGGCGCTCGCGCTCCTACTACTGCCGCTCGTGCCCCACGTCGGACAGGACATCAACGGCGCGCGCCTCTGGGTCAAAGTCGGTCCGATTTCCTTCCAGCCCGTCGAGATCGCCAAGATCTTGTTGGTCTTCTTCTTCGCGTCGTACTTCGCCGCGAATCGCGAATTGCTGTCGACTCCCACGCAGCGAATCGGTCGACACCAAATCGTTCCTCCGAAGGTGTTGTTGCCGATACTCTTCGCGTGGGGAATTTCCATGGCCATCCTCGGCGCCGAGAACGACATCGGATTCGCCCTGTTGCTCTTCGCGCTGTTCATTTCGATGCTCTGGGTCACCACCGGACTCAAGACCTACGTCGTACTCGGCATGGGACTGTTCGCGGGAGGCATGTACGTCGCCGCGCGGTTCTTCACGCAGGTGCACTTGCGTATCACCGACTGGCTGAATCCGTGGGGCGCCTGTGCGACGCAGGGAATTCATCAGACCTGTCAACTCGCCTGGGGTCAATATTCCCTCGCCGCCGGCGGCATGACGGGCACCGGTTTGGGGCTCGGACAATCAGGCAACATTCCGTACCTCACGTCGGACATGATCTTCGCGGCGATCGGGGAAGAACTCGGTTTCCTGGGGATCATCCTCGTCGTGTGTCTCTTCGCGGCCTTCGTCGGCGAAGGATTTCACATCGCCCAGCGCGCGACGTCGGACTACGTCCGACTCGCCGCCACGGGGCTCACGGCGCTGATGGGCTTCCAAGCGTTCTTCATCATGGCTGGGGTTCTGCGCGTTCTCCCCTTCACCGGCATCACGTTGCCCTTCGTCGCCTACGGTGGCAGTTCGCTGTTCGCCAACTATCTGGTCGTGGCGTTGCTCCTACGAATCTCGGACGAGAACAGCCTTGATCGACGCGGTGGCGAGATCGTCGCCGTGAAATTCAAGAAACCGTAATCAATTTTTTGCCGGCACGGGTCCGGGCGGTCCCTACCATCGTAGGAAGACCACCGAATCCACTGGAGCAGCATTGGCCCACGTCCGCTCGCTCATCGCCACAACGATCGCGACGGCGCTCTTGATGAGTGTCGTCTTCGTCGCTACCTTTCGGGCCGATCGAGCGTACGCGAACGCCGTTGGACAATGTCAGGAAACGCAGTTGGACGTGAAGTGGGTACCGGACGGCGCCGGACTCGGCCACGTGGCCGATCTCATTGTCGTCACGAACATCAGTGCGGACACCTGCACGTTGTCGGGCTACCCCAGCGTGAAGATGACCGGCGCGGCGAAGACCGCGTCGGTCGTGGTGGCGAGGAAGACCCAGAACGGCTACTTGGGAGGGCTGGGCGGCACCGGCGCGGCGCTCGCGCTACCGGTGGTGAAACTTCGAGCGCACGGCGGCATCGCGTCCAGCATGGTCGAAGGTGATGACACTCCCCCCGGCAACGCCGTCACGTGCTTGCTGTTCACCAAGGTGTCCGTAGCGATCCCACGCCTCAGTCCGACCTACAGGTTGACGATCAAATTCCCCGGCTGCATTCGGCCCGAAGTCCACCCCATCGTGAAGGGAACGAGCGGTACGTCGGTGAAATGAACCCCGCGTCGCTCTTGATTCCTTACGCGTAGAAGGCCTGGAGCACCGACTCCGCGCACAGGACCGGCGCGCGGACGCCCTGGCGCGTCGCGAGTATCAAGGCGTCGCTCGTGCGACAGTCGAAGATCTCGTGCCCCCTCGAGGTCATGAGGTCGAGCTCAGCGTAGAAGACCCCCGCATCGTAACGGATGATCCGCGCCGCGACGATGTCGGCATTCAGTCGTCGCAGGACCTCGGCCATCACTTCATGGGTGCCCGGACGCCGTCCGTCGATCTTGTCCAGGGCGTTGTGCAATGCCACGGCCTCAACCAGAGCGATGGGGATCGCGAGGTACCGGTACGGCGTCTCCTCTTCGATCAAGTGCACCAGGGGCGAGGAGTCCGACAGATCAAAGAGCACCGATTCGATGCTCATCACGTTGAACTTCAACGTGTCGGGATCGACTACTTCAACCGGCTCGGCGCCTGGCGTTTCGGACGCGAGCCTTTCGGTCGGTTCGTCGCTCGCCGGCGTTGGTTCGTCGCTCATCAGGGGTCCAGCCTAATTGCCGGTCCGCCGCGAAATAGAGAGCACCAGTCCACCGGCCGTGAAGAACACCAGTGCCGAGGACCCGCCGTAACTCAGCAGTGGCAGGGGGATGCCGGTCACGGGCATGATGCCCATCGTCATCCCGATGTTCTCGAAACAACTGAAGGCGAAGAAGACGAATACGCCGATGCAGATGATCCGGCCCATCGTGTCCTTGGCCAGGCGCCCGATTCGAAAGAGCCGAAACGCCACGAAGGCGAGCAGCAGGATGATCAGCAGCGACCCGACGAAGCCCAACTGCTCCCCGATGGCGGTGAATATGAAGTCCGTGTGCTGTTCCGGCACGTACCCGAGATTCGTCTGCAGACCGTTGAAGAGCCCGACGCCGTGGAGGCCACCCGAGCCAATGGCGTTCTTGGCGTTGTCGACGTTATAGATGTACTTCGCCCATTGCGGGCTCGTCGAGTCCTGATGGAGGAAGGCCGCGAATCGGTCAATGGCGTAGCGCTGCACGAGGTCAAGATAAAACGCGACGACGACGCCGGCTAGTCCCAGTACGGCGAGCAGCGTCAACAGTCGAGGCGGCACGCCCGCGACCACCAACATTGCACCGACCGTCAAGATGATGATGATCGATGTGCCGAGGTCGGGTTGTAGGACAATGAGCAGCAACGGGACGGCCGCCATCACCAGTAGCCGCACCACGTCGTACATGGTGAGCCCCTCCGGTCTTCGCTGACAGAACGTCGCCACCGCGAGAATGAGTATCAGCACGGTGAACTCGCTCGGTTGTACCTGCAATATGCCGAGGCTGTACCAGCGCTGTGCCCCGAGGGCCGTTTGACCGACGAAATAGACACCGACCAGTCCCAGCAGGGAGCACACGTAGAACGGCGTCGTCAAGATCTCCAGCCGTCGATAATCGATCAACGAGACCACGTACATCACGATGATGCCGATCCCGACGAAGAATCCCTGTCGCTCGAGGTAGTAGTGCGGGTTGTAGCCGGCGTTGATGAGTCCCTGACGCGTCGCGCTGTAGATCATCACGACTCCGGTGACGCCGAGGGCGATCAGTCCGCACGCGAGACCGAGGTCCAGTCGGTCCTTCGAACGAATCCGTGACGACATCGAACTGAGCGTGTCGGTCATGAAATGGCCTTCAACAGTTGCGCGGCGTCAATGGGGACGTCCCACCACCACTGCAGCTGCAGCGCCGCCTGGTGGGCCAGCATGCCGAGCCCGTTGGCGCTCGCGCACCCCGAGCGTTCGTGCAATGCGCGCCAGGCGGACATGCGCGGTTCGTACGTGATGTCGACGGCGATCGTGTGCGCCCCGACACCCTGCATGACGGCGGCCTCTTCAACTCGACCGGCGATCGGCGTGGTGTTGACGATGAGGTCAACGGGCCGGTAGGTCAATGAGAAGTCGTAGACGTTCTTGTAGCGTGCGACGAGCTCTTCCACCCTGACTTCGTTTCGGCCGTGCACCGCCACCGACGCGACGCCGTGGCGAACCAGTCCGTCGACGATGGCCCTCGCCGCGCCCCCCGCGCCGAGGACGACGACGTGGAGGCCCTCGGGACTCGCGTCGAACTGTCCGCGCAGGGCGTTCACGAATCCGTCGCCGTCGGTGGAGGCGCCCAGTAGCTTGCCGTCACGAACGAGCAGTGAATTGACGGACTGGGTGTGCGTCGCCACTTCGTCGATTTCGTCGCAGATCTCGACGCCGAATGACTTCAACGGCATCGTGATCGAAAGCGCATCGAACTCTTTGCGCATCACCTTGTTCAGTTTCGCCTGGTCCTTGGGGCCTAATTCGACACGCCGCGACGAGCCTTCGAAGCCGGTCATGGCCAGGGCGGCGTCGTGGAGCTGGGGCGTGAGCGAGTGCTCGATGGGCGAACCCGCGACACCGAGTCGCCACTTCATCCGATGCCCCTCGACTCGGCCAACTTCTCCTCTTTCAACTGCTGGGCGAAGGTCGTCGAGAACGCCATCTGGCCGTCTTCGTTGATCAGGGTGAAGTAGAGCCAGGTGCCGACCGGCGGGTGCAGCGTCGCTCGCATCGCGATCGTCGAAACGGCGCAGATCGGCGTGGGCGTGAGGCCGGTATTGAGATACGTGTTGTACGGCTCTTGGGTCTGGAGCATGGTCGGGGTCACCGTGCCCCCGTCCATGCCGAGGTAGTAAAGCACCGTTGCGTCCATTTGCAACGGACCTCCGCGCGCGAGTCGGTTGTAGATCACCCGCGCGACCTTCGGCATATTCACAGGGTAGTAGCCCTCTTTCTCCACGATGGAGGCGGCGATAACCAGTTGGTACGCGTTGAGTCCCTGCATCGTCGTCGACGGCGTCAGGCCGACCGACGCGGCCTGTTCGACGAATCGCTTCGCCATGGTCGCCGCGAGCTGCGCCGGCGACTCTCCGGGCTTGATGATGTAGAGACCGGTGCCGATCAGACCTTCGAGCAGACCTGACGAGTGAAAGGGGCTCGGCGTCACGCTCGCCGTCGCGACGGCCACGAACTTGTCACCGAAGGAGTTACTCTCACCATTTGCAATGAGGTTGACGGCCACCTCGTGCAAAGTCTGGCCCGCGAGCACGTCGACCGCGATGACGTTGGGCGGTGCGTTGAATATTGAACGGACGTGCGAGAACGACGAACCCTGCGCGATCTCGTACGAACCCTGCGCGACTTGATACGAGCCGAACAGCGCCGTGTCAATTGAGAAGGCCAACGTCGAGGCGATAACTCCCTTGGCGTGCAACGCGTTCGCGACCGTCGACAGCGACTCACCGGCGCTCACCGTGACGATGACATTCTTGCCCTTGCCGTGAAAGATGGGATCGACCTGGAGCGCGAACCACGTCACCATGATCACGATGACGATGACCAGACCAGCAACAATCCGGCCCAGCGGCTTACTCAGCATTGAGCCCATCTAGATAGTTTTGCAGCATGATGACGGCGGCCGCGCTGTCGATACGATCACGGGACTCCTTGGTCGTCAATCCGGCCTCTGACAACGACTTTTGCGCCTCGCGCGTCGTCAGTCGTTCATCCCACTGAATGACCGGGACGACCACGTGTTCGCGCACTTGCGAGAAAAAATCATCGGCGTCGGTGGTGCTCGATGTCTCGTTCCCTGAGAGAGCGAGTGGTCGACCGATGACGACGCTGCCAATTGACTCGTCTTCGATCAGTTCACTGAGTCGCGACAGCGTCAAGTCATCTCGAGCGATGGCCGGCCGCGGAAACGCCATGGTCTGCGCCGAATTCGTGATGGCGACGCCGCAGCGTTTGGTGCCGGGGTCAATGCCGAGGACTCGTGTCATCGAGAACTACAGCGCCGCGGCCGCCGAGAGAACGGCGTCGATGCCATTGGGACTGCGCCCCCCGGCGAGCGCCAGGCGTGCGGAGCCACCGCCCCCACCGCCCACCAGTGTCGCCAGCTGCTTGACCACGTTCGAGGCATCGAGGGTGTCGTCGCTCGCCACGGCGATGGACACCTTGCCCTCCATCGCCCCGACCAACACGACGACGCGGCGACCACGACGTTGAAGGTCCGACGCGAGTGTTCGCAACTGTTCACCGGGATAGCCATCGACCCTCGCGACCAACACGTCGGAAGAGACTTGCGCGTGCAACTCCTCGGCGAAACGCGACAACTGTGCCTGACGAAGCGACGAGAGTTCTTTCTCGAAGTCGCGCTGTCGCTCCATGATTCGTTCCAACGCCGGCACGACGTCCTCGACCGAGGACTTCAATATGGTCGCCACCGAACCGAGCGCGGTTTCCATGTCGCGGCTTCGCTGGTAGGCACCCATGGCGCTCACGCCCTCGATACGGCGAGTATTCGAGCCGATCGAAGACTCGCTCACGATCTGGATTTGACCGATGTCGCCCAGGCGATCAACGTGGGTGCCGCCGCAGAACTCGAGGCTGTGCGCACCGGCGCGCACCACGCGCACGCGATCCCCATACTTGTCACCGAAAAAGGCGATCGCCCCCATCGTCTCGGCGTCCTTCTTCGTCGTTTGAATCGTATTGACCTCTTCGTTGGCGACCACGTCGGAGTTCACCAAGGTCAGGATCTCGGCGGTCTCTTGGGGTGTCACGCCGGCCCCGTGGGAGAAGTCGAAGCGCAATCGGTCCGGTCCGACGAAGGATCCCTGCTGGCGAACGTGGTCGCCCAACACCGTGCGCAGTCCCGCGTGCAAGAGGTGCGTGGCCGTGTGGTTTCGCCGCGTCGCCTCGCGTCGCTCCGGATCGATCGTCGCCACCGCCGCCTGACCGGGCAGCAGTTCACCGGTGAGCAGACCACGGTGAGCGAAGAGGCCACCCGCGACGTTCTGGACGTCCAGCACCTTGAAGCTCCCCGTCTCGGTGACGATCATCCCGGTGTCGGCCACCTGGCCGCCCGATTCTGCGTAGAAGGGCGTCGAATCGAGGAAGAGTTCGCCCACGCCGTCCTTGCCGACGAGTGAGGCCAGGACCTCGGTCTCGATGCTGTAGCGCGACACGTCGCGTCCGACGAACTCGGTCGTACCGCGACTTTCGATGAGGTCGCGATACTGCGCGTCGTCGGCCAGGTTCAGCGTCTTGGCCTTGGAGCGGGCCCGTTCACGCTGTTCGGTCATCGCCGCGTCGAAGGCGCCGCGGTCCACGCTCAGTCCCGACTCCGAGACGATCTCGTCGGTGAGTTCGATGGGAAAGCCGTGCGTGTCGTGGAGCTTGAAGGCCACGTCGCCCGGGAACACGGTCGCGCCACTGGACACGACGTCGCGTTGTGCCTCTTCTAGGAGCGACAGACCGGTCTTGAGCGTCCGGGCGAAACCGGTCTCTTCACGTTCGAGGACTTCGACGATGAGGTCGCGCTCCTTCACGAGATTCGGATAGGCGACACCCATCTTCTCGATGGTCGCGTCGACCAAGGATGACGTCAACGCTCGCTTCGCACCCGAACGCCGCGCGGCGAGTATGGCGCGGCGGATGATGCGACGCAGCACGTAGCCCCGTCCCTCATTGGAGGGCAGTACACCGTCGGCGACCAACATGGTCATCGCGCGACCGTGCTCGGCGATGCGTCGAATCGCGACGTCGGTCGTTTCGTCGTCGCCGTAGCGCTTGTCGATGGCGCGCGACGCGGTCTCGAGCAACGGCGCGAAGAGGTCGGTCGCGAAGACCGACTCCAGGCCGTTGAGTATCGCCAGGACGCGTTCGAAGCCGGCACCGGTGTCGATGTTCTTCTTCGGCAGTTCGCTCAGCGTTCCGTCGGCGCCGCGGTCGTACTGGGTGAAGACCAGATTCCAAAATTCGACGAATCGATCCTCACCACCGCTCTCGGGTCCACCGTCGGCCCCGAAGCGCGCACCCTTGTCAAAGAAGATCTCCGAACTGGGACCGCACGGTCCGGTCGGTCCCATCTCCCAGAAGTTGTCCTCACCGAGACGTTGGATGCGACTGGCGGGAACGCCAATGAGGTCGCGCCAGAGCTCTTCGGCCTGGTCATCCGAGGTGTGCACGGTGACCCAGAGGCGTTCGGGGTCCAGGCCGAAACCCTCGGTGATCAGGCCCCACGCGAAGCGGATGGCGCCCTCTTTGAAGTAGTCGCCGAAGGAGAAGTTGCCCATCATCTCGAAGAAGGTCAGGTGGCGCTGGGTCGTGCCGATGATGTCGATGTCGAGGGCGCGAAAGCACTTCTGCACCGACACCGCGCGCGGGTAGGGCGCGGGTTCTTCTTCGGTGAAGTACGGCTTGAAGGGGACCATGCCGGCGACGGTGAAGAGCAGGCTCGGGTCATAGGGGATCAGACTCGCCGAGGGCACGACCGTGTGGCCGTTGTCAGCGAAGTAATCCAGGAAAGTTGAACGAAGTTGAGCGGCTTCCACGGCCCTTACTCTACCGGCGCCTCGGAATTGACCTCGTCCTCACGCTGCACCGTCACGCGCCACTGATCGACCAACGCCTTTTCTCGTCCGTACTCGCTGGGGTCGTAGTAGCGCTGACCGACGAGCGCGTCAGGGAGGTACTGCTGGGAGACCCAGCCACGTGCAAAGTCGTGCGGATACTGATAGTCCGCGCCGAAGCCCTGCTCGGACGCGCCCCGATAGTTCGAGCCGCGAAGGTGATCGGGGACCTCGACCAGACCGCCCTCTTGCACCGCGCGCGTCACCGCACCGAGTGCTCGCGTGACCGAGTTGCTCTTGGGCATGAGGGCGAGCGTGATCGTGGCGTGCGCCAGCGTCAGGCGTCCCTCGGGGAGTCCAATGAACTCCACGGTTCGCGCGGCGGCGTCGGCGAGGACCAGACCCATGGGGTCGGCGAGACCGATGTCCTCGCTCGCGAGAATGACGAGCCGCCGCGCGAGGAACCGTGGACTCTCGCCGCTTTCGAGCATCGTGACCAGCCAGTAGAGGGCGCCGTCGGGGTCCGATCCCCTCACCGACTTGATGAACGCACTGATCTGGTCGTAGTGCGTGTCGCGTGACTGGTGATAGAGACGACCGTCGCGGGCCTGGGCGACGTGCTCGACCTCGACCAGGTCCGGCGACGTTTCATCGGCGCGCGCGAGCACGATCGCGGTATCGAGCGTCGTCAAGGCGACGCGCGCGTCACCGTCGCTAGCCGACGTGATGGCTTCGATCGCCTCGTCGGCGATGGCGCTCTGGCGAAGTTCGACTCCCCTTCGCACGAGTACCTCGAGGTCGTCAGCCGACAACGGGTACAGGCGCCACAACGTGGAACGGCTCATCAGCGCCGCATTGACCTCGAAGTACGGGTTCTCGGTCGTCGCGCCGATGAGCACGACTTGGCCGGTCTCGGTGGCCGGCAACAAGAGATCCTGTTGGGACTTATTGAACCGGTGGACCTCGTCAATGAAGAGCACGGTGCGCTGGCCCTGTTCGCCGAGTCGATCGTGTGCGCGCGTGAGAGCCTCGCGCACGTCCTTCACGCCACTCGTGACGGCCGACAGACTCTCGGTCGCGTAACCCGCCGAATTCGCGAGGATGCGCGCCAGCGTCGTCTTACCGGTGCCGGCCGGGCCCCACAGGATCATGGACGTCAGTTCTCCCGCCTCGACGAAACGCCGTAACGGGCCGTTGGGCCCCACGAGGTGGGCTTGGCCGACGAGTTCGTCCAACGTGCGCGGTCGCAGGAGATCAGCGAGTGGCGCGACCTGTTTCAGGCGCTGAGCGACGGCGTCGTCGAAGAGCGACGTAACTCACGAACCTTTCGGCGTGATGGTGATGCGCAGTTCGCGCATCACCTTGGGCGACACGCCCTTGGGCGCGCCGGTCATCAGATCGGCGCCCGACTGGGTCTTGGGATATGCGATGACCTCGCGGATGTTCTCCTCACCCGCGAAGATCGCCACGAGTCGGTCGATGCCGAAAGCGAAGCCGGCGTGCGGTGGCGCGCCGTATTTGAAGGCCCCGAGCAGGAACCCGAAACGGCTCTCGGCCTCTTCTTCGGAGATCCCCAACGCGCGAAAGACCCGTGACTGGATGTCGGCGCGATGTATTCGAACGGATCCACTGCCCAGTTCCCAGCCGTTCAGGACCAGGTCGTAGGCCCGCGAACGGACCTTCAGCGGATCGGTCTCGATCAGGTCCATGTCGTCGGGATGCGGCATCGTGAACGGATGGTGGGCCGCTTGAAGGTTGCCGTTCTCGTCGACACCTTCGAACAACGGGAACTCCGTGACCCAGACGTACTTATGCGGTCCCTCGCCGACCGGGGGCGAGCCGAGTGTCGTACGGATCGCGCCCAGGACGTGACAGGCGTCGGCGTACTCGTCGGCCACGCAAAAGACGATGTCACCGACTTCGGCGTCGTCGACGGCCGCGACGGCCGCACTCTCGGTCTCGTTGAGGAACTTGGCCAGCGGGGAGTCCAGTCCGTCGGCGGTGATGCGGAACCACGCGAGTCCCTTCGCGCCGAGGCCCTTGGCCTGATCGGTCAGCTCGTCCAGTCGGGCGCGCGAGAAACTCGCGCCCCCGCGCACACGCATCGCCTTCACGGTCGGCGCCGAAAAGGCCTTGACCTCGGTGACGGCGAAGACGTCGGACAGGTCGTGGAGCAGCATCTCGAAACGAAGGTCCGGCTTGTCGGTGCCGTAGCGGTCCAGGGCCTCGGTCCACGTCATCGACGGGATGTCGTCGGGCCGTACGCCGGTCGCCGCTTCCGCCGCGTCCAACACCGCGACCGAGACGAAGCCGAGGACGTCATCTTGATCGACGAAGCTCGCTTCGATATCGAGTTGGGAGAACTCGAATTGGCGATCGGCCCGCAGGTCCTCGTCGCGCATGCATCGCGCGATCTGGTAGTAACGATCGAACCCGCCGACCATCAAGAGTTGCTTGGCGATCTGCGGGCTCTGGGGCAGCACGTAGAACTCCCCGGGTTGCAGACGTGAGGGCACGACGAACTCGCGCGAGCCTTCGGGCGTCGGGGCCCAGAGCAGCGGCGTCTCGACCTCGCAGAATCCCTGAGCGTCCATCGCCCGGCGCAGCGCACCGTTCACGACCGCGCGAAGGCGTAGGTTCCGCTGCATGTGTTCGCGACGTAGGTCGAGGTAACGGTAGCGAAGACGAACTTGCTCGTCGATGTCCACCCGATCATCGAGTTGAAACGGCGGCGGTTCGGCCGACGCCAGTACCTCGACGACACAGTCGGTCAGTTCGACCGACCCGGTATCGAGTTTGTCGTTGACCGTGCCCTCGGGTCGTCGCGTCACCGTGCCGCTCACTCGTACGACGTACTCACTACGAACGTCGACCGAGCCCTCGACGACTGCTTGGATGATGCCCGAGTGGTCGCGGACGTCGAGGAAGGCTAAGTGTTCGCCGTGTTCTCGGCGCTTGGCGACCCAGCCGCAGACACTCACCTGCGTGCCGACGTCGCTCTCGCGAAGCGACGCGCACAGCAGGTCACGCATGCTCGTGGATTCCAGATTCTTCGACATTCTCAGCTCTTCGTCAGTAGTTCGGCGACCACGAAGACGACCTCGCTTCGGGCGACACGACGTTGCGTCTGCTCGAAGTCGTCGCTTCGCAAGTCTCTAATCGTAACCTCGCCCGCCGACATCTCCTGGGGGCCCACCAAGAGGGCGAAGCGCGCACCGGATTTATCGGCCACCTTCATCTGGGACTTCATCGACCGGTTGTCGTAGGCCCGAGCGACGGCGAAACCGGCGGCGCGCAACTCATCCACCAGTACCGTCGCGACGTCTTGGTTCGTCGTGTCGATCACGAACAGGTCCAGTGAACGACCTATGAGGTTACGTGGTTCAACGCCCTCGGCCGCTCGCGTGAGGAGCAGTCGCTCGATGCCGCTACCGAAGCCGATCCCGCTCGTGGGCTTACCGCCAAGTTGCTCGGCGAGCTTGTCGTAGCGTCCACCCCCTCCGATCGCGTTCTGCGCTCCGCCGAGGGCGTCGGCGACGAATTCGAACGTCGTACGGGTGTAGTAGTCGAAGCCCCGAACGAGTCGCGGGTCAAGTTGGGACTCGATACCGATTGACGTCAACCCGGCGACGACTTTGTTGAAGTGGGCTCGACAGTCGTCGCAGATGTGATCGATCAACATCGGGCCTTCGCCGGTCACCGCGATACAGGCCGGGTCTTTGCAGTCCAGCACGCGCAGCGGATTCACGGACCACGTCTTTTGGTGTTCGTCGCAGAGCCGATCGACGTTCGCCTCCAGGTGCGCGCGCAACAGTTCCACGTAGGCCGCGCGACAGACGTCGTGGCCCATCGAGTTGATGAGGAGACGAAATTGCCTCAGGCCCAGTGCACGGTAGAAACGCTCCGCCAGGGCGATCACCTCGACGTCGACCGCCGGGTCATCGGTGCCGAGCACCTCGACGCCGAGTTGGTGGTGCTGGCGATAGCGCCCGGCCTGGGGGCGCTCGTAGCGAAAGGCCGGTGTCACGTACCACGTCCTCCACGGCGTCGTGGGATTGTGCTGGATGAAGGCGCGAACGACGGGCGCGGTACCCTCCGGGCGCAACGCGTAGATCCGATCCCCGCGGTCTGAGAACACGTACATCTCTTTCTTGGCGACGTCGCTCTCTTCGCCGATGCCCCGATTGAACACGCCGACGTCTTCGAACATCGGCGTGATGATCAACTCGAAGCCGTAGCGATAGGCGAACTGGGCGAAGGTCGCGACGACGCCCTCCCACTCGGCCGAGTTCGGCGCGAGTACGTCGTGGGTCCCGGTGGGGGCTTGAAAGGGTGTGACGGCGTCGCTCATGAATTCTTGTTCTGTCCCGGTAGTTGTCGGAAGGCATCGAAGACGCCGTCGACGCTCTTCAGCGCCGCCAACAGGCTACTGAGGTGCGTCGGGTCCGCGAGCTCCACGTCGAAGACCATTCGCACGATCCTCGAGCCCGACGTCGACGTCGAACTCGAGATGATACTGAGGTGATACTCGGCCACGACCTTCGAGACGTCGAGCAGGAGTCGCGACCGGTCGAAGGCCATGACTTCGAGCACCGCGCGGTACTGACCGCTGACCGATCCGTCCCATTCGACGTCGATGATGCGCTCCCCCAGGCGTTGGGCCAGGGCGACGGCGTTCGAGCAGTCGTCGCGGTGCACGGACACCCCTCGACCCTGCGTGATGAATCCCATGATGCTGTCACCGGGCACCGGCGAACAGCAGCGCGCCAGGTGGATCATGACGTCGTCGAGTCCCTCGACGTAGACGCCGGCCGTACGCCGAGTGGTGCGACTGGTGCGCGGCATGCGCGTGACCGTGGTCGGCATCTGTTCGGTCTCGCCGCCGCCGCGCAGTTCGCGGTCCAGGCGCTGGACCACGGCGAGCGCCGAGATCTGACCGCTGTCGATCGCCATGAAGAGCGCGTCGATGTCCTCTAAGTTCATTCCCGTGATGACCGCGTCCAGCGCGCTCGACGAGAGCGACGTGGCGATCGGGAGGCCCTCGCGTCGAAGCGCCTTGGTCAGCTCCTCGCGGCCTCCCTCAATCGCGTCCTCACGACGTTCTCGCTGGAACCACTGGCGGATCTTCGATTTGGCGCGTGACGATTGGGCGATCGCGAGCCAGTCGCGTGACGGACCGGCGGAGTCGCTCTTGCTGGTCACGATCTCGACCACGTCGGCCGAGCGCAGGACCGTATCGAGGGGCACGAGGCGACCGTTGACCTTGGCGCCCACGCAGTGGTGGCCGACTTCGGTGTGCACGGCGTAGGCGAAGTCGATCGTCGTCGCACCTTCGACCAACGCGATCACCCGGCCTTTGGGCGTGAAGACGTAGACCTCGTCTTGACCGAGGTCGAGCTTCAACGCTTCCAAGAACGCGATCGGGTCGTTCTCTTCTTCTTCGACGTCGGCGAGACGCTGCATCCAGGCGACCTCTTTGCTCGACGCGCCCTCCTTGTAGCCCCAGTGCGCGGCGACGCCGAACTCGGCGCGCCGGTGCATCTCGAAGGTCCTGATCTGCACCTCGACGGACTTGCCCCGGGGCCCGATCACGGTCGTGTGCAGGGACTGATAGAGGTTGAACTTGGGCGAGTTGATGTAGTCCTTGAATCGTCCCTGGACCGGGGACCACAGCGCGTGAATCGCGCCGATTACGGCCCAACAGTCGCGGTCCTCGTCGACGATGACGCGAAGACCCACGAGGTCGAAAATGTCGTCGAACTCCTTGCCGCCGATGACCATCTTCTCGTAGATGCTCCAGAGGTGTTTCGGGCGTCCGCGGACCTCGGCCTTGATGCCGAACTCGTCGAGCTTGGCCGAGAGCGTCGCCATGACTTCACTGAGGTAGTCCTCGCGCTCGGGCTGGCGGGCCGCGACCATCTGTTCGATCTCGGCGTAGCGCTTCGGGTGCAGGGTCGCGAAACTGAGGTCCTCGAGTTGCCACTTGACCTGTTGGACCCCGAGACGGTGCGCCAACGGCGCGTAGACGTCGAGGGTCTCTTGGGCGATCGCGCGCTGACGGGCCATCGGCATAACCGAGATCGTGCGCATGTTGTGAAGGCGGTCGGCGAGTTTGATCAACAACACGCGCCAGTCCTGGGCCATGGCGATGAACATCTTGCGGATGGTGGCCGCCTGCTGCTCCTCCTTGGAGTCGAACTCCAGGCGGTCGAGCTTGGTGACGCCGTCGACGACCGCGGCGACCTGATCGCCGAACTCTTGGGCCAGCCACTCCTTGGTGATGCCGGTGTCCTCGACGGCATCGTGCAACAGGGCCGCGGTGATCGTGGCCTCGTCGAGGCCCAGGTCGGCCGCGATATCGGCCACCGCGATCGGGTGCGTGACGTAGGGCTCGCCGGTTCGGCGCAGTTGGCCCTCGTGCGCCTTAATGGCGGCGGCCCCGGCGCGTCGGATGACCTCGACGTCGCCGTCAGCGTGGTGCTCGAGGAAACGGCCGATTAAACGCTCTATAGACCCGCTCAGCGCGGGGTCAGCGGCGGAGCGAGAAGTGAGACTGACCATACAGTCAGCCTAATGGCGCCCTATCGCCGTTTTTGTTTGCGCGCCCGCGCCTGAATGGTGCCGCGCGACAGCGTGCCCGGGGCACTTCGCGGACGTGGTCCGCTCGACGCCGTGGGACGTGCGAGTCGCTGAGCGCCTTCGCCCGCGTACAACGCCGCCGCGGCCGGCGTGAGCACGCGCTGGTCGCTGCGCAGTCGCGCCCGCTCGGCCATTTCACGGAATCGCGGTTCGCGTTCTTTCATTATCGCGAGCAGCGGACTCGCGATGAAGATCGATGAGTAGGCCCCACTCATGAGACCGACGAAGAGCGCGAGGCCGTAGCTCTGGAGCGTGGTCGCACCGAGGATGTCGGCGCCCACCACGAGGACCGATAAGACCGGCAGGATCGCGACGAGTGAGGTGTTGATGGAACGCGCCAGCGTCTGGTTCATCGAGAGGTTCACCATCTCGCCGTAGCTGAGGTCACCGCTCTTCAAGATGCCGCCGGCGTTGTCACGAACGCGGTCGAAGACGACCACGGTGTCATAGAGCGAGTAACCGAGGATCGTGAGGATGGCGATGACGGTGTCCGGCGTGATTTGCAGACCGAACAGCGAGTAGACGCCCACCGTCACGAGCAGGTCGTGCACCATGGCGATGAACGCGGCCAACGCCATCTTGGGCTCGAATCGGATACTGATGTACGCCACGACCGCGATGAAGAAGACGATGAGCGCTTCCAGCGCGCGATGCGTGATCTGACTTCCCCACGTCGGACCAACGCTGGTGACGGATACTTGGTTGGTACTGACCCCGGCGGTCTTGGCCAAGGAGTTGGCGACCTTGTTGATTAACGCCGTTTGGGAATCAGCGCTCAAAGAATTGATGTCGGCCGTCACTTGGTAGGTCTTGGAGCCCAGCTTCTCGACGGTCGGATCCCTGAGCCCCGCTTTTTCCGCGGCGCTCGTGATGGCCGCGACCGTGGAGTGCGAGGTCTGCACTTCCCACGAACTACCTCCCTTGAAGTCGATGCCGAGGTTGAAGCCCCGGATACCCAGCGACGCGAGTCCGAGCACGATGATGACCATCGAAATGGTGAACCACGTGCGCTTTCGACCAACGAAGTCAACCGTCGTGCGGCCCTGATAAATCCGACCGAGTCGTCCCGGCGTCTTCTCTTCGGTCTCGTCGGTCATCACGTCATCACTCATGGGCACTCACACCTGGCGTGAGGCCCGCGACCATCGAGAGGGCCGACGTGCTGCTGGTGCTGCGCCGACCGAGCAGGATCACCAGCGGCCTGGTGAAGTACCAGGTCATGAAGACGTCCATCAAGGTGGACAACCCGAGGAAGAAGGCGAAGCCGCGGACGTCGCCGACGGCGATGAGGTACAACAGAATTGCGGCCAGCAGACTAACGGTGTCGGCGGCCAACACCGTGCGCCACGCCGAGCGGAATCCCCGGTCAACCGAGGTGCGAACCGAACGCCCTGCTCGGGCCTCGTCTTTCAATCGTTCGAAATACACGATGTAACTGTCGACAGTGATACCAATGGACACAATTATCCCCGTGATACCCGCGAGGTCGAAACTCGGCGCGAAGGCCGTATGGCCGAGCGCCGAGATGATGGCCCACAAGAGCGCGGCCGTCGCCGCCAAGCCCAGCACGATCACGAGACCGAGCGCACGGTAGTAGAGGATCGTGTAGAGCAACACCAGAAGCAAACCCACGAGGCCGGCGCCGAGGCCGGCGACGAGCGAACTGTGTCCGAGGGTCGGTGAGACCGTGACGGTGTCGAGCGGGTTCAGTCGAACCGGCAGGGCGCCGAACTCCATGGCCACTGCGAGATCTTTCGCGGAGCTTTCAGTAAAAGAACCCGAAATTTCTCCCTGCCCATTGAAGCTTGTAAACGCAGACTGACTTGGCAAGATCAAGGGAGCCGACTGGATGACGCCGTCGAGCTCAATCGCAACCTCTGCGTGAAAATTCGCCTCCGCTACTTTGTCCCAGGCGGGGCTACCGGTTTTCGTCAGTGTGTAGTCGACCACCCATTGACCGATTTGGTTCTGCCCCGCGGTCGCCTTCGCGACCGCCGTTCCCGTCAACTGTGCAGGTCCCAAAACATATCGCACACCCGACTCACCGAGATAAGGAAGAATGACTTCGTCTTTCGGGTTGTCCTTGTTCGGCTTTGTCGTCGCGATGTTCGAGAAACTCGGGTCAGGGGAAATATTGTTGCTTGGTTCTCCCGTCGAAGTATTGACATCCAAATTCGCGGCCGAGAATAGATAGCTACTGCCGCATGATGGGAGCTTCGCCACAGCATCGGTCTTTTTGGCTTCGGTCGCTTCACAAAGCACCGGACGAAAGAGCAACTGCGCCGTCTCACCGACCAGCTGCAAAATACGACGGGCATCGGTAACACCGGGCACGCTGACGACCACGTTCTTGCCCTGGAGATTCACCGTGGCCCCCGACACGCCGAGGCCGTTGACGCGGTTGTTCAGAATGGTGACCACTTCTTGCATGTCGGCGGTCGAGGCGTGGGTGGCCGGTTTGTAGACCACCGAGAGGCCACCGGCCAAGTCCAGGCCAAGTTTCGGACCCCATCCCAGTGACAAGGTCGCCACCAGTGAACCGAACGCAATCGCGATCGTGAGGATGAGACTGACGATCAACGATCGTCGAGAACCGACCTGTTGGGCCATTACTTCTTGTCGCCTTCTTCGTCGTGTTCGTCGTCGGTCGATTCAGGCACGGGCGCTGGTGGATCGTATTTTCGAGCGATCGCCGTAGGAACGAAGTCCAGTTCCACACCGCTCGCTCCACGCAGGGTGATCAGGCCGTCGTCCATCTTCACCACGGTCCCGACGAAGCCGCCGATCGTCTGAGCGCGCTCCCCCAGTTCGACTTTTCGTGTGTTGAGTCGAGCGGCCTTCTGCTTCTGGGACCGGGGGCGGATGTAGAAGAAATAGAGCGATCCGAAAATCACGACGTAAATGAGAATCAGATAGCCGCTAAATGACGACTTCTTAGCGGTCGCCAACAGCATGTTCACCGCGAACAACATAGGTAATTCCTCCGAGATATAGACAAAGAAACCCTAGTCGTTTTAAGCGATTGCGTTAGACCAGCCCACCGCCGCGAGGCGTTATTCCAAGGTGTTGATAGGCCCGTTCGGTCGCCACCCGGCCACGGGGCGTTCGAATCAGGAGACCGTCGCGCAACAAAAATGGCTCATAGGCGTCCTCGATCGTCGAGGGCTCTTCGCCGCAGGCGTGCGCCAGGGTCGTCAGTCCGACCGGTTGATTGGCGAACTGCTGACAGAGCAGGCCCAGGATGCGACGGTCAATCTTGTCCAGACCGAACTCGTCGACTCCGAAGAGCGCCAGACCCTCAACGGCGACGTCCTCATCGATCACGTCGTGCCCCTGCACCGCGGCGAAGTCACGAACTCGTCGCAAGAGGCGATTGGCGATGCGCGGCGTACCGCGACTGCGCCCGGCGATGATGCACGCCGCGTCGCCCTTCAGCGTCACGTCGAGCAGACCGGCCGATCGACTGACGATGACCGTGAGGTCCTGCGGGTCATAGAGGTCGAGCTGGCCGACGAAACCGAATCGGTCGCGCAGGGGCGCGGCGACCAGCCCGGTTCGCGTTGTCGCCCCGACGAGCGTGAAGTTGGGCAGGTCGAGTCGGATGGCGCGCGCCGACGGCCCACGTCCGATCATGACGTCGAGGCGTCGGTCCTCCATCGCCGGGTACAAGATCTCCTCGACGCCGCGCGAGAGACGGTGGATCTCGTCCACGAACAAGACGTCGCCGTCTTGTAGGTCGGTCAACAGAGCGGCCAAGTCACCGGGGCGCGAGAGCACCGGGCCCGACGTGATCCGTAGGCCCGCGCCCATCTCGGCGGCGACGATGCTGGCGAGCGAGGTCTTGCCCAGTCCCGGGGGGCCCGCGAACAAGAGGTGATCCGCGGTCTGGTGGCGTGTCCTCGCCGAACCGAGCACGATCTCGAGGTGGCGCACCAATTCGCGTTGTCCGACGAACTCCGCCAGCGTGCTCGGTCGAAGCGACACCTCGGCACGTCGGTCCTGTTCGTCAGCGACCGGCGCCACAACATTGCGAGTCAACTGCTCGACGTCGATCTCGTGGCGACTCACTGGCGCCTCAACAACTGCAACGCCTGGCGCAGCGCGGCGCCTTCGTCGTCGGAGAGCGTCGTACCACTGAGGGCCTGGCGAACCTCTTGGGTGCTGTAGCCGAGTCCCCGCAGCGCGTCTTCGATGGCGTCGTTCTGCGGCGTGGGTTTGGCGGCGACGTAGGAGTCCGGGACAACGACCTTGCCCTTCAGTTCCAGCACGATGCGACTCGCGGTCTTGGGTCCGATGCCCGGAATCGTCGCGATCGTCTTGGCGTCGTCACGCTCGATCGCCGTGGCGAGGTCACCGGTTGACATCGTGCGAAGGGCCGCGAGGGCGGTCGAGGGACCGACGCCCGGCGTGACCAGCAAGAGTTCGAAGAACTCGCGGTCCAGGTAGCTGGGGAACCCGTAGAGCACGATCGCGTCGTCGCGCACCGCCGTGAAGACGTAGAGATCGACGACGTCACCGACGCGGTAGTCCTCCTGGGAGGCGACACTCACCTCGTAGCCCACGTCGTGCACGTCGAGCACGATGGCGCCGTCTTTGTGATGGTGCAAGACCTGGCCGTGGAGCCACCCGATCACGCGCGGCTCCCCAGTGCGTATTTCTCTTCGCTGCGCACGACCATGAAGTACGTGATCGCCAGCGCCAGGGCGTCCGCGGCGTCGGCCGGTTTGGGTATCTCCGCGAGGCCGCACAGTCGCGCCACCATTGCCTGGACCTGGACCTTGCTCGCGGCCCCGTAGCCGGTGACCGCCAACTTGACCTCTTGGGCGTTGAACTGTCGAACCGGCACATTGATCGCCGAGGCGAGCGCGACGGCCACGCCGCTGGCTTGGGCGACCGGGAT
>PMFA01000015.1:0-34541 GCA_003155915.1 Acidimicrobiaceae bacterium | reverse complement strand
GTTCGATACTAGACCTCAATCGGTCCAGAAACCGGGAATTATCCCTCGTACGAGCCGAGGATCTCGTCAGAGATGTCGAAGTTCGAAAAGACGTTCTGAACGTCGTCGTGGTCGTCAATGGCGTCCATCAGGCGAAGAATCTTCTTCGCCTCGGATTCGGAGTCGACCGGAATCGAGTTCTGGGGCACCAGCGTCAACTCGGCGCTCAGCACCTTGGCGCCGTAGCCGTCGAGGGCGTCGCGCACCGATCCGAGGTCCTGCGGTTCGGTGGTGACCGTGAAGTTCACGCCGCTGGCTTCGAAGTTCTCTCCCCCGGCGTCCATGACCCACTCGAGGAGTTGGTCCTCGTCGATCGGTCCCTTCACTTCGATGATGCCCTTGCGATCGAACTGCCAGGACACCGCGCCGGGCTCGGCGATCGTGCCGCCGTTTCGCGCGAAGACGTGCTTGATCTCGGCGCTGGTCCGATTGCGATTGTCGGTCAGGGTTTCGACGATCACGGCGACGCCGTCGGGGCCGTAGCCCTCGTAGCTGATCGACTCGTAGCGAACGCCCTCGAGTTCGCCGGTGCCGCGCTTGATGGCGCGCTCGATCGTGTCTAAGGGCACCGACGCCTCGCGGGCCTTTTGGTACATGGTGCGAAGCGAAGCGTTGGTGTCGACGTCACCGCCGCCCTCTCGGGCGGCGACTTCCACTTGACGAATCAACTTGGCGAAGACCTTGGCGCGGGCGCTGTCTTTGGCACCCTTGCGGTGTTTGGTCGTTGCCCACTTCGAATGGCCGGACATCAAATTCCTCCTGCCCGATTGGGCTCAATCACTGTATCCGACAACTACATAGCGTCGACGAAGAGTCGGTGAATGCGCTCGTCATTCGTCAGTTCCGGGTGGAAGGAACAGCCCCAGATTCGCTCGCGGCGAACGAGAACGGGGTGTTCTCCATCGCCGTGGTCGTGGAACGCGAGGACTTCGAGATCGTCGGACCAGGTTTCGATCTTCGGCGCGCGGATGAAGACCCCGGGTACTTCACCGACGCCCTTGACGTTGACCATTGTCTCGAAGCTCGAGATCTGGCGTCCGTAGCCGTTGCGCCGAACCGAGAGTGGCAACACGTCAAAGCTCCACTGATCGCTTCGTCCGTCCAGGATCTCGTGGGCCAACAGGATCAGTCCGGCGCACGTGCCCAACACGCTCAGGCCGTCGGCGATCTTCTTCTCCAGCACCGGGCGGATGCCCGAGGTCGTGAGCAAGTAGGCGATCGTCGTGGACTCGCCCCCGGGCATCACCAGGCCGTCGAGGTCATCGAGTTGCTCGGCGTCGCGCACGGCGACGACCTGCGCGCCGACACGTTCGAGCATCGAGGTGTGTTCGCGCACGTCGCCCTGGAGGGCGAGGACGCCAACGCGCGCCACGTCTACCAGCCGCGTTCGGCGAGACGCTGCTCCAAAGAGGCCATCTCGATACCCTTCATCGCGGCGCCGAGTCCGGTCGAAACCTTGGCGACCAGGTGCGCGTCGCGGAAATGCGTCGTCGCCTCGACGATGGCCTTGGCCATGCGCTCCGGGTCGTCACTCTTGAAGATGCCCGATCCCACGAAGATGGCCTCGGCACCGAGCTGGAGCACGAGGGCCGCGTCGGCCGGCGTAGAGATGCCACCGGCGCAGAACAGCGGGACGGGCAGTTTGCCCGAGAGCGACACCTCTTGGACGAGCGCGAGCGGCGCCTGCAGATCCTTCGCGAGTGCGAACAGTTCGTTGGCGTCAGCCGATTGGAGTCGGCGCATCTGGGCGTTGATCGTGCGAAGGTGTCGCACCGCTTCGACGACGTTGCCGGTACCGGCCTCGCCCTTGGAACGAATAAGGCACGCGCCCTCGCCGATACGCCGCAGCGCCTCGCCCAGGTTCGTCGCGCCGCACACGAAGGGCACGGTGAAGCCCCACTTGTCGATGTGGTTCTCTTCGTCAGCCGGCGTCAAGACCTCGGATTCGTCGATGTAGTCGACGTCGAGTGCTTCGAGGATCTGCGCCTCGGCGAAGTGGCCGATACGGGCCTTGGCCATGACCGGAATCGTGACCGCGGCCTGGATCCCCTGAATCATCTCGGGATCGCTCATGCGCGCCACGCCGCCGTCGCGTCGGATGTCCGACGGCACGCGCTCGAGGGCCATGACCGCTACGGCGCCCGAGTCCTCGGCGATCTTCGCCTGTTCGGGATTGACGACGTCCATGATGACGCCGCCGCGGAGCATGTCGGCCAGACCGCGCTTCACGAGGGCCGATCCAATGGTTGAAGAATCGTGCGATGAACTCATAGCACTAAGCCTAATTGACCCCTACTACCACTCTTCCAATGCTCGGGCGCGAAGTTCGACGTCGTCAAGATCACTGATGTCCGTTGGTCGATCGCACCAGATGTTGAACCAGATCCAGCGCCACTGCGCGTACGTCGAGCCGGCGAAAAACGAGGTGCTCGAGAGGTTCTCTCCGGCACACTTTCGCAGCGCCCCGGCCAGTCCTGGCGGATAGCGGATGGCCGCGGCGGCGACTTCGTCGGCGCGGTAGGCCAGTCCCTGGCCGG
Source organism: Acidimicrobiaceae bacterium (assembly GCA_003155915.1). Classification (GTDB taxonomy): domain Bacteria; phylum Actinomycetota; class Acidimicrobiia; order Acidimicrobiales; family RAAP-2; genus RAAP-2. The sequence goes on along the minus strand of PMFA01000015.1, from coordinate 31,965 downwards.
CGAGCGCTCGGCGCGATTCATCGCTCGTCGCGGCGACTGACGCGAGGCTTTCGCGCAGAAGAAGTCCGAGGCGGTGTCGCGCAAGACAGTGCGCCACGACGCCTTCGAGTTCGATCAGTTCGAAGTCGCGCATCAACGCGTCGGTCACGAAGAACGAGAGTCCCGAACCGGTCGGCACCAGTGCGGCGTTGTAGGCGGGGTCGCTCACGATATAGATCTTGATGGCGGCGACGCCGAAGGTGGCGGCCAGGCGGTCCATGACGGTCGCGAGGCGCAGTCGATCCTTTTCGGTACCGCCGACCTTGAACTGATCGAGGACCAGGTTCCCGAGGGCGAGACCCTTGGCTTCGTAGCGCACGAGCGAACGACGAAGGTCCCATCCGTAGGCCAGCGCCACGGCGATGCCCACCAGCGGGACCCACGGTGCCACGACAACGCCGGCCACGAGCAGCAGCACCACGACGCCGACGCCGATGCTCTCCGGAAGCTTCTTGCGCATCGCGAAGCTTCGTACGACTTTTTGATGGTGGTGCTTCTCGGCGTTCGTGGGCGAATACGGACTCTGCCAGTTCGGATCAAGTACCGGCGCCACGTAGCGAGGTCCGCGGTCGCGCGACGGACTGGAGCGCCGAGACCTCGAGCGTTGCTTGGTTGCCATGGGATAAGGCTACCGGGTAGCCAAAAATCGCTCGCGCGCCACTTCGTACAGTTCCTCGTAGCGGTCCATCAACGATGACATGGACCACTCGTTCGCGTGCGCTGTCGCGTGCGCGATCGACTCCGGGGTCTCCTCCTCGAGCGCGCCTTGAATGGCCCTTTCGAGACTGGTGTCGTCACCCGGCGTGAACATCGTCGCAAATCCCGACGCCGCTTCGCGGTAGCCCTCGATGTCACTCGCCACGACTGAGGTCTCACTCGCCATACCTTCGAGCAGTACCATTCCGAAGCTCTCGCCACCGATGGCGGGCGCGATCAAGGCATTCGCCCGGCGAAGCCACCGTCGCTTCTCCTCGTCGCTCGGCGCGCCCAAGAACTCGATCAAGGGATCGCCCGCGGCCAATGCCTCGAGTGAACGTCGCTGTGGGCCATCGCCCAGCACGACGAGCCGCCAGGGATCTTCGTCCTTGGCGTTATGCGCACGAACGGCGTTGATGGCGTGGGCGACGCCCTTTCGTTCCTCGTGTCGTCCGAGCACGACCAGCACTGTGTCGTCGCCGCGCTCTCGGGGCGTGGCGACGAATCTTTCCATCTCGAAGCCGTTGAAGAGCACCGTCGCTTCGATCCCGCAGGCGGCTTTGATCGTCGAGGCGGCCGATTCACTGACCGCGGCCGCGGCGTCGAGGTGAAGCGCGAGTCGTCGAAGAAGTGGCTTGGTGAGGCTGAGCGCCGGTCCCCCGCCGCCGCGGTGAAAGGTCGCCACGGCCGGGGCGATGTGCGCTCGAAGCACACCCCAGCCAATGAGTGGCGCGAAGGGTTCGTGACAGTGCACCACGTCGGGCCCGAAGTGCTCGACGGTGCGTCGAGCGTGTCGCGCGGCCGACGGCGAGAGGGTCAGCGGTGCGCGGCTTCCGTTGGCCGGGATCTTGAGCACCGTGCCGAATCGCGCCACGTGCGCGGGCGTGTCGTAGGTCGCGTGGTCGTGGCCGTCGGGGGCCACGATCAACACGTCGTGGCCGCGACCGACGAGCACTCGACTCATGGCGAGGGCCTGTTCTTGGGCGCCCCCAAAGGCGCTCAGTGCGTAGGACGACAGAATCGCAACGCGCAACTCAGGCACCGTCGAATCGCGGCTGCAACACGTGCCACTGCTCGGGCGCTCGTCGAATCAGGCCCTCTAGCTCCACCGCGAGTGCCTGGGTCACCCTCGTGACGTCCTCGCGTAGTCGCCCAATTCGCTCGGCCGCGATGGGCCGCGTGATGACGGCGAAGTGATCACGTCCCGGTCCGCTGTAGCAGGCCGCCCCCACCAACGTCGCGCCGGTGCGCAGCGCCAAGGTCGCGGGGCCCGCGGGCAAGCGAACCCGCTCACCGAAGAACTCGACCTCGATGCCGTTGCCTTGGATGTCGCGATCACAGAGCAGGCCGACAACGCCACCGTCCTTGAGCGTCTGGAGCAGCACCGTGCCGGCGTGTTCATCCAGTGGTTCGATGCGGATGCCGATCGATTCGCGCTTGGCTTTGAACCACGCGAAGAGCTCTGGCGGTTCGAGGTCTTCGGCGACCGCGGTCATGCCGAGGCCGAGGGAGTTGAGGTACGACCCGCCCCACTCCCAGCTGCCGATGTGCGGCAACGCGATGATCGTGCCGAGGCCCTTGGTCTTGGCGTCGTAGAGGTACTCCAGACCTTCGCCGATGCGAAAACGCGAGAAGACGTGCTCGGGTTTGATGCCCGGCAGTTTCGCGCCCTCGGCCCAGTACTGCCCGTAACTCTCGAAGCCCCGCTCGACGAAACGTGCCAACAGTCCCTCGTCCGGGTCGTGGTCGTCCACGCGCAGCGCGTGCGACACGTTCGTACGAAGGTTGCCTCGAGCGCCGGTGCTGCGACGACCGAACAACGTCGCGAGGCGTTTCGCGATTGCGACGTCGACACGCTCGGGCAGTCGTTCCATGACGGCGCCGAGCGTCTTGAAGAGTGCGACCTTCGATCTATCGCCCACGATTAGCGGCGCGACGTGCGACTTAGCCCTCGACGGATCCGGCTGCTGTGGTGGTGGATACGACCGGCCTGGGTCATCGGTGGATCGGCGCTGGCCGCGATCTGCCAGATCCGCCAGAACCGACCGGCCGCGGTCATGGCCGTCAGCGCGAGCATGATCCAAAGGACCGGTACGAAGATCGGCTTGGCGAGAAGACCGATGCCCAAGAGGATCATCCGCTCGGCCCGCTCCATCAGACCACCCTTGGCGGCGAGCCCGAGGCTCTCGGCCTTCGAGCGCTGGTACGAGATGAGATAGGTCGTCGTGAGGATCGCGAAGGGCAGCAACACGAGTTGGCCGTGACCGTGCGCGGTGAGGTAGTACGCGACGCCACCCAGGATCAAGGAGTCGGTCACTCGGTCCATGACCGAGTCGAAGAACGCGCCACGTTGGCTCGCGCGCTTCGACGCCTTGGCGACTGGACCGTCGAAGAGGTCGTGGAATCCGGTGAGCGTGAGCAGCACAATGGCGATCCAGAAGTGGCCGAGGGCGATCATCCAGGCGGTCGCGAAGGAGAAGACCAGTCCGGAGAACGTGAGGACGTCGGCCGAGAATCCGATGCGCACCAACCATCGACCGGTCGGCAGCGTTACCGTCTCTACCGACTTCCTAAAGTTTCCGTCGAGCATCGATCCTCCGGATCCCGTCACTCAATTGTAACGAACCGTCATATCAGGTTCTCTCAAAAGTTGCCGTGGACTTTTTGCCACGTCGATTGGAGCGATTCGGGTAACACACGCGTTTCGCCAATGGTGGTCATGAAATTCGTGTCCCCGATCCACCTCGGCAGCACGTGACCGTGTAAATGCTTGGGAATTCCGGCCCCGGCGGCCTGGCCCAGGTTCATCCCGACGTTCATGCCCTCGGGGCTGTACGCGGCTTCGAGGGCCACGACGCTTCGGCGCAGCATCCAGAAATAGTCCTCGTACTCGGCCTCGGAGAGGTCCTGCACCGCGGAGACGTGACGCTTCGGCAGGACCAAGATGTGTCCCGACCCGTAGGGAAAGGCGTTCAAGACCACGAAGCTCAACTCGCTCTTGGCGATGACCCCGGTGCTCTCGTCAACCGGCTCTTCGGCCAATTCACAAAAGACGCACGCGCCGTCCTCGCTGGCGTGTCCCTGCGCGACGTTCGCGACGTAGTCCTCGCGCCACGCCGCCGAGAACCGCTCGAGGGCCACTAACGGTCCCCGGGCGAGCCGTGCGTCGCGATCTCTTCGAGCAGTCGTGCCCGAAACTCCGCCACGCTCACGCCACGTTCGGGGTCGTTCGATCCGCGCGCGTTCACACCCAGCGTGGCCTTTTCGACGTCGTCGTCCCCGACCACGAGGATGTAGGGGATCTTCTCGAGCTTGGCCTTGCGGATGCGCGCGCCCAACGGTTCATTCGCCCCTTCGACGCCCGCGCGCACTCCTTCGAGCGCGAGGGTCTCGGCGACGTAGATCGCGTAGGCGTCGTGGTCATCGCGCACGCCCAGGACCCGGACCTGTTCGGGACAGAGCCAGGTCGGCATGTTCCCGGCGTAGTGCTCGAGCAGGATCGCCATGAAACGTTCCACCGATCCAAAGAGGGCCCGGTGGATCATGATGGGCAAGGTGCGCGTGTTGTCGGCCGCGACGTAGGTCGCGTCAAAGCGCTGGGGCGTCTGGAAGTCGAGTTGCACCGTGGACATCTGGTGGGTGCGGCCAATGGCGTCGCGGGCCTGGACCGAGATCTTGGGTCCGTAGAACGCGCCACCACCGGGGTCCATCACGAGATCCAATCCGGCCGCGATCGCGACACTCTCCAACGTCGCCTCGGCCTCGTCCCACTCTTCGTCGGTGCCGACCGCCTTGCCGGGCGGGCGCGTCGAGAGTTCGAGGTAGAAGTCGTTGAGTCCGAAATCGCGCAGTAGATCGAGCACGAACTGGAGCGTGCGCGTCAACTCCTCACCCATCTGCTCCTTCGTGCAAAAGATATGGGCGTCGTCCTGGGTCATGCCCCGCACGCGAGTGAGGCCGTGCACGACGCCGGACTTCTCGTAGCGATAGACCGAGCCGAACTCGAAATAGCGCAGCGGCAGATCACGGTAACTGCGTTGGTTGGACTTGAAGATCAACGTGTGGAAAGGACAGTTCATCGGCTTCAGGTAGTACGTGGTGCCACCGTCGAGTTCCATGGGCGGATACATCGACTCGGCGAACCAGTCGAGGTGACCCGAGATCTCGAAGAGTTCGGACTTGGTGATGTGGGGCGAGTAGACGAAGTCATACCCCGAGACCTCATGTCGCTTGCGCGAGTACTCCTCCATCACCCGGCGCATCGTGCCACCCTTGGGATGAAAGACCGCCAGTCCCGGCCCGACCTCACTCGGGAACGAGAAAAGGTCCAGCTCTTGACCGAGCTTGCGGTGATCGCGCAGTTCGGCCTGGGCCAACAGTTCGAGGTGCGCGGCGAGCGCGGCCTCGCTCTCCCAGGCCGTGCCGTAGATGCGCTGCAACTGCGGGTTCTTCTCATCCCCGCGCCAGTACGCGCCGGCGACGCGGGTCAGCTTGAAGTGTCCGAGGCGTTGCGTCGAAGGGACGTGCGGGCCGCGACACAGGTCCGTAAAGGCCGGCGAGTTGGAGTACGTCGAGACCGAGGACGTACTGTCGACTTCGGCGAGGTCCTCGTCGCTCGGTGCGTGGGCCACGGCGTTGATGATCGCCTGCTTGAACGGCTGATCCTCGAAGAGGGCGAGTCCCTCGTCGATCGAGTACTCGCTTCGGGTGAACGGTTGGTCCTCGGCGATGATGGCGCGCATCTCGGCGTCGATACGAACCAGATCGTCGTCACTGAAATGCGCCCCGCCCGGCAACTCGAAGTCGTAGTAGAAGCCGTCGGTGATCGCCGGGCCGATGGCGTAGTGCGCCCCGGGCCAGAGTCGAGTGACGGCCTGGGCGAGCACGTGCGCGCTCGAGTGACGAATGACCTCGCGACCGAGCTCGCTCGCCGGGGTGACGATGGCGACGCTCGCGCCGGCGGGCAACGGCGCCGTGAGGTCGGTCAACTGGCCGTTCACTTGGGCCGCGAGGGCGTCCTTGGCGAGTCGTTTGCCGATGGCGCTCGCGAGATCCAGCGCCGAGGCGCCCTCGGGCAGCGAGCGCCGACTGCCGTCGGGCAGTTCTACTTCGATGTCAGACATTTCGGCCACTCATTGTCAAATGTTAATGCCTACCAACGAGGTAGCCGGGGCGACGTTGTAGCCCGCGTGCGCGGCGTCGTCGATCGCGCGCAGTGCCGCGGGGCTGTCGAGGTCGTCGTCGAGGGCCGCGCGAACGTCCTCCACGACCGAACTCGGACGACCGTAGGTGAGCGTCGAGCGCCACGTCGCGAGTCGCGACTGCGCCATGGAGAGCAGCTCATCGCGCCACTCCCAGTCGCGGCGGTAGTGGTGGTCGAGCAGCGCCAATCGCACCGCGGCCGCCTCGGCGCGCTGGGCCAACTCGTCGACGAAGACCAGGTTGCCGAGGGACTTGGACATCTTGGTGCCGTCGAGCCCGACCAGTCCGACGTGCATCCAGTGCCGCACGAAGGGCGCTCCCGAGACCGACTCGCTCTGGGCCGCTTCGCACTCGTGGTGCGGGAAGGCCAAGTCGCGTCCCCCGCCGTGCACGTCGAGGGTCACGCCGAGGTCGCGCAGCGCAATCGCCGAGCATTCGATGTGCCAGCCCGGTCGCCCCGCGCCCCAGCGCGATTCCCAGGCCGGCTCGTCCTCCAGGGACGGCTGCCAGAGCACGAAGTCGAGCGGGTCGCGCTTGTTGGGATCCTCGGGACGACCTCCGTGAATCGCCGCGAGCTCGAGCATCGCGGCACGGTCCTCGTGACTCACCTGACCGAACCGGGGGAACTTCGAGACCTCGAAGTAGACCGAACCATCGACCTCGTAGGCGATACCGGCGTCGAACGTGCGACCGATCATCGTGAGGATCTCCGGAATGGCACCGGTTGCGCGCGGTTCACCGTAGACCGGGAGCAGGTTGATGAGTCGCATGTCGCGTTCGAACTTGGCTACCTCCTGGGCCGCGAGGTCGAGGTAGTTGACGCCGAGTTCGCGCGCCTTGCGCAACATGTCGTCGTCGACGTCGGTGACGTTTCGCACGCAGCGCGTTTCGTGTCCGGCGTCGCGCAGTCGTCGCTGGAGAAGATCGAAGCAGAGATAGACGTAGGCGTGGCCGAGGTGCGCCGCGTCATAGGGCGTGATGCCACAGCTGTAGATGGTGACGATCGGGCCGGCCTCGAGGGTGTGCACGCCGCCACGCGCGGTGTCGTAGAGCTGCATCGAGCTAGAGACCCGCCATCTTCACGTAGCTGTGGGCCTTGTGTCGAATGTTGATCGAGATGCACACGGCCGTGAAGGCCTCGATGGGACTGGCGAGGGACATGGATCCCGCGATGACCGCGCGCAACCCACTCACGTGATCGACCATTTCGGCGACCCGTCGACGAGCGTCGTCGTCGTCAGAGAAGATCAGCACGTCCGCGTCGAGTTCGGAGTCGAGGTCTTCCATCTGCGCGGCCGGCAGGTGGTGGAACGCGCCAGCGATCACGCTCTCGGGCAGCGCGTGGGCGATCTGGGCCGCCATCGATCCACGCGACGGATAGAGCGCGACCATCTCGCGACCCTCTCGCGAAAGTGCGTTGACCATCGAGATCACGATCTTGCCCTTGAGCTCTTGACGAAGTGAACTCGTCGTGGCGATCGCTGAGTCCCACGGTGTGGCGACCACGATCAGATCGCACGCGGCGGCCTCCTCATTCGTACCGCCTTCGACGGTGCCTTCGCCGCGAAGCGCGAGTCCTCGCGCGATCCCCTTCGCGCGCTCCGCGTCGCGCGAGCCGAGTACGACGCTGTAACCCGCACCGGCGAGTCGCGCGGCGACTCCTCGACCGGCGGGACCGGTACCACCCAGAATGCCAACTGTTGCCATCGTCGTCCTCGAAAATAGATGTTCGGAAGTAACCTAACAAGATGGCGCTCTTGAATGACCACCGAATTCTCATTACCGGCGTCCTCACCGACGACTCGTTGGCCTTCGGCATCGCCAAGCGCGCCCTGGAAGAGGGCGCGACGATCGCGCTCTCGGGGGCCGGGCGCGGCCTTTCGCTGACGAAACGCACCGCGCGCAAACTCGGCGACATCGGCGAAATCATCGAACTCGACGTCACCGACCCCGACCAAGTTGAGGCCGCCGCGGCCGAACTGACGACTCGCTTCGGACGACTCGACGGGCTCGTGCACGCCATCGGCATGGCGCCACCGAGTTGCCTCGGCAACGGTATGTTCGTCTCCCCCTTCGAGGACGTCGCGACCGCGCTGCACATCTCGACCTATTCACTCGCCGCACTCGTCGGCGCCTTTCGCCCGCTACTGCAAAAAAGTGAGGCCCTCGGCGGAGCGTCGGTCCTCGCGTTGGACTTTGACGGCACGAGGGCCTACCCGGCCTACGACTGGATGGGCGTCATGAAGGCTGGCCTCGAATCTCTCGGTCGCTACGTCGCCAAAGAGGTCGGTCCCGACAAGATCCGCGTCAACATGCTGTCGGCCGGGCCGATTCGCACCGTCGCCGCCAAATCGGTCCCCGGTTTTTCACAATTCGAGGACGCGTGGAGCGAGAAGGCGCCGCTGGGCTGGGACGTGTATGACTCGAGCGCCGTCGCCGACACCGCCGTCGCGATGTTGTCGCCCCTCCTTCGGGGCACGACCGCGTCGACCATCTACGTCGACGGCGGCTACCACTCGATGGGTTAATCCTCTTGGTCGGCGAACTGCGTCTCGTAGAGGACGCGGTAGACGCCACCTTCGGCCAAGAGTTGCGCGTGACTGCCACGCTGAACGATGGTGCCGTTCTCGACGACGAGTATCTGATCGGCGTTTCGAATCGTCGACAGTCGGTGCGCGATCACCAATGACGTGCGCGAGGACATTGTCTCGTCCAACGCGCGCTGCACGGCCGCTTCGCTCTCGTTGTCGAGATGCGCGGTCGCTTCATCGAGCACCACAAGTCGCGGCGCCTTGAGCAAGAGGCGCGCCAGCGCGACACGCTGCTTTTCGCCGCCGCTCAGCCGATAACCACGCTCGCCGACCACGGTGTCGAGGCCGAGTGGCAGCGACTGCACCAACTCCCAAATCTGCGCGGCCCGCAGAGCCGATTCGATCTCCGCCGGGCTCGCCGCCGGTCTCGCGAAAATCAAATTCGTCCGCAACGAGTCGTGAAAGAGGTGCGGGTCCTGCGTCACGACGCCGACCATGGCGTTCAGTGACGCCGTCGTCGCTTGGCGTACGTCGACACCGTTTATCGTGACCGACCCGTGGTCAACGTCATAGAGACGCGACACCAGCATCGAAATCGTCGTCTTGCCCGCACCGCTGTGACCGACCAACGCGGTCATCGTGCCCGGTTCGACGCGGAACGAGACGTCGTGGAGCACGTCGGTGCGCGGCGTGTCGTCCAGTCGCGCGACCGCCTCCAACGAGGCCAGTGAGACCTCTTCGGCGCCGGGATAGGAAAAATCGACGTGATTGAAGATCAACTCCGCCGCTCCGTCGGGCATCACGACGGCGTCGGGACTCTCCTTGATCATCGGTACCAGGTCGAGCACTTCGAAGAGTCGCTCGAAACTCACCATGGCTGACATGTAGTCGATGTTCAGATTCGACAACTGAGTAAGCGGTCCGTAGAGCCGAACCAGATAGAGCGTCAGGGCCACGAGTGTTCCGAGTGCGAGTTCGCCACGAATCACCTCGACGCCACCGAAGCCGTAGGCGAACGCCGTCGCCAATGACGCGGTCAAGGACAGCGCGATAAAGAAGAAACGTTGGTACATCGCCTGGTGGATACCAATGTCACGAACCTGGCCGGCCCGGCTCTCGAAGAACTCACGCTCATCGCGCGGGCGCCCAAAGAGCTTCACCAACATGGCGCCGGACACGTTGAAACGCTCGGTCATCACCATGTTCATTTCGGCGTTCAATTCCATACCCCGCTGGAACAGCGTGCCGAGTTTTCGTCCGACCCGGCGCGCCGGAATCAAGAACACCGGCAGCAACAGCAACGCGACGAGCGTTATCTGCCAACTCAGGACCAACATGGTGCCGATCACGATCGTCACCAGGATCACGTTGCCGACGACGTTCGAGAAGAGGTCGGTGAAGGCCTGTTGCGCGCCGATCACGTCATTGTTCAAGCGACTGATCAGAGCCCCGGTCTGGGTGCGCGAGAAAAACGCGATCGGCATCTCTTGAATGTGGCTGAATACTTTGGCGCGCAGGTCATAGATCAGTCCTTCACCGATCACCGCAGACGATCGGCGCTCGAAGAGTGAAAGAATTGCGTCGAAGATCGCGAGTCCTGCGCCCACCACCGCGAGACCGATAACCAGGCCCTCGTGTTTGTGCTTGATACCGATGTCGATGATGGCGGCAAATAACAGCGGAGTGACCGAACTGACCACGGCGTCGAGAACGACGGCGATGAGAAAGACGATGAGTAGCGCGCGATACTGCTTCGCGTAAGTGAGTATCCGGGGAAGCGTTCCCTTCTTTATCTGGTGCTCGAGGATGTTGCGGTCCGTACGCATCGAACGCAGCCCCATGCGGCCGCCCCCGCCACCGCCTCCGCCTCCGTGCATGCTCATTGCGTCTCCATTGCCCAGTCGATTGTAGGAAGGGCGAAAGGCGCAGCGAGCGCTTCCTACTCTCCTTCGAGCTGACGCTCAACGCCGCGTCGTGCTTCTAGGTGAAGGACACTGGTCCGGCCTCGAAAATCCTCGCACGGACTCGCTGCGTATCGCCCCTCGAAAATCCTTACGGACACGGCGTTGGCGTCGCGCTCGCGCAGCACGTCGTAGACCACGTCGCGCGACATCGAGACGATCTTCATCAGGCCAGCGGGGTCATCGGCTTCGTAGCGCCAGTTGGGTTTGGGACCGGGCGACGGTTCGCTCCAACCGGCGCTTCTCAATCTCTCCTCGTCCTCGGAACTTAGGGCCACCGCGTCACCGATATTGAGATTCGAGATCACCTCAGCGATGACCCTGCCGGTCGGTTCGACCAAGTACTGCACGTAGCGCACGTCTTCGAACTCGATGACCGCGACGAGACGGCGGGGGTCGAGGACCATGGCGCCCAGCATCTCGGGCAAGTTCGCGATGAATGAACCGACACTCGATTGCACGCGCTCGTCATGTCGGCCGACGTGCACTGTTCCCACGAAATGAACGTACGCACTCGCTGTGACACCGCAGAGTCGTTTACGACGTCAGTGCACTCACCACGATGATCGCGCCGAGGGTCATCATCACGCACGCGCCGACCGTACGAAGGACGACGAGTCGGTGGGGCGAATCGGAGAGCCACTGGCGCGCCGTACCGGCGATCATGCCCCACGTCGCGTCACTGAGGAAGGCCATGACGCTAAAGATGCCACCGAAGATGAGCAACTGCACCGTCACGCTGCCCTGGGCGCGGTCGACGAAATGGGGAAAGACGGCCGCGAAGAACACCAGCGATTTCGGGTTCAAGATACCGACCGTGAAACCCTGTCGAATGACCTGCACGTTCGAAGGACGGAACTCTTCTCGCTTGGCCATCGCGGCGGCGTGCGCGTGGCGGTGTCGCATCGCGCCCACGCCGAGCCACAACAAGTACAGGCCCCCGGCCATCTGCAACGTGATCGAGAACGTCTTGGAGTGACTGAGGAGTGGTCCGAGTCCGACGGCCACGATGATCGACAGGATCAACGTACCGATCGAGTTGCCGAGGACCGTCAACACCGCGACGGCGCGACCCCACGCGACGCCGCGCGCGAGCGTGAACAGCACACTCGGACCGGGCACCATGATGATGGTGATCGACGCGATGAAAAACTCCGCGAGGCGACTCCCCGAGATCACGCGCGCCACCAGTTCAACGTTCGCTCCATGACGTTCAAACTCGCGCCGATGCTAAATCCAATTGTCGCGGCGAAGAACGCCGTGGCGACGCCAGGGTTGCCGCCGAGAATCCAGCCGATGGTCAGTACCACCGCCTCGATCGCGAGTCGGATATAGACAATGCTCACGTTCAGTCGTTGGTGAAGACCCGTCATGAGCCCGTCGCGCGGACCGGGCCCGAGGTTGCACGTGAGATAGAACGCGCTCCCAATGCCGATCGAGAGTACCGCGCCGAGGGCGTAGACGATCTTCAGCCAATCGGCGTGCGGCGCCGCGACCGCGTAGGTCGTCAAGTCCAAGATGTAGGCGATGATGATGACATTCGAGAGCGTCCCGAAACCTGGACGCTGACGCAGCGGAAACCAAATGAAGAGAACGACCACGCTGATCAACGCGGTCGCCCAGCCCAATGAAATCTGCGCGTGTTTGGCGATGCCTTCGGCGAACACGGTCCACGGCGAGGCTCCCCATTGGGACTGGACGAGCAGGCCCTCGCCAAACCCGAAGGCGGCGAGTCCCCCGAAGAGGGGCAGCGCCATTCGTGGTCGCACGGCCCACGGGCTTCGCGCGCGCCACGGCGTCTCGGGGATCCGGTGGCTGAGCTTCATGGTCCCACGACGCTAGCCGTGGCCGCGGCAAATTACGGCTGTCGGATCAACGCAATTGGCGCGATCACGTGGCCGATCACCGAGGAAATCGCGCTCGACGACGTGCTCGACGTGTTGAAGAGTTAGCGAGTCAGTCCGACCAAGCGTTCGACGGCATTCGTCACCGCGGTCACGACCAGCGGATTGAACACCGTCGGCACGATGTAGTCAGCCGAGAGTTCGCCCGGCGTAACGACGTCGGCAATTGCGCGACCGGCGGCGATCTCGATCTCTTCGGTGACCTGCTTCGCCCCCGCGTTCAACATACCGCGAAAGATCCCCGGAAACGCCAGAACGTTGTTGATCTGATTCGGTTCGTCACTACGTCCGGTCGCCACCACCGCGGCGCAACGTCGCGCGACCACCGGGTCGACTTCGGGATCCGGGTTGGCCAGTGCGAAGACGATGGACTGCGGCGCCATCGACTTCAGCTGGTCCTCGCTGACGAGATTGGAACCCGAGACGCCGATGAAGACGTCGGCACCGGCCATCGCGTCACTCAACGAGCCCGTTCGCTTCTCTTTGTTGGTGTGCGCGGCAAGCCAGCGACGCTCGCTGTCGAGCCGCTCGTCACTTTCAGAGATGATGCCACTGCGATTCACCCCGATGACGTCGCCGACGCCTTCCTTCAAGAGCAGCTTCGAGATCGCGACGCCGGCCGCGCCGACACCCAGTACGACGACTCGGACGTCCTTCATGTTCTTGCCGACCACGCGAAGGGCGTTGAGCAGTGCCGCGAACACGACGATGGCCGTTCCGTGCTGGTCGTCGTGGAAGACCGGAATGTCGAGCAGGTCGCGAAGACGGCGTTCGATCTCGAAACAGCGCGGCGCCGAGATGTCTTCGAGATTGATGCCGCCGTAGACCGGCGCGATGCACTGGACGATCCTCACGATCTCGTCGACGTCCTGGGTCGCGAGACAGACCGGCCACGCGTCAATACCGGCGAAGCGCTTGAACAGGAGTGCCTTGCCCTCCATCACCGGCAACGCCGCTTCCGGTCCGATGTTGCCCAGTCCGAGCACCGCCGATCCGTCGGTCACGACGGCGACGGTATTGCGCTTGATCGTCAATTTGCGCGCGGCCGACGGGTCTTTGGCAATCGCCATCGATATGCGTGCCACGCCCGGGGTGTAGGCCATCGAGAGGTCGTCTCGGGTCTTGAGCGAGACCTTGGGCTCGACCGAGATCGTGCCGCCGAGGTGCAAGAGGAACGTGCGGTCACTCATGGCGATCACCCGTGCACCGTCCACGACCTCGACCGCCGCGCGAAGCAGTTCGGAGTGGCCCTCGTCAACGGCGTTGCACGTGAGGTCGATCGTCATTCCCGATCCGTTGGGATCGACGACGTCCAGTGCGGTGACGGCACCGCCGGCGTCGCCGACCGCCGTCGTGACCGCGCCGATTCGCGAGTGATTCTCGAGCGTCACGCGCATGGTCACCGAATACGAGGCACTGGGAACACTCATGGGCACAATCCTTACGTTGTCGGGGCCCGGGATCGTTTGTAGCGGGTCGCGCGATGTGGCGCGGCACGAACCCGTGGCGCAATCCAATTGTAAGACGGCCGCATGGACGCTCCAAATCCTTTCACCGGGCGCGCGATCGCCCAAGGGTCGCGAAGCCAACGATTCTTCGACGCCGTGGCGCTCTCGCCTCGTGGCGACGCACGGCTCGCGCGGGCGAGATGTCGGCGTCGGGGGTAACGTGAAGTTGAGCAGTCGACATAAAGGAGATCCCATGGGATTCATGGACAAGGTGAAGGAACAGGCCGCCTCCGCGGCGTCAGCGGCCAAGGACGCGGCGGCCAAAGGTCAGGCCAAAGTTGGCGAAGTTCAGGCCAAGCGCGGTGCCGACGGCGTACTGCGTCAACTGGGACTCGCCGCCTACCTCCAGACGCAAAATCGTGCCCCGGCCTCCACGGACAGCGACATCGAGAAGTACATCGAAACACTCAAGGCTTACGAATCAGAGCACGGAGAACTGAGCGCTGAGGACTCACCCAGCTCGTAGTTCGGCTACTCCGTGAGGAGTACGACCCGGCCGAAAGCCTGACGACTCTCAATAAACGCGTGCGCCTCCTCGGCCTCGGCCAAGGCGAAGCGTTGATCGATGACGACTCGCAGGTCTCCCCTGGCGACGTCGTCAATCAACTTGGCGATCATGGTGTGAGCCCGTGAGCCCACGAACAGCTCGGGCCCGAGGAAATAGCCAATGAGGCTCTGATTCGAACTGCCCAGCGTGGAGGTGTCCAGTTTCGTCACCTCGCCTCGTCCCGCGTTGCCGAAGGTGACGCAGCGCCCGCGGTACGCCAGCGCGCTCAGACTCTTTTGCAGGTTCTCTCCACCCACCGAATCAAGGATGACGTCGGCACCTTTGTTATTCGTGAGCGAGCGGACTTCGGCGACGAAGTCCTTCTCCCGGTAGTTGATGCCGTCGTCGAGACCGAAATCGCGAAGGCGCTCGAGCCGTTCGTCGCTCGAGGCCGTCGCGATCACTCGGGCGCCGGCTCGTTTGGCCATCTGGATGGCCGCCAGTCCCACGCCGCCGGCGCCGGCGTGAATGAGGACGGTCTCCCCTTCGACGAGACGGCCGAATTCGAAGAGCCCGTCGTGGGCCGTCCCGTAGGCCACGGGCACGCAGGCGGCCAGTTCGGTCGCGAGCCCGTCGGGGATCTTCCAGGTGGTGAGCGGATGCGCGACGCGCAGTTCCGCGTGCGAGCCGTGAAAGGCGAGCCCGACGACGCGCTCGCCCACCGCGAAGCCCGACACGTCCGGTCCGACGCTCACGACGGTGCCGGCGCTCTGGTAGCCCACGATGTGGGGAACGCTGACCAGCGGTCCGCCCAGTCGATTCAGCGTGTCACCGCCTTCGATGCTGACGACCTCGACGCGCACGAGCATCTCGCCGAGACCGGGAACCGGGTCGGGGACCTCTTCGTAGCGAAAGACACTCGGGGCACCGTTCTCGTAATAGACCGCGGCTTTCATCGTGCTCCTCATTCCGGCTTCTTCGCCCAGAACCCTAACGTGTGCTCTCGCGCACGCGGTGCACATCGCGTGACGACCACGTGACATCACCCGACGAGCGCCGCGTGGGGCGTCTAATGTCCGGTTGGGTGGCCGACGAGACGAACACTCGACGCTTTCCGATGACGTGAGAGGACGATGATGAGCACGACCCTGGAGCGCGAAGAGACTACGGACCAGACGATCGAACACTTCGACGTCGTCATCGTCGGGGCCGGCATCTCAGGAATCGGCACGGCCTATCACTTGCAAAACCAAAATCCCGGCCGCAGCTTCGTCATGCTCGAAGCCCAGGACAGTTTCGGTGGGACCTGGCACACGCACCGCTACCCCGGGATCCGCTCCGACAGCGACCTTTACACGTTCGGCTACCGTTTCAAGCCCTGGACCAGTGCCCCGATCGCCACCGCGGCCGAGATCCAGAAGTATCTCAGCGACGTCATCGCCGAGAACGACCTGCAGCGTCACATTCGTTACGGACACCACATCGACTCAGCCTCGTGGAGCAGCGAGGACAACCGCTGGAGCGTGAACGCGACACGCACGGAGACCGGCGAGACGGTCACGTTCAGTGCCAGTTTTCTTTGGATGTGTCAGGGCTACTACCGACACGCCGAGGGCTACACGCCACAGTGGCCCGGGATGGAAAAGTTCCATGGTACGATCGTCCACCCCCAAACCTGGCCCGACGACCTCGACTACCGCGACAAAGAGGTGATCGTCATCGGCTCGGGCGCGACCGCGGCGACGTTGGTGCCGGCCATTGCCGATGCCGTCTCGCACGTGACGATCCTCCAGCGTTCGCCGACCTATTACTTCACCGGAGAAAACCGAAATCTCCTGGCTGATCACTTGCGCGAACTAGAAGTCCCCGAGGAGTGGGTCCACGACATCGTTCGGCGCGAGAACCTCTTCAACCTGCACGCGCTCACGCAGCTCGCGCTCGAAGAGCCGGAGTTCGCCAAGGCGGCGCTCATCGATTTGGTGCGCGCCGCGCTGCCACCGGGTTTCGACGTGGAGACGCACTTCACGCCGCGCTACATGCCGTGGCGCCAGCGAATCGCGTTCCTACCCGACGGCGACCTGTTCAAGTCGATCAGCGACGGGCAGGCGTCGATCGTGACCGACGAGATCGAAGCTTTCACCGAGTGCGGCGTGACGCTCAAGAGCGGTGAGGAACTCGACGCGGACATCATCGTGACCGCGACCGGTTTCAACCTGAGCGTCTTGGGCGACATCTCGTTCTCGATCGATGGCGTGCCGTTGGATTTCGCCGATACGGTGACCTACCGCGGAATGATGTTCTCGGGCGTACCGAACCTCGTGTGGGTCTTCGGCTACTTTCGCGCGAGTTGGACCCTGCGCGTCGATTTGGTCAGTGATTTCGTCAACCGCATGCTCCTGCACATGGACGAACTCGGAGCGACGCGGGTCACGCCGCGACTCCGGCCCGAGGACCTCGAGGACCAGTGGCTCGAATGGGTCGACGTGGAGTACTTCAATCCCAACTATTTGATGCGTTCGATGCACCTCATGCCCAAGCGTCTGGACAAGCCGGAGTGGCGCCACACCCAGGACTACTGGGCCGAACGAGACGAACTGCCGTTGGTCGATCTCGACGAGGGCTGTCTGGTGTTCGAGTGAGTGATGGCCGTGGCGCTCGCCACTAACGGTCCGGTCGAGCTGTACTTCGAGACCTTCGGTCGCGTGGGCGACGAAACGCTGCTCCTCGTCAATGGGCTCGGAAGTCAGTGCATCAACTTCGACGTCGAACTCTGTCAGCGCTTCGTGGACCGTGGATTCTTCGTCATTCGCTTTGACAACCGCGACGTCGGACTGTCCACCAAACTCGACGGCTTCACGCCGCGCCTCGGCGACGTCGCCGCGGCCGTGCGCGAGGGTCGAGCGCCTGAGATCCCGTATCGCCTCGGCGACATGGCCCACGACGCCGTCGCGGTGCTGGACGCCCTCGACGTGGACGTGGCCCACGTGATGGGTACCTCCATGGGCGGGATGATCGTCCAGCAGTTGGCGATCGACCACCCGCAGCGATTGTCGTCGATCACCTCGATCATGTCCACGACGGGCGACCCCGACGTCGTTCAGGCCAGCGTCGAGGTTGGCGCACTCTTCTACGCTCCACCCGGACACGACCGCGAGACGGTCATCGCGCGCAGCCAAGCCCTCGAGGAGCTCTACACCAGTCCGAGCGAGTACGACGCGCAGCGAACGGCGACACGCGTGGGCGACGCCTCCGATCGCTGTTTTTGCCCCCGTGGCGTCGCGCGTCAACTCGCGGCCGTCATCGCGTCGGGCAGTCGCGCCGAAAGGCTTCGAACGACGAAGGTGCCCGCCCTCGTGGTGCACGGCGACGCCGACACCCTGATCGACATCAGTGGCGGCATTCGCACCGCTGAGTGCATACCGGGTGCGCGCTTTGTCGCAATCTCGGGCATGGGACACGACCTCGCGAAGCGGTACTGGGAGACGATTGTCGCTGAAATCTCCGAACACGCCGGTGCGGCGTCGAGGCGCCAATCATTAATCGCGAAAAGTCACCCTCAATTTAAGTTGCTTCTTACGTAAGTCTTCGCTTACACTAGGCCGGTGGACATCGCGCTCAAAGCCATCGCCGATCCGAAGCGTCGCGAGATACTGCGCCTGGTGTGGTCGAGCGAAATGCCCGCCACGGACATCGCGTCGCACTTTCATGACGTGACGCGTTCGGCGATCTCTCAGCACCTCGGTGTCTTGCGACAGGCGAATCTGATCTGTGAACGCCGCGCCGGCAATCGACGGCTCTACATCGCGAACGTCGACGAAATGACTCGACTGCGCACGTTCCTCGACCAGTACTGGTCCGGGGGTCTCGACCGACTGAAAGCCGCCGCGGAAGCGGCCCAACGAAAGAAGGACAACAGAGATGGCTGAACTTACGCGCGAGGTCCTGATCAAGGCCGAACCGTCAACGATTTTCGCTTTCTTGATCGAGCCCGGGATGCAGTCGTGGTTGGGCACCGACGTCGAGTTCGACGCCCGTCCCGGTGGCATCTACAAGGTCAACGTCGTGGGCGACCATGACGCGTTGGGCGAGTTCGTAGAAGTGATTGAGAACGAGAAAGTGGTCTTCACTTTCGGTTGGAACGAACCCGGACACCCGATACCGGCCGGTTCGACCAAGGTCGCCATCACGCTCATTCCCGAGGGCGACGACACGCTCGTTCGCCTGGTCCACAGCGGTCTGCCGGAGGACGCCATCACTGACCACGAAAACGGTTGGCAGTTCTTCTTAGATCGTCTCGCCACCGTCGCGGTCGGCGGCGAGCTCGTCCAATGAAGCACGCTAGCGACCGCGTGGCGCTCGGGCAGTCTCTGGCGTGCCTAAAGGAGCGTCGATGAGCGACGACGTGAAGACCTGGAAGATGATCCACGACGAGCGCGCGCGTTCGGCGGACATGCTCGAATCGCTCTCACCCGAACAATGGACGGCCGACACGCTGTGTCAGGGATGGAACGTGCACGTGGTCGCCGCGCACATGATGATTGCCGGTGAACAGACGACGGGCCGATTCTTCAAGGGTCTTCTCGCCAGCGGATTTCGCTTCAACGTCATGATGGACCGTGCGGCTCGTGACGGGGCCCGATTGCCGACCAGTGAGATCATCGCGCGAATCAGGGCGCGAACAACGACCACTAATAAACCACCGGCGGCCGCGATGGCGATGCTCGGCGAAGTCGTGGTCCACGGCACTGATATTCGTCAACCACTCGGCATACCGGACGACACGTCGAGCGACGCCAAGCTGGCCTGTCTCAACATGTTCAAGGCCTCCAACCTTCCGGTCGCGGCGAAAAAGACCATTGCCGGACTTCGACTCCGCGCGACCGATGCTGATTGGTCCCACGGCAGTGGCCCGGAGGTCGCGGGTCCGATGGTCGCTCTCTTGATGGCGATGGCCACCCGACCACTCATGGATTCATTGAGTGGCGACGGCGTCGACATACTGCGCGGTCGCCTCACTAAGTAGCAAGTCAGCTTCAACTCAACCGACGAAGGAGATCACGTGACCGAAGGCACGAAGAGCGACCCGTGGGAGTTGACGACGCCGCCCGGGTCATCCAAGTATTCGATGTACCGCGACCCCGATGCCGATCCGCCGGCACTGGTGTGCGTCATCGGTTCGACGACCTTGAAGTATCACCTCTCGGCGGTTGATGAGCTTCACGCGTGGCTGCTCGCCCGGGGCGACTGGGTCGTACTGGGCGCGGCCGACGAGAACAAACCGGCGGCCGACGGCACGGTCGAAGCCTGGGGACGCTCGGCAACGAACCCGGTCGGTGGTTGGTACGGACTCAGAAAGGGCTACCGGGGGCGATTCGCGATGTACCTCCCTCCATTGCTCGAAGCCCTGGGACTCGCCGAGGTCACCCACGACGCGCGTAACAACAAAATGCGCGCCCTCTAAGCGATTCGGCGCCGAACCCACCAGTAGCTGAGACCGCCCAAGAGGACCGCCAACACCAAGAAGATCGCTGTCTCGATCCACTGAAACGTCCAGAACCGATTCGCTGGTTGATACAGAAGGACTTGGTGGAACGCCGCCGTGATCTTGTCCACGCACTCGGTGAAAGCCTCTGGTCGGATTCCGGTGGTGACCTTGACCCCTTTGCCCGGATTGGGGGGGACCTGTTGAAGCATGGAGCGGCAATGGTCTCGTAGCCACTGTCGCGTCACTTCACCGCCGTGATCACCGACGACCGAAGAGCTGAAGTTCAGCGAGTTTGGCAGATTTGTGTCACCGGCGATGAAACTCAAACCGTTCGGCGTTCGTTCGAATCCGATGTTCCCCACGTTCTTGAGTGACCGGATCTGCCTGACCGGAGTTAAGAGATGTGGTCGTATGAAATGAAAGAACGGAACACGTACCGCGACGTAGAACGCCAAAGTGGTCGCCATCGCGGGCAACGTGCGGCGCCAAAGAACTCCGGCCGTTACGCCGAGCGCGAACGCGAACGCCGCATAGCCGATAGGCGCGATATAACTCGTATCGAAGACCAACGAGGAGAAGCGGTCGGCGTTCACCGTATCGATGGGACTCGCCCACCACGTCAACATCCAACTCATCAGCCCGCCGGCCAACATGCTTGCAGCACCGACGACGGCGAGTTTCGTCGATATCCATCGCTTCCTCGTTACACCCTGTGTCCACGCCAACCGATACGTTCCCGATTCGAGTTCGCGCGCAACAAGCGGAGCACCCCAGAACAATCCGAGGAGTGCCGGCAAGAGCAAACTGAAGGCTTGGGCGAAGGGAAAGTACGTGTCCTGCCCGCTCGTCAGCGAGCTCGTGATTGACTCGCAATCCCCTTTGGCCCTACACGTCTTCAGGTCGTGGAACAGACTCGCAAAGTGTGGACCCGTGATGAGGAAGACCACCGCCACCGCGACCAGGAGGCCGAAGACGACGAGGGCCTGACTTCTGAATTGTCGCCAGGCGAACCACGTCATTTGGCGCCGCCATTCGATCGCAGCAGCACTCGACGTTGCTCTTCGGCTTGGCCCATATAGGCCAGGACCAAGTCCTCGAGCGTCATCTCCTCAACGCTCCACGACGGGTCAAGAATCGGATCGGCACTCGAAACAATCGCCGTGGTCTGTCGATCGGTGTGGCTCACTTCGATGACGTGCGCTGATTCGGGCAGGTTGTCCAGATTGCGCCGCGATCCCACGAGACGATGATGCGTCGACAAGAGATTCTCGATCTCGCCGTTCACTTGGACGCGCGCGGAAGCGAGGACCACGACGTAGTCACACACGCGCTCGAGGTCGGCCACGAGGTGCGAGCTCAGGATGACACTGACTTCGTGCTCGGCCACGACTTCCATCAACGTGGCCAGGAACTCACGACGGGCGAGGGGGTCCAGACTGGCGACTGGCTCGTCCAACAAGAGGAGCGACGGTCGCTTGGCGATCGCCAACGTGAGTGCGAGTTGCGCGCGTTGCCCACCGGAGAGGCGACCGGCGCGCTGATTCGGGTCAAGACCGAGTTCGAGAATTCGTTGCTGGGCCAACTGCTCGTCCCATTTCGGATTGAGGGCCGCACCCATTTGAAGATGGGTGGCAATGGAGAGGTTTTCGAACACCGGCGTGTCCTGTGCGACGAATCCGATGCGGCCCAGTTGTTCGGCGCTGCTGGCTGGTGCTTCATCAAGAACCATCAATGAGCCGGAACTCGGGCTCAGGAGTCCCACCGCGAGGTGCAACAAGGTTGTCTTGCCGGCACCGTTGGGCCCAACCAAACCGACCACGTGACCGGTGGGGATATCCAGGGTGCAACCACTCAGTGCCCACTTTCGCCCGTAGCGCTTACCGAGGTCGACGGCGAGCAGTGCCGAGGTCATCGGACTACTTCTTTCGGCGCGAAGAGAAACGTGTCGACGAAGAGCGCTTCGATGCTTTCGTCATCCAATCCGGCTCGACGCGCCTTCTCCAGCCATACTTCTAATGACCGCCGCAGCGTTCGCTGCGCGGCGTAGGTCGTCTCGTCGAAAGAGTTCACTACGAACGTACCGATACCGGGTCGCGCGGCCACGAGACCCTCGTGTTCAAGTTCGCGGTAGGCCTTCAGCACGGTATTCGGATTGATGGCGATCTTCCCCACAACTTCCTTGACGGTGGGCAACTGATCACCGATGCGCAGTCGTCCGAGCCGTAGCGCACTTTTCACTTGCTGGACGATTTGCTGATACGGCGACACACCGGAATTTCCATTCAGGCGAAACTCAATCACGACATCTCACTTTCACTAGGAGACTAGATAATTAAAGTATTACTACACTGGTCGTCGCGTCGTAATCCGGACGAACCCTGAAGTGAATCCAATTGCCCGGGAGAACGGACCAGCAGAGATCTCACCCTCGAGAACCAATTGGACGCTCGGTCGTGCCCTCTTCTCGCTCCCGGACTCAAGATTCGCTCGTCGGAACGGAATTTCCTTTGAATCATTGGTGAATGAAGAAAATAATTGCAGTGTACGATACAGTACTGTACTGATTTATTCGAAAAGGAGATGCCCGTGGACCAGACCGACGTCGTGAATCGACGATTGGAACTCCAGGGCGGTCACGGACTTCGTCACCGAGGACATCCCCTTGACTCGAGTCGTGACGTCGCCATTCGCGAGGCGGCGCTCGATCTTCTCTCCGAAATTGGCTACGACCGATTGACGATGGACGCGGTCGCCGCTCGCGCCCACGCCAGTAAGGCCACGATCTATCGCCGCTGGCAGGGTAAGGCCGCTCTGGTGGTCGACGCGCTCAACTGTTCGAAGGGCTCGATGCCCGAGCCCGACACCGGTTCGCTCGAGGGCGACCTCGCGGCGCTGAGTCAACGATCCTGTAGCCAGGAGAACCGTTTTGACGTAGGAGTCATGCTGGGTCTCATCACGGCCCTCGCCCACGACGCCGAACTGCGCGACGTCGTTCGCGAGCGAATGATCGAACCGAGAACCAAGGTCATTCGCGAAATATTCGAACGCGCCGTCGCGAGAGGTGAAGTGTCGACCGAACGAAACCTCGACCTACTCGTATCACTCTTGCCGGCTTTGATGATTCAACAGGTGCTGATCACCGGTGAACTCCCGGACATCAACTTCTCTTCGCGCGTCATCAATGACGTGATCCTGCCCCTCGCCACCGCTTCAAACACTTCCATCAACTCCTAACCCCAAGGATCCCCATGACCACCACCGAAGCACCGGAACTCACCGGCAGTAACACCGAAGGCAAGCACCTCGGACTCGCGCTCGCGGTCATCGCGGGCGCCCAGCTCATGATTGTCCTCGACGCCACGATCGTGAACGTCGCGCTGCCAACGATTCACCACGACCTGCATTTCTCCGTCAATAACCTCGAGTGGCTCATTACGGCGTACTCGCTGACGTTCGGAGGACTGTTGCTCTTCGGAGGTCGCACGGGCGACCTCTTCGGCAAGCGTCGAATGTTCATGATCGGCATCGCGATCTTCGCGGTCTCGTCACTGTTGGGGGGCTTCGCGACAACCGACATATGGCTCATCATCACGAGGGCGTGCCAGGGCGTCGGAGGAGCGATTGCCGCGCCGACCGCCCTCTCGCTTATCGCGACGAACTTTCCTGAAGGTCCGAAGCGCAATCGCGCGATGGGCGTCTACGCCGCCATGGCTGGCGCCGGCGGCGCCGTAGGCCTCCTCCTCGGAGGGATACTGGTCGACCTCGTGTCGTGGCGCTGGATCTTCTTCGTCAACGTGCCGATTGCCGCGATGATCCTGTTTCTCGCACCGCGAGCACTCAATGAATCCGCGACGACGTCGGGCAAGATGGACGTCCCCGGAGCCCTGAGCGCCACCGGCGGCATGCTCGCTTTGGTCTACGGCCTGTCGAACGTCGCGGGTCACAGTTGGACGGCGACGAGCACGCTCCTCTCGCTCTTCATAGCAGCCGTCCTGCTCGTCGCCTTCGTAGTGATTGAAACACGAACGACCGAGGCATTGATGCCGCTGCATATCTTCGCCAACCGCAACCGCTCCGGCGTCTACGCCATGATGCTCTGCATTGGCACGGCCATGTTTTCGATGTTCTTCTTCCTCACCCAGTTCTTGCAGAACGTGTTGGGTTGGAGCGCCATCAGGACGGGCGTGGGCTTCTTGCCCATGACGCTCGGCATCATCTTCGCGGCCGTCCTCGCTTCACAGATGATCAGTCGGATCGGCATCCGAATACCGTTGCTCGTCGGCCCCGCTGCCGCGGTCATCGGACTCGAACTACTCACGCGCCTCACGATCCACAGTGGGTACGGCACCATCGTGTTGCCACTGCTGATCGTGTCGATCGGTATGGGACTCTCCTTCGTCCCACTGACCTTGACCGCCGTGTCGGGAGTCGAGCCACACGAGGCCGGTCTCGCTTCAGCCCTCCTCAACACCACCCAACAGGTGGGCGGCGCACTCGGACTCGCGATTCTCTCGACCATCTCCATTGACGCCTTCAAATCGAAGCTCGCGAGCTTCGTGAGCGCCTCGCACGGCACGGTCTCGCGCCAGGCGGCGAACATCGCTACGACCCACGGCTACACGACGGCGTTTCAGGTCGGTGCCTTCATCGCATTCGCCGGCCTCTTGATCTCGGCGATCGTGATCCGCGCGCCCAAAGAGCTGGGCTCGGACGCCAATCCGGTGCACGCAGCAATCTGATCCGACGACGAACATCGAAGTGGTTGCGCTGAACCAACTTCGGTGCCAACCACGCGCGTGTCAACGGCCTCTCTAGCGAATTGTAAAACTCCGCCGCACGGTTCCCGCGCTGCACGTGACCGTGGCGAGGGCGCTACCGCGATCGGTGCTGGGACCGATCTCCCAGGTCCATGTCACGTCGCCGGCCCCGTTCGCGCGAGCGGTGCCTAAGCCGCGCGACTGACTCTGGTAGCCGCTCGGCAGCGTGATTGCCAGGTCGCAGGAATCGTCGCCTTTGGGGGCATGGATGCTCAAGGAGTCCTCGTCGCCGGGACTGATCGAGTGTTCGAACGACGTCACGGTGATCCGCGATCCCGCGTTCGTGCTCGGCGGAGGCGCGTTCGTGGAAGTCGGCGAGACCGTCGCACCAAGGGCGTAATCTCCGTTCACCGTCGAATCGACGGCCCGCACGGCCTTCGGGGTCGTGGTAATGACCCCGAGTTCGCGGTTGTATGAGAGCGACGACGTGGAGAAGTTCTCACTGCCGATGAACACGGTTCCCACTCCCCCAACGCAGTCGACACAGATGACCTTGGCGTGGACGTAGACCAGTGATGAACCGAGGACGCGCACGTGGACGCCCGAGCTCGCCAGACTGGCTAACGCCGTGCGCCACGACGACGACTCGGTCATCACGACCTTGACCAAAACACCCCGACGGGCCGCCGATCGCAGCGCCGATTCGATACTCGTTGAATCCATCTCTTCGTTTTCGACGAGCAACGAACGCTTCGCGCTGTCAATAAGTCCCACCAAAGCGGACGTCGACCCCGGGCTCCACACCAGACCGCCCGCCTGAGAGGTCACTTCGGCGTGGGCGAAGTCGGCGTCAAAGGTGCTCGAGGTGGCGTCGACGTCTGCGCGGCGGGCGTCCTCAAGCCAAAAGTCCCTCGTCGATGAGTAGTCGTACGATTCCAGGTTGCCCGTGCCGATGTAGGTCACCCGAGAATCAATGACGACGTACTTCGCGTGGAAGATCTGATCCGACGGCGCCCACTCGACGTGCACCCTGCTCTCGTGCAACAGTGCGTACGAACCCGCGTTGTGCGTCGTGCCCTCGTAATCGGCGTTCAACAGCACCCGCACGTCGACGCCAGCGTCGGCGCGAGCAATGAGTTCGTGTTCGATGGTCGCGTCGGAGAGTTCGTACATCGAAAGATCGATGCTGTGATGAGCTGACGCGATCGCCGAATCGAGGAAACCGTAGCCATCGGCCGGTTCGGTCCAGACGTCGACGACCGGCGACGTTGCGTGTGCGCTCTCGGCGTCTGCGTTCACCAGCGGCACATTCGTCATTCCCGCCATCAACAATGTGCCGAGTGTCCCCCGGACGAACATCCGTGCATTCACTGATGACCAGTCTTTCGAATTGCATTCACTCTCGCACGGCGCTGTGTCATTCGAGGTCCCCGGTTCGCACTCGTCACGCTTCGCCGCAACTGGCTTGGTCGCAATGTTCGCTAGTTGGTTCCGTATTCAGTGACGAAGTTGTTCAGTGTCGCCAGGCAAATGGTGTCCTCGGTGCTGGGCAAGACGCACGAATCCTCCCAACTGCCGTTCGCGTCGTGGTGTCGGTAGGTCATAACCGCGTAGACGCCGTTCTCGCCACCGGACGGATACGCGTCGCCGACGACACCGGGTTGGTCCACGATCTCGACGGCCGTAGTCGACAGTGGTGTCAACGTCTCATTCGTCGGGGCTTGCGTCGGGCAGCTCCAACCCACGTCGTGTGCCAAGTCATTCGCCGCGGTCGCAAATACCGGGCAGGCCTGCGTCTCAGCGCAGCTCACGCAGGCCGACGTCTGGCGCGCGTAGAGCTCACGATCCGGAGACCCGGATGGGAGGTTCCCGAGCGGCGTGGCAAATTCGTCGCTGGCAACGTTACGTTCACTCGCGGGATAGACGTCCAGCGTGCTGCTGCCATCTTGCAAGATCAGCGCGGAACAGGTCCACCCCCGAGGGCCGAGGATCTTCATGTCGCCCAGCCCATCGCTGTACACGCTGAGATGGCTCGCGAGTGACGTCGGTACGTTTTCATTCACCATCGCGGGCATTGACAGCGGGCTCTCACCGGGATTGGGAAACGTCGTGGAGCACTCGACCAGCGGTAGTTCGGCGAAGGAGTACGGCACGGTTGCACCGATGCTTTGTGCGCTACTCGGCGATGATTGGATCGGGACCGTGCCAATTGTCACGGGTAAATTGTCGGCGCCCGAATTAGCGAACGCGTACGCCGTGGCCGCAATCATTCCAATCACCATGAAGACACAAAGTGCAATGAGCATTTTCTCAGAGAACAGTTTCATGAACCACGGCGCGGTGTCATGCCTCGGCACCCCACTGACGTCGCGCTTGTCCATTGCCGCCACCGGCAATAAAGCGCTACATGAGGTGCAGAGTTCAGTGCCCGACTCTGTCTCGCCCCCACACGATGCACATTGCATCATCTCGAATATTTCCTGCCCGGAGCACTACGAATTCGAATCGCTCCCCTTTTGAAGGGAGACACTAGGCGAACGGGTATGGCCGTGCCCGAGTGCGAGTATTTCATCATTCTCATGAAGAAAGTACGAGTCGGTAGACCGACGAGCAGGCCAGGATTGGCCGAGGACGTCAGTCCGCGGCGGTGCAGACCGTCGCGTTGAGTTGGCTGTGACTGCCGACGTCTCACGTCGCAGAGATGGTTATCGAGACTGCGCCTCCGAACTCGGAAATGACGTTGATCTCTGCGGATGCGAGGTCGGGTTCATCTCGGCCGGACGATCCCGGTGATTAATTCTCCTCGTAACCCCGAGGCGAACCAATCAAATGTGTTGATCAACTCTTATTGAACCCCCAACTAGGACTCGGTAGCGAAACCTGTTGATTAAGAGTCAATTGATTGGTTAATTTGCAACGTACTGAACTTGCTTCCTTGCTAATCAGTTTGCGTTCTCGAAATTTCTCCATGATCACGTGTCACCGCGCACGAACACACGTCAGATTGTCGAGAGTCAAGTGGTACGGGCCCACCGTTGCACTGTGATGAGCGCGGCGCGTCGATATGGTCGTGACTGTTGCCACGCAGCACCACTCGATGTGCAGCGTTACTAGGTGTCCAGTGACTCTGCGAGCAAGAAGTGTTCCTCAACTCGATCGTCGAACAATCGAAATGGATTGAGGAGAGACTGCGGGTCGAACACTCGCTTGATGGCTCGCTCAAGCTCCAGCACCGTGGGATCGGTGAGGGCCAAATAATGCTGCTGTTTGTCGCAACCAATGCCGTGTTCGCCGGAGATCTGTCCACCAAGTCCGAGGCCCTCGACGAACAGTTCGCGCATCAGAATCGCGCGCTCGTCGTCATCAGGCAGAAACACCGCGAGATGAATGTTGCCGTCGCCGACGTGACCGCAACCAGTGATGGACGTGGCGTGCCGTGCGCCAATACGGGCGACCCCTTCGAGGAACGATGGCACCGCCGAGCGCGGCACGACGATGTCGACAATCTCTTTGGCGCCAACAGCTTTCGACACCCAAAACAGCCGTTCACGGGCCTCGATGAGTCGAGACGCGGCGTGCTCGGGCAACACGTAGACGTCGAGCGCACCGGCCGCGTCGAGCATCGCGCCGAGGTCGACCACGTCGTTATCCAACTGTTCCGCGGTGCGCGTCTCGAGGACGACGATCAAGTAGGCCAATGCCCTCTCGGCGACGGTCTTTTCCACTCCGAGTTCCAGTGATGCCGCCGCCGTGACGGCTGACATTGTGAGCACGTCGAGGTACTCGAGCATCGACGGCTGCAGTCCGGACGCCACGACCATCGGCACCACGCGCGTGATCGCGTCGAGTGACGCAAAGGGCACGAGCAATGTTGCGGCGTGCGCGAGTGCCGGTGAGAGTTTCAAGGTGACTTCGGTCACCAGCGCGAGTGTTCCTTCGCTACCGATGACCAGTTGCGTGAGGTCGTAGCCGGACGAGGACTTAACGACCGGACCGCCAGTACGCAGCACCGTTCCGTCGGCGAGGACGAGTTCGAGCCCTAACACGTGTTGACGGGTAACACCATGTCGCACGGCACGCATTCCCCCCGCGTTGGTGTTCACATTGCCACCAATCGATCCGGAGAGCTCGCCCGGGTAGACGGGGTAGCGAAGACCGGTCGACATGAGGTGTTCACCCAACTCGCGCAGCGTCAGTCCGGGCTGCACGACCACCACGTGATCGTTGGTGTCGAGACGCACAACTCGGTTCATTCGCTCGAAGCTGATGACAATCCCGCCCGCGACTGGTGTCGCGCCGCCCGAGAGCCCGGTACCGGAACCCCGTGCCGTCATCGCCAGGCCGTGTCGACTCGCGATCTTCGCGATTTCCGATACCTCTTCGGTACTGCTCGGTCGCACGACGGCGAAGGGCTCAACGTACGTGCGGTGGAGTGATTCGTCATGGAGGTCATCGGGGTTGTGGTCTGGATAAAAAGTCGCCGAGTCGGCGCCGACGACGGCCAGCAGTTCGTTACGAGCGTTTGTCGCATTCATCTCAACAGCACGTTACCTCTGCGAATATTGGCGCCACACTTTCAGACGTGACGGCGCAGTCCCCCCTCGACGACCGACGGCGCGACCAGCGGCCACGGACGTTCTCGCTCGACGATGCGAGCGAGGTCGAGCAACAGCTGTTCTTCGTGGTGGCGCCCGATGACCTGTAGTCCTACCGGCAGACCGTCAACGAGACCGGCGGGAATGGACACGGCCGGATTGCCCGTGAGGTTGGCGGGTATGGTGAGCGCTCCGTTGTTGCCAATGGCTTTGGCGAAGCCATACTCCTCGACCATGTCGACGTCGCCCACTTTGGTGGCCATTGGACCGGTCGCCGCGAAGGCCACGTCGGGATTGGTTGCGGCAAAGATGAAGTCGGTCTCTTCGAAGATGTCAGCCATCTGCTCATTGACGTCGATACGGAACATCTCGGCCGCTCCAGCGCTTTGCAGGTTGAGCCTGGACGTGGCCATTCTCATGCTGATCTGAATCTCCGGCGTGAGCTCGTCGTGGCAGGCGGGATACTTGTCGCCCAGAGCCCCGGCGAGACCGATCAAGTTCGAGAGTGACCACTCGAGGCCCCCGTTGGGGAGGTGGATCGCGAGATCGACTCGTATGAGTTGGGCCTTGGTGATCAGAAACTCCGCCAATTCGATCAGCAACGCACTCTGCACGGGTTCAACGACCGCGGAACCCAAATCGATGGAGATCACTGCCCGCTTGCCGGCGAGGTCAAAGGAGTCGAGGTTTGCTTCCCAGCCGCTCACGCGAGGAAGGCTTAGGGTGTCGCGCGGGTCAAAGCCGTTGCACGAATCAAACCAGCGCGCAGTATCACGCACCGAGCGCGAGACGCAGCCGACGGTGACGGTGAGCGGCGGCTGTTGGGCGTGGGGACCTCGCGGAATCCGTCCAAACGTGGACTTCAGTCCGAAGAGGCCGGTGAAGCCCGCGGGAATTCGAATCGAGCCACCGCCGTCGCCTCCTGACGCGATGGGGAAGAGGCCGCCGGCGACGGCGGCCGCGGATCCGCCCGAGGAGCCGCCCGGCGTTCGCTCCAGGTTCCAAGGATTGCGTGTGGTGCCGTGCAGCTTGGTACTCGTGCAGTTAATCCCGCCAAACTCCGACGCGGTTGTTTGCGCTGCGAGCACGGCGCCCGCAGCTCGCAGTCGAGTGACCTGGGTGCTGTCGTAGCTTGCGACGCGATCGCGATACACCAACGAGGCTTCGGTGGAGGGCCAACCGGCGACCGACTCCAGCTCTTTTATCGCCATCGGCACGCCGCCGAATGGGAGTGAGATATCGGCTCCAGCGGCGCTCGTTCGTGCGGCGTCAGCGTCAACGTGCGAGAAGGCGTTGAGGTCGGACGTTTCAATCGCGCCAAGTGATGCGTCGAGCGCTTCGAGGGGACTTAAGTCGCCGGCACGAAATGCGTCAACGAGGGAACATGAGTCGCCCAGCCACGGTTCACTCTCCATGGAACTAGACACTATCGACGGAGCAGCGCGCCGCATCTTGGGTCGTCATACTCGATCAGGTACCTCCAGCTAGGCCGTGTCAGGCAACTACTTCGCTGATTTTCTCTGGCCGTGCGTCGTGCCTTAACGCCACCCGCGTAGCGCTTGATGCAGTACGGAGTCGTAACCCTCGACGCCCTCGCGGCTGAGGCGTCGTTCGGGTCCCGCGGCAATTCCGACGCGCTCAGGGATCACTCCCCAGATCTCGATCTTCTGCTCCTTCCACCAGGTAATCGCTGCTTCAAGGTCGTTCGTGCCGAGTCGCGCGGCGCAAATTACGACGCCTCGCGGAATCCGAGTGGGGATCAAATCGAGCGTGGCGATCACGCGCGAATATTCAACGCCACCCGCGCGCGTGGGGATGACGACGGCGTCGGCCAAGGCGATGATCGACTGAGCGATTCGTTCGTTACCCGGAGGAGTGTCCACAATACCCAGGCCCTCGACCCGGCCCATTGCCCGTGTCGCCGTGCGTTCGGACGGGGCTTCGACAACCGTTATGCCCGGAACGGGCCATGTCTCGAGCCACTCAGCTGACGACGCCTGGGGGTCGGCGTCGATGAGCGTTACGGGGTCGTAGCCCCGCTCCACGGCAGCGGCGGACAGGTATATCGATGACGTCGTCTTGCCGACACCACCCTTCAATGAGGTCACGATGATATTCATAAACGGCATGCTACGACGGCGCTGACTGATCCTGGAAAACTCAACTGCCGATTTGTGTCGCGACCTGTTCCAATGGGAGCTTCGTACTACCGGATTCTCCGGGTCCACTTAGCAATTCAATGACCTCGACGTTTTTTCGTTTACTCAATGATCTGGCGCCGTTCATGGTTCCCATGCTGCACCCGGCGCGAACTCTCGTCGAGAAATTGTGCATAGTCTCGTCGATCGGGCGACGAATCGAAGACGGCAACGTTATGGTTCGTTCGAGAGAGGCCCGTCACTTCTACGACATTTGGTGCTTATTGGATGAGGAGCGCTCGCCGGCGTTGGAGCAACTGCGCACCATCGATCATGTGCCCGAAATCTTCGGTGACTGCGCGCAGATCACGGAGCGGTTCTATGGAAGTCTCCCAAAACGACCGAGTCAAGGTTTTGCCGCTAGTTCGATTTTCACCGCGTCGGTGTTCGAAGCGGTGCGAAAGTCATACGACAAGATGTGTGCACAGTTGATCTTCCCGGAAGCTCCTCGGCCTTCACTCGACGATGTCGTCGAACGTGTGCGCGCCAACGCCCGCGACCTTTAGGAAGCTGGATTTTTGTCGACAATCTTGGTCGTACCAGCGACCTTTGTGATCTGGGTTCGTGACTGTTGCGGAGTGGGCGCTGGGGCGCTGGGGCGC
>PMFA01000023.1 GCA_003155915.1 Acidimicrobiaceae bacterium | reverse complement strand
ACCGATTAGACCCCGAGCATCTGCGTCCCCTCCACGACTGGTTGGAGAAGTACGAGCAGTCCTGGAACGAGCGACTCGACCGAATGGACGTCTACCTCAGTGACCTACAGCGAAAGGAATGAATGCAATGACGGACACATCAAAGTACTCCAACACGGAGAGTTCCAGTGACACCTAATCGTCATGGAGCGGCCAGCGTCGAGTTTCCGAGTGCCCTCGAAATTCTCCTCACCCGAGACCTCGAAGCTCCGATCGAACTCGTCTTCGACGTATTGACGAAGCCTGAGCATGTGGGTAGATGGTTCGCGCCATTTGAGGACAAGATGACGGTGTGCTCGATCGACCTGCGCGTCGGAGGGGACTACCACATGGTCTTCGAGACGGAAGATGGAACCGAGTGCTCGTTTCGTGGAACCTACTTGGAGGTCGAGCCGCCGACCCGGACCGTCGCGACGTGGCTGTTCGAGGGCTGGCCCGACGCCCAGGCCGTCGAGACGGTAGAACTGCACGAGGCTGACGGAGTGACGACACTGACGATCAATCTCGCGTTCCGTGACCAGGCTGGCCGTGACCACATGAACGCCACCGATGGCTTCGCAGACAGCTCGAACAAAATGGAGGTCTACGTCAGGTCACTCGTGAATCCATAGGGAGCGGCCTCTGGAAATTGACGTGCGAGCCAAACTTCATGTCGGGCGCACGTAACGAAGCCATCGGGTGATCCTTCCTGATAAGAGGCTAATACGAAGCGAAACACTCCGACGAGTTCGAGGCAGACGCCGGAACGTTCGGAGTGGTGCCATTGCAGACGCACCCGACATCCCCTACTATTACGTTCACTGATCTATTGGTCGTCGTAATAGGAGACAATCGTGGCTTCGAGAGACGTTGGGGATTCACCAGATGTGCTGCGTCGGGCCGGTGACGCCTCTGTCCTGATTCTCACGAGTCTCGCTGACGGTCCGAAACACGGCTACGCGCTGATCCAGGACATCAGAGGATTCTCCGGAGTGCAGCTCGGACCCGGAACGCTCTACGGAGCGCTTGATCGTCTCGAGCGGCTCGGCCTGATTGCGGAATTGCCCTCCGAGGATCGACGGCACCCCTACCGCGCAACCGCGGCTGGTGTCACCGCGTTGCGCTCACACCTCGATGCCCTGGAGCGCGTGAGCATGACCGGTCGGCTTCGTCTTGGGCTTGGGACCGTCTAGTGCGACGGTCCCACGAGAGCCGAATCATTGCTGCGGTGCTTCGTTGCTACCCCACGCGATGGCGCTCTCGACACGGCGACGAAGCAACTGTGCTCGCCTCGGCTCTTTTGGACGATGGAACCCCGTGGTGGTCCATCGCTGGAAGCTTTCTAGGTGGAGTTGCAAAGGAACGAGCATTTCGGAAACCGAGTTTGCGGATCGGCTCGACAATGGCCGCGGTCACCTTCGGCATCGCTGCGGTTCCTCTCGCACTCTTCGCGTCGCTCACTACCGCGAGCGCCTCGGGCACCAACGTCACCATCGTCATCTCGAAGCCCAGTGACGCGGCTCGACAACTCGAATCCGCCTTCGCTGCCCATCACTTCAAGATTGCGGTCGCCGAAAGGCCGGTTTCAACGGACCTCGTCGGGTCGATCCTTTCGGTCAGTACAGTGGGCGCTCCAAGTGACAACGCCGGCGCAATCAGCGAGATCCTTGGTCAATGCAACGGCGGCCGGTCTGGCTGTGACGTAGGACTCGTAATTCCACAGCACTATTCGCAAAACGCCCGAGTGACGCTCGGAACGGCGACGTCAAAGGTTGTTCACCAGCCTCACCTCGCAATAGAGCGGCGTATGCCATGACCGCACGCGAACGAGCCTCTTCACGCAGCTCTCGACAGAGCAAGGACGAACACGACGATGCGCGTATGGCATCTGTCTCCGTATCCGGCTCGAAAGTGAACGGAGATGCGTAGTGCCCGTTGACGAACTCACTACCGATACCGACGCGTCGGGCAACGAACCCAAACCAAACGGTACGCAAAGGAAACGTCGTATCGCAATCGAGTGGACGCTGATCATTGTTGTCGCGGTCCTGGCCTCCTTCTTAGTTCGTACCTTTGTATTCCAAACGTTCTACATCCCCTCGAGTTCAATGAATCCAACATTGTTGAAGGGAGACCGAATAGTTGTCAACAAACTCAGCGTCGAATTCGGCACCATCAACATCGGTGACATTCTGGTCTTCAAGGCTCCCCCAGATGTCACGAAGGACTGCGGTGACCCCGTCACTGATCTGGTGAAGAGGGTCATCGGTTTGCCGGGCGATCGTCTCTATTCCAAGGGCAATACGATCTACGTGAATGGGAAGCCACTCGATCAGAGGTGGACCGTATTGCCCACGATCGGCACTCCTATCAATCCGACGACCGTACCGGCCGGTCACTATTTCATGATGGGTGACTGGCACTCAAACTCTTGCGACAGTCGAACCTGGGGAACAGTACCGCGATCTGACGTGATTGGCAAAGTGTTCATACGAATCTGGCCTCTGACGTCCATCAAGTGGTTCTGAACTGATAGCGGACCTGCGAACTTGTTGTCGTCAACGATCTCGTTGATTCGGTCAGCACTTTCCCGGACGAATGTACCGTCCCGACGGTCGGCGAACACTCCGATTCTCGTGACACCTCACAACGTCGCGTTGAACGAGGGTTGCACGCCCGTGGTGTTGGAGGCCCGACGCGCCAGGTCTGCACCGTTGCATTGGCGGATAACTGATAGCCACCATTGTCACTGGATACGGGACAACGGCATGGCTCTTCGCCAAGAGGAGCCGCTCGTCAAAAACCTAGGTTTTTCGTCCGTGGGAGATGCGATGTGTCAGAAGGAACTACCTGCTTCGGCCCAACTCCGTCGAAGGTGGTTGAAAAGTTCGTCAGCAATTACGTCTGCCAAATCGTCTAAGTCGGAGGCGACAAGGTCGGGTCGCAGTTGTTCACCGACCGCTCGCACGACGCCGCGAAATATTGCGCCGTCGTATCTCACGTGAACTGAAGGTTCGTCGACCTCTCGGTTGCTCGAGCTCGATATCAGCTGGACGACCTGAGTCTGGATATCGGACATTTCAACACCGAGGTCCTTGAGAATTCGGACCGCCGCGCCGTCGCCCTGTCGCACGATACCGAGCAGAAGATGCTCGGTGCCGACGTAGGAATGGCCAAGTTGCACGGCTTCGCGCAGTGAGATCTCCATCACCTTTTTCGCCCGCGGCGAGAAGGCTGGCGAGCCAGGAGAGGAGTTTGTAGCGAACTCAGTCAGTTCCGAGACCTTCGCACGAACGACGTCGTACGCAATCCCCAAGGCGTCCAAGGCCTTAGCGGCTATCCCATCGCCCTCACGAATAAGACCCAGCAGAATATGCTCTGTGCCAATGAAGGCCCGGTCGAGTTCGCGAACTTCCTCTTGGGCGTAGACGAGAACTCGGCGGGCCCTATCAGTGAATCGTTGGAACATCACTCTCCCCACTGCGATCGACCGCAAATTTGTTGGTACACCGAACGTACATCTTGGGGCCGGATCCAATACAGAATATTGCCTTCTCGTACAACGCGGCAGACCCAATAACGTCGACTTCCAGACTCTCCGTTCTCAGGTCGGGGAGTTTGAGCCCGGCTTGAACTCCACCAAGGAACGTTCGGGATGGTCGAAGTCGAGTCGAACGGCGAACGGTTTGTCGTCTGTGGTCTCTCCGTTGTCCTCGACCACGACGACGACTTCGTCGTTCTGACGGCCGTAGATCGCCTGCGCCATGCCGAGCATCGCCTGCCCGATGACCAGACCAGGCGTTGACCGGACTATTCGCATCACTACCTCCGAAATCGACTCCTCAGAATCGTCGAAGGGTGCATCGTCCGTTGCCTTTAGCCACTCGAGCCATTGCTCATCGTTCCACTCATTTGGATCCGCGGGCGGTTCGACACAGTCCACCCCGATCACAGTAGCGGTGTGAATTGACCCGTCCATCTGTCGGCCGTCATCGAGAGGACTCCGGCGGGAAGCCGTGTCGGAGGACCGACGTAACAGTTCTGCAACCTTCCACTGGCGACTCAAATTAGCCATGTGACCCGAATGTCTGAATCTCGGGTTCCCAATCATTTCGCGTGGATGTATAACTGACCCATGTTCAACATTCACCGAGCTCGACGCATCATTCAAACCTTGGCGATCGCGTCGGCCGTCATAGCAGCCCCACTTCTGATCATTGCCAGCAATCCAACTGCCGCAAGGGCAACCAGCGTTGGCGTGCCGCCTTGTCAAGGTTCGAACCTTGCTGGTGCGTTCGTTGCCAATCAAGTCGGGACAGGTCACGTTGTCACTACGATCGCCATAACGAATGTTGGGCGCCAAGTGTGCACCCTCGGTGGTTACCCAACACTCATTGGTCTTCGAGGTTCAGAGAAATACAAATTGCGAGTCACGGGCCACGGCACCTACGGGGGCAATCTTCACCCCACGAAGCTCTCCCCACGAATGAGCGGGGTGTTGATAGTCAGTACCGGTGATTTGTGCGGACCGACCTACGGAGTGATTCCGCCAAGTCAGATGTATACAGGATTGATTGTGGTGCTTCCCAAGAGTGAGGGAAGTGTTCAGGTACTCGGCGTGCCATTCGATACAACATGTGGCGTGTACGTAAGTCAGCTCGGATGGAGAAGCCATTTTTGGATCCAGGGAGTGTAGTTATCGGCTCACTCGCTCCCTATTTGAATGTCGCAGTTTCATAGGGCTGAGTGTCGGAGGCCCGACGCAACACTTCTGCAACCAACGGACATTGGCGGCGCGAAATCTAGGATTTGTCGTCATTGGCCGACTCTTCCGTCTATGCACTCGCGAAGTAAGTCAGCGTGCCCACAGTGACGTGCATATTCTTCGATCCTGTGGACCATCAGCTCCCGAACTGCAATATTGATGCTCCCGAGACGTTCGCTTAAGTCAAGATGCTCGGCGAGCACAGCGTCAGTCGCAGCCTGTTCGACCGCCAGGAACGAATATGCAGCGTTCACCTCGTCCTGATCGCCGACGATGTTATCGAAGTCCGCGTCACGGTCGCCATACAACTTCGGCAGCGGCTCGTCCTCACTGATCCAATTCCGCCAGTCTCGTTCCGCCTCTGCGAGATGGCGAAGCAGTCCAAGCAGTGACAACGATGAGGGAGGAACCGAGCGACGAGCCAACTGCTCCGCATCAAGGTCTTCACACTTCATTAGCAGAGTCATCCGGTAACTCACAAGGTAGTCCTGCAAAGTTGCAAGTTCGCCGTCGGCACTGACATCTTCACGATTGCGAGGGTCTTCGTTTGGGTCAGCCCACATGTCGAGGTAAGTAGTCGCCTTAGTCCATCTCGCGGGTTGGTCTGTCATGCATCCCATTTTGGACCATGGAGAACGGTGTGTCGACGTAGGACTATCGGAGATTCGGGCTGGTGTCGGAGGACTGACGTCCACATTCTCCGACTGGCGGCTTCGTCGATAGGTCGATTGAGATGTCGGCGGATATGGACGGTCCTTTGACAGCAGATTAGCCGAACCGGCGAACTGCACGGTCGCGCACGTTAGAACCTAGTGATGAGTTCAGAGGTGTGGGGAAGCGAAGAAGCGACTAGGTATGACGACTCTTCCGCAGCCATGTTCGACCCCACCGTTCTCGGACCTGCGGTGGACTTTCTCGCTGAAATGGCACGAGGTGGACCAGTACTTGAATTCGCCGTAGGGACGGGCCGCGTTGCTCTAGCGCTCAGTTCTCGAGGATTGAATGTCTCGGGAGTTGAGTTATCGCCCCACATGGCTGAGGTGTTGCGGAAAAAACCGGGCGCCGAAGCGATTGATGTCGCCATCGGCGACATGCGGACGACCCGGGTCGACGGGAAGTTCAAGCTCGTGTACCTCGTTTGGAACTCGATCATGAACGTGACCAACCAAGATGGTCAAGTGGAGGTATTTGCGAATGCTGCGGCGCATCTCGATGAGGGCGGCTACTTCGTCGTCGAGGTTGCGGTTCACAAACAAGACCGAACTCCGGCGGGAGATCTCGGGCAGGTCTTCGTTATGGACGACGACCATGTTGGAATTGACACTTTCGATGACCCCGTCTTACAACTGATGTCCTCTCATCACTGGACCGAGATCAATGGGCACCTACATCGCGACACTGGACGGTTCCGCTACGTCTGGCCGTCGGAGCTCGATTTGATGGCTCGACTAGCTAGTATGCGCTTGGTGAATCGCTGGGGAGGATGGCAGGAAGAGGTCTTCACTGCCGAGAGTGAGAGCCAGGTGGCTGTTTACCAGAAATAAGCAACGGGATTATTCACAATGGTGTCGCGGGTGTCGGAGCCCCGACGTGACAGTTCTGCAACGATGCCCTGGCGACTTGAGACCACTAGTAGAGCGGTCAGTCCTGCTTCGTCGCTATCACGAACTCGGTGTCGCCTGGCCAGACCCAAAACAGGCCAAGGGGTGAATGTTCGCGAAGAAGACCGCGCAGTTCGGACTCGAACTCGTCTCGGCGGTCTCCGAAGAGTCGCGCGGCGGCATATGAAAGTGAGAAGTAGTTGGCCACCACGGTGTCGATATCTCTGATCAAGTCAGGTCGTCCGGGTGCGTAGACGGTGCGGGAACCGTCGAAGCGTGTCTTCAAGAGCGTGTCTTCGAATCGTGCCGGCTGGCCTTCATTCCAAGTAGCGAAGTACTGCCGCGTGCCCTCGCCGAGATAAGCGACAATGAGATCCATCACCGGCGTGTTCGGAATGCTCGGATAGCCGGGGCCGTCTGGCCGGGGCCGACCGTCGACTGCGTTTGAGATCAAGACCATTGAGCCACCCGGCTCCAAGAGGTCATAGATGACTTCGGCCACTTCCATTCGCCGGACCCGATGAAATGACTGTCCGAAGGTGACGACCCGACATGCTTCCAAACCAAGCCCGGGGATGTCCTCCGCCACTCCCAAGACCCAGCGCACATTTTCGACGCCCGCTTGTGTGCAGCGTCGCCGACCCTCTTGCAACATGCCAAGTTCGGGATCAAGCGCCACAGTTTGATCGAACAATCCGGCGAGATCCAACTCCAAAACACCAGGTCCACAGCCCACGTCGAGAAGCTGACCGGCCCCGTCGAGCGATAGTTCCCGCGTCATGGTGTCTACAATTTGGTCGGAGTAAGGCGGCCGTCCAATTGAGTAGTACTCAGCAGTGCCCTGAAATGCCAGCGGATCCAACTCCATGATGCGACTATCTCACACGCATGTCAGCTGGTGTCGGAGGCCCGACACGAGAGTTCTGCAAACTTGCATTGGCGGCTCAGAGAATCGAACGTGTGAAACGTCACCGATATGAAATAGTGACGATACCTGGAAGGTCGACGAAGGCGGTTTGATCGGCTGTGACAAGGGACCGGCCTGACGACGACGCCGTGGCCGCGATGATGAGGTCATGCGCGCCTCTAGGACGACCTTGTTGGCGAACCGCCACAAGAAGTTGGACATGAGCTCGCGCTACTTCGAGGTCATAGTCGACAATCGGCACCGCGACCACAATTGCGTCGAGTAGTTCCTGACGACTGTGTCTGGTCTTTCCTTTGGACAACTCGACCCCGACTTGAAGTTCGGCCACTGTGATGGCGGCGATTGCGACGTCGTCCTCGTCTCCAATCAAGTCATCGAGATCGGTATGAGACCTCTCCGCATCAATTAGAAAAGTTGTGTCAAGCAGCAATCGAGTCAGAATCGGTCCTCGGCTACCGCGAGGTCCCGAGTCTCGCGAAGCGACGCCAACCATTGAGTGTCAACTGGATGCCGCTTCAGCATAGATTTCACATCTGAACCGAGTCCATTGGTAACCGGTTCAATATGTGCCACAGCTCGACCTCGGCGAATGATGGTAATGCGCTCCCCCTTGTGCTCGACGGCATCGAGCAACTCTGCGAAGTTTCTCGCGGCATTGGTAGCACTGATTTCTGTCACAAAATCAGATTATCAGATTTTCGTGTCGGAGGCCCGGCTTGACAGTTCTGCACCTTTGCACTGGCGGCTCGCCCCGTGTGATTGGCCAGAGGTTTTGTAGGTGATTCTTGGCGGTAGATCGGTGCGAAACGGGGGCCCCGTCGATACCATCGTGAGTATGCGCCGCACCGCCAATCAGTGGGACGCGACGGCTGCACTCCTCGCGGTTACTACTGCGCCCGCTGGCCGTGAGGCCGCGTGGGCCAACGCATTGGCGTTCCTCGATGCCGGTCATCGTGATGGCGCCCATCTGGTGGCCAGCGTGCTCGTCGTCGAGACCAGTGGGCTGGTGCTGCTCGCCCGCCATCGCCGCTACGGGCGGTGGGGCCCGCTCGGTGGGCACCTGGACTCGGACGACGCCAGCCTCAGCTCTGCCGCTGCTCGAGAACTCCTCGAGGAGGCGGCACTCACGGCGCACGTCCACCCGGCGCCCATCGACGTCGGCATCTCGTCCTACCGCTGCCGGACCGCCACCGAGCCGTTGCTCCATCTCGACGTGCTCTTCGCCGCGTTTGTCGCTGCGCCCGCCCCGGCTCTCGTCGCCAACGATGAGCTGACGGGGCTGGAGTGGTTCGCCACCCACGATCTGCCAGCGCCTTTGACATCAGTCACCGCGGCGTTGGTTGGTCTTGCGACTGCGGCGGCCACCTTGCGGCGCTGACTGCCCACCGAGTGCGACATAACCACTACGCAATCACACGGAGCCTCAATGCAATTGCGTTCTGACTGGTGTCGGAGGCGGTCTGAGGTTCCATAGTTTCTGGGTGTCGGAGGCGGGACTTGAACCCGCACGCCCCTGAGGGCACCAGCCCCTCAAGCTGGCGCGTCTGCCTATTCCGCCACTCCGACGCGGAGTTCTACTTTAGCCGCTTCCTAAGCGCCGATTCTCCAACTCAGCCCGACGTTGAGGGCGGAGTAACCGTCCAGATCGGCTCTTCGTCGAGCAAACCGGGCACCGAGAAACTGGTGGTGACGCCAGTGAGGGTGTTGGTCCAGGCCAAGAGAGATGGCGTCGTGAAGAGTGGGCGCACCCAGTACGAACTCTGAATCTTCTGGTCCATCTGAAGCCACGTCGAAGCGGCGTTCACCGGATTAAAATTGGCAGTCGCTTGATTGAAGAGTGCCGTCACGGCCACGCTGCGCCATCCACTGGGGTACGCGTCGGCGTACCCGGGGCCGCTCCAGGAGCGCGCGGCGTAGGAGACCGCGGTGATGGTCGGTCTGGTGAAGAGCGCCAAGTCCACGGAGTTGGTCGCCGTCGCCACAGCGGCCGCCACGTCACTGGCGACGTCGACGACGTTCACTTTGATGCCGATCGCCGCCCACTCGCTCACGACGGCTGCGCCCACCGTGTGATCGAGGTCACTGGGTCCGACCGCCATGCGCAGCACCAACGGTGTGCCCGCCGCCGTCGTCCAACCGCCCGACGAGTCGAGGAAGCCGCTCTGGGACAAGACGTCCAGGGCGCACTGCAGGCAGTCCCCGAGTCCGTTGTGCGCCGTACCCTGCGCCACCGTCGTCGTCGTGGTCTGGGACGACGGCGCGGTGCCGGCCGGACCGGGATAGTTCGACTGTCCCTGGGAGTAGAGCGCCGAGACCGCCACCGACGGCGAGAACGTCACCGCGCCCCAGAGTTGGTCGATCAGCGACTGACGGTTGATGGACCAGCTCAGCGCTTCGCGCACGGCGACGCGCTTGATGAGCGTACGGTTCGACGCGAAGGAGATCTCTTCGATGTTGCTCGAGGTCCCGATGTGACTCATCACGTTGGGGCGTGCGCTGATGGCCTGGACGAGCGCGCGATTCACCGCGAGCGAGAAGTTGACGTAGTACGCGCTGTCGGAGGCGGGAATCGCGCCGGCGTCGGTGATCACGATGCGCCCGAATCGATCGGTGTCGACGGGCCAGTGTTTGTTCATCGTCAACACGACGCGACTCGACGTCGCGCTGGTGACCGCGTAGGGCCCGAGCGACGGTCGCGCCAACAACGACGCGAGCGAACAACTGCCCTGGGTGCCCAGCGCCTCGACGTCTCGAAAGAGCAGGTTCCAGTCGGCGTAGGGCGTGGCGAAGACGG
This sequence comes from Acidimicrobiaceae bacterium, assembly GCA_003155915.1. Taxonomy (GTDB): domain Bacteria; phylum Actinomycetota; class Acidimicrobiia; order Acidimicrobiales; family RAAP-2; genus RAAP-2. Next base: position 26,749 of record PMFA01000023.1, on the reverse strand, counting down.
CGGTCACGACGTCGCCGTCCTTGGAGACCGAGAGCGTCTTGATGTCGCGGTACCCGTCGGAGAGCACCGTGCGCAGGGCCCGAGCCCGCAGCCACCAGCCGAGCAGGTCGTTGCCGTTGAACGAGGTGCCGTTGCTCCACTTCTCGTTCGGGGTGATGGTGTACTTCACGGTCTCGGGCGTCAGCGAGGTCAGCTCGGCCGAGGCGATGGGGCCGCTCTCCCCGTAGAGGTTGCCGGCGCTGGTGGTGAGGAAGGCCGACGGGACAATGAGGTCGTTGATCGCTTCGGTCGTGGGCGTCGCCCCGGCGTCGAAGTAGGTGCAGCCGTTGAAAGGCCCCGGGAGCGAGACGTTGATCGTCTTATCGTTCAGGGAGTTGGTCTTGACCGGCGAGGCGCCGGAACGACCGATGGGAATGAGGACCGCGGCGACGGCGAGGGCGAACAGCGCCCCCCACCCGAATGATCCTCGCCGGACCATTGCGTTACTGCAAACGCAGGTCGAGCGTCAGCGTGGCGAAGGTGAAAATCAACGCGACGGCAATCGTGATGCGGTCAAGATTGCGCTCGACGACCGTCGAACCCGAGGCCGCCGAACCCATCGAGCCACCGAGCAGGTCCGAGATGCCGCCACCGCGTCCCGAGTGCAACAGGACCAAGAACACCAGCCCGACCGACGCCAAAGCCTCAATTGTGATGAATGTCCAGGTGAACAAGGTTTCCTCCGATTAGCGCTTTAAAGCGTAGCAGTCGTCACAGGCCTGAATAATGGCAAGGAACGACTCCGCTTTCAGGCTCGCTCCCCCGACGAGGAACCCGTCGGCGCGGCCCTCGGCCACGAGTGACGCCGCGTTCTCGGCGTTCACCGAGCCCCCGTAGAGGACCCGTGACTCCTTGAAAGCGGGGGTCAGCACCGAACGGACGTGGGTCATCATCGCGTGCACCTGGGCGACGTCGGCCGTGAGACCGGTGCCGATCGCCCAAATCGGCTCGTAGGCGATCGTGACCAGTTCGGCGAATCGCTCGTCGAGTCCGTCGAGGGCGCTGCGAAGTTGGCGGCGCACCCACTCGTCGTGATCGCCGTCTTCACGGATATCGAGCGCCTCGCCCACGCACAGCACCGCCTTCAGGCCCGAACGCACGACCGCGCGCAGCGTCAACGCGACCGCCGCGTCGTCCATGGCGTACATCGAACGGCGCTCGGAATGACCGACCAGGACCCAGGTGACGCCGAGGCGCTTGAGCATCGAGGCGCTGACCTCGCCGGTGTGGGCGCCGTTGTCGTTCGGGTTCACGTGTTGGGCCGCGACGCCGATCGGGATCCTTTCGGAGTCCACGATCGAAGCGACGCTGCGCAGGTCCACGAACGGCGGGGCCACGACGATCTCGGTGTGCTCCGAGGGCCGGTTCTTCAAGAGCACGCCGATCTGTTGACCGAGGTGCACCGCCTCGACGAAGTCGAGGTTCATCTTCCAGTTGCCGATCACCAGCGGCTTGATCGTCATCAGTTGAAGGGACTTTCGCGCAGGGCGCGCAGACCGGGCAGGTCACCCAGTTCGACCAGCTCGAGCGAGGCCCCTCCCCCGGTCGAGACGAAGCTGACGTCGCCCTCGAGACCAAAGGCTTGCAGCGCCGCCACCGAGTCACCGCCGCCCACCACCGACACGGCGTCGGACTTGGCGACCGCGCGCGCGACCGCTTCGGTGCCACTGGCGAAGCGCGCGTCTTCGAAGACACCCATCGGTCCGTTCCAGAGGATCGTCGCGGCCTTCGCGATCACCTCGGCGAAGTGCTCGGCCGAGGCCGGGCCGATGTCGAGACCGGCGAAGCCGTCGGGAATGTCGGCGCCGAAGGAGATCGCCGGCTCCTCGCCCGCGTCGGGGCCGAAGGGCGACGTCGAAGGAAGGCCCCGGGCGTCGGTGGGGATCACGACGTTGCCGACCGACAGGAGTTGCGCGCACTGCTCGACGTAGGACGGGTCAAAGAGTGAAGAGCCGATGCTGCGCCCGAGCGAAGCTTCGAAGGTGTAGGCCATTCCACCACCGACGATGACGGTGTCGGCCTTCTCGCAGAGCACCTTCGCGATCGCCAATTTGTCGCCCACCTTCGCGCCGCCGAGGATGGCGACGAAGGGCCTCGCGGGACTTTCCAAGATCTCGAGGATCGTCGTCGTCTCACGGCGCAGGTTCGGTCCAGCGGCACTGGGCACGAGCGTGGGCGGCACCATGATCGACGCGTGAGCCCGGTGTGACGCACTGAAGGCTTCGTTGATGTAGTAGTCGAAGCCCTCGACGAGCGACGCACCGAACGCCGGGTCGTTGGCCTCTTCCCCGGGGTTGAACCGAAGGTTCTCCAGTAACTCCACGTCGCGACAGAGTTCGTTCAGGCGGCGCCGCACGGGCTCGACACTGTACTTCTCTACCACCTGACCCTTCGGGCGCCCGAAGTGCGTGCAGGCGACGACGGTCGCGCCGCGCGACAACAGCTCTTCGAAGAGCGGCAGCGTTGAGCGGATGCGAAAGTCATCGGTGACCTCGAGTCGCCCGTCGACTTCGGCGACCGGGGTATTGAAGTCGACGCGAACCAGAATCCGTTTGCCCTTGAGGCTGCCCCAGCGATCGTAGGACGGGAGCGCGTCCACCACTACTTCCCGATGTGGACGCTGAGGTCCACCAGGCGGTTCGAGTAGCCCCATTCGTTGTCGTACCACCCGAAGATCTTCACCAGGCTCTGCGTGTCGTCGATCGGCTGCACGATGGTCATCAGGGAGTCGAAGGTGCACGACGCCGGGGTGCCGACGATGTCCGAAGAGACGATGTAGTCGTCGGTGTAGACGAGCACACCCTTCAGCGGACCTTCGGCGGCGGCGCGAAAGGCCGCGTTGACCGCGTCGACGCTCGTCGACGAGACGATCGCCGTGAAGTCGGTGATGCTGCCGACCGGCACCGGGACCCGCAGCGACGTGCCGTCGAGACGGCCCTTCATCGAAGCCAGCACCAGACTCGTGGCGCGCGCCGCGCCGGTCGAGGAGGGCACGATGTTGATCGCGGCCGCGCGGGCCCGGCGCAGGTCCTTGTGCTCGAGGTCGAGCAGGTTCTGGTCGTTGGTGTAGGCGTGGATGGTCGTCATCAGCCCGGTCGTGACACCGAAGGCGTCGTCGAGGACCTTCACCATCGGCACGAAGCAGTTCGTCGTGCACGAGGCATTGGAGACGACGTGGTGCTGAGCCGGGTCGTAGGAGTCTTCGTTGACGCCGATCACGAACGTGGCGTCGACGTCGGTCGCCGGGGCCGAGATGATGACCTTTTTCGCTCCCGCGCTGAGGTGCTGGCCAGCGCTCTCGCGCGTGGTGAATCGTCCGGTCGACTCGATGACGACGTCGACGTTCAGTTCGCCCCAGGGCAGTTCGGCGGGACTGCGCTCGGCGAGCACCTTGATGGTCTTGGACCCGACGGTCATGCCGTCGTTGGTGATCGCCACGGGTACATCCAGGCTCCCCTGTGTCGAGTCGTACCGCAAGAGGTGGGCGTTGACTTCCGGCGACGTGAGGTCGTTCACGGCCACGACGTCGATGTCGGGGTTCGACAGTGACGCGCGCAAAAACCCTCGACCGATGCGTCCGAACCCATTGATTGCCACGCGTATTGCCACTACTGCTCCTCTGGTTGGCGGCGTCCTATCGCACTTCGGCGAATACCGCTTTAGTCAATTTTTGCACATCGTGGACCATGCCATTTCTCGCCGCGAGGTCCGCTATGTGAACGGGGAGTGAACACTGCTGCGCCGCGAACTCCGAGCGATGATCCACCAGCACGACGTTCGGCACGATGCCGTGGCGCAGCAACGCGTCCACGTGGTCTTCGAGCGTGTAGCCCTCGGTCTCGGGAATCTGCTCGTGCAGATTCGCGACGTAGATCTTCTTCGCGTTCGTGCCCGTGAGCGCCTGGGTGACGCCGGGTACGACGCAGGCCGCCAGGACGCTGGTGAAGAGCGACCCCGGGCCGATGAGGATGAGGTCGGCGCGTTCAATCGCCTCGACCGCGGCGATCGGCGTGGCCGCGTTGGTCGGTTCGACGCGAATCCGCCGAATGGAAGAGGACTTCATGACCTCGGTCTGTCCTCGCGTGACGCCCTCTTCGGTCGAGGCGACGAGCACGACGCCCTCTTCGCTCGCGGGCACGATCGCGCCGGTCACACCCATCACCTGGGCGACCGCGCGCACGGACTCTTCGAGGTTGCCGGTGGCGTCGATCAAGCCGACCAGGAGCAGGTTGCCGACGGCGTGACCGTTCAGTTCACCGACACTGAAGCGGTGCTCGAAGGAGGTCGTGAGAGGATTCTCCGGGTCGCCCAGGGCGCCGAGACATTTGCGCAGGTCCCCGACCGCGGCGACGTTGAGCATCGCGCGAAGCCGTCCGGTCGATCCACCGTCGTCGGCGACCGAGACGACGCCGGTGACGTCGCTCGAGACCTGGCGCAGGGCGCGCAGCGACGCGGCGGTGCCGTGGCCCCCGCCGACCGCGACGACCTTCATCGAGCGATGTCGCGGTGGAAGACGGCGTGCTCAATGTTCAGTCGACGGCGCAGCTCCTCGGCGATCGCGACCGAACGGTGTCGTCCCCCGGTGCAGCCGATCGCGATCGAGAGGTAGGACTTGCCCTCTTTTTGGAACTCGGGGATCTGCCAGTCCAGCATCGACACGACGTCCGTGAGGAAGTGCTGGGCCGCCGCTTGGCTGAGCACGTAGTTGGCCACTGGTTCGTCGAGCCCCGAGAGTGGACGAAGTTCCTCGACCCAGTAGGGGTTCGGCAAGAAGCGACAGTCAAAGACGAGATCGACGTCGCGCGGCAGGCCGTTGGAGTAGCCGAAGGAGACGAGCGACACGCGCAAGGAGCCGAGCCCCGCCATCTCCGTGAAGGTCTCGACGATCCGCGAGCGCAACTGGTTCGCGTTGATCGAACCGGTGTCGATCACCAGGTCCGCGCCGTCACGAATCGATTGCAACAGCGCACGTTCGCCCTTGATCGATTCGGCCAGGGTGGCCGCCTCGAAGGGGTGACGGCGGCGGTTGCCCTCGAAGCGGTGAATAAGTACGTCATCCGGCGCGTCCAGGAAGAGGATCTTGGCGTTCTCGTGGAGCTGGCGCAACTCGCGTTCGACCCCCAGCCAGTCGTCGGGCTGCACGCCGCCGGATCGCCCGACGATGAAGGCCACGCCGGCGTACTCGCGAGAGCCGCTGATGGCCAGTTCCCCGACGCGCGCGATCAGCTCGATCGGCATGTTGTCGATGACGAACCAGCCGATGTCCTCTAAGGCGGCCGACACCGTCGAGCGACCGGCCCCCGACATCCCCGTGACCAGCAAGACCTCACTCATCGTCGCTCCCCTTGGTCGGTTTGGGTTGGGCTGGCGCCTGCAGATGATCGTAGAGCCTTCGCGCCACGCCGCCGGGCAGCCACGCGAGCGCCTCGAGTTCATCGAGCGTCGCCTGACGCAGCGCGTCGAGTGAGCCGAAGGTGCCGAGCAGGCGTTCACGCCTCGCGGGGCCCAGACCCTCGACGCCCGAGAGCGAGGAGGCGACCATGGACTTGCCGCGTTTGGAGCGATGGAAGGTGATGGCGAATCGGTGGGCCTCGTCGCGCACGCGCTGGACCAGATAGAGCGACTCCGAGCCGCGCTCCAACGCGATCGGCAGACTCGAACCCGGTCGGTACAACAACTCCTCGCGCTTGGCGAGCGCCGCGAACTCGACCTGGTCCTGGAGGCCCAGGGTGGCGGCCGCCTTCTGGGCGGCGTGCAGTTGCGGCAGACCACCGTCGACGATGATCAGATCGGCGCGGCGGAACTTGGTGGCGCTTTGCTCGTCGGCCCAGTAGTTCAGTCGGCGTCGCACGACCTCTTCCATGGCGCCCACGTCGTCGTTGCCGAGCACCTCTTTCACGTTGAAGTGTCGGTAGTCGATCTTCTTCGCCAGACCGTCTTCGAAGACCACCATCGAGCCGACGTAGTTGGTGCCCTGGAGGTGACTCATGTCGAAGCACTCGATACGAAAGGGCGGCTGCACGAGCGCGAGCGCACTACCCAGTTCTTGCAGCGCCCGGGCGCGCACGTTGTGGTCGCTCTGACGTCGTAGCGAATCACGGTGGATCACGCTGAGCGCGTCAGTGCGCGCGAGCTCGACCGCGCGACGCCGTTTGCCGCGCTGAGGCGCGGCGATCTCGACCGGACGACCGCGCAACTCGACCAGGTACTCGAGCATCAACGGCGTCACGGACGCGTCCTCGGCGACGAGCACGACCGGCGGCACCGACGCCGCGTCGAGGTACATGTCGGTCAGGACGCTCTCGAGTATCTCGGCGTCGCTCTCGTCCATCGAGCGGTCGATCAAGTGCACGCTGCGACCGATGACGCGACCGAAGCGCACGCGAAAGCGCACGACCGCCGCGCGACCACCGTCGCTGGCGACCGTGAGCACGTCGAGGTTCGAGTGGTCGTCCAACACGACGTTCTGCACGCTGGCCGCGCGCTCCAGGGCGTCGAGGCCGTCGCGGGCCTTCGCGGCTGCCTCGTAGTGCTTCTGTTCCGAGGCCTCGTGCATCTGGCGCTGCAACAGGCCGCGCAATTGGCGCACGTCGCCGTCGAAGAACCTCGCCCACGACGCGACGAGCTGCTGGTAGCCGTCGGGGTCGATGGCGCCGACGCACGGCCCCGAGCACTTGCCGATGTCGAAGAGCAGGCAGGGGCGCGCGATGCGCTGGTGGTAGTTGTACTTGTGCTTCGTGCACGAACGAAGCGGGAAGGCCTGGATCAACTCGTCCATCGTCGTTCGCAGCGCGCGCACGTCGACGAACGGTCCGAAGTAGCGCACGCCCTTCACGTGCTTGCCGCGCGTGATGTACGGCGCCGCGAAGTCGGTTCGGGTGTCGAGGGCGACGTAGGGAAAGCTCTTGTCGTCCTTCAGTCGCATGTTGTAACGCGGCTGGTTGTCCTTGATCAATTCGTTCTCGAGGACCAGGGCGTCGAGTTCGGTCGGCGTGACGATCCACTCGACCGAGGTCGCCTCGGCCATCAGCGCCTGGGTCTTATGCGAGAGACCCTCCGGACGCTGGAAGTAACTTCCCAACCGCGAGGCCAAGGAGAGGGCCTTGCCGACGTAGATGATCTGGCCGTGAGCGTTGCGAAAGAGGTAGCAGCCGCTCTGGCGCGGGATGCCCGAGGGACGCGCGAACACTAGCGCCGTCCGTGCGCTGCCAGCGACTCCTTCAAGACGACTCCGGTCGCGCTCGGCAGCATCGCAATCTCTTCGGGCGTGCCCTCGCCGACAATCTTTCCTCCGCGACGTCCGCCCTCGGGGCCCAGGTCGATGACCCAGTCGGCCGTCTTCACGACGTCGAGGTTGTGTTCGATCACGAGCACGGTGTTGCCCTGGTCGACGAGACGGTGCAGGACCTCCAAGAGACGCTTCACGTCTTCGAAATGTAGTCCCGTCGTCGGCTCGTCCAGCACGTAGAGCGTGTGACCGGTCGGGCGACGCGCCAGTTCCGTCGCCAACTTGACGCGCTGGGCCTCGCCGCCGGAGAGCGTGGGCGCCGGCTGACCGAGTCGCACGTAGCCGAGGCCGACGTCGGACAAGCTCTGGATGTGGCGCAGGATGGCGGGCTGGCGTTCGAAGAAGGTCAGCGCCTCGGCGACCGGCATGTTCAGCACGTCGGCGATCGACTTGCCGCGATAACTGATCTCAAGCGTCTCGCGGTTGTAGCGTGCCCCGTTGCAGGCCTCACAGTTGACGTAGACGTCGGGGAGGAAGTGCATCTCGATCTTGATGGTGCCGTCGCCGGCGCAGGTCTCGCAGCGTCCGCCCTTCACGTTGAAGGAGAATCGACCCTGTTGGTAGCCGCGGACCTTGGCCTCTTGGGTGTCGGCGAAGAGCTTGCGGATCTTGTCAAAGACGCCCGAGTACGTCGCCGGATTCGATCGGGGTGTGCGCCCGATCGGCTGTTGGTCGACGGCGACGACCTTGTCGATGTTCGCCACGCCGGTGATGGCGTCGTGTTCCATCGTCGTGGTCTTGGCCCGATTGATCTGGTGTTCGAGTGAGGCCAGCAAGATGCCGTTGATGAGCGTGGACTTGCCCGACCCCGAGACCCCGGTGATGGCGACGAAGTCACCGAGCGGCACGTCGACCGTCAGGTTCTGCAGGTTGTTCGCGCGCGCGCCCTTGATCGTCAGTTTCTTCCCGTCGCCGCTGCGTCTCGTGGCGGGGATCGGTATTGACTTCTCCCCCGAGAGGTACTGACCGGTCAAGGATTCGGTGTTCTCCAGGAGTTCCTTGTAGGTGCCGGCGTGCACGACCCGACCGCCGAATTCACCGGCGCCCGGCCCGATGTCGACGATGAAGTCGGCCAGGCGAATGGTCTCCTCGTCGTGTTCGACGACGATCACCGAGTTGCCGAGGTCGCGCAGACGCTCGAGCGTGGCGATCAGTCGTCGGTTGTCACGCTGGTGCAGGCCGATCGACGGCTCGTCCAGGACGTAGAGCACGCCGACGAGGTAGCTGCCGATCTGGCTGGCGAGGCGGATCCGCTGGGCCTCGCCGCCCGAGAGTGTCGCCGAGGCGCGCGAGAGCGTCAGGTAGTCCAGTCCCACGTCCATCAAGAACGTGAGTCGTTCGACGATCTCTTTGATGACGCGACGCGCGATCGTCTCCTCACGCTTCGTGAGCTTGAGTTTCGCGAAGAGGTCGATCGCCTCGTCGATGGTCATCGAATTCACCTGGGCGATGTTGTGTCCGTGCACCTTGACCGCGAGGATCTCGGGCTTGAGACGTTGCCCGTGGCACGTGCGACACTCGACCTCGCGCATGTACTGCTCGGCCTGCTCGCGTGACCAGTCCCCGTCGGCTTCGTTGCGCTTGCGCTCCAGCCAGTCCACGATGCCCGCGTAGGTGGTGTCGTAGGTGCGAACCTTCCCGTAGCGGTTGCGGTATTTGACCGGCACCGAGCGCTTCTCGACGCCGTAGAGGACGAGTTTCTTGTCCTTCGCGCGCAGCTTCTTCCACGGCGTGTCGACGTCGAACTCACCGAGCGCGGCGATCCCGTCGATCAATCTTGTGAAGTACTTGAAGCGAGCCCCGGCCCACGGGGCGAGCGCGCCCTCGCCCAGCGAGAGCGTGTCGTCGGGCACGACCAGGTCGGGGTCGACCTCGAATCGGGTGCCCAGTCCCGTGCACACCGGACAGGCGCCGTAGGGCGAGTTGAACGAGAAGTCCCTCGGCGCCAGTTCACTGAAACTCAGCCCGCAGTCATTGCACGCCATCTTCTCGGAGAACTGGACGAGCTCGTCTTGATCGACGAAGAGGAACGAGACCAGTCCGCGGGTCAACTTCAGCGCGGCCTCCACCGACTCGGTGAGGCGCTGGCGGTTCGAGCTCTTCACGCTCAAGCGGTCGAGCACCACGTCGATCGTGTGCTTCTCGTAACGCGCGAGGGTCAGCGACTCACGTTCGGCCAACTCGATCACCACGCCGTCGACGCGCGCGCGCGAGAAACCCTGGGCCGCGAGTTCTGAGAGCAGCGTGCTGTACTCACCCTTTCGCCCTTCGACGACCGTCGCCAAGACCAAGAACCGTTCGTCCTTCGTGCGGGCCAACACCTGGTCGACGATCTGTTGGGGCGTCTGACGGGTGACGACCTTGCCGCAGTTCGGACAGTGCTGGACGCCGACGCGCGCGAAGAGCAGCCGCAGGTAGTCGTGAATCTCGGTGATCGTGCCCACGGTCGAGCGCGGGTTGCGCGAGGCGGTCTTCTGGTCGATCGAGATCGCCGGCGAGAGGCCCTCGATGAAGTCGACGTCGGGCTTGTCCATCTGGCCGAGGAACTGGCGGGCGTAGGCCGAGAGGCTCTCCACGTAGCGGCGCTGGCCCTCGGCGTAGATCGTGTCGAAGGCCAAGGAGGACTTGCCCGATCCAGAGAGGCCGGTGAAGACGACCAACTGGTCGCGTGGAATCTCGACCGAGAGGTTCTTGAGGTTGTGGACGCGAGCGCCCTGCACCCGGATGGTCGAGGACATGAAGGGAATCTACCGGTCAGGCATCAAGGGTCAGTTCGTCGAGTGACGAAATCATGCCCTGACGCTGTAGGGAGTGGAGAATGTCTCGCAGGGCGGCCGCCTCTTCGAAGCGCAGTTCGCCAGCGGCGACCAGCATGGCCTTCTCCACCCGGGCGATCTCGAGCGAGAGGTCATCGGGCAGCATGTCCTCCAGGGACGAGACGCCGTGGACCTTATTTGCCGGCTCGGGCATCGACTCGGACCGCAGACGGCCGAGGATGTCGGCGACGTTCTTCATGACCGTCGTCGGCTCGATGCCGCGCTCCTTGTTGTACTCGATCTGGAGCATCCGGCGACGTTCGGTGAGCGATATCGCCGCGCGCATGGAATCGGTCATCCGGTCGGCGTAGAGGATGGCCTGGCCGTTCGAGTTACGAGCGGCGCGCCCGATCGTCTGGATCAGGGCACTGCGCGATCGCAAGAAACCCTCCTTGTCGGCGTCCAGGATGGCGACCAGGGAGACCTCGGGCAGGTCCAGGCCCTCGCGCAACAGGTTGATGCCGACCAGGATGTCGAACTCGCCCAGACGTAACGACCGAAGTATCTCGATGCGCTGGATGGTGTCGATGTCACTGTGCAAGTACTGCACGCGGTAGCCGGCCTTGGTGAGGAAGTTCGTCAGGTCCTCGGCCATGCGCTTGGTCAGCGTGGTGATCAACACGCGTTCGTTGCGCGCGATGACCACGTCGAGTCGCGTGCGCAGGTCATCGATCTGGTTCTTCGTGGGTACGACCGTCACGACCGGGTCGAGCAGTCCGGTCGGACGGATCACCTGTTCGACGATCTGGTCGCTGTGCTCCATCTCGAAGGGACCCGGCGTGGCCGAGACGAAGACCATCTGGGGCACCAGCTCCATGAACTCGTCGAAGTTGAGGGGTCGATTGTCCAACGCGCACGGCAGCCGGAACCCGTGCTCGACCAGCGTCTCTTTTCGGGAGCGGTCGCCCGCGTACTGACCGCGCACCTGGGGTACCGCGACGTGGGACTCGTCGATCACGACGAGGTAGTCCTCCGGGAAGTAGTCGAGCAACGTGTAGGGACGCTCCCCCGGCTTTCGACCGTCGAGGTGCGCGCTGTAGTTCTCGATGCCGGCGCAAAAGCCCGTTTGTTCGAGCATCTCGAGGTCGTGCTCGGTGCGCGAGCGAAGTCGCTGGGCTTCGAGCAGCTTGCCCTCGGACTGGAACTTCGCGAGTTGCGTCTGCAGTTCGTCTTCGATACCGCGACAGGCGCGCTGTAGGGTCGCGGTGCTCGTGGCGTAGTGCGACGCGGCGAAGAGGGTGAACTCCTTCACCTTGCCGCGACTCTCCTGGGTCATCGGGTTGAAGAACGAGACCTCTTCGATGACGTTCTCGAAGAACGAGACGCGAATCGCTTCGTTGCTATAGGCCGGCTGGATCTCGAGCGTGTCGCCCTTCATCCGGAAGGTGCCGCGATCCAGCACCAGTTCGTTGCGGTTGTACTGCATCTCCACCAATCGCCGCAGCAGCGCGCGCTGGTCGAACGTGTCGCCGACTTCGAGTTGGAGCATCCGCTCGCGGTACTCGAGCGGCGAACCGAGTCCGTAGATACACGACACCGAGGCCACGACGATCGTGTCGCGGTGCGTGAGGAGCGAGGACGTCGCGGCGTGTCGCAGTCGGTCGATCTCCTCATTCACCGAACTGTCCTTCTCGATGAAGGTGTCGGTGCGTGGGACGTACGCTTCGGGCTGGTAGTAGTCGTAGTAGGAGACGAAGAACTCGACGCGGTTCTGGGGCAACATCTCTTTCAACTCCGACGCCAACTGCGCGGCCAGCGACTTGTTCGGTTCCAGGATCAACGTCGGTCGCTGCACGTGCTCGATGAGCCAGGCGATCGTCGCGGTCTTGCCACTCCCGGTGATGCCCTCCAGGGTCTGGTAGCGCAGACCGTCCTCGACGCCCTGGGCCAGCTGCGCGATCGCCTTGGGTTGATCGCCCGCCGGTTGGAACGGCGACTCGACGAGGAACTTATCCACGCGTCAGCCCCGCCTCGGCCAACGCCGCGTCAAGCTCGGCATAGAGCTCGGTCAGCGTCCCTTCGTTCCAGAGCACTCGATCGGCCAGCGCCGCTCGTTCGTCATTGCTCATCTGCGTGGCCAAACGGGCCCGCGCGTCGGCTTCACTGAATCCGCGTCCGTCGATGAGTCGTCGCACGGCCGTCTCCGGCGATACCTGCACGGACCACACCGCGTCCAGGGAGAACACGGCGCGGTGCTCGGGGCGATAGAGGGGAATGGCCGCGAAGACTGCCTCGCCGTCGGCCCCGTCGAGTCGTCGGGCGATCTCCACACCGATCGGCGCGTGCGTGATCGCGTTCAGACGACGCAGCGCCGAGGCGTCGTGAAACACCACGTCGGCGACGAAGACGCGATCCAGTGAGCCCTCGGCGTCCAAGACGGCACTGCCGAACGCGTCCACCAACGCCGAGAGTGTCGCGCTGCCGGGCTGGGTGACGTCGTGGGCGACGTCGTCGGCGTCCACGACGGGAAATCCCAGGTCCCGCAGGCGTTCACCGACCGCGGATTTTCCCGCTCCGATGCCACCGGCGATGACAATTCTTTTCATTAGACCACGGTAGTCAGACCCTGTCACACGCCATCTCGGCTCGGCGAGGGTGGTCCTTGGGCGCCGGTGGGGTTGAGTAATGTCATAGCAGTCTCACCAGGGGGGAAAGTGCTCAGATATTTGACGAAACGACTAATGCTGCTGGTCGGCATCGTCTTCGTCATATCGGTCGGAAGCTTCTACCTGATCCACTTACTGCCCGGTAATCCGGCCACCGTCATCCTCGGTTTCGGCGCCACGCCCGAAGCCAAGGCGATCCTCTACAAGCAACTCGGCCTGAACAAACCGATCTATCTGCAGTACTTCGTCTGGCTCGGCAACATCCTTCACGGCAACCTCGGTATCTCGTTCATTTCCCAGACCACCGTGTCCTCGGTGATCCGCTCGGCGCTGCCGATTGACGGTGAGATCATCATCCTCAGTCAGATCATGGCCTTCGCCGTCGCGATTCCAACCGCCATGCGTTCGGCGCGCAAGCCCGACGGCATCGTCGACCGGTTCCTCGGCGCCACCAGTTTCACGCTGCTGTCGATCCCGCCGTACATCTTGATCATCGTGATGGTGCTCTTCATCTCCATCAAACTGGGCGTGTCGGGGACCGGACCGTCGGCCTACGTGTCCTTCGGCACCGACTGGATCACCAATTTAGAAAGCCTCTCGTTACCGGCCTTCACGTTGGCCACGGGCAGTTTCGTGGTCTACTACCGCGTGCTGCGCAGCGACCTCATCGCGACCCTGCAAGAAGAGTTCATCACCATGGCGCGCTCCAAAGGACTCAGTCAGCGCCGCATCATGTGGCGCCACGCCTTTCGCCCGTCCTCGGTGGCCCTGCTCGGGGCGGCCAGCGTCAACATCGGCGGGCTCTTAGCCGCCGGGTTCGTCGTGCAATATCTGTTGCAGATACCGGGTCTCGGCTACACGTTGATCCTGGCAATCAACGAAAGCGACTTCCTGGTCGTGCAAGGCATCGTGTTGACCGTGTCAATCTTGGTGGTGGCCATCAACTTCTTCTTCGACTTCATCATTAATATTGTCGATCCGAGGATCAGCCGTGAGTAACTTCAGCCTCGCCGACGCCGCCATCATGGTCGAGAGGCCGGAGAAGAGCAGGCCGCTCGGGCTGTTTTTTTGGATCTGTGTTTTCTGGGTCGGGCTCAATATATTTGGCGCCATCTTCGCCAACCTCCTGCCGCTCGCGAATCCACTGAATGAGAATTTCAACGCCATCAACGCCGGACCGGGACTCCACCACCTCCTCGGCACCGACGACCTCGGCCGTGACATCTTCTCGCGCATTGTCTACGGCTCGAGGGTCTCGATCACCGTGGGCCTCGGCGCAATCTTCATCGGTTACGGCATTGGCGCGCCCTTGGGGATGCTGGCGGCCTATCGCCGCGGACGCTTTGACGCGATCCTCACCACCATCATGTACGTCCTGTTGGCCTTCCCGGCGCTCATCGCCACCATCGCGGTACTCTCCTTCTGGACGCCACGCTCCTTGTTAAAGATCATCGTGGTGATCGGCATCGCGTCGATCCCGTTGGTCTACCGCGTCATCCGAACGGCCACCTTGAGCGTGGCGACCAAGGACTACGTCGTCGCGGCCAAAGTGCAGGGAGCGACCGACCGCCGGATCTTGATGAAAGAACTACTGCCCAATATCGCGCCCATCGCCGTCTCGTTCTTCCTCATTGGCGTGGCCACGGTCATCATCCTCGAAGGAGCGCTGGCCTTCCTCGGGCTCTCGGTGAATCCCCCGACGCCGAGTTGGGGCAACATGATCAACGAAGCGCGCACCGTCTTGGCCCAGAACTTCTGGCTGGCCTTCTTCCCGTCGCTGGCGCTGTGTCTCTTCCTCATCGCCTTGAACTTCATCGGCGACCGCATCCGCTCGCACTTTGACGTGACCGAGGTCAAACTATGAGCGACGACAAGCTCCTGCTCGTGAAGGACCTGACCACGACCTTCGCCACCGCCGGCGGCGACCTCACCGCAGTGGCCCACGTTTCGTTCGACCTCGATCGAAACGAGACGCTCGGCATCGTGGGGGAATCGGGATCGGGCAAGACCGTCCTCTCGCGCACGATCATGGGGCTGCAGCCGCGGGTGAACACGACCGTGACCGGGTCCTCCGTCATCGATGGCTTCGAAGTCGTCGGCGCGAGTGAGAAGGAGAAGCGTACAATCTGGGGCACCGAAGTGGCCATGGTCTTCCAGGACCCGATGACCTCGCTCAACCCGGTCATGCGCATCGGCAAGCAGATCGACGAAGGGCTTCGGGTACGCCTCGGCATGAACCGCAAGGACGCCAAGGCCCGCGCCATTGAGTTGCTGGAGTTAGTCGGCATCCCGTCACCGGTCGAGCGCTACAGCGCCTATCCCGGTCAGCTCTCCGGCGGTATGCGCCAGCGCGTGGTCATTGCGATCGCCCTGGCCTGCTCGCCGAAGCTCCTGATGGCCGACGAGCCGACGACCGGCCTCGACGTCACGATCCAGGCGCAGATCTTGAACCTGCTCGATGAGTTGAAAGAACGCCTCAAGATGTCGGTCATCCTCGTGACCCACGACCTCGGTGTGGTCGCGACGCGAACCTCGCGCATCGTCGTGATGTACGCCGGGCGCATCGTCGAGACCGGCACGACCCGCGACGTCTTCTACCATCACCGCATGCCCTATACGAGGGCCCTGCTCGAGAGCTCACCCAAGGTCTCCAACGAGAGCCATACCCGTCTAGTGACCATTCCGGGACGACCGCCGAACCTCTTGAACCTCTCGCCGGGGTGCAGTTTCGCGCCGCGCTGCACGTACGCGACCGATCAGTGTCACACCGAACGGCCGGAGCTGCAGCCGTCGGTCGAACCGGGCCACGCCTTCGCCTGCTGGAATCCTCTCCCCGTCAACGCCGAAGCGACCCTGCCGTGAACGCCCCGCGCACACCACTACTGAGCGTGACCGACCTCGAAGTGACCTTCCACGTCCACGGCCACGCCGTCAGCGCGGTCGCGGGCGTGAGCTTCGAGATCTACGAGGGCGAGACCCTCGGTCTGGTCGGGGAGTCCGGTTGCGGCAAGTCGACGACCGGCAAGGCGCTGATGCGCATCGTCGAGCCGTCCAAAGGCACGGTCGAACTCGAGGGCGTGAATATTACGAAGGAGTCCGGTAAGGCCCTACGAAGTGCGCGCACGCGCATGCAGATGATCTTCCAGGACCCGATCAGCTCGCTGAACCCTCGGCGCCGCGTGAAGGACATCGTCGCCGAGCCGCTGGATTGTTGGAAGACCGTCACCGGCGTCGAGCGTGACAAGCTCATCAGCGATCTCTTGAGCAAGGTCGGCATCGACCCCTCGGTCTACGGCAATCGCTACGCCCGTCAGTTCTCCGGCGGTCAGTGCCAGCGGATCTCGATCGCCCGATCGCTGGCGATGCGACCGAAACTCCTCATCTGTGACGAGATGGTCTCGGCCCTCGACGTCTCGGTCCAGGCGCAGATTCTCAACCTGCTCGAAGACCTGAAAGCCGAATACGGTCTCACGCTGCTCTTCATCGCCCACGATTTGGCGGTCGTGAAGAACGTGAGCGATCGCGTGGCGGTCATGTACCTGGGCAAGATCTGTGAGATCGGACCGGCCGACACGCTCTATGAGTCGCCGGCCCACCCGTACACGGAGTTCCTCCTCGGCGCCGCCTTAGAGGCCGACCCCGACTCCCCGATAAACGCGCAGGTCCTCCAGGGCGAGCCGCCGAGCCCGATGAACCCACCGAGCGGTTGTCGCTTTCGCACGCGCTGTCCGAACGCGACCCAGAGGTGCGCGGACGAAGAGCCGTTACCCCAGGAAGTGGCGCCGAACCACATGGTCTCGTGCCACTACCCCTTGACGATCCACCATAAGTCCACGACGCCCACCGTCTTGGAGGGCTAGCGCCGATTACTCGGCGTCGGGCGTCTCGGCGTCTGCGTTCTCCGCGGCGTCGACGGTATCGATGATCTCGATCTCGGAGACTGGTGCCTCGTCGCCGTCAGCCTTCGGCGCGACCTCGACGGCGTACTCGGCCCAGGCGGCCTGCGCCTCGGTCTCGGGCGTGAACTCGCCGTACTCCAGGGCGCCGATGTAGTTGCCGGCGTCGTCGTAGGCGTGTGAGCCAAAGGCCTCACGGTACTCCTCGGAGACCTCGCCACCTTCGGCGGCCTGCTTGATCGAGAGGCTGATGCGACGGCGCGCGGTGTCGAGTTCGATGATCTTGACCCACAGTTCCTCACCGGCCGTGACGACCTGATCGGGTGACTCGACGTGGTGCGCGGCCATCTCTGAGATGTGGACCAGTCCTTCGATCCCCTCGCCCACCTGGACGAAGGCGCCGAAGGGCACGAGCTTGGTGACGCGACCGTAGACGAGCTGGTCGACCGAGTGGCTGTCGGCGAAGACCTGCCAGGGGTCGGACTGCGTGGCCTTCAGCGAGAGTGAGATGCGCTCCTTGGAGAAGTCAACGTCCAACACCTCGACGTCGACCTCGTCACCGACGGCGACGACCTGGCTCGGGTGATCGATGTGCTTCCAGCTGAGCTCAGAGACGTGAATGAGTCCGTCCATGCCGCCCAAGTCCACGAAGGCGCCGAAGTTGACGACCGAGGAGATGACGCCGTGGCGGCGCTCGCCGGGCTTCAGGTTCGACAGGAAGTCGCCACGCTGCTCCTTCTGGGTCTCTTCGAGCCAGGCGCGGCGCGAGAGCACGACGTTGTTGCGGTTGCGATCGAGTTCGATGATCTTGGCCTCGACGGTCTTGCCGATATAGGGCTGGAGTTCGCGCACGCGTCGTAGTTCGACGAGCGAGGCAGGCAGGAATCCGCGAAGACCGATGTCGACGATGAGTCCACCCTTCACGACTTCGATGACGACGCCCTTCACGACTTCGTCGCGGTTCTTCAGCTCTTCGATGTTGCTCCACGCCTTCTCGTACTGGGCGCGCTTCTTGGAGAGGACGAGACGTCCCTCCTTGTCCTCTTTTTGCAGGACCAGGCATTCGATCTTGTCGCCGATCGAGACGATCTCGGAGGGGTCGACGTCGTTGCGAATGGAGAGCTCGCGCGCCGGGATGACGCCCTCGGACTTGAATCCGATGTCGAGCAGGACTTCGTCGTGGTCGATCTTGACCACGGTGCCGGTGACGAGATCGCCGTCTTCGAACTCGAGGACGCTGTCGCCGACGAGGGTGGCGAGGTCGGTGCCGACCATGTCGTCTTCGGTGATGACGCGCGGAATGTAATTCCCGTCTTCGTCAAAGGTTCCCATCTGCTGGGCGGAGAGGAGGCTGGTGCCATCCGACATGCGTACTTCTTTCACAGACCACACCGGGGTCAGCTAGGCAGTAGGGAGTGGGTCGCCGGTGTAAACCCAAGTGTCAATGCTAGCCGGGCGGCCTTTAGCCCTTGGCGGCGGCCCAGTTCTCGCCCCAGTGCAGCGTTACTTCCAAGGGAACACTGAGCGACGCGGCGTTGGTCAGCGCGTCGAGGATCACGGCCTCGACGCGCGTCTTCTCTTCGTTCGGCGCTTCGACCAGTACCTCATCGTGGACCTGGAGGATGAGTCGCGCCCGCAGATCCTCGGCGCGCAACTGACGGTCCAGGCGCACGAGCGCGGACTTAAAGACGTCGGCCGCGAGGCCCTGGATGCCCGAGTTCATCGCCTGGCGCTCGGCCGCCTGGCGCTGCGGGCCGGTCGCCGTCGCGATATCGGGGAACGGGCGGATGCGCCCGAACTCGGTGCGCGAGTAGCCCTTCGCGCGAATGTCCTTGATCGTTTGATCCATGTACGCGCGCAACGACGGGAAGCCGGCGAAATACTTGTCCATGACCTCCTTGGCGACGCTCACGGGCACGCCGAGGCGACGACTCAGTCCGAAGGCCTCCATGCCGTAGGCGAGACCGTAGGAGACGGCCTTGGCCTGTTCCCGTTGTTCGTTCGTCACGTCGGCCGGCGCGACGCCGAAGACCGAGGACGCGATCGTGCGGTGCACGTCTTCGTGGGACGCGAACGCCGCCAGTAAGCCCGAGTCCTGTGAGAGGTGCGCGAGGATCCGTAGTTCGATCTGGTTGTAGTCCGAGACCGCCAACTGCCACCCCTCGCTCGGCACGAAGGCGTAGCGCAGTCGACGGCCCTCTTTGGAGCGCACGGGAATGTTGTGCAGGTTCGGACCGTCTGAGGAGAGCCGACCGGTGCGCGCGACCATCTGGTGAAAGGTCGCGTGGATCCGACCGTCGCTTTGCACGGCGTCGATCAAGGGCGCCCCGTAGGTGCCGCGAAGCTTCTCGACCTCGCGGTAGCGAAGGATGAGCGCGATGATCTTGTGCTCATCCTGGATTGCCTCGAGACTCGACGCGTCGGTCGAGTAACCCGACTTGATCTTCTTCACCGCCGTGAGGCCCAACTCGTCGAAGAGGACCGTCTGTAGTTGCTGGGGCGAATTGACCTTGAACTCGTGGCCGGCCACCTTTTGGATCTGCTGGTCGAGGGACGCGGCCTCTTCGGTGAACTCCTTGGCGATCGTGCGCAAGAGCTCGACGTCGACGCGGATGCCTCTCGCCTCCATCAGTCCCAGCACCATCACGAGCGGCAGTTCGATCGATTCGTAGACGAAGTTCAGTTCCCACTGGGTGATCTCGGCGCGTAGGTGCTCGCGCAGTCGAGCGACGAGTGCCACTTCGGCGATCAACGCCTCGTCACTGGTCGTCGAGTCGAAGAGCGACGGCGAGCCGTCGACGATCGGTTCGCCCAGGAATCGATGGGCCACCTCGGCGAGGTCGTAGCGACCACTGTTGGCGTCGAGCAAGAACGCCATGATCGCGGTGTCGTCCGCTGGTTCCTTCATCACGCGCTCCGTGTCGGCCGCGACGCGGTAGAGCGTCTTCAGGTCATGACCGCTCGGCGCGACGCGCGCGAAGGCGGCGATGGCGTCATCCAACTCCCCCGTCGCCACGAGTCCCTTGTCGGCGTCGAGCACCGCGACGCGAGTGTGTCGGTAGGCAACGACCGGGGCCGTTGCTGAGGCGAGTACCGCGTCGAGCGAGGTAGCGACCTTGAGGACCTTCGCGGGCGACTTCTTTGGCGCCGGGTCAGTCGGCGCCGTGGACATCGACGAGGCCGCGCCCGCTTCGCCTAACAGTCCTTCTTTCATCAACTGGCCGAATCGCGTGCGCATCTGATTC
Source organism: Acidimicrobiaceae bacterium (assembly GCA_003155915.1). Classification (GTDB taxonomy): domain Bacteria; phylum Actinomycetota; class Acidimicrobiia; order Acidimicrobiales; family RAAP-2; genus RAAP-2. The sequence goes on along the minus strand of PMFA01000023.1, from coordinate 6,859 downwards.
ATCTCGAAACGATCGAAGAAGGCGTCGATCTCCGAGCGGTTCCAACCCCCGAGGGTGATGTCGTGCAGCGTGAAGTCCAGCGGCACGTCGCGCACAAGCAGCATCACCTTCTCGTTGTTGCGGGCACGCTCCTCGTAGGTCGCCAGGTTCTCGCGCAGTTTGGGCGTCAGATCACTCAGGTGGGCGTAGAGGTCGTCCATGTCGCGGTACTGGGCGAACAGCTTGGCCGCCGTCTTCTCCCCCACGCCCGGCACGCCCGGCAGGTTGTCCGAGGTGTCCCCTCGCAAGGCGGCGAGCAGTGGATAGCGCTTCGACTCGATGCCGCAGCGCTCGAAGATGCCCGCCTCGTCGTAGAGCGAGTAGTCCGAGACCCCGCGTCGGTTGTAGAGGACCTTGACGAACGGGTCCTCCACCAACTGGAACGCGTCGCGGTCGCCGGTCACCACGACGACCGGGATCGATTCGTTTCGCCCCCACGTCGCCAGCGTCGCCAACACGTCGTCGGCCTCGAAGTTCGGCACGCCGAGCACGGGGATGTGCAGCACCTCACAGAGGTTGCGGATGAGTTCGAACTGGTGCTCGATCTCCGGCGGCGTCTCGGCCCGTCCGCCCTTGTAGTCCTCCACCATCACGTCGCGAAACGTGCCACCCGAGAGGTCGAAGGCGACGGCCAACGCCCGGGGATTTTGGCTCCGCACGAGTGACAGCAACATCGCCGCGAAACCGTGTAACGCGTTCGTGACCAGACCCTCGGAGGTCGCGATGTCGGTCGGCAACGCGAAGAAGGCACGAAAGGCCAGCGACATGCCGTCTAACAACACCAGGGGGCGCTGGTCGTTCGCCGCCTCAGCCAACGAACTCACCCTTCAAGATCTGCTGGGCGATGTCGCGCATGCGCGTTCGCCCGCGCATCGCCGACTGCTGGATGATCTCGAAGGCCGCCGGCTCGTCGAGTCCGCGCTCTTGCATCAGCATCTCCTTGGCTCGTTGGACGATCTCACGGGTCTCGATCTTGTCCTCGACCTGTGACACCTCGGCGTCACGCTCTTCGTTCGCCGGTGACATGATCGCTGCCAGCTTGGGCAGGATCTCACTCGAGCGAAAGGGCTTGACGAGGTACGCGACGACACCCGCGTCGCGCGCGCTCTCGATGAGCGAACGCTGGCTGAACGCCGTGAGCAAGACGACCACCGTGGCGGTCCCCTTCAGCGCCGTGGCGACCTCGATACCGTCGAGGCCCGGCATCTTCACGTCGAGCAGGGCCAAGTCGGGACGGAGTTCGCGAATCATCGCCAGCGCGTCGTCGCCGCGGGCCGCTTCGCCCACGACGAGGTAGCCGTCACCCTCGAGGATCTCCTTGAGATCGAGCCGGATGATCGACTCGTCGTCGGCGATGACGACGCGCTTATCCACGTTCGTCATCCGGCGTCCAGTCGCGCAAGAGTTCGTCGCGGGCGTCGACGAGCTCGCGGACCTCTTCGGCGCGGCGATTCATCTCGGCGTTCGCTACCGCGACGTGGCGCGAGAGGTCGTCGTACTCGTGGGCCTGCAGTGGCGTCTCTGAGACCAGCGCGCGGATTCGCGAGTCCTCCAGCGCGTCGTTCCAGACCGTGACCTGCTCTTGAAGGACGTTGAGGCTCTCGCGCGCCTGGTTGAGTTGGCGTTGTACGTCTTCTAGTCGTCGTTTGTATAGGCGCGAACTCATGGCGAGAGTCTAAATCGCCAGTTGCAGGTCCACCAGAACGGTGCTGCGCTCGAGCATCTCGGGCGACGGGGTCACCCCAAAGGCGCACGGCACGGCGTCGACTTCGCGTGAATAGTCCGCCGTGACCACCTCGACGGGGCTGAGATCACTCGGCTCGTCGACGCAGTTACGCGCCAGGGATTGGTGGACCGATCGCGCGTAGGGCGATTCGAAGAAACCACCCACGTACGCTCGAAGTCCCGCCTCGCGGGCTCGAAGGATGATCGTTCGCGCGTTCGCGAGGCCGCCGACGCGCGCCGGCTTCACGCAGATGATCTCAGCGGCCCGGTAGCGCACGATCTGAGCGACGTCGCGCAGGCTGCGCACGCCCTCGTCGATGCTGAGCGCCACGCCCAACTGTTCGCCCAAGCGGGCTGAATCCACGACGTTGCCCACGGCGTAGGGCTGTTCGACCGCCGCCACGTTGGCGACCTCGCGCACCTGACGGACCTGTTCGATCACCTGGGCGTCGTCGCTGGCGCCGCAGTTGTAGTCGAGCAGCACGGGTACGTTGAGTTCACCGAGCCGGCGAAGGGCGCTGGAACTGAGCGGGGCCGCTGCGATCTTCGCGCGTACGCGCGCCACACCGGGTTCGACGTGCCACTCGGCGTCGTCAATCAAGGAGACCGTCGCCTGGAGCGGCGTCTCGAATGTCGCGGGCCACAGTGACTCGATCGATCCTCGAGCGGCCCGCAGCTCGCGCTCCAGTAACGCCATCTCGAGTACCGCGACGGCGGGGTTGCTCGCCGCGCGCGATCCGCCAAAACGCGCGACGCGCGTCCACGACGGTAGATCGCCCTCTCGCTCGAGGATCTGTTGCAGTTGGGGCAACACGAAGATCCGCACCTCGTCGATGACGTCGGCGATCGCGGCGTCCCCGTTCAGCTCCTCGGGTTGGGGTGCGACCTCGCCGTAGCCGGTGACGCCGTGGTGCTCGACGCCCAAGAAGAGCCGCGAGCGAACGTCGTGGTGCTGTGCGGCCGAGCGGACCGGAAAGCGAATCCCCGTGTCCTGTCGCCACAAGGTCGCCTTCATCTTCGCCACACTACGTTGCGGTGTTATCGTTGTTCGCTCAGCCCGGATGGCGGAATCGGCAGACGCGGAGGCCTCAAAAGTCTTTACTCGAAAGGGTGTGTGGGTTCAAGTCCCACTCCGGGCACGAAAATCTTGCCGCACGACGTCGCGAACGCCGGTCAGGCGCGCACGCGCTGGGAGTCGCCGCGACGTGACGCGCGCGTCACGGAGCCAGTCAACGCTCGGGCCCCGCTGTTACCGTTAGAAGATGACCGATCAATCATCCTTGGAGTTCCGCGACGACGTCGTCGCACTCTTTCCCGGCCAGGGTTCGCTGAGCGGTGGCGCCGGCGTCGAGTGGCAATCCCCTCGATTCTGGGAGATCCTCGCGCGCGTCAGTGACGCCGCGCGCCTTGACGTCGCCGCCCTATTGATCAGCGGTTCTGACGAAGAAGTCGTGCGAACCGATCGGGCCCAGATCGCCACCTTCGCCCTTTCGATCGTCGGTTATTTCGATTTGGTCGAGCACGGTATTCGACCGCGCTACCTCCTCGGTCACAGCCTCGGTGAGTTCAGCGCCCTGGTCGCCTCGGGACTGCTCTCCATCGAAGACGGCGCACGACTCATCGGCGTTCGTGGCGCCGCGATGGCGCGCGCCGCCGCCGCGACCGAGGGATCGATGGTCGCCTTGATGGGCGGTGACGAAGGCGCGCGTGCAGCGCTCGACGGACTCGACGGCGTGTGGGTGGCCAACATCAACGGCACTGGGCAGATCGTCGTCAGCGGGACGCGCGCGGGCCTGGACGACCTGCTCGCGCGCCACAAGGAGCTCGGGTGGCGTCGCGCGACGCCGCTTCCGGTCGGGGGTGCGTTCCACTCACCACTCATGGGGCCGGCCCAGGACGAACTCGACAAAGCACTCGCGAGCGTCGAGTGGGGCACGACCGACGCCGTGCTGATCTCGAACGTCGACGCGAAGGTCCACGTGTCGGCCGAGGAGTGGCGAGAGCTCTTGTCGCGACAGTTGACCTCACCCGTCCAGTTCTTCGAGGCCACGATGACCGTGCCCGAGTCGGTGACCACGACCATCGAAATGCCGCCGAGCGGCGTGCTCACCGGACTGACCAAGCGAATCCGCCCGTTCGAGCGCCAGTTCGCGCCCCCGACGTTGAGCGAACTCGAAGGAATCGAACTATGAGCCGACACGTCATCGTCACCGGCGCGAGTCGCGGCATCGGCGCGGCGATCGCGCAGTGGTTCATCGACCAGGGCGACCACGTCGTCGCACTCTCGCGTTCCGGTGACGCGCCGAGCGGGTGCGCCAAAGCGTTGCGCGTCGACGTCGCGGACTCCGTGGCCGTCAACGACGCCGTGAAGTCCGCGATCGCCGAGTTCGGTCCGGTCGAGGTCGCGGTGCTCAACGCGGGCGTCACCCGTGACGGACTGGCGATGCGGATGTCCGACGACCAGTGGCGCGAGGTCCTCTCGACGGACCTCGACGGCGCCTTTTACGGTGCGCGCGCGACAATGGCCTCGATGGTGCGCCAGCGCGCCGGTTCGATCATCTTCATCGGTTCGATCAGTCCCTTCGTGGGCGTTCCCGGCCAGGCGAACTACGCCGCCGCCAAGGCCGGCCTCGTCGGACTGGCCCGGGCGCTCGCCAAAGAGGTCGCCTCGCGCGGCATCACCGTGAACGTGGTCGCCCCGGGACTGATCGAAACCGACATGACCAATGACCTGGGCGCCGCCAAGGACGCGATGGCGGCCTTGATCCCCATGGACCGCATCGGCCAGCCGAGTGATATCGCAGGGGTTGTCGGCTTCCTCGCCAGTAGCGAGGCCCGCTACATCACCGGCGCCGTCCTCGCGGTTGACGGCGGCCTCGCCATGGGCCTGTGAGTGACCGTCACGGTGCCGCGCTTTAGTACGATGGAGCGACAGAAAAAAGGGGCAACTCCATGGACCGCAACGAAGCACTCAGCAAGTTCACCGACGCAGCCGTCGAAGTCTTAGCGGTCGACCCGTCGAAGGTGACCCTCGAGGCCTCCTTCAGCGACGACCTCGGCGCCGACAGCCTCGACCTGGTCGAACTGGTCATGGCCCTCGAAGAGGCGTTCGACATCGAAGTCGCCGAAGATGAACTGAAGGACATTCGCACGGTCGGCGAAGCCTTCGAACTGATCTACGCCAAGCTGTAGTGCGCGTCGCGGTAACCCCACAGGGGCCTATTCCGGGATACCGGGTGGCCGTCACGGGCTTCGGCGCGATTAGTTGCGCCGGTGTGGGTGTCGAGGCGCTATGGAGGGCCCTCTTGAAGGACACGGCGCCGGAGAGCAAGCGCATCGCGCCCTTTGACACCACGCACATTGGCGGACCCAAAGAACTCCGTCGATTCGACCCCTTCACGCTCTACGCGCTGATGGCGGCCGACGAGGCGTGGCGCCAGAGTGGTTTAGTGGGCCCGCTCCTCGACGCCGGGAGCATCGTGACAACGGGCATCGGTGGCCTCCAGACCGTGCTCGAACAGTTCCGAGTCTTGACCGAAAAAGGGCCGGCCCGCGTCTCGCCGTTCATGGTGCCGATGATGATGCCCAACGCCGCCACCGCCGCGGTCTCGATGCGCTTCGGGCTCGGCGGGCCGTGTGAGACGGTCACGACCGCGTGCGCGGCCGGCACGCACGCCATCGGCAACGCCGCGCGACTCGTCGCGAGCGGAAGAAGCACCGTCGCGGTTGCTGGCGGCGCCGAAGCGGTGATGGTCGAGATCGCCGAGGCCGGCTTTCGCAACATGACCGCGCTGAGCAACACCGAATTCTCGCGCCCCTTCGACGTCAACCGCGACGGGTTCGTCATGGGAGAGGGCGCCGGCATCTTGATTCTGGAAGAGTGGGATCACGCGATCTCACGCGGCGCCACTATCTACGCCGAAGTGCTGGGCGCCGCCTCGACCGCCGACGCGCACCACATCACCGCCCCGGACCCGTCCGGTCACGGCGCGATTCGCTGCATGGAGTTGGCGCTCGAAGACGCCGGCGTGTCGGCGAGCGAAGTGTCGCACATCAACGCCCACGGCACGTCGACACCGCTCAATGACCTCGCCGAGTCCGTCGCCGTTCGCAAGGTCTTCGGTGACCACGCTCCCCCGGTCACGTCGATCAAGGGTCACCTCGGTCATTCACTCGCCGCCGCGGGCGCCCTCGAAGGCGTGGCGTCGGTGATGACGCTGGTCAACCAGGTGATTCCTCCAACCGCCGGCACGACGAAGGTCGACCCGGACGTGGGCCTCGACGTGGTGATCGGACAGCCCCGAACAGCCGACGTCGAAGTGATCTTGTCGAACTCCTTCGGTTTCGGCGGCCACAACGGCAGCGTTGTCTTCCGACGCTTTCACGCCTAGAAGACAACGCGCCGCGGCTTCTTAATTCTTGGTTGGTGTGACCTTCACTGCGTTGGAGGACTTCGAGGGCACTTTCTGCAACGTGAAGTGCAGCGGCTCTGAGTGTCGACTCTTCAAGAACGACTCGACGACCAGGGCGCGAGCCTTCGCCAGTGCGCTCTGACCCTTGGCGTAGTAGGTCAAGGTGATCGACGTGCCCTTCACCAACTCGTGCGCGAGACGCGTGAGGTTGCGCTCGTCGCTCGAGTTGAGCCGCTTGGAGTTCTTCGCGAACGTCACCATCAAGGCTCCGGGCACGCTCTGGGGTGGGTTCACCGGGATGATGATCGGCGCGAGCGCCATCGTGACGGTCGTCGGATCCGATGAGGCCACGGCGTAGGTACCGTCCGCGGCTTTCGTGACGGTCACCGTGCAGGTACCGGCGTTGGGCGCGTTCAGAATCGAACCGGTGATCGTGCACTGCGCACCCCCGGCGTCAGTCACGACGTAGGTCACGGCACCCGTGCCCGACCCACCGCTCGACGTGAGCGTCAGCGGCGTGTTCTGCGTACCCGACGTGCTCGTCAAGGTCAGTGTCGCTTGGGTCTTCAGCGTTGTTCCTCCGCCACTGCCACCAGTACCGCCTGTGCCGCCGCCGCCTGTGCCGCCGCCTGTGCCGCCGCCTGTGCCACCGCCGCCTGTGCCACCACCGCCTGTACCACCAC
>PMFA01000009.1 GCA_003155915.1 Acidimicrobiaceae bacterium | reverse complement strand
GCGCCGGCACGATCCTCCTACGGTGGCTGGAGACTTTTTGCTGGATTTGCTTGACCACTTAATCCTCCAATAGGGCGACTTCACATTCTCCCATTAGTTCATGTCTACCAGGAATCTAACAATTTCACCACATTTATTTTTTCAGCGAAATACAAGAAGGAAGTACGATTAAAAGATACGTTTTGTGAACTTTTCTTCACATATGTAACAATTTCCGGAGCTCGGAGCTGAAATGAACCCCCTTGGACGGCCTGGCCTTGACCCCGATTAGTGGACCTCGTTTATGCGAGTGTGGCTGTGATCTACCCAGAGGTAGTCAAGCTCTATCGATATTCGACCGAACTTCGGGTGCGAATCTGTCAACGAATGTTCGCAGGCGAGAAACTGGCGACTTTGGCGAGCGAGTTACGTCTCTCTCCGGAAACGCTTCATCCTTGGAACAACGACGCTCTCATTGATAACGATCCTTCGCTGGTCCAAGTTCCTGCTCCTCGAACTGCGGTTTCTATACGTCGGCCCAAACTGAGGTCGGGGGGGGGTGTGTCCGCTGAACAGCGGCGGAAAGCGGACGTTTCGATCGTCCCTATCACTTTTTCCGATAAATTCCTGTCACGTCACTTTTCGCATCGAAATTCAGAAAAATAGGTAGAATGACAATTGTTAAGACGATAAAAGGTTGTTACAACATGGAAAACCAAGTATTTAGATCGACCGAAGAGTGGGAAGAGTACGTTGGCGCGCAAATCCGGAGTCTCCGCCAAGACGAGCACCTCACGCAAAAGGCGCTGGCAAATCGTGCCAACGTCTCGCTCTCGTCGCTCCAGTCGCTGGAACTCGGTCGCGGTTCTTCATTGACCACCGTGGTGAAAGTCATGCGTTCACTCGGTCGCTCAGACTGGTTCGAGACGTTGGCTCCTCCGCAGCCATTGGTCAGTCCCCGAGAGCAGTGGCGTATCGCAGAACAGCAAATCCGTCGCCGAGTGAAACGGGTTCGCTCGGCGAGACCGGTGGGGAAGAAGTGAGCTTCGCGTCCGTCGACGTCATCAAGGTGTCGGCCTGGGGCCGAGCTGTTGGCTTCGTCGCTCGTGACCCGAGTACGAACTACTACGCCTTCGAATACGACGACGAGTGGATTCGAAGTGGCGCCGACCTTTCGCCGTTGCATCTCCCTCGTCGAACCGGGGTGTTTGAATTCCCGCAGCTCTCGCGCGACACCTATTACGGGCTTCCGGCAATGGTCGCCGACGCTCTCCCGGACAAGTTCGGCAACGCGCTGGTCACGGCGTGGCTCGCCGATCGAGGCGTGAGCGCAGCCGATATCACGGCGCTCGATCGCCTGGCCTACGCGAGTGAGCGAACGATGGGGGCGCTCACCTTCGCCCCGCCGACGGGACCGCTTCCGGGAGACGTGAACATGGTCGACGTCGCACAGTTGGTCGTGGCTGCTCGCGCTGCTCTCCACGGCGACATGAGTTCTCGAGGAGTCCACGACGCGTTGCATCAACTCACCAACGTCGGCTCGACCGCGGGCGGCGCCCGAGCGAAAGCCGTCGTGGCCTACAACCCGCAAACTCAGGAGATGAGGTCAGGACAGCTCGACGCCCCGGAGGGTTTTGAGCAGTGGCTGATAAAACTCGACGGCGTGGGTGACCCGACGAGCGTTCGAGCTGATCCTTCGGTGACGTCCCAGCAGTACTGTCGTGTCGAATTCGCCTATTACCTCATGGCGCTTCGGGCCGGCCTCGTCATGAGTCCGTCGTTTCTTCTGCCGGAGGGACCTCGGGTCCACTTCATGACCAAGCGCTTTGATCGAGGTCCGGAGAATCTGCGACTGCACCTGCAGTCACTGTGCGCGCTCGACCACCTCGACTTCAATCTCGCTCGCACCCATTCGTATTCGAGCTATTTCCTCGTCGCGGAAAGATTGGGTTTGAACGCCTCGGATCGAGATCAGATCTTCCGGCGAATCGCGTTCAACGTCATGGGCGTCAATCACGACGACCACACGAAGAATGTCTCCTTTCTACTTCCTGAGGATGGTCAGTGGGAGTTGACACCGGCCTATGACGTGACCCACGCGAACTGGGGGAGTGATTGGACCGCGCAGCACCAAATGAGTGTCAACGGTCGATTCAGTGAGATCACGCTCGACGACTTGCGAACAATGGGAGATCGACACAATGTTCCGGGCATTGAGAATGCTCTCCGAGAAGTTGCGGCGGCGATCGCGACGTGGCCCGAAGTTGCGACCGCTTCAGACGTGGACGACGCCACGATCAAGAAGGTCGGAAGCGACCTGGAGATGTTCCGATCCCGGTAGTCGCGCAAAGACGAGAACCGCCGAAGGACCCGTCGGTGTGGTCCGACTCGGTTACCGTGACCCTCATGGAAGCGCTCTACGACGGTGTCGTCCCCGTGATCGCGAGGAAGGACACGAGCCCAATCATGGCTCGATGGCGTGAAGCTCGAGCGACGGTCCTTATTCTCGTCGTCGTGGCGACGATCGTCCTCGTTGCCTGGTTTCTCTATGACCGACCGGCCCACTCGTTCCAGGTGAACGGAAATGCTGCGACGTGGACAGCGGACGTCAAGACTGCCATTGCCAGGAGTGGATCAGGGAGTCCGATTGCGCCCGAGGGCGCGCTCCGTGATATTCCGGGCGTCGGAAGGATCGCGAGCGTGATCGTCGACAAATCGGCGTCGGGCAAGCGAGTGGCGGTTCTCTTCATGACGAGTCCGGGCGGCAACTCCGGCGGTCTTGTCTTTCTCCACGGGTACCCGCCACCATCGGATACTTGCAATACCCATCTGAGCGGACCGTGGTGGCAACTCTCGCCACTGAACTACACAACCAATGGATGTGCCCGAGGTTTCCACTTCACCGGCGGCGGGTGAATCGCTCGTCAATCCATTTGACTTCAACCGGGCACACCGCGAAGGTCTCTGAAGATCTCGATGTGTTTCGACCCATCGACGCTGTCGTTGAAGCGCCCAATTGCAAAAAACCGTGGTGGTCTTTGCCGACGGATTTGCTCTCACGATGGACGAATTGACGTCACCTACGATGCGGTAGTGGCGACTGACATCGAGGGCAGTGGATCGCCCGGTCGGTCTGTGTGGCGTGTGCTCATCGGTAGGCCACTTCGTTCGAGCGAGATGGACAAGGAGCAGATAACACCCGTCGAGGGACTCTCCGCGCTCTCGCTCGACGCGCTGACTTCGGTCGCCTACGGTCCGGAGGCAATCATCGTCGTGCTGGCATTGGCCGGTGCCGGTTCTCTGCACCTCGTACTGCCAATCACCGGGGCCATCGTCGCGCTGCTGGCGATCCTGGTCTTCTCGTATCGCCAGGTCATCGATGCCTATCCGGGGGGTGGCGGCGCGTACGCCGTGTCGCGCGCCAACCTCGGCGCGGGGTTCAGTCTCGTCGCTGGCGCCGCGCTCATCGTGGACTACACGCTCACCGTCTCGGTCTCCATCGCCGCGGGCGTCGGTGCGCTGACGTCGGCCTTTCCCAGTCTGACGTCCGCGACGGTCCCGATCTGTCTGGCGATTCTGGCGGTCATCACGGTGTTGAATTTGCGCGGCCTGGGCGCGAGCGCCCGCGCGTTTCTCCTCCCCACAATGTTGTTCATCGTCGGCCTGTTGGCGGTCATTGCCGTTGGTCTCATCCACCCGCTGGGGCTCAAAGAGTCGTTGCCCGGCAGATCGTTGCTGCAAACCCATGGTTTGCAGGTCGTCTCGGTGCTACTGATCTTGAAGGCTTTTTCCGCTGGCTGCAGCGCGCTGACGGGTGTGGAGGCGATCGCCAACGGCGTACCGCTCTTTCGCGAGCCCCGCGTCAAGCGCGCCAAGCGCACCGAGATGATGCTGGGCTTGATCCTCGGCGCGATGCTGTTGGGTCTGGCCGTCCTCGCCCGGCGCTGGCACATCGGACCGCGTTCGAATCAGACGGTCCTGAGCCAGATCATGGGGATGGCGGTGGGACGTCACTGGGCGTACTACGTCGTGTCCTTGACGATCACGGTCGTCCTCGCGCTCGCCGCTAACACGTCCTTCGGCGGGCTGCCGATCCTGGCCAGCCTCCTCGCTCGCGACAACTATCTGCCTCACGTGTTCGGTCTGCGTGGAGACCGGCAGGTTTTCAATAGTGGTATCTGGGTTCTCGCGGTCCTGTCGGGTGGGTTGTTAGTCGCGGTCGGTGGCAATACCAACGAGATGATCCCGCTCTTCGCCATCGGGGTCTTCACTGGATTCACACTCTCCCAAACTGGTTTGGTCGTGCACTGGTGGCGAACGAGACCGGCTCGTTGGCGCCGCCGCGCCGTAATCAACGGTGGCGGCGCCGTGGTGACAGGGATCGCCACGATCATCTTCTTGATCTCGAAGTTCGAACAGGGCGCGTGGATCGTGGTCATCGCCGTACCGGCCTTCGTGCTCCTCTTCGTACGAATCCATACGTATTACGTCAAGGTCGCACTGGAACTGGGTGTCGGCACGGTCCCCGCCAAGCCCGCCGGCAAGAGAACGCTCGTGATTGTCCCCGTGAGCAACATGTCCCAACTCACTCGATTCGCCATTTCCGAAGCGCTGTCACTCAGCCCCGACGTGATCGCCATCTCAGTTCGAACCGATCGAACCGAGGGGGAGCACGAACTGAGCGACGATCTCGTTCAAGAGTGGACGCAGTGGAATCCTGGCCCGCCACTGCGGATCCTGCGCACGGAGTACTCCTCGATCGTCGAGCCGATTTGCGCGTTCATCGATAAGGAGCGACACGAAGGGGATCGACAGATCGTCGTGTTGATACCGATGGTCGTTGCTAGCCGCTGGCGTTACCGCCTACTTCATAATCAAATCGACCTGGTGTTGAGCTCGGCGCTGCGCAAGCACGCGGACGTGATCGTGGCCCGAGTTCAGATGCCGCTCGATACTCCGGTGTGATGAGACCATAGAAAAACGCTTCGAGCTTTGGCGGCTACGAAGCCGTGACGGTTCGGCTTCGGTCTCTACGAGTCGCCAAGGGTTGGATCTGTCTTCTCACTGAAGCGGCGTGACAAAAAAATCAGCTCGGTGGGTTCGGCGCGGTTGGCGGTGGTGTCGGCGTAGCGCCGGGCAACGTCTGACGCTTGGGCTGGTACTGAGCCTCGAGACCGGGAATTTCGTTCGCGATGGAAGGGTGTTCGAGGATGATGTGGTCGAGTTTGGCGTGCAAGGCGTGCAGACCGAGCACTTTCCATAACAGACGACGAAGTGGCGGCCAGGCGAGGACCGTGATGATGGCCGCGAGAATGACCCAAATGAGCGTGGCGACGATGTCGCCGGGAATGCCACCTGACCCGCCGGCCGGCCATACCCATCGATCCCACCATGTCATTGCGCACTCTCTTCCACGTGATCGCGGTGCATTTGATGTAGTTCTTCTCGCGAGAAACGCTTGCCCTGGATCTCCGGGTGACAGTGGCGACAAACTTTATACGTCGTGCCGGGATCGGTGGGCGAGTGCTTTACGACGAGATCGTGATGACCAATTCGCCAACATTTTTGCGTATGACAGTTGATCTTTCTGTACCCGATAATGACAATCGTCAGAATGCCGAATCCGCCCGCGAAGCCGGACCAGAAGCCGTACCAACCACCGGATTCGTTGAACGTGCCGGTCCACGCAAAGGCGTGATGGAGGAAGGAGTCGAAACCGTGCATTAGCCACCGCATTTCGTCATGCGGCTAAGGCTAATCTCGGTCGGGCCCACGAAAACTGATACCGAATCAGGTCGCGGCCACGCTCGACGGCGATGACAATCGACATGGTCTGTGTCGTACCATTGAAAGACGCAGGCTCCGTGAATCCGGCGGGTCACACCGATGAAGATTTCGGTGGCTCCTCACACCCCGAAAGAGATCCCCATGAAGTTTCGAATCCGCGCGACGATCGCCCTGACACTGGCCCTGAGCGGCCTCCTTGGCGCCGTGAGTGCCAGTGCGGCCACGAGTTCGTTGGTGAAGGTCGTCCAGGGCAAGTCCTACGGCTTCAACGCTGTGACCGCCATTGGTTCCAACGGCGCCAACGTCTGGGTCGCCAACAGCGCCGGCAATTCCGTGACCGAGCTCGACGCCAGTACCGGCGCCAAATTGAATGTGTTTAAGAAGGCGCAATTCGGCTTCGACGGCCCGGCGCGACTGAGTGACGACTGGACGCACGTCTGGGTGGCCAACGACGCCGGCAACTCGGTCACCGAACTCAACGCCACGACGGGTGCTCTGGTGCGGGTGATCAAGGGTTCGACCTACAAGCTGCGCGGCACGGGTCAAATCACGTCGAACGGCATCGACGTGTGGATCTCGAATCTACGCGGGACGACCTTGGCTGAGGTGAGTGCGACGACAGGGAACTTCATCAAAGACGTAAAAGTCTCCTCTCTCGGAATCGCTCAAGTCAACGCGTTGACGTCGGACTCCACACACGTGTGGGCCGTGGACAGTACGGCGAACGCCGTGGCCGAACTGAACGCCGAACCGGGTTCGCTGGTGAAGGTCTTGAAAGGATCCGACTACCGATTTGATGGACCGCTGGCGATCTGGTCAGACGGAAGTCACGTCTGGGTGGCGAACGAGCGATCCAGTTCACTTACCGAAGTCGACGCCAAAACAGGCGCCTTCGTTCGACTCATCAAGGGCAAGAAGGACGGACTCAACGTCGTGACGTCGATCACCTCGAGCGCCAAAGACGTGTGGGTCACGAATCTCGGCGCAACGGTGGGCGCGGGGGACTCGGTCTCTGAGTTCAATGTCTCGTCCGGTTCTCTCGTTTCGGTACTGTCGAGCGCCCAGTATGGCTTCAGTGCCCCAAACGCCATCACGTATATCGGGGGACGTATCTGGGTTGCCAACAATGGAACGAACTCCATGACCGAGATTGCAGCCGGCTAGCGCGGCGCTCGCGGTTTGTCGTGACAGAAGTTCAATCATGCATTGGCACCGGGATTAGACGGTAAAGGAACTGTTCTACGGTATGGCGCGGTTCTGCTAACTCGAATCGGGCTCCATTCCAATATCGAGGTCGACTGAAACGCCATAGTGATCACTGACCCAGACGCCATCAATGGGTTGGTCAAAGGCCAGCGCCGCGGACTTGATGTAACAGTGAGCTTTCGGGTGGGCGTACCACGACCCAATAAAGACGTAGTCGATTCGGCGTCGATGGTTGGGCTGGCGGATAATCGCGTCCATTTCGGATCGCCCGTTGGGGTTGTCGATGTTCCAGGTGAAACCGGGACCCTCTCCGGCGACCTCCCACGCGTCGTGGTAGTGGACGCTACGGCCACCGAGTGACTGACGACCGGTGAGGTAGCGGATACTGGCGGCGTCGGGTGTTGCGTTGAAGTCGCCGGCGATGATCGTCGGGAGAGGACCCCGATGGCGGGCATCAAGTTCCGCCAACGCGACGGCCTGTCGTTCGCGCGCAGATTCGGCTTCGAGACGCCACGACGTCGAAGCTGAAATAAAGAGCAACTCACCTTCGTCGGGGATGGGGACTGTCACCGCCATCGTCGCCCAAGGGACGTCCATCGCGTCGGGTAGTCGAGGATCGATCACTTCGGCGACTCGGTGCGGCCAACGAGTCGCCACCGCACTCCCTCCATAACGCTCTATCCAGGGAGGAGCTGACGCCACGACGTCAAGTTGGTGAGTGCCGTGGAGTCCAGTCCCGTGAAGGAGCTCTTCCAGCTGATTGCGTTCGGGCGTCTGGACTACCTCTTCAAACGCCACAAGATCCGGAGCGATTCGTCGTATTGCGCTGTTGAGCAAACCGGTTCGCCGAGGATCGCCCGCAAGGTTCCACACGTTGATGGCAAGGACGCGCAACTGCATAAGCATCCTTCGGTCGCTGGACAGTTCCAACCTACCGTCGACCTACTATCTTCCGAACGAACCGCGGGCCGACGTGGTCAAGTCGTGGCCTTGGCTGGCCCGTCGACGTTGTTCAGGTCAAGGCGGCGATGCCGCAGCGTCGTGAGCCTGCCAACTACTGAGGAGTCGCGACGTGCAGGCGCCGCGCGGCGATCGCGCTTACTCGGAAGAGCTCTTCGCGCACGCTGCGCGCCCCCGACCACGACCGGCCGTCCCATTCCTCGCCGGCCAGCGAGTCGCCCGCGTAGAGGAGTTGTGCGAATCGCAGTCCTCGGTACTTGGCCACCGCGATGAACGCCGATGACTCCATGTCAACGACCGAACAGTGCTCGGCGATCCGACGGTTGACGCGCGACCTCGTCTCGCGAAAAAATGCATCGGTCGTCCACGTGCGTCCGACGAAGTGCTCGATGTGGTGCTCATCCAGTACCTCGCCCAGGATTCGAACGCCGAGGGGATCGGCGTCGATGATGCGACTCGGCGCGGCGTAATGAAAGCTGGTTCCCTCGTCACGCAGGGCCGAAGCCACGACCATGACGTGACCGAGGTTGAGGTGGTCGACCAGCGCGCCTGCGCCGCCGCAGGCGACGAGCGTGCTCACCCCGAGTGACGCGATCTCTTCGACGAAGCCGGCGGCCAATGGCGCCCCGACGCCGGGATGGATTACCGAGACGGGCCCCTCGTCGGTGAGGTACTGATAGATCGGATTGCGACCGATCTCGCTTCGCAACACGTACCTGGTCTCGAGGACACCTTCGGCCGCCAATTCGTCGAGCAACTCGTTGAAGAAGCACAGCACGGCCACTGCCGGTATCTCGGCGCCGTCTTGATGGAGCATGTGCGCTTCGAGGACCCCGGGTTCAGCGAGGTCGTTCTCGTGAAGCGGCAGTTCCATCGCGAGAACTTAGCTGGTACTCGGGTGAGCTCGTTGGAGCCAACTGAGCAGTGGGACGATTGAGTTGATGTCGCCGCGCACCTTGATCCGACCGTCGCGCAGTGCCGACGCGCTGTCGATATCGCCACTGGTCAGTGCCGAGGCGTCCGCGAAGGTGAGCTGCACGATCGCGTCGGCCGCCAGATGGTCGCCCGCTTCGACGCGAGCGCCTTCGGCGCCGATCGAGAACGTGATCGCGTGGGGTCCGTTGCTCGGTGCGTCGGGAAACTCGATCACGACGCGCACCGCTGGGGCGTCACGTTCCAAGGGAACCGGTTCGGCGTTCTCCAGCGATTCGTTGAGTTCCTGGAACCACTCGGTCGAGAGAAAATCCGCCACGTACTAGGGAGCGGGCTGCACGTTGGCTTCGGCGGCCGTCTTCTTGGTGCGTCGGCGAATCGTTCGCCCTAACCACGCGATCGGGTCGTAGTCGGCGTCGACAAGACGCTCCTTCAGCGGGATGATCGCGTTGTCGGTGATGTGAATGTGTTCGGGGCAGACCTCGGTACAGCACTTGGTGATGTTGCAGTAGCCGAGTCCCATCTCCTCTTTCAGCAGTTCGCGACGGTCGTTGGTGTCGAGGGGATGCATCTCGAGCTCGGCGTAGCGGATGAAGAATCGCGGTCCGGCGTAGTTCACCTTGTTCTCTTCATGATCGCGGATGACGTGACAGACGTCTTGGCACATGAAGCACTCGATGCACTTGCGGAACTCCTGGCCGCGATCGACGTCTTGCTGGAACATGCGGTAACCGCCTTCGGGCATCGGCGGCGGCAGGAGCGCGGGAACGCGCTTGGCCATCTCGAAGTTGAAAGAGACGTCGGTCACGAGGTCGCGGATAATAGGGAACGTCTTCATCGGCGTCACGGTCACCGGACCCTCGGGCAGTTGGTCCATGCGCGTCATGCACATGAGACGCGGCTTACCGTTGATCTCCACCGAGCACGAACCGCACTTGCCCGCCTTGCAGTTCCATCGACAGGCCAAGTCCGGCGCTTCGGTCGCCTGAATGCGGTGAACGACGTCGAGGACGACTTCGCCCTCGTTCTGAGAGATCGTGTAGTTCTCGAAGTCGCCGCCCGTCGCGTCGCCGCGCCAGATTCGCATCGTCACGTCAGCCATCAGTGGGCCTCCTCGAGTAGGGCCTTCAGTTCCTCGGGCATCGGCAGCAGCGGTGATTCGGCGGCCGAGATCGGGCTGTCCCAGTTGCCCCCGTCGCTCGAGATCGCGAAGTTGAATTTCGCGAACTCGGGGTCGGGATTCGGGTAGTCCTCGCGGGTGTGACCGCCGCGCGACTCCTTGCGCAAGCTCGCCGCGAGTGCCGTCGAACGAGAGACGGTGAGCATCGACGGCAGATCGGTCGCCAAGTTCCAGCCGGGGTTGTAGGCCCGCCCGCCCTTGACCGCGATGTTCTTGACCCGCTCGGTGAACTCGTCGAGTTTCAGCTTCGCTTCCTCCAACTCCGGTCCGGTGCGGATGATGCCGACGAGCGTCTGCATCATCTCTTGGAGGTCGTGCTGGATCGTGTACGGGTTCTCGCCGTCCTCGCGGTCGAAGGGCTCCAGGGCCTCTTTCACCGCAGCCTCGGCCTGTTCTAAGTTGAAGGACGTCGCGACGTTGCCGGCCTCGATGTACTCCGCCGCGCCCATGCCGGCGCGACGTCCAAAGACCACGAGGTCGCTCAAGGAGTTGCCCCCGAGTCGGTTCGCGCCGTGCATCCCGCCGGCCGCTTCGCCGGCGGCGAAGAGACCCGGCACCATCGTGGCGGCAGTGTCGGCGATGACCTGGACGCCGCCCATGATGTAGTGGCAAGTCGGACCGATCTCCATGGACTCGCGCGTGATGTCGACGCCGGCCAGTTCCATGAACTGGTGGTACATCGAGGGCAGGCGGCGACGGATGAACTCCGGTGTGCGGCGCGAGGCGATGTCGAGGTAGACCCCGCCGTGGGGGGTACCTCGACCGGCCTTCACCTCAGTATTGATCGCGCGCGCCACTTCGTCGCGCGGCAACAACTCCGGCGGGCGACGACCGGCGGCGTGGTCGTCGTACCACTTGTCGCCCTCTTCTTCGGTCTCGGCGGTCTCGGCGCGGAACATCTCGGGGACGTAGTTGAACATGAAGCGTTTGCCTTCGGAGTTGCGCAGCACTCCGCCGTCACCTCGAACGCCCTCGGTGACGAGGAGACCGCGAACGCTGAGTGGCCAGACCATGCCCGTGGGGTGGAACTGGATGCACTCCATGTCGATCAACTTCGCGCCGGCCCACAACGCCATGGCGTGACCGTCGCCGGTGCCCTCCCAGGAGTTCGACGTGAACTTCCAGGACCTGCCGACGCCGCCGGTGGCGATGATGACGGCCTTGGCTTCGAAGGTGACGAACTCACCCGTCGCCCTCCAGTAGGCGACACACCCGGCGATTCGACCACCGTCGTCGTGGACGAGCTTCAAGACCTTGCACTCCATGAAGACGTCGGTGCCCATGGAGACGACTTTTTGCTGCAGCGTACGGATCAGCTCTAAGCCGGTGCGGTCCCCGACGTGGGCGAGACGGGCGTAACGGTGACCGCCGAAGTCGCGCTGGAGGATCTTGCCGTCCTTGGTCCGGTCGAAGAGCGCGCCCCATTGCTCGAGCTCCCAGACGCGGTCCGGTGACTCCTTCGCGTGCAGTTCGGCCATGCGGTTGTTGTTGAGGTACTTGCCGCCGCGCATGGTGTCACGAAAATGCACCATCCAGTTGTCCTCTTCAGAGACGTTGCCCATGGCCGCGGCCATGCCGCCTTCGGCCATGACGGTGTGCGCTTTGCCGAGCAATGACTTGGTGATGATGCCGACCTTGAGGCCCCGTTGCTGAGCTTCGATGGCGGCGCGTAGTCCGGCGCCACCGGCACCGATGATGAGCACGTCGTAGACGTGGTGTTCGTAGGGGGAGTCGGTCACTTGTTGTCCTTCTAGAAGATCTTGTAGTCGGTGAGTGCGCCGGAAGCCACGAGACGCACGTAGACATCAGTGAAGCCGACGAAGAGGAGTGAGGCCCACGCGAGGTTCATGTGCTTCGCGTTGAGTGGCGACACGATCTTCCAGAATCGGTACCGGATGGGATGGGCTTTGAAGCTCTTGACGTGGCCGCCGACAAGGTGGCGACAGGCGTGGCAACTGAGTGAGTACATCCAGAGCAGGACGGCGTTCACGCACAGCACGACCGTGCCGACGCTGACGCCCCACCCGATTCCCGGTTCGCGGAAGGCCTCGACGGCGTCGATGGTCAAGAGCACGTTGAAGACGAGACCGGCGTAGAAGAAGTAACGGTGGAGGTTCTGCATGACCAGGGGGAACCTAGTTTCGCCGCTGTACTTGCCGTGGGCGTCACTCACCGCGCAGGCCGGGGGCGACCACCAGAACGCGCGGTAGTAACTACGTCGATAGTAATAACACGTGAAGCGAAAGCCCAGCGGGAAGATCAGGATCAGCAACGCCGGCGAGAGCCGGAACCAGTTGAGGGTGAACCCCGCCTTCGCTCCGGGCACGCAGAGACCGCCGATGCAGGGCGAATAGAACGGGCTGATGAGGTCGCGACCCATGCTGGCACCGACAAAGTAGTAACGGTTCTGGAAAGCGGCCCACGTCGAATAGACGATGAAGATGGTGAGAATGAATACGATGATGAACGGCTGGAGCCACCAGCGGTCCTGTCGGAGAGTCGGTTCTTCCGGTCCTCCACGGGTGCCGCCCAGCACAACCTTTGTTGAACTCTCCACAGCCGTCACGCACTCTCCTTGTTACCGGCCCACTTTCGAGTGCCTCGCCAATCTTAGGCATCACTGCGACTCCCTCCTAGTAAGGGCACTCCCGGCCGTACGCCCTCGACAACGTGCAAATCCCGCACATCTCGCCAATCGATACCGAGGATTCCTCCGGCGTATGGGCCAGTCGTCGACGTGTCGCTCTCGAGCACCCAATCCCGGCGCTCGGGCGTGGTCTGGTAGCACGTTGTAGTGATCTCGCTGCGCCGACTCGGACCTACCCAGCTGGACGCGCTGCTGGCGAAGGCTCGTCTGGCGTCACCCTCGTACGCCGACGTCGGTGCCTCTCGCAATGACGTGGCTCAGTCCGGTTATCACCACGTGCGGATGAGAGAACGAATCGGCGACGCGAACGCCTTCGACCAAGCAGTCACCGGTCTTCGTACCTGGGTCGCCCACGAGGGCGCCGGGCTCCACGTGTACCCGCGCGACGCCGTGGCGCCCGACGCGACGGTGATCGTGGTGACGTCGATCGGACCGATGCAGATGGTGGCGCCGTGTCGGATCGTGGCCGTGTTCAAAGAGCCGAACTCCTTCGGGTTCTCATACGGCACACTGCCGGGTCACCCCGAATGTGGCGAGGAGAGCTTCGTCGTCGAACGACGCGACGACGCGACGTACTTCGCGGTGAGCGCATTCTCGAAGCCGGTCGACGTGCTGACCCGATTGGCCGGGCCATTCGGGCGGGCGGTCCAACGTTCAATTACGCGTCGTTACATCACAGCCCTTCGACGATTCGTCGACGCGGGGACGTCGAACGACGAGAGTTTCACGCCCTGACCGTCTCCATCGGATTCGACGCGACGTACTCTCGACGGCGCCCCACGGTCCTCGGAGAGTGGAATCTCCGTGAATGAGTGCGGCGATCTGGGGGAAAACCCTGAGACTTAGGGTCCGTGTGCACGAGTCCTAAGGGTTCCGACTGATCTGTAATTTCCACGACTGTCGTAAGTTAAGGGGTGGACGCAACTGTCGCGGCCCCGACGGGAGAGAACCGATGATCGAAGCCAAGGGGCTGACGAAGCACTACGGCGACAAGCGCGCCGTCGAGCAGTTGAGCTTCACCGTTCGCCCGGGCGTCGTCACGGGCTTTCTCGGACCGAACGGTTCGGGAAAATCGACGACGATGCGTATGATCATGGGCCTGGATACGCCGACCGCGGGCGACGTCACGGTGAAGGGCAAACACTTCAAGAATCTGCAGTGGCCCCTTCGCGAAGTCGGTGCGCTGCTCGAAGCCAAAGCCATTCACCCGGGGCGTAGCGCGCGCGCACACCTGACGATGCTCGCGCAGACGAATCACATTTCGAATGACCGCGTGGATCAGCTGCTCGAACTCGTTGGGTTGACCGCGGTGGCGGGCAAGCGGGCCGGGAAGTTTTCGCTGGGGATGGGTCAGCGTCTCGGTATCGCGGCGGCGCTGCTCGGTGATCCGGAAATATTGCTCTTCGACGAACCGGTGAACGGCCTCGACCCCGACGGTATTCGGTGGGTGCGCAATCTGCTGAAGGGTCTGGCGCGCGAAGGGCGCACGGTGTTCGTCTCGAGTCACCTCATGAGCGAGATGGCCCTCACCGCCGATGAGGTCGTGATCATCGGAAGAGGGAGATTGATCTCCCAGACCTCGATCGAGGATCTGCTCGCTCAGAGCACCGAGAACTTCGTGCGCGTTCGCTCGCCCGAGGCCGCGAAGTTGAAGGTTGCCCTCGAACAACAAGGTGCGGTCGTTGCCCTTGAAGACGACGGCTCACTTTCGATTCGGGGAGCCAACGAAGTGGCCATCGGAGAGTTGGCGGCCAAGATTCCGGTGGTCTTGCACGAACTCGCACCACAATCGGCTTCCCTCGAAGAGGCCTTCATGGAACTAACCGAAGACAGCATTGAATACCACGGGACGACGACAGCCGGTCCGACCAACTCGACGGGAGCCAAGTCGTGAGCACCTTGACCAATCCTCCCGCGGCGATGGAGAGGGTGTTGCCTCCGGGCCGTTACGGCTTCTTCGATCTCGTCCGCTCCGAGTGGACGAAGATAAAGACCGTTCGCTCGACGATGTGGACGATTGGTGTGACGATCGTGCTGGGCATCGGCATTGGTGCCCTCGTCACGACGTTGACGAGCTCGCACTGGTCCAGTATGAACCTCGGATCGCGTGTGAGCTTTGACCCGACGCAAAGTAGTCTCGTTGGCCTCTTATTCGCTCAGTTCGCAATCGGCATACTCGGCGTACTCGTGATCAGCGCCGAATACACCACCGGCACGATTCGTGCCACGTTCTCGGCCGCTCCGAATCGGTCAAGGGTCTTCGGGGCCAAGATCGTCGTCTTTGGAGTGTTGTCGTTCGTCGTCGCCGAAGTGACGTCGTTCGTGGCCTTCTTCCTCGGGCAGTTCCTCCTGTCCTCGCCGGCCACGCACGCGACGCTCTCGAGTCCCGGCGCTTTTCGCGCGGTTTTCGGGGGTGGCCTTTTCGTCTGCGCCCTGGGACTTCTCGCCATGGGGATGGGGACGATCATCCGTCACACGGCGGGTGCGATCAGTGCGTTCGTGGCCGTGCTCTTGGTCCTTCCTATCATCACCGCGGCTCTGCCGAGCCAGTTGGCGCAGGACATTCGCAAGTTCATGCCGGATCGAATCGGGGTCGACATGCTCACGACGAAGGGTCAAGACTTTGGGGCGTTCTCACCGTGGGTCGGCCTGTTTATTATCTGCGTCTACGCCGTGGTACTGCTCGCAATTGGCGCGTCAATGTTGGAAAAACGGGACGCTTGATTTTTTGCTCGGATGAAGACCTCACGTCAGTTGAGGCGCGAGGTCCTGCGGGTGCCATTTCTCGGTCCTGGGTGCATCGCTAGCCTTGAATGATGTCGCTTCGGCTCCGTACCCTTTTTTTGACGTCATCGGTGACGTCCACGTCAAAAGTGCACTGATCGGTGAATAAACGGCGACGAAGGGTCATCTTCGAGTGGGGCGTGATCATACTCATCGCCGTCTTCGCGTCGTTCCTGGTCCGCCTGTACGCGGTCCAGACGTTCTTCATTCCCTCCGGATCAATGGAGCCGACGCTTCACGTGGGCGATCGAATACTGGTCAACAAGCTCAGCGTTCGATTTGGGACCATCAATCCGGGCGACATCATCGTGTTCAAGGCCCCGCCAGCGGAGCACTGCGACGACGGGAGCTACACCGACCTGGTGAAGCGGGTGATCGGGACACCGGGTCAGACCCTCACCTCGAAGGGCAACGTCGTGTACGTAGACGGCAAACCGTTGAAGGAGCCCTGGACGTACTGGCCGACCCTCAATCCGCCGATCACGAAGATAACCCTCAAGGCCAATCAGTACTTCGTGATGGGTGACAATCGCGCCAACTCCTGTGACAGTCGGTTCTGGGGCCCCGTGCCGCGTTCGGACATCATCGGCAAAGCCTTCTTCCGGATATGGCCACTTTCGAGAATCGGATTTCTTTAGACCCCTCCCGAGGGCTTCGACGCTTGATTGCCGGGTCAGAATCTGCTCGATCCAACCAGAGTCGCGCTCGAAATCGACGTAGGATCGCTGATATTCATGGCGGTTGACGGCATCACTGTCGGGCATCGTTACCGGCACGGCTACATGGTGAGTTAACGCTCGCCGTGACTGCGAGGGCGATATGTCGTTGAGAGTCCGTATCCGTCGTACTGATGCGGTGCTCGGCGTTCGTCATGGTCGAACGGCCAGATTCGTGACGGGTAAGACGGTTACCGCGGCAGCGTTGGTGATTCTTATGTTTGCGCCGGTGGCGGCCTGGGCAAACGCCGGCGCCGCGTCGCCCACCGACTCCGGTACGTCACCGTCGAGTGCTCTCGGTTCGAGCCGACCAACTCGCGGGACTGTGCCAGGCTCGCCCACGCACGTGAACGCGACGGCGGGCAACGCCGCAGTCGCACTGACATGGAACGCGCCAAGTTCGAATGGCGGAAGCGCGATCACCGGCTACGTCATCACGTTCTCTCGAGGTTCGCGGATCAATCTGGCCAACGTCACCAGTGACACGGTGAAAGGCCTTACCAACGGCGTCACGTATACCTTCAGCGTCGCGGCGGTCAATGCGGTCGGGACTGGATCTTCTACTAGTTCGAACTCGGTAACCCCTGTGACGACGACAACAAC
>PMFA01000026.1 GCA_003155915.1 Acidimicrobiaceae bacterium | reverse complement strand
GCCGTCGTATCGATGGGCCGACGTACACAATCCGACTGGCGAGTCAAATCATGGATCTCAGTTAAGTGAGTCCGAAACTTACGGCTAATCAGCGTCAAGCTGAATTAGTCACGAGTGCACGGCGAATCTGCGGGCGAACTCGCATCAGATAGTAAACGGCCACGAGCAGGCTTAGAAAGTCACCGAACAGGAACAATGCAACCATCCACCCAATCCACTTTCCTTTGGACCGTCCGATCGCAGTGAATGTTCCGCTCGGCGTGCCTACAGCGTTGCCGATTGCCCAGGCGGGGATGATGACAGCGACCGCAATCAATGCTAGAGCGAGAAGAGTTGGAGTGGATTGCCCATGAAGCAACGTGACATGAAACCAAAGGATTCGAAGTGCGATAGTCGAGTCAGCAATTACTGCCATCATCGCGCCTTTCCGATGCGGAAATTCAAGTCAGTGAGATATAGACCCAATAACGACCGTAATGGCAACGAATTCACGGGCGTCAGGGCACTTCGTCATTTCCCGTCGGATCCGAATTTCTCATCTGACTTCGATGGGCCGACCTATACATTCTCCGACTGGCGAATTGCCATGTGGTCCGATGTCTGACTGGGCAGCAACTTCTTAGTTCGGCCTTGGGAGGGGCGCCGATTCGAAGGGCGTCACTTGCACCTGAAAGTCGGCATTGCAGAAGTTGAAAGTCAAAGGTGTCTCATAGTTCTCTGCAATCTCGTTGACCCGCACGGGCAGACCGACCTCAACATCCTGAGTCATGCATGGTGCACCGCTCGGATCCTCCTGATTCGAACCATCACCAAATCCGATGCCGAATGACGCGTCTTCACCCGGCTTGATGATCACAAGATGTGGCCGCATTCTTGCAAAGAGACCGCCGCCGCCATTCAACACTTCGAGAGATCGCTTCTTGTATCGGTCTGGAGAAATGTTCAACTTGGGAAATCCATCAATGCTGCAGGAAGTCTTGCTGATGTTCGCAATGAGGAACGGAATGCCATTGCTTCCCGCTGCAGGCGGCTCGTCCCATGCGACTGCGACTACGAGTTGATTGTGAAAACAAGTCGGAACCGTATGCGAATCCGAGGCACTCGCCGTCAATGGAACCATGCCAAAAGTCGACAGGATTGCCACTGAAATTGCAATTACTGGGACCCTGCGCGGCGCCAATCGTCGAATCGTGCATCCGAACATTTCAACCTCCCACTAGGAGTGGCAACGCGTATCTATCGAAGAATACCTATCGAGAGGGTTGCTCAAGTGCCGACTTTCATCAATTCCGAACGCGTTGGAGGCCCGACGTGAACCCGCACGTTCGAAGGTACGACGAGGGCGGGGGAGTGGCTTCTCGCGACCAGCCGAATCAGTGGGCGAGTGACATCCCCAGAACGAACATGCCCGAGCAAACAAGTGGGGTAGTGGTGATAAGTGCCGCGGCGTAACCCCAATGGTGTTCGCGTTGCAAAATCACTGGAACCGCAAGAGCCGAAGAGAACGTCGTCAGTCCCCCGCAAAATCCAGTCAAAGTAATCGCTCGAATATTCGCATCGCCAATTGGCAACAGCCGATAGGCCGCGTAGCCGGCGATTCCGGTACCCAGAGCGTTCGCCGCGACAGTGGCCCACGGTCGGCTCGTCGGATGGTTCCGTCGAACGACGTATTCGAAGAGATATCGAACGACACAGCCGACGCCACCCGCGATGGAAACGAGAAGAAGCGTCATGCTCGGCGCCGACGTCGACCTAAACCGAGCATGCCCGCAAAAAGGCCGCTCAGAATGGCTCCTGCGGCCACTAAAAGACACCCGCCTATGGTGAGGTGCCAGATTGTCGCTAGATCGACGAATAGCCCAGAATACGACGTCAAACCACCTAGGAACCCTGTTACGAGCACGAGGCGCATCGGATCATTCGGGTCGTGGTGCTTGAGGCGGTGGCGCAATAGATCTGTCGCCACGTAGACACCAATGGTGTTGATGGCGAGCAGTACCCACGGAATCTGATGAGTCCAATCAGGCGTTGAGTAAACAGCTGAACTTCGAGGAATGCCGTACAGATTGACTTTCAAAAGCAGATCACGAATCAGTGTTCCGACCGCGCCACCAAGGGCCACGAAGAGCATGGCGAGACCAAGTTGTTTTGGGGAGAGGGTGATGTGAGCGCGCATCAGTACTTCGAAACTAGTTGCGGGGGAATACACTTTGGTCACTGAGAGCGTTTTGAATAAGCTGAAACTTTCAATGAATGGCAATTTGAACGTAACTTTACATAACGTACATTATCGGCGTTATAGTGAGAATTCGCTGTTATACTGGTTGGTATGCGTCGGCTACTTTGTGCTGCCCTATTAGTGGCATCCACCGCTGGGATCTTTGTGATTCCCGCCACCGCTGACGACTCTTCGGCAAAGGTATTGCTCTCATTTGACTACAGCGACAACAGCGCGCCGCCGTCGGTCTCAAATGGATCGTTCAATGTGATTGTCGACGTTTTACCGGGTGACGCAACGGGTCAGGTCAGAATGTTCGCGGTCGCACCAGCAAGTACGAACGACGCGAACATCGTGTGCCGCTTCCAGTGGATCAGTCAGAGCCAGGCGGAGTGCGCCTTCAATTTCCCGGACAACGGCGTGTGGGCGATTCACGCGCAGTACGTGACCGCTCCCCAGACCGACGTCGTGGCAGTTGCCGTGACGAACCTTCGCGTCAACAACTAACTGAGGACCTCTGGGTCCGGTCAAGTTTCGAGTCCTGTGGGGGGACCCCTTCAAGGGCTTGTCTCAAGTGATAGTTGAGGCCCACGACGCCGAAGAGGCACTGGTCGTTGCTTACACACTGCACCCGGAACTCCCCCGTCCTCGGGTCGCCCTTAGGTCAAACGAGTAAGTACTCACTACAAAGGTCCCGAGACAGTGGTTTACACTGCGCAGATGAGCTCTCTTTTTGACGTGAATGGCAAGGTTGTACTGGTGACCGGCGGAAGTCGTGGCATTGGCGAGATGATCGCCCGAGGTTTTGTCGAGGCCGGGGCGAAGGTGTACATCTCTTCACGCAAGGCCGAGGTCTGTGACGCGCTGGCGAAAGAGCTCTCCGAGATCGGATCGTGCACTTCCCTACCGGCCGACCTCTCAACCGAAGTGGAGTGTCAGCGTCTCGCGAACGAGATTCTGGCGCGCGAAGACCATCTCGACGTCCTGGTGAACAACGCCGGAGCAACGTGGGGCGCGCCCATGGATGACTATGACGAGAAGGCTTGGGAGCGCGTCCTCTCACTCAACGTCAAAGGCGTCTTTCACTTGACCAAGTTCTTGCGGCCCTTGCTCGACGCGAACGGCACCGCAGAGAGTCCGTCACGAGTAATCAATATCGGCTCGATTGACGGTATTCACGTCCCGTCGATGGACACGTTCGCCTATTCCGCCTCCAAAGCGGCGGTCCACCAACTGACCCGTCACCTCGCCAAGACCCTGGCCCCAAAGATCACGGTGAACGCCATCGCTCCCGGGCCGTTCCCTTCGAAAATGATGCGCGCCACGCTCGAGGCGCACGGCGATGAGATTGCCAAGGCGGCGCCGATGAAACGCATCGGACAGCCGTCGGACATGGCCGGCGCGGCGATTTTCCTGGCGTCACCGGCCGCGAGTTATATCACGGGCACCATTCTTCCCGTCGACGGCGGTCTCGCGACGTTGGCCTAACTCTTGGGCTGGCTGCCCAGGGTGACACTGATGGTGAGGTGTTGCTTGCCGCGCACCACGTGCAACGCGATCACGTCGCCCGGACGCAATGCCGAGATGACGCTGCCGACGTCTTGAGCGCTGCCGATCGAGGACTTGTTGATTCCCACGATGACGTCACCTTGTTTCACGCCGGCGGCCGCGGCCCCTGTGCCCGAGATGACACTCATGACGACGGCACCCGATGAGACCGTGAATCCGTACTCCTGTTGCAGTGAAGGTGTCATCGACGTAATTTCCACTCCGATGAAAGCACCGTGATTGACGACGCTCTCACCGGCCTCCAATTGCTTCAAGAGTGACTCGATCGTGGCGTCGGGAATCGCGAAACCGATGTTCTGCGCGCTCGTACCGTCGGGCAGCGTCCCGGCCACTGCCGTATTCATTCCAATGACGTCGCCGCTCGAATCGAGTAACGGACCACCGGAGTTGCCGGGATTGATGGCGGCGTCGGTTTGAATCATGTTGCTCAGCGTCTCACTCGACGTACTGGAGCCGGCGGTCACGGTGCGACCGAGGGCCGACACGATGCCCGAGGTGACGGTCGGCGTCCCGGCCGCGAGTCCGAGCGCGTTACCAATCGCGACGACGGCGTCGCCGACGACCAGGTCGTTGGAGTTGCCGAAGGTGACCGGTGTCAGACCGGAGATGTTGTTGATGCGGATGAGGGCCACGTCGTCAATGGGATTGGTTCCAATGAGTGTCGCGGGCAAGGCCTTGGTCGATCCGGTGCGCGTAACGGTGATCGTGCCGCCGTTCACGGCGGCGGCAATCACGTGGTTGTTGGTGACGACGAGACCGTTCTTGGTGATAACCATTCCGGTGCCCTGATCCTCTTGGCCTTCACCCTTCACGTCGATGGACACAATGGACGGCAACGCCTTATTGATCAGTTTCGGAATACTCATTCCACCCGGGAGATAGCCCGCGCCGGGTTTGTTGGTGACGGCGTCGATCGTCACTCCCCCGGGTCCCGAGTTCGATGTTGAGGCGTAGTGACCGGCCAAACCCCCGACCAACGCGGCGACCAGGAGCAACGACACCCTCGTTGACCAGAGAGAACGCTTCGCGGGTCGCGTCGAATGCTGTGACGATAGCGGCACGACGTCGATGATTGAAGCGGTGCCCAGTGCCGGTGGCAACGGCGTGACCTCAACCGCGTCCACGGGGGTCGCTTCGTTTGGAGGTGGGTTGTGCATCGTGAAAGGTTCAGTCTCGACGACCTCGCTCGGCGTCGGTTCGGCGCCGTCACCGGGAAGATCATTCATGCGAACATGCTAGGCACTCAATCTAAATTTGACCTAAATGCGCACGAAATGTTTGTTTATTGGCGAGCGGCTAGATTGGAGACCCTATGTCGCGTCGTATTGAGATTGAAATCACGAGTCTGAATGGCGACGTCGCGACGTGGCGCGCCGCCGGCGCCAAGTTGCCCAAGGGAATTCTCAATTCTTCGCTCATACCCGGTGGACCGGTCGTTGGTAATACCTACCGCGCCGACGTCGAGCAGTACATGGAAGGCATTGAGATCCTTTCGGTGATGGCCCCCAAGACTGCTTCGCCGGTCGACCCGCGCAACGAGCGCCTCGAACTCATCCCGACCGTGAAGTCGGGCCCGGACGTGGTCGTGACGTACGCACCGAAGGGCCGTGGTGGCTCGCGCCGCGAAGGCGCGGATACGCGACGTGAGGGCGGTCCGAGTCGTCGTGAGGGTGGTCCTGGTCGACGCGAGTCGAGTCCCGGACGCAGAGAGAGTGGACCCGGTCGCCGCGACGGTGGATCGGCCCCGTCCGAGGGTGCTGAGGCGCGCGAGCCCTCAACGCGCACCGAGCGCACCAAGCGTCCGCCCAGAAATCCCATTGATCGAGACGCTTCGTCGTCAACGCCCGGCGAACGACCAGCTCGAGGACCGCGCACCGATCGACCGGCGCGTGGAGCACGTCCCCCACGTCCCGCCGGTCCCGTTGAGCCGCCAATGACGACGACGCACCGCAATTCACTACTCGCGACACTTTCGCCCGAACAGCTCCCCGTCGCCGAGCAATTGTTGCGAGGGGGGATGCCGTCGGTTCGCGCAGCGGTCGCCGAACAGAACAAGAACGCCACCGCACAGGGACGCCCGACGATTGACGCCACCACCATCGACCGCATCGCCGAAGAGCTCTTAGGTAAGACCAACCTCGCACTGTGGAAGGACCGCGCGGCGGGCGCCATTGGAGCCGGTCGAGAACTGCGACTGCGCGATCTTCGCGCGGTCGTCACTTCGGCCAAGACCGTTTCTTTGGACGAAGAAGCTCGCGCTCAGTTGAAAGAGCTTCAGGTCTCGCTGACCGCGAGGTTGGAGCACTTGCGAACGCAGTGGAACGCCAAGCTCGAAGCGGCGATTGAGTCGAAGAACGTGAAAGAAGCACTGACGCTGGTCGCTCGCCCACCCGACATGTCGACGCGGGTGAGTGCGGAGATGGCGGCGAAGGTCGTCGCCATCACTTCGGAGTCCCTGAGCGCTGAAACGGATCCGACACTCTGGAAAGAGATCGTTGAGTTGACCGTCGACACCTCTATTCGTCGCAACGTCAAGCCCCTCGGCATTCCGAATGATGAGTCGTGCAAGGCGGTGGCCATCCACAACGCGGGCGCAATTCCCGAGTTCGCGAAACTGCTCGGTATGAAGGTACCGCCGCCCCCGCCCCCGACGAGAATCATTCGCCGTCCGGCGACGCGCCGTCCGCCTACTCGCCGCGCATCGTAAGGAGACGGGCCTTCCAACCGAGGGACTCGTAGAGCGACTTCATACCTCGATCCCCCGGCAGGGCCAAGCCGTCCTTCGGTGCGTTCTCCCCCGCCACTAGAGCCCGCAACAGTGTCGTCGCGACTCGTTGGCGACGCTGCTCGTGGTGAACGAAGACGCCTTCGACGACCTCGTCGCGAACCAGGGCGAATCCTAGAACTCTCTTCTCGTCACTTATGGTCCACAGCGCGCCACTCGTTACCACGTACGTGAGCAATGACTCTTCGTCCACGTCGCGGCGGATCGTGGTGTAGAGCTCCGGGCCGCCGCGGTGATTCTTGAGCCGCTTGATGGCGTGATCCCACAAATCACGAAGTTCGTCCGAAACAGAATTTGCCCGTAGGACGTGCACGTTAGTCGCTACGTGATCGACGAATGAGGACCCGCCGTGTACTCACACACAGTCACGACAGAGCATCTTCGACCGGTCCGAAAGTTGGCTTGTCTTCTTCAGCAGTCGGCACGAGGTGCAGCGGAACTCATCATCCTGTTTGGGCAAAATGGTCTCGGCCGGATCGACGAGGGTGTCCACTTCGCCGGGTGCCTCTTCGTCGTCTTCGGGCGTCGAAGTGCGCCGGATGGTCTCGGCAAGTACCTCGTCAAGCGCCAATTCGATGTCGGCGTCGTCAACTACGTCGTCGTCTTCGACGACGACAACTTCGGGCACGACGTCCTCATCTTCCACTTCCTCAACGTCGTCAACATCCACGACGTCCTCCGTATCGACGCCTTCGACGTCCTCGACGTCCTCGACGTCTTCGACGTCGACATCCTCGAGGTCTTCCTCGCCGATGGTCTCTTCGTCGAAGCCGTCGGCCAACTCCTCTTCGTCGAATACTTCTTCTGTGTTGCCGTCACTAGACATAAATCCCTCTTCTATAGCGCTGGCATTGTAGAGCCTTTTACGGTCGAAGTGACGCCATTTGACATAAAGAATGCTTAAGGTTGAGAAAAACTACCGATTGAGGCGATTTCGCTCGGCGGCGCGCTCTGCCTCGAGTCGTTCGAGGTCGGTGTCGGAGAAATCGACGTACTTCATGGCGTCGGCGATTAGCCCGTGTCCGGCGACCTCGCGCACCAGCCGAGCCATCTCCTGGGCGACGCGCCGGTAGCTCGGATGGCCCTGGGGACTCGAGCGAAGTTCGATGAGGTGCATTGCTTCGCGCGCGTTCATCTGCATCACGTAGCGAATTCGAAACGCCAGGGCCACGGCGTACTGCGCCTGTTCCGGGAACTCACGCCGCAGGTCGTAATAGAGCTCGGCCGAGCGCCGTAGCGACTCTGTGTAGCGATCGGCGAGGCCCGCCTCGGCAATGACGTCGGGAACGTCGTAGCCGAGATCAGCCGTCAGCGGTTGCCACTCGATCGTAAGGAGTCGGTGGCGTTGGAGGTCCCGAAACGCACCGTAGTCGGTCACGAGTTCAAAGCGGTAATCCGTGCGTTCGAAGGCTCGACCGGGACGGTGTCGACGATTCTTGCGATCGCCGACGTACGTCGACAGCAGCGCGGCGCGCTCGGGTGCGCTCATCGCTTCGACGCGCTTTTGTGCCTCGTCGTGTGAGTGCGTGGAGTTACCAAAGACGATTGCTTCGAGCACTCGTGTCTCACCGTCGGGGTCGTACGAGACGAGTCGTACAGTCTCGGTCGGTTCGTCTTCGATCACCGCGTTCCACATTGACGCCACGAGATCCCGTGTAGCGCTCTTGGTCTCGGACATGTACGTCGACCAGGCGACACCGCGTTCCGGAACGTCGACGCGTTTGAGAAACGAGGGGATCACCTTCACGAGTTCGTCCATCATGAGTTGGCCGTAGAGCCGGACTTCGAGCAGGGGATGAGCGCGCATGTGCAAGAGCAGTGACTCGTAGGCTTGACCCGAGGCGTAAATACCGAGGTTGGAAAGGGCGCTCGCCGGCAAGAGGCCGCGCGTTGCGTCGAGCGCCTTGGCGCGAACGGCCTGGCGATACACGAAGTCGGTGTCCTCGGGCGTCTTCGGGAATTTCTTGGTGAGCCATTCAGTAAGAATCGGCAGCAGTTCGGCGTAGGTGTCGAACATGCGGTCCATCTCGCCGACGTAACGGGCCCCGAACTTCGACTCGAGTAGATCGTGATCGCGATAGAAGCGGTAGTGGCCGTTGGCGAAGCGCCGGTCGTAGCCGAGATAGCGAGTGGACTGCTCGAGGTAACTCATAAGTCGTCCCCACTCGAGGACCTTGGTGAGCACGTTGCTGGCCTGTTCACAGGCGAGGTGCACGCCACCCAGCTGGGCCACCGAGTCGTCGCCGTACTCGACAAAGATCCTCTGATAGAGCTCGTCGGCACGGTCGAGTCCGACGGTCGCGTCGATAGAAGCGTCGCCCGAGAGATCGAGGTCGCCGACGAATTCGTCCAGGAAGAGCCGGCGCAGACTTTTGGAAGACCTGGAATAACGTGCGAACAACGCGCCCTTCACGACTTCGGGCAGATTGACGAGGGCGAAAACGGGACCCTCTAAGTTGGTGAAGTAGCGGCGCAGGACGGCGATTTCGGCGTCAGTGAACTCTTCGGCGACGTAGACGTGCATGGAATAACGAGGCTAGAGGCGAAATCAGGCGCGGGGGTGGACGCTCGAATAGCCCGCCACGACGCTGCGCAGGACTGCGTCGCGAGCCTGAGCAGCCACTTCGGCGACCGAGGTGAGGTCGCTCATCCGAGTCAGTTGTTCGCAAAGATCGGCCACTTGCTTGGCGTTTCTCACGAAATCTCCCGGCGAGGTTTGGCCGATTTCGACGTCGGCGAGGTCCAACACGGTACCGAGCGACGCCCCCCGAGCCCAGGCCGCGATAGTCGTGGCGAACTTGCCGTCCGGCTCTTTGGCGCTGGGTACCTTGAAGCGGTTCTCGACCTCTTGGATGGTCGTCGCGGTGAGCGATATTTCGGACAGTCGCTCGTTCAGGTCGCCCCGGCGCTGCTGTCCGAGACGGTCGTGAAAGTTGCGCCTCTTCTTCGTGGTCACCTGTCGCGCGGCGTTGGCGGGACGACCGGCCCGTTTGGATTCAAAGACGAAGCAGGACAACAGTCCGGCTAGTTGGGCTGGTTCGAGTCCGTCAAAGACACCGGCGGTGATCGACTCGGCGATGAGGAGATCACACTCGTGATAGATCGAACGTAGGAGTTGCCCCTGGACCGTGAGGTGCCAGCCCTCGGCGTAGCCCAATTCTTCGAGGACGTGATGGCGCGCCACCATCTGATCGCCAAGGGGCCGTTTGTTGCCCGTCGGTCGATGATCAGTCTCGAACTGAGCGAAGGAGCGTTGTACGACTTCGAGCGCCGTCTCGTATTCGAAGTGATTGATCAGGTTGGCGGTGAAGTTGTAGGTCGGTCGAAAAGACGAGTGCAGGTCTGACGGCGGGGCCAACGCGACGCGTCCGACGTCGGTGAGGGCCACCTCGGTGGCGAAGCAGACGATCGCGTGGCCCTCGTCATCGAGTCCGCGTCGCCCGGCGCGCCCGGTCATCTGAGAGAACTCGGCGCTGGTGAGAAACTTTCGACCGGCGTCGGAGTACTTCGAGAACCGCTCCAACGCCACGGATCGCGCCGGCATGTTGACGCCCAACGCGAGAGTCTCGGTGGCGAACACCACCGCCAGCAGATTCAATTCAAAACAGGTTTCGACGATCTCGCGAAAGGCGGGCACCATTCCGGCGTGGTGCATCGCCAGGCCCCGCCGCAGGCAGTCAATGAAGTCGGCGTACTCGAGGGCCTTGAGATCGTCGTCCGAGAAGTCGACGAGCCGTGACTGGGCAATGGCTTCGATGTCGCGCCGCTCCTCGGGAGTGGTGAACATGAGTCCGTCGCGACGGCACTGGTGGGCCGCGTCGTCACACGCGGCACGAGAGAAAATGAACACGATGACCGGGAGAAGGTCCTCTCGCTCGAGCGCGTGGAGGAGTTCGCTGCGACGCGGGGCGCGAAACGGCGGCGGCGGTGCACTGGTCTTAGGTCCCTTCCACTTCGGTCCCGGTCGGAACTTCCTGGTTGCCTTCATGAGGTTGTCGATGCGACGCGCCTCGTCCGAGAGCCGCTCTCCGTCGAGCAGGTCGACGATCTCGACCGACACCTGACCGCGACGCATGACCGCCAAGTGATTGTGCAATTGGATGGGCCGTTCGTTCTCCACGATGATCGCCGTAGGCCCGCGCACTTCGGCGAACCACTCCCCTATGAAGTTGGCGTTGCCGATCGTCGCCGAGAGCGCGACGAATCGAACCGCGGCGGGCGTGAGGATGATGACCTCTTCCCACACCCCACCGCGGAACGGGTCTTGCAGGTAGTGGACTTCGTCCAGCACGACCAGGCCGAGCGTGTTCAGTTGGTGCGATTCGGTCAGCAGCATGTTGCGCAGGACTTCGGTGGTCATGACCACGACCTCGGCACTCGCGTTGATCGAGACGTCACCGGTGAGGAGCCCCACGCGACGCTCCCCGTAGAGAGCGCAGAGTTCTCCGTACTTCTGATTCGAGAGCGCCTTGAGTGGCGTGGTGTAAAAGGCGCGCTCCCCGCGTTCGAAGATGCGGCCGATCGCGTAGTTGGCGATCAACGTCTTGCCCGACCCGGTCGGCGCACTGACCAGCACGTTCACGTGTTCGTCCACGGCGTCGATCGCTTCTACTTGGAAGCGATCGAGTCCGAAAGCGAGGCTGTTGACGAATCGACCGCGGTAATCGCCGTCGGTCACTTCTTCAACAACTTACCCACGCCGATCGCGATGAAGTAAAACACCGCGAGCGGTAGCGCTAAGGCCAGCATGGAAAGTGGGTCGCCACTCGGCGTGAAGACCGCCGCGGCGATGGTGATGGCGATGAGCGCGTAACGCCAGTAGTGCAGGAGTTGGGTAGGGGTCACGACGTTGGCCATCTCCAGGGCGACGAGCACCACCGGGAATTCGAACGTCACGCCGAAGATGAACATCATCAACAAGAACAGCGTCAGGTACTGATTGGGGTTGTACTCGGTCAAGAGCGACTTGCCACCGATGGACTCCAGAAACTGAATGGCGTGACCGAAGCTGAAGTACGCGACGGTCATTCCCGAGATGAAGAACACCAGTGACGCCGAGACGAACGGGATGATGTACTTGCGTTCTCGGGCCTTCAGACCTGGCGTAATGAATCGCCACAGTTGCCAAAAGAGCACCGGCGACGCCGCCAGAATTCCGCCGAAGAAGGCAATCTTTATGCGCAACGTCAGCCCGTCCAGCGGGGCCGTGACCAGGAACGTGCACCCCTTATGGGCGGCGTTGCGCGCCGCACAGTAGGGCTCTTGGAGAAAGTGCAGAATTTGGTTGTAAAAGATGAAGGCCACGACGCCGAAGACTGACACCGTGATCGCCGAGACGAGAAAGCGGTGGCGCACCTCGGCGAGGTGTTCGGCCAGCGTCATGCCGGATTGGGCTTTACTGAAACGAGACACGTGACCTAGTTCAGCGACGGATCAGGCGGCGGCGTCGAATTCTCTGTTCGCGCGACAACGGGTCGACTGGGCGGGGTGATGAGCGGGGGAGCCACCGTCTCGGGCGGCGGGGGCGCGTTCTTCCGCACCTCGGCGGCCTCTTTGGCGTCGACCTGATCGGACAGCTGATTCAACAGATTGATCGGGCTGCGTACGATGCGCGCGATGTCACCGGTGCTGGGCAGATCAGGAATGGCGTCACGGACTTCGCTCTCGACGCGCTCCTGAATGCGCTTGAGGGCGCGCCAACTCGATCCGAGGCGGTGCGCCACTTCGGGCAACTTATCGGGACCCATTAAGAGCAAGACCACGGCCACAATCACCATGATCTTGATGGGACTAAGGAACATCAGACCATTGTAGGTCGGCGTCTACAGAAATCCGATGCGGGAAAGTGGCCAGATCCTGACGAACGCCTTGCCGATGATGTCCGAGCGCGGCACGGGCCCCCACATGCGACTGTCGCACGAATCCGAGTGATTGTCGCCCATCATGAAGTACTGATTCGCCTGCAAGGTAATGGGCGTGATGGCCCCACCGAGCGGTTCGGTGTGGGTCCACGTCTCATCCAGTGCATGCCACGGCTGATTCAACGAGAGATTTTCCAAGTAGATCGTGTTGCCCTCGGACTTCAGCGAATCACCGGGTATACCGATGACGCGTTTCACGAGGTCGGTCACCGGCTCGCCACAGTTTTCGGCCGGCGGAGCTTTGAACACGACGATGTCACCCACGTTGATCGTGCCGAACGTGACGGCCAACTTGTTGACGACGATGCGATCACCGATCTGCAGCGTTGGCTCCATTGAACCTGAGGGAATGTAAAAGGTCTGGAACGCGTAGGTCCGCATGAGGAAAGAGACGAGGACCGCGATGACGATGATCGCGGACCACTCGATGAGGGCTCGGCGACGGGGTTTTCGGGGCTTCGCGGGGGGCGGTGGATTCTCCGGCGGCTCGGGCGTCAAAAGGCCCGTGGACTCTTGGGGGGCCAAATCAGACACTTATGAAGTTTAGTCCGCTCAACCGTGGCGCTCTAAAGAGAGCAACAGCTTCTGAAACCTCTCGTCGGTGCTTTTGAAGGGGTCCTTCAGTAGGACCGTGCGCTGCATTTCATCGTTCAACTTCAAGTGGACCCAGTCGACGGTGTAGTCGCGACGCCACTCTTTGGCGGCCTTGATGAAGGTGCCACGCATGTGCGCGCGTGTCGTCGGGGGTGGCGTGTGCGTGGCCGAGGCGATCTCCTCGTCGCTCACCATTCGACGTAAGTGTCCACGGGCCTGACGGCGATAGTAGAGACCGCGTTCGAAGCTCGTGTCGTGATAGAGCAGATCGATGAGAGCGATCTTGGGATCGCTCAACTCGACGCCGCTTCGTTCGCGCTCTCTTTCGATGATCTGCAGCTTGGCGATCCAGTCGACGCGGTCCGCCAACCCCATCGGGTCGTTGCGATACTGCTCAATCACTTCACGCCACAGTTGCACGGCGTGAACCTGATCGGCCGGAAGCGGATGGCCCTGCAAGAACTGTTCGGCCCGTTCGCAGAGATCGTCTTGAATCTCGAGGGCCGTCAGGTCGCGCCCGTTGGACAGCTTGACCGGTTCCTTACTCCACAGGTCATAGGAGATGTCACGCAGCGCATTGATGGGCGACGCCATGTTGTAGTCGCGCAAGACCGTATTGCGGTCCTCGATCATGGCGAGGACGACGGCCGCCGTACCGAGTTTGAGGTACGTGGCGAATTCGCTCATGTTGGAGTCACCGACGATGACGTGCAGGCGTCGATATTTCTCGGGATCGGCGTGGGGTTCGTCGCGAGTGTTGATGATCGGTCGGCTGCGCGTGGTCGCTGACGAAATCGCCTCCCAGATGTGTTCGGCGCGTTGGCTCATCGAATAGGCCGTGCCCTTGGCGTTGGTGACGACCTTGCCGGCACCCGTGAAAATCTGGCGACTGATGAGGTACGGGATGAACACCTGTTCGAGACGCGTCAGGTCGTCGATGCGCTCGATGCAGTAGTTCTCGTGGCAGCCGTAGGAGTTGCCGGTCGAGTCGGTGTTGTTCTTGAAGAGGTAGATGTCGCCGCGGATGCCTTCATCGCTGAGCTGACCCTGCGCGTATTCGACGAGTTCACGCAGGATTGACTCCCCCGCCTTGTCTTGGGCGACGGCGTCGACGAGCGTGTCGCACTCGGCGGTCGCGTACTCCGGGTGCGAGCCGACGTCGAGGTAGAGTCGGCTGCCGTTCTCCAAGAACACGTTGCTCGAGCGTCCCCACGCGACGACCTTGCGGAAGAGGAATCGGCTGACCTCGTCGGGGCTGAGCCGTCGCTGGCCCCGCAGGGAGAAGGTGATTCCGTATTCAGTCTCGATGCCGTAGATGCGTCGCAGCACGTCGTCACCCTTATCGATTCCTCAGCGAAGGAGTTCGCTGACTTGGTCGTCGTTGAGACGAGTGAACGTGCGCCGGCTTCCGCGGTCTTCGAGGATCCCGACCTCTAAGTCGCCGACTTCGATTATCCGGTCCGGTCCGGCGAGGGCCCCCACCGCGTTCTTCAGCGTGAGCGACAGGGTCTCGAGTGAGTCCTCGGAGGCGGCGAAGCGGGACTTGATCGTTTCGGCGTCCCCACCTAGCACCGCGAATCGGGGTTCGTCGGAGATCGTGCCCTCGTAGGCAATGCGGTAGAGCTTCGTCGGGCGGGTGGTGTTGCCGAGCTGGGCGACGAGAATCTCGACTTCGAGCGGCTTTTGACCTTCGGTGAACATGTCGCCGAGGTGTTGGGCGTAGTAGTTCGCCAGGGCCCGGACGTCCACGTCACCGCGCGAGTAGGTGAACCCGGTCGAGTCGGCCCAGCGGATGCCCGCCTCTCGCAGCCGGTCAAATTCGTTGTACTTGCCCACACCGGCGAAAGCGATGCGATCGTAAATCTCGGAGATCTTAAAGAGCGACGCCGAAGGGTTCTCGGCTACCAGCACCACGCCGTTGTCGAAGATCGCGCCCACGATGGAGCGGCCCCTCGCGATTCCCTTCTGCGCAAATTCGGCTCGGTCGCGGATGAGCTGTTCGGGCGCGACGTAGAAATAATTGCTCATCGCAGTGAGCCGCCGGCGACTCCGCCGCTCTGCGTGCGACGCTCGTTGATCACCCGGAATCGTTCCGCGACGTCATCGGGGGCGAGCTCTTGAAAACCTTCACTCGAAATTGTGACGATCATGGGAAAGAGGTTCCGTACGAAGTCCGGTCCCCCGGTGCTCGGGTCGTTGTCGCCCGCTTCGTACATCGCCAACGCGCCGAGCTCGATGGCTGCGTCACGGTCCATCTCGGCGTTAAAGCCGAGTCGCAAGGTTCCTTCGGCGAAGGGAGTTCCCGAACCGATCGTCGAGAAATCGAAGCGTTCGTAACAGCCCCCGGCGCCGTCGTATTCGAAGATTCGCCCCACCTGCAGGGCACCGTCCCAACCGGCGAGCAGGGGCAGCACGAGCAGCGGCGAAGAGAGATTGTTTCGTTGAATGATTGGCGAGAGGTAGTTCGCCTTGCCCTCGAGGCTGAGGGCCGTGTCGGTCATCTTCTCGTAGTGCTCGAAGGAGAGTTGCGCCATGCGGATGAACTCGATACCGCGCGCGGCCGTCCCGGAAATGGCGATGGCCGTGAACCGGTCCGCCGCTTCGATCTTTCGAACGTCACGGCTGGCGATGTAGTTGCCCGTCGCCTGACGGTCCCCCACCATCACGACGCCGCCGTCGTAACGCACGGCGATGACGGTGGTCGCGTGGGCCGACGCGGCGCTCGCGTTCGACACCGGCGGTGTCAGTCCGCTGGACTGGGCGAAGTGGAAGAACGAGGGCCCCGGATCGTCCGAGGCGCTAAACAGCGGTAGACCCATCTACTCGCCGCCTTTTTGTACGTAGTTGCGAACGAACTCCTCGGCGTTCTCTTCAAGGACTTCGTCGATCTCGTCGAGCAGATCGTCGAGGTCGGCCTTCAACTGGTCGCCCTTGGTCGCGTCAACTGTCACGGGCGGCGTTGATTCGCTCGCTCGCTCGGTGCGTTGCTTTTGGATTCGCTCTTGTTCTGTCATACGTTTGTTCTACCTGTCTAGTGCTTCGAGAAGCGCTTGTGCCGTCGCACTTGTTTCTAGCAACTCTTCGGTGAGAACTCGGGTACCCCTTAAGGGATCGAGCATCGGCACACGTTGTAACGGTCCTTCGCCAAGATCGAAGACGACTGAATCCCAATTCGCCGCCACGATTTCGTTAGGGTAGCGGGCCACACACTGGCCACGGAAATAGGCGCGGGTCTCCTCGGGAGGATTGTGAACGGCTTCACGAACTTCGTAATCGGCATGGAGCGCGCGAAGTCCGACGCGCTGGGCGAGGGACCGTTCGAGGCGAATGTCGTGATACTGCAGGTCGATGGCGCGAAGTCGCGCGTCCCCGGGGGCCAGCGAGTGACGTTCTTGAAAACCGCGAAGAATCCGAAGTTTGGCGACCCAATCGATCCGATCGGCCACCGCGTCGAGGTCATCGCGAACGCCGTCGAGCATCTCGCGCCACTGTGTGAGTACCAGTTGGACCTCGTCGGGCCCGGCGACCGCCTCAGCGCCCTTTCGCTCCACGTGGTCATTGGCGAGGTGCCAGAGCTCGTCTTGAAAGTCCCACGCCGTTCGCTCACGGTCGTCCTCGCAGAGGACGGCGTACTTCAGACCCGGGTCGAGGGCGAAGGCCCGCACGGCGCCGACGGGTTGTCGCGGCATCGCCGGAAAGGCACCGAGACCGGAGTCCTCCAGGGCCGCGAGCAGCAGCGCGGTGGAGCCGAGCTTGACGAAGGTCGCCACCTGGCTCATGTTGGCGTCACCGATGATGACGTGGAGGCGGCGGAATCGTTCGGCGTCGGCGTGGGGTTCGTCGCGGGTGTTGATGATCGGACGTTTCAGCGTCGTCTCGAGTCCCACGACCTCTTCGAAGAACTCGGCGCGCGAGCTGAGTTGGAAGAAGGGGTCGCTGTCGAGGCCGGCCTCGGTCTCGGCGCCCACCTTGCCGGCACCGATGATGATCTGGCGAGAGACGAAGTGCGGCACCATGGCGCGCACGATGTGATTGAACTCGACGTTGCGACTCACGAGGTAGTTCTCGTGGGTGCCGTAGGAGTTGCCCTTGCTGTCGGAGTTGTTCTTGTAGAGCGAGATCGCCTGGTGCGGTTCGATCATTTCGTTGGCGACCATCAGGGCCCGTCGCATGACCTCTTCGCCGGCCACGTCATAGAGCGTCGCCTCGAGCGGCGTCCGACACTCCGGCGAGGAGTATTCGGGATGCGCGTGATCGACGTAGAGGCGCGCGCCATTCGTGAGAACCGTGTTGGCGAGGTGCGTCTCGACGATGGGGGCGAAGGAAGTCAGGTCGGGCAGGCCGCGCGCGTCCATGTCGGGCGTCTCGCCTTCGAAGTCCCAATTGATTCGGGTCCGACCCTCTTGCGCGTAGGCGTTGACGATGATGCTCGACGCCACGATCTGGTCAGCGTCGGGGCCCCCCGCGATGCCGTACTCAGTCTCGATCCCGAGGACCTTCGCGACGGACATCGTCCTAGAGGTACTGGCCGGTGCCGACGTGTTGGATGGAGCGACCGCCGAGGACGTCGGTCTCTTCGCGATTCACGAGGGTGCGGATAAAGATGATCCGCTCGCCCTTCTTGCCCGACACGCGTGCCCAGTCGTCCGGGTTCGTCGTGTTCGGGAGGTCCTCGTTCTCGCGGTACTCCTGTCGGATCGATTCGGTGAGGTCCTCGGCGCGTAGGCCGCGGCCCTTCTCGGCGATCTCGCGCTTCACCGCGAGCTTCTTGGCTCGACGAACGATGTTCTCGATCATGGCGCCGCTCGCGAAGTCCTTGAAGTACAACACTTCTTTGTCGCCGCCCTGATACGTGACTTCGAGGAATCGGTTCTCGTCATTGATGCGGTACATGTCGGTCACGGTCTCTTCGATCATGACCTGAATGGCCTTGGCCCGGTCTCCCCCACCGAGTTCGCGGATCGACGATTCGTCGATCGGCAATTCACTGTGCAGGTAGCGCTGGAAGATCTGCGCGGCGGCGTCGGCGTCTGGTCGCTCGATCTTGATCTTCACGTCCAGGCGGCCGGGACGAAGGATCGCCGGGTCGATGAGGTCTTCACGGTTGGTGGCGCCGATCACGATCACGTCGCGTAAGGACTCGACGCCGTCAATCTCGGCCAGCAGCTGGGGGACGATCGTCGACTCCATGTCCGAGCTGATGCCGGTGCCGCGGGTTCGAAAGAGCGAGTCCATCTCGTCGAAGAAGATGATGACCGGCACACCCTCTTCGGCCTTCTCCCGGGCGCGCTGGAAGACCACGCGGATCTGACGCTCGGTCTCACCGACGTACTTGTTGAGCAGTTCGGGGCCCTTGATGTTGAGGAAGTACGAGCGCACGTTGCGGTTGCCGGTGAGTTCGGCGACCTTCTGGGAGAGCGAGTTCGCTACCGCCTTGGCGATGAGCGTCTTGCCGCACCCCGGCGGGCCGTAGAGCAATATGCCCTTGGGTGCTGGCAGGTCGTAGTCGTTGAACAGCGCCCGGTGCAGGTAGGGCAGTTCCACGGCGTCGGTGATGGCCTCGATCTGGCTGTCCAGTCCCCCGACGTCGGCGTAGGTGATGTCGGGGACCTCTTCGAGGATGAGCTCCTCGGCCTCTTGACGCAACAGTTTCTCGACCAGCAGATTCGATCGCATGTCGAGCAAGAGCGCGTCGCCGCTTCGCAGCTTCACGTGGCGCAGCGAGTCGGCGAGTTCGACGACTCGCTCCTCGTCAGCGCGTCCGTAGACGAGGACGCGCCGTTCGTCCAGCACCTCTTTGACGGTGACCACCTCACCCTGGCCGTCGGACTCGCGAACGCCGATGACCGTGAAGGACTCGTTCAGCACGACCTCATTACCCCGGTCGATCTGGCCCGGGTCGAGGCCCGGGTGGAGCGCCACGCGCATCTTGCGCCCGGAGGCGAATATGTCAACGGTGCCGTCGTCGTTGAAGTCGATGAAGGTCCCGTAGACCGCGGGTGGTTGCGTGAGCTTTTCGACCTCGTCACGAAGGGCCGCGATCTGATCACGCGTCTGTTGAATCGTGATGGTGAGCTTCTCGTTGTTGGATCGGCTCTGGGCGAGGGCGCCGCGAGCCTCGAGCAGTTTCTCCTCGAGCATCTCGATGCGTCGGCTGGCCTGTTCGACGTCACTCATGGTCGAGTCGCGCGGAGAACTCACGACGATCTGGTCGTCGTTCTCCGGAATGTCGTCACTGCCGAAAGGCGTGGAACGGTCCATAACGTCACCCTAGGTGAGTGCGGCACACCAGTGAAAGTCACGTGCGTTCGAAGTGGCCCGCTAGTGTTACTAGACACATCTCGCCACGGAGGGCCATTAAATGAAGGTTTGGATTGACCAGGACTTGTGCACCGGAGACGGTCTCTGCGAAGAGATCTGCCCCGACGTGTTCACCCTGCTCGACGACGGCCTGGCCTACGTGAAAGAGGGCGCGGACGTGAAGAGCGCGCCCGGCGGAGCCGAAGGCATTGCGGTCGTACCGGCCGGTATGGAAGACGCCGTCACCGAGGCCTCCGAAGAGTGCCCCGGTGAGTGCATCTTCATCGAAAACGACTAGATACCCTCGACGCGCTTCACCAAACGGCGCGCGCTCGTAATGAATCCGGTGTGGGCGACCATCCGGTGATCCGGTCGCACTGAGCGCCCGTCAATGTGCCAGGTTCGACGCAGTATCTCGACCGTCTCTTCGAGAC
The DNA here is from genome assembly GCA_003155915.1 of Acidimicrobiaceae bacterium. GTDB lineage: Bacteria > Actinomycetota > Acidimicrobiia > Acidimicrobiales > RAAP-2 > RAAP-2. Next base: position 91,065 of record PMFA01000026.1, on the reverse strand, counting down.
CGAAGGAATGGTGACGCAACGTCTCACGCAGCAACTGCGTCTGATTGATCGTCGGCAGGTAGGCCAGCAGGATGCCGCCGGGCCGCAGCGCACCTTCGGCGTGCTTCACGACGTCCCACGGTTCCGGCATGTCCAAAATGATGCGATCGAGGTCGGTCTCGTCGACACCCATCGTCACGTCACGGATCTGCACGTCGTAGGCGACGTCGGCACCGAGCATGTCGTGGACGTTCTTCGTCGCCTGCTGGGCGAAATCCTCGCGGATCTCGTATCCCGTGATGATCGCGCCCGCGCGTAGCAACGTCATCGAAAGTGCACCGGAGCCCACGCCGGCTTCGAGCACGCGCATGCCCGGACCCACGTCGGCCTGCATCAGAATTGTCCCGAGGTCTTTGGGGTAGATCACCTGGGCGCCGCGGGGCATCTTCAACACGACGTCGGACAGCGTTGGTCGTAGGGCCAGGAAGCTGCGTTCCGTACTGCCACGAATGAGAGATCCTTCGAGGACGCCAATGACGTCGTTGTGCTGGACGATCCCGGCGTGGGTGTGAAACTCGGCGCCCTCGCGCAGCGTGATGAGGTAGTGGCGGTCCTTGGCGTCGATGAGCATCACGCGTTCACCAAGTTTCAAGACGGCGGCGTTCATTTGGCCGATTTTTTTGGAGCCGGTTTACGCGCGGCGCGCGAGTCCAAGAATTGGAAGAGCACCAGTGCTCCGGCGAGCGAAAGCCATTTCGGAGATTTCTTCGCCCACGCCTGGGCCAGAGCGGTCGCCGCGGCGAAACCGAAGACCCGCTTCAGCATCAAGACTCGCGCCTTTTGCGGACCTGCCGGCCGCGGTAGCGGCCCCAGACGTAGCCGGTCATGATGCCGCCGACGCCGGCTATCGACGCGGCCGAGTTCTTCGACGGCGTCAACTCATCGATGTCCGCCTGGCTCGGCAGCAACGCGCGGATCGAGGCTTCGAGTTGCTGGCGCGTGGCCGACTGCTCTCTCACTTCGTGTCCTTCAGCCGGCGCTTGGCCGTGCCGCTCACGATTCGCCAGAGGGTCAGAGCGATGACGAGCGCCACCAGCACCACCACGATCAAGTACGGAATCCAGGACAGCGTGCCGTCCAAGACCTTGAACTGGTCTTGCAGGAATCGCAGTGCGCCGAAGAGCAAGAAGAAGTAGCCAAAGCCCACGAGCAGGCTGCCGAGCGCTCCCCACGCGACGAAACGGCCCATGTCCTTGATCGGCTGGATGGTCTCTTCTTTGATGTAACGAAGAGCCAGACTCTTGATTTCGTCGAGGTCTCGCTGGACCGAGTTGCCGCGCATGAACTTGCGCCACGTGGCCTTTTTCACGATCTCAGCCTACTCACCACGCTCTTTGATCAGGTAGGTGGAACTCGCGGTCGACACGAGGTCTCCCCGGTCGTCGAGTATTCGCGCCTGAAGAAACGCCACGACGTTGCCGGGCTTCAAGACGCTGGCCGTGCAGGTCAGGACGTCGCCGTTTCGCACCGGTCGAAGAAATGACGACTTCATCTCGGTATTGGCGACGTAGACCTTGCGATCCTTCACGCTCAGCACGGCCGAGGCGCCCATCGCCGAGTCCATCATCGCTGATATGAATCCACCCTGGACGATTCCGGCCGGGTTGAGGAAGCGTTCGTCCACGCGCATTCGCCAGACGGTCGTTGCGTCAGCGCGCTTCTCCACGCACGTCAGGCCCAACGTGAGATCACAGTTCGGCGGGATCTGGAGGGCCATCGCCAAAGGCTATCCGTGGGTGCCACGCCCCAGCGCGCGAACGGATTCACTACTCTCATAAGCATGACTGACACTCTGTTTCCCGGCGCTAACGATCTAGAAGGCAGGGCCATTCGCGAGATCTCCGCGGTGGCCATGGACGCTCCGGCGGCCGCCAACTCTGGCCACAGCGGAACCGCCATGGCCCTGGCACCACTCGGCGTCACGCTGTGGGGACGCGTGATGCGTCACGATCCGACGGATCCCGGGTGGAGCGACCGCGACCGCTTCATCATGAGTAACGGGCACGCCTGTATTTTGCAGTACGCCCTCGCCCACGAGTTCGGCTACGACATGACGCCCGATGATTTGCGAGCCTTTCGCCAACCTCATTCGCGCACGCCGGGTCACCCCGAACGAGGTGTCGCCCCCACCGTCGAAGTGACCACCGGACCCCTCGGTCAGGGCATCGCCAACGGCGTCGGCATGGCGATCGCCGAACGGATCCTGCGCAGCGATTATGGCCCGGACCTGGTTGATCACCGCACGTGGGTCATCGCCGGCGACGGATGCCTCGAAGAAGGGGTCAGTCACGAGGCGGCGTCACTGGCCGGCTCGCTCGGACTCGACCACTTGACGATCTTTTACGACAACAATCACATCACGATTGACGGCGCGACCGAATTGGCGTTCCACGACGACACCGAGGCACGCTTCGCGGCCTACGGCTGGCACGTGATCAACGTGGGTGAGAAGGCGAACGACCTCGACGTCCTCGAAGACGCGATGCGTCAAGCGATTGCCGAGACGTCGCGCCCGACGTTGATTGTCGTACGCTCGCACATCGCCTTTCCATCACCGGAGATGATGGACACTCGCGAGGCGCACGGCAATCCGTTCAAAGCGTCGGTCATCACCGAAGCCAAGGCCATTCTCGGGGTGCCGGACGTGGCCTTCACCTTCGACCCCGACCTGCCGGGACACCTGGTCGAGACGCTGTCAGCCCAGCGCGACGCGCGTGTGGCCTGGGAGGCGCGCGTGGCGTCATCCGGGGCGCAGGGCGCCAAACTGCTCGAGCAGCTCTACAACAATGGCGCCGCAACCGTGACCACGTCGCCAGAACCCTTCGCCGCGGGCACCCTGGCAGCGACTCGAAAGGCGATGCAACGGGCAATGGATTGCTACGCCGTCCAAACACCGGGGCTCACCGCGGGCTCGGCCGACCTCACGGACAACACCGGAATGACGCTGTCGGCGTTGTCGGTCCAGAGTTCGACCAATCCGGGGGGCCGTCAATTCCACTACGGCATTCGTGAGTTCGCAATGAGTGCCAACTTGACGGGCCAGGCCCTCCACGGTGGATTTCGACCGTTGGGGTCGACGTTCTTTGTCTTCAGTGACTACGCGCGTCCGGCCATTCGACTCGCGGCACTCAGCGAGGCCGCAGTGATGTTCGTCTACACCCACGACTCGGTCGGTGTTGGTGAAGACGGCCCGACCCACGAACCGGTCGAACATTTGATGGCCCTTCGCGCCATGCCACATCTGCACGTCGTGCGACCCTCGGACGCGAATGAGACGCTCGACCTGGTCGAGCAGTTCTTGAGTGACAACGAGCCCGTGACGACGGCCATGGTTCTCTCGCGTCAAGACATGCCGGTGTTCAATGACGCGGACGCCAAAGTTTCCAAGAAGAACGCCCGACGCGGTGGCTACGTCATTCGTGAAGACGCCGACGCCGTCTTCACACTCGTGGGAACTGGCTCCGAGGTCGGTCACTGTCTGGACGCGAACGATCGACTCGCCGAACAGGGCGTGAAGACGAGGGTGGTGGCCCTACCGTGCTGGCGATGCTTCGACGCCCAGCCGAGCGACTATCGAAACGCAGTGCTGCGGCGAAGCACTCCCTCAGTGTCACTGGAAGCCGGGGCGACCCTAGGGTGGACGAAGTACGTGGACCAGGCGATCGGGATTGACTCCTTCGGAATGTCGGCACCGGGCAGCTACGTCATGAACTATTTCAATATCAACGCAGCGACGTTGGTGGCGCACGTTCTCGAGACTTTAGGAGGCGCACGATGACCAAACTGGATGAACTCTTCGCCGAGTACGGGCAGAGCCCCTGGATCGACAACATTCGACGCGACTGGTTGAACGACGGCACGTTGGCCGCAATGGTGGCCCAGGGCGTGCGCGGTGTCACGTCCAACCCTTCAATTTTCGCCAAGACCCTGGCGACGTCGACGGCCTACGACGAGCTGCTCGAAGGCAAGGCCGACGTCGACGTCGAAGTGCTCTTCGAAGAGCTCGCCGTGAGAGACGTCCGAGACGCTTGTGACGTGTTGGCGTCGGTGCACACGGCCTCGTGCGGCGCGTTCGCCGCGAAGGAACGTCGCTACTGTGACGGATTCGTATCACTCGAGGTCTCACCGCGTCTGGCTCGCGACACCGTGGCCACCGTGACCGCGGCGAAGCGACTCGCCGCTGAAGTCGGACGCAAGAACGTGATGATCAAGATCCCCGGGACCAAGGAGGGACTGCCGGCGGTTACCGAGGTGCTGGGGGCGGGCATCAACGTCAACGTCACGCTGATTTTCGCGCTCGATCGATACAACGAAGTCATCACCGCGTGGATGGAGGGACTGGAGTTGGCGTTGACGCGCCGCAGCGACGTGAGCGCGATTGGCAGTGTCGCGTCGTTCTTCGTCTCTCGCGTGGACGTCGCCGTCGACGCACTCCTCCCCGAAGGTGATCCGCGCCGTGGCACGACCGCGAACGCCCAAGTGGCCGGCGCCTATCAGCTGTTTCGCCGACGGATGTCGAGTGACCGCGCCGTGGCGCTCTTTGAAGCCGGCGCGCAGGTGCAACGACCACTGTGGGCATCAACCTCGACGAAGAATCCGACGTATTTCGACCTGCTCTACGTCGACACCATCGTCGCCGACGAGACCGTCAACACGATGCCCGACGCCACGCTGGCCGCGACATTGGACCACGGGAATTTCGCGTCGTCCGAACTGCGCAGCGACGAGAGCGTCACGGAAGCGGCCGCGGCACTCGAGCAGTTGCCCGAGGACATTTCATTACCGGCCGTCACCGAGAAACTCGAAATCGACGGCGTGAATGCGTTCGTCGCTTCCTACGAAGAGCTTCTCGCGACCGTCGAAGAGAAAATGCAGGCTCACGCATAGTGCGTAACGGGCAGATCAGTCGTTCGCCAGCGCTCACGCGCCGGTTCCTTTCCGGAAGGTCACGCCCTAGGATGTCGCAATGACGTCGTTGCGAGGGGCCGCCACCTACTCCGAACTCCTCGTCGCACCGCTGGAGGAACTCGCCAGTGCCGCCTTCGAAAAGGCGCGCGCCGCTCACGGCTACGTTGTCACGTACTCCCCCAAGGTCTTCATTCCGCTGACGAAGCTCTGCCGAGACCGCTGCGGGTATTGCACGTTCGCTCAGGCGCCGGCTCACGTCGCCTCGCCCTACATGGGTCTGGACGAAGTGATGGCCGTCGCGCAGGCCGGACGTGACGCCGGTTGCACCGAAGCGCTCTTCACCCTCGGCGAACGACCAGAACTGCGCTACGACGAGGCCGCGCGTTGGCTCGCCGCTCGCGGCTACGAGTCAACGGTCGACTACGTCGCGAACGCGGCCCAAATGGTGCTCGAGAGCACGGGACTGCTCCCGCACGCCAACGCCGGTGCGCTCTATCGTCACGAACTGACCCAACTGCGCACGGTCTCGGCGTCGCAGGGAATGATGATTGAGGCGCTCGCCGACCTCGCCGCCCACCGATTGGCCCCTGACAAGGACCCGCAGCGGCGTCTGGACACCCTTCGCTTCGCCGGGGAATTGAAGATTCCCTTCACCACCGGACTGTTGGTTGGGATCGGTGAGACACGCCAGGAGCGTATCGCCACGCTGCAGGCGATCGCGACCTCGCACGAAGAGTTCGGTCACGTCCAAGAAGTGATCATCCAGAACTTCTTGCCCAAACCCCGTACTGCGATGGCGAATGAGCCGGCCGCGAGTGACGAGGAGTTCCACTGGACGATCTGCATCGCGCGACTGATCTTGCCCGCGTCAATCCATCTTCAGGCCCCGCCGAACCTGAGCGACAACCCCACGCGGCTCCTCGATTTCGGCATCGATGACTTTGGCGGAATTTCACCGGTCACGGCCGACCACGTCAACCCCGAGCGAGCCTGGCCCGCGGTGGCGGTCCTGGGCGGAGAGTGCGACGCGCGCGGCTTCAACCTCGAACCACGTCTCACCGTCTACCCGGAGTTCATCGGTCCCAAGAGTGGTTTCCTCGACGAGAAGGTTCGCCCCGCAGTCCTGGCGCACGCCGACTCGACGTTCTTGGCTCGCAATGACGTGTGGGCCTCCGGGTCCGAAGTGATACCCCCTTCTCCCCCGGTGACGCGTTCGCGCACCACTGCGGTGTCATCGCTCCTCGCGCGCTACGAGCCCGGTTACTCGTTCGACCGCGAAGAGTTGACCACGCTCTTTCACTCGAGGGGTGCCGACTTCAACGCCGTGGTCGAACGAGCCGACAGTGTTCGCCGCGACCTCGCCGGCGACAACGTCACCTTCGTGATCAACCGCAACATCAACTACACGAACGTCTGCACTTTCAAGTGCCGGTTCTGCGCGTTCTCCAAGGGTCCGCTCTCCCTGAACCTACGTGGTGACCCCTACTTGTTGACGTTGGACCAAATCAGCGAGCGAGTCCGCGAAGCCGAGGCGAAGGGCGCCACGGAGGTCTGTCTCCAGGGCGGCATACACCCTAAATTCGACGGCGACTATTACATCGACGTCGTCGCCGCGGTCCGCGCCGGTTCGCCGAGAATCCACATCCATGCCTTTAGCGCACTCGAAGTCTTTGAAGGCGCGCGCCGCTCCGAGCAGGACCTGGTCACGTACCTCACTCGTCTCAAGGAGGCCGGCCTCAAGACGTTGCCCGGAACGGCCGCCGAGATCCTCGATGACGACGTTCGCAAGGTCTTGTGTCCCGACAAGATCAACTCCGATCAGTGGCTCGAAGTCCATCGCGCCGCACACAGCGTGGGACTGCGATCGAACATCACGATCATGTTCGGCGCCGTCGAGGGCGTCGACAGCTGGGCGACGCACCTGCTTCGCACGCGAGCGTTGCAGCAAGAGACCGGTGGGTTCACCGAGTTCGTGCCCCTCCCCTTCGTGCACATGGCGACACCGATCTTCTTGCAGGGTCGCGCTCGGCGTGGTCCCACGTTCCGCGAGGCCGTGCTCATGCACTCGGTCGCTCGACTCCACTACGCGACGCTCATCGACAACATTCAGGTGAGCTGGGTCAAGATGGGCGTCGAGGGATCGCGCCGCATCCTCGACGCGGGGGCGAACGACGTCGGCGGTACGTTGATGGACGAAAACATCTCGCGGGCGGCCGGCGCGAGCCACGGCCAAGAGATGGACGTCGACACGCTGCGCGCGCTGGTCGAACCGCTGGGGCGGCCTTTGGTTCAGCGCAGCACCCTCTATCAGACGCTGTAGCCGTGGACGAATTGATCGAAGGGTTCCTCGACGAGTTACGCCGTGACACCGCCTTCACGGACGAGCGCGTCGAAGTCCTTCGCGCACTCCTCGTGCGCTTCGTGGAATTGGCGATGGTCGATGATGACCTCGGAGATCTGCGCGTCGCCGTGCAGGCGCTCAATGAGTTGACCGAGGCGTCGACGCTGTTCTCGCAGTGGCGCGATGTGCCCAAGCTGGCCATCTTCGGATCAGCGCGCACCGAAGTCGCGCACTCGCTCTACGAGATGGCTCGCGAACTCGGCGCGGCGATGGCCGAACGGGGATGGATGGTCATCTCCGGTGCCGGTCCCGGGATCATGGAAGCCTCAGCCAAGGGCGCCGGGCGCGAGCACACACTCGGCGTGAACATTGAACTGCCCTTCGAACAGTTCTCCAACCCCTACATTGACGCCGAAACCATGCTCGTGGCGATGCAGTACTTCTTCACTCGAAAAGTGGCCATGACCCGACCTTCCAACGCGTTCGCCATCTTTCCTGGTGGTCTCGGCACGATGGATGAGACCTTTGAAGTATTGACATTGCTCCACACCGGCAAGACGTCACCGGCCCCGGTCGTGCTGCTCGACACGCCGGACGGCACGTTCTGGCGCCACTGGATGGACTTCGTCGACAACGCGGTGATCGCCGATCACTACATCGACGAGAATGACATGTGTCTGGTTCGCCTCTGCACCTCGACCGAGGAGGCCGCGGGCGAAATCGACCACTTTTTCTCCAACTACGTGAGTTTCGACGTACGCGGAGATCGCGGCTACATCAAGATTCGCCGACGTCCCAACGCAGCGCAACTCGCGGCGCTCGCGAACGCCGTACCCCGTTTCGCTCAGGGACTCGGCTACGTGCTCGAAGACGACACGACGATCTCGTTCGCCTTCGATGGCCGCAACTACGTGAACTTGCGACTCTTGATTAACCAGATCAACGACTGGACCTAGTCGTCGCTCGCGCCACGCAGTAACATTTCTGCTTTCTGGAGGCTCCGACGGACTTTGGCGAGTCGTCGCTCCAACTCCCTCGCCTCATCGGCACCGTCGGAGCGAAGCTGCGCGCGTACGGTGTCAAAGATGGCGTCGGCGACCCGACTCTCCAGGGCGCCAACTTCGTCGGCCAGTGTGTCGAAGGACTCCACTAGTCGAGGGTCTCGTACGGCAACTCATCTTCGGCGTACTGCGCACGCAACACCTTCTTGTCGAACTTGCCGACACTGGTCTTGGGAACGGTTTCGATGAAGGCCCAACGTTCGGGCAGCCACCACTTAGCGACGAGTGGGCCCAAGAACTCCTTGAGTTCTTCGGCGCTCGCGCTGGCGCCGGGGCGCAACACGATGCAGCACAACGGGCGCTCCTGCCAGCGCTCGTCGGGCACGGCGATGACCGCGGCCTCAAAGACGGCCGGGTGGGCCATCAACGAGCCTTCGAGGTCCACCGAACTTATCCACTCGCCGCCGGACTTGATGACGTCTTTCGAACGGTCACTGATGGTCATGAATCCTTCGCCGTCGATCGTGCCGATGTCGCCGGTGCGCAGCCAATCGTCATGAAATCTCTCGGGGTCGTCCACGCCGAAATAGGAACCGGTGATCCACGGCCCCCGTATCTCGAACTCGCCGACGGTCTTGCCGTCTCGGGGCAGGACCGTGCCGTCGTCGCCCGTGACGCGGACCTCGACGCCGGCGACGACGCGACCGGCCTTGACGCGGTACTCAATCTCGATGTCCGCGGGAGTGCCCGCCGGAGGGATCGAGACCGCGGCCAAGGGGCTGGTCTCGGTCATCCCCCAGCCCTGGATCACGTTGATGCCGAATCGATCGCGGAAGGCTTCGATCATGACGCGTGGGACGGCGGCGCCGCCGGCCACGATGCCGCGAAGGCTCGAGAGATCGGCGTCGGGGTTGTTCTCCGTGGCGCGAAGGACGTCGTTCCAGATGGTCGGGACGCCGAGGGAGATCGTGGGCCGCAACTCCTGAATCATCTTGACGATCGGTTCGCCCTGTAAGAACATCTGGGGCATAATCAGCTCAGTGCCAGCGAAGAAGGCCGTGTAGGCTGCGCCCCAGGCATTCACGTGAAACATCGGAACGATCAAGAGACAGCGATCGCGCTCGCTGAGTCCGATCGAATTGGTGGTGGTGGAGGCCATCGAGTGCAACCAGGTCGAACGGTGTGAATACACGACGCCCTTGGGGTTGCCGGTCGTCCCGGAGGTGTAACACATGATCGCGGCCGATCGTTCGTCCAACGTCGGCCATTGGAACCCGGGCGATTCGGCCGAGAGGAAGGACTCGTAGTCGATCGTCGCACCGAGTAGCCCACTCTCGTCCGGACCGTGGACGATGATGTGCTTGACCGAGGGAATCTGATCGCGAATCTTCGCGAGGGCGGGAACCAAGGAACTGTCGACGATGATCACCGAGTCCCCGGCGTGGTTGATGATAAACGCCAGCTGTTCCGGGAAGAGCCGGATGTTGAGGGTGTGCAACACCGCGCCCATGCACGGGACCGCGATGTAGGCCTCCATGTGCGCCTGGTTGTTCCACATGAACGTTCCAACCCGGTCGCCGGGTTGCACCCCGAGCTTGGTGAGCGCGGCGGCCAACTGCTCGGCGCGCTTGGAGACCTGAAAGAACGTTGCCTCCTCGACACCCTCGTGCGTGACGGTGAAGACCTTCTTTTCGGAGTACACGGATTCGCCGTGGCGAATGATGCCGCTGATGAGCAGTGGCGAGTCTTGCATCGTGCTTTGCACTTGTCCCCCTCTTGTCCCGTTGCGACGATGCTACAAACTCTTGGTCACCCGTCGAGTTCGCTACCAGGAAAGGCTGTAGGGCTCCACGGGGGCCGCGAGGACGCTCGGATGGCCCGAGAGGTGGGCGTCGACCGCCGCCGCGGCACTACGGCCTTCGGCGATGGCCCACACGATCAAACTCTGACCCCGGACCGCGTCACCGCAGGCGAAGACGGGTGCCGGGCCCCCAAGTGCATCGACGCGCCAGTCGCCGTCGACCGACAACGTGGCGCGCGAGGTGACGAAGGCGTCGCCCGAGAGTCCGAGTTGATCGAGTTCAGGTCCGACGAAGCCGGCCGCGATCAAGACGAGGTCGGCTGACATGACGACGGTCTCGTTGGTGGCGTCGTCTCGAACGACGATGCGCTCGACTCGCTCGGCGCCGTGGAACTCGAGCGTCTCAGTAGAGAAGCGCCGCTCCCCACCTTCATCGTGCGCGGGTGACGACTTAAAGATCCGCGCCATCGTGGGCCAGGGTTGATCGTCGGGTCGATCGTCAGGAGGACGTTCGAGAATCTCGATCTGAATGACGGAATTCGCTCCTTGACGATGCACGGTGCCGAGACAGTCGGCCCCCGTGTCACCGCCGCCCAGGATGATGACGTGGCGGTCTCGGGCGTCAATCGGGGACGACTGGCCATCACGCACGGCCCGATTGGCCGCCTCGAGGTAGGTCATTGCGGGATACACGCCGCTCAAGTGCGACCCCGGTACGGGAATCAGTCGAGGTCTCGTCGAGCCGAGTGCGAGGACCACGGCGTCGAAGTCACGCTGCAGGTTCTCCAGTGGCGTCACGGCGTCTCCGACGTTGGCATTGGTGTGAAACGTGACGCCCGAGGACGCCATTACGGCGAGGCGTCGATCGAGTATCGCCTTTTCCAGTTTGAACTCCGGTATGCCGTAGCGCAAGAGCCCGCCGATCGCGTCGCTCCGCTCAAAGACGTGGACGTGGTGGCCCACGCTCGCGAGCTGGGCCGCGGCCGCCAGTCCGGCCGGTCCGGAACCAACGACCGCCACGCGCTTCCCGGTGCGGGTCGCGACCTCGTGCGCGACCGCAAAGCCGTAGGCGAAGGCGTGTTCGGCAACCTCGTATTCAATCCGTTCAATGGTGACGGGACTATCCGAGATGCCCAACACGCAGGCCGACTCGCACGGCGCGGGACAGAGACGACCGGTGAACTCCGGAAAGTTGTTGGTGTCGAAGAGCTGTTCGGCGGCCTGGTCCCAGTGGGAGCGGTACACGTGATCGTTGAAGGTCGGAATTCGATTTCCGAGTGGACAGCCCTGCATGCAAAACGGGATCCCGCAGTCCATACATCGAGCGCCCTGGACCGCGACTTCGTCGTCGCTCTGGGTCTCGTACACTTCGCGCCAGTCGCGGAGTCGAACCGGCACCGGCCGATGACGAGGGCCCTGCCGCGGGTACTCCAGAAATCCGGTCGTCTTACCCATTGCGCAACTCGTCTCGCACCCGTTGGTACTCGGAGGTCTCGATGCGAACGAAGTGCATTCGTTCGCATCGCCAGTCACCCAGAATCGACTCGGCGCGCCGCGAGTCGGTCTCTTCGACGAACCGGGTGAGCAGCCCCCTCACGCGTTCGTCGTCTTCATATTCCAGCGGATCGATCTCGTAGACGCCGGCGCTCAGGTGGTCATAGACGCTCTGGTCTGGATCGTAGAGGTAGAGCGTGCCGCCGGACATCCCGGCCGCGAGGTTTCGTCCGACGGCCCCGAGTATCACGACGACGCCGCCCGTCATGTACTCACACGCGTGATCGCCGGTGCCTTCGACGATGATCGTCGCGCCGGAGTTACGCACGCCACAACGTTCCCCAACGACGCCACTGACGAAGATCTCACCACTCGTTGCGCCGTAACCGATGACGTTGCCGGCGATGATGTTTTCCTCGCTGGCGAAGGTGGCCTCCAGTGAGGGCCGGATGATGATGCGCCCGCCCGACAGACCCTTGCCGGCGTAGTCGTTCGCGTCACCGGTGAGCCGAAGCGTCATGCCGTGGGGCATGAAGGCGCCAAGGCTCTGGCCAGAGGACCCGTCCAGGTCAATTTCAATCAAGTCATCGGGCAGATCTCGTTCGCCGAGCGAGCGCGTAATGGCACTCCCGGTCAAGGTGCCGACGGCGCGATTGACGTTGCGAACCGCTGTGGCGAACCGGAAGGGCGTCGTGCGTGACGCAGCGCTCACTGCGTCGTGAAGGAAGATCCAGTCCAGCGCGCCGTCGAGACCGTGTTCTTGTTTCACGCTCTGATGGCGCTGATCAGGTGCGACGGTGACCAACAGCGCCGAGAGGTCGAGGTCGCTGTTCACGTCGTCCGTCGACGTAATCGACAATCTGGTCGCGTCGCCAATGACTTCGTCGAGCGTGCGCGCGCCGAGGAGAGCGAGGTACTCACGAACCTCTTCGGCGATGAACTCGAAAAAGTTCTCGACGAACTCCGGGCGACCAGTGAATCGTTCGCGCAGACGAGGATTCTGAGTGGCTATCCCCACCGGACACGTGTCGAGGTGGCAGACGCGCATCATCACACAGCCCGACACGACCAGCGGCGCCGTGGCGAAACCGAACTCCTCGGCGCCCAAGAGGGCGGCGATGATCACGTCGCGACCGGTCTTCAGTTGGCCGTCCACTTGAAGTACGACACGACTGCGCAGGCCGTTACTCGCCAAGGTCTGGTGCGTCTCGGCGAGCCCGAGCTCCCACGGGGTGCCCGCGTGCTTGAGCGACGTCAGCGGCGCCGCTCCGGTTCCGCCGTCGTGTCCCGAGATGAGGATCACGTCGGCGTGCGCCTTCGCGACGCCCGCAGCGATCGTCCCGACGCCCTGCTCGCTCACGAGCTTCACGTGGATTCGTGCCTGGTCGTTGGCGTTCTTCAAGTCATAAATCAACTGGGCGAGGTCCTCGATCGAATAGATGTCGTGGTGCGGCGGCGGCGAAATGAGTCCCACGCCCGGCGTGGAGTGCCGGGTCTTGGCGATCCAGGGCCAGATCTTGATCCCCGCTAGTTGCCCTCCCTCGCCCGGTTTGGCGCCCTGGGCCATCTTGATCTGGATGTCGTCGGCGTTCACGAGAAAGCGACTCGTGACGCCGAAGCGTCCGGAGGCGACTTGCTTGATGGCCGAACGGCGATTCCAGCGTGGATCCGAGGTGTCGAATCGCTCGTCGTCCTCACCGCCCTCGCCGGTATTGGACTTCGCGCCCAGGCGGTTCATGGCGATGGCGAGGGTGCTGTGCGCCTCTTCGGAGATCGAGCCGTAGGACATCGCGCCGGTGCTGAATCGCTTGATGATCGACGCGGTGCTCTCGACTTCGTCGAGCGCAAGTGGCGTTGCACTGGGCACCAGACTCATCAACCCGCGCAGCGTCACGAGCCCGTGGGACTGATCGTCGACCAGCGTGGTGTACTCCTTGAATATATCGAAGCGCTTCGCGCGCGTGGCGTGCTGCAGCTTTTGCACGGTGCGGGGATTGAACAGGTGAATCTCTCCGTCACGACGCCACTGGTACTCACCGTTATTTCGCAGTTCCACTCGTTCTCCCGGCGCCGGTGCGTAGGCACTGGCGTGCAAAGTGAGGACGCTGCCCGCGATGTGCTCGAGCGTGATGCCACCGAGGCGTGAGGTGAAACCGGGAAAGTATCGCGCGAGCACCGTTTCGGAGATGCCCACGGCTTCGAACAATTGGGAGCCGACATAGCTCGCGACGGTGCTGACGCCCATCTTCGACATGATCTTGACGACACCCTTGTTGAGCGCCTTGCCGTACTGATAGCGCGCCTCGAAGGAACTGAGGCCAGTGAGGTCGCCTGTTTCGATCAACGCATCGATCGACTCGTAGGCCAGGTAGGGGCAGACCGCCGAGGCACCGAAGCCCAGCAACAGTGCGACGTGGTGAACCTCACGCACGTCCCCGGACTCCATAATCAGCGCCGCGCTCGTTCGCAGGTGTTCGTCGACGAGTCGGTGATGCACGGCCGACGCCAAGAGCAGACTCGGAATGGCCGCCAGCTCGGGCGTCGTATTGCGATCCGAGAGAATGATGATGTTGGTCCCGCAGCGGACCTCGTCGACCACTTGATCGCACAGGGCGTCGATGGCGCTCGCGAGCCGTTCGGCACCCTTACCGACTCCGTGGGCCTCGAAGAGACCGTCGATGACCACGGTCGTGAATCCTTCCATTCGCTCGAACTCTTCGATGTAGCGGATCTTGGCCAGTTCGTCGATACTCAATATCGGCGACGGCAGGACGATCTGGTGGCAGTGGTTCGCGCTCTCGGTGAGCAGGTTGTCCTCGCCACCGATCGTGACCCGAGTCGACGTGACGAGTTCTTCACGGATTGCGTCGAGCGGCGGATTCGTGACCTGGGCGAAGAGCTGCGTGAAGAAATCAAAGAGCGGTCGCGGGAGCTTTGACAGCGTAGGCACCGTTGAGTCCGAGCCCATCGAACCGATGGGCTCCTCGCTGACCTGGGCCATGGGGCGAACAATGAGTCGAAGGTCTTCCTCGCTGTAGCCGAAGTTCATCTGTTGGCGCACGATTGACGCGTGGTTCGGCGTCAGCATGGTGGGCGCGTCAATTTCATCGAGCGAGCGCTGCTGATCGCGCAGCCACTCTCCGTAGGGGGCCTTTTGCGCCAGTTCGCCCTTCAACTCTTCGTCGTCGATGATCCGGCCCTGTTCAATGTCGACCAGGAATACGCGCCCGGGCTGTAGACGGCCCTTGCGCTCGATGTTGGCGGGATCGACCGGCAAGACTCCGACCTCGCTGGCGAAGACGACGCGTCGGTCCTTGGTGACCCAGTACCGCGCCGGACGCAGACCGTTGCGGTCGAGCACCGCGCCCACGACTTTCCCGTCACAGAACGTCACGGACGCCGGACCGTCCCAGGGCTCCATCAATCCGGCGTGGTATCGGTAGAAGTCCCGACGCGACTCACTCATGAACGTCGAACGCTCCCAGGCTTCGGGAATCATCATCAAAACGGCGTGGGGAAGTGATCGCCCGGCCTGGACCAAGAGTTCGACCACCTCGTCGAAACTGGCCGAGTCGCTCAGTCCGGTCGTGACCAGCGGCGTCAATTCGGCGATGGGCAACGGCAACACGTCGCTGTGGAGCGAGGTCTCGCGCGCGGTCATCCAATTGCGGTTACCCCTGACGGTGTTGATCTCGCCGTTGTGCGCGATGTAGCGAAAGGGTTGAGCGAGGTCCCAGCGCGGCAGCACGTTCGTCGAGAATCGACTGTGCACAACGGCAATCGCCGAGGTGAGTCGTGCGTCGCGCAGATCGTCAAAATATTGGCGCAACTGGGGGGCCGTCAACATTCCCTTATAGATGAGCACGTGGGGAGAACACGACGAGGCGTAGACGTCCACGGTGTGCTCGATCACCTTTCTGGCGCAGTACAACGCACGCTCAAGGTCCGGTGCCGGCTCGTGGGCGCTTCTCGCGATCAGTTGTTGGACGAAAGCCGGTTCCGAGGCCCGCGAGGTTGGGCCAAGAACTGTCGAGTCGACCGGCACGTCGCGCCAACCGAGTGACGTTAGCCCTAGGCGTTCGAACACCGCGTCGATCGCGCGCTGGATATCCGGGACGTTCGAAATCTTGGGAATCATCCAGTGAGCGATCCCGTACTCCCCCGCCGGCGGTACGACGTCGCCGTACACCTCGCGCAGAAATGCGTCGGGCATTTGGATGAGCACGCCGGCGCCGTCGCCGGAATCGACGTCCGAGCCGGTCGCACCCCGGTGCTCGAGATTCTCCAAGATGGTGAGCGCGTCGAGGATCGTCGCGTTGGTTGGCGTGGCACTCAAGTCCGCGACCATCCCCACACCGCAGGCGTCGTGCTCGAAAGAGGGGTCGTAGAGAGTCTTTGTCATAGCGTTTCCTTGCGGGGCAACGCTGACCCACCACAATCATAACGAAAAGGCTCCCCGCCCTTCGACCTACGCTGTTCACGTGAAGTCGGCCAAGCACGCACTCGTCGTCGGCGGTGGTGTCATTGGACTGACCAGCGCCTTTCAACTGGCTCTCCACGGCTGGCGAGTGACGCTATTTGATCCCAATCCGGGCGGGGGTGCCACGTGGGCCGCCGCCGGGATGATCGCGCCAATCGCCGAGATTGGCCCGGGTGAGGAGAGCAACTACCAACTGCAGCGCGGCGCCGTCGACGCGTGGCGTTCGTTCGCCAGCGATCTTCACGACGTCACGCAGAAAGATCTCGTGATCGTCGAAAAAGGAACGCTGTTGTTCGGGTGGGACGGCAGTGACCGACGCTTGGTTGATCAGTTCGCGCAGATTGCCACTGATTTTGGCGTCGTTCCTCGACGAGTGTCCATGGGCGATGAACCGGCGATGTTCGAGGGAGTGTCGCCTCGAATATCTGACGGACTCTTGATCGGCGGCGACGCGTGGCTTGACCCCGATCAAGCCGTGGCCCTCGTGAGCGAGGCGAATACGGCGCTCGGCGTGACGGTGGTTGACGAGGTCGTGGTCAAGGTGTGCAGTGACGGGACCCGCGTGGAGGCCGTTACCGCATCGGATTCCTTCGTCGGCGATATTGGCATCATCGCCACCGGGGCGAGCGCGTTGCCGAGTGGCGCGACGTCATCCGGTGGTCACACCGTACGACCGGTCCACGGAATAACGCTCCGCGTTCGCGGCCTCGATCGAAGCGCGCAGCCCATGATCCGATCATTCGTGAAGGGCGGCACGTTTTACATGGTGAGTCGACCGGGCGGATACAACGTCTTGGGCGCGTCCTCTGAAGAACGCCGTGAATCGGGCGCCCGCGTCGGCGAAGTGCAGCGCCTCCTGCGCGATGCTCTCGACGTAGTGCCGGCGCTGGAGACCGCGGTCGTCCTCGAGACCCGTGAAGGCAATCGGCCGGCGAGCGATGACTTGCGGCCCTTCTTCGAGGTACTAGGCGACGGCCGCTGGGCGTGGTCGTCCGGTCACTTTCGCCACGGTGTCACGCTGGCCCCGATCGCCGCCGGCGAGGTCCTTCGATTCGCCGAGGGTGTCGCGTGATCCGCGTGAACGGCGAGGACCACGAGTTCTTCGCCGAGTCCGTTGAAGATTTATTGCGGCGACTCTCCATTGAACATCGAGGCGTGGCCGTTGCGATTGATGGCGAAATTGTTCGTCGATCAGAGTGGGGTGAAACCAGAATCGAAGATGGCAACGCGATCGAAATCGTGACCGCTGTGGCGGGCGGATGAGAAAAGGTGGGACGTGATGGCGGTTGACGAACTCATACAGGCGCTTGACGAGCGAATCCTCGATGCACTTCGCGCGAAAGCGACCGGCGAAACCATCGCCTACTTGTGCGAGGCCAGAGCATGGCTGACTCATCCGGATCAGGAGCACGGTGCGCACGCGCCAACGGGTTGATGAAGACGCAGCGACTACGATTGTTCGTTCACGGGCTGTGGCTTAGTTTGGTCTAGAGCGCTCGGCTGGGGGCCGAGAGATCGGGAGTTCGAATCTCCCCAGCCCGACCATGCCTGTTCGCAGTGATTGACGACAGTGTTCGCCGGAAGATATTGAATGACGGGAATAGAGAGCGAATTGAGATCTTGGGTGACACCAGTCCTGAGTTCATACTTGTGAGATGAGTTTGGCTTTCAATTCAAAGTGACAACGTCGGACGGCTGTGTCAGCATCTAGTCATTGGCGGCTGGTCGGCGAACTCTGGCGCAATCCGGCAGCGTTAGGCTTTCGAAGTGACTCTCGCGGACGAATCTCGAATCAAGAATGCGTCAATTGCGGGTCGCATCATGTCGCCTGACGAAGCGGCCGAATTCATACGACCGGGCGACAATGTGGGGATGAGCGGCTTTACCGGGGCCGGATATCCGAAGGCGGTCCCCGGGGCGCTCGTGCGGCGAGTCGAAGAGGCGGCCACCCGAGGTGAGCGTTTCGCGGTGAGTGTCTGGACTGGGGCGTCGACGGCTTCCGAGCTTGACGGTGCACTCGCCGCGGTCGACGCGATCGACATGCGCATGCCGTACCAATCCGACCCGGTGAGTCGCGCCAAGATCAATGCCGGACTGCTTGATTACCTCGACATGCACCTCTCGCACGTCGCGCAGATGGTCTGGGAGGGGGCCTTCGGACACCTCGACGTCGCGGTGATCGAGGTGTCTGGCATCACCGAAGACGGCGAGCTGATTCCGTCCTCATCGGTCGGGAACAACAAGACGTGGATTGACATGGCCGATCGCATCATCCTCGAGGTGAACGCCTGGCAGCCCGCCGCGCTCGAGGGGATGCACGACATCTATTACGGCACCGCACTGCCACCGTTTCGCAAGCCCATCCAAATCCTCCAACCGTCTGATCGCATCGGCGTTCCCTACTTTCATTGTCCGCCCGAGAAGATTGTGGCCGTCGTCGAGACGAACTCCCCCGATCGCAACACGGCGTTCAAACCGGTCGACGTCATATCGCAGAGAATCGCGGAAAACCTCTTGGAGTTCCTGGCGTACGAGGTGAAGGGAGGACGCCTGCCCGCGTCTCTCCTGCCCCTGCAGTCGGGCGTCGGCAACATCGCCAATGCCGTCCTTCGCGGACTCGACGATGGTCCGTTCCATCCGCTGACGGCGTACACCGAGGTCATCCAGGACGGCATGTTGGCCTTGTTGAACTCGGGCACGATGAGCACCATCTCGGCGACCGCCTTCTCGCTCAGCGAGGAGGGAGCGGCCGACCTACACGCCAACATCGCCGAGTACCACGACCGGATCGTCCTTCGACCGCAAGAGATCAGCAATCACCCTGAGGTGATACGCCGACTCGGGTGTTTGGCGATGAACGGCGCCATCGAGGCCGACATCTACGGCAACATCAACTCCACCCACGTCATGGGCTCGAGCATCATGAACGGCATCGGGGGCTCCGGTGACTTCGCTCGCAACGCTTACATTGCGATGTTCCTGACGCCTTCAACCGCCAAGAATGGCGCGATATCTTCGATCGTGCCAATGGTCAGCCACGTGGACCATACCGAGCACGACGTACACGTCGTCATCACCGAATGGGGTGTCGCGGACCTGCGTGGCTTGGCGCCGCGCCGACGCGCGCAGAAGATTATCGACAACTGCGCGCACCCCGACTACCGGCCGATGTTGCAGGACTATTTCGACCGTGCGAGTGCCACGGCCCCCGGCAAACATACCCCGCACATGATCGAGGAAGCGCTCTCGTGGCACGCGCGCTACCTACGTGAAGGCACCATGCGAACCTCATGAGACTTTCGCGGGCGCAAGCGCAATCCGTTTGATTACCTCCGACCTCGCCCGAGTTCATTGTTGATGTGGGTATCGCATCGATGCAGTTTCTTTTGATAATGAGACCTTCGACGGACTGGCCAATTTGTCTTCCCCACAACTATGAGCAACATCAGTGATGTTGCTCGCAGAGAGCCCTTTACTCAGAAAGGCCCGGGCACCGCAGCGAAGTCCGTGAATGAACTTAGAAGCGACCCGCCAGATTTCTCGGCCACGATGTGGGCCCGGCACTTCTATCTCGAACTGCATTGGTCGACAGGTATGTTTCGTCAGCTCGCGTCGACCTAGTTTCACCGCGACGCGGGACAGAACGTCGTCACCCCGGCAAGTGGGTCTCGCTCTTGTAGACCTTGCAGAGCGCCGCGCGTTGGTTGGCGTCCAAGTCCGCGTCAGGATGCGTGTCAGGAATGCGTCCTCGACCGGCGTCATTGTCGTGTGATGGAGGGAGCTTGAGGTAGCCCTTTCCGGCCGCCGCGACCAACTCCTTCATCGTGCACGTGGGGCTCGCGACACTGTGCCCGCACCCCGCCAAGAACAGTGAGCTCGTGGCGAGGACAGCCACGGTCAGAGTCGTCCGCGCCGCCCAATGACTTCTTGATTGACGGCGCGTAAGCATCTTCTCATCTTTCCACCAGGTCCTGCCGCTTTCGGAGTATGGATACGCCTAAGTATCCGCTAAAGGGAGCTTTGACTCAAGACACAGGAACTCTTCGGAGTCCGTAGGCCCGAGGCAACCGATCCGCAACCTTGCGCTGTGGGAGTAGCCCGGCCAATATCTGACTGATCACTTGGGCGTTACTCTCGTCCGATGGTGAATTCCAAAAAGAACGATGACGCCGACAAAGAGCCGCGAGCAAGCGAAATGAACGCGATCACTGACAACGCCCCACCCACCGACGTCGAAGCACTCAAGATAAACGAAATTCTGTACGCAAAGTACTACGACGCCGCGGGCCTCACGTGGTGGTGGAACAGTCCCAATTCCGAACTGGATGGGCAGACGCCGCACCAAGTGTGGCTTGCGGGGTCAAATACCGACGCGATTGAGACGATCGAGATGGCCGCTAACGCCGCGCCCGAAATGGGACACGCCACTTAGTTATCGTCAAAATCACTGGTGTCGGAAGGTCGGCGGGCACAATCCGACTGGCGGATTGAACATTGGTAGATCGAAAGTTAGGTTCGTCCCGGGCGACAGCGGTGTTGTTGGCAGATACTCAGGTTTACTGGCATCAGTACGGCGTTTGAACCCGTTGAATCTCCGCCCGCGACGATGACGTCACAGAAATTAATCATCGACTGTACGGCGGAGCTGGAGCGCCAGGCTGGGGACGACGAAGGACGCGAGGAAGATCGGCAGAAAACTCTTCCCGGTGCATCGGAAGGCGACGGTTTGGCTTTCGGCGGCGTCGAAGGTCTGAATTCGGCTGGAATTTCGACCACTGCGAACTTGCAGCGTGTGACCTCCAGATGCGATTGGAATCTCGATCGTGTCATTCATGTCGAGAGATCCGGCACGCTGACCGTCAACCACGATGTCGTACGGGCCACGTCGGACCTCTACTCCGATTGATTTATGCGTCAGTCTCAGCGTTGCGACCATTGTCAATCTCCTCTTGTTCCTGGAAGACGTTTCTGTGGATGCTGTGGAATTTTCCTCGCAGACCTTCACTGGATGTGTCGAAGGCCCGACACAACAGTTCTAATGGGTCCGGACGCCGGCAGTATCGCCCAAGATGCAACTGATCTCGAAGATCAAACGCGTTAGCGGCCGACGATTTTTGCAGCCAAGACGACCGGGCAATTGTTGAGTGCGTCTCAGACCGAAGCCCGACTACCAATCATGAATCGCCATCGTTATGTCGATCTAGGGATCTGGTGCTGAGAAGTGCAGTCGATGAGCGAACCCAATCCGCAATCAGCAGGTGAATCGCCCCGGGAAAGTTGGAGAGTGCTCTCTATAAAACCCGGGGCGAATCACTCCGAACACGTCATCACGATGGCGCAGATTGACTGATGAGAACCGCGCAATTATCTCAGCTGTTCTCACGAGTGTCCTCCGTCAGCGGCTCACCGATGATTTTCGGACGCACTCGTAGTCTAAATAATGTGGCCACGCAAAAATTGACCACCGAGGACGAGGAGGCGCTGTTCGCGCGCGACCGCGACGAAGGGGCCTACGAGGTGATGGCGCCTTGAGAGAAAAGATTTCACGCACGACGAAGTCGACGGCAGATCTTTGTCCTCCTCATCGCGCTACGAATGGGCCAGCTGACTACGGAGCGACGGCAACATTTCTGATGGTGCCGAGATGTTCGATGGACGTCACGATTTCGTCGCCCGGCTTTAGGTAAAGGGGCGGTGTGCGCGCTCGGCCGACACCCTCAGGCGTTCCGGTGAAGATGAGATCACCACGGCGAAGTTCGCACACCGACGAGAGGTAGGCGATGAGTTCGGCGACTGGGAACACCATGTCGCTCGTATTCGAGTCCTGCATTGTCTCGCCATTTACACGGGTCACGATTGAAAGCTCGTTGGGGTTGGGAATCTCCTGAGCCGTCGTCAGCCACGGACCGATTGGTCCAAAGTTCTTGAAGGACTTCGCCAGCGAGAACTGCGGAGGTGATCCTCGATACTGCCACTCGCGTTCCGAATAGTCCTGACCTACGCAGTAGCCCGCGACGCCAGCGATGGCATCGTCGACACTGACCTCTCGAAGGGTTGCGCCAATAATCACGACTAATTCCGCCTCGTAGTCCGTCGAGGCACCGGGTATCGGCAGTGATTCGTTCGGCCCACAGATCGACGAAGGGAACTTAGTAAACACCATGGGCTGTTTTGGCACTTCCGCACCTGTTTCTGCCGCGTGATTGCGGTAGTTGAGACCTATGGCGAAAATCTGGCGCGGATTGACGACGGGGCCAAGTCGTGGGTCGAGCGCGAATTCCTCGATCGCGACGTTCTGTGTGAGCGAAGGTTGGGCTGAACGGTACCAGGCGTCAAGTTTGTCAAGTTGACCCAGGCACTTGTCAATCGAAGCCGAGAAAGCTCCGTTCGAGGCACCGGCAACGTCGACAAGACCGTCATTGGCAACGATCGTCGCGCGTCCGTCAAGGTTGGCCAGTCGCATGATGCTCCTTCTTCACTGGGTGATGTCCTGCGAATCCTACCGAGACGAAGGGTGAATTCGTGACGAAATACGACGGCTCCATCGTTAGTCGAAATCAGTCAATCCGGTAGAATCGACGAGTTGAGGCCGGTCGAGACGGCTGGCGTTCGTGGCGTCAATAGGGACGTCGACGAAAAGGAAGTGCCGAGAGAGGGTGATTCCGGCCATTGGCCGGACACAGTATGGACAAGAAGGATCCCTTCGTCTTACGTCACCTCGCCGACGTCCAACCGGAACTGTGGTGGCTGGACTCGGACCCATTGGAACCGGCGCCACACTCAGCGCTCATCGGTGACATCGGCGCCGACCTGTGCGTCATAGGTGCGGGTTACACCGGACTATGGACCGCGCTGCTCGCCAAAGAGCGTGACCCCGAGCGTGAAGTGGTGCTCGTTGAACAATACGAGACCGGGGCGGGCGCCTCGGGGCGCAACGGCGGATTCTGTTCGGCATCACTCACCCACGGTTACCTCAACGGTGTTCGACGCTTTCCCGACGAAATCGAACTGATCCAACGCCTCGGCCGAGAGAACCTCGATCAGATCGAAGCGACTATCGCTCGCTACGGCATCGAGTGCAATTTCGAGCGCACCGGAGAACTCCAGGTCGCCGTCGCCCCCTGGCAGTTCAAAGGAATGGCCGAACAAGCTGAACGCCGAAACGCCATGGGTGACACGGTCGAAGTGCTCAGCCAAGAAGAGGTGCAATCGCGCGTGCACTCCCCCTCCTACGTCGGGGCGCTCTTCGATCACGACGGCACCGCGCTGGTGGACCCCGCTCGCCTGGTGTGGGGCCTCGAGCGTGTCTGCATTTCACTCGGCGTCAAGATCTTCGAGAACTCCAAGGTCGAATGGCTGGAGGACTTGCACGACGCCGTGCGTGTCCACACCCCCTACGGGGCCGTGACCGCCGCGCGCGTCGCGCTCGGAACGAACGTCTTTCCGCCGCTACTGAAGAAGACGCGCAAGTACGTCGTTCCGGTCTACGACTACGTCATGGTCACCGAACCACTTTCCGAGGCCCAAATGGAGAGCATTGGCTGGTCGGGACGAGAGGGCATCGCGGACTCGGGCAACCAGTTCCACTACTACCGCCTTACGAGTGACAACAGCATCCTCTGGGGCGGCTACGACACGATCTATAACTTCCGCGGGAAGGTTCGCCGCGAGTACGAGTTCAACTCCGAGACCTACGCGACGCTCGCCGGTCATTTCCTCAAGACGTTCCCGCAGTTGGCCGGAATCAAGTTCACGCACGCCTGGGGTGGGGCCATCGACACGTGCACTCGGTTCTCGCCGTTCTGGGGAACGTCGCACGAGAACAAAGTGGCCTACGTCCTCGGCTACACCGGGCTCGGAGTCGCCTCGACCAGGTTCGGCGCCGCGACGATGCTCGATCTGTTGGACGGACTCGAGACCGACCGCACTCGACTGACGATGGTTCGCAAACGTCCGATGCCGTTTCCGCCCGAGCCCTTCAAGTGGCTCTTCATTCGAATCACGCAGTCCGCAATCAAGTACGCCGATGAACACGAAGGCCGCCGCAACCTCTGGCTCAAACTCATCGACCTGTTCGGTCTGGGCTTCGACTCGTAGTTGCGAAGCCCCGACCGAGCGTGTGGCGCGCCAGGGTTAATTGGCCAGTGAGTAGATCACCGTGACCTGCACGTTGACGGGCTGGCTGCCGGTTTGAATCGGCACCGAGGCACGCAGAGCCGTGCCGTAGGCGACGGGCGGGTAGTAGATCCCGGAGCTCTGGTTCTCGTTGTCCGTGATCTTCACGATGCCGGTGACGTGGGCGTCGCCGGCCCTGGCGAGTTGACCGGCGGCGAGACGAGCGTTGTCCATCGCGCGAATGCGTGCGGCTCGCAACAGCGATGAGTCATTCGTGATCGTGAAGGACACACCATTCAATTGAACGCCGTTGCCGACGGCCTTCGCCGCCGCGTCGATTGCGGCGCCGGCGCGCCGCACCTTATGCATCGTCACATTCAACGTATCTTGGACGGTGAACCCGGTGACCACGCCCTGGTTGTTGGTGTTGTCATAGATGTTGAGTCCGGAGGTCTGCATCTCCTTCTTGGTCACTCCGTTTTTGAGCAGAGCGGCCTCGAGGGCGCGAACCTTGCTGTCGTTCTCCGTCAACGCAGCCGTCGCGGTCGGATTCACGGTCGAAACACCGATTTGAAAATTGATCGTGTCCGGCGTGCCCTGAACGGTGCCCGAACCGGTGACCGTGATGGTGGACGTGGCGCTGGCCCTCGAATGACCGAGCACGACCCCAACAAAGCCCACCGCGACGACGACGAGCGCCGTGACCATCGTCAGAATCCAGCCCGTCAGTCGCGGTCGGCGTCCGCTCGGGTGCCCCTCGCCATGTTGGTGGAAATGTTGCTCGGCGGTACTGCTTGTGTCATCACTCATACGTTTTCCTCCGTCGTGGGCGCCGCCCCACCGAATCTCGATGACTCCGGATGGCAACACCATTCATTTAGTACCTGTCGCCCACGACGCAAAACTTTCACGGCGTAGCGATGATCGTGCGTGACACAGGTCATTCGGGGAGTCGCTCGTCGATGGCGTTGCGAACGACTCCGGCGCAGCGATCGGGCGTCAGCCCGCGATTCACCCCGGGGTCATATGGAAATCAAGAGTCCTACGTCGGACATGACAATCGGTGCGTTCGTCAGTCCTCGGAGTCGGCGTTCGAGTCCATGAGCCCGGAGATCATGTTGACGACCGTAGGATCCATGAGCGTGGTCACGTCACCAAGCGAACGATTCTCGGCCACGTCGCGCAAGAGCCGACGCATGATCTTTCCTGAACGCGTCTTGGGCAACTCGGGCGTCAGGATGATCTGACGTGGTTTGGCGATCGGTCCAATGACCTTCGCGACGTGATTGCGCAACTCTTCGATTACGAGGACCTGGTCCTTCGAGGCGTCTTCGGCCGACATCTTCAACGTGACGAAGGCCACGATCGCCTGTCCGGTCGTCTCGTCGGAGGCCCCGACCACCGCGGCCTCGGCCACCGACGGGTGCCCGACCAACGCGTGTTCGACTTCGGTCGTCGACAGTCGGTGGCCCGAGATGTTCATGACGTCGTCAATCCGTCCGAGCAGCCAAATGTCACCGTCATCGTCGCGCTTGGCACCGTCGCCCGCGAAGTACTTGCCGGGGAAACGACTCCAGTAGGTCTCTTTGAATCGCTCGGGATCGCCGTAGATACCGCGGGTCATGCCGGGCCACGGTGCGGTGATGACGAGATAGCCGCCTTCGCCGTTGCCGACGGAGTTGCCGTCGTTGTCCACGATGTCCGCGTTGATGCCCGGGAACGGCGTCATCGCCGCCCCCGGCTTCGTGGCCGTAATACCCGGCAGGGGCGTGATCAGGATGCCCCCGGTCTCGGTCTGCCACCACGTATCCACGATCGGGCACTTCCCGCCACCGATGTACTCGCGATACCACATCCAGGCTTCGGGGTTGATGGGTTCACCAACCGTTCCGAGCAGACGAAGGCTCGAGAGATCGTGACCCTGGGGCCACTCGTGTCCCCATTTCATCAGCGTGCGAATTGTCGTCGGCGCCGTATAGAGAATGGTCACTTTGTTCTCGGCGATGATCTTCCACCAGCGGTCCTTGCCACCGGAGTCCGGCAGGCCTTCGTACATGACCTGGGTCACCCCGTTGATCAGTGGCCCGTAGACGATGTAACTGTGTCCGGTGATCCAGCCAATGTCCGCGGCCGTCCAACACACGTCCGTCTCCGGCTTCACGTCAAAGATGTACTTGTGCGTGGTGGCAACGTGCGTAAGGTAGCCGCCGGTCGTGTGGTAGATCCCCTTGGGCTTGGCGGTCGTGCCCGAGGTGTACATGATGAACATGGTCTGCTCGGCGGGGAATGACTTACACGTGTGCTCGTCACTCTGACGCTCGACCACGTCGTGCCACCAGTAGTCGCGTCCCTCATTCCACTTCACTTCTCCCCCGGTGCGACGAACGACCAGGACGGCCTTGACGTTCGGACAGGACTCCAGAGCCTCGTCCACGGCGGGCTTGAGCGGGCTCGGTGCGCCGCGTCGAAACGCGCCGTCGGCGGTGACGACGAACTGGCAGTCCGAGTCGAGGATCCGACTCGAGAGAGCTTCGGCCGAGAATCCGGCGAAGACAACAGAGTGCACGGCGCCGAGGCGCACGATCGCGAGCATGGTGACCACGGCCTCGGGGATCATGGGCATGTACACCGCGACGCGGTCACCTTCTTTCACACCAAGTTCCGTCAAGGCGTTCGCCGCCTGGGCGACCAACTTCTGAAGTTCGCCGTAGGTGATCGTGCGACCTTCGCCCTCGGCGTCGGCGACCCAGTGGTAGGCAACCTTGTCGCCGTTGCCGGCTTCGACGTGTCGATCGACGCAGGTGTAGGAGGCGTTGAGCGTGCCGTCGCTGAACCACTTTGCGAAGGGAAGGTCCCACTCGAGGCTCTTGGTCGGCGCCGTGGTCCACGCCAAGCGATCGGCTTGCGTGCGCCACCACGCGACTGGATCGGCAGCAGCGTCAGCGTAAATAGAAGGTTGCGCGTTGGCCTGTTTGGAGAATTCAGCGGTCGGCGCGAAACTGCGTGTCTCTTCAAGCCATGCTTCGAGTTTTGCTTCAGTCATGTTCTTCCCTTGCTGTGATGTCGATGTAGTTGCGTCGAGCGAATGAAACGTGCGGTCGTTAGTGAGTCTGAAGCCGAGAGTAGTGCTCTATCGGCCCAGTATGCCAACAGCGCCCGAGCCTGGTGGCTGGGGCGCTGTTGGCGGTTGGGTCCGGTGGCAAGCCACCAGTGACACCGAGGTTAGCCCAAAGGACCGACCGGTAGCACAACCTTTCCGTGAGTTTCGTTGATTACGCCAGCGGCCGACGCGTACCACGCGAGGAGCGCGGTGATTATGCCGAGCCATCCACCAATCTTGGTCATGTCCGTGTGACCGCCGCCCCATGCTCCAATGGTGAGGAACAAGAAGGCCAACGTCAGGGCGATGAAGACCAGCAGGACTGCCATGTTGGTCTTCATGGCGGCAATTGTCATGTACGCCGTGAAGAGGATCCAGGGCAGCAGGTACAGTCCAAGGGCGCCCTTGACCGCGAGTCCGCCCTGGAAGTTGATGAAGAAGTACACACCAATCCAAAACGCACCGTACGACGTAAACGCGAGTGCCCCAAAAGTGTTCTTTCGCACGAACTCCCACATACCGGCCGCGAACTGCGCGGCGCCACCGTAGATGAATGCCAATGAGATGGCACCACTAATAGCAGCACTGCTCGTCCCACCGAACTTAAAGAGTCCGACGTTGAACAGGCTCAGCAAAAACGTGGTCATAGCGAAACCGGCGAGTCCGAGCGGACCGGGGTCCGCAACTCTCTGTTCCATGTAATTCCCCCCAAATAGGATTGCTTCCACCGTCGGGTTGACGGCTACTGAGATTAAACATCACTTAACGATGAGCGTGACGGATAGAATCCCGTTAACTTCGTGAAGAGGTTCACAAGGACTAAGGCACTCGCGAGAATTCCCGGTGCATTACTGGCGAGTAGGCGGAGTACTCGGTGCGCAAGAATTAAATGCAAAATATAGTTAGTGACTCATCCGTCGATGGCGCCGCGAAATCCTCGGATAAATGCCTCAACGTCTGACGCGAGGCCGCCGTCGAGAATCACCTGAACCAGCGCCGAGCCCACGATCACGCCGTCGCTCACGTCGGCGGCTTGTTTGGCCTGATCGGCAGTGGCGATGCCGATGCCGATGAGCGCCGGCGCGTCACTCGTACGTCGGATTGAGCGTACAACGCGTTCGCCCTCGCCGCCACCCTCGGCCCTACCGGTAACGGCCATGCGCGCCGACGCGTAGGCGAATCCTTGGGTGACCGCCGCGAGCCGCGCGACGCGTTCGAGGGGCGTTGAGGGCGCGACGAGTAGCACCGTCGCCACGTCCGAACTGTCACAGGCGGCGATCCACGGCTCCGTCTCTTCCAGGGCGAGGTCGGGGATGATCGCTCCTCGTATACCACTCGAAGAAAATTTTCCGGCGGAGCGCTCGAGCCCGTAGTGCAACACGATGTTGTAGTACGTCATGGCGATCAGCGGCACGGTGGTGTCGAGACGAACGAGGTCGTCACAGATTGAATCCAACGTGGTGCCTCGAGCCAGGGCCCGCAGCGCGGCCTCTTGGATCACCGGACCGTCCATCATCGGATCAGAGAACGGGATGCCGATCTCGACGGCGTCGGCACCGGCGAGAACCGCCGCTTGGACATACTCGGTCCAGTTCTCGCTCAGACCGCCCATGAAGTACGGCACCAGTAGCTTTCTTCCGGCGTCGCGCAGAGCGCGAAGGTCGCGCTCGAGACTCTTCACGGCTCGCCGCGCAATATCGCTTGAACTTGGGCCACGTCCTTGTCGCCGCGACCGGAGAGATTCAACAGAACCGTCGAGCCCGTGGGGATGGCGTGTCCCGCTTCTTTCGCCATCCAGGCGACGGCGTGGGCGGTCTCGAGGGCCGGAATGATGCCCTCCATTTCGCTCAGCAGTCGCAGGGCGGGGATGACGTCCTCGTCGCCGATGGCGTAGTACTCGGCCCGTCCCGACTCGGCGAGGTAGGCGTGTTCGGGTCCGATCCCGGGATAGTCCAGTCCGGCCGAAATTGAATGGGCCTCCTCGATCTGCCCGAACTCGTCTTGCATCAAGAGCGAGCGCATGCCGTGCAGCACGCCCGGCGAACCACTACCCACGGCCGATCCCCCGGCCGCCTCGATGCCGACCAATCGTGCCGGAGTGTTGGCGAATCCCGCGAAGACGCCGGCGGCATTCGAGCCGCCACCGACGCACGCGATGACGATGTCCGGAGCGCCGACCCCAAGGTCCACGAGCTGACGCGCCGCTTCTTGTCCGATGATGCTCTGGAACTCACGCACCATCCAGGGGAAGGGATGCGGTCCCATCACCGAACCGATGCAGTAGTGCGTGTCCGCCACGCACGTGACCCATTCGCGCATCGCTTCGTTCACGGCGTCTTTTAGCGTGCGGCTGCCCGACGTCACGGGAACCACCCGAGAACCGAGCAACTCCATTCGAAAGACGTTCAAGATCTGACGCTCCGTGTCAACCTCGCCCATAAAGACGGTGCACTCGAGTCCGAGTCGCGCGGCCGCGGTCGCGGTGGCGACGCCGTGCTGACCCGCGCCGGTCTCGGCGATGACTCGGCGCTTGCCCATCCGTTTGGTCAGAAGTGTCTGTCCGATGACGTTGTTGATCTTGTGCGAGCCGGTGTGCGCAAGATCCTCGCGTTTGGCGAATATCCGCAGACCCAGGTGATCGCCGAGGCGAGTCAGGGGCGTGACGGGTGTCGGTCGTCCGGCGAACTCCTTCAAAACGGTGTGATACTCACTGACGAACTCAGCGTCGCTCCACGCCTCGGCGAAGGCAGCTTCGAGTTCGAGACAGGCGGGCATGAGCGCCTCGGGGACGAATCGTCCTCCGAAGTCACCGAATCGTCCGCGGTCGTCCGGTTCGGCCATGTGGGTTCCGTTACCGCTCACGACGCGACACGATCCTCAAAGGCTCCCACGGCACTGGCGACGAAGTGATTCATCAGTTCACGGTCCTTCACCCCGGGGGACGACTCGACGCCGCTGGCGCTGTCGACGCCCCAGACGTGGGTCTGTCGAATGACGCTCGCGACATTCGCGTCGCTAAGTCCCCCGGCGCCGATCACGGGTACGCCAAAGGATCGTTCGGACAACGCCTCCCACGAGTGGCCCTCTCCACTTCCGGGGGTCGCGCCGTCGACCAACACGGCGTCCACCGTGGCGTCGTTGAATTCGTAGAACTCGTCACTCGCGATCGATAGGGCCTTGATCACCCGAACCTCTCGCTCGCGCAACCGTCCGCGCAATTCATCGCTGAGCGGTCCGTGAATCTGTACGGCGTCGGCGTCGATGAGGTCCTGGGCGCGAAGAATGAACTCGTCGTCGTCGTCGCGAAAGACCAGCGTTCGCAGCACTCTGCCTCTCGTCGCTTCGGCGATGGCCAACGCTCGGTCGAGCGTGAGTTGTCGCGGCGAGCTCGCGAGGATCAGGCCCACGGCGTTCGCGCCGGCGTCGATGGCGGCGTTGGCGTCACTCAGCGTGGTGAGGCCACAGATCTTGACCAGAAACGGCGTGTCGAAATCAGTCACGTTTCACCGTTGGCACCGATGAGAATGCGCGAACCGTTTGGGCGATGTCGGGCGCGGTGACGAAGGCCTCACCTACCAAGACGGCGTCGAAGCCGGCGTCCGCGGCACGCGCGACGTCGTCGGCGGAGCCGAGCCCCGATTCACAGACCGTCACGACGGAAGTGGGTAACGAGGCCATGACCCGCGCGGCATTGTCGCGATCGACTTCGAAGGTGTGGAGGTTGCGCTGATTGACTCCGACAATCCGCGCACCGCAGTCGAGGGCGCGTTTCGCCTCGTCGCCGTCGTGGACTTCCACGAGCGCGTCCAGACCCGCGTCGTGCGTCACGGCGATGAACTCTTCGAGCTCTTCGTCACTGAGTGCCGCCACGATCAAGAGAACGGCACTCGCCCCCGCGTCGGCGGCGTCGAGGACGTCGTTGGCGCTGACCGTGAAGTCTTTGCGCAGTAGCGGCAGGCTCACGGCGCGTCGCACCGCGTCGAGATCCTCGAGGGAACCGGCGAAGTGCTCGGCGTCGGTCAAGACCGAGATGGCGGTCGCTCCCCCGTCGGCGTACAAGCGCGCGGTCTGTGCGACGTCGAGGCTCTCGTGCAGCCAACCTTTACTCGGCGAGCGACGCTTCACCTCGGCGATCACCTTGACGTTGCCATTGGCGGAATCGGCGAGGGCCGCGAGCATCGAGGGGACCGGCTCGTGGACGTCGCCCACCCGCTCTCGCCAATCGCGTTCGTCGGCCGCGACGCGGGCTCGATGGTGGTGAAGGATCTCGTCGAGGTACGTCGCCATCACAAAATGGTAGTTGTGCCAGGAGCGTTCTCCTTCACGAGTAACTTGTGCGTATGTCACGCCCTCGTGCGCGAGCCCACTGATGCCCGGAACGTTCTCGAATGACGTCTTGAATCCACTCGTGCGCGGCACCGACCTCGAACGCGCGCAAGCCCGAGCGGCCCTCGTCGAGATCCTGGAGGGTCAGGTAGAAGGTGTCTTGATCGCGAGCTTCTTGACGGCCCTCACGGCGAAAGGGGAGACGGCCGACGAGATGACGGGATTCATCGACGCGATGATCGAGGCGGCGTCGACATTCGCAATCGGCCCGGACGCCATGGACATTGTCGGCACCGGCGGCGACCAGCTCCACACCGTCAACATCTCGACGATGGCCGCCTTGACGGTAGCCGGGTGCGGCGTTCCCGTCGCGAAACACGGCAACCGCGCCGCCTCGTCGTCGGTCGGCTCCGCGGACCTGCTCGAAGCCCTCGGCGTGCGACTCGACGCCCCCGAGGAGATCGTTCGGGCCTGCGTCGCGGGCGCCGGCATCGGCTTCATGTTCGCCCCGACGTTCCATCACGGGCTGGGCTACCTGACGCCGATTCGACGCGCGCTGGGCTTTCGAACGATCTTCAACGTTCTGGGACCGTTGGCGAATCCGGCCCTCGTACGTCGGACCTTGATCGGTGTCTCACAGGCTCATCTGCTCAACGCGATGACCCAGGTGCTGGTCGCTCGGGGCATCGATCACGCCATCATGGTGAACGCCGACGACGGACTCGACGAACTCTCCCTCGGCGCCTCGTCGACCCTGCACGTCATTACGCCGGAGGGTGTCGACGTCCAGCGCTTGGACGCGGGAGCCGTCTTGGGTCTACGCCACTCGGCGTCCGACATCCGAGGCGGCGACATCACCCACAACGTCGAGGTGGCGCGGGGATTCTTGGCCGCCCAGCCGGGACCGGTCTTTGACGTCGTGTGCGCGAACGCCGCACTGGCCCTGATCGTCGCCGGACGGGCCACGACGTTGATCGAGGGATTCGAACTGGCCGCGTCCAGCGTGAACGAGGGTCGCGCCGGCGTCGCGCTCGAGCGCCTGGTCGAACTCTCGAACTCCTAAAGCGCTCGCAGGTCCTTCTTGTACCACCGAGCGTTGGCGACGTAGGACGCGGCGTTTTCGACGATGCTGTCTTCGCCACTCGAATCCAATTTGATCACCGCCGGAACGCCGACGGCCAGAGCGTTCGCCGGCACGTCAATGCGGTTTCGCACCACCGCGCCGGCGCCGACCGTGGCGCCACTGTGGACCGTCGCCTGGTGCAACACAATGGCGCCGCTGCCGACGAGAGCGCGGTCCTCGATCACGCAGCCCTCTAAGTGCGCGAGGTGACCCACGACACAGTCATCACCGATGACCGTCGGGTACGCGTCGACCGCGTGGATGATCGCGCCGTCTTGAATCGAAGTGCGCTCACCGACGATGATCGTGCCGTAGTCCCCTCGCAGCACCGCACTCGGCCACACCGAAGAGTCCGCGCCAATGCGCACGTCGCCAATGACGACGGCGTCGGGGTGGACGAATGCGTCGGGGTGTATCGACGGCGTCCGGTTTCCAAGGGCGTAGAGGGGCATGGTTTCTCCTAGTGGCTCAGCCACGAAATTAACTGATAGATCCGCCAGATGACGTAGATGATCGTCACCACGATGAAAAAACGCCAGCGCCACGGGATCGGCTGGCGAATCGGAGCTTCGACCGTCTCGCCACAGATCTCGCAGGTGTCACCCTCGACGGGGCGGTCGCACTGCTCGCACCACTTCGTCACTATTCAATCCGAACGCGTACTCGAAGTGGCTGCGAGCCGAGGGAGAATCGCTCGCGGAGCGATCGTTCGACGTAACGCAGGTACGTCTGGGGCAGGCGTCCGGCAATGAACAGCGTGAAGGTCGGTGGCTCCGTCGCCCCCTGAACGGCGTAGCGGATCTTGCCCGTGGGCGCCGGCTGCTTTACCTGCAGGTCGCGAATGGCGCGGTTGAGAGCGCCCGTCGGCACTCGCTTTTGGTAGTCCGCGGCCGCGATCGCGAGCGCCGGCAGGATCCGGTGCACGCCCTTACCCGAAGTGGCGGTCGTCTTCATCACCGGTGCGTCGCCGAGGAACGCCAACTTCTCGCCCACCGTCGCGAGTACCGCGTCGCGCTCGTCGATCGCCACGAGCTCCCACTTGTTCAGTACGACCAACGAGGGACAACCGGCCGCGGAGATTCGCTCGGCCAAACGCTGATCCTGACCGGTAGCGCCGACGGTGGCGTCGATGACGAGGATGGCGATGTCGGAGCGGTCGAGCGCGTCCAGGCTGCGCAGCACGGCGTAGGTCTCGAGTCCCGCTTCGGTTTTCGCGCGTCGTCGCATCCCGGCGGTGTCGATGAATCGAATCAGCCCCACGTCGGTCGAGACCAACGTGTCGATGGCGTCACGCGTCGTACCTGGCAGGTCGTGCACGACCGAACGCTCCTCACCAATGAGTTGGTTGAACAACGTGGATTTACCGACGTTCGGTCGTCCCACGATGGCGACGCGCAGGGCGCCGTCGTCGTCGGCTTCGGCGATCTCTTCGACGATCCGATTTTCTTCGAGTCGGGCCACGATGACGTCGAGTAAATCGCCGGTGCCGCGCCCGTGCTGGGCGCTCACCGTGTGCGGATCGCCCGCGCCCAGTCCCAGGAACTCCCAGCTGGCGGCTTCGTGCTGGGCGTCATCGACCTTGTTGACCACGAGCAACACCGGACGACCGCTACGCAGCGCCCACCGAGCGGCGTGCGTGTCCTCGTCGACCATTCCCGTCGTCACGTCCACCACCAACAGCACCAGGTCGGCGGTCGCGAGCGCTGCTTCAGCCTGCTTGGAGACCTTGGCCTCGAGCGAGTCGCCGGCTTCCAGCCACCCTCCGGTGTCGACGACGTCGAAGCTAAGTCCGCCCCATTCGACTTCGACCGCCTTGCGGTCACGCGTCACGCCGCGGTGCTCTTCGACCACGGTGACGCGCTTGCCCGCGAGACGGTTCACGAGCGAACTCTTGCCGACGTTCGGTCGGCCCACGATCACAACTTGCGGTTTCACGCGCTCACCCGCTGGGACCGCACCGACGTCAACGCCGCACGAAGGTCCTGACCCGTCGTCGGCACGACCGTGACCGAGCGTCCGAGGTCCTCGAGATCGAGCCCGTCGAGGAACCTCCCTTCGGAGAGGCAGACGTCGGGCACCAGGATCACGGTCTCGGGCGTGACCCCGGCGAGGGCGTCGATGAGGTCCTGCCCGGTCAGCAGTCCGGCGACCTTGATATTGCCGCCGAAGAATCGATTCTCGACCGCGAGGATTCTCACGTCGGAAAATCCCTCCACGTCGAACATCTGGCGAAGGATCGGCGCGGCGTACTCGCCGGTCACGACGAGCACGTCGTCACCCTGTTGCACGTTGCCGTCGCCGCCGCGTGGCGCGCGGTACCCCAGCGCGGGCGCCCCGTCCACGGACTGGAAGAAACCGGTGCCGAGCTTGTCCATGGGCGTTTGCTCGACGAAACTCTGGACGAAGGCCGCGACGAGTCCGATGCCGTTCTCCGCCTGGTCCAGGCTTTCGAACTTCGTGGCCGACGGTGGCGTCGCGCCGGCGACGAGGTAGAACTCGTCGCTCGCGAACACGTTGACGCGCCCGAGGATCTCGAGCGTGAGCGACTGAAAATGTTCGGCGAGTTCGACGACCGCTCGAGCTTCTTCGAGCGTGTGCGAACGCATGGTGGCTTCGTCGGAGAAGGCGCTGACACCGACCGGCACCAACGCAACCGACGCCAACTCCGGATAGAGCGAGATGACGTCGTGCAACGTGCGCTCCAGGTGTTGTGCGTCATTCACCCCCGGACAGACAACGACTTGGGCGTGCACCTCAATGCCCTCGCGAAGCAGCTCCTTCAACCAGCGAAGGCTCGTCGCGCCACGCGGGTTGCGCAGCATCTCGGCGCGCAGTTCGGGATCCGTCGTATGAATCGAAACGTAGAGCGGCGAGAGCCCCTCGTCGAGAACCCGCTCCAGGTCGAATTCGGTGAAGCGCGTCAACGTCGTGTAGTTGCCGTAGAGGAAGGAGAGGCGAAAATCGTCGTCCTTCACGTAGAGCGAGCGGCGCATGCCCTTGGGGAGCTGGTAGATAAAGCAGAACGAACAGTGGTTGTCACAGGTGCGGATCCGGTCAAAGACCGCCGAGTCGATGCTGAGACCGAGCGGCTGCCCCTCGGTCTTGGTGATCGTGACCTTGCGAGCCAGGTCATCGCCCTCGCGGCGGATGACCAAGGTGACGCTCTCGCCGTCGATCAGTTGTTGGTATTCGATGATGTCACTCGGCTCGCGGCCGTTCACACTCACCAATTCGTCGCCGACGGCCAAATCCACGCTCGAGGCCGGTGAATCCATGGAAATTGAGGAGATTCGGGCGCCCGACACCCGTCCAGCCTACGAGGAATCCCAATTCGTCATTACTAGGCTGGATTTCGTGAACGTGGATAAGGTTGTGCTCGCGGCCCCACGGGGGTTCTGTGCCGGCGTCGAGAAGGCCATCAAGGCGCTCGATTGGATGACGCGGGTCTTCGCCCCACCGGTCTTTTGCTACCACGAGATCGTTCACAACCAGTTCGTCGTGGACTACTTCAAATCTCTCGGCGTCGTGTTCATCGACGACGTCACGCTGGTGCCGCCCGGGGCGCCGGTGATGTTGAGCGCGCACGGTTCGCCACCCGAAGTGATCGAGGCCGCCCGACAGTCCGGTGGCACGGTGATTGATGCCGTGTGCCCGCTCGTCACGAAGGTCCACCACGAGTTGAAAGTCCGAGCTCGAAAGGGCTACACCGTGCTCTACGTCGGCCATCAGGGCCATGAAGAGGCCGTGGGGACAATGGCCGTGGCACCCCAGTCGGTCCACCTGATCGAGTCCACCGAGGACATCGACGCCCTCGGCACGTTCGCCGGCCCCTTCGCCCTGCTCAGCCAGACCACACTCAGCCTGGACGAGTGGCAGGACCTCAGAGAGTACGCCGAGGCGAAGTTCCCGGACATCTGGATGCCCAATCGCAGCGATCTCTGTTTCGCGACCACCAACCGCCAAGCCGCGCTCCGCACGATCGCCGCCGAAGCCGACGCGGTCATCGTGATCGGCTCGGCGAACTCGTCGAACACGGTGGCGCTCACCAAAGTCGCCGAGGCCGTGGGCTGTGCGAGGGTGCTGAGGGTCAACGGCGCCTTCGAGTTGCCCGATGACCTGCGCGGCACCGTGGCGGTCACCGCCGGAGCGTCGGCCCCCGAGTCACTGGTCAATGAAGTGCTCGACGCACTGAACCCCACCGAAGGAGTGACCATCACGTCGGTCACAGTCGAAGACGAGTACTTCCCACCACCCCCGGAACTGCGCGAGATGCTCAAGACCCTCTCGGCGTTGCTGGACCTGGCGCTCGGCACGCCCGCCGCGTCGAGTTTCGACGGCGAGGCGGATCGTCGCTTCACCGCCGCCGAAGTGCTGTCGGCCGCGAATCGCTAGAACCTGGTCGCCGTCGGCGCCCCGATTAGTATCTACCAGTGAGTTTTTTCTCGCGTCACTGGCGTGTCGCGCCCGCTACGTCACCGTCGCCATGACGTCCGTCGGTCGTGTCGAGCGCACACTGATGGGCCCACTCGCCGAGACCGAACCCTTGAAGGAGAACGATGGTCAACGATGATCTAGAGCAACGGCGCTCGACGCGTCTTCGCGCCTACGCCATCGCCCAGGCGCTCGCCCGGCTCGAGACCGAACGGCCCGGCTTCACTCCCGAGGCCATCGTGGCCTCGGTCTGCGCCTACGAAGAAGAGGGCAACATCGCCCACGTCCTCGAGAAGATGCCGGTCTCGGTCAACGGCGAGCCCTACACGACGGTCGTGGTCGTCGACGGGGGCGACGACCGGACCGCGGAGATCGCGAGGTCCTTTCCGGGCGTCGTGGTGATCGAGTTCCCGGTCAACCTCGGCCACGGCGTCGCCCTGCAAGTGACCTATCGCTACTGCGTGAACCACGACGTGAAGTACGTGGTGACCCTCGACGCGGACGGACAGAACGACCCCTCGGAGATTCCCCAGATCCTCGCTCCCCTGCTCGCCGACACGTCGGACTTCGTCCTCGGCAGTCGGGTCCTCGGGGTCGACAAGACTACCGACAAGGTTCGCAAACTGGGCGTGCGATTCTTCTCCTTCATCATGAATCGAATGACGAATTCGCACATCACCGACACCTCAACCGGGTACCGGGCGCTACGCGTGACGATGCTGGCCGACGTGGTTGACCGCCTGCGCCAGCAGCAGTATCAAACCTCGGAGTTGCTCATCACCTGCTTGAAGCGCGGCTGGCGCGTCAGCGAAGTGCCGACCGAGTGGTACCCGCGCGTGTCGGGCGAGACAAAAAAGGGCGCCACGTGGACCTACGGGTTCCGCTACGCCCGCGTGGTCTTCGGCACCTGGTGGCGCGAGCGCTAATTCGAACCGGCGTCGGGCTCAGTTTTCGGGACCGTGAAACTCTTTCGAGCGGCGTCGTCGAACACGCGAGGCGGCGTCTTCACTTTTGCCTTCTTGGGCTTCTTGGCTTCTCTTCCTTGCGGACTCTTCATACACGAATCCTACGTCGCTTCGGTCGCGGTTTGTCGCACTCGCGAGGTCGAGCGCCGTCAGCCGCGCAGGCTCTGGAGATACACCTTCTCCAAGGCCGCGCGTAGTTCCTCGCTTTTGGCACTGAGCGCCGAACGAGTGACACGGCCCTCGGATGACGGCGGGTCGATGGGGGCACCAACGACGATCGTGATCTTCAACGGACGTGGGAGCTTGGCGCCCTTGGGCATCGCCCGATCGCTGCCGCCGATGCCGACCGGCACCACCTTGGCGCCGGTTCGCGCCGCGACGAACATGGCGCCGTCGTGCAACGGAGCCACCGCAAGTCCCTCCTTGCGCGTCCCTTCGGGAAAGAGCACCAGCGCGTGACCCTGGCGCAACACGGCTTCGGAGTGCGCCATCGACTCGCGGTCGGCCGCTCCGCGGCGAATCGGGAACGCTCCGAGATGGGCAATCAGCGGTCCGAGCAGCGGCACGCGAAAGAGCGAATCCTTGGCCATGAAGAACACCTTGCGCTTGGAGATGAACAGGGTCAGCGCGAAGTCAACGTTGGAGCGGTGAATCGGCGCGATGATGACCGGTCCCTCGAGCGGTATGTTTTCGGCCCCGACGACGCTCGGCCGAAAGAGCACCTTCGAGAGGACCTGGACCAGCCCGGCGCAGAGGCGATACGTGAAGGTACGTTCTTCGCTCAGTTCGAGAGGTTGTGTTTCAGCCATTGAACTATCTCCTGGGCGACGTCCTCGACGTCTCGACCTGTCGTGTCTAGCACGAGAGCGTCGTCAGCCTGACGTAGCGGCGAGGCGACTCGGGTGGAGTCGGCCTCGTCACGTCGGGCCACGGAGACCTCGCCCTCGTCGCCGCGGCGACGCGCCCGTTCCTCGAGCGAGGCGGTGAGGAATATCTTGACCGGGGCGTGAGGAAAGACCACCGTCGCGATGTCGCGTCCCTCGACGACGGTGCCCAGGGGCTGGGCGGCGGCCAGTTCTCGTTGTCGCGCCACCATGGACGCGCGAACCTCGGGATTGGCCGCGACGACGGACACCGCTTCGTTGATCTCGTCGCTACGAATCTCGTCTTCCACGTCGCGCCCGTTGACGCTCACGCGCGGCAGCGTCGTGAGCGTCACGCTGTCGGCCACGGCCGCGACGGCCGCCTCGTCGTGGACGTCGATACCTCGAAAGATCGCCTCGCACGTGACCGCGCGATACATGGCGCCCGTGTCGAGGAACGACCACCCGAGCAGCGCGGCCACCGCTCGGGCCACGGTGGACTTGCCTGAACCGGCCGGACCGTCAATAGCGATGACGAGGTCGCTCACGCCAGTCGCTCGAGGTCGTCGAAGAAATTTGGGTAGCTCGACGCGACCGTGTCGGCCGCGCCGATCGAACAGCCCTCGCCGGCACATCCCGCCACGGCACTGGCCATCACCATTCGGTGATCGAGGCCCGCGTCGACTTCGAAGCTCGAGAAGCGCGTCGCGCTTCCGAGACCCTCGACGAACAGGTCGTCGCCTTCGGACCACGCACGACAGCCGAGTTTCGTCGCCAACGCCAACGACCCCTCGAAGCGATCGGACTCCTTGACGCGAAGTTCTCCGACGTCACGAAAGCTGCTCAAGCCCTCAGCCGCGGCCGCGGCGACAACCAAGACCGGCACTTCGTCGACTGACGGGATCTCGCGCGCGTGAACCTCGGTGGCCGCCAACTGCGAGCTACGCACGGTGAGCGTCGTCATGGCGTCACGAGTCTGCAACGTCATGGTGGCCCCCATCCGTTGGAGAACACCGAGGTACCCGACGCGTTCTCGGGCGTTGTCGATGTCCAGGACCTCGATGTCGGCGTCGGGATGGATGCACCCGAGCACCGCGAAGAACGCGGCCTGTGACGGATCACCCGGTACCAGCCAATTCCTCGCGAGGGGCCGCCCGGGTTGAATCGTGACGCTGCGACCGTCGCCGCTCTCGATGCTCACGACCGACACGCCGGCCCGTGAGAACATCTCTTCGGTCGTAGGTCGCGTGCGCACGTGCTCCACCACAGTCGTTGGGGAGTTGGCGGCCAGCGCGGCGAAGAGGATCGCGGACTTGACTTGTGCGCTCGCCATCGGCACGTCGTAGGCGATGCCGCGAAGGACGTCCGTGCCGACGACACGCAAGGGGGCACTGAGGCGCGGTCCCTGACCTTCGATTCGGGCACCCATCAGCGTCAACGGCTCGGCGACACGGTCCATCGGGCGCTGGGACAATGAAGCGTCACCGATGAGCCGGTGCTCTCCGGGCAGCGCGCTCACGACCCCCGACACCAGTCGCATCGTGGTGCCGGAGTTGCCACAGTCCAGGGCGTCATCACTGGCGTGAAGGCCCCCGGAGGGCCCGACGATCGTGACGACGTCGTCGCGGACGCTCCGCGTCGCGCCGAGCTGTTCCATAATCTGTGCGGTCGCGGCCACGTCCAATCCGGGTGAGAGTCCTCGAATGGTGCTTTCGCCCTCGGCCAGGGCACTCACCATGAGGGCTCGGTGTGAGGTGCTCTTGTCGCCCGGCACCCGAACGCTGCCGCGCAGCCGCTCGAAGTGTTCGACGTTCGCGGTACTCACTGTTCGAGCGCTACTTGAAAGCCGAGCGCCGAGAGCGCTTCAGTGAACATCTGGGACTGTTGGGCGTCGACGGCGAGCAGCAGCGTGCCGCCCGTTCCCTCGATGCCGTGGGCGATTTCGATGTCGTAGATGTTGACCGCCAGCTCCGACGCCGATCTCGTCACGCGAGCGAGGACTCCCGGTTCGTCACTCACCTTCACCCTCAGATAGGCCAGGTCCTCGGTGCTCAGAGCGCGACCAGGTAGCTGTCGGCGCGCACTCGCGGCGCTCAACAGGCTCTCCAGGATGACGTCGCGTTCGTCATCGAGCAACGCCGCTCGAAGGCTCTGGAGTCGTCCTTCGAGGGCCTCGAGGCTTTGGACGACGGCGTCGCGATTCTCAAAGAGGATGTCGGGCCAGATCCCCGGATCACCGGCGGCGATCCTGGTCATGTCGCGAAAACCTCCGGCCGCGAGTTGCAACAAGACGGCGTCTTGCTCGGCGACCTGGCTGGCCTCGTTCATCAGGGAGCCGGCCAACAGGTGCGGGACGTGGCTGGCGATGGCGACCAATCGGTCGTGGTCCTCGGCACTGACCGCGACGACGTTGGCGCCGATCTCGCGCAAGATGCCGTGCAGCGTGCTGTAGGTGGAGGGTGAAGTTTGATCGGTCGGCGTGAGGACCCACGTGGAACCGCGAAAGAGGTCGGCGCGCGCACCGGCAAGTCCGCGCAACTCCGAACCGGCC
This sequence comes from Acidimicrobiaceae bacterium, assembly GCA_003155915.1. Classification (GTDB taxonomy): domain Bacteria; phylum Actinomycetota; class Acidimicrobiia; order Acidimicrobiales; family RAAP-2; genus RAAP-2. Next base: position 49,527 of record PMFA01000026.1, on the reverse strand, counting down.
ATGGGGTGACCACCGAGGAATCGCTGGTCGGTGACGGCCGCCACGATCGAACCCTTCACGCCGGCCACGTCGGTGACGACGACTTCGGGATTCGTCACGTGCGCCAGGATCTCACTCGCCAGTCGCGCCACGATTCCCGCCGGCGTCGCGATGACGACCAATTCGACGTCGGGTGACGGATCTGTACCGGTCACGACGCCGCCGTTGATCGCGGCGGCCACCGTCGCGGCGTCACTGTCCCGGCCCGTCACGGACCAGCCGGTCTCCGTGAGTGCGAGCGCCACCGACGCGCCGATCAAGCCGAGACCGACGACGTGCGCGTGGCGACTATTCGGGGAGGTCATCACGCAGGCCCTGAGCGTTTCGAAGGTAGACGTGTCGAAGATCGCTTCGGGGCCTGGTCGTATAGAGGTGAATCAGGATTCGTATGCACCTCGGCATCGATCCGGGCACGTCAATCTCGCTGGCGCAGAGCAGGGGGATGTCGCCGAAGCCGATGCCGCGCGCCGCGGTCGCCGGGAAGGTCGACGTCAGGTCGCGCGTCGTGGTGAAGATCACGCTGACGACGTCGTCGTGGGCCAACTCGTTTCGGTCCATCATCGCTCGCAATAGCTCCTGCGTGGCGTCCTCAATCGCCGCCGGCGTGTCCTCGTCACACGTCGTGGCGCCGCGCAGGCCCCGTAATTGTGCCGATCTCATGTAGGCATCGTAGAGGCGATTGCGTCACTCATCCCAACGGCCTCCATCAGTCGGCGCACTTCGGCCAGCGAGAGTTGTCGCGACGAGCCGGGTGACAAGGTGGCGTCTTGGATCGGACCGATGCGTGTGCGAACCAGCCGGGTCACGTCGTGACCGACCGCGGCGCACATCCGACGGACCTGACGATTGCGGCCCTCGTGGATGACAATACGCAAGAGTCCTTCACTGACCCGACTGACTTGGGCCGGACTGGTCACGCCGTCTTCTAACTCGACGCCGTCACGCAGGCGCCGAATCGCCGCCGGCGAGGGGTCGCCCTCAACGCGCGCCAGGTACTCCTTGGGGATCCCCGAACTCGGATGGGTGAGCAGATGGGCCAGTCGCCCGTCGTTGGTGAGGATCAAGAGCCCCTCGGTGTTCATGTCGAGGCGACCGACGGGAAATATCCGCACCGGACTCTCCACGAGCTCCAAGACGGTCGGGCGACCGTGCGGATCCGACGCCGTGGTCACGACGCCGTCGGGCTTGTTCAAGAGGAAGTACACGGTGTTCTGGGCCGTCGGCGCCAACGATCCGTCGACGCAGATGACCTGGCGGTCGGGATCGACCCGGTTGCCGAGTTCGGCGACGCGACCGTCGATTGTCACCCGTCCTTCGCTGATGAGGATCTCACAGGACCGACGTGATCCGAATCCCGCACGCGCGAGGGTCTTTTGCAGGCGCTCGCCGTCGTCCAACTACGAGACCTCGGAACTTTCGTCGACGTCGAAGCCCATCTCTTCGACCAGTCGATTGGCCGTCTCGATCGGGGGCATGAACTCTTCGATCGGTGGCAGGTCTTCGAGTGCGGCCAGACCCATCCGGTCGAGGAAGAGTTCGGTCGTGCCATAGAGGATGGGTTGGCCCGGTCCCCCGGCGCGACCTTTTTCTTCGATGTACTGGCGCTGCTCGAGGAGTCGACACACGCCGTCAACGTTCACGCCGCGAAGCGCGGTGATCTGGGCGCGCGAGATCGGCTGTCGATAGGCGATGATGGCGAGCGTCTCGAGCGCGGCGGAGCTAAGTCGGTGCGACACGTCGCGGCTGGCGAACTTCGCGACCCACGACGCCACCTCCGGAGAGGACTGCATCACCCAACCGCTCGCTAATTCCGCGAGTTGGAAGCCTCGTCGTTCCTCGAGAAATTCGCCACGGAGCCGGCGCAGGGTCGTCGTCACGTCCGCGGCGTCGGTTTCGACGACGTCGGCCAACTCCTCGGCCGATATGGGTTCCAGCGCCACCGTCAACATGGCTTCGAGAATCTGCTCGAGCGAGTGCTCATCCCTCATAGACGTCAACCCTTCCGATGTCGAGATCTGATCCTTCGTCGATCCACGAGATCTGGACGTCCCCGAACGTCGAACCCTGACCGAGTTCAACCAAGCCGAGCTTGCACAACTCGAGGAGCGCCAAGAAGTGCACGATGATTTCGATCCGACTCCCCAAGGACTCGGTCAGCGCGCGGAACGACAACGCGCCCATCGACGGCAGACGCTGGGAGAGCGACACCACGGTCTCGGCAACCGAGACGGCGTCAACGGTGACGTGGTTGAGGCGCAGCACGGGGACCGGCTTCTCCTCAATGCCGCGCAGATAGGCGCCGGCGAGAATTGCCGTCGTCACGCCGGCGAGCAGGTCCGGTGGGACGACCACGAAGCCCTCGTCGATGCCGCGCAGACGCGGATAAGCCCGCGCGGCTCGCTCCAGGAGCGAGACGAACGCGTCAGAGAGCGCCGCGTAGGTTCGCAGCTCCAGAAGTCTCGCTAGGAGGACGTCACGTTCCTCCCAGCCGACAAACTCCTCGTCCGGCTCCGTGTCATCACGACCGGGCAGGAGGCTTCGACTCTTCATCTCGAGCAGGATCGAGGCGATGAGGAGGAACTCCGAAAGGTCCTCGACCTCAATGGTGACCGCTTCGTCACGCAAGACGGCGACGAAGGCGTCGACGATCGGACCGAGCGGGACATCAAGGACGTCGACGTCGTGACTGGAAATCAGTTGGAGGAGCAGCTCCACGGGGCCGCTGAAAGACGGCGTCGTCACGACGAAGGTCACGACCAAACCTTACTTCCTAAGCGCGAACTCTGGTCACGTAGAATTGCGCGATGAGAGTTCTCTCGGGCATGCAGCCGTCGGGCACGTTGCACATTGGTAACTACCTCGGTGCTCTGAAGCAGTGGGTCGAGGCGCAGAGCCCTGACGCCTTCTACTGCGTCGTCGACCTACACGCCCTGACGCTCGAAATTGAACCGGCGACGTTGCGCAGTCAATCGTTCGATCTCATCGCCACGTACCTGGCGGCCGGACTCGACCCCGACGTGTGCACGATCTTCTTGCAAAGTGAGGTCCCGTACCACGCCCAGATGAACTGGATTCTCGAATGCGTCGCCACCTACGGCGAACTCAGTCGTATGACGCAGTTCAAGGAGAAGGCGTCGCGCAAGACGGGCTACCGTGTCGGGCTCTTGACGTACCCGGTCCTGATGGCCGGGGACATCTTGCTCTACGAGACGGCCGAGGTCCCGGTCGGCGACGACCAGCGCCAGCACCTCGAGTTGACGCGAGTGATCGCGGAGCGCTTCAACAATCGATACGGACCCACCTTCGTGGTGCCGGTCGGCGTGCAGCCGAAGGTCGCGGCGCGCGTGATGGACTTACAAGAGCCCACGCGAAAGATGTCCAAGTCGATCTCGAGCCCGATGGGTTCGATCTTCGTCACCGATTCGGCCGATGAGATCGACAAGAAGATCAAGAAGGCGGTCACCGACACCGACGGCGAGGTTCGCTACGACTGGGAGAAGAAGCCGGGCATCACCAACCTGTTGGAGATCTATTCAAGTTTCAGCAACGACACGCCTCAGGCGGTCGCCGAGCGTTACACGCGCTACGGCGATCTGAAGAAGGACCTCGCCGCACTGATCATCGAATCTCTCGAGCCGATTCACAAGCGTTACGACGAACTATTGGCCGATCCGGTTGAACTGCGCGCCGTGGTCGCGCGCGGCGCCGTGAAGGCGAGCGCCGTCGCCGGTGAGGTGTACCGTCGCGCGGCCCAGGCAATTGGCCTCATCTGATCAGGTTTTGCCACCAGATTTCCAGATTGCCCAACGCGTTGCTACCGAAGTGAAACACGTATTCGCTCAAGATCACGAATGCCAGAACGATCGGCAGCGCCCGAGCCCTCAAGTGGTAGTAACTGCCCAGATGTCGATTCGGCACGAATCGTTCAATGATCGCTGAACCGTCGAGCGGCGGAATTGGCAACAAGTTGAACGCCGCGAGCAGCAGGTTGGAAATTCCCAGGGCCAGTCCCACGTTGAAGAGCGGGTCGTTCGTCACCACCAAGGTACCGAACTGGTTCGAGACGGCCAAATCGCACAACAAGAGTCCGATGCCGGACAAGATGATGTTGACGAAGGGCCCCGCGAGCGACACGTAGAGCGATTGCTGTCGCGGTTTGCGGAGCCGCGACGTGTTCACCGGCACTGGTCTCGCGTAGCCGAACGGAGGAAAACCCACAAGAATCAGCAACGCGGGCAAAAGAATCGTGCCGAAGGGATCGATGTGGCGCATCGGATTGAGCGACAGCCGCTTCGCGTTCTTCGCCGTCGGATCACCGAAGAAGTTCGCCACCCACCCGTGGCTCACCTCGTGCAGGATGATCGACGGCAACAAGGCTATGTAGAAGTAATAGGTGTGGAACATCGCGGCTTTCGTCTAGTCGTGCGCTCGGGGGTGCGCGTTGTGGTATTCGCGCTTCAGTGACGTTACCGCTACTGCGGTGTAGATCTGCGTCGTGGAGATGGAAACGTGTCCGAGAAGCTCCTGTACGACACGAATATCGGCTCCGTGGGCCAACATGTGCGTCGCGCAGCTATGGCGAAAGACGTGTGCGCTGATACGCGATCGTTCAATGCCGACGGGCAGGGCCCGTTTGTCGATGATCAGGTCCACGCCCTGTCGACTCAGCGCTCCGCCGCGCGCGTTCAAGAACAGTCGCGAGTCCTTTCTCGCGTCGGGGAAAGAGCCGCGACCACGTGGTTCGAGATAATCACGCAGCGCCACGGTCAACGCAGCGCCCATGGGCACCAGACGCTGTTTGGAACCTTTGCCGGTCACGAGGATCAGTTGCTCATCGAAATCGAGGTCCCCCAGACCGATACCGACGACTTCTGAGACACGAGCACCGGTGCCGTAGAGCAGTTCGAGCAGAGCTCGATCACGAAGGTCACTGGGCGTGGCATCGGGAATGGAATCGAGCAACGCCGTGACCTCGTCCTCGGCCAACGGCTTGGGCAGTGAACGACCGCGTCGACCACCCTTCAACCGAACACTGGGGTCACTGGCCAGGTAGCCCTCCACCACGAGGTACGCGAACCATCCACGAATCGACGCGACCGTTCGTGCGATCGAGGTCTCGGCGCGCTTTTGGCGACGCAACTGATTGCAGTAGCGCTCGAGGTCACGTTCGCGAAGGTCGTCGAGTTCCGTGCCGGCGTCTTTCATCGACTCGAGGAGTTTCGTCAGGTCTCGACGATAGGCCTCGATGGTTGCGCGACTGCGACCTTTTTCGATCGTCAGCCACTGCAGATACTCCGTCAGGTACTGCTCAGACGTCGTCAAAGAACGTTCCGTAGACACGTCCGAGGGCGACAACGGTCGTGTTGTCGATCGCTGGCTCACGCCGAAGAGTCTCGCGCAATTCCTCTCTCGAAAACCATCGCACGATCGAGCCGGCCTCTTCGGGCCCGGCCGGGTGACGTGACGTCGTGGTGAGTCCCCTCGCCTCGTAGATCGTCATGAGCTGATTCGACCAGCCGGGCGAGGTCATGAATCGACCCAGCAGAGTCCACTGCGTCGCTTCGCACCCGAGTTCTTCGTGCAGTTCACGTTGCGCGGCGCTCAACGCGTCCTCGCCGGGCACGTCGAGCGTACCGGCGGGCACCTCCCAACAGAATCGGTCGAATGGCGTACGGTACTGACGGATCATGCCAATCTCGTCACGCTCATTTATCGCCAGAATCGCGACCGCGCCGAGGTGCGTCACCACGTCTCGCTCGAAGGTCGCGTCGTCGTGTTCGACCGTTCGCTGTTCCACGCCGAACACGTGCGACTGCAGGAGCTCCTTGGTTCCCACGACTCGGAACAGCTCGCTCACAACGTCGCGTCGACCGATTCCGGATCAATGATGTGCGGCTCTCGTCCCTCGGCGCGCGCGGCGGCGGCCTTGATGAGGCCGAGAAAGAGTGGGTGCGGACGATCGGGACGCGACTTAAACTCCGGGTGCGCCTGGGTGCCGACGTAGAACGGATGATCAGCGATCTCAGTGAACTCCACGAGTCGCCCGTCGGGCGAGGTGCCCGAACAACGCATGCCCGCGGCTTCGAACTGTGCGCGGTAACGCGAGTTGAACTCGTAGCGGTGACGGTGCCGTTCGGAGACGACCGTCGTGCCGTACAGCTCAGCCACGACCGATCCCTCGTCGAGCATTGCCGGACAGGCACCGAGACGCATGGTGCCGCCGAGGTCGGTCACGTCCATCTGTTCGGCCATCAGCGCGATGACCGGCGCCGAGGTGCTGATGGAGATCTCCGTGGAGTGCGCGTCGCTCAGCCCCAGGCAGTGCCGCGCGAATTCAACGACCATGACCTGCATGCCGAGGCACAGACCTAAATAGGGAATGTCGTGCTCGCGCGCGATACGCGCCGCGGCGATCATGCCCTCGACGCCGCGTTCGCCGAAGCCGCCCGGCACGACAATGCCGTCGAGCTGACGAATTCGCTCGGAATCGATTTCGGTCGGGACGCGCTCAGCCTCCAACCATTCGATAGCGGTCTTGGCGCCGACGGCAAAACCGGCGTGGCGAATCGACTCGCCGACCGAGAGGTACGCGTCGGGCATCGTTACGTATTTGCCAATGACCCCGATGCGAAGCGTCTTGGTGGTGCTGTGCACCCGTCGTACGACTTCGCGCCAGGCGCTGAGGTCGATCGGGTTGGCGTCGAGGTCGATACCGAGCGTGTTGCACACCATCGTGTCCAGGCCCTCGTTGTGCATCGTGATCGGAATGTCGTAAATGCTGGGTGCGTCCACGGCCGAGATGACGGCCTGCATCGGGACGTCGCAGAGTAACGAGATCTTGCGCTTGAGTCCGTCGGAGAGTGGTTGGTCGCTGCGACACACGATGACGTCGGGCTGGATACCGCGCGAGCGAAGTTCGGTCACCGAGTGCTGGGTCGGCTTGGTCTTCTGTTCACCCGACGGTGCGAGGTAGGGCACGAGGGTCAAGTGAACGTAGCACACGTTGTCGCGCCCGGCGTCACGACGGAACTGGCGAATCGATTCAATGAAGGGGACGATCTCGATATCCCCTACGGTGCCGCCGATCTCGACTATCACGACGTCGGCACCGAGCGTGCCCAGTCGACGGACACGCTCTTTGATCTCGTCGGTGATGTGGGGAATGACCTGGACGGTCTTTCCCAAGTAGTCACCGCGGCGTTCCTTGGCGATCACGTTCGAGTACACCGATCCGGTCGTGGTGTTGGACATCTTGGAGAGCGACTCGTCGATGAACCGTTCATAGTGGCCGAGGTCCAAGTCGGTTTCGCCCCCGTCGTCGGTGACGAAGACTTCCCCGTGCTCGCCGGGATTCATGGTGCCGGGGTCCACGTTCAAGTACGGGTCGAGCTTGCACATCGTGACCTTGAGGCCCCGAGATTTGAGGAGTCGACCGAGCGACGAGGCGGTCAATCCCTTGCCGAGAGAACTCGACACACCACCAGTTACAAAGACGAATTTGGTCATTCGTAAACCGCCGCTTCCACGGAACACCAGCATAGCGACGCCGTGAGACTTTACAGAACTATTAACGCGGTGTTTCCAACATCTGCTGCGCCAGCGCCCTTGATTCGACCGTGATTTTGTCCCCCGCGAGCATTCTCGCGATCTCTTCCACTCGTTCTTCTCCACTGAGGGCCCGAACCGACGTACCCACCTTGTCGCGACCGATCTGTTTTTCGATGACGAAATGATGGTCGGCTTTTGCGGCGACGGACGCTAAGTGCGTAACGGCGAGGACCTGTTGATGTTGGCCCAATTCTCGTAGACACTCGCCAATCTGCTGGGCGACCTGACCACCGACACCGGCGTCGACTTCGTCGAAGACCGCGACGACGTCCTCGTGCGCGGATTCGAGTGAGAGCGCCAGAAGCACCCGACTCAACTCTCCCCCGCTCGCCAGCGCCTGGAGGGGGCCTTCCGGCTGCCCCGGATTGGGCGTGAAGAGGATCTGGGCTTCGGAGCCATCGTTGCCCGCGACGCAGAAACGCAGCGCCGCGTGGGCCAGCGCCACGCGCGACAACTGTCCGGCGACGGCCGCGCTGAGCGACTCGGCCGCCGTGGTTCGCTCTCGCAATGCCTCGTCGGCCAACGTGGCGACGCGCGACGTGAGAGCGTCGATCTCCTCGCCGAGCGTTGCCGTGCGCGTTGTCGCCTCGAGAAGCGACAGTTGGCGCGCGTGCAAATCACTGAGCGTCGTCAGTGCGTTCGACAACGAGCCGTATTTCCTCGCCAGCGCTTGCAGAACCGTGGCTCGATCCTCGAGCTCTTTCAACGCCGAGGCGTCGAATGACTCCGGTTCCGACAGAGCGGCCAGATCGTGCACCGCCTCGCGCGCCTGTTCGAGGGCGTTTCGGAGTGACGACCGCGCATCGTCATAGGACTCACCGACGGGTAGGTGACTGATCGCGCGAGCGAACTGCGCGAGGACTGCGACGTCGCCGTCTGCGTCCAAGTAGTCCAGCGCTTCCACGAGTGACGCTTGACCGTCGCGTAGTTCGGTCAGACGCGTCAGCTCTTCCAAGGTCTCATCGAGTTCCCGGGCCGAACGGATCGAGGCGCCCTCGAGCTCGTCGATCTGAAATTGAACAAAGTCGAGTTCCCGAGTTCGTTCTTCCGTGTCGCCGCCCAATGACGAGCGTTCACGCTGCGCCTCGTAGAGATCGCGCTTCGCCCGGGAGAGTGCGTCGACCGAGACGTTGCCCTTGGCGTCGATCAGGCGAAGCACCTCGCCGCGACTACGCAGGGTCAACGAGTCGTGTTGGCCGTGGATGACGATGAGTTCATGAGCGAGCGCGCGAAGTGTCTCCGCGCTGCTGGAGGCGCCATCGACGGCGCTGCGCAGTCGACCCGAGGCGCCCGATTCCCTGGTGAGGACGACTTCGCGCTCACCGTTGCGGTCAAAGACCGCCGCGGCGCGCATGTCGGGGGCGATCGCCGCGCGCGTTGTCGAACCGTCGCCTCCCAGACAGAGATCGAGGGCGCCCAGGAGCAGGGTCTTGCCCGCACCGGTCTCACCCGTCAGCACATTGAAGCCCGAGCCGAATTCCAGGCGAGCCTCTTGGATCACGCCCAGTCCGTGGGCGTACAGCTCCAACAGCTGAGACTTAGGCATGACCCTCTCGAAGGCCCTCGTGGAGGCGCGACGCGAGATCGAAGCTGCGCGTGGCGACGACGCGAACCGGCGAAGGGCTCTTGCGCACTTCGACGAACTGACCAGCGTCGAGCGAGCCAATGTCTTGTCCGTCGGCGACGATGATGGCCGGTTTGTCTTGGGCGACGAGACGAATCACCTTGTCGTCGGCGACGACGATCGAACGGTCAATCGTGAAGTGCGGCGCCACCGGCGTCAAAATCATCACGGGCAACGTCGCTTCGACGACCGGCCCGCCGGCCGAGAAGTTGTAGCCGGTGCTGCCCGTCGGCGTGGCGACCATGACGCCGTCCGCGGAGTACGTGAGGAACTCGTCGTCATCGACGAACGTCTTCACTCGCACCATGTGCCCGGCGTGCGCCCGTTCGACGACGACTTCGTTGAGCGCGAACTCCTCCAAGTTCGTGCCGGAGACCGAAATCAGGAGGGCCAATCGTTCGACCACGTCGTCGCCCGAAAGAGCGAACTTCGCGTCGGCGACAACTTCGTTCGACGGAACATTCAGGAGGAACCCCAGTCGGCCCAGGTTGACCGCGAGCACCCTCGCGCCCAGCGCATGGGCGAGCCGAGCGGACTTGAGAAACGTTCCGTCTCCGCCCAGGCTCACCACGAGCGTCGACGCGTCGACGTCGGGTGTGGCGTCCACGTCAAGAAGGTGCAGGCGCGTCGTGACGCCCTCGTCGTGCAGCTGTCGCCCGGCCTCTTGGGCGAGTTGAACCGCGTCAGCTCGGTTACTGAAGGCCGTAAAGAGTAGTTGGGACACCATTCACCTCGTGGCTCAATGGTAGTAACAATGGTCGCGTTCGCGGCCCGGCTCATCTGGGGTGACCAGGTTCGAAGCTTCCTTGGCTCGGTATGCTCGTTACGTACGGAGCGACGACACGCCACCGTTGAACTGGTGACAACTGAAACGAGGTTCGTCAGATGATCTACGCGATTGTGGTGATTGTTCTAGTCGTTCTGTTTATTGGAGCTGTACTGATCCGTCGCAAGTCCGACTCACGAGGGATAAGTTACGCGCCGGATCCGAACCTCCAGCCCGGCGACGGTTACCAGGGCGGGGGCGTGCGCCCCGGTCCCGGCGTGTTGCCGGAAGTCGGGATCCCCACACCGGAGCTCGAGACCGAGGAAATCTCCCATGATGAGTTTGCGGCTGACGTTTCCGACGACCTCCTCGATCCCAACAATCCCCACCACGCGCAGTGGGTCAAGGATCACCCGGGAATGGGATCAGACGCCGAATGGGTGGCGGAACACCCCGAGGACAAACCTTCGTAAATTCCGTGTGGCGGCGTGGAATCAATACACGTGTGAGCCAGTGACGGTGCGTGAAATGCCTTGTTTTTCGACGGACTGTGCCATCATTCAACTAATGCAAGGTTTAATCGTCAGCGCTCATCTCGGATGAGCGCTGAAGCGAAGTGAGTACGCCCGAGGACCTGTCGATCTCGTGGCAGGATCTCCTCGAGGCGCTGCCCGACGGGACGGCCCTCATCGACGTCCACGGCGTCATGCACTACGCCAACGCCGAGCTTGCCTATCTCACCGGCTACACGCACGACGAGCTCGTGGGACAGAACGTCCAGATGCTGATTCCTCCGGTTCTGCGTCCGATGGAGGGAGAGGCGCGACGACAGTACGCGCAAGATCCAGACACCCGGATCATCTGGAACGATCGAGAACTGACGGTGCTGTGCAAGGACGGCACCGAGCGTTCAGTTGACTTCGCGCTCTCGTCGCTCACGGTCGACGGCCATCGTTGGACCGTCGGTTCGATTCGCGACAACAGTGCCCAGCGCGCCGCGGAGCAGGCCCGCGCCGAGGCCGAACAGCACTTCCGTCTCGCCTTTGAGGACAACATGGCACCGATGGTCTTCACCGACCTCGACGACCGCATCATCGCGACGAACGACGCCTTTTGCTCGATGATTGGCCGCACGAGGAACGAACTCATCGGCTTTGACTCCAAACCCTTCACCTATCCCGATGACGTGGGCATCGCCGAATCGTCCCACTCACGTTTCCTCCACGGTGAGATTCGCCAAGCGCGATACGTGAAGCGCTACCTCCACCGCGACGGTCGCACGATCATCGCTGAAGTCTCGAAGTCCCCCGCCCGTGACAAGACCGGCAAGACGCTGTATTTCATAATTTCCGAACGCGACATCACCGAAGAGCGCATGCTCACGGCCCAGCTTTCCCATCAGGCGCTTCATGATCCGCTGACCGGCCTCGCGAATCGAGCGCTCCTCGACGATCGACTCGCCCAAGCGCATTCACGAATCATGCGCCAGGGTGGTCACGGCGCTCTCTTGCTGTTGGACCTCGATGACTTCAAGGGCGTGAACGACACGTACGGCCACCTCGTGGGAGACCAACTCTTGGAAGCGGTGGCCCGACGCCTCGAAGCCGTCACCCGAACGACCGACACGCTCTGTCGTTTCGGGGGCGATGAGTTTCTCTACCTCGCCGAAGGGATCTCCGGATCCGATGAGGCCGAGCTCATCGCCAATCGCTATCTGCGCTCACTCGACGAACCCTTCGCCGTTGGCGGACTAAACCTCGAGCAGCGCGCCAGTCTCGGGGTGGTCGTGTGGAACTCTTCGAACGTCGAGGTGTCGGACGTCTTGCGCGACGCCGACGTGGCGCTCTACGAAGCCAAGCGACTCGGCAAGGGTCGCCACTTCGTGTACGTCCCCGGGATGCACCACCAGGCGGTGAATCGCTTCTCCATCGTCCAAGAATTGCGACAGGCGGTGGCGTCAGGCGACCTGGCGATGCACTACCAGCCCATTGTTCGACTCTCCACCAATGAAGTAGTGGGTTTTGAAGCATTGATGCGTTGGTATCACGCGGAGCGAGGTTGGGTACCGCCCAGTGACTTCATACCGCTCGCCGAAGGGAGCGACCTCATCTTGGAACTCGGTGCGTTCGCTCTCCACGAGTCGATTCTCGCGGCGAGCGAATGGGGACGCTCCAAGGACTCACTCTCCGAGCCCTACGTCTCAGTCAACCTTTCGGCGCGTCAGTTCCACGACCCGGGCCTGCTGGCCCTGGTGAAAAGGGAGTTGGACCTCTGCTCGTTGCCGGCCGACCGTCTCATACTCGAAATCACCGAAGGCGTGGCCCTGATAGAAGTCGCCGACACGCTTCAGATGATCGAACAGTTGACGACCCTCGGCATCGGCGTGGCGCTGGACGACTTCGGCACGGGCTTCTCCTCGCTCTCGTATCTCGCTTTGTTGAACCCCATGATTATCAAGGTCGATCAGTCCTTTGTGCGCCCGGCGATCTCCAGCATCCACAGCGACCGACTACTCGAGACCATTGTGTCGCTCGGACACAACCTCGGAATGACGATGCTCGCCGAAGGGATCGAGACCCAAGATCAACTCGAGACGCTTCGCGGGCTGCACTGCTCCTTGGGTCAAGGATTTCTCTTCTCCCGAGCCGTGCCCTTCAGTGAAGCGGCGGCGTTGGTGGGAACATCATTCTCGTTCTAGTGATTCACCCGCAACGAGATGTGCACGTGAGCGAATCCGCGAGGCCACTACGCTGTATCTCCTAGTCGCGCCAGGCGAAGAATCGGGACTTCAAAGGAGGGGCATGTGACGTTTCCGGAATCAGTTCAGCGTCTGGCCCGGCAGCGCGCTCGCGGTACTTGTGAGTGCACCGCCAGTGGGTGTCCCCACTACGGACATTGCCGACTCCCCGCCAAGGAGTTTCACCACAAGAAATCCTTGAGCGCCGGGGGTGCCGATGAGCTCTCGAACTGCCAGTTCCTGTGCAAGGCCTGTCACGAGCGAGTACACAATACGACCGACGAGCTCGGAAGAATCTAGAAACCTCGCCCCACGTTACGCACGTAGCGGGGCCCTCACGCCGAGAGCAGCTCTTCGATCGAATGGTCGATTCGAGCGTCCTCAATGAGCCACGCGCCCGGCCCGACTCCAAAATTGAGCCCCCGCCAGTCGGTGAATGCACGACTGCATTCACCCCTCCAGAACCTCATTTTAGATTTTTTTTTTTAGCTTCGACTTCAATTTTGATTTCTTCGTCCGGTTCGAGTGGTTCTTCGGCGAACAAGTCCGGGCGAAGGGCCATCGCCTCTTGTAGTTCTAAGAAGTGGCTCAGCCAATACTCGTCAAACCTCGCGTGCCAGCGCTCGGCGCCCTCGGGTGTCGCGAATGCTTCTCGAACCAGCGCCGGTGCCAACAACACCACGAAGCCCGGAACCTCAATCGCGAGATAACGCAAGCGCAGAAAATCCAAGAAGGAGATGGCGGCGGGTGTCGTCGGCACCGGCGTCATTTCGGGCAGCGCCTCTCGAACACGGTCGTCTTTCAAGAACGAAGAGGTCAACAACAACGCGAGGACTTGATCCTCTGAGTTCTCGGCCATTGTGATCAGGCTTTTCCCCACATTGTCGCGACCGTGACCGGATCCGCCGAAAACCTCTTGCACGATGCTGCCGACGTTGGAAATCAGTCCCTGTAGACGCAGGGCCACCGGCCGGGCGTTGGCGATCTCCTTATCATCCAACGAGGCGACCAACTGGATGAAAGGCGTGTCCATGCTGGCCTGCATCGCCGCCAGGGCCACTTCGCCGGCCCGTCGTGACTCTTCGACGAGTACGTGGTCCGCGCTGGTCGCGTCGCGCTCGAAGAGCCCGGCGTCGATTCGATCGAGTGACGAGAGGTCGCCGTGCATCAGGTCAATAAGCAGGGCCGAAAACTCGGCGTAGAGTTCGGACCCTCGCCCGAGACGTTTTCGCGCCGACACCATCGCCGGACCCACCTTCAAGTGCTCGAAGAAGACCTCTTCCAGCACGTCGCGCTCACCCTTGTCGTCTTCCTGGACGTCACCGGCGACCATGCGCATCTCTCGAAGTTGCTCGTCCCAACGAGTCGCTCGCTTCAAGAGGTAGGTGCGTATGAGGTCGGGTTCGACGTCGAAACCCTCCCACCAAAGACGCCACGCCAACTCGTCCAGCTGCTTCGTGCCCGAACGCAATTGCGAGATTCGAAGCATCCGCTCCGCCGTACCGGCCGGGTAGCGCGCCAGCGAACTACGTCCACCGTTCTGGTCGTGGAACGGTTCGCCGATCAAACGACGACGATGAAGTCGCGCCAATTGGTCTCGTGTTGTCTCGACGCCGGCGAAGCCCAAATAATCAAGGATGTCTTGGGTCGGTTCCCACGACCACGGCTCCTCGTTCCAGCTCACCTCTCGACCTTAGTTTTGCGTTAGGTGAAAACTGAGGATTCCCCGACTGACAAATCGTCACCGCCGCGTCTCGTCATCTACGAGCGAAGCCCGCTCACGATCGCTTGACGAACGTCGTCGCTCAGCGCGTAGGGCGCGTAAATGCTGAAGCGACTTATGACGTCGTTGAGCCTCGCGCGAACGACGCCGCCCACGTCCTTCGGTTCGGCGACGATACTGAAAGCATTGAGCACGTCGTCCTCGATCAGTTCGCCCATCTTCTCCCACTCCCCCGTCTTGGAAAGGGCGTTCAGTTCGCTCTGCAGTTCGCCCCATCCGTGCAACTCGAGGACGCCACGATAGGCCGGCGTCGAACCGTAGAAGGCAATTTGACCCCGGACCTTTCGCGTCGCGTCGGCGAGCTCCTCATCCGTGTCGCCCGTCGCGACCAGGCCGGAGAAGGATATGGGAAAGTCCTTCGTGTCGCGCCCGGATTTCGCCAGCCCGCGCTCCAGTGCCGGCAACGTGACCTCGCGGATATAGCGCTCGGTCGTGAAGGGGTGGACCAAAAGACCGTCGGCGACTTCGCCGGCGACTTCGGTCATCAGTTCACCGACCGCGGCCAGGTACACCTTGGGTGCGCCGTACGGGTTCGGACCGGGATTGAAGAAGGGCGACATCAGCGTGTGGCGGTAGTACTCACCACGAAAGTTAAGCGCGGCGCCCTCATTCCAACACGCCCAAATAGCCCGCATCGCCAAGACGTACTCGCGCATTCGAGGAGCCGGATGCGACCAGGGCATCGAGTAGCGCTTCTCGATGTGCGGTTTGATCTGCGAACCCAAGCCGAGGAGCAGTCGGCCCCGCGAAAGCAGCTGCACGTCATTGGCCATGGTGGCGGTGATCATGGGACTTCGCGCGAAGGCCACGACGATTCCGGTACCGAGTTCCAACGTCGTCGTAGCCGTGGCCGCGCCGGCGACAATCAACAGTGGGTCGTGTCCGGTCTCGGCGGACCAGGCTCCGTCGTAGCCCGCGAGTTCGAGTTCACGAGCCTCGGCGCCCACGTCGTCACTTCGGAACGAAAGACCGCCGTCTATCAACATGGTCGAATTCTAAACCGACGACCTCGGACCAGCCAAGGACGCCGACGTGTTTAGCGGTCAGCTTGCAAAGATCTGACCGACCATGGCCTCGACTTCGTGATTTGGCACGGCTGGCGAAAAGAGATAACCCTGTCCGAGCTCGCATCCCAACCGGCGAAGCCGACGGAACTGTGGCTCGGTTTCAATGCCTTCGGCGAGCATGGTCATATCGAGTTTGCGCCCCAACGAGATGATTGTCTCGAGCAGCGTGTCGTTGCGAAGCGAATCGTCGACCGGTCGCACAAACGACTGGTCGATCTTGATGATCCGAGGACTGAGTCTCGCGAGGTACGACAGTGATGAAAAGCCGGTTCCGAAATCGTCGAGCGCGATGCCGACGCCCAAATTGCCCAAGTGCTCGAGGACGCTCATGGTCTCGGCGATGTCAATCAATGCCACGCTCTCGGTGATCTCCAGGACGAGGTTGTCGGGAGGGAGTGCACTTTCCGCCAAGAGTTCCTTGATGGTCGGTACGAGTCCGGGATCGAGAAACTGATGTGCCGAAAGATTGACCGTCACGTACGGACGACGAGACGACGGGTCTTCGGACGCCCACTTGCTCGCTTCGAGGATGGACTGACGCAACGCGAACGAGCCGAGCTCGAGTATGAGGTCACTCTGTTCCGCGAGTGGGATGAAGTCATTGGGCGGCACCCACCCCCGATCGGGGTGATTCCAGCGCATCAACGCCTCGAACCCGACGACCTGACTGGTGGTGAGATCGGCAATCGGCTGGTAGTGCATCACGAGGTCGCCGGCGTTGAAGGCCTGGCGCAGCTCTTGGACCAGGGAGAAACGGCTCACCGCGCGTTGGTGCATCGTCGGAGTGAAGACCACGTGGTGACCCCGAAGGTTTCGCTTCGCTTCGTAGAGCGCGGCGTCCACGTTCTGAATCGTCTCGGAGAAACTGGTGCACGTCGAATCCCAGATGACGATTCCTATGCTCGCTCGTTGCTCGATCAGAAAGCCGGCGATGTTGTAGGGCTCGGCGATGACCTTGATCAGTCGCTCGGCGAGGACCTCGGCCTCCTTCGGTGATTCGAGACCCTCGGCCAGATACAGGAATTCGTCGCCCCCGAAGCGACACAGCGTGTCAGCCGTGCGCGTGACGAGTCCGAGTCGGTTGGCAATCGCCGTCAACAGCTGGTCGCCGACGAAGTGTCCGTGGGTGTCATTGACGCCTTTGAAGTCATCAAGATCGATCAAAAGTACTGCGCCCATGCCGCCCTGGCGGATCACTCGCCCGTGGGCCTGAGCGAGCCGGTCCTCGAAGAGGGCCCGGTTGGCGAGACCGGTAAGCGGGTCGTGGAGCGCCTGATGCGAAAGTTGCGCCGCGAGCGCGCGCTCTTCGGTGATGTCGCGCTCGGAGAATACGAAATAAAGGATCTTGCCGTCGGCGTCACGGGCGGGAGAGCGCGACACCTCGACGTCGATGACGCGGCCGTCCTTTCGCAGGTAGCGCTTTACGTAGCGTTCCTGCTCCATCTCACCCGAGATAAGTCGCTGGTGGGTGCTCTCGGTGATACCCACGTCGTCGGGAAACGTGAACGGCGTGGAGTCACAGCCGAGCAACTCCTCTTTCGTAAAGCCGACCATCTCGCACATGGCGTCGTTGACCGCAATGATTCGGTCATTGGCGTCTGCGAAGGTCATGGGGGCCATGTTGTTCTCGAAGGCGACGCGAAATCGAAGCTCCGCGTCGGCGCGAGCCTGCTCGTTCGCGCGCTGCGTGTGCACGTCGTGAATCGCCACGACCACCCACGAACCCTCGTCCAGGGCGAAGGGTGAGCGCGAGACTTCCACCGGAATCTCTATCCCGTCGCGTCGAAGGATCGTCAAGTCCTCGTCGTTCCAAATCGAGGCCACGGCCGCCGGTGGTCGTTCGCGACGGGCGCGAAGCAGCCGCTCGCGGAGCCTTTCCGGTAACAGAAGCTTGACATCGTGACCAATGAGCTCCACTGGTTCGTAGCCGGTCAACGCCGTGAGTAGGCCGTTGACATAGTGGACGACACCGCGGCCATCCAAAAGCGCCGTCGCCTCCGGCAACGCCTCGAGGAGAACATTCCACGAGGGCGGGTGCGCAGAATGGAACGACGCTGACTCTCCCTCGAACGTCGAAAGGCTCGACGACACGTGAACGGACCGTACTTTTTCGATGCGACTCGTGGCGCGAGGACGTTCGGAGAGATCGGTCACGAAGTGACGCTAGGGCGTAGCACCAGAGTGATTGTCAACAAGTTGTCAACAATGACTCAAAACTCCGTCCACGCTGCTCGGCCCTTAGTCGCGCGTCGAAGCCGTACTCGTTCAGTCAAGCGAACGCCCTTGGCTCATTTGCTCACCGCGTACATTGACACCGCCGCGCAACTCCGTACGAATGGTGCGCCATCGAGGGCGATGCAAATTCTGGCCCCATTTGGCACAGGTTGTCGGCAGTGTTGTGCACAGGAAAACGCGAGCTCTCCGTTGCGAGAATCAGACCTCGAAGGTGCGCCGAATCTGAAGTTCGCTGCGTTACGGTTCAAGGAATGAAAATCGACTCTGGCCTCATTGACGTGACCATTCGACGTCGAGTTTCGCTATGTCGCTTTCGCACGCGCGGGGTGCGATGACGGTCGGCGACCGCAGGCTGGCCCGATTACTGAACTCGTTCCCGGAGATCGTCGTCGTCCTCGACGGGCTGGGCAACCTCCTGTGGGCCAACGACCTGGCCGTGGACCTCTTCGGTCGAACGCTGGAGTCGGCGGTCGGCATGTCCGGCCTTGACCTCGTGCACCCCGACGACCTCGAGATTGTTCTGCGTTCGCTCGAGTCAGTCCAGACCAAGAGCGTCGGCAGTCCCCTCGAGATCCGAGTCAAGATTGGCGACGATTGGAGGCTGATCGAATTGATCGGTACTCCGGTGCCCTGGTTTGCAAAGGGCGCGGTTCTCTTCAGCATTCGTGACCTGACGGATCGTCGACGATTCGAAATGGCGCGTGACAACGTGGCCCGATTCCGTTCCCTGGTTCACAACGCGACGACGATCATGATGTACGTCTCCCCCGTCGGTGACGTTGAATCAGTTTCCGGTGCAATGACACGGATTCTGGGACACGACCCCGAAGCCGTCGAGCGCCAGCCTCTCGCGAACATCGTGGCGGCGGCGGATCGTCCGGCGCTTCGCGTGGCGATTGAAAGCGCACTACGCGATTCCAGCGCGACGCACCCCGTAGTACAGGCACTACGACTACTGCGCCGCGGTGGCGAGGAGATGATCTCGTTCGAACTCTCCATCGTCAGCCTCGTCGATGACCCCACGGTCGGCGGACTCGTCGTCACGGCCCACGACGTCTCGGCACGCGTCGCCGCCGAGATGGAACTGAGAAACACCGTTCGCGAACTTCGCGAGACCTCTTCGTTGCTCAACGCCACCCTGGAGTCGACCGGCGACGGGCTTCTCGTTGTCAGTGCCGATCGAACCATCACGAGCTTCAATAGCCAGTTCGCCGAGATGTGGCGACTGCCGACCAACCTCGTCGCCGCCCGAGACGATCGCCGGCTGATCGACTTCGTGGCCAATCAACTCGTGGACCCGCGAGTATTCGTGTCCGGTGTTGAGGATCTGTACGCCCGGCCCGACGCGGAGAGCAACGACACGCTCGAGTTCGTCGACGGTCGTGTGTTCCAACGACTCTCGAAACCGCAGTACGTATCCGGCGACGTGGTCGGTCGAGTGTGGAGTTTCAGCGATGTCACCGAACAGAAGCGTCTCGAAAACGATCTGGACCATCTGGCCTTCCACGACGCCCTCACGGGTCTGGCCAACCGAGCTCTCTTCCAAGACCGCGTCAATCAAGCGCTCGCACGTTCTGAACGAAGTGAAAAATACGTAGCCGTTTTGTTCTTGGACCTGGACAACTTCAAGATGATTAACGACAGCCTCGGACACGCGGCCGGGGACGAATTGCTGGGCGTCGTCGCCTCGAACCTGATGACGAGTCTTCGAAAGTCTGACACGGCCGCACGACTCGGCGGTGACGAGTTTGCGGTTCTCATCGAGGACGCGCCGAACCGCGAAGAAGTCATGCACATGGCCGCACGACTCATGAAGACCCTTCGCGAACCGGTCGTCATCGCCGGTCAAGAACTCGCGCCCACGGTGAGTATGGGCATCACATTCGGCATCAAGGGTCATTCCGGCAACCAACTTCTACGCAACGCCGACCTCGCGATGAATCTCGCCAAGTCGCAGGGCAAGGACCGCATCGAGGAGTTCCAGGACCAGATGCACGTCGCAGTCGTCACACGACTCGAACTCGAAACCGACCTTCGACGAGCGGTTCTCTCTGAAGAACTGCGCGTGCATTATCAGCCGATAATCGACCTCGATTCGGGGAACATCGTCGGATTTGAAGCGCTGGTTCGCTGGCAACATCCCACGCGGGGTCTTTTACAGCCGCTGTCCTTCATCCCCTTCGCCGAAGAGATTGGATTCATCCACAACATCGATCGATTCGTGTTGACCGAGGCCTGCAGCCAAGCGCGCCGTTGGCAGAGCCTCGGTCTCGCCCCGGCGGGACTCCTGATGAGCGTGAATCTTTCCGCGCGTGAGATCTCAGATGGTTCCATCCGTGAGAGTGTCAGCCTCTCGTTGCTCGAGACGGGCTTTGAGCCGAAGCATCTGATTCTGGAAATCACCGAGAGCGCCCTGCTGCGCGACGTGGAGGCGACGATCCGCAATCTCCAGTCACTCAAGTCGCTTGGTTTGAGCATCGCCGTCGACGACTTCGGCACGGGCTTTTCTTCGTTTTCCCACCTCGAACAGTTGCCCATCGACATTTTGAAGGTCGATCGCTCGTTCGTCGCCAACATCACGGCGCTCGACGGTCGACCAAGTCTCGCGCCGGCCATTGTCCAACTGGCCCACACGTTGGGCTTGACCGCGATCGCCGAAGGCGTCGAGTCGCCCGAACAGGTCCCGGCGCTGCGTGAGCTTCAGTGCACCTTCGCCCAGGGCTATCACCTGGGGATGCCGCTCGACGCTGCTGAGACTGAAGTCCTACTTCGCGCGAAGGCCTCGTAAGGTGCACTCTGGCGAGCGTCTACGCTCTGCTTAACACAGCGAAAAGGAGAATGTCGTGAGCGACGACGAAGCTACAAAGGCAGTCAACGATTGGAACAGCACCGTCATCGAGGAATTTCGCTCGAACGATGGTGTCGTCGGTGGTCAGTTCGAGGGTGCGCCAGTACTGCTGTTGCACACCAAGGGTGCGAAGTCCGGTCAGCAGCGAATCAATCCAATGATGTACCTCGATTACGAGGGCAAGCGCTACATCTTCGCTTCGTACGCCGGAGCTCCGACGCATCCCGACTGGTATCACAACCTCATCGCGAATCCCGACGTCACGGTCGAAGCGGGCACCGAGACCTACGAGGCGACCGCGAGCCCGGTCTCGCTGGCAGAGCGTGATCGCATCTACCCGATCCAAGCCGAACGATTTGCCAACTTCGCCGAGTACGAATTGAAGACGACGCGAAAGATCCCGGTGGTCGAGCTCGTACCAAAGAGCTAGACGGCCGCGCTAGGACTTGGGCGTGCGTCCGGTCTTGGGATCCATCAATTGATACTGTGAGGCGAGCGAGGGCTTCTTCACGCTCAGACGCTTCTTAGCGGCCTTTCGGGTCGCGAGGATGCCGAATACGAGGACCATGGCGCCCACGGCCATCAGTATGAAACCACCGAAGTAGGCGTAGACCACGCGCTGGCACGCCGGGGTCACGCCGAAGCCGACGTACTTTCCTGCCGTCGCGTTGCACACGTTCACCTTGGTGCGCTCAATGACGACGAAGTACACCCCGGCCGCTATCGTCAGGAGTCCGAGAAGTTCGAAGAGTCGCTTGACCATGGACTCAACATATCGTGAGAACGTCACATTATCGGGGTACTACGAACGCTGATTCTCGCCATTCATTTCGGAACGCAACGCTGGTTGGACTACTTTTTGTGAATACCTGCGATCAAATCCCGACACTCCCGTGACTGATGCCCCGCGAGGCGAGACGTCCCACGACACCATCGTGGCGAGTGGACTGACCAAGTCCTTCGGGGTCGTGCGCGCGGTGCGCGGCATCAACCTCAAGTTGGCGCGAAGTTCGACCGTCGCTCTTCTCGGTCCCAATGGCGCCGGCAAGACCACGACGATCGACATGCTGATTGGGCTCACACAACCCGACGCCGGCACGGTCTCACTTTTTGGTCGCTCCCCCCGCGACGCGGTGAAGGCCGGAATGATCGGCGCGATGACCCAGACCGGACAGCTCATTGAGTACTTGTCGGTCCGCGAACTGGTCACGATGATGGCCGCGATCTATCCGGCTCCCCTCGACGTCGAAGAGGCGCTTCGGATCTCGGGCGCTGAGGACTTTGCGGAACGTCAAACTCGAAAGCTCTCCGGGGGTGAGACCCAACGTGTTCGATTCGCTATCGCGCTGGTCGCGGATGCCGAACTCCTAGTGCTCGATGAGCCCACGGTGGCACTGGACGTCGAGGGTCGTCGGGATTTCTGGAGCGCCATGCGCGCCTTCGCCGCTCGAGGCAAGACCGTGATCTTCGCCACGCACTATCTCGAGGAGGCCGACGCCTACGCCGATCGCATCGTGCTGATGTCCCACGGGCGCATCGTCGCCGACGGTGCGCCCACCGAGATCAAAGCGACGGTCGGCGGTCGCATTATTCGTGCCACGCTGCCCGATGTTGATCTGACGTCGCTCCAAGCGTTGCGCGGAGTGACCACGGTCGATCGCAAGGGCGACGCGGTCACGCTGAATTGCTCCGACTCTGACGCCACGTTGCGCGATCTCTTGACGGCCTTTCCTCAGGTTCGCGACATCGAGGTGCGCGGCGCGGGACTGGAAGAGGCCTTTCTGGAATTGACGCTCGACCCCGACGAGGCGGCGCCGTGATCGAAATGACCTATCTGCGCTACGAAGTGCTGCGCACCTGGCGCAACCGGCGATTCTTGTTGTTCTCCTTGGCCTTTCCCCTGGTGCTGTTCTTAGCCGTCGCCGGTCCGCACAAGGGCGTGATCGAGGACGGCGTCTCTCTTCCCCTCTATTGGATGACGGGCATGATCGCGTGGGGATCGATGGTCGCGGTGATCTCGAGCGGGGCGCGTATTGCGGCCGAGCGCGCCGTCGGCTGGACGAGGCAGTTGCGCGTCACGCCCCTGCCCACGTGGTCGTACTTCAGCGCCAAGATCTTCTGTGGCTACATGATGGCGCTCTTGAGCATGATCGTGCTGTTCGCCGCCGGGTCGCTTATTGGCGTGCGACTCGACGTGACCCAGTGGCTCGTCATGATTGGGCTTCTATTGGTGGGACTGGTTCCCTTTGCCGTCATGGGAATCATGTTCGGTCACTTGCTCAAGCTGGACTCCCTCGGACCGGCAATTGGCGGTGTGACGTCACTCTTCGCACTGCTCGGTGGCGCGTACGGCCCTCTGGTCACGAGCGGTTTTCTCTTCGACGTCGTGAAGTGCCTTCCTTCCTACTGGCTGGTCCAGGCCGGCAAGACGGCGCTCGTCGGTGGCGGCTGGCCCTTGGAAGCGTGGGTCGTCGTCGCGGCGTGGTCGCTCGTGCTTTCCGTCCTCGCCGTTCGCGTGTACCAGCGCGACACGAAGAGGATCTAGGTCATCGTGATCTCAACCAAGGCGTTCCAATGAGCATTCCCACGGTGATCACCTTCTCGGACGATCGAAGGGCCGCACTCGCGGCCATCGGCGCGGTTGGCGACGGACGAGGGTGGTGCAACGTCTCACCCAATGTCGAAGAGGAGGTTCCCGACATGAAGGTGAACTACTTCGGCCTACGGCTCAATAAGGGTGTGACGGTCGCCACTTTCGTGACCACCGCCCCCCGTCACGGCGTCGCGCAGCCTTCCACCCTCGGTGTCTTGCACTCGCGAAGTCGTCTCGGCAGTGAACGAATCACCTCGATGTTGGCCGGCGCGCCCTTTACGGTCCGTCAAGACCACAACACCCGGGGATTACTCCTCGAAGTCCCCGTCGCCACATCGGCCGAACAGGTCCTTACGGTCATGTGCTCGCTCACGGAGTCGCTGTGTGACTACGAATTCACGGGCAAGT
Organism: Acidimicrobiaceae bacterium; assembly: GCA_003155915.1. Lineage (GTDB taxonomy): Bacteria > Actinomycetota > Acidimicrobiia > Acidimicrobiales > RAAP-2 > RAAP-2. The sequence continues at coordinate 25,819 of PMFA01000026.1, read as the reverse complement.
GGACACTGAGCCAATTCCCCTCCCGAGATGGTGTTTCACTATGACATCGAGTTCACGAACGTCACGATCGACTGAGTGAACCGAGGATCGCGCACCGCGCTCAGGTGATTGCCCTGCAGTATCTGAAACGTGGCCCCGGGAATACGATTCGCCAGTTCTTCGGGAGATCCGGCCAATTGATCAGCGTCGCCGGCGAGTATCAACGTCGGTACCGTGATCGATTCCACGTTCGTCGTCTCTCCATTACGCGACCTCGTGTGGGCCGCCAGCGCGAACCGGTCGGCGCCGGTGCTGTCGGCGAACCGCCGAAAGGCCGCGGCGAGCGGGCTCTCAATATCGTCCGGACTCTCGGTCTCCAGCGCGTCGGCAATGGGCTCCGTGCCCAGTGGTCGCTGGTCGCCGCCCCACTCACCACCGACGCCGCCGAGAACGAGTGAACGAACTCGAGGATCACGTGGCGCGAGACGACCGGCCACGATGGCGCCCATCGAATAGCCCACGACGTCGACCGGTTCGAGCGACGCGTAATCCATCAGCGACTGAATATCGCGAACCATTGCGTCGTTCGCGTACGCGCCGGGGTCGTGCGGCTTCGCCGACTCCCCGTGGCCGCGCGCGTCAGGGGCGAACACGCGTCGACCGGCCTCGACGAGGCTGTCCACGACGCCGGTGGCCACCCAGTTTGACGAGTGATCCGCCGCGAATCCGTGAAGCAGTATGACGGGCTCGCCTTCGCCCAGGGCCAGGTACGCAAGATCAAGGTTGTCGAACGTGGTGAAGTGCTGCATCCATGCCCCCTACTAGTCACCCCTACGCACTGCTGAGTCCTCTTGGCCGCCCAGTCCCTGGTTCTCCAGCCAACTCTTTATCAATCGTTTGGGCGCCCGTGCGAGCCAGGCGTCCGACACCAGTTCGAAGAGCTCATCCGGCTCAACGTCGGCGAGTGACGGGATGCGCAAGAGGATCCAAGGGTGACCATCGAAATGATCGGTGGTGAAGTAGACGCCCGGACGTTCGGCCAGCCACATTGACTTCATTTCCTCGTCGGCGACTCGCAGAGCTAAGACGTCACCGAGACGTTCGCCCGTGGTCGGATCGACGGCGTCGCGCCGCTTCGTGCGGTGGAAGCAGAAGAGTTTACCGTCGACGACGAACGCCGGACGATCGTCATCGCGGAGCTCTTTCTTGGCTTCCGGCATAGAAAGGGCCACTCTTTCGACGTCGCGCATGTTCACCATCAATGACCATTCTTTGGTCCGGCGCCCGGGTTGTCAACCGACGCTTCGAACAGTAGGTTCTGTCGGGTCTGACATCGGACGGGACTGGGGGTTGGCGTGAGGCGCGCACTCGTATCCATCGGCGCGCTCGTCGCCGCGACTGCGCTTTGGCCAGTGCTCGCGAGTTCAGCGGCGACCATCTCCCAGGCAAAACTGTCGTCCGAGTTACTGAATTCGAGTCAGATGCCGGCGGGCTGGACTGCGTCAAGCATCACGAGCGACGGCGTCGGTTGCGTTCGCGGGTTGCTCGAACCCACGGGGGTCACACAGATTCGATCGGCTCAGGCCTACTACCTCGGAACGGTTGACGAGTTGCCCCGCTTCGACGAAAAGATTGCGACGTATTCGAACACCAAGAGTGCGTATAAGAAGATCATCGCGCACATCAACGCGTGCCACGTCCTCACCGGACTCTTCGACGGCCTGCCGATCACCGGTTCGGTGGGGACGATGAGCTTCGCGCACTACGGCAACGCGAGCGCAGCCTACGCCATGGCGATCTCGGACGCGCGAGGCACCCTCCACTACGACTACGTCATCGTTCGAAAGGGATCTGTCCTGGGCGCCTTTCTCGAAGGCAGTTATCCCGAAGTCATTCCCAGTGAGTTCCAGAGCCTCGTGAGCTTCGGCCCGAAGAAGCCGACTTAGCGTCGGGTCGAACAATCGGCGTCGTATTCGCACGGTGCCACACTGGAGCGGTGGCGGCGCTGGCGAACGAGTTACGCCCAGCCCAGTTCGTCGAGTCGTGGGTCACTAATGCCGAAATGATGAGCTATTTCGTGGATCACGGTCTTTCGGACCTGCGCCCTGACGTCGTCCTCGTTGGCGCACACCCGGCAGATCGTCTTTTGGTACAGCGTGATTCGATCGGGCATGACCGCGTTGTAGCTGGAGAATCCACGTCGAGTCAAGGGGATGCCCTCGTACAGTCCAAAGAGGTTGCGACCGCGGGCTTCGTCTTCGACAATGATGGCGACATTGTCCATCCGCGATGACAGCGATTCGGGCAAACCCGATACCGCCTCCGCGGCGAGTTCCTCGAATCGTTCGTTAGAGACTTCAAACATCATTGCAGCGTAACGCCGTCAATCATTTTGTCCGCGGACACGACGACAACACATGGCCCTCGCCACGACTTAGTCGCCAGTCGCTCCGTCGATGCGCTCTCGGATCAGATCGGCGTGGCCATTGTGGCGTGCGTACTCTTCAATCATGTGAAGATAGATCCACCGAACATTCCTCGTTCGCTCGGGATGATCTCCGCGACTCGGCACGACCTCATCGAGTGACAGGTTCGCCGTGGCCCCACGGCTCAGTCGACACTCTTCAACGAAATGTGCCAGATCCACCGACGCATCGGCCGAATCGACTCCGAGCAAGTCGGCGTCCGGATCATCATTGGTGCAGCAGTAGAAGTCAACATTCTCTCGAGCGGCGTGGCGGCGGAACCAGCCGCGTTCAACTTCGCTCATGTGCCGGACCAAGCCGAGCAACGTCAGTTCCGAAGGTTCGACCGATCTCATTGTGAGCTGGTCGAACGAGAGCCCATCACATTTCATCAACAGCGTGGCGCGATGAAAATCCACCCACTCGTCCAACGCCAGCTTTTCCTCAGTGAGACGATCCGGCTCGACGCGCGCTGGGATGTTGGCCGGCCAGGAGAACGTCACTCAAGTGACGTTACCAACGCCGTGTGACGTTCCTATCGGGGTCAACCTCGGATGACTTCAGAACTGGTGACGCGTATGACTGAATGTCCCTTTGGTGAAGGCGAGAACCTTCTGCGGAGTGACCTTGAAGACGAACACTTCGCCGTCGAGGACCTTTTCGCCATCGCGATGATGAAAGCAGTCGATGCCGACGGCGTAATTCCAACGACCGTCCCACTTGTGCGTCCACGCTTCGGCGACGCGAACGAGTTCCTCCTGGGATTTCACTCGGTTCGCCACGCCTTCGACCACGACGTCGAGACCCTTATCCCAATCGTTGCGGCCCGTGGTGAGGGTCACGTGATTGTTGTGCGACAGATTCACGCCCTTTTGTTCTTCGGGTCCGGTAGTGAAGAACAAGGAGTCATCGATCCACACGGCAACGAGCGGCGTGACGTGGGGTCGCCCGTCAGTACGGACCGTGGAAATCCAAAAGAGCTCAGCTGAGGCAATCGCGTCGCGCGTGTCGACCCACGAAGTCGGCTCGGCGCCGTCTTCGCTAAATCGGGGATCCACCGATGTCTTGGGATCAGTCAATGCGTGCTCCCGTCAAACGTTCATTCGCCAGAATCGTGTCGTCCAAGAGTATGCCAACCCACTCCCGTCTCGTCCATCATGCCTTCGGGCACTCGGTGTCAGTTCGACGCGACCACGACTGACATAACGCCGCTCGGGCCACGCTCCCCGGCACCGTTTCCCGTCGAACCACTCTTTGTGAGTCGGTCGCTCGAGCTCAGGCGGATGATCTCTCGGTTGTAGAGATAGAGCGGTCGATGGTCGTACGTGACTTGAAAGTTGCCATCAGCTCTTCGAACGATGCCCACGAGTGCGCGGTTCACACCCGGACCAAGTCGCGGTGAGGCGCTCGTGAGAAATGGGGTCCACGCTGCTAGGCACTTCCCGCCACACTTCGCGTCACCGAACGTGACCATTCCGGAATACAGGGTTACCTTGATCGGGTCGACATTGCCATCCTCTTTCGCCGCGAGCGAGCTATTCCCACTGGGCAGCGTTTCGACCTCGAGTGTCGCAACGCCCGGTGACAGTGCCCCGGTGCGGGCCGAGACCAAGTCCCAGTACCCGTGCCACGGCGGGAGCGGCTTCACGGTCTCCATGAGATTCTCACCTTGGGGAACGAACGGTTGTGACGAGGGGTCAAACAGGTACAGCGGATGACCGGCGTAGGTGATCTGCTTGCCGATGCCGGGGCGAAGAACCGTTCCCAGCAACTTCGCGTCGACTCCGTGACCGGCAACCGGCGAACCCTTGGTCGTAAACGCCGGCCAATCGTCGGAACTGACGTCCGCGAGCAGATCTCCCTCCGGTCCAGTACAGGTGAGGGGCACGCTCTCTTTTGCGCCGAGGTCGTAAGCCACGATCTTGTTCGTCGCGCAGCCGAAGTGGTGGCCGACGTCGCCACTGAATTCGTAGAGCGGGAAGTTGTGCAACCCGCTGCTCGCATTGCCCCCGACTACGAGGACCGAGCCGTATCGCGATGAAGTGATCGACGACACCACCGTCTCCTTCGGTGCCTTCGTTGACGAAAAGACACCCAGCGATGAGAGGACCAATAAGGTCACGACCACGACGCCTACGGACCACGAAATAAGCGAACGAGGTCGGACCTCTTTTCGAGCGAGGATGCGCACACCCAAGACTAGGGGACGCCGGAACCAATGAGGATGTGCACTGCGTCAGTGGGCGACTTGAGCGGCGATAAACGCCAACGCGATGAGTACGCAGACAACTCGCACGATCCACAGCCCGGTGCGACTCCGTGGCCTTCTCGCCGTGGCGTGCCATATCTGTTGGGATATGCCCGCCGGACTGAAAGGGTCGGCCTCAAAGCCGCTCCCGGGTTCGGGCCACATCACCGGTGGTGTCCAGTCGCTGTCTGATTCCACCGGGGTGGTGTCGACCCGGCGACGCTTCTTCGAACTCCCCATAAGTGCAACGTTACGGCATCGCACCTACGCGGAACTCGGTACTCGCGTACGCCTCGCCTCGCGGTTCAGGGAATCGAGACTTAAAGTTGGGCCATGAACTTTCCTTCTCCGACCGGTGCGGCCCTCGCGCGCAACGAGGTCTTCTTGATGTACCTCGACTACTGTCGCGATCGCGTCATCGAGAAAGTCACGTCACTCCCCCTGGACGCTCTGATCGTGAGCGTGGTCCCCACCGATTGGACCGCGCTGGAACTCGTCAAGCATCTGACGTACGTCGAGATGCGCTGGCTCGAATGGGGCTTCGAAGGACAAGGTGTGGACGAGCCCTGGGGCGACCATCTCGGTGATCGTTGGTACGTCGCTCCCGAGGACACCCTCGATTCGCTCGTCGGCGCGCTGCGGAGTCGCGGAATCCAGAGTGCCGAAATCGTTCAACGTCATGACCTCGATGACCTCGGCCTGCCGGGACCGCGATGGAGTGGCGAGGAACCCGCGACGCTCGAACGAGTCCTGTTTCACCTTGTGCTGGAGTACGCCCGGCACCTCGGCCATCTCGATATCTATGCCGAGTTGGTCGAAGGACAGATCGGCGAATAACCGCAGCCGCCGCCATCCCGGACCGTGCGTTCAGACCCAATCCCCCACTTCGGGCCAGCAACGCAAAAATGACGGTGAGTATCGTCACGTAGGTGTCCACTTCCCCGCAGAAGAAAGCGTCGATGGTGCCACCGGCACCCCGGGCGCCACGACGATCCCCGAGTGTGCCTCCAACGCCCGAGGAGTTGCGTGAGATCCAACGACGCTGCACACGCTTCTTGACCGGCAGCGGTCGTCGCGACGCGGCGTCGCTCTTAGCAACCATTCCCGTCGACACGCAGATCGACCTCTACGGGAGCGGCGGTGTCGTCGAGGAGCTCGAACACGAGGTGGCCCGTCGTCTCGGCAAGGAATCAGCCCTGTTCATGATCACCGGCACCATGGCCCAACAGTCGGTCTTGCGGATCCACGCCGACCGACGCCACCGCACCGGCATCATGTTTCATCCGAAGTGTCATCTCGACGTTCGAGAGGAACGGGCCTACGAGCGTCTCCACGGTCTCGTGGCCGTAACGTGCGGCCCCGCGAATACGCCTCTGACGTCCGCGCAGCTCACGACAATCGCTGAGCCCGTCGCCGCGCTCGTGCTCGAACTGCCCCAGCGCGACCTCGGCGGCACCCTCCCCGAGTGGGACGAACTGGTCGCCCAAGTTCAGTGGGCTCGGGATCACGACGCCGCCGCGCACATGGACGGCGCGCGTCTTTGGGAGGCGGTGCCCTTCTACGCGTCCACCGCTTCAAAGTCACTACTCGACATCGCTGACCTCTTTGACACCGTGTACGTCTCGTTCTACAAGGGACTCGGTGCGATCGCCGGCTGCTGTGTGGCCGGCGACACCGCGACCATCGAGGAACTGAAACTTTGGCGGATTCGCCACGGGGGACGCGCCTTCGGACTCTGGCCCTACGCCGCCTCGGCGCTCAGTGCGTTGCGTCTTCGTGGCGACCAATTCACCAGCTACTACGAGCGTGCGCGTCAGATCGCGCGGGTCCTTCAACGAATCGACGACCTCGAGGTGCTTCCCTACCCGGTGCAGAGCCCGATGATGCACGTTCGCGTGAGTGGCCCGTGCGACACGATCACCTCGCGAATGGTTGACATCGCGCGAAAGGACGGTATCTGGATGTTTGGTCGCGCGTACGACACGGAGGGCCCGAATCTGCAGCGCTTCGAATTCAACGTCGGCGACGCGACGATGGAATTCTCGACCAAAGAAGTCGGTCAGCTCTTCGAGCGAGTCGTGGGGAACGTTCGTTAACGTCGTGAACTTCCATCACGCGCTTCGTAAGAATTTCTGAATAATCGCGATGCACTTCGACGCGGCACCCATAGGGTCAGACCACGCACCATTTTAGGAGGGCATCATGCTCGGAGATAAGTCAGAACACTTTGAGGGTAAGGGCACGAATTTAACCGAACTCGAGTCACACCTCACGCAGTACTTGAAGGCCGACGGCTTCACCGTCCAGACCTCGCCTCCCGGTGATCAAGGAACAGTCATTCAAGCAACCAAGGGCGGCTTTCTCCGCGACATCGTCGCCGCCGAGCGGGCCTTCACGATCACTATCAGCGGATTACCGAGCGACTTCACCGTGCGATTCGGCATCAGCAAGTGGCTGCAGAATCTTGGCGTCGCCGCCGCCGAAACGCTCTTGCTGTCCGACCTCTTCCTCCCCATCGACGTCGCGGACTCGTTGTGGAGCCTGGAAGTGGAAGACAAGATCATCGCTGACCTCAAGAAATTTGTCGGGTAGTCCCGACGTCGCCACCCATACGTAGGGCTGGTTTCACTTCGACGTCGGCAGGTGATTCACGACGAACGCGCTACTGCTCGTATCGCTCCACGGTGTCGACGTCGCGGACCTCCGCCTTTTCGGGATCGCGCCCGAATTCACGCAGCGCACGACGTTGGCGCAGCAGATCCCAACACTGGTCGAGCGTTTCTTCGATGAGCGCGAGGCGAGTGACGTCTTCGGGCGTCTCGTGTTCGCGCAGCACCTTTTCCTCGTCCACCAGGGTATTGATCCGTTGATAGATATCTTCGTCAACCACGATGATCCTTCCAAATCGATTTCCGACCACCGTCTGGGTCCGCAGTGGCCTACAGCGAATGTACTCACTTCATTAGATGGGCAAATCACCCGTCGCCACCGACGTGGAACCACTGTCTTTGAAGGCGGCAATGGTCCGCTCCGCGATCCTCATCTGGTGGATCTCGTCGGCGCCGTCGGCGAGGCGCGCCCAGCGAGCGTGTTGGAGCATCGAGGCCAACGGCGTGTCCGTCGAATAGCCGAGGGCGCCGTGCACCTGGATCGCCCGGTCGATGATCCGATTGAGGCTATTGGCAACGAAGTGCTTGGTCATCGAGACCTCCGTTCGAAAGTCGTCACCACGATCGATCTTGTAGGCCGTGTGCAACACCATGAGTTTGCACTGATAGAGCTCCATCGCTGAATCGGCGATCATCCATTGGACACCCTGTTTCTCCGCCAGAGTCGAACCGTGTGAATAACGATGAATCGAGCGATCGACCATCATGTCGAGCGCCGTTTCGGCCTGGGCGATCCAGCGCATGCAGTGCGCCAAGCGGGCCGGTCCGAGACGGGCTTGTCCGAGGCGATGCCCATTACCCCGGCCACCGAGAATCTGTTCGTCTCGCACCCGCAGGTCTTTGATGACGATTTCACTGTGGCCGGTTGATCCGTGCATCGTTTCTACTTCTCGCACGTCGTTCCAGCCCTCCGACGGGATGTCGACGAGAAACGCCGTGGTCGCACCCGAGGAACCCTCCGGCACGTCCGGTTCGGTCCGGGCGATGAGGATGGCAAACTGCGAACGACGGGCGTTCGAGATGAACCACTTGTGACCGTTGATGATCCATTCGTCACCATCTCTTTCGGCGTGCGTTCGGATGAGCGTCGGATCGGAGCCAGCCACTTCGGGTTCGGTCATCGCGAAACACGACATCACCGCTCCGTCACAGAGCGGCCGTAGGTAGCGCTCCTTCTGATCGTCGTTGCCCCAGTGGAGGAGCGTGTGCATGTTTCCCTCGTCCGGCGCCATGCAGTTGAGCACCCAGGGGCCAATTCGCGTCTTACCGGCTTCGGCTTGGACCATCGCCAGTTCCACGTGACCCAGTCCCATGCCGCCCCACTCCTTGGGCATGTGCGGCAGCCAGAGGCCGAGAGCCTTGGCCTGTTCTCGCAGCCCCGTGATGGTGGCGAGGTAGTCACGGCGAGAGAGCGCCAATACTTCGGCCCCGGGCCGTGTCACGGCCGGAATGATCGCGTCCTGGACGAATTCGCGCACGCGCAGGCGAATCTCTTCGTGTTCCGGAGCGAGAGTGAAGTCGATTGCCATGGAAGTCCTTCGTTCGAGCGCGACGGCGGTGACGTCGAGGATAGCGTTGCACTCTTGCAGCACCACGCCACGGCTGGCGGCTACGCGCTCGCGCTAGGCACCGTCGTTGGCGAAGAACGGATCCGGAAGACCACTCTCGAGAAAGCGAGCGAGTCGATCGAGGATCATCGCCCACGTCTGGGCGGTGTAGGCCACGTCCGACTCCGCGTAGTCCGGCTCAAAATCATAGTGACGGAATTGGACGTGAGTCCGGTTCGGAGCATCGTGGTGGGCACTCAACGCCCACTCCCAGGATGACCCATTCCAACCAGGAAAGCCGGTCTCGACCTTCATTCTCACAAGGTCATTGGCCACGAGAGAGATCGCGACGTTGAGGTCGACCGGCGCTTCGACGAATCCGAAGCGACCGTGTCGGTCATCGAGATCACAGTCCGACGTCCAAAACCCCTTTTGACCCTGCGTGGAACGCAGTACGTCGTAGACCTCGGAGGGACTCGCCTCCACCGTCGTCGCCAGCGCAATCCTGAGTCCCATGGCACCCCCGTTCCGTCGTCGCCTCACTGTACAACGGAGCACTGAGCGCCGGTTGAGCTGATCGTCGATCACGATGACGCCGGTTCGAGGACATCAGATCACGAGCAACAACACCGCAGCGATCGACATCAACGCCACCGTGCCCCAACCAAGTATCCGGGCGAGTCTTCCGTTGACGTAGGTTCCCATTATTCGCCGATCGGATGAGACGAGCATGGTGACCGCGAGAAACGGGGCCGCCGCGACACCGTTGATCACCGCAACGAAGACCAAGAGCGTGATCGGGTTGACCGAGAGCAGACTGAAGGTCATTCCTCCGCCCATGCCCACTACGCAGAGGATGTAGAAGAATGGCGCCTTGAGTGGTGATCTCGAATAGCCCGTGGGTCGGTCCAACATTCCAGACAGCCCAGCCGCACCGGATCCCGCGAGGACGGGAATGGCCAGCATTCCCGCACCGATGAATCCGAAAGCAAAGATGTACGAGGCCATCCGACCCGCGATTGGTTTCAGCGCAGCGGCGGCCTGGGCCGGTGAATCGATGGTGGGATGGTGACCATGACTGCCAATGGTCGCGGCCGTGGCGACAATGATTGCGAACATGACGACATTGGAGATGCCCATGCCCGTGAACACGTCAAAGCGACTGGTGGACAACTTTTTCGCGGCTCCCGCGCGGGATCGCAGCTTCAGCGCCATCGGCTTTTCCCCGCCAGCCGTCTCTTCTCGCATGTCTTCGATGCGGTGCATGCTCTGCCAAAAGAACAGATACGGCGAGATCGTGGTGCCAAGTACGCCCACCAAGAGCGCGAGGTAGCCCTTCGAGAAAACGAAGTGGGGCACGATCGTGTGGATCAGCACCGATCCCCACGGGACGCTGATCGAAAATAGGACGACGACGTAGGCCAAGAGGGCCAAGCAAAAGATCTTCAGTACTCGCGCAGTGAGTTCGAACGAGCCACTAACGACGAGGGCGATCAGCAGAGCTCCGGCGACCAACGCCCACAAGACTTCCGGTCCCGCGTGCAATAAGTGCATACCGGCACCGATCGCCACCAAGTCCGCTGCGATGTTGAGCGCGTTGGCCAGTATCAGCAGCCCGAGCAGCACCGAAATCAGGACTTTCGACCTCCGTCCAAATCGAACGACGATCAGTTCGCCCAGTCCCTTCCCGCTCGCCAATGCCGTACGATCACAGATCTCTTGCACGGCGGCCATCAGCGGGAACGTGAAGAGCGCCACCCACAACATTGAGAACCCGAATTTCGCCCCGGTCTGGGCGTAGGTCGCAATGCCGGACGGATCATCGTCCGAGGCCCCCGTGACCAGTCCTGGCCCGAGTGCGCCCAGGTACGTCCGCAGACTTATTCGCGACGACGAAGGCTTCCTTCGCCCGAGGCGCCTACTCGTCGTCGCCTTCTTCGCTCGTTCGGTCCCCACACATGCTCCCCCGGACACCCTATTGGGTCATCCCCACGTGACTCTCGCGTAATCGGGCCGTCACTGACGGCCCTTCAACCTTTACGATGATGTCGCTATACAGTTCGATCAATTCACGTGAGGAACAGCCAATGTCATTAGAGGGACGATACGAACCAAGTCCATCCGAATGGGTGCGGGACCAAGTTGAGTTGTACGAGCGCACCGACGGCACGGAGGGCAATACGCTACGCGACACCGGATTGCCGGTCGTGATCGTGACGACCCGCGGTAACAAGAGCGGCGTGATTCGAAAGACACCACTCATGCGCGTTGAGCACGACGGCGAATACGCCCTCGTAGCTTCCCAGGGCGGCGCACCCACCCATCCGGTCTGGTACTACAACTTGAAAGCCGACCCGGAGTCGGTCACGATTCAAGACGGGCCCGAACCATTCACGGTGTCGGTTCGCGAAGTCGATGGCGAGGAGCGGGCCACGTGGTGGGAACGGGCCGTGGCGGCCTTTCCACCGTACGCGCAGTACCAGCTGAAGACCGAACGCCGCATCCCCGTGTTCGTCGCCACGAAGCGGTCCTGAGTCGACTTCGTCACGCGGGCGAATCTCGGCCGAGGCCCTGGGCTCTAATGTTCTAATGATCCGCACAGGACCACGAGCCACACGGAAGAGACCTAGGAGAGATTGAAATGGCGTCTTGCCCCACATGCGGCACGCAAGAAGTACCGGGTCAGCAGTTCTGCGCTTCGTGTGGCTCTCCTACGTCGAGCGTGTACTCCTACCCCGCGCCCCAGTTCACCGCGGACGTGTCCTCCCCGTTCGGCTACACCCTGGCGGGATTCTGGCGACGATTCCTCGGTTTTTTCATCGACGACATCCTGTTGTTGATCATCGGGTGGGCGACGCTCGGCGCCCACCACGTCGGCTTCGCCACCGACGTCATTGGGGTGACGGCGATCACCTTTCTCTACAACTCACTGCTCATCGGACTCCGTCGCGGCCAGACGATAGGCATGCGAGTCGTTTCGGTCCGGTGCGTTGACCAAGACGGCGCTACCCCACTTACCTACGCGCGCGCCGCGAAACGAGCGATTTTCTACACTGCGCTACTGGCCCTCGGGACCTTCCACCATTTGTACCGCTACGTCAACCCCACGACTGCCCAATTGCATCGCGAGCTTCACGCCGAACTCATTTTCTTCGTGTTTCTCTTGCCGCACCTCATCGACCTTCTGTGGGTCGCGTGGGACAAGAGAAATCAGACACTGCACGACAAGTTCGGACAGACAGTCGTGATCAAAACCAAGTAGTTCTGGTTCCGCGCTCGGAGAGACAAACCTTTCCGTCAGTGGCGATTTCTCGGTGGACGAATCATGACGCGTTCATCGGGTGGACCGAATCCAAACTGAGCGTAGAGACCATGCGCGTCACTGGTCACCAACATCCACCGAAAGTCGCGACCGGGGCCCTCTTCAACCATCACCCTCAACAGTTGCTTCGAGAGTCCTCGCCCGCGATGATCGGGGATCACGAACATGTCACCCAGGTACGCATCGCTCACTCCATCGGATATTGCGCGAGCGCCGCCGACCATGGCGCCGCTCGCCCCGTCGTAGACGCCGACTACTCGCCACGCCTCGCGCCACTGACGTTCGACGTCGTGGCGGCTTCGCCACGTGTTCCAATACGCCTCCGTCGAGAGGAAGTCCCAGACAACGTCGACATCGATTCGCGATGAATCGTCATCGACTTGGTAGTTCGAATCTTGGTCGATCGTCATTCGAAGGGACCAACTTGCGCGCCCTGGCTCGATAATCCTGTGCTCATGATGTCATGTTACGTACGAGCGATCTTTTCCCGGCGTGATAACAACGACGCGGCCATTCGGGAGCGTTCGTCATTCACGATGTCGCTGCCTGCCTCACCGGAAGGAGATCAGCCGTTGCGTCCGGGCGCCACGTCGACGTACCTGCTCAGCGGAACTCTTCAGTGAGCTGAACACTCGCTCGTCCTCCACATTCCTCCCAGCAAAGTCGGCGATGTGTTGTAGGCCATCTCTCGATAGTCCTCCGGCGTCACGTTCATACATGCGCCGCACGCGACGACGCCGAGACCATTTCCCGTGTCGAGTAGTGACGGACTACTAACTGACTGTCGAATCTGGGGCGATAAAGAAATCCCGACAATCGTCAAGCCCCGAAATCTCGACCTTCGTGTGTGGCGTCGTATTCCATTGTGACTTATCGAGTCGCACTTCGAGTAGTTCGGTCGGAATGCCTCGTCGAAGAACGGTCCTTCGGCCGCACTCCTCGTAGCCGAGCGCGCGCGAGACTCTAAGTGATGACTCATTGTCGATGAATCCCCCACTGTGCGCTTCGAGTGCGCCCAGTGCTTCAAAGGCGAAATGGAGGATCGCAGTGCGCATTTCCTTGCCGATTCCCTGACCTTGGTACGCGAGGCCGAGCCATGATCCGCTCTTCACCGCGCGCAGGGCCGCGAAGTCAGTGGCCATCAAACTTTGGACTCCCACGACTTCACCATTCACGAACACGGCACCGTTGAAGGTCCAGTTGTTCGAAGCCCATTCGGCCCGGTGGCGCCATCCCCACTTCAACATGCCCCGCTCGAGCAGTGGTGAGGGCTCATCAGTCCACGGATAGAGAAAGGGCATTGCGACAGGATCATGAATGCCTTTGGCGGCGAGTCGCGCGAGATCCCCTAAAGCGTTGTCATTCGGAAGACGTATCTCAATGCGTGACGTACGTATTCGCAGGTCAAAGAGTGGCCAGAATTCATTTTCCATGTCCCATTATTGCCCCGCCTTCACACGAGCCGCGTCCCGGTGAGACTTTGCAGTCATTTCTTGGCCCGATGCGCTGAACTAGATGTTGAGGGTTTCAAGTTCAAGGTTCTCAGTCACGAAGAAGCACCGGAGCGCTCACGAAGTCTTGACTTGCGTCGCCGTAGCGCTAACCGTCGCTGTTGCCTCGCTCATAGCGCGGAACCTGACTTCACGCTCGTCGAATATTCCTCCCGTGATTCGCAGTGCTTTCTCATCACCGTCGAAGGACGTGCTCAACTGAGATTCATGTCGCAATGACGCCCGGGGTCCAGGCGTTCCACAGTCGGTATTCGAGGTAAAAATACGTCGCGGCATTAGCAAGGAGCGCGACCGAAGCCACGGTGGCCACCCACACTCCGGCACCGATGGCGTGCGCGAGCGGCGACGGAATTACTGCCTTGGGTATCCCGCCCAACCAGTTTCGACGACCTAAGGGCGCGTGACGCTTTCTCGCGTCGAGCGATTTGCACGAGGTGCCCGATCCGTGCGGGAGCGGAAAGGTGGTCGAAGAGCCAACGGCACGATAGAGCGACCTCGCTCTGAGGACGTGGCTCTGCTCGACGCCAACTGTTCCAGGGAGTGCGAGTACGAACTTGTACGCTACGAGTGTGTTGGAACGCTGGATTCGCTTGGTCATCAAGCGACGGGTCATCGTCATTGCAATCTGGGTGGTCATCACCATCTTGGGGGTGTTCTCAACATCGCATCTCACCGATTTGCTGACGACATCGCTCACCGTTCCTGGAACGAGCTCGGCGCAGGCGAACGCGATTCTCATCCGCAACTTCCATGAGAACGTCGAAGGGACGTTTACCGTGGTCGTGCCCTTCACCAACGCGACCTCCCCAGAGATCACCGCGCTCGAGGCCAAGATCAGCACTGCGGCGACCAAGATACCTACGGGCACCGTGAGTGAGGAACGGGCCGTGGGTGGCTTGCTCTACGCCAACGTCAACACTTCATTCAACCTGGGCCAGGCGGCCAACGCCACCGGAGCATTGCGTAGCGCGCTCCGAGAAACGGGGCTCTCGAACGCGCTCGTGACTGGACCACCGGCGCTCCAGCACGACATCACACCGGTACTAAAAGGTGATCTTCGCCGGGGCGGGGCCCTCGCACTCGTTCTCGCCGTCGTGCTGCTCATCGCCGTCCTGGGAATCTGCTGGGCGGCGCTCATACCTTTTCTCGTCGCCGGGGCGACGATCGCCGGCACACTCAGTGTCGTCTATCTCCTCGCCCACCACTTTCTCATGGTCCTCTACGTCCCGAATGTCGTCGAACTCATCGGCCTCGCGCTCGCGATCGACTATTCGCTGTTCATCGTTCATCGATTCCGAACCGAAGTCAGCCGCGACAACGTGAAAGTTGACGACGCAATCGTCACCACCATGCACACCGCCGGAAAGGCAGTCATGTTCTCCGGGTTCGCCGTGGCGATCGGACTAGCGACCTTGCTCATCGTGCCGGTGCCGTTCGTGCAATCCCTCGGGGCGGCCGGCCTCGTCGTGCCGGTCTTCTCCCTCGCGTGTGCGCTCAGCCTGCAACCGGCCCTGCTGTCACTCCTAGGACGCCGGGGGGTTCGACCGGTGGTCGTTCGAGGACTCATGGCTCGAAGAGACGTTTCCTCGGGACTCTGGGCGCGCATCGCCCGTGGTGTCATTCGACGTCCATTGCTGGTTCTCGTGACGACCCTGGTCGTTCTCGGAGGTGCGACGTTCTCCATCTTCTGGATGCAGTTGACACCCGGATCGGTCACCGCCATCCCGCAAAACATTGAGGCGGCGAAGGCGCTCACCCTCGTGAGCGGCCGAGCCGGACCCGGTGCCATTACACCGATCGAGGTTATCGTCGACACCGGTCGAAGTCACGGTGCCGCGACGGGCGTCGCGTCACGCGAGCGATTGGCGCTGGCGAAACTGATTCTGAAGAACCCCGAAGTCGGAATCGTCGCCATTGGGCACACCAAGCCCTTCGTCGACTCGTCGCGCCGCTACGAACAGATCCTGGTGGTCAGCCGTGAGTACTTCGGGAGTGCGGGATCACAGAATCTCGTGAACGTCCTGCGCGATACGACGATCCCGTCGATGACCTTCCCGGCGGGTACGAAGGTGTTCGTCGGTGGGGCCCCGGCCCAGGGGGTCGACTTCCTTAATAGCGTTTACGGCGCTCTGCCCTGGATCGTCCTGTTGGCGTTCGTGTTCGCGTACCTCGTCCTGGCTCGCGCGTTCCGATCACTCGTGCTGCCCCTCATTGCGATACTGCTGGATCTCGTGTCCGTCGGCGTGGCCGACGGTGTACTTGTCGCGGTCTTTCGATTCGGGATCGGATCACCGATCTTTGGCACGTATCACGTGAGCCAGATCGAAGGCTGGGTGCCGGTGTTCCTCTTCGCGATGCTGTTCGGGCTTTCGATGGACTACGAAGTCTTCATCGTGAGTCGTATGCGCGAGGCGTGGCGCAACGGGGCCACGAATGACGACGCGATCATCGAAGGTCTTTCCAACACCGGCGGCGTGGTGACGAGCGCCGCACTGATCATGGTCGCGGCACTCAGTGGACTGGTCCTCGGACACATCGCGGGACTACAGGAACTGGGCATCGGGCTGGCGTTCGGCGTCCTCGTCGACGCGACACTGGTGCGCGGTTTGTTACTGCCGAGCATCATGACCTTGCTCGGGCCACGTACCTGGTGGCTGCCCACTCGCGCGCAGAAGGTTCTACGTGTCACTGCCCCGTCCCTCGAGATTCAAGAGACGGGGCAGTGAGCCGTGTGGGTGAAGCGATTACTTGACGATGCGAATAGCCAGGTGGATCGTCGGAACCTGGTAGCCGAGGGCGAGACCCGGGTCGTCGTGGTTACCTGAGAGCAGCGGCACCATGCCGTAGTAGGTGCCCTCGTTCGGCGACACCGAGTACAGCAGCGGGTAGAGGTCGATGATGTGGATGCCGGGGCCGCCGGTAGCCGTCAGGTGGACGGCCATGTACCCGTTGGAGTGGAATCCGCAGCCGTAGCCGATATAGCTGTTGTCGTAGTCAACGGCCAAGGTGTTGTCGAGCTGCGTCCAGCCGACACCCAAGATGCTGACGGTGAACTCCTGACCTTCCTTGAAGGTGTAGGAGCCGGTTCCCACTTGACCACCGACTTCGGTGGCGAGCGCTACCGAGTCCTTCGCGGTCGCGGTACCCATCGAGAGCAACTTGCCCGCCTTGTTGTAGAAGGGCATGATGCTCTCCTTCACGTAGAAGGGAACTTGAACCTCGACGAGGCTGCCAACGCCGGGTACGCGGTTGCCGGCGCCGTCGGTGGCCATGGCGCCCTTGATGAGCACGATGGCGTGCCAGCCACCGAGCGTGTTGACACCGGGGTTGTTCGGAATGGTGACCGTCTGGTTCAACGATCCGTTGGCGACCACACCGCTGCCCAGGGACGTGTAGGTGTAGCCCCAGCACGTACCGGTGCAGTTGACGCGGCTACCGGTGACCGAGACGAGGTCGACCTCGACACTGCCGGTGCTTGAGGCGGGCAGACCAGTGACGTTGAGCGTCGTCTTCGTCCCGACGGGACCACTGCTCGGTGACACCGTTCCAACCGCGGAACTGAGGGGGTCAAGGGCTGCCGGCTGGTCGGTCTTTGCGCCCAGAGCGCTGTTGTACATGGTCGTCAGCTGGGTGGCGCTCACGTTGGTCGTGACACTGGTGGGCCACGATATCGATGGCTTCGGCAGGACGTTGCCCGCAGTGACCTGGAAGGCGCGTGTTGCGCCGTTGTCATCGGTGATCGGCGACTGAATGGGGTTCATGTACTGAAAACTGATGGCGTCACCGACCTGGACGTAGTGGGTGCCGACCGAGCCCGCCGCGCGGATGGTGACACTCGCAGTGCCGCGAGTCCAGTTTCCCATGATCTCACCGGCGTAGTGATTGTCCCAGAGGATCGATCCCCCACCGCCGTAGGCGTTCGCGTCCATCGAGGTGTAGGTGACGGTGATCGGAGTGCCGACCGGCCCGCTCTTGGGTGAGATCGTGATGGTGCGCAACAGGTCGAAGGAACCATTGGCGACGCCGACGCTCGCGGCGACGGCCCAGATGTCGTGGTTTCCTCCAAAGTCCGTCGGTGCTGTCGTCTTAAGGGTGAAGTTGCCGCTGGCGTCGGTCGTGACCGTCGCCAGATTCACGTACATCGAGTTGCTGTTGTTGAGCAGAGAACTTGCGGACGTCGGGGAGTAGACCGCCCCCAGGTAGTTGACCGTGTAGGGTTCCGCGTCCACGCTCCACGTGGCCGTATTCGTGCCCCACACCAGCTGCAGCGCCGTGTCGGGCGTCAGACCAGTTCCGCTCACCGTGAATGGTGTACCGGTGACGCCGGCGTCTGGACTGGTCGTGAGCTTCTGGAAGTTAGATGTCGCCGTGAAGGTCGCGGCGCTAACCCCGTTGAAAGGGAGCGCCGTATCCGGAAGTCCGCTCGGTGCTGTCAATTGAATCGGGTTGACCGGGGGGGCCGTAGCGGCGCCACTGACCGTTGCCAGCAAGGCAATCGGCATGACGATGACCGCCGCGAGCCGTGCGGCGATCGCACCACGGGATCTCTTGTGTTGGGACGCTTTCATGGTTTCTACTTTCTTTCACTCGCTGCCCTTGTAAGGACTTTGGTATGTGTCTTTGGACCTTGGTTTCTGCTTGGATGCCGCGAGTCCCGAGTGAACTCCGAATTCTGGATCGTTCACTCGGGACTACACGGACACTGCGTACTGCTGTAAATCTGACTGCTGGTTACTTCAGGGTGACGGGAGCCGCGAGCAACGTCAGCACCGACAGCGAGCCGCTGGGACTGAACGTGCCTGTGGCGCCGGCAACTGCCGGTGTCACGACGACGGTCTTCACCGTGCGCACCGTGCGGGTCACGAACTTACCCCTGACCTTGACACGCTTGTGGGTGACGACCGTGACCTTCTTGGTCACTGCCGGAACGGCGACGGTGTTCATGGTGATGGTGTAAGGAATGGCACCCGTGGGGCTGTAGTCGCCCGCTGCGGTTCCCGTTTGCAGTACACCGGTCCACATGCCGGCGCCACCGTGGTTGGCGTAGGCCAGCGCAACCGTGGTCGCGTAGCCGTTGACGGTAATGGTCGCACTGCTGACGTTCGCTGAGGTCAGCGCGGCGCCACCGAGAGCGGCGTCATTCGCGGCAACGCGGAAGACGATTCCGTCACCGACGACAAATTGTGACTGGATCCCGCAATTGTTCGCGGTGCCGACCGTGTCCACGATGAACGAGATCGGACCAGTGTTGCCTTGGATCGGTGCGGCGATGACCACGTTGTACGTCGTGGCCGTGGCGTTGGCGTAGTCGGTGGTGTCAGTGGGCACGAATGATGCGCCCAAAGCGGCCGGTCCCGCGGCAGCGGGAGTCCACGTGCACGTCGCGATAAAGGGAGCAACGGTGGACGTCGCTACTGACGAACAGCCGGCGATGGCGGTTCCACCCAAGGTGAACGAAACTGCACCGGCCACGCTGGTCGTTGCCACGATCGGCGGAGTCGATCCGGGGAACGTGCCACTGGCGCCGGTCAACACCACGGTCGGTGTCGTGGTGGCGGCCGAAGCTGATCCCACCCCGAACGTGATGACACTGCCCAGGGCCAGAGACCCTATGGCCAGCATTGACATGATTCTCTTCATATTGATTCTCCTCTTGCTTAGGTGTTAACTACTACTTGACTGTGGTGATCGTCTTGATGGTGACGACGCCGCTGAGGGTTGCGGTGAACGAATCGTTCTCGCTCGAACCCGCGGTCGTCTTCTGGATTGAGAAGGAACCCTTGAAGCTCAAGGTGCCCGAGGCGCCCTTGAACTTGCCGGTGCCACTCACGATCTTCGCGACGCCGTTTACGGTCACGGGTGTCGGAGCCGCGCTGTTAACCGCGCAGGCCTGCGTCTTGGACGACGACACCACGCTGAGCTTCAGGCCACTCGAGCCGGTGAGACTGCCCGAGCCGGTGAAGGGGTCACAGGTATTCGCGGCCGAGCCTCCGCCCAAGCCCGACATCGTGTTGGCGGCGTAGGTTCCAGTACCGTGGCCGACGACCGACGTCGCCTGGACACCGGTGCTGCTCCAGAGCAGTGCCATCGTGCCGGTGTAGGACCCCTTGAAGGCAACGTGCGTGATCTTGGTGACCTTCTTCGCGACGTGACTCGCCAGCGATACACGGGCCGTTTGGGTCGGTGCGTTCGAAGCAGCGGCTCCCGCGGGGATTGCGGCGCCGAAGGCGGTCACGAGGGAAAGTGCGCCCACCGCGATCACCTTTCGAGTGGCGGATACTTCAGTAACCGCCCTAAGTGAGTTCTTCAGATTCCTCATAGAAATTCCTTCCGATTTGCGATTTGTCTTGTACATATCTTAAAAATCGGCATCTCGGAAAACCCAATAAACATCGGGGTCTAAAGTCACTTCATCGCGTCATCATTCGCCTCCATGCGACTTTCGGTGCGCTTTGGAGCATGGCAATTTGGTGCCGGAGTGAAACGTGGCCCTGCAATGCGGAGTCAACATCCAACCCCATGAGGAATGAGCCGACTTTGATGGCCCGAGGTCGTAGAGATGTCCGTAGCGTCTAGGACTTGAACCTCACGAGGCCTGTTTCCTGTTTTTGGGGCCTAATGAGGACCAATCAAGAGTGCGGAATGGTGTAACGGGCGAACAAATGAAACCCAACGAGTGCCCATAGCAAGATCAGGACTACTCGCCCACTGACTCGGCGTTCGATCATGGCCACCGCTCGGTTAAGGGTAGACACCCGATTGGGGCGAAGCCGACCGAGGACCTCGAGAAGAACACCCGCGACGAGCAGCACCGACCAGAGTGCGGTTGCCAGCATCTCAGGATTCTCCAGTACGGAATTGCTGCCAGAGTCGATGCAGGGGGAAGGCTCCGGCGAGCAACCATGCCAAACAGAAGAGGCAACGTTCCCATCGTTCAGCGAGTAGATGATCGACCGTCGTGCTCAATGTAGGAACACTCGTCGATCGGCCACCGAGCATCAGTCCGACAATTTCCAGCGCTGCCGCTGCGCTCAGCAGGGCCATCCAGGGGGCGACGGTTGAAAGAGTCGCGCCACCGGCTCTTCTCTGAAAATACTCTCTGACTTTCACGTCATCGGTTGACAGCCCGCCCATTCGTGTGTAGGCGGCGACGAATGCCACGCACGGAAATGCGACCAGACAATACGAGAACGCGGTGAACGGCGCTACGCCGGCGGTCGCCCACGAGTAGCCCGTCAGTATCCCCACGACCAGGATCGTTCTCTTCATTTGGTCAGAGTAACGATGCGCGGCCTGTCGCCGAGATCGATGCCACTGCCGAACAGACCGTTAGGCGGGATGCGCCTCGTAGTAGTGCATCTCGAACGGCTCCGAGAGCACAGGTGCGAGCATCTCAATCATTCCGGTTTCGACGCGCCACGCCAGATATTTCTCTTGTTGGCCCCTCGAATCCCACTCCTCGAACAGCATGATCTGGTCGGGGTTGTCGGCGTCGACCAAAGTCTCAACGGAGATACAACCGTCGAACGCGCGGGTGTCCACAAGTGCGGTCGTAAACGCCGCCAATAGAGTCGCCCCCATACCTGGCTGGCACTTGAAGAGAAGCGTTACCTTTTCCATATTCGTCCCATCAATCGTCGGTGTTGGTGAAGACCGACTCCCCTGTCGTCGGCACCGTGAGTGCCATTACTAGCAGATTGCCCACCGGCTCGTCATACAAGACCTTGGCGCCGGAGTGATCACGCTGTAGGGAGCGCAGTACCATCCGTCAATGCCGCTCACGCCCAACGAATTTTACACCAATGCTCTCAACGCGACCGACGCCGATGGGCGTTTGCCACTGTCACGACTCACCGGCTGGGAGATCTTCCCCTTTGAAGCCGACGGTCTTCGAGTCGTTCCCCTCGAGAAACCGGTGATACCCGAGCAGTCTCGGCGCGGCGAAAATGGCTCTCCCTGTGACTCGTGTGCGTCGATTGGTCGAGGAGAAATCTGGCAGGACGATCGCTGGCGGCTCATCACGTTCTCAGAGCCGTCTGGGGCACCCCTCGTCATGATGTTGTTGCCGAAAGATCACTACGACTTGACCGATTTGCCTGACGACCTCGCCGCAGAGTTCGGGCGGCTCATCGTACATACCGCGCGGGCCATTGAATCGCTGCCGAACGTTGCGCGCGCGCACGTGTCGAGATGGGGTGATGGTGGAGCGCACCTCCACGTCTTCTTCTTTGCCCGCCCCGAAGGATTTGCTCAACTGCGGGGCACCTGTTTCGCCATATGGGATGACCTTCTTCCCCCCACGCCCAGAGACGTCCGAGACAACGACGCGCTTCACGTCGCCCAAGTACTCGTCACTTCGTATGGAGGACGGGCTACGTCGCCGTAGTCCTCGTGCACCAGGCCCGACACAAGAGCGACGTCAGCGTGTACTGGAGACTGAAATGACTTGCTTTCGGCCGGCTCAGTCTGACGGCGCGAGTACGTTTGCATCGTTGGGCATCCGATTGGCGGTCGTCGTATGCCATTCGGCACGAAGCGGTGGAGGCGCACTGTCTATCGCCAATCGTGGACCGCTCGACCGAGGGTCTCGCTCACCTCGGTTCTCAGCAGCGGCGCCAGCGACGCTGCCGTGACGTCGCCGGAGCTGAAACGATCGGTTGCGCGAAAGCAGTCCCAAAAGCGGACCAGTCCCTCTTCGCCATCGGCGTCGAACATCGTTGCGGCGAGGCGTTGCCACCGATACTGATACCACACGTAGTTGAGCGCGCTCATCGGGTCATCACCTCCCGTGTAGTGGGCTTCGAGATCTTCCAGCGTGCTGAAGCCAACGGCGCGCATCCGAGCACCCAGACGCCTACTCTGCGCTCCCACGATGGAAAGCACCTCCAGTGTGTCGAGACTTTCCGGCAGCTTCGTTGCCACGAACGCGTGGAGGGCCAGGTTGGCGAAGATCTCACCCAACCAGAAAGTCGGCAGCCTCAGATCGCCGAGTACTTCGAACGCGTGACCGAGCTCATGGATCGTCACGAGATCGAAGAATGGCTGCAGATCCAAGCCACCGGTGCCGTCGGTGTAGGTCGCAAGCAGCCTCGTATAGCCACGCGGCGACGCCCTGCGAATGTCCTCCCCGATTGCGATCCAGAAGTCTCCGCTTCCGGCGGGCATCACCACGATGCCGGGACGGATTTGATCATCGTCATCATTGAAGAACGGCAGCCCGTAGGGCTGCCTGCTCTCCCAGTCGGACTCGCTGGCCACGATGACGGCGATGTCGGGCTCGACTCCAGAAAACAGGCGACTGAAGTAGACGTAGGCGCTCGCCGCGACGTCAGCCGCGGCCCGTGCGCGAACCAGTGACCTACGGCTGTAACGCACCTCAAACGGATAACCGTCTAAGTGCGCCAGCCCGAATCCCAACGCCATCGGATAAAACCTAGCGGTCAGTGGCGCCGCAACTGGTCGAGTTGCGCCGTCACGACGAACCAGTGGTGCCCGACACCTGACATGACCGAAAAGCAACCTCGCACTCGAGGTTCGACGAGCCTGTGGAGAACGAGTGACGGTGGTGTGCAGTTTTTCTCGACCTCCCTCGGTGAAAGTACTCTGAACGAATGGAACCTCAACTCGAATCCAACCTTCTGAATTGGAATAGCCGCGTGAGCGTGCACGCGAAGTCTCGGTTCTACGACGTAGAGGGTTGGCTCCACAACGCACCAGGACCACCACCTCGAGAGGTCGAAGCACTAGGGGACCTGGCCGGAAAAACACTCGTACACCTGCAGTGTCACTTCGGAATGGATACGTTGAGCTGGGCCATAGCCGGGACAAACGTCACTGGTCTCGACTTTTCCATCGCTGCCATTGACGAAGCCAACTCACTCGCGGAACGAGCAGGGCTGTCCGAGCGCGCGTCCTTCGTTTGCGCAAATGTCTACGACGCGCTCGAAGCGCTCCAACGGAAGCGATTCGACGTCGTCTACGTGAGCCTCGGGTCGCTGTGCTGGCTGCCGGACGTGGCTACGTGGGGCGGGATTGTTGCGGACCTCCTCGCTCCGGGGGGCCGGCTGTATCTCCACGACACTCATCCGTTCGCTTCGTGTCTCGACGCTGACGGAGAGCGTGTCGTCTACGGCTACTTCGAAGACCCCGATGATCCCCAAATCTTTGACAGCACTTCTACGTACACCGACGGCGAAGAACTCAGCGCCATCAGAACCTACGAGTGGAACCATTCCATTGACGAGATTGTTGCGGCGTTGCTTGGACACGGTCTCGTGCTCGATTCGTTAACCGAACACGACTGGACGGCATTTCAACAATTCCCCTGGCTGGAGGAGAATGGGTCGGGCTCGTTCGTCGTACCGGAGGGTCGTCCCCGCATTCCACTGTCGTTCACGATCCTCGCCCACGCCCCGAGTTGACTCCCGAAACTGTTCGACTGTTCGAAGCTGGATCGGTGTCGCAGTCACTGGCTTAATTCGAAGTCACAACTACGACGCCTCAACTCTTGACATGAGGGATTGCGAACCTTCGAACCAACATCTCACCTTGTCGTCGGTATGGTCCTCTGGCTCACGCGACGAAACATCAGTGTCGCGTGATAAGAAAGATGGATAGAAGAAGATTTCACTAAAAGAGCTCGCGATCTAGGCATTGCCTTTACCGGAAGCCCCGGACGGTGGAACGCGATTACCGACGTGCGAGGCGTGCGAGTCGGTCACACGACACTCATTGAGGGCGACGGGCCAACCGAGGTTGGCGGCGCGGTCCGAACCGGCGTCACGGTGATCATCCCGCGAACGGAGCCAATGTGGCTGCGTCCGGCGTTCGCCGGATCGCATCGACTCAACGGCAACGGTGAAATGACCGGCCTCGAGTGGGTGCGACAGTCGGGGATGTTGACCTCACTGATTGGGCTCACTAATACCCACAGCGTCGGCGTCGTACGCGACGCGTTGATCGCGTGGGAAGCATCACAGCGAGATCGCGGCGAAGTATTTTGGCGCCTTCCCGTCGTGGCCGAAACCTACGACGGTGTACTCAGCGACATCAATGGCCAACACGTTCACCCCGAACACGTCGTGAGCGCGATCGAAAGTGCGTCCGGCGGTCGCGTGCTCGAAGGGAACGTCGGCTCCGGGACTGGCATGATTTGCCACGGTTTCAAAGGGGGAATTGGCACCGCGTCGCGCCTCGTCCACGTGGCCGGCTCGACCTTCACGGTCGGAGTTCT
The DNA here is from genome assembly GCA_003155915.1 of Acidimicrobiaceae bacterium. Taxonomy (GTDB): domain Bacteria; phylum Actinomycetota; class Acidimicrobiia; order Acidimicrobiales; family RAAP-2; genus RAAP-2. The sequence goes on along the minus strand of PMFA01000026.1, from coordinate 845 downwards.
CGTCCAAGCGAATCACGGATCTCGTAAAAGGCTGTCCGTTCTCGGCGTGCCAATCGGCGAGGCAATCTCAGAACGTGAAGTGCCGCTGGCCGGGCCGGTCTTGCCCGAAGGGGCCGGTTCAATTATTGGGGTGGTGGCGACTGATGCACCGATGATTCCCACGCAACTCGACGCGATGGCCCAGCGCGTTGGACTCGGCGTCGCGCGAAATGGCGGCCTCGGCGAGCACACGAGTGGCGACCTCTTCTTCGCATTCTCCAGCGCCAATGAAACACTCACCGCGTGTGACGTGAAGGACCTGGGTCCGCTCGCCTCGACGATCGAGGTGATCTCGCTCACCTACATCGATCCGTTCTATGAAGCGGTCGTCGAAGCGACCGAAGAGGCCATCGTCAATGCGATGGTGGCGGCCGACACGATGACCGGGCGCGACGGCATCACTGTTCATCGGTTGCCACATGGGCGATTGAGCGAGCTCATGAAAGAACGCAGTCGATTCCACTAACGGTTTCGTCAACTCTCATGGTTTCCGGCCGCCGGGTGCCGTAGATCGGCGCCAGACAAAGGGTTCGCCGTTGGAATTGAACACGAATGCTTGACATATGTCGATACCGGCATATATGTTGGAACCGTGCCCCGCTCTGCCACGACATCGGATGTCTTCAACGCAATTGCCGAGGCACACCGCCGCGACATCTTGGACGCGCTGGTCACGGGCGAGAAAGCCGTCGGCGCGATCGTGAACGACCTCTCGATCTCCCAGCCTCAGGTTTCAAAACACCTGCGGGTGCTGAGCGAAGTCGGCCTGGTCAAGTGCCGCGCGGACGGACGACGACGCCTCTACC
>PMFA01000003.1 GCA_003155915.1 Acidimicrobiaceae bacterium | reverse complement strand
ACGCGGACCTGAGAGTTAGGGATCGTCATAGTTGAAATGCTCATGTCTAGTGTCGGAGGCCCGACTTAACGGATCTGCCACCTTGCACTGGCGCTTAAATTCGAACACCTGATCAAAGAGCATTGTCTGAGCCTGGGAGATGGAGACATCTTCGCGTGAGGACAGAAGCGTATGTCCGTCAACTAGGTTCGGAAAGGTGAATCGTGGATCACTAACTTATTCAGGCCCGCTCTCCCGAAAAGAGCGAATCTTGAAGCGACTTCGATACCGATGTTTTCCGCCGAATCACCCGTGCGTAATCCATTCCAACAGATCATTTGGCGAGGGCAACGTCTTTTATTAGGTGACAATCGCCATCGCAAAGGAAAGCGTCACTAGAGCGGGTGTTGGTCTCGAATTAAACGAGATTCCAAATCCAACTCTGCTCGGCCATTTACCGAGAGGTCAAACCTGGCTGGTATCGGAGGCCCGACGTGACGGAAATGCCACCTTGCACTGGCGCCTCGGTTAGACCTTGCGGGTTCACATCCGCGGCCCGACGTGACAGGTCTGCAGCCTTTCACTGGCGTCTGTCTTAGCCTCAGGGTCCAACCTGCCCCTCGACATTTCCCCACGATTCTGGGCCAATGTATGGCGCGAGCCGGGATTGTGTCATTTTCACTTCCGCAAAAGCGTTCTGGATCACAAGCGTCAACGGAACGAGGGTGACGTCAGACGAAATGATTTGAAGGGAGCATCCGGGCACGGGTCTGTTCAATCTGCCGTCCTCGTTCGCATAGAGGAGTAAGCCGCGGTCGAGAACGGCGACGACGTCGACCCAGTGCTCAATCGGTACATCTCGCTGTAATTCCCAAAGTTCAGTGCAGAGTTCTTTGAGATTCTTGGACGTATAGGCAAGTACCATGCCGAACATCGGAAAGTGTGTGTACGTGTTGCCATAGGCGTGCCAGTTCCATACGATGTCACCAGTTTGAGGAACATATGTCAGTTTCTTAAGTGCCTTAGCGCGCGCAACTTTTTTTTGGGCATCCTTCAATTCCGCCGAATTTAGATTGCTTTTGACTTCGATAACTCCATATGCCCACTCAGCGGGAATGATTCGAAATGTCTCAGTTGAGTACAAGGGAGGCGTCGAAATATCTTCGATGACGATGTCGCACTCCGCGGACCTGCTACCTTCGGAGTCCAAAATCTCTGCGCCGTGAACAAGGTTCACTGTCGCAGGAAAATAGTGCCTTAAGTAATCCCTTGCGATCAGTGCTTCGCGTTCTCGACCTTTCGCTCCTCGATGTTCAATGTTCGCGGTCACGTCTTTGAATTTGGTCAACATGGTTGCCTGAAGCCCGATAAGGCTTTCGCGGAGAGGAAAGTCAGAAGTCATTAATCCGATTATGTCTTAGCGGGNNGCCCGACGTGAACCCGCACGCGTCGACGATGCCGATACTTCGAAAAAGTCCATTTCAAGGGTCGTGCTTTCAATTGACCAATTTGCCAGAAGGATCTCAGGCATCGATCTCTTGGCCGCCATTGCAGTTCGGAGGTGGCTACTCAAACCGCAAGCGGATCGCCTCTGTTTGGTGAGTTAGAGGCGTGCTTGAAGCCGCAGGACGGCTGCTTCAAGTGGCGGAAGATCCTCCATCACAGTTGCTTCGACCACTGCTCGGGAGGTGTCGAAGTAGTGGTGAGCAAGCCAGTCGCGCATTCCGGCTGCGTCCGACCATTTGACATCCGGCTCACTCGCGACGAGATTGGGATCTAACAACTTTACCGCCTCACCAATTTCGATCAGACGTAGGCGAACGGCGTCGAAAACGAGTCCATCGGAAAGGTCGCCACGGGTGAGGTGGCTCCTGATTGCAGTTATCGCGTCAACAATGTCGGCGAGGCGCTCGTCGTCGTGTCGTGCGTTCATAGTGGGATGGCCTCGCGTTCGACCTCTTCTCGAACGCGAGGTCGAAGGCAGTCTGATGGGGCGACGTCAACTGGAACACCGAGAATCTCCGAAAGCTCCCGACGGAGTGCTTCTAAGGCGAATAGGCCTGTTCCCTTATCCAGGTCCACCACCAAATCGACGTCGCTGTCAGGCCGGTCTTCGCCTCGCGCAGTGCTTCCAAAGACGCGGACGTTGCTCGCGCCATGGAGCGTTGCACAAGCGAGTATCGAGCGTCGGCGCTGGCGCAGTCGGCGACCGAGAGGGGTGTCTGGGAGACCGGGCGGATAATCGCCCGAGCGCTCGAGATCGAGCACTAGGTGATGTCCCGTCGCGCGCACGAGACGTTCGAGCATTGAGACCGAAGGCTCTCTACGACCGGACTCGTAGGCGCTGATCACGCTCTGAGCGACCAGAGCACGACGTGCGACCTCGGTCTGTGACAGTCCGGCGCTGATGCGCGCCTGTCGAAGGAACTTTCCGGCTGAAGTCTCCTCTCGATACGTCATATTCTAACTTTAGTACTTATCGTCTATGAGCAGTTACGTAGGATCAGGGAATCGCCGGCTTTCATGGTGTCCCTCTAGGCCGAGGCGGTTTCCGGGAGTCAGCGCACCCGCTACGTGAGTCAACCGCGATCGTTTGACCTTTCACGAGGAGGAAGCCGTGACCGCTCACCTGACATCATTTCAACGAGATTTCGCTCGCCGATTTCTTGCGAAGGGAATGTGACCTTGAGGGGTGAAGAACGTCGCGATTCATCCCTCAAGACATCCCTCACAAGGAACCGACGGGGCGCGACAGAACCGACACGGGGCGACGGAAATCTCAATGAATATCGACAAATGCGACCATTGACGACCCCTCGCGACAAAACCGTTCCCATTTACACTCAGCAGGTCGGGGGTTCGAGTCCCTCAGCGCCCACCTCAGCGCCCACCNNGCCCACCAGTCAGAGGCAAGTGATTATTGGGTTTTACTCCATAGGACAACGATCTGGATTCGCACTTTCCCTCAAAAGAATCCTCACGAGTGAGGTTTTTTTGAGGGACAATATGTCTCCACGAGTGGATTGCCCCTGAAAAGCCAACGAAACGAGTGAGGTTGGCCTGCTGATTCGTTGGAGCAGTTTTTACTTGTTGGCTCGGCGGAGACTGACATTCTCGATGGAGGGACAGAGGGACCCTAGATTTCAACACGGTTCCCTAGTCGCGGCACCAATACGGGTATTGCTAATTGGCTGGGGTGTATGTACAATGTACATACGAAGGAAAGGATGTTGCAGTGACGACGAAGGAAAAGCGACTCAATTTTCGGACGACTGAAACGGTCGAATCCAAGTTGTTTGCGGCCGCCCAAGCGTCGAACGAATCGCTCACTGACTTTGTGTTGAATGCGGCGTCGCGACGTGCTGACGATGTCCTCGCCACTCGGACGCCGGTGCCGAGCGACTACTTTGACCATCTCCTTTCGGCCCTGGATGAGCCACCCGTAGCGATTCATTCCCTGGTGGTGGTGGCCAAGCGCGAACTTCGCTTCACTCAGCGCTAACTGGTGTTCGTTTCCGAGCCCCTCGGGGAGCATCATGTACTTGAGCATTTTGATTCGGGTGTCGAATCACTTGATCGGTGGCTCAGACAATCTGCTCGGAACACCGACGCGAAGCGGAATAGCCGTACGTACGTCTGGTGCGCGGAGGATACTGCGGTGGTCGGGTACTTCACGCTGGCGCCCCACGTCATTGGTCGCGCGGAGCTATCTGACAAGGTAGGTCGCGGTGACCTTAATGAGATTCCCGCGATCCTTCTCGCCAGACTGGCGCTTGATGCGAAGCACCAAGGTCAGGGACTCGGTGCGGAACTCCTCGTTGATGCCTTGAGTCGAGCGGTTGGCGCCAGCGATCGTGTCGGCGGTAGGTACGTCGTAGTCGACGCGCTCGACGAGCGAGCTGGTTCGTTCTATGAGAAATACGGCTTTGTTCAGTGTGTTGGCGATGGCGTTCTTCGCTATACGCGAAAGGTCAGTGATATCGCGCTGAGTTTGGAGCCGTGAGTTAGCTGGACCGATCCATTCTGAAATTCGCCTGGACGTTGCCGTAGCTACGACAATTACCGACTGGCGAATTTGTGATTGGATTGGGCGTCATTGAGAGTCAGAATGTCATGGACAAGACTGCTTATTTGGGGCAGTTCCCTCACATAATTGTCGCTGACAATGGGCGTGTGCTCAGTGTGAATGTCGGCGCAAGGGTATAAATGAATTGCCAAGAGCATTGATAACCTCACACGATGCAGTCATCTCGATGCCGAGTTGGTTACGGAGGTGTGTTCGCACTTCTGCGATCTCTCGTGTTCAGTCCAGAATGCGTAACTAAGATTTCTAAATATCGTTTGCTTCTTTGGGACGGCGAGGTACTTCACATTCTTTGTCTAACGTGATCTCGGGCACCGCGATTCATCCCTCAAAACATCCCTCACACCGATCCGACGGTGCACGTCAGAACGGACAAGGAGCGACGCAAAACCCAGTAAATATCGACAAATACGACCATCGACGACTTATGACGACGGACCGATTCCCATTTACACTCAGCAGGTCGGGGGTTCGAGTCCCTCAGACCTCAGACCTCAGCGCCCACCAGACCTCAGCGCCCACCAGTTTCAGTCAGCTCACCGAAGGTAGTCCCCGGCACCGTTACTAGAACAATGACCTTGTGTTCAACACAGTTGAGGCAGTTAGGCCGAAGCATGCTCGCGGGAATAACGCCTTGCACGGCGCCCGAACGGTCATACTTCAGAAACGACTTCAGCCGGTGACTTGAATAGATGTAAATTGCGTTGAACGGAAATGAATTGAAGTCCTACGGCGGAGGCGAGCTTCTTCGGTTGCTCTATCTAATGACTCGGAGCACGGACCCGTTGTGTGAGTCCATTTCGATGACCGAGTCGATGTTCGTCACCCACACCGCGTCGTGAGTGACTGCAATTCCCTGCAGGGCATTAGTCCCGTAGTGAGTAGGAGGATTCACATTCAATTCGGTCAATCCGTTCACAGGGTTAATTTCAGTCACAGTTTTGAAGTCATTTATCCAAATATGCGATCCATCAACGGCGATACCGCTCAGGACGTTGAATACGGTCGATCTGAAGCTGAAGGATTTAACCAATGCGCCGCTGGAAATGCTTATCTCACTTAGACCATATTGACTCTCGACCCAAACGTCTGATCCAACAATCGCTAATGAATTGGGATGACCAAATCGGCCTAACTTCCGAATAACACGAATTGCCGCTGAGTTACTCGCGTCAAGCTCGATCATGGAATTTTCCAGTCCACTGGTTATAAAGACCCGATTCTTGGCTACCGCAATTGCAAGTGGACCTGAGAATTTATCTTGCTTCAATCCTATGATACGGATCAACTTTCCATTAATTGCCCTGAGTTCGGTGACAGTGTCGTTGTCTTCATTCGCCACCCATACATCGGGCCCGCTGACTGCGATCGAAATAGGAAAACTAAATTGATCAGTCCGAGCTCCGATGGTCCGAATCAGTTTCCCGTCAATAATGCTGAACTCTAGGACCTCATCGTCCAATCTATTCGCCAGCCATAAATCCGATCCACTGACTGCCATTGCATCTGGTCCTGTAATCCACCCGTGCGCGAGACGTGCACCAAATGCACGCGCTAAGGAGCCGGTTAAGGCGTTGACTTCGACTGCCAAAGCATGGCCTGAGTCGTTGGCAATCCATAGATGTGATCCACTGTCAATGATTGATGATGCTCCGTCTAGTGGAACATTTCTCTGAGACGCGGCGGAAGCCGCAGTCATTTGGGACGGGAAGAGGAGAATGCAGAACACAAGCGCGAGCAAGGCATGAATTCTTTCAGCAAATCGCGAGCGACTTCGCATTGAGACCTCTCTCGTTGTCCGATTGCGGTTCAGCAATTCTCTCGAATTCGAGCACTCCACATTCAATCTGTCCACGCTGAGTTTCCAGTCGGGGCTGGTGCAAGTACGCCAGCCGCAATGCTACGCCGCTTCCTTGATTTCGTCTCGCCAGCCTCCGCCGGGGTACGCTCCGCCAAGACGGCCCGTGAGCGACTGCGATTCGTATTCGGTCGTCCGGGGTGGCGACCGGTCGACTAGGTGAGCGACTCGAAGGCATACCTGAGCGCCGACGAGGCGTTCGCAAACCTGCCGGAATGTCGTCGCGCCGACCAGGAGCGTCGACGGCGCGTTGGCCGATTCATTGCGAATGGACGACTGGTTGGAAAGGAACCACGAAAGCGGTTAGTCCTTCACGCCGCAGACGTTCTTGTCGTAGGCCGTGATCTTGTTTGACGCGCCTTCCATTATCTTGGACGAAGCCTCGAAACTGGCGATCTGTGCCTTCGAGAGCTTCTCGAAGTTGAAGTTCGCGGCCGCCAGGTCGGCGTAAAGCTTGTTGACGTCCTGGAACAACAACTTGAAGCTGCTCTGCAGTGACGAGGGCGCGACGCCAAGTATGAGGGCCTCTTCGGGCTTCAGATTCTTGAACGCCGTTTCCATCGCGGCCTTAGCCGCACCCGGCGTCTCGAGGGCTTTGTTCGCGGCGGCCTGCTTCGCGTCGTAGGACGTGAGCAACTTGCAGTAGGCCGAGCCGTTCGCGGACGTCAGGTGCGTACTGGCGAACGACGGTGTCGCGCTCGAGACCAGTGTGGCCAGTGAGAGCACCATCATCAATGATGCGCCGGCGGCGCACTTCGCTCGCCACGGCGTCGCTCGACGAAGTCCTACGGCAGTGGTACGTGCGTTCATCAATCTCTCCCTTATTGAAATGGCCACACCTCAGGTTGAGGCGACGACTCGTCGACTCCCCCGAACTGCTGAGCGCATCCTACGCAGGTTCTGGTCGCGGATTCAAGCACCCGGCGAGTTGGTGGTCACGACATCATTCACCGCGCGATCAACGTGGGTCGATACCCCAACCGGTGACGCCCCGACGCAAGACGAGTGACGATTACGCACAAACTTCTTGAATTGCGGGCGTGTTGGGCGTCACCGCGTCCAAGGTTGACATCTCAATCGTCCATACTGGATACATGGACTTAATTTCACGAGCCGAGAGTTGGCTCTGCGACATGGACGGCGTGCTGATACGAGACGGCGCAATGATCCCGGGTGCCGACAAGTTCCTGGATCGCTTGCGCTCGACCGGTCGCCCGTATCTGATCCTGACCAACAACTCGCTGTATACGCCGCGCGAGATCCGCGAAGAACTCTCGCAGATGGGGCTCAACGTCGAAGAGAGCGACTTGTGGACGTCGTCACTGGCGACGGCAAAATTCGTACACACGCAGCGACCATTCGGGACCGCCTTCGTCATCGGTCAGGCGAGCCTGCACGAGGCGATCCACAACGTCGGGTACCGATCGGACGATCGCGCGCCGGACTACGTCGTGCTCGGTGAAACCCAGGACTACTCCTTCGATGAGATGACGACCGCGGTGCGCCTCATTGAAAAGGGGGCGCACTTCGTGGCGACCAATCCCGAACCGACCGGACAGTCCCCGCTCGGTCCGCTGCCGGGTTGTGGCGCACTCGCGGCGATGATCGAGAGCGCGACCGGTGTCGCGCCGTACTTCGTGGGTAAGCCGAATCCCGTCATGATTCGCGAGGGCCTCAACATCCTCGACGCGCACTCGAAGTCGACGATCATGATTGGCGATCGCATGGACACCGACATCCAGGCCGGGGCCGAGGCCGGTCTGGGTACGATACTCGTCCTTTCGGGCGTCGCGCGCGCCGACGAAGTGAATCGCTACCCCTTCCAACCGTCACGAATCGTGGACTCGGTTGCCGATTTGATCGACGAACTCTAAAGTCCCGACCGAGGACCGTTCGACGCGGTGGTCTCGGACTACTGCGCCGTGATCGCCAGCGCGGCGAGGAAGGCCTTGGCCCAGTCGTAGACGTTGCGACGAAAGATCATCCGACGCATGCGCGCCATTCGGTCGCGCGTCTCCTTGGGGCCGGCGTTCATGGCCAGGAGTATCGACTCCTTGATGCCGTCGGTATCGTGCGGATTCACCATGTAGGCGCCGCGCAGTTCGGTCGCCGCGCCCGCGAACTCACTCAAGATGAGCTTGCCCGTGAGGTCCGAACGCGTCATCACGTACTCCTTGGCGACGAGGTTCATGCCGTCCTTGAACGGGGTGACCAGCATGATGTCGGCGGCCAGGTAGAGCGCAATCAATTCGTCAAAGGGCAGATTCTTGTGGAGGTAGTGGATGGCCGGGTGACCGACGAGGCCGTGTTCGCCGTTCACTTCGCTGACCGCGCGCTCCAGGTCGTGACGCTCCTGCTCGTAGTGCGCGTCCGACTCACGGCTCGGAACCGCGATCTGAATCATCACCTGTCGCTCGGCGCTGAGAAGTCCGTCGTCGAGCATCTCGGCGATGGCTTTGATGCGCTGCTGTATTCCCTTGGTGTAGTCGAGTCGGTCGACGCCGAGTAACAAGAACTCGGGATTGCCGAGGCCCTCGCGAATCTCGCGGGCCCGGGCCCGCACGTTCGGATCGGCCGCGAGTTCGACGATCTGGTCGCAGTCGACCGAGATCGGGAAGGAGCCGACGCGGATGGCACGGCCTTCGAAATCGAGTCCCGAGTCGGTACCCGTCGCCGACGTCAATCGACGGGCCAGGCGTGAGAAGTTGGAGGCCGAGGAGTGCAACTGGAATCCCAAGAGATCGGCGCCGAGGAGTCCGGCCAAGATCTCACGTCGCCACGGCAGTTGCATGAACAGTTCGCTCGGGGGGAACGGGATGTGCAAAAAGAATCCGATGTGGACGTCCGGGCGAAGCTCGCGCAACATCTGCGGGACCAGTTGGAGCTGATAGTCGTGCACCCACACAGTGCCGCCGGGTGCGACGTTCTCGGCCACGGTGGTCGCGAAGCGCATATTCACCTCGCGGTAGGTGTGCCACCACGTGCGGTGGAACGACGGCGAACGAATCGCGTCGTGATAGAGCGGCCAGATAGTGGCGTTGGAGAATCCGAGGTAGAACTCCTCGTACTCCTCGGCGCTGATGGCGACGGTCTTGAGTCGGATCCCTTCGTACGTCGAGGGCGGCTCTTGATCCTCAGATGTGCCGGGCCAGCCGATCCACAGACCCTTTCGGCTCTGGAGAACTGACGTCAGGGCCGAGACCAACCCGCCGGGACTCGGGAGCCATCCGTCGTCACCCGGCGTCCCCGCGTGTCGCAGAGGTAGTCGATTGGCGACGACGACGAAGTCGGCCGGCTCGTAGGACGGATCGACGAAAGGGTCGTCCGGAATGTTCGGCTCTGCCGATCCAATTTGGGTAAAGGGGTGTTCGCTCATGAGAAGTACTTGGTGAGAGCCTAGGTTGAACCTTTCTGTCTTGCACGGGCCGAAACTTCTACAGATGCACGTGCCCTTGACGTGCATCCCTGGACGTAACGCGATTCTCTTGGGTTCTAGCGGCTGCGCTGGCGGTACGCAACATTTCTGTCATCCGGCGCACAAAATTACCGGAAGCGAAGCAACCGGTTCTAAGGAAGCGACTTATCGGTCTTGATTATCTCGACCGAGCCGGTGCTTTCGGTCCAGATCTCTTTCGTGGCAATCGTGTCGGCGCTGTTGATCTTGTCGGCGTTCCACCAACTGTGTGAGTGGGCATTGCCCGTGGAGGCCTCGCCTTCACGCGCTTCAACGCCGATCACACTCAAGATGGCATTGATGAGCGCGAGGTGCGTGAGCGCCTGGGGGAAGTTGCCGAGGTGGCGTTCGGTGGTCGGATCCAGTTCTTCGGCGTAGAGACCGAGCGTGCTGGCGGCCCCGATGAGTTTCTCGCAGTGCGTGCGCGCGCTGTCGAGTTCGCCAATCGCGACCAGCGCCGACACAAGCCAGAAGGAACAGACGGTGAAACTGCCCTCGCCCTCACCGTCGAAGCCGTCGTCGGTCTTCTCCGGCCGGTAACGAAATACGAAGGGTCCGTCGGTGAGGTCATCGGCGATCGCGAAGATCGTCGAACGAATTCGCTCGTCGTCGGGGGGCAAGAAGCCGAGCATCGGCAAGACCAGCAGCGAGGCGTCGAGTTCGTCGCTGCCGTAGGACTGGGTGAAGCAGCCCCGTGGCCCCACGGCGTTCGCGCAAATGTCGTCGTGGATCACCTGGGCATCGCTCAACCACTGTTCGGCCCGGGCCTTCTCACCGCGCAGCATGGCCAGTCGCGCCCCGCGTTCGACGGCGACCCAGCACATGACCTTGGAGTAAGTGAAGTGTCGTGGCTCACCCCGCACTTCCCAGATACCTCGGTCCGGTTCACGCCAGCACTGCAACGCGGCTTCCACGGCTTGTACGACGATGCGCCACGAACGCTCACTGAGCGCGTCGCGCGAGCGCGTGTGTTCATAAATACAGTCAACGACCCCGCCCAGAATGTCGAACTGAGTCTGGTTGTAGGCACCGTTGCCGACGCGCGCCGGTCGGCTCCAGACGTAGCCCGTCAGGTGATCGAGTTCGACTTCGACCGGTGAATCGCCACCGTCGACCGGATAGAGGACCTGAAGATGTCGTCGGGCCCGTACGCCCGTCGTGGCGACCGCGCCACGCGGCGGTTCGAGGACGTCGCCGAGGAAAGCGAGGAAGTCATCGGCCTCGGTGTGGAATCCGAGCGCGTGCAGCGCGCGCAGCGCGAAGGCGGTGTCGCGAATCCAGGTGTAGCGGTAGTCCCAGTTTCGCGATCCACCGAGATTCTCGGGCAGTGACGTCGTCGGCGCGGCGAGGATCGCGCCGGTCGGGGCGTAGGAGAGCCCCTTCAGGGTGAGCGCGCTTCGCTGCAGTAGTTCTCGCCACGGGTGATCCGGGAACTGACCGCCGTCGATCCAGCCGCGCCAGAATCGTGAGGTCTCGCTCTTGAAGAGGTTGACCTCTTCTTGGGAGGTGGGTAGCGGCGCGTCGGTCCAACTCATGACGACGAAACACGACTCACCCTCGACCAATCGGTGACGGGCACGAATGGCGCGACCCTCGATGCCGAAACGCATGTCACCCGTGACAGTGATGCGGTTGTAATCCGCGTTCGTCGTCGAAACGTGGTCGTAGGAGGTACCGGTGTACTCCCACTCCGCGTCGACGCGGCCGTAATTGAACGACGGTTCGCAATTGAGCATGACGTCCACGCTGCCGTGCAGGCACTTGGCGGTACGAACCAGCACGTGGCGAGCGTCTGAGTCGCCGGGGGTTCGACGTTGCAACATCGAACGTTCGCCGGTCCGGTACCACGGTCCGATAGCCAGGAAGTCGTTGACTTCGAGCCAGCCACTGCGGGTCTGCCAGGTCGTGGAGAGGACCATCGTTCCGGGCAAGTACTGGCGGTGGGCCGGGACGGAACTCTCGACCGGGGCGAGGCGGAATGATCCCGCGGATCGATCGAGGATCGTGCCGAAGAGGCTGGGGTCGTGCGGCTTGGGAAGACACATCCACTCGATGGAACCGGTGGGCGCGACGAGCAGGGTGTTCTCACAGTCCGACAAGAAGGCGTAGTCGCCAATCGGCGGGAAGATTGCCTCGAGCGCTTCGGGGGTCGAAGGAGGCGGCGACCCCTGGTCCCTCAGCGAGCGAAAGCCCAGCGCGTTCGAGGGGTCGAGTGAATGCATGCCGTCGTGGCCGCTGGATGAACTGGAATGTCGAGTTGGTGCCATTGTCGTGTCCCACTCATTCCCGCTTCGCCAGACCATGTCCGAACGAAAGCGGGCTCGTTGTGGACCAAACGACCCTCACAGACGTTTCGATCCCGAATTAACTCACTCTCAAGCGTAGTGACCTCGCATGCCGATGTACACCTCACGGCGACATCGCTGCAATGACAAGCGATTGCCACAGTTCGCTTACTGCGATCGACCACGTGCCGTGACGTCAATGACGTCCACGACGACGTCGTCGTGGACCAACCAGATGACGTCGTAGCGATCGACCGTTGGATCACAGTGCGGGGGCACGAGTTCAAGTCGCTCGCCTCGACGAAACGAATGACCCGGTGCGCACGTCACCATTCCCTGCTCGTCACCGAAGAACTGATACGTCGCCGAGGTCTCGTGGCCGACGACCAGGGGCACGCCGGCGTCCGTCGCCATCGCCTTTAAACCGGCGTCGACGGTGACGTAGCCCTCGTGGTTGGCCGAGATCACCGTCGTGATCAACGTGAGACTTTGCACGAATCGACCCTCCGGGTCCTCGCCCAACGCGTCGCGGTACTCGCGGTCCATGAAGACGTAGCTGCCCGTTTGCAGTTCGTTGAGCACGCCGATCTCGGCGTCGAGACCCATGGTGCCGGTACCACCGCCGCTTCGAATCGCCACGTGATAGCCGGCCGATTCCAATGCGTCGATCACGAGGCTTAGGCACTTCGTCGACGCGATGGTGGCTTCGCGTCGATGTTCGCGACCGGAGATGTGTTGGAGGTGACCGCCGTAGCCCTGGACACCCCTGAACTCCAGGCACGTGGCGACGTTCACGCGTTCAGCGACCGCCAGCGCTTCGGCCGGTCCGACAACTCCCGTTCGACCGAGACCGACGTCAACGTCACAGAGGACGGACAACGTGCTCTGGGCGGCGACGGCGGCCGCTTCGAGCTCGTCGACGCCGTCGCAGTGATCGATCGCGACGATGAGGTCGCACTGTGCGGCGAGCGCCGCGGCACGCTCGGCCGAGTGGCGCCCGACGAGCGGTGACGTGAGCAGGACCGAGATCATGGACTGATTCTCTTCGGTCCTAAGTCGCTGCACTACTGCTTCGGCTTCGCTCAACTTGGCGAAAGCGAGCCCGACGGCCCCGGCCTCCAGTTGGCGCTCGGCGACGTAGGCCGATTTGTGGGACTTCACGTGGGGCCGTAGTGCGACACCGGCGTCGCGCGCCCGGTTCGCCATCCGTTCGATGTTCGCGAGCAACAGCGAGAGATCGCACACCAGAGCCGGCGTGGGAATCGACCGTCGCGAATTCGCCTCACCGAGTTGGGCGAGGACCTCGTCGTAGGCGCGCACGTCGCGTCGCGGATCACTCATTGAGTCTTCCTTTGGTCGACCGCACGTCGAACTCGATCGCGGGTCATAGTCCAAGAGGATACCGATTGGATTGTGGGGATACTCGGCGTTACTCGCCGGTAGGCGCATCACTCATTCGCCGCGAGTATCAGCGTTTCGTCGGGCGACACGAAGCGGAGTCGATCCGTCGCCTTTTCTAGAAAATGCGTCTCGTGCAATAATGGCCGTACATGGCTGATCTCGCGGACTTTGACGCTTCGACCCCCGAAGACGACCTCGATTCAAGTCTCTTCGGCGAAGGGCACCCGAGCGGCCTGCCAATTTTCAAGGCACCCGTCGGCGCGCACTTGCGAAATCGCAAGAAGGTCAACAGTCCTTCGCAGTTGCACACGCTCCAAGAGCTCGTGCATTACAAGGCGAGTCACGGACGATGGCGAATCGCCAAGGACCTCGTTGGTCTCGTTCGTCGAGGGCACGGCAGCGAGGGAGATGAGTCCTACGGCGACAAGCTGCAGCGCGAGCGCGGCAAGGGCAAGACCGAGTCCTCGACCTACGGTCTCGCGAACTTCGACGGACACCCCGCAGTTCTCTACGCGATGAACTGGGACTTCTTCGCGGGATCGTTGGGCGTCGTGTCGGGCGAGAAGTTCCAGGCGGCGGCGGACCTCGCGATCGCGAGGAAGCTGCCCTTTGTCAGTGTCTACGCCTCGAGCGGTGTACGCCAACACGAGAACTTCGCTGGACTGACGCAGATGACGAGAATGGTCGAAGCGATTCGCAATTACAAGGATCGAGTCGAGCTGCCCCACGTCGCGGTGTTGCTCGGCAACGTGTGGGGCGGCGTGTCGGCCAGCGCGGTGCCGAACGCCGACCTGATTGTCGCGACGTCGGGGACGAACTTCGGCTTCGCCGGTCCGAACGTCATCGAGGCCTTCGAGGGTCTCTCGGTCCCGACGGACTCTCAGAGCGCCGAAGCCAACCTGTTGGATCGCAACATTGACGTCGTGCTCTCAGAGGTCGAGGACGTCGTGTGGTACCTCGGGGCAATCCTCACCTCGACGGCTCGACCCGACAAGCATCACCAACTCAATGCCGAATCGCCACCACTCATCCGCAACGTCACGGCGTCGGACCAGCGTCGCTCGTACGATTTCGGACCGGTCGGAATCTACGGGCCTCGTTTTGACGACATGAAGGGCGGCGAACCGGTGCCCGCGGCCGCACCCCGTCAAGCGCACGCGAGTACGGACTCCGACGCCCTGGTCGAGCAGTATCAGGACCTCATGACGGACGCGAACCGCGTCGACCTCGAATTCATCGTTCGCTACTGCTTCACCGAGGCGACCGCGGTCTACAACTACGTCCAGGAAAATGAATACAAGCGTTATCCGGCGATCGTGGGCGCCTTTGCCAAAATTGGCGCGCAGCCGTTCGTAATCATTGGAACGCAGCCGTCGTACCAGCGATTCGGCGACACGGTGATCAAGCGGCCGTCGAACCCCGCACCGGAGGATTTCGCCTTCATGGAGCGGATGCTCGAGATGGGCGAGCGCTTGCACTTACCGGCACTCTTCATTACCGACACGCTCGGGGCTAAGCCCACGCTGGAGAGTGAGCGTCGGGGACTCTCGCGCGCGATCGCACGTTCGATCCTCAAAGGTATTGATTACTCCGAACCCGTGATCTCGCTCGTGGCCGGCGCACTCGGTAGTGGTGGGGGACTGGCGACCACGCCGATGGCCGATCACGTGATGATGTTGGAAAAGGCGATGGCCTATGTCGCGGAACCGCGATCGGCTGCGTCAATCCTCTACAAGACGCCGAATCCGACGCACGACGAGGTGCGGATCACCCTCGCCACGATGCGCTCGACCGCCAAGGACCAGTTGGACCTCGGTCTCATCGACGAAGTGATTCCAGAGGATCCCAACCCCTTCGTGACGATCGAACGACTGAACGCGTCGATCATGGCCTCCTACATTGAGCTCGCCCAGCTCTCCGAGCGGAAACTGCGCAGTCGGCGTCAAGAGCGAATTCGCGGCCTTCGAGCCTTCGAAATCACCAAGGATTGAGTCGAACCTCGTAGCGGGGCCAGCACACTCGAATCCAACCGGTGCGTGACGGCGCTCACTCGTTCAGCACAATGCCCCGGTGCAACGCACCGGGGCATTGTGCCAAGACCTATTTGGTTACTTAAGCCAGGCCGGAATTCCGCTACTCAACGTCTTCGCCACCGTGACGGGGCCGGTCGTTGAACTGTCAGTCGTGTAGACGGTTCCCGTCAATGGCTTCATCGCCGAGTCGCTGGTGACCGTCGTGATGTAGCCACCATTGAGTCCCTGGTGATCGCTGGCGGTGTAGCGCAGCGGTACGAGAGACGGTGTCTGGGAGAAGGTGACACTCTGGAGCGTCTTCAAGAAGCTCGCTCGCGTCAAGTTCTTGCCGTTGGCCTTCAACGCTTCAACGAAGGCCACGCCAACGGCCGCGCCGTATGCGATGTTGCCGTTCAGCACGCTGGTCGAGGTGAAACCGGGGAAGTCGGCAGGGTCAGCTTCGATGACTTTGTAGATCCAAGGGATCCATGGGCTGCTCGTCGTTGTCGTCGGCAGGTAGCTGAAAGAGATCGCCCCGATCTCGGGGTCAGTCGGGACCTTGCCCACGAAGGGCGCGTCGACCGTCTGGGGGTCCGAGCCCACGCTCGAGATGACCCACTGCGGTGAGTAGCTCAACTGCAGCGCGGCACCCAGTGCGGCGTCAGTGGCGCCGGGGATGGAGTCGAGCACAACGATCGTGCACTTGTCGCTCTGGAACTGCTGGATGTAGGGAGCGATCGAGGCGCCATTCGACGCGACCAAGGCGTCGACCGAATACAGCGACTCGGCCGTCGGCGTGATGCCGCCCGCGATCAAGCCGGCCAGACCGTCGGTGCCGAAGTCGTCGCCCTGTCCCAGGAAGCAGACGCTGCCGTTCGGGTACGTGGCCGTGAGGTACTTCGCGAAGATCTTGCTCTCCTCGTTGTAACTGGGCTGCCAACCGAACAGGCCGGGGTACTGGTGTGCGTTGTTCCAGTCCTGAGAACCCGAGGCCACGTACAACTGGGGCACGCCATCGCCCTTCAGCAGCGCGCGAACCGAGTCCTGCGTCGGCGTGCCGAGCGAGGCGACCGTCGCGAAGACCGGAATGCCGAGCAGCGCGTGGGTCTGCGTGGCGGTGTTCGGGACACCGGTGCAACCGAAGCCCGGCGTGCCGTAGCAGTCGTCCTTAATGACGTACTTGATCGTGCGTCCGTAGATGCCACCGCGCTTGTTCACGTACTTAAAGACGGCGTTGGCCGCCTTCGCCACCTGGTTGTAGCCCGAGGACGCGATGCCCGTCACCGGCTCCGTGGCGCCGATCGTGATTTGGTGGGCGGTGACGCCGGGAACCTTCTTAGTCGCGGCTCCCGCGCCGACAATGGATGTGCCGGCAGTGACGAGACCGAGGCACAGCAAAAGTGCCGTACCCGTAATCGTCACGCGACGTGTCTTGCTTTTAACCATCTTGATTTTCTCCCCTAGATTTAGAACTCTTGTTGCGAGAGCGTAGGCGTCACGAACCTTGGTTTCAAGTCACCCCTGAGTACGGGCACGCACGCGGGACCATAAATGTCGCACCGCGCCGGAGATTCCGAGAGGCGCAAAGAGCATCGTCAGGATCAAAAGTCCGCCGAAAATTATGCCGTTGAGCTGGCTCGCGAAGTTGCCTTGAGGGTTGAGACCGGTCTGGGTCGTGATCCACGAGATGACGTTCGTCGAAAAAGCGTAGATGATGCCGCCGATAACGGCGCCGGAAATCGTGCCGATGCCGCCGATCACGATGAGCGACAGAATCGTGACCGAGAGCGCGAATGAATACGTCGCCGGCGAAACGGAGTTGTTGATCAACGTCAACAACGCGCCGCCGAGGGCGGCGTACGCCGAGGACACGATGAAAGCGACGACGCGGGCGCGCGGCAGGGAGATCCCGACGAGTTCGGCCGCCACGTCATTGTCGCGAATGAGGCGCATCGCTCGACCGGTTCGACTCGCGAAGAGATTGGCCATGAAGAAGAAGGCGACGCCGGCGACGATGATGGCAACGTCGGTGATGTAGAGCGTGGTGGTCGTGAGCGGCGACGTGCCGGCGTGAAAGAACCCGTCGAGCCATCGGGGAGCCGACGCTTCGGTCGGCAGCTGCAGACCGGAATCCCCGCCGGTCCAGGAGCTGAATGAACTGAGGATGAACGTGAACGCAACGGCGAACGCCAGGGTCATGCCCGCGAGATACGGACCCCGAAGACGCGTGGCCGGTAGTCCGAGCAGGAGTCCGACGAGTGCGCCACACCCCACGGCGATCAAGAGTGTGAGGAAGATCGGCGTGGTCGCGTGATGATTGGACCAAATCGCCATGGCGAACGCCCCGACGCCCATGAAGGCACCGTTACCGAGGGAGATCTGTCCTGAGGCGCCAGTCAAGAATGACAGTCCGAGCAGCACGATCGACATCGCCGCACCGGTCGCCAGGTTGAAGTTGGTACTCGAATTGAGGAAAAACGTGATGAAAATGGCGACGTCGAGTCCGAGCAGCGTCAACGCCGCTCGTGACACGACCGGGTGGCTTGACTTGAGATCGGGCTGGCTCAGCGTCGTGACGCACGCGATCGCGAGGTCGATGGCAATGCTCAGTGCGACGCCTTCACGCGTCGTCGTGGCGCTCACGACGGCGACGACGGCGACGACGGACACGACGACCGCAACGGCGAGTGCGAGGGGAGCTCGACGGCGGGTCCAGTCACGCTTCATTAGACGCGCCTCTCTGATCGCTTCGTGAAGACACCGCTCGGGCGAATCATGAGTGAGACGATGAGCAACACCAGCGCGATGATGATCACGGCGTTTTGGTTTACGTAGTCGGTCACGAATTGATTGATGATGCCGAGCAAGACGCCCGCCACGATCGCGCCGACGGGGCTCTCGAGACCGCCGATGGCCGCCGCGATGAACCCGTAGGCAAAGATGCCGTCCATTACCGTCGGTGTCAGTCCCTGAAAGAGGTTTGATGCGACGAGGATCGTGGTGATGACACCCACGACCGTCGAAAGCATCCAACCCAACGTAAGGAGTCGACCGACGCGTACACCAAGTAGTCGCGACACCTCGGGCGCCACGGCCGAGGCGCGCAGTTGCAGCCCAAGTTTTGTGAATCGGAACAACACGGCGACGGCGGTCATAACGATCAGCGCCGTGACGATCTCGTACACCGTGAAGGGCGACAGAGCCAGCGGCTTACCGGCTAATTGCCAATCCTTGAATGAGAATGGAGTCGGCAGACTTCGCGGGAACGACGACCAGATTGCCGCCGCGACCGCTTCGAGCACAATCAGGAACCCGACCATTACCACGATTGGATTGATCTCCGGTTTTCCGTAGAGACCTCGAACGAGGAGACGTTCGGTCAGTCCACCAATCAGTAGGCCAACGATGACGCAGGCCACGACGCACGCCCAGTAGCCGAAGTGGTACGACAACAGCGCGAAGCCGACGTACGTCGCGAACATCGGCATCGCGCCCTGGGCGAAGTTGAGTACGCCAGTAGAACGCCAAATGAGCACGAGGCTCAACGCCACCATTCCGAAGATGACGCCGTTGGTGAGTCCGCCCAGTACGTCGGTGACAATGCGCGAGGTGAGGAACGGATCCATCACTCCACCAGTCCGAGGTAATACTGACGAAGGTTCTCATCGGCCGCGACGACGGACGCCGCGTCATTGGCCACAACTTTGCCGACGTGTAAGACCACGGCGTGGTGGGCGATTCTCAGGGCCGACGAAGCGTTTTGTTCGACCAGTATCACCGTGAGGTCACTCGTTTCGCATAACGAGTGAATGGTGTGCATCAACTGGGCCGTCACCAGGGGGGCGAGGCCGAGGGAGGGCTCGTCCAAGAGGAGCACCGACGGCTTGGCGATCAGCGCTCGGGCCATCGCCAGCATCTGGCGTTCGCCGCCGGAGAGTTTCGCCGCGTGTTGTTTTCGTCGCTCGCCGAGTACCGGAAACTGTTCGTACTGTTCATCGAGACCCTGTTGCAGGTTGACCTTGGCCATCATCGCGCCGAGTCGAAGATTCTCCTCCACGGTGAATTCACCGATGACGCCGCGGCCCTCGGGCACGTGACCAATACCCAGTCGGGCGATGTCCTCGGTCCGTTTGTGAACCAAGCTCCGTTCGTCCATTGTGATCGTCCCGGACTTGGGCTCTTTCAAACCACTAATCGTGCGCAGCAACGTCGTTTTGCCCGCTCCGTTGGCGCCGAGCACGGCCGTAATCCTGCCAGTCTCGGCGACGAATGAGACGCCGCGTAACGCCTGGACCGCTCCGAAGGAGACCGTCAGGTCGTCAATCGTGATCATTCGTCCACGCCGAGATAGGCGGCAATCACCGCATCGTCCTTGCGCACGTCGGCCGGTGTCCCGTGGGCGATGACGTGGCCAAAATTCAGTACGACGAGTCGATCGACCAGCGGCATGACGAATTCCATGTCGTGTTCGACGAGTAGCACGCCCATGGTGGAGCGAAGTTCAACGATGAGTCGTGCAAAGTCTTCGAGCTCTGCTTCATCCAGGCCGGAGGCCGGCTCGTCCAGCAAAAGTAGCGTCGGGCCGCTCATGAGGGCGCGGGCCACCGAGACCTTCTTCGCGATGCCGTAGGGAATGGCCGACGGGAGTCGCGCGGCCATGTCGGCAATCCCGAGACGCTCCAACATCGCGAGTGCGTCGCGACGCAGACCGCGCTCGGAGCGCACTTCGTTGGGAAGTGAAAGGAAGCTCGCGACGAAGCCCCCGTTGGGCCGGAGGTGTCCGCCGGCCATCACGTTCTCGAGCACGCTGCAGTGGGGAAAGAGTCCGACGCCCTGCAGTGTTCGCGCCACGCCGGCGCCGACGAGTTGATTGGGACGCAGATTCGACTTCCCGGCACTGGGATAGTGCACGTGACCTTGTGACGGTTTCACAAAACCGCACGCGACGTTAAAGGCGGTGGTCTTGCCGGCGCCGTTTGGTCCGATCAGTCCGACGATTTCGCCGAGAGAGACGTCGAAGGAAACATCGTCCAGCGCCCGAAGCCCTTCGAAGTGAACCGAAACGTGTTCGAGCTCGAGGAGAGGTGTCTCAGTGCCCGGCGCCATAGTGGTCCCCAAGTTACAGGTTGGAGCGCAGGCGAAGATTTCACGCCGGCCGGCGCGTCGTCTCTTCGGCGGTGGAAAACGGCAATGCGGGGTAGTGTTCAGAGCGTCACACTGCGTGGGCGCGGGTTATTGCCTTTGGGCTTGAACGACGCCGTAGTCGATCATGGAGTCGGCCATTGATGTCGTCATCTCGAGGAGGTCCCGGGGCTGCCAATTCAAGACGGCTCGTATCTTCGTATTGTCGACGTTCTGTGACGTGTCGAGATCATTCAGCGCCAATCGGACCGTTTTATCGAATATTGCCATTGCTCGAATGACGATCGAGGGGAGTCGCCCGGTCGGGATTTTGAATCCGCGCGTGCCGTAACGGGTTTTGAGAATTTCAGCGATCTCCATCATCGAGTGATTCGCTTCAGCGCAGATGAAACGTTGGCCGACGGCATTCGGGCTCACCATCGCCGTGACGTGAGCGCTCGCCACGTCGCGAACGTCGACGGTGGCGAAACCGATGTTCGGTATGGCCGGCACTTTGTGGTCCAGAATCCTCTTCACCATCTCCGCGGACGTTCCCCAATCGCTCGACAGCAGCGGACCCAGGACCAGACCGGGATTGATGGCCACGAGCTCCATCGGCGACGAATCCTTGATGGTCTCCATGTACTCCCAGGAAGCGCGTTCGGCGATCGTCTTGGACTTGTCGTAGGCGCCGATCCTTTTGCCGTCAAGATTCGACCAGTCGGCCTCGGTGAAGAGGTGCGAACGGTCGTTGCCGTAGATAATTGCGCTGAGCGACGAGGTAAGGACGACGCGCTCGACCCCGGCATCGTGGGAGGCGCGCAGTACGCGCAGCGCTCCGTCGCGCGCCGGAACAATCAATTCGTTCTCATCCTTCACGACACCCTTCGGCAGCGGACTCGCGATGTGCATCACGAAGCGGCAGCCCTCGACGGCACCGCGCCAACCGTCGTCGCGAGTGAGATCGGCCGCGACGACCTCGAGCGCGTCGAGTCGACCTCGCGCGGCGTCGCTGAGATGCGGCGACAGGATCGCGACCACGTCGGCGGCGCGATTGGCCGATCGGGCCGTCCCTCGCACCTCGTAGCCGGCCTCCAACAGTTGCAGCATGCAATGCTGCGCGATGAAACCGGTGGCGCCCGTCACGAGAACACGATCCGTCATCTGACCTCCTACGTCGATGGCCTGTCCGTCCCTCGGGACACTACTTAGGCCGCTTCAGCGCGAGGGTTCGGTCGCGCCGAGTAGTTCTCGAATTCGAGATCGCCAGTCGACGCCTTCGGTACTCGATCCTTTGGCGTGATGATCGGCTCTCTCTCGGCGCAGCTGTTGGGCGACGTCGGCCAGATTGTCCGGCAGTCGCTCGGCGATCATCGTGCGAAGTTCCTGAGCGAGGGCCGGCGACGCACCCTCCGTGGAGACCGACACCGTGACGTCGCCGTCACGGTACACGGCGGTGAAAAAGAAGTCCGAGCGTTCCGGATCGTCAACGACGTTCAACCAGACGTTCTCGCGACGAGCCTCGTCGACGAGGCGGTCATTCACCGTGGCCTCACCCGTCGCCGACACGACCAGGGCGAAGCCGCGAACGTCACCGTCGTGATAGTCGCGTTGCTCGAACGCGGCCAGTCCGCGCGGTAGTTCGACCAGAACCTCGCGCGCGATCATCGTCACGCGAGCTCCGGCGTCGACGAGCAGTTGGGCCTTGCCCGTGCCGATGCGACCGGCTCCGATGACGAGGACGTCTTTGTCCGAGAGTTTCAGGGTCAGCGGCAGCACGCCTAGACCAGCGCGGACGTCTCGGCCAGCAGTTCGCGCACCGAGAGAGCAGCGCACGGACCGATGACAATGATCGCCGGGGAGGCGACGTCGAGCGACCCGAGTTCTCGAAGCACCGAGCGCGTCACCGATTCACGAGTCGTCCAGGCGCTCTCGATGACAGCCACGGGAGTCTCATCCGAGAGCCCTCCCTGGATGAGTTGCGTGGCGATCGATGACCGAGCCGCCACACCCATGAGGACGACGAGCGAGAGTTCGGGGTTGGCGAGGCGGCGAAAATAGCCGTCGTCGTGACGTTCCGTGTGACCCGTGACGACGGTCACTCCCCGTGAGAGACCCCGATGCGTCACGGGGATTCCCGCGGCCAGCGGCCCGGCGAACGCTGAGGTGACGCCGGGCACGACGTCACAAACCACGCCTGCGCGACCGAGCGCGATCATCTCTTCGCCGCCTCTCCCGAAGACAAACGGATCGCCGCCCTTGAGGCGCACGACGGTGTCGTACCTGCGACCGAGTGAGACGAGCAGATCATTGATCATCGACTGTGACGTGAAGCGTCCCGGTACTTTGCCGACGTCGACCAGTTCGGCGTCACGTCGAGCGAGATCGAGAACTGAGCGCTCCACCAAACGGTCGTGCACGATGGCGTCGGCCGCGGCCAGCAACCGCGCTCCGCGCACCGTCATGAGGTCGGCATCACCCGGTCCGGCGCCCACGAGATAGACCGTCACGCGACGCCCACTCGGGTCATGAAGTCGCCGAAGGACTCGTCCTCGTCACCCTCGGCCTCCCAGCGGTCGAACAGCGGACCGAGAACGACGGCGATCTCGTCGAAGGAGACCTTCTCGCGGTAGAGCGTCGCCAACCGATCGCCGCGCGGTCCGCCGCCCACGTAGACGTCGTAGGTCGATTTGGTGCGACCGACGATACCCACTTCGGCGACGGCCGGTCGAGCGCAGCCGTTCGGACATCCGGTCATGCGAAGTTGCAGCGCGCGCCGACCGAGCTGTCGACTGGCGAGCGCGCCCTCGATGTTGCCCACGAGCTCGGGAAGGCGCCGCTCGGCTTCGGTGAGCGCCTGTCCACACGTGGGCAGCGCGGGGCACGCCAGGGCCGTGCGCTCGACGTTGCCCAGTTCGCCGTCGGGTCGCACGGCTTGCCTGGTCAAGATCTCTTCGACGTCCCCTCGCGCGTCGTCGGAAATGCCGCTGATCACGACGTCTTGTTGCGCGGTGAGGAAGAACGTCACCGGGTGACGTTGCGCGATGAGTCGCAGCGCCGAGCGCAGTCGGGTGCCGCCCGGCTCGTCGCGAACCCGACCGGCCGAAACCCGTACACCGACCTGGTGGGTCCCGTCGCCGCGAGTGCGCCAACCCAAGTGGTGGTCGGCGTCGAAGTGGGTGGGCAGTTCCAGGGGCTCGCGAAGTTCTCGTCCGAGGCGAACCTCGATCTCCTTGCGGAACTGTTCGTAGCCCATGTCGGCCACCACGTACTTCATTCGTGCGCGTTTGCGGTCGGTACGGTCGCCGAGTTCGCGGTAGGTCACCAGCACCGCGGCGATGACCTCGTCGACCTCGTCGTAGGCGACGAAGGTCATCGGATCGGCCAGGCGCGCGAACGTGTCGGGATTGGCGTAGGCCCGACCGAGGCCGCCGCCCACCAAGAGATTGAATCCGTCGCCGGCCTCGGGGTGAACCCCCGGAATCAACCCGACGTCTTGGGCGAGGACGTCCACGCAGTTCTCGTTCGGGTGGGCGACGGCGATCTTGAACTTCCTCGGTAGGTACGTCTCGCCGTAGAACGGTCGCTCGGCGGCGTCTTCGCGTGACGCGGCCTTGTCGCCATTGACGAAGATCTCCCAGTGCGCGTCGGTGGTCGCGCGAAAGCTTCGGGTCAGGTGCCTCGAGATCTCCGCCAGGCGCTCGTCGGCGTCGTTGCCCTGCAGTTCGGGACAGGAAACGACGTTTCGTACGACGTCGCCACAGGCTCCGAAGGACGTCATCAGGTGGGCGTCCACGGCTCGAGCGAGCGGTCGGAGCCCGTCCTTCAGCACCCCGTGGAACTGGACGGCCTGACGGGTGGTGAGCCTTATCGTGCCGTCGGCGACGTCGGAGGCGGCGGCGTCGAGCGCCAGCCATTGATCGGTCGTCAGCCGTCCGCCGGGGACTCCGACGCGGATCATGAAGATGTAGTCGAGCTCTTCACCCTTGACGGCGCGCTCTCGGCGCACGTCGCGATTGTCCTGGGCGTAGATGCCGTGGAACTTGAGGATCTGCTCGGATTCGTTGGACACACTGGCGACGTCGTTGTCGAGTTCTTGGCTGATTGCGCCACGCAAGTAGTTACTTGATCTCTTGATGTCCTCGACCGCAGTTTCCTGCTTCGTCTCGGTGGTCACCGCAGTCCCTCCCCGTCTCCGCCCTAATCATGACAAACCTTACCTACTTAGTCAGGTATTGGCAACACTCGGCTGATAACACCTGATTGGAATGGGCTAGGCGCGTTGGACTATTCACTGGAGATCCCGGTGAGCCCTAACGTGACGTACGACCTAGGAGCTCAAATGGCGAACCGACAAATCACCCTCGCACAACGACCGACCGGCATGGTCGACCAATCGACGACCTCATTGATCGACTCTCCAATGCCCGTGTGCGGTCCGGATGAAGCGTTGATCAAGGTCGGTCTTCTCTCGATCGACCCGACGATTCGAACCTGGATGAACGACGCGCCCGGTTACCTGCCGCCGATCGGCATCGGCGACGTCATCCGCTCGGGCGGCAGTGGCGTCGTCGTGGAGTCCAACTCCGAGCGCTACCACGTAGGCGACGTCGTGAACGGCATGACCGGCTGGCAGGAGTGGGCGATTGCGAGCGAGTCCAATAAGTTCACGGTGCTGCCCAAGGGGCTCGGACTGGACCTCGCGACTGTGATGAACGTCCTCGGTGCGACGGGCCTGACCGCGTACTTCGGACTTTTGGACGTTGGCGCGTTCAAAGAGGGTGACGTGGTCGTCGTCTCGGGTGCCGCGGGAGCGACCGGTTCGGTGGTCGGACAGATCGCGAGGGCCCGCGGCGCGGGCAAAGTCGTCGGCATCGCGGGCGGAGAGGAGAAGTGCAGCGAGGTCGTGGAGAAATACGGCTTCGACGAGTGTGTCGACTATCGCGAAGCGCGACTCACCCAACGCCTCCGCGAGGCCTGCCCGAAGGGCATCGATCTGTACTTCGACAATGTCGGTGGCGACGTTCTCGACGCGACGCTGGCGAACATTGCGATGCACTCGCGCATCGTGATGTGTGGGGCGATCTCTCAGTACAACGCCACCGAACGCGGCGGCGTCACCAATACCTCGATGCTGATCATGCGCCGGGGTCAGATGAAGGGCTTCATCGTCTTCGACTTCGCGCATCGCTACGCAGAGGCGCACGTTGAATTGGCGGCCATGGTGCTCGACGGTCGAATCAAACACCAAGAACACCTGGTGCCGGGTCTCGAGCACGCGCCGGACGCGTTGAATCTCTTGTTCACGGGCGGCAATCACGGCAAGACACTCGTGGTGGTCGACGAGAGCGTCCAGTTGGACTGACGTCGCGGCGAACTTCGAATCGACGGCTACGCCAGTCGCACGTCGGCGACGAGGGCGCGGTGGTCGCTGCCACCGTCGCTGGCGAATCCGCCGAGACTTTCCCACGAGCCGCGAACCAGAAGGTGGTCAATCTGAGAATGCGGCGTGCGCGCCGGCCACGTTCGCGCGGTGACGAGCGATCGCCATCCGGGCAAGAGGACCCGCAGCAATGGTCGCCAGGAGTTGAAATCGCCCCCGAGAAGAATCGGCAGAGCTGGATCAAGACGCGCGACGATCTCGCTGACCCGTCGATACTGACGATACGAACCGTGACTCAGGTGCGCGCCGTGTACGGCCAGGACGTAGATGGCGCGCCCCTCGGTTTCGAGCGTGGAGACGATGAGGGTCCGTTGCACCTTCTCTCTCGGGAGGCGTCCGAGTGACTCGGCGTGAATCTCTCGAATCGGCAGTCGCGTCAATAGACCGAGCCCCCATTCGCCCTGTTCGACGCCTTCGGCCGTGGCGCGACGAATGCGTTGGACCTTGCTCAACGCGCGATGTTCGTCGAAGAACAGTCCGCGTTCGCCGCTGAGGTGGGCGAGCAGTGGCTGCCACGTCCGCCCACCCGTGCCCGACGTGACGCGCTGACCGGAGGCCAGGGGAACGAAGAGTCCCTCCATTCCCAATCGCGACTTGAGCTCGGCCACGAAGTCCGTGCCCGATTCGGCGCGCCAGAGTTCCGGGAGGATGAGCACGTCGGCGTTCAGACTCACG
This sequence comes from Acidimicrobiaceae bacterium, assembly GCA_003155915.1. GTDB lineage: Bacteria > Actinomycetota > Acidimicrobiia > Acidimicrobiales > RAAP-2 > RAAP-2. The sequence continues at coordinate 112,160 of PMFA01000003.1, read as the reverse complement.
ACGTGATCGAGAACCTTCGTCGGTCGACCCCATCCGTCGACGCCGGCGTGAAGGTTAAACGTCGCGACACGCACGCCAAAACCCTAGGTGGTCGCGGCCGTCGTTGTGGCAGGCTCTACACGTGGATTCTGTCAACGTGGCCTTCGGTCACCGTCTCTGGTGGGTGGACGCCTTTACCGGCGAGGCCGAACGTGGCAACCCGGCGGTCGTAGTGCTACTCGAGCGATCAATGCCCGATGATGAACTGCAACAGATTGCCTTCGAACTAGGCGTTTCAGAGACTGCGTTCGTGCGCCGGGTGGGCGATCAGTGGAGCTTGCGCTGGTTCACGCCGACCGTCGAGGTCGAGTTGTGCGGCCACGCGACGCTCGCGAGTCTGCACGTGTTGCTGAACGAGTTGGGCGTGCCCGGGGGAGAGATCTACTTCCAGACGCGTGCCGGCACCCTCTCGGGTCGTCGCATGAGTGACGGGCTGCTCGGCATCGACCTCCCACGCTGGTCCCTCGAAGAGGCCGACCCGTCGGTGCTGAACGACGCGCTCGGTCCGGTGAGCGAGGTCTATCGCGCCGGGAGCCAAGGCGTCCTGGCCGTCGTTGAGGACTTCGACACCCTGTGCGGACTCGCCGTCGACTCCATGAATCTCTTCTTGGTACCCAGCTCGATGGTCATCGCCGCCTGTGTCGGCGGTCCGAGCGTCGACGTCTCCATCCGTGTCTTCGCGCCGCGCCTCGGGCTGGCCGAGGACAGTGTGACCGGCAGTGCCATGTGTGCGGTCGCGCCGTGGTGGGTGCAACGCGCCGGCGCACCGACCGTGGCCGTCCATCAGGCGTCGGCCCGAGGCGGTGTGATGTTCGCCCGACTCTTCGAAGAGAACGTCGAAGTCGCCGGAATGGCGCGGACCTTTTTTGGCGGTGACCTTCGCGCATGAGTGACGTACTCGGGCCCGGCCCGAAGACGAGGGTTCGTCGTCTGGCGGCCAAAGCCAACTACGAACGTGACGTCATCTTCGCCGTCATCGACGAAGCGCCCCTGTGTCACGTGGCGGCGATCGTCCAGGGAAACGCCATGGTGATTCCGACGTTGCACGCGCGAGAGGGCGACACCATCTACCTCCACGGCAGTCCTTCGAACGCGGTGATGAAGTCAATCGTCGAGCGCGGCGAGGCGTGCGTCTCGATGACGCTCTTCGAGGGCCTGCGCTTGGCGCGCAGTGGATTCGAGTCCTCGATCACCTATCGCTCGGTCGTGGTCTTCGGCACAGCGACGCTCGTGAGCGACGACGTCGAGAAGGCCAGGGTCCTCGACCTGTTCGTCGACGCGGTCTTGCCGGGACGCGCGAGTGAGGTGAGGGCAATGAACGACGCCGAACGACGCCTCACCATGGTCGTCGCGGTTGCGATCGATGAAGCGTCGGCCAAACTCTCCTCCGGTCCGACGGACGATCCCGACGAGGACCTCGACCTACCGGTGTGGTCCGGAATGGTGCCCGCCCGAATCCACTACGGGACGCCGATTCCTGACACCAACGGCGCCATGGCCGCCGGGACGATACCGGTGCCGGCGTCGGTGAGACGCCTCCTGGACGGCCAGTGAGCGCGCTCGACGCGCTGCGCTCACAGATCGAGCGGATCGATCCCGTCGACCAGCGCGAGTCCGATTCCATCGTCGCGACGCTCGAACGCCTCGAAGGACCGGGTAATCCATTCGCCGAGGACCAGAGTGATCACCACCTCACCGCGTCGGCGTTCGTGGTCTCCTCTCGCGGCGTCGTGTTACACCGCCACCGGCTCCTCGGAATATGGGTCCAGCCTGGCGGTCACGTCGACGCGAACGAAGGTCCCGAGTCGGCGGCGTTGCGCGAGACGCTCGAAGAGACCGGTCTCGTCGCGCGCCACCTCGATCCCGTCGAACTCTTCCACGTTGACCTGCATCCCGGCCCCAGGGGTCACACCCACTACGACCTGCGCTACGTCATCATCGCCCCACCGCTCGATCCGTCGCCGCCGGAGAATGAGAGTCCCGAGGTCTACTGGTTCGACTTGGACACGGCGCAAGAACGGTGCGAGCCCGCGCTCGCGCCCGCGCTGGCCAAGCTCGCCCGGTCGCTCGAGACGTGGAACGTGCGAGACTGAAAACGTGAGTGAGACCGACGACCTTCGCGCACTCATGGAGGCCGATCGCTGGCTCGACCGCGTGGGGTCCCAGAAGACGCACTTACCCGAGACGGCCGAATTAGCCGCGCTCGAAGTCGAACTTCGCGCCCAGTTAAAAGTGCTCAACGAAGCCCAGGCCGCACTGGCGCCCGTGCGATCGGCCTACGAAGTGACCCAACGAGAGGGTAATCGCCTCCGCGCCCGCGCCGAGAGCCTCGACAAGACCCTGAGCAGTTCCACCGCCAATTCCCGGGAGCTGGCGGCGCTGCAGACTGAAGTCCAGCACGTGCGCGAACTGCTCGAGCGCAGCGACGACCTCGAACTCGAGTACCTCATCGCCGTCGAGCCGTTGGACGAGGCCGTGAACGCCGTCAAGGCCGCGGCGCAACCGGCCGTGCTGCGGCGGAGCGAAATCCAGGCGGCGATCGTCGAACTCCACGCCAGCCTGGATGAAGAACTGGTCGCCCTGCGCGCCTCGAGGGTCGAAAAGTGCGCGGCCCTGGCGCCCGAACTCCTGAAGCGCTACGAGGCGGCCCTCGCGCGCGCGGGCACCTCCGGAGCTTCCCAGATCGTCTCGGGCCGTTGTGACGGCTGTCGCATCGCGCTGTCGCCGCTCGATCTCGATCGATGGAAGGGGCAGCCGGAGGGAGCCTTCATGAACTGTCCCGAGTGTGGCCGTCTGCTGATGCCGTGATCATTCTCATTCGTCACGGACAGACGTCGTCGAACGCCGCGCGACTCTTGGTCGGCCAGAGCGACCCGACGCTCACCGAACTCGGCGAGCGCCAAGCGCGCGCGTTGCGACCGTTCCTTCTCAACGTCCAAGAAGTGTGGACGTCGCCCCTGCAGCGCGCTCGTGCGACCGCGGCCCTGGCGGTGCCGGACCTTCGCGCGCTGGTGAAGGAGTCGTTCATCGAGGTCGACTACGGCTCGCTCGACGGACAACCGCTGAGCCGCGTAAGCGAAGAGCAGTGGCGCGCCTTCGAACATGACCACAACACGGCCTTCGGCGACGGCGAATCGCTGGCGTCGGTCGACCAACGCGTGCACGCCGACCTGGACGTGCTGCTGGGCGATCAGACGAGCTTGATGCACGACGCGAACTCCCATCTAGCGATTTTCAGTCATATGTCGCCGATTAAGTCGGCCATGACGTGGGCGCTCGGTGTCTCGGGTTCGGTGGCCTGGCGGATGAACCTGAGCAACGGGTCCATGACCACGATCGGCTCGAGGATGTGGACGCCGTCGCTCTTGAACTACAACGTCGTGCCGCCCCTCGAGAGTTAGCGCAGGGCGACGCTGATGGCGGCGAAATGCAGCCCGGCGCCAATCAACGTGAAGGCGTGAAAGAGCTCGTGGTAGCCAAAGACCCTCGGTGAGAGCTTCGGCCGCTTCGAGCCGTAAAAGACGGCGCCGACCGAGTAGGCCACGCCCCCGCCGAGGATGAGCGAGAAGCACAGCGGTCCACCGCCCCGGTAGATCTGGGGCATGACCAACGCGGCAAACCAACTCATGACCAGGAAGGGGATCGTGTTGGCCCACTTCGGGGCGTTCATCGAGAACTGGCGAATGGCGATGCCGATGCACGTACACACGCCGATGATGATCAACGTGACGAGGCGGATCGTGCCGTGCATGGTCAGCCCCGCGATGGCGAAGTAGGTGCCGGTGATGGCGAGGAAAATCGTGGAATGGTCGGCTCGACGCCACGCCTGTCGTTGCGTCGGCGTCCAGTTCACGCGATGCAAGAGGGCGCTCGTGATGAGCATCGCTCCGACGCCCACGAGGAAGCAGAGGACCCAGCCGACTTGGGACCAGGTTCGACAGCGCGCGAAGAGAATGGGTGAACAGGCGAAGAGGACGAAAAAGGCGACCAAGTGGAGCCAACCACGAAGCAGCGGTCGCACCTGCGGGGTCGCGATGTCGGGAGGAATTACCGAACCGCTCACGACACAACCATAGAGGTGCTGAAACTTTCGTCAGAGTCGTGTGTAGAAACAACGAAGCCCGCCTGTTCCGCGTATCCAGAACAAGCGGGCCCTCGATGTTTGGCCCCCCCAGCCAATGACACAAAAATATAATCGCGAACCAGCCGCTACTCTGTCACCAGAAGCCTGCAAACAAAGGTTTGTGAGCAATTTCACATTAAGGAGACGCGATGAATCGCCGAACGTTGGGCCAGGGTCTTGAAGTCTCCGCACAGGGACTCGGCTGTATGGGCATGAGCGAGTTCTACGGAGCCGGGGACGACACCGAATCAATCGCCACTATTCACGACGCGTTGGACGCCGGCGTCGACTTCCTCGACACCGCCGACATGTACGGGCCCTTCAAGAACGAAGAGCTCGTGGGACGCGCCATCCAGGGTCGTCGTGACGAGGTCGTGCTCGCCACGAAGTTCGGTAACCAGCGCGCCGCCGACGGATCCTTCATCCGCATCAACGGCACACCGGAGTACGTCGCCGAAGCGTGCGACGCCTCGTTGCGGCGCCTGGGTGTCGAGGTGATCGACCTCTACTACCAGCATCGCGTTGATCGAACCGTCGACATTGAAGAGACCTGGGGCGCCATGAAGAGCCTGGTCGAGGCCGGTAAGGTCCGACACCTCGGCATCTCTGAAGCTTCGTCGGCGACGATCGAACGGGCCCACGCGGTCCATCCGGTGAGTGCGCTGCAGAGCGAATACTCGTTGTGGAGTCGCGACCCCGAAGACGGCGTGCTCGACACCTGTCGCCGCCTCGGCATCGGTTTCGTCGCCTACAGCCCACTCGGACGAGGATTTTTGACCAACGAAGTGAGTAATCGCGAAGGTACGAGCGACGGCGATTTTCGCAAGCACCAGCCACGTTTCAGCGGCGAGGCGTACGATCAAAACCTGACGCTCCTGGCGAACCTGGAGGCGATCGCCGAGTCCAAGGGCGCGAGCGTCGCCCAACTCGCCCTGGCGTGGGTCCTCTCACGCGGCCCCGATGTCGTGCCCATTCCCGGAACGAAGCGTCGTAAGTGGCTCCACGAGAACATCGCTGCTGACGACGTCATCTTGAGCGATGCCGACGTCGCGGCCCTCGAGGCCGCGATTCCGCGCGACGCCGTGGCCGGTGATCGCTACGTCGCGGCCGGGATGAGGAACCTCAACGCCTGAGTACGCGGAGGTTCCCGTCGATGAGTTCGAGGACCTCGTCGCACCACGCCATCACCTGGGCATCGTGTGTCGCGACTATGACCGTGGCGACCGATGCGCCGAGGAGCGACAGTACGCGTTCGGTCTCGTCGGTCCCGAGTCCGCTCGTGGGCTCGTCCAGTAGAAGGATCGCCGGACTCGTGACGATGGCGCGCGCGATCGCGACTCGCGCGCGTTCACCGCGTGAGAGATCCTCCCAACGCGTGGTGGATTGCGTGGCGAGTCCCAAGGTCGCTAAGTCCTCCAGCGAGTTTCGCGACGTGGGGCGCCCGAGACTCACGACGTCGATCGCGAAGCCCCGCGTGAGCCCCGGCTCGCTCGCGACGTAGGCCAGGCCCCGACGCAGTTCGCGTTCGTCAATGTCGGTGATCGCCACGTCGCCCACGCTGATCGTGCCGTTCGCCACGACGTCGAGGGCCGCGAGTGCTCGTAGCAACGTTGACTTTCCGACACCCGATGAACCGGTGAGCGCGACCCTTCGACCGGGCGCGACGACGAGCGACGCATCGGCCACCAGGGTCTCACTCTCCTCGTTGATCGTGACGTGATCGAGACGTACGGTTGAGTCCGTCGGCCAGGCGGCGTCGCCGCGCGGGCCCGTAACGTCGAGCTCTTCCAAACGTTCCGCCGCGGCGCTCACGGCGACGGCGGTGTCGAGTGCGTCACGTACGACGTTGAGCGATTCGAACGTGGAGAGGGCCAGTAGCGCCGCGACGACGATCCAGAGCGCGGCACTGTGCGGTCGCACCACGAGAGCGCCGAGCGCGAGGGCGGTCATGGCTGGCGCGACCGCGTTGGAGAGATCGTGTTGGCGCGTCAGCGCGGCCTCGGCGTGTCGCAACCGGTCGACGGACGCGACGGCGCGCGTCTCGGCGAAACCAACTCGCCCGAGTAAGACCAGCTCCGGCGTGGCGGCGCTCAACTCCACCAATTGCGCCCGGTAGCGCGCGCGGGCCCGTCGAAGGACCCGGTCGCGTCCCAGCAACGGGCCGACATTGGCGACGAGCGCCGCGGCACCGAGGAGTTGCACCGCGAGTAAATCGGCCGCGTAGGACCACCATTTCCCGTGGGGCGCCATGAGACCGATGACGAGGTCGCCGAGCAGCATCACCGCGCTCGAGGTGATGAAAGGAATCACGCAACGAAGCCATAGGTCCTGGAGTTCGTCAGTATCGCGAAGCGAGCGTTCCAGTAGATCACCCGCGGCGTACGAGCGCCACCGCGTGAAAGTGAACGCGCCCACGGTGAGAACGAGCCAGCGGCGCCAGCGCGAGACCGCGGCGAAACCCAATCGGTGGGCGCTGAGTCGTTCGATGAAACGAAGCGGCGACCGCAGGAAGGCGAAGAGCTCGATAACGATCAGCGCGCCGAGGACGGTGCGAAGCCCCGGGCGCGTCGCGCTCTCGACCAACAGCCCCACCGCTCCGACTAACAACGCGACGTTCACTATTGAGGCGACGACACCGGCCGCGAGGGCGCGAAGAAGGGTTCCCCGAGGTGGCTGGGCACGTCGGAGCCAGCGACGCAGTCGACGAATGTCGTTTCTCACGGTGACAACTCGATCCGATAGGTGACGTCGGTGAAGAGCGGCGTGTCGACGGTCGCTTCGATGACGCCGAAGGAGCGGGGCGCCTTGAGCACCGTGCGAACGAGACGTCGACCGTCTTCGTCGAGAACGCCGGCCACGTCGTCGATGACCAGAAGATCGGGGTGGGCGAGGAGCGCTCGGGCCAACACCACGCGAACCTTCTCTCCCGTACTGATCCCCCTACCGTCGGCGAGGAGGGCGGTATCGAGGTCTTCGAATCGGGGTCCGAGGAGTCCCAACGAAGAAAGACACGCCGTCACGTCACCGTCAGGAATTGCTTGACCGAGCGTGAGGTTGTCGCGCAACGTACCCGACAGCAACGCGCTTTCGACGCTCACGTGCCCCGTGCGGACATTGGCGCGCACAACCGCACCGGTCTGCGGATCGCGCCAACCGATGAGCGTGTCCAGGAGTGTCGTCTTGCCCGAGCCCGACGGACCGGTGACCAGCAGAGTTTGACCCGGCGTCAGGGTGACACTGACCGGACGGCTCTGCGCCGTCGTCACCAGATCAGTCGCGACGAGCAGCTCGGTCGAAGTGACGTCGGACGCGCTCGCGCCGCGGTCCAAGAGAACCAGTGAACGCTCGGAGTCCTCGCGGCGATGGAACTCCACGCCGTAGCGACGAACGTGCGTGAAGATCTCGCTGGTCACCAGTACCGCGACGAGGGCGTGCTCGAGCGTGATTCGCCCGCCCAAGAGTGCGAAGCCGACGACCATCGCGACGAGTCCAATGCTGACGCCGCTCAAGAACTCCGTGACCAGCGAGGACTCGAGGGCGACGCGAATCGCGCGCATCGCGATGGCGTGCTCGGAGTCCGATATGGCGGCGATCTCATCGGCCCCGTATTCGACGGCGCCCAGGGCGCGTAGTTCTGTCGTGTGGTGCAACAACTCGAGTTGTCGGCCCTCCAGGAGGGCCCGGCGGCGCTGGTATTCGAGTGCGGACGCCTCGCTGCGTTTGCCGGCTCGTCGATAGAGCGGTACCGCGGCCACCAACAGGACCACGGTGATCAACGACGCCAACCAACCGCCGGCCCAGAAGAGCACGGCGAGACCGGCCGGCGCGACGACGGCACTCGTCTCGAGCAGGTTGAGGGTCGGTCGATCGGACGCCTGTTCAATGGCGAGTCCGAGGTCGCCCCGGCTCCGCTCGCGCTCCGGCTGCGGTACCGTGAAATGCAGTACCAACGTGGCGCGCCAGCGCGCGCGCAACGTCGCCCCTGCGTGAACGCTCCACCGCGCGATCAACGTGGCCAGGACCCACCGGATGCCCAGGACACCCAGCAAGAGCCAGATGCCCGACGCAACGCGGCGCTGGGCGAGATCACTGAGTCCTAGCGCGAGGACCACGGCGCACGTGATCGAGAGCGCCGTGTTGAGCACTCCCAATATTCGGGCGCTCAACGTATACGTGACCTCGCGAGCAGGTACTGGTGTCGCCGGGGTCACCGACCAATGCTAATGAACACGCGCGAGGCTACACAGGGTCGTCGCGGTGCGCTAGGTACTTCGCCGGGCCGTTCAGCCAGTCGCGCAGCGACTTGGTCGCGCGACAGTCGTCCTCGTTGTAGTCGAGGATGCGTTGACGCGAAATCGCCGCCTCGGCATCGTCGTCGCGCGTGGCCACTTCGTACCAGAGCATCGACGCTTCGCCGCTGGGATTCACGTCGCGCCACTGGAAACCGGCCGAGGCCGCGAGCTGTTTCAGTCCGAGTTGTCCCGCAGTTTGAATTTGCGCCTTCGCGAGGTCGTGGAGGTCTATCCACGCCGGCGGCGATAGTTGGCGGAACTCGTTGAGGTCCTGGAGCGTGGGCCCACCTTCGACGGCGGTGGCGACGGCGCGGTTCATGGCGCCGTCTTCGGCCTGGGCCCAGAAGCAGTACGCCGCGAAACTTCGACCCTGCCACTGAGAGATCTGTCGCAGGCTGGTCAGCCACGTCCAGAACGCGGCGAAGTTGCGGGCTTCGGCCCCGCGCGTCAGTTCGCCCCATTCCACGAAAGTCGTGTAGCCCTCGACGAGCCCGTCGACTGGTGCGTTCAACGTGACGTTCGCTCCCCAGAGGTACGTCGCGTCGTCGTAGCTCTCCATGTCGACGTCAACCTCGACGTCGGCGGTCGGGCAACCCATGAGCGAGGGGTCGAGGATTCGAAGGGCACTGTCACGGACGTGCGAGCGAGCTCGATAAATCAGTTCATCGAGGCGGTCGAACTTTCGTCCGAGGCCGTCCTCCACGCCGACGAGCGCTGCGGGGACCGCGGACTTGGCGCGCGCCGACCTGGCCCGTACGGGATCGAGCCGAGCCAATTGGTTTCGCGTGTGGATACCGTGAGCGCGGAGCGCGGACTGTTGATCGATCGAGGTGAAGCGCGTCAGTGAGACGTCGTCGATCGCTTCGAGTTCGCCGTGACAGTGCTCGGAGAACTCGCAGGTCAAGCATTCCCGGTGCCAATAGGGCGAGGTTGGAAACACTCCGCCGAGGTCGAACCATTCGTCGAGTGCGCTGAGCGCGTCGACGCGCTCGCGGTAGAACGCGTCATAGGCGCTGAGGTTGCTGCGCGAATACGTCGGACTGGCTAAGTCCAGCCACCACAGCCGAGAGTTGCGATCGATCAGGGCGCCTCGAAGGGACGGATCCGCGGCGGCGAAGGCTTGGAGAATACGTGTCGCTCCGTCGAGCAACAAGACGTCGCGGCGAACGGTGGCGGTTGAGCGCAGTCCGAGTCCTTCACGCACCACGACGTCGCTCGGCATCAGTCGTTCGAGGGATCCCTCGAGCAGTTGCCGGCTGGAGGAGACCTCGGTCACCTCATGGTTCTTGATCACGAGCGGCGCGTACGTGAAGCGGTCGTCGACCCGACCGACGCGCACGAACGCTTGGGACGTGATGGTTCTGCGTGCCGCGAAATCGGCGAGTCGGGCGTTGAGGATGAGTTCGACGCCGTTCTCCATCAGCTCTTCCGTGTGCTGATGCCCGCTCGCCGTCACGGCGTCCGGGTGCAGCGCGACCAATCGCTCGAAGACGCTGCGGCGGTGGTACTCGGCTTCGTCACGTCGTCGTTGGATCTCGGGCGTCACGGGAGTTCGGTGCGCGTAGTTCGGTTCGGCGCGGGCCAAGGTGATTCGGTGGACGCAGGCGTCAATCTCGGCGCCGCGAAGAAGTGGAGTCACCATGCACTTGAAATCCTAGGACGGGCCGGGCTTCTCGTTCCGCCAGGAGCTCCAGAGTGACGCGTACTCACCGTTCAGCGCCACCAGCTCGTCGTGCGTGCCCAACTCGGCGATCTTGCCGTCGATCACGACGCAGACACGGTCGGCGTCGTGGGCCGTGTGAAGACGGTGCGCGATCGCCACCACCGTTCGCCCCCGCAGCACGGCCACGAGGGAACGCTCCAGATGACGCGCCGCTCGCGGATCCAGCATGGCTGTCGCCTCGTCGAGCACGAGCGTGTGGGGGTCGCTCAGCACCAGTCGCGCGAGCGCCACCTGTTGGGCCTGGGCCGGGGAGACTTGGTAGCCGGTCGTGCCGAGTTCGGTGAGAATCCCGTCGGGGAGCGCTTGCACCCATTCGAGTGCGTCGACGGCGTCCAGGGCCCGAACGATCTCGTCATCGGTGGCCTCGGGCTTGGCGAGCGCCAAGTTCTCGCGTACCGTGCCGATGAAGATGTGGTGCTCTTGGGTCACCAGGGCTACGTGTCGTCGCAGCATCGGCAACGGCATGCTCGCGAGCGCCACGTCACCCACCATCACCGAGCCGCTCCCCGGCGCGTCGATGCCGGCGAGCAACCGCCCGATGGTGGATTTTCCCGCGCCCGAGGGACCAACGATGGCCAGTCGTTCACCCGGTCGAATCGTGAGCGACAGTCCGTTCAACACGTCGAAGCCCGGACGATAGGCGTAGCGGACATCATTCATGGTGATGGTCTCGTTTTTCGGCTCGACGCCTTCGGTCGGGCGGTCGTCGCGCACCGCCGACACGCCCACGAGGCGCGCCAACGACGTCTGACCGACCTGGAGTTCGTCGAGCCACGACACGATGCGGTCGATCGGGTCGTTGATCTGCACGACGTAGAGCGTGACCGTGGTGGCGGCCCCGATCGTGATGTCGTGATGCAGCGCCAGCCACCCGCTCCAGGCGAGCGTCGTGGCGACCGCGAGGGCGAACGCACTCTCGATCGTGGGGAACCAGACCATGCGCATGAGCAGCGTGTACATCTCGGAGTAGAAGGACTCACGAATGTTGCCCTCGATGCGCTGGCCCTGGCGCTTCCCGAGGCGGTGCGCGTCAACGGTGCGCGCGCCTTCGGCCGTTTCGGAGACCGAGCCCGACATGGTGGCGTAGCTCATTCGTTCGCGCCGGTAGCCGGGCGTGGCGTAGTGCAAGTAGTAGCGCGTCGAGAAAAACAGAATGGGCAGGGACACCAAACTGGCGAGCGTCGCGAGGGGACTGACGATCGTCATCGCGATGAGCGTCAACAGCGCCTGCACGATGGCCACGAGCCATTCGGGCATGGCGAAGCGCACCGTGCGTGACAGCGCTTCGATGTCATTGGTCGTTCGACTGAGCAGGTCTCCCGTGCCGGCGCGCTCCACTTCGACCAACGGCAGGCCCAACACGCTTTCGAGGAACTCCTCGCGCAACTGCGCGAAGACGGTCTCGCCCAAGAGGTAACTACGGCGTCGAGCGAGGAAGGAAAGCCCGGCGTAGAGGATCGACGAGACAAAGAGGATCCCGACGTAGAGCGTGATGCGATGCGCCGTCAATTGGTGATCGGCCGCGAAGTTCGTGATCTCGCCGATGATGTAGGCCGGGATGAGCGCCATGAACGCCGCGAGCGCGTAGAGCGAGAGCATCCGGACCAACTTCGAGCGGTGTTGGCCGATGAGCACCTTGGCGTAGGTGCGAACGGCGGCGGTATCGGCGACTGGCAGTTGCATCAGGCGTCCTCGCGCAACACGATCTGGCGATAGGTCGACGACGCGGCAATGAGTTCGTCGTGCGTGCCGTGTGCGAAGGCGCGTCCGTTCACCACTACGTAAATGACGTCCATCTGCTCGAGTAGCAGGGGACTGGTGGTGGCGACGAGCGTCGTGTGTGCGCCGCGAACGTGGCGCAGTCGCTGCGCGATTCGTCCCTCGGTGTGCGTATCGACCGCGGACGTCGGTTCGACGAGGATCAGTACCTCGGCGTTGGTCAGTATCGCGCGCGCCAGACTGAGACGTTGGCGTTGTCCACCGGAGAAGCTTCGACCCCGCTCTTCAACGAGGGTGTCGAGTCCGTCTTCCAAGGCCTCGAGGATGTCGAGTGAACTCGTGGCTTCGAGCGCGGGCATGATGTTGCCGTCGGAGACGTCACCGTGGGGGACGAGTTCGTAGCGCAGTTCACCGGAGAAGAGGCGTGGTTCGATCTCGCTCACGACGATGTTGCGGCGGGTGTCCGCGACCGAGAAGAGACCCAGCGGCGTTCCGTTGATCGTCACGCCGGCGACGTCAGGAACGAATCGACCCAGGCGGTCGGCGAGTTGTGATGCCTCGGCCGGTGTTTCGGTGACGAAGGCGACCAGTTGACCTCGACGAAGCGAGAGGCCACTCACGCGGTCATCGATGGCATCGATCACGGCGGGCCAGAGCAGCGGTGACGCCGGTTCGGCGACCAACGGGTCGATGTTCAAGATGCGAAGGACGCGACCGGCGCCGACGAAGGCGCGGGTGGTGGCGATGACGTACTCAATCGCCGTGCGAAGCGGCGTGGTGAGAAAGGTGGCGTAGCCGAAGAACGCGACGAGCTGTCCCGGTGCGAGGGTCCCGTGCATCACGTCTTGGGCGCCCAGGTACGTCACGATTGCCGTGAGAATCGCGGGCAGCAGCACCTGGCCCGACTCCAGACCGGCCTGCGGCGCGGCGATGCGATTTCCCGCGAGTCGAACGATGTTGCTTTGGCGCTTGTAGTTATTGAGAAAGACCTCTTCGCCGCCCACGCCGCGCAAGATGCGAAGTCCGGCGACGGTGTCGGAGCCGAGCGCCGCCAGACGTCCGGCCGCTTCGCGCTGGGCGGCTTGGGTGGCGTGCAACGGCTTCATCAATGGTGTCGTGAGCGACGCCAGGACCGGCACACCGATGAGGACAATGAGTCCCAGTTCGACCGAGGACGAGAGGAGAATGAACGAAACGACGACCCAGGCGGCGATCGCGCCCATGAAGCGCGCGAACACGTCGTACGCGCCACCGATGCGCATGGCGTCCGAGGCCACCGTGTTGACAATGTCGCCGGAAGGGATCTCGTCAGTCACGGCGGAGCCGGTCTTCGAGATGTGGTGGCCAATGACCTGAACGGTTTTGTAGGAGGCGTTCATCCAGTTGGTCACGGCCAGTTGGTGACGCAGTGCGCCGCAGATCGCCTGGAAGAGACCGAGCGCCATGACGACGCCGACCCACAAGAAGAGTTCGCCCTCGTTCTTGGGGATGACGCCGTGGTCGATCGCGGCGCCGACGGCCGCCCAGATCAGTGCCTGACTCACCATCCAGCCGATACCGAAGAGGGCGTTGAAGGTCAAGTGGATCTTCTGTTGCGCGGCGATCCAGATCAAATAGCGCAGCGGCGAACGCGTATCGGGTGTGCCGGGTTCCGCGGTCGGCAACTCGCGGTAGGGCAGGTGTAACACGGTTCGACTTTCGAATAGGTGGTTGGATGATGAGTCGACCTATAAGCGGGGTTCTGTCCACCTTCCTTGCGGAAGGCTGGGCGGCCATCCATCTCAGCGATCTACCTCGGGAGTGCCTTGTTTCCAAGGCATGCGGGCCACGCGCTCCCACGTTTGATCTTGCTCCGGGTGGGGTTTACCAAGCCACTGTGATCACTCACAATGCTGGTGCGCTCTTACCGCACCGTTTCACCCTTACCTGTACTCGGTCACCCGAGCCATCGGCGGTCTTTTCTCTGTGGCACTGTCCTGCACGTCACCGCGACTCACATTTCGTGAGCACCCTGCCCTGTGGAGCCCCGACTTTCCTCACCACCTGTTGCCAGGCGGTGCGGCCACCCAGTCGACTCACCATCCGTGACAATTCTGACACACGCCCACGACTCGGACAAGAGTCGTATTTATCTTGTAACGCCACGGTATCCTCGCGTCGTGGATGAAGAAGTGAGTGACACTGAAGAGATCTTGGAGGTCGGCGCCTTCTACCAACTGCTCACCGCGCGACTCGAATCGGCGTACGGTCGCCGTCATCCGCACTGGGTCCGCGGCGAGATCGCCAAGGTCTACGAGAAGGGTCACGTCTACGTCGACCTCGTGGACGCCGGTTCCGCGTCCTCAGACACCAAGCGTCCCGTGCTCAACGCGCACTGCTGGGCGACGCCGTGGGCGCCCCTGAAACGAAAGCTCGCCGCCGAAGGCGTGACGCTGTCGGCGGGGTTAATTGTCAACTTCTACGGCTACGTCGACGTGTACGCGCCCCAGGGAAAGATCGGCTTCACCATCACGCAGATCGACGTGCAGGGATTGCTCGGTGACGTTGCGCGCCGTCGAGCGGAACTGATTGCGCGACTGACGGCCGAGGGACTGTTGGATTCCAATAAGCAGGTCGCACTTTCACCGGTCCCGTTGCGCGTCGGACTGGTCGCCAGTCCTGGTACGGAGGGCTACAGCGACTTCACCGGTCAGTTGCTCAACTCCGGCTACGGCTTCGAGATCGTACTCGTCAAGAGCGCGGTGCAGGGTGAAGCGGCGCCGGCCCAAATCGTCGCGGCGATTGAGACGCTCGACGAACACGGTGTCGACATCATCTGCGTCGTGCGCGGTGGTGGCTCCAAGGGTGACCTCGCCTGTTTCGACGACGAGCGGGTGGCTCGCGCGATCGCGGCGTCTTCGACCCCGATCTTCACGGGAATTGGTCACACCGGGGACGAGTCGATCGCCGACCTCGTCGCGCACACCCGAGCGATCACGCCCACCAAACTGGGTGAAGAGATTGCGGGGATCGTCGCAAACTGGCACGCCCGTCACGTGCGTCTTCCGGCGCAGCGTGTCCTCGACGCGACGACAGCGGTTCTCGATGAGGCCACCGAGTACGTCGCCGAGCGTCGACGCACCATGATCTTCGCGGTGCGTGATCGGCTCCGCGCCGAGCAGCGCCACCTCGCGAGCACTCGCGGCGCACTGTTGATGCACAGTCGCCATCTCCTCAACACTGGCGCGCAGTTTCTCGCGAGCAACCGGGCACTCCTGAGCGCCTATGACCCGAAACGACGGCTCGCCCAAGGCTGGTCCGTCGTGACCAACCGAGACGGCACCGTCGTGAAATCGCTGGACGACGTCAACGAGGGGGACCGCGTGACGGTACTGGTGAGTGACGGGTCGTTTGAATCTACTGTGAATGAAAAGACTGGAGCATTGCCATGAGCACTGTCGGTGACTGGAACGACGCGGCGAACGAACTCGACGCCATCGTCGCGTCCTTTGATGAAGGTGAGGTCTCGGTCGACGAACTGTTCGTGAAACTCGAGCGCGCGACGGCGATCATCGAGACGCTGGAGGCTCGACTGGACGCCACGAAGGCGAAGGTCGATGAATTGGCGCCACGCCTGTCGAGGGTCCTCGAAAGCGAATGACCGAACGCTTCTATTTTCGCCAGTTACTGAGTGGACTGGACTTCGCCCTCGATGACCCCGTCGCTGAGCAGATGGTCAACTTCGTCTACACCTTCGGTGACCGCGAGACGGGCGAGGCCGCATTAGTGGACCCGGCCTATCGGCCCGGCGAACTGATTGATCTCGTGGAAGGCGACGACATGCGCGTGAGTGCGGTCTTTGCGACGCATTATCACCCGGACCATGTCGGCGGCAATCTCGGTGGTCGAGCACAAATCGCCGGCATCGTCGAACTGTTGGAGAGGATCGACGTGCCGATTCACGTGCAGGCCGACGAAGTGGAGTGGGTCACGAAACGCACGGGCGTCGGCGAAGACTCCCTCGTCGCTCACGGCGCCGGCGACGTGGTTGCGGTGGGCGACTTCGAAGTTTCGTTGATTCACACCCCCGGACACACGCCGGGTAGTCAGTGCCTGTTGGTGAACGGCCGCCTGATCAGCGGCGACACCTTGTTCCTCGACGGCTGTGGTCGCACCGACCTACCGGGTTCGGACCCCCAAGAGATGTACCGGACGTTGACCCAGCGTCTCTCGGCGATCTCGGACGACACGACTCTCTTTCCCGGCCATCTCTACTCGGCCGACCCGAGCGCGCCCATGGGTGATGTCCGCCAGCACAACCGCGCACTGGTCCCGGCGAGCGCCGAGCAGTGGCTCGCCATGTTCGCGCGCTGATCATGCTGCAGAACTCGGATCACGTCGTCATCGTGGGGGCGGGTTTCGGGGGATGGCGCCTCGTTGAGGCCCTGCGGCGAGAGGGCTTCGACGGCGAGGTCACGTTGCTCGGCGAGGAGACCTACGCGCCCTACGATCGTCCGCCGCTCTCCAAACAAGTGCTCGCGGGCAAGTGGGACGCCGAACGCGCCACGCTCGCGACGCCCGAACGCATCGCCGAGACCAAGGTAAACCTCCGTCTCGGTGTCCGAGCGATGTCGCTCGACGTGGAGTCGAACACGGTGGAACTCGAGGACGGCTCGAGAGTCGAGGGAACGCACGTAGTTATCGCCACCGGCGCACGGGCCCGCCGGCTCCCCTTCAGTGCCGACGATCAGATTCTCACGCTTCGCAACCGCGATGACGAACTGCGCATGCGCCTCGAACTCGACGGACTTAAAGCGGGCAGCGTGATCGTCGTCATCGGCGGTGGCTTCATCGGCGCCGAAGTGGCGACCCAACTGAAGAGTCGCGGTTTCGTGCCGATCGTCCTTGAAGCGCTGCAGCGACCACTCATCGGTGTCCTCGGTCCCGACGTCTCTTCGTGGCTCGAGCGACTCGCCGCGGACGCGGATGTCGAACTGCGCAGCGACCAGCACATTCGCGACGTTGAACACGGCACCGAGGGATTCGTGGTTCGTTTCGAGGTCGGGGAACCACTACACGCCGACGCGGTGATCGTAGGCGCGGGCGCGTTGGCGAACTTCGAATGGCTGGAGGGATCCGGACTCACGTTGGATAATGGTGTTGTCGTCGACGAGAACCTCTTGGCGCGCGAGAGTATCGCCGCCATCGGCGACGTCGCGCGCTTCAGCTGGCCCAATGTGATGGGCGAGGAACTCGTGCGGATCGAACACTGGGAAGTGGCGAACCTCCACGCGAACGAGTTGGCGCACTTCTGGGTGACGGGCGAAGGCACTCGGGCATTGATGGTGCCGTACTTCTGGTCCGATCAGTACGGCAAGAAGATCCAGATGTTGGGCCACGCACGACCGGATGACGACGTGGTGCGTGTCAGCGGTAGTCCGGAAGAGGGGAAGTGGCTCGCGCTCTACTCCCGCGGCGGTGTCGTGACCGGTATCGTGACGTTGTCCCAGCCGCGGGGCCTGATGTTGTCCAAGCACCTGCTGGAATCGCCCTCGACGCTCGATCTAGCCCTCGACGACGCGCCGTGGGCGGACTAGAACTCGACCGCACTCAGCTCCGGAATCGTCTTTTCGACCCGCCGCACGACGCTGGCCCACTCGTCACGACGACGACGGCGAGTTTCTTCGAGGATCGACGGTGTCAGCACCATTGACGGCGACCAGAGTCCTTCGATGTCGTGGAACGAGAGCGCCCCGTGCCCGACCAGCGCCATGAGCCCCGCACCTCGCGTGGTGGCCTCACGCTCCGATGACACCGCGACGCGCAGACCCGTGAAGTCGGCGAGGCACTGGACGAGGAATCGGTTGTCGCTCATGCCACCGTCCACGCGAATCTCTTCGAGCGACTGGCCGGTCTCTTGGTAGGCGGCGTCCACCAGATCGGCACCGCGCTGGGCGATGCCCTCGAGCACCGCGCGCACCACGTGCGCCTTCGTCGATCCACGGGTGATCCCGAAGAATCCGCCGCGCGCGCCGAAGTCCCATTGCGGCGTGCCGAGCCCCGAGAGGGCCGGCACGAACGTGACGCCCTCGGTCGAAGAGACCAACTCTGCGAGGGACTCTGTCTCGGCGGCGTCAGTTATCAGACCGAGATCGTCGCGGAGCCATTCAATGCACGCACCCGCCGAGAGCACGATCGCCTCGATGCCCCAGGTGAGTTCGTGATCGCGACTGTGCAGGACGACGGGAAAACAGCCTGACGCAAATCGTGTCATCCGTTCGGGCCCCGTCATCCCTCGAACCATGTCGAGCATCGCCCCGGTGCCGAAGGTGATCTTGGCGCCCCGAGAGATGCACGACTGGCCAAAGAGCGACGCCGACTGGTCGCCGACCAATGCGGTGATCATCGGTGCACCGGGCAGCGACGTGGCGCGCCCGATGATCCCCATGGTGTCGACGATGCTCGGCATCATCACCGCGTCGAGTCCGAGCACGGAGAGGGCGTGTTGGTCCCACTCTTCGACACCCAGCGCCACGAGACCGTTGACGCCCGCGTTCGAACGATCGGTCACGTGGAGGGCGCCGCCACTCAAGTTCCACGCCAACCAGGTATCGATGGTGGCGAATCGGAGTTCGCTCGAAGCTCGTCGCGAGTGATTTACGAGCCAGCGCGCCTTGGTCGCCGACTGATTGGGTGCCAGGCGCAGACCTTCGCCCTGCAAGACCAAACAGTCGATCACGGTTCGAAGATCCTGCCACCCGATGGCGGGACCCACCGGTGCGCCCGTCACCGGATCGAAGACAATCGTGGTCGCGCGCTGATTGGTGATGCCCACGACGTCGGCGCCACCGGCCTCATTCAACGTGCGCGTCGCCAATTCGAGCGCGAGCCGCGCGATCTCGACGCCGTCGAGTTCCACTTCACCGGGATTCGGCGTGGTCAGGCTCAGTCGTTGGCGATGCGCGTGGGTGACAGTTCCATTGGCGTCGACGATGGCCGTTCGAATCGACGTCGTACCGACGTCGATGGCGAGGGCCTTCACCACGGCGCACCACCCAGGCCGAGAACTCCGGGATTCATGATGCTGTCGGGGTCGAGCAGTTTCTTTAGGTCCCGCAGGACACTGAACGCGCTGCCGAGGGCTTCGGGGACGAAGCGAGCTCGATTGCGACCGACGCCGTGATGGTGGCTGAGCGCACCGCCGTGGCGCAGCACTTCTTCGGTCACGCACTCCCACGCTCGACGATAGAACCCGCTCACGTCGTCCTCGGGCCGTGCGGCGAAGGTGAAGTAGAGACACGCGCCGTCGAGGTAGGCGTGCGATTGGTGCACCGACGCTACGGTGATGCCCGTCATGTGCCCTAGCGCGTCGATAACCGCACGACGCATCGCGGGCAACGACGCCCACGTGCCCGCCACCTCGATCGTGTCGACGACGTAGCCGCGCTCCCATAGGGGCGCCAGCGCCCCGACGTCATTGCGGTGCTCGAGCCACTTCGCGACGAGGTTCGAATCAAGCACCGAGGCCGCGGCGCACTCTTCGGCGACGATCCGCATTGTCGCCTCGACCAGGTACGAGTCGCCTTCGTCGAGCACGATCAACGCGCAGCGCTCCACGTCGAATGAGCGCTTCGATTCAATCTCGTCATAGAGTCGCAGCACGGCCGGCCGAGCGTCGCGCTGCATGACGCGACGGCAGGCGTCCAGTCCCTCGTCGAAGTTGGCGAAGCCGTAAGCCGCTCGTCGTTCGCTCTTCGGCACGCGGTGCATGACGAGGGTCGCGCGCGTGATCACGCCGAGCGTGCCCTCGGAACCGACGAAGAGTTGCACGAGGTCCGGGCCTACCGCCTGGCGCGGGGCTCGCCCCCCGAGTTCAACCGTCTCGCCACTGGCGAGCACGACACTCAGTCCACGCACGATGTCTTCGATCTTTCCGTAGCGATTGGAGTATTGGCCGGCGCCGCGACAGGCGATCCATCCGCCGACGGTCGCCAGTTCGAAGGATTGGGGGAAGTGTCCGACCGTCCAGCCCGACTCGGAGACTGCTCGCTCCAGGTCGGGTCCGAAGACGCCCGCCTCGACACTCACGGTGCCCGACACCGTATCGATGTCGAGGACGCGATTGAGACCGGTCATGTCGAGCGCGATGGCGCCCTCGGGGGCGACCGCGCCGCCGACCACACTGGAGCGTCCGCCCTGGGCGGTCACCGCGACGTGATGTTTCGAGGCGACCTGGAGGACGCGGCGCACGTCATCGCTCGAGGTCGGTCGAACGACCACGCCGGGCCACTGGGGGACGTGGCCCTTCGCGACGACGGGGATCGACAGCGGCCACCAGTCACGTCCGTGGTCCGCGCGACCTTCGGTGCTCGTGTCGAAGGCGACGCCCGCGCCCGTGAGATCCTCGAGCAGCGCCGGTGGGGCGAGCGATGAAGGGACCTCTTCGAACGATCCCGCCGGATACTCATTCGGCATCGTCGGTCGGGTCACCGTTGCACTCTACAAAGTCAGTCCGGCGGCGCCGAACTCGCGACGCACGAGCGACTCGTACGCGTCGAGTTCGCGTCGCTGGTCCGCGTCGCTCCAGCCCAGGTCGGCGGCGACGAGCGCGGCGACGAGCGAGGCGCCCTTCAAGGTGGCACGGGCGTCGAGCAAGTGGGCGCGAGTGCGCCGTGTCAGGAGATCGATCAATGAGGTCGCCATTTCGAAACGGGCGGAGTAGACGAACTCGGCACCGACGTAGGGCTGACCGTCAATGGGCCACTCACCGAGGGTGTCATCGTCGGCGATCATGTCGAGAATCACCAGGCCGTCTTCTCCGAAACGCTCGTAGAGGTGAATCTCTCGTTCGGTCGTCGGGCGCCACGGCCCCACGCCGTGGAGACGCAACGACTTCGTTCGCACGCTCTTGAGACCGGACACGTAGGGACGAAGTGCGTCGACGGTGTCTTCGGCCATCTGCCGATAGGTCGTCCACTTGCCGCCGGTGATGTGCACGACGCCGTCGTGCGAATCGGTCACTTGGTGTCGGCGAGAGAGGTCGGCCGTGCGTTCCTTCACTACTTTGCCCGCAACGGGAGCGAGCAACGGTCGAAGGCCGGCCCAGACGCCGGTGACGTCGCTCGTGGTGAGTTTCGACGACGTCGACGCGTTCACGGCGTTGAGTAGGTAGTCGACGTCCTCGGGAGTGCAGTGCGGTTCGTCGAACTCTCCTTCGTAGTGGGTGTCCGTCGTACCGATGTACGTGAACGCCGCCCCTTCGAAGGGCACGACGAAGATACTGCGCCGGTCACCCGGGACGCTCAAGACCGCCGCCACGTCGGCCGGTAGACGGTCGCGCGCGACGCTGAGGTGGACGCCCTTGGCCGGGGTGATTCGGTGCGAGGTCTTGTGCTCGGCGATCGTGAACAGGTCATCGGCCCACACCCCGGTGGCGTTCACGACGGCCGAGGTCGTGATCGAGATCGTGGTGTCGCCCAGTTCGTCGTGGGCGGTCACCGCGCTCACGCGCCCCGAGGCGTCGTGGAGAATGTCGACGCAGCGCAGGTACGTGGCGACGTCGGCGCCGAAGTCGAGGGCCGCGGTCTTGGCGAGGGCGAGCGCCACCCGTGCGTCGTCGCCGCGGGCGTCGAAGTAGAGGAATCCCGCGACGAGCCGATCGATGTTGAGGGTCGGCAAAAGCGCGAGCGCCTCGTCACGAGTGATCTTGCGATGACGCTGTCCGATTCGCCAGGCGCCGCTGAGTTCGTAGATTCGAAGCGCGGTCGAGTAGCCCTTCACCAGCGCTTTGGACGCGACGCCGTTGCGACCGAAGAGGGGCACGAGAAAGGGGAGGGGGCGCACCAGGAACGGTGCGTTCTCGAGGAGTCGCTGTCGTTCGCGCAGGTTCTCATAGACGAGTCGGAACTCTCTTTGCTGTAGATAGCGGAGGCCGCCGTGGACCATTTTGGAGGACTTCGAGCTCGTCCCGGACGCAATGTCACCGCTGTCGATCAAGGCGACGCGCAGGCCCCGTGACGCCGCGTCGAGCGCGACGCCCGCACCGGTCATGCCGGCGCCGACGACCACGAGGTCGTAGGTCGAGCGGGTCATCGATTCGAGCGCGCGCTCGCGTTGAAAAGTGGCCACGGAACAATGCTTGCACAGGCTCGCGACTACCTTGAATGACATGGACTTCCAACTTTCCGATGAGCTACTAGGGCTGCAACAAAGCGTGCGACGGCTGGCCCAGGACAAGATCAAGCCCCGGGCGCGTGAGATTGACACCACGGGGCAGTACCCCCAGGACCTCTTTGACGAGTTCCGCAAGGCCGATCTCCTCGGTCTGTGCATCCCGGAGGAGTACGGCGGCTCGGGCGCGGGCATCATGGGCCTCACCGTCACGATCGAAGAGGTCACGAAGTACTCCAATGTGCTCGGCCTGATGCTGCTGCTCACCAGACTGCCAACGGGGCCGATCATGATCGCGGGCACCGAAGAACAGAAGCAGCGCTACCTCCCGGGTATCGCCAAGGGGACACGTCGGGCCGCGTTCTGCCTCTCTGAACCAGGAGCCGGATCCGACGTCGCGGGAATGCAAACCAGGGCCCGAGAGGACGGGGCCGGTGGCTACGTACTCAACGGTACGAAGTGCTGGATCTCGGGTGGAATGCAGGCCGACTGGTTCGTCGTCTTCGCCAAAACCGGCGACCCGGCGTCGCGACTTCACACGAACATCGGCGCCTTCATCGTCGAGGTCGACAGCCCCGGCGTGACTCGACCGCGCGTCGACAAGAAAATGGGCGTGAAGGGTATCGACACCACCGAAATCGTCTTTACCGACGTGAAGGTCCCGGCGAGTCAAGTGATCGGGGGTGGCTTCGCCCTGGTCATGCAGTCACTCAACGCCATGCGACCGATCGTCGCGGCGCGTGGTCTCGGCCTCGCCGAAGGCGCACTCATGTACGCGACCGAATACGTGAAAAGTCGTGCGGCCTTCGGCAAGACGATCGCCGAGTTCCAGGGTATTCAGTGGGAGATCGCCAAGTGCGCGACCGAGATCGAGGCGGCGCGCCTTCTCACGTACCGCGGCGCGTGGCTGGCCGACCAGGGCTGTTTCACGAAGGAGTACGTGCCCATGCTGTCGATGTGCAAGTACTACGCCTCCGAAGTCGCCGTGAAGGCGTCCGGTCTCGCGGTCCAGTTGCTCGGCGCGGCCGGCTACATGGAAGAACACCCGACCGAGATGTTTTACCGCGACGCACGTCAACTCACGATCGTCGAAGGCACCAGCCAGATCCAACTCGGTCTCATCGCCAAGGGCGTCCTCGGTCATGATCTTTGGTGGGACTAACCGAGGCGCAAAAGACTCGAACCTACACTGACAAAGGTGAGCGGTCCCCTTGAAGGTTTGAAGGTTGTCGAGTTAGCGGGGATCGGTCCGGGTCCCTACGCCTGCATGTTGTTAGCCGACCTCGGAGCTGACGTACTGCGCATTGAACGCGGCGACGCCGACGCCGACCACGAGACCACGTGGGAGATCCTCAATCGCTCACGCCCGTCGGTCGCGGTGGACTTGAAGAACCCCGCCGGTCGGGACCTGGTCCTCGAACTCTGCGAACAGGCGGACGTCCTCATCGAAGGATTCCGTCCGGGAGTGACCGAGCGGCTCGGGCTCGGACCCGACGACGTCGCGAAACGTAATCCCCGTTTGGTCTACGGACGCATGACCGGTTACGGACAGGACGGACCGAACGCCCAACGCGCGGGCCACGACATCAACTACATCGCGGTCTCCGGGGCGCTGTGGCCCTTGGGCCGCAAAGATGAGCCGCCAGTACCACCGCTCAATCTCGTCGGCGACTTCGGTGGAGGATCAATGTTCCTCGTCTTCGGCGTTCTGGCGGCGGTGCTGTCGGCGCGCACGACCGGCGAAGGACAGGTCGTTGACGCGGCCATGGTCGACGGCTCGGCGTCGTTGATGGCGTTGAGTCACGCACTGATGAACGCCGGCTTCTGGCACGAGGAACGGGGTTCGAACCTGCTCGATACCGGCGCGCCGTTTTATGAGGTCTACGAGACCAAGGACGACCAGTACGTCGCCGTGGGCGCCATCGAAGCCAAATTCTACGAAGAGCTACTCCACGGTCTCGGCATCAACGGCAGTGAAATGCCTGTCCAATTCGAGCGCGAATCGTGGCCCGCGACCAAGGAGATATTCGCGGCGAAGTTTCGAGAAAAGACGCGCGACGAGTGGACGGAGATTTTCGAGGGCGTCGACGCCTGCGTGACGCCGGTCCTGACGCCGCGCGAGGCGGCTCGTCACCGCTACAACGCGGCTCGCAACGTGTTCTCGCTCGACGGCGACATTCAACCCCAGCCGGCGCCGCGATTCTCCAAGACGCCGGGTGCGATCGGGCGATCCCCGGGAAAGGCCGGCTCGGGGACGCGTGAGGGACTACTGCGATGGGGAGTCGATCCGACACACCTAGAGGCACTTCGCGCCGAAGGCGCGTTCGGCTAGATATTGACGACGGGACAGGTCAAGGTGCGGGTAATTCCGGGAACCTTCTGGATGGCACCGACGATGAACTTGCCGAGATCGTCGACGCTATCGGCTTGGCAGCGCACAATCACGTCGTAGGGACCGGTCACTTCAAAGGACTCCAGCACGCCGGGCACGGCACGGGTCGCGAGCACAACGGCTTCGCTCGAGCCAATTTCGGACTGAATCAAGATGTACGCCTGAACTCCCATGGAGGACCTTTCGTTTCAAGTCCCTCCATATTGCCCGATTCGCCACGAGTCGCGCTAATCCTCCCTGAAGCGCTTGCCGATATGCCACTGGAAGCAGTAGTCGCAGCGGTAACTGTTCAGATCGACGCCGCTCAACGTCCACGCCAACTGCGCCGCACTCTTCGCCTCACTCTCGGTGCGGTAGGAATTCTTCGGGAGTCCGTCACGGCTGAAATGCGACGCGACGCGTCCGAGTGGCTTGGTCACCGGTTTTGTGACGCGTCGTCGCTTCATGGAACCTGAGAATAGTGACTTCACTATGGTTTCAAGCATGACCCCGCAGATCGATACTCAACAGATCGTGACCTCCTCGACGCAGGTCGACGACGACGACCACGAACGATTCACGCACATCGTCCTCGAGGGCTACACGCCCAAGGATGGGGAGTTCGTCGCTCTGGACAACTCAGTCGTCGGCGCCATGATCAACGCCACGCCGGTCATGGCGCTGTGCGGCAAGGTCTGGGTGCCGGGGCGTGATCCTCAGAAGTTCCCGATCTGTCCAACGTGTAAGGAGATCGCGCAGTCCATGGGGTGGTCGCTGCCGTCGAGTTAGTCGACGAACCACGTGTCGACTCCCGTAGGCTCATCACCCATGACGCGCGCGCTCGTACTCCGCCACCACCTCGAGGACCACTCCGGACTCATCGGGGAAGCCCTCGAATCGCGCGGCTACGAGATTGACCTGCGAATGATGAACGAGAACAGCGTGACGCCGTCACTCGATGGTTACGACGTCTTCGTGATTCTCGGATCGAAGAGCGCGGTCTACGACAAAGAGGTCGAGCAGGCGTGGTTCGGGCGCGAGATTGAACTCATCGCCGAGGCCGAGCGGCGCGACATCCCGGTCTTCGGGATCTGTTTCGGGGCTCAGGCGCTTTGCCTCTATCACGGGGGAATCGTGGAGCGCTCCAACGAACCCGAGATCGGTTGGTACGACGTCGAGGCGCACAACGACTCGGGTATCGCGACTGGTCCATGGTTTGAATTCCATTTTGATCACTGCCTGCTGCCCGAGAGCGCCCAACTGTGGGCCACGTCGCCGCGCGCGGTGCAGGCCTTTTGTGTGGGACGAAACGTCGGCGTGCAGTTTCATCCCGAGATTGATCACGTCCAACTCTCGGACTGGTTCGCCAGTGGAATCGAAGAGGCCCGCGACTTCGGTGTCGACGTGGGCGCGCTGGTCGAGCAGACGAAACTCGAAACGCCCGCGGCGCGCGAACGCGCGGCCGACCTCGTTGATCTTTTCCTGGCGCACATTCAGAACTAGTTGTTCGTCACCACGACGCGATCGACAAAATTGACGCAATTCATGCCTCAGTAGGCTGCAGGGGTGAGTGACGACAAGAGTGACCAATTCTCCGGCCCAGTTCGTCTCGAACGGCCCGCGACGGGCGGTGCCGTCGGACGCCTCGATGACGGTCGCGTGGTCTTCGTGCGCCACGGCCTTCCGGGCGAATTGGTCCGAGTTGCCGTAACGGAGTCGACGTCGAAATTTTCACGCGGCGACGCCGTCGAGGTCCTGGAAGCCAGTCCCGGTCGAGTCGTTCCACCGTGTCGTTACGCCCACCCGGGAGGTTGTGGCGGCTGTGACTTACAGGACGCGTCGGCCGAGGAGCAGATCTCGTGGAAATCGTCACTGGTGACTGAACATCTGCGAAGGATCGCCGGGGTCGAACACGAGATCTCGGTGACGCAACCAGCCAGCGAGCCGCAGGGCTCGCGGACTCGCCTTCGCTGTGCGGTCGACGACGGCCGACTTTCGCTGCGCGCCGCGCGGTCGCACGATTTGGTCACCCTCGACGCCTGTTGGATAGCCAATCGAAGGTTCGCGCCCGCCTTCGCGTCGTCGTGGCACGGTGCCGAAGAGGTTGAGCTGCGAGGTATCGGCGAGGGCGATCCCTTCGCGGTCGTTCGCCGGCTCACGCCGCGGGGCATGATGCACGAGCTGTGCTCCTTGCGCGGTGAACCGCTCGAGCCCTCAACGCATTCGCGCGTCGACGTGCGCGGTCACGTGTTTTCGGTGGGACCGCGTTCCTTCTGGCAGTCGCACCGTGACGCACCGACGATGCTGCTCGACACCGTCCTCGAACTGGCGCGCGCGCAGTCCGATGACTACGTCACCGACCTCTTCAGCGGCGTCGGGCTGTTTTCCGTGCCCCTGGCCAAGGTCGTCGGACCGGGGGGACGAGTGACGGCGGTCGAGTCCTCGCCGTACGCGGTGCGCGACGCTCGAGAGAACGCTGAAGGTTTTCGCAACTTGAAGGTTCGTGAGTGGTCGGTGACGCCGCGATCGGTCAACGACTCGGTGGACGAAGACAACATCGTCGTCCTCGACCCTCCTCGGGGCGGGCTGGCCAAGGGCGTGGCCGAAGCGATCATTCGACGGCGACCCCGTCGAATGATCTACGTCTCGTGCGACGCAGCGACATTTGCCCGTGACCTCAAGATTTTGCTCGCCGGGGGCTTCACGATGAGCGAATTGCGAGTGTTTGACCTGTTTCCGATGACCGAGCATGTGGAACTTGTCGCAAGCCTTGACTTCTCGGCCTAGAGGGTAGAGAGTGATTTTGAGGGCGAGATGACCTCGACCCTCAAGAGGGGGTTGAGCATGCCATTCAAGTTGGATCATCACCACCGAATCACCGCCCAAAAGCTTTTCAGTCATCCGCTCTGTCACAACATTCAATGGCACGACGTCTGTTCACTACTCGGACGTTTTGGCGAGGTATATGAGACGCACCGGGGCAACTGGGCGGTGACCATCGATGGCGAGACGACGTCGTTTGGCTCAACTCGTTCGCGCGACCTCACCGAAGACCAGGTGGTGAAGGTTCGCCACTTCCTGCGTGCATTCGGCGTGACGAAGGAGCTCGTGCAAGCGGCGTAGTGGTGCTCGGCCAGTACCGTAAAGGTGGTGGCCGCACCGCTCATCGTTCTCGTCCCTCCCTCGGAGGCCAAGACGCCCGGCGGCACGATGCGGGCGAGTGTCGGCGCGTTCGATACCGTGCTCGAAGAAGATCGTCGTGACGTCATCAAGGCCCTTATCGCGATGCTGGACGGGTCGACGACGCGACGCCAAGAGATCGTGCTGAACGCCCGCGGACCATTGTTAGAACGGGCCCTCGAGTCCACGAGGCACTTGGCTGATGAGCGCGTTGCGCGCCTGGCGGCGTGGCGGCGTTACAGCGGCGTGGTGTGGTCGCACCTGGGTCCCGCGTCACTGGAGCCGGCGCAGCGTCGACGAATACTCGTCCCGTCGAGCCTCTACGGCATCACGACGGCCGAGGATCGCATCGCTGACTTTCGGCTCAAGATGAATGTCGGCGTCACCCCGCTCGGCACGATGTCAACGTTCTGGCGACCGAAGGTCACCCCGGCACTGGCCGCGCACGCGCAGCGTTCGACCATCGTCAATCTCTTGCCCCTCGAGCACGAGGCGGCCCTCGACTTGGGGGAGCTCGCGAGCACGCGTCGCGTCGTGCGGGTGCAATTTCTTGATGGCGAAGGCGGTACCACCGTTGGTCACGACGCGAAAGCGGTGAAGGGAATCCTCGCGCGTACCTTGCTCACTGAGGGATTGGATGCGCTGTCGACCTTCGAATGGCAAGGTTGGCGTTCGGTCATGGCCGAGGGCACCTTTCAGATCGTGTCTCCCTCACAGCGCAACCTCGACGGTTGGGTCACCAAGAGAAAAAAGGCATGAATTCATGTAGTTCTGAGAATGACTTGGGGACTGACCTACCAGACATACCCGGCGCAGCCGATAAATGATGCCTACTCGACGAGTGACTGTCAGCCGATCACGAGTTTCACGATCTGCTCGCAGGACCACCTCCCAACCCTCATCGGTTCATCATGCGAGGGTGAGGACCTCTTCTAGGTTGAGTAAGTGGCGTAAACCACCACCGAGACGATCTTGGGAATCGAGCTGGTGTTGAAGTCTCCGCTGCCGTAATTGACGGACCCGGGCGCATCCACGGACACCTGTCCCACCTTGATCGAAATCGGCTTCCCCAACGTGACCTGTTTGCCCAACGCGGCTTGAGCACGCTGTCGAGCGTTTGCGGCCGCCTCTGCCGTGAGAGCGGGTCGCAGTTTCTTCAATCCATTGAAGGTGTACTGCGGTTGTTGGGCGATGAACGGAACGTTGTTGGCGAGCAGGAGATTGCTGACGCCCAGAACACGCTGCATGGCGGTCAGGCGAGAGGACTGCACGGTGACCGTTTGGCTCATAGTGAAACTGGTCACTTGACCGGTCGCCTGTGTATTGGGTTGCACATATTCCGTGCCAAATGAGATTTCGTCGTTGAGAGCTCCGGCGGCGATAAGCGCGTTGCGAATCTGGGCGGTCCACCCCTTCAATTGCGCCAGTGCCGCCGAGGTTGTCGACTTCGTGCTGGCCACACTTGCCATCCATTGGAATGTGTTGGACGTGACTGCCTGTTCAGCGGAACCGGTAATCGTGATCTGGTTGGTCTGCGGTTGATTTCGGTTTCGGATCCCCGATGCTACGGAGAACGATCCGATGATGAACGCCGCCGAGAGGATGATCATTCCAATCAACTGCTCGTGTGACCGAATCGAGCCTTTCTTCCGGGACACCGGTTCTTGGTCTTTATCATCGATGCCGATGGCGGCTCCCTCTTCGGCACTCACGGGTTGACGTTATCCCAACTCTTACGCCGTTTTTTTGACCAATTCGCTGCGAACTGCCCTGTGCGTCAGGATGTCAGTCCCATGACTTGATATTGATATCAAAGTAATATTAAGATGATGTCATGTTGATATTAGAACTACTAGCAGGCATCCGTGAGGACTTCAGTGCATTGGGTCAGCTCGGGGGACCCGAGACGGCGTCAATCGCCGAGCGCCTGAGCGCCGCCATCGAGCCGTCGCTGCGCGCGCATTTCCTCGAAGCCATGGACCACGTGATCCAGGAGTTCAATCTCCAGGACAGTGTCGCGCTGACGTTGAACCTCGAAGGCGATCAGATTCGAATGAATCGTGTGGTCGCGGTCGAGGGCAACGTCGCCGCCCCGACGCCGAGTGACTACTCCGCGCGCATCGCGTTGCGACTCAGCGATGGCCTGAAAGAGGACATCGAACACCTCGCGACGGACGTCGGATCGTCAGTGAACTCATGGATCGTTCGCACGCTAGAGCGATCCGTGCGCAGCGACCCGACCGAGTCCGGATCGCACAATCCGCGACAACTTCGCGGCAAGGGCCGCGCCTAAGAGTTCGCGAAGGAGCGCACCATGTTCAGCAGCACCACGTCCGACAAGTCGTCGGGGTACCGAGGGGGAGATGCAGTGACAGCCAAACTAGAACGCCATGAAGTATTCGAAACATCCGGCCCCGGAACCGTCCGTGTGACCACGGCCAGCGGCGACGTGACCATCGGAGCTTCGGAGAGCAATGTGATTGAGGTCACCCTCAGCGTCAAGGATCCTTCGTTCCAACGCATGCTCGACGAGGCCGTCATCGAATTCGACCGGCAAAAGAATTCGTTGGTCGTTCGGACTCGAACGCATGAGAACTTCAACGCCATGCGTGGCTTTAAGGCCGCGATTCGTCGTAGCCCCTGGTTCGAGTTCGGTGGATCCGACCCCGATGTCCACATCGCGCTGCCGGAGGGATCGAGCGTTGAAGTGATGACGGCCTCGGGCGACACCGAGATCATCGGGGGCCTCGCGAAAGCCACGGTGACCAGCGCGTCCGGGAATGTATCGGTCGCCGACGAAGTGGGCGTTCTCGAGATGAAGACCGCCTCCGGGGATGTCACGACAGCCACCGTTCGAGAGAGCCTGACGTGTCACAGCGCCTCGGGCAACGTTCGCTGTGACGGCGCCGGCACCATCACGAAGATTCGCACCGCCTCGGGCAGCGTGCGTTTGTCGGTGGAGGTCCCCTCGGACATCTCGGTGCGGACGGTTTCGGGCAACGTGGCGGTCTCCGTGGCGCGCGGACTGGAAGTGGACGTCGACGCGACGTCGATCTCCGGTCGACTCTCCTCGACGATGCCGCTCGACGGAACGACGGGGGGCTCGCCCCAAGACGCCGTCTCGATCAGCGCCAAGACAGTCTCGGGCGACGTGAAGGTCAGCTCGGCGTCGTAGCGTTATGTTGATCCCGAATCCTCTCATTGCGTATGGCATCGAGGGCGCTGGCCGACGTGCTCCCGCGCGACTGCTCTTCGCTGAACGTGTGAGGGCACGTAATGTCGACGTGACGTCCATCGGGTTTCGCGTCGAAGCCAACGACCTCATCGTCGGGCGCGAGGGTGGCGAGACCGAGCACGTTGATCCGTCGTCTTCTCCGACGTCGTCGCTTCTTGAACGATCGGCGGATCTACGAGGACTCCTGAGCGCACCCGATTCGACTCATGAATCCGAGCGAAGGTGAGTGATGAAGACGAGACATCGCATCGAGCGCGGCTCCTTCGCCACGTGACCGCTTCGTGTGGGGTGTGAACCGAAGACGCAGAAGTGTCGTTGGCTCCGCTGAGTGATCGGTGGCAGATTTCGTCTACGTGTGCGTGTTCGTACCGGTGAGGACGGGGTTCACACTTAGGCTCGCTATCCGGGTGCACACGCGAGTGGGAACTCGAAATTTGTCGTAGAAGTGCGACGGCGATCCGAAGTGAATCGTCACTCCGGTCGCGACCTTGGCATCGCAGACCGGTGGAGGCGTCCATCCAGTCGTGGGCGAGATCAACAGCATCACGTTGGCCCGACCGCCGTGGGCCTTCAAGACCACGTAATCAGGTCGATCGGAGGGGTTCGTTTCGGCGGGCGGTCCGACCGGAGTTCGCGTCGTTCCGTCAGTCGCTTGGACAACCGGAGATGCGTCGAGATAGCAGTTCCGGGCGCCGCGGTTCGTGAAGATGATCGGCGATGCCCCTGGTATGCCCTTCATCGGCTTCGTGCGAAGAGCGGCAGTGACGTTGTCACCGGTCGTACAGATCGTCAATCCTTTGTATGAGCCCGCGGGCAATTCCGGCAGTGCGGTCCAAGTGCGACCGTCTCGGGTTCGATAGATCAAGCCACCAAGAACATCATCGATCGCTCCTGTCGATCCAATGGTCGACAGGGACTCGGGCGAGCCGCCTTGACCGTCGATGTCGGTGCGGGTCCACGTGGCACCGCCATCGTTGCTAGTCGCGACGCCGCCCGTCGCTCCGGCGACCTCCCCGAAGAGGACGCGGCCATTTCCGCTGGGAACCAGCGTCGTCGCCTCTTCATCACCGTGGAAAACTCTCGACCACGTGGCGCCTCCGTTGTTGGTGTGCCATAGGGCGCCGATACCTTGGTTCATGCCCACGCCAAGGAAGCAAGAGAGGAGCCACCGTTGGGAGCTATAGGTAACCAGTTGATCGGATCCGAGTCCAGCGCAGGGGTCGTCGAGGTGACGCCACGTGATTCCGGCGTCGCTGGATTCTGAAAGCGAAAGACGGCTGTGCTGACCGCCCCCGCCCGGTTCGCCTTCACTCATGACGAAGGTGTTCGACGAGACGATGGCGAACAGTTGTGCGTGTCTGTTCGCGACGTTGCTCGTTCGGGGGATCCGTACCGTGCGCCACGGAGTCGTGGCGCCGACCCGGTACAGCGACAAGTCGTTGGGACAAGAGTTGAAATCGGTTGACTGGCGTGGATGAGAGCAGATGTCGCTCACCACTGCCAGTGTTGACGCCGTGGCCAGAAAACTCGGTGCGACGCCGGGGGTCAGGACCCTTGACCACGTGGTCCCAGCGTTCGTCGTCGTGAAAATTGCACCCGGCACTTGTCCCTCGCTCGAGACGTAACCGACGAGTCGACTGACGAAATCGATCGTGGGCACGAGTTCTCCGCCGCCCTGATGGAACGACAAGTAAGGGAGAGCCCCCTGCATCGTCCAACTCGAACCAGCGTTCGTGGTGCGAACGAGGTCGACCCATCGCGTCGGGTAAAACGTGTCATTCGCCACGACGCCATATCCCCACGTTGGGTTGACCATGTCGACGCGATCGATTTGCGAGCCGGCTCCGGCCGTCATATTAGTGATCGAAATTCCTCGGTGGACCAGCGGACTGGGGTGAATCGAGGCGCCCTGTCCGGGTGATGCTCCCGGCACGACACCGAGAAACGAAGCAACGACGGTCAGCGCGGCGAGAGGAATGAGTCGAGGACGCCGCACGCTGCCCAACATAACTTCATCGGGACTTCAGCATTCGTCAGGCTCTCGTTCAGCCCCACACTTCGTCGGCGACTGCACGAACGAGCTGAAGTTTCGCGACCTCTTCATCGAAGGTGAGGCTGTTGCCCTCGACGGTTGAGGAGAAACCGCACTGCGTGGATAGACAGAGTTGGTCGAGCGACACGAATTGACTGGCTTCATCAATCCTGCGCTTGATGTCGTCCTTGCTTTCGAGCGTCCCGTTTTTTGTGGTGATCAGTCCGAGAACGATCATCTTGCCCTCGGGCACAAAGCGGAGTGGTTCGAAACCTCCCGAGCGATCGTCGTCGTACTCGAGGAAGAATCCGTCGACGTCGAGTTCGTTGAAGAGAGCCTCGGCGACGAAGTCGTAACTACCTTCGGCGGCCCAGTAGGACTGGAAGTTACCCCGACACGAGTGGGTGGTGATGGCCATGCCTTCGGGCCGACCGGCGATCGCCGCGTTGATCTGCTTGATGTAACGCAGGTGTTGGTGATCGGCGTCGTCACCGCGCTCCGAGATCATTTTGCGTTGGGCGGGGTCGTTGAGATAGGCGAGAGACGTGTCGTCGAGTTGGAGGTACGTACAGCCAATCTCGCCGAGTCGACGAACTTCTTCGGCGTAGGCCGCGCTGAGGTCATTCCAAAAATCATCGACGCTGTCGTAGACCTCAGGGTCGATGGCCGCGGCGCCCCCTCGGTAGTGCACCATGCTCGGAGAAGGGATCGTGAGTTTTGGAATTGCTGTCGTCGTCACCGACTTCAAGAACTTGAAGGCGTCTTCGAAGATGGTGTGTTCGAGGCGCACTGGTCCGTCGACCTTGAGGGCGGCTGAGGTGAACGACGTCGATCCCTCGGCGTTCTTGAAGGCGACCTGCAACAGCTCGTCAGTTTTGGAAATGCCACCGAGTTGGTAGATGAAGTCCATGTGCCACGACGTTCGGCGAAACTCGCCGTCCGTCGCGCTCTGGAATCCGAGGTCTTCCTGCAGCGCCACGGCGTCACGAATCGCGGCGTCTTCCACTTCGCGCAGCGCGTCGGCGTCAATTGTGCCGTCGGCGAATTCCTTGCGAGCCCCCAGAAGATTCGCGGGCCGCAAGAGACTTCCGACATGATCGGCACGGAATGGGGGACTGGTTCGCTTGGTCATGTCGAAAACTGTATCGGTTCACGCGACGTCAATGCCGAGCGCGCGTTTCCTCGAACGGTCGTTCCGTGAGGAAACTCGCCTTCAACTCGATCAGATGACCTAGACGGTGTTCGCAGTGTCCACGACATGCCAAAGAAAAATGCGGCCCACATGATGAGTGTGGGCCGCTCCCCGAGAGTACAGCGTCGAGCGCCAATGTGGTCACCCACCCTTTTGATGACGCAGATATTCGATGTTCAACTCATCGAGTACATCCTCGTCGCTAATCATGTCGATCCTCGTCACCTTGCCCGCCAGCACCGTGAAATCGAATACGACCTTTGGTCGTCTTGCCTGTGCCCACACCAGTCCCGCCCGGCCATCGATGAGTGCGGCTCGGGCGCTTTGGGCACCTCCCGAGAATCTCGTCGCCACGTCGAAGGGACCGTCCTTTCGCTCGCGCGCACCAATGGCGACGGCGGCCGCGTCGGCAACTAGTTCGACGTCGGGGCTGAGTAGCGAGAGCAGCGTCTGAAAGTCTCCGCTCCTCGAAGCGCTCAGGAATGCGTCGACGACCTCGCGCTGGCGCTGCGGATCAGCGGTCGGATCATCGGCGGTTCGCACGCGCCGCCGAGCCCGACTCGCGAGCTGTCGACAGGCCTCGGATGACTTCCCGAGAATCTGGGCGACCTCGTCGAAGGAGAAAGAGAACATGTCGTGCAGCACGAAGGAGATTCGCTCGGCTGGTGAGAGCATCTCGAGTACAACGAGGAGTGCCAGACCCATCGAATCGGCTAATTCGGCCTGTTCCTCTGGCGTCATTGCCGTGAGTACGACGAGACGTTCAACGTCCGCCGAGGAGTCGTCGAGCGATTGGGCGGGGCGCCGTTGCCGGGAGCGCAGCCTATTCAGACATATTCGTGCCACGACGGTCGTGAGCCAGCCGGTGATGTTCTCGATCTCATCTGAGTCCGACGTCGAGAGTCGAAGCCACGCGTCTTGTAGGACGTCGTCGACGTCGTGGGCATTGCCGAGGATTCGAAACGCCACTGCGCGCAAATGCGGGCGATTCGACTCGAACTCTTGGACTAGATATCTCTCGCTCTCCACGTGTCACACTCTCCAGGGCTACGGTGTCATTCATATTGACCCACGATCGTGGCGAAACGTGACAAGAGGAGATTCTCGTGCCTGCTGAACTCAATACCGTGCTCTATCCCGTCAAGGACCTCGACAAGGCGAAGGCCACGTTCAGCGCGTTGTTCGGTGCTGAGCCGCACGTCGATTCGAAGTATTACGTCGGCTATGAAGTCGACGGCCACGAGGTCGGACTTATCCCGAACGGTCACGACCAAGGCATGACCGGCCCCGAGCCGTTCTACGACGTTGAGGACATCGCTTCCTCGCTCGCCGCCCTACGCGCTTGCGGCGCGGTGGTGTTGCAAGAGCCCACCGACGTCGCGAATGGATTGCTCGTCGCGAAGGTCCGTGACACCGAGGGCAATGTCATAGGGGTGAAACAGTTGCCGGCCGACGCCTAAGAGTCGGTGTTAGAGGCTCGTCAGGGCGAGTTCGAACAACCATCCGTCTCGGCCCGCGACCTGCGACGGTCCAACGAAGACGAATCCGGATTTCTCCAGCACTCGCTGCGACGCAACGTTGTCTTTAGTGGTGAGCGCTTTGAGCGTTCGTAGCCTCAAATCTTCACTGGCGACACGACACAGGTCCCGTAATCCAGTGGTCGCCACGCCACGACCGGCGACGTGTTGGGCGACGCGGTAGCCGACGACCGCGGTGTCGTCCACGAGATCGTAAAGGTTGAATCGTCCCACGAGCGTTCCGTCTTCACCGACGAGGACGTAGAAGGCGCCAGCCCCCGCCTCTTGTTCGGATAGTAGTTCTCGGTGCCGCTCCGTGAACTCCTCGAAGAACTCTTCGCCACGATCGCTGATCGACAGCGCAAAATAGGCACGGTTCTCAACTTCGAAGTTGAGAACCGCATCCTCGTGGTCGGATCGCAAACGCTGCAGTTCATACACCTAAAGAATCTTAATTTGGTCGGCCAATGCGGTAATAGATCGAGAAGCGCAGAACGTGGCGCGGCGCTCCTAGCATTCGCATATCGAACGTAACGCGCGAGGTTTGAAAGTAGTGGCGACCGTCACCATGGCGCTCGTCCCATTGCTCTGGATCGGTGGCGCGGGTGCTTCCCCCGCGATTGATCTCCAAACTTCAGTCACGACGATGACGTGGGCCGGTGGGCGAGTGACGCTCTCCGCCTTCGGCGGGCCCACGGGCACGAAGTGCCTCGTCACCGCCGCACCCACGGTGGTCATCTCGACGCCGGCGTGGACCTGCGGTCCGGGTCTACACACGTCAACTGCACACCTACCTTCGAATGATTCGTCGCACCCGGTGCACTACCGATTCATCCTCACCCCCGGAGACCTCCTGGCAGAAGTCACGGTGTCGTCCGCCGACTACGGCGGCGATCTGCGAGTCACGAGCCAGCCGTCAAACGCGGCGATATCGGCTGACGGCAGTTCGACCTATGACACGACGACGTTACGTGCGAAGTCATCGGGGAATCCCACGCCCGTCGTGCAGTGGTACAGCGCGAGCGTCCCCGGGCACTGGTCTGCGGTGAAGGGAGCAACTCGTCGCACTCTGGTGGTCTCCGCGGCCACGCTGAGTGGATTCGTCGTCCAGTACAGAGCGACGTTTTCAAATAGGAAAAACAGTGTCACGACCCGCCCGGCGACGATTTACGAGGTGACGTACGGACGTAAATGGGCCGGGTACGTCGACGTCGCGAGTGACGGTCACAAGTTCAGTTCGATCTCAGGATCGTGGACCGTACCGACGGTGACGTGCGGTGCCGCGACATCCTGGGAGACAACTTGGGTGGGCATCGACGGACAGACGAACGCGACTGTGGAGCAGGCTGGTACCAGCGACGTCTGCCAAGATGGCGTGCCCTACTACTCCGCTTTCTATGAGCTCTGGGGCTACGCCTCGGAGAAAAATGGAGGACTGTCGGTTTCGCTCCCTACGTCGAGCGACCCGGTGGCGCCCGGCGACTCAGTGTCGGCCGAGGTCTCGTTCGCGAACGGACATTGGGTGTTTATGGTTGACGACGCGACGGCCGGCTGGCATTCCAGTACTCCGGTCGCTCAGCCGATCCCGACTCCGGCTCAATCGAGTGCCGAATGGATTGTTGAGGCGCCCCAGATCTGCGAGAACCTTTGTACGACAGCGGTATTGGCGCATACGACACCGGTCACTTTTGCGAGGGCGCGCGCCACCCAGTCAAAGGTCACGGGCACGATCAGTACTTGGCCGACCCTGGCGTTCGCCATACAGAGCGATGTTAAACCCCTCGATCAAGTAGGCGCGCTGAGTCCAGGGGGGACGTCGTTCACCGTCTCGTCCACCAAGAAAACTGCCAAATAGGGCCCAGAATTGCCCAGTGACGAGGGTTCGACAGGTCTACGAAGTTTCGAGGCGCGGTAGACGTCGATGGCTCGTGAGAGTCCCGGTTCCTCACAAATGAGACGGAACTTACGCGGGCCACCGAAATCAATACTTCATTCACGTTTGTCCACCGTTTGGGATTACGGACAGTGAGTGGAGCTAGTTCGGCTTTAGGGCAGGTTAATGGTGCGTGAACCATAGGGCTTCCTGGTGCGTACCCGACATTGAAGCCGAACACGTAAGTTTGGCTTCACCCTCTGAGGGTTGACCCCAAAGGTGGCTGCTCACTTGAGTGAAGGAGTGTTAATGACTCACGAGAGAAGATCTTCTGGTGTTGGCAACTCGAGGCGATCGCGCATTCGGAGTTCAGGTCGGCGCTTCGGTCGCTGGGCTGTCGCCGCTGCGGCTCTAACCGTCACTTTCGCTGTCCTGCCAATGGGAATTGACTCTGCGTCAAGCTCGTCGCTTGGCAAGGTCAGCGTCATCACTGGAAGCGTCTCTGAGTGCGATGCCGGGCCATCTTTAGGACTCCGGAGGCCCTTTACGGTCACTCTCCACGTGCGCTCTAACGGTCGCGTCGTGGCGACCACAACCTTGAGGAGCAGCACGAGCCTGAGCTACTACGCGTTTGCCGTGGGCCCGGGGACCTACTACCTAACCACTAGCGAGACGACCTCATCACCGCCGCGCGGCAACATCGTTGTTCGTGCTTCTTCGAAGGACATCATTGAAGCCACCATTTCTACTGTTTGTCAGTAGGTAGACGTCGAAATCATCCTGGAGTTTGTCACGCACGAAAAGTAGACGCCCGGATCCACGCGGTGTCGGGCCGAGGTTTGCACAGGCTCAGTGCGACCTCTATAAAAGCGCACCACCTAACCTGCCTTAAAGCCGCACTAGTGAGTGGAGGTGCGGGGATTCGAACCCCGGTCCAACGGCTTCTTGGTGAACATTCTCCGAGCGCAGCTAACAGGGGATTGTCGGGATCGTCACTGCTGCCAGCACCTATGACGTTCCGTAGTTAGCTGAATTGTCCCGACGGAACCACTAACGAGTTCTGACGGTAAGCCCCACTTCATGACACCCGATATCTAAACCGCAGGGCTGGGTCTAGGCGGATGTTGCTACCTAAGCAGCAAGCGCAAGCGAAGGCTTGGCGTTT
Source organism: Acidimicrobiaceae bacterium (assembly GCA_003155915.1). GTDB lineage: Bacteria > Actinomycetota > Acidimicrobiia > Acidimicrobiales > RAAP-2 > RAAP-2. The sequence continues at coordinate 73,550 of PMFA01000003.1, read as the reverse complement.
ATTTATTGTTTCCGGCTCTTTAGCGTGGTTCCGGAGACCACGGCTCGCTTCTTTCACCTCGACGACCATTGTCGAGACCATTCACCCCCTCCTTCTCAACCGATATGGCTGAACAGACAGTCTACCTGCCCCCGTCGATATTGGGCTTTAGGTGTATTTCTCAGTGTGACGGATCGCACGAGCGATGTCGCGATCGGCGTCTCGCTTGGCGATGGCCTGTCGACGATCCTGTGACTTCTTGCCCTTCGCGAGCGCCAGCTCGACCTTGGCTTTGCCGTCCTTGAAGTACAACTTGAGCGGCACCATCGTGAGGGGCTCGGTGCGTGTCTCGTGCTGCCACTGATCGAGCTCGTGCCGGTGCGCTAAGAGCTTGCGACGACGGTCGGGATCGTGGCTGCCGAAGCCGGTGGCGTAGACCCACGGGGGAACGTGCATCTGGTACAGCCACAGTTCCGTGTCGTCGAAGCGGGCGTAGCTTTCGGCGATTTGGGCCTTGCCCTCTCTAAGTGACTTCACCTCGGACCCGCTGAGCATGATGCCGCATTCGAGGGTCTCGATGATCTCGTAGTCGTAGCGGGCACGGCGATTCGTGGCGACCACTCGGTCGCCGGCGTTCGCGTCGACCCTCTTCTGGGCGCGCTTTTCTTGAATCTGCTTGGCTCGGGCCATCTCTCAAGCGTAGTGACACGGGTTCGGAGTGCCCGGGTGAGGTGGGTAGGGTACACGTGTGTTGACTCTCACTTCGGTCCAGCGAGACAACATCGTGGCCACCTGCATTCGTGCCCTTCCCAACGAGGGCTGCGGTCTGCTGCTCGGCACGCTCGAGGGGATGGTGAGCGAAGTACTCCCGAGCCCCAACGTCGCCGAATCGGCGAAGCTCTACGAAATCGACAGTCGCGTGTTGCTGCGGGCCTACCGAAGAAGTGAGGAAATGGGGCTCTCGGTCATCGGCGTCTTTCATTCGCACACGCATTCCGAGGCCTATCCGAGCCCGACCGACGTGGCCCAGGCGCCCGACCCGACGTGGCACTACGTCCTAGTCTCACTGCGCGACGTGCCGAGCGTTATTCGAAGTTTTCACGTGACTGAGGGCGTGGTCGACGAGGAGCAGATTTCCATCCAGCCCGCTGGGACCGAAAATCGGGCCCCCTGAAGGCCCCGCGCGTCACGGCGTGGCACCCGGCTAGTAATGTCGACTTGGTTAGTCAGGAATCAACCAAACCGGAAGAGATGAGATGACGGCATTAGTTCGAATTCCCACAGTTCTGCGACCGGCCATGGGTGGCGACACTTCGGTCACGGTCGAAGGGTCAACGGTCGGCGAAGTCCTCGATCACTTGACCGCAGATCACCCGGACGTGAAGGGCCAGTTGCTCAACAGCGACGGCACCCTGCACCGTTTCTTGAACGTCTACGTGAACGACGATGACGTGCGCTATTTGGGCGGTGTCGATGCGCCCGTCACCAACGGTGACGAGATCACCCTGTTGCCCGCCGTCGCCGGAGGCTCGTTGTAGTGACGCGCGTTGCGTCGGTGCTCGATCTCATTGGTCAAACACCGGTTGTCGACGTCAGCGCGCTGTCGCCGAAACCGAACGTCACGATTCTCGCCAAACTTGAGGGCCGCAATCCCGCTGGCTCGGTGAAGGACCGGGTGGCCCTCTCCCTGGTTGACGCCGCCGAGCGCGACGGGGTATTGATCCCGGGCAAACCGGACCAGATCCTGATCGAGCCGTCTTCGGGCAACACCGGGATCGCGCTCGCCATGGTCTGTCGACTGCGCGGCTACCACCTCAAGGTCGTACTGCCGTCGAACGTGTCACCGGAACGTCGCCAGTTGTTGCTCGCCTGGGGAGCCGAGATCATCGATTCGCCGGGCGCCGAGGGATCGAACGGCGCCGTGCGTCTCGCCCAATCGCTCAGCGCCGACAATCCCGACTGGACGTTCCTCTACCAGTACGCCAACCCCGCCAACCCCGAAGCGCACTACCGGCACACCGGACCCGAGATCCTGGCCGACGTGCCCGAGATCACCCACTTCGTCGCCGGTCTCGGCACCTCGGGCACGTTGATGGGCGTGGGACGATATCTTCGCGAGCACCGACCCGAGGTGCAGATCTGGGCCGTCGAGCCACCGTCCGGCGAGATGGTTGACGGACTGCGCAACCTCGACGACGGGTACATCCCACCGATCTTCACCGATAACCACGGCGCGGAACTGCTCGATCGCAGGGTGGTGGTTCGACCGAAGGAGTCGATCGAATGGACCCGACGATTCACCGAGGTCGGTCTCTTCGTCGGTCTCTCCTCGGGCGCGATCATGGCCGGAGCGGTCAAGTGCGCCAACACCATTGGCGATGACGACGTCGCCACGATCGTCACTATCGTGGCCGACGACGGATGGAAGTATCTCTCGACCGGTGCGTGGAGCGACAACATCGATGACGTCGTCGAGCGCGCGAAATCGATTATCTACTTCTAAAAACCTCGGGACGAACAACCTCAACTACCGTTGGGTCGCACCAATTATCGTGAGGAGTTCCATGTCCACAACGCGCAAAGACGGGCGCAGTCCCGAACAGGCTCGGCCACTGAGTTTCGAGCGTGACTTCACCGCGATGGCGGCCGGATCAGTTCTCGTGAGCTTTGGTCGAACGGTCGTGTTGTGCACGGCCTCGGTCGAAGAGGACGTCCCGCGTTGGCTGCGCGGCACCGGCAAAGGTTGGGTCACCGCCGAATATTCAATGCTGCCCGGCTCGACGCCCGAGCGCGCCAGTCGCGAGGCCGCTCGAGGCAAGCAGTCCGGTCGCACCCAGGAGATTCAGCGACTGATCGGTCGATCGCTGCGCACGGTCACCCGTCTCGAACTGCTCGCGGACGTGCAGATCACCGTCGACTGCGACGTTCTGCAGGCCGATGGGGGCACGCGCACGGCTTCGATTTGTGGGGGATACGTGGCACTGCACGACGCGATCACTCGCCTCGTCCAAAAAGGAACGTTGAAGGAACACGCGTTGAGCGACTCGGTGGCGGCCATTTCGGTCGGCATCGTGGACGGTGTGCCGCTGCTGGATCTGCCCTACGAGGAGGACTCGCGGGCCGACACCGACATGAACGTCGTCATGACCGGCACCGGGCGCTTCGTGGAGGTCCAGGGCACGGCCGAACAGGCGGCCTTCACCCGCGAGGAGCTCGACGAGCTGTTAGACCTCGCCGCGACCGGAATCGCGTCCATTCACGAGGCCCAGCGTCGGGTGCTGTCGAGTCCACCGCCGCCTCGTCCGTGACGACCTTCGTCCTCGCGACGGCGAATCCCCATAAGGCCGAAGAGATGCGCGCCGTCTTGTTGCCACTCGGCGTCGATTTATTGGACCGGCCCCAAGACGTCGCCGACGTCGAAGAGACCGGCGACACCTTAGAGGAGAACGCGTTGTTGAAGGCGCGCGCGCTGGTCGAGGCGACCGGTCGCGCCGCGATCGCCGACGACACCGGGCTCTTCGTCGATGCCTTGAACGGACGGCCCGGGGTGCACAGCGCGCGCTTCGCGGGCGAGTCGGCGAGCTACGAGGACAACGTGACCAAATTGTTGAACGAACTTGATGGCGTGCCTACGCCGCGAACGGCGCGCTTCGTCACCGTTATCGCGGTCGCGTACCCCGACGGAACGTCATTCTGTGTCGAGGGCGAACTGCGCGGCGTGATCACGAACGCGCGCCTCGGTGATCAGGGATTTGGATACGACCCGATCTTCGTAGCCGATGAAGCCGGGGGATGGACGCTGGCGCAGCTGTCGCCGCAGGAGAAGAACGACCTCTCGCATCGCGGTCGCGCACTGCGCGCGTTGTGCGCAGAACTCGCCCGAAGATAAGTCTGTTCACGAAGATTTCACCTTAGGGTGGAGGCGTGAATGACCAAGTGCTGCCCATGTTTCCTTTGGGCATGGTCATCTTCCCGCATCAGATCGTCGGCCTGTGCGTCTTCGAACCTCGCTATCACCAAATGCTCAGCGACATTGAAACCCAGCAGCGCTTCGGCACCTGTTTGATCGCGCGTGGTTCCGACGTCGGCGGTTTCGATGAACGTACGTCGGTGGGCACCCTGATGCAGATCCTCGGCGCGCAGGTGCTGCCCAACGGACAGACCGTGGTCATGGCCGAAGGTGTCGAATGCTTCGAAGTGGCGAACTGGCTCGAGGACGATCCGTATCCCCGGGCGTTGGTCAAGGAGCGCTGCTGTGACGAGGACAGCGTGATGGCCGCACTGTTGAAGTCAACCGAGTCAGCGGTGCGCGCGATACGTGCGCTCCAGAGCGAGCTCTTCGCCGACGAATGCCTGCAGTCCAACTGTGAAATGGACCCGGACCCGTGGATTCGAAGTTGGCAGCTGTGTTCGTTGACGCCCATGTCGACGCTGGATCAGTTCAAGGTGCTCAGCCTGAGTGACCCCAACGATCGACTTCGACTAGTCGCCGAAATCTGTTGCGAACGCTACGGCGACTACCAGCGGATGGTGGCGATTGACTCGTCACCCAGTCCGTTCGACTAACGCAGCTCGATCAAGTCGACGACGAAGATCAACGTCTCACCGGGCGCGATGACACCGCCGGCGCCCTGATCGCCGTAGCCCAAGTGCGCCGGGATCACGAGTCGGCGTCGTCCGCCAACCTTCATACCGACGACGCCTTGGTCCCAACCCTTGATGACGTGACCGGCCCCGAGGGGGAACACGAACGTGTCGCCACGGTTCCAGGACGCGTCGAATTCTTCGCCGCTCGAGACGCCGACACCCACGTAGTGAACCACGGCACTGCGGCCCACGGTGGCCTCCTCGCCGGTGCCCACGATGAGGTCCTCAACGAGGAGATCGTCAGGGGCCGGTCCGAGGTGTGGATCGACCAGTGGCTTTTCAGACATGGTGATTGATCCTATCGACGGCGCTCGCGGCCACCGCCGACGACGCGAACGTTGCGAGCCTCGCGGCCCTTGGGACCACTGGCCTCTTCGAAGGTGATCTTCTGACCTTGGGCGAGTGACTTGAAGCCGTCGCCCACGATGCTCGAGAAGTGAATGAACAGGTCGTCACCCTTGTCGTCGCTAGCGAAGCCGAAGCCCTTCGCGTCGTTGAAGAAACTCACGACCGCTTCGCTGCCTCGGGCGGGGTTGGCGCCTTTGGTGAAGTGCGCGTCGCGCACGCTCGAGCGATCGGTACGGGGTGCACGGTCGGTGAAGACGCGCTCGACACGAGGGGCTCGATCGTTTCGATCGGTACGGGGTGCACGGTCGGTGAAGACGCGCTCGACACGAGGGGCTCGATCGCTTCGCTCGGGACGGGGAGCTCGGTCGGTGAATGATCGCTCGACACGCGGCGCGCGTTCCGGACGATCGGAAAAGTTGCGCTCGGGGCGCGCGTGCGACGTGTTTCGCTCGGGACGTGGAGCTCGGTCGGAGAAACTTCGATCACTGCGCGCACCGCGCTCGAATCCACGCGGACCGTGTTCACGCTCGCGAGGCGTCGAACGCTCCGAGCGGCCCTTGCCGCCGCGGTCGTCCAAACGCTCCGCGGCCACGGCGTCGTCAACGGCGCCGAGTCGGATGGGCTGGGCGTCTTCGCGTCGTTCGATGGACGTCTCGAGACCGAGGGCCTTCTGCAGGCGCTTCACCTGACCGATGACGTCTTCTCCCACGAGGGAGATAACGGCGCCGGTGGCGCCGGCTCGACCGGTGCGACCCGAGCGGTGCAAGTAGTCGGTCGCCTGCGCCGGCGGGTCGTAATGGATGACCACGGGGAGCAGTTCGATGTGGATCCCTCGCGCGGCGACGTCAGTCGCGACCAACACTTGAATCTGACCGTTCTTCACACTGCGCAGCGCTCGCTCGCGCTGGGCCTGCGTACGGTCACCGTGCAGGGGAACGGCTGAGATGCCGCGCTCTTCGAGCTGGCGGGCCAGCCGGTCAGCGCCGTGCTTGGTGCGAGTGAACACGAGCGCTCGTTCGTACTCTTCGACGATGTCGGCCGTGATCTGGGGGCGCTGTTCGCGCGCCACTCGCCAGAAGTAGTGGTCGACGTCGCTGGGCGCTTCGTCGCCCACGACGTCGTGAATCGCGGCGTCGTGCGTGAACTCCTTGACGAGTGACTTGACGTCGGGACCCATCGTGGCTGAGAACAACATCACGTGACGATCACGGGGAGTGGCGCCGACGATTCGACGCACGCACGGTAAGAAACCCATGTCGGCCATTCGGTCGGCTTCGTCAACGACCACCGTCGTCACGGCCGAGAGATCGAGCGCGCCCTGTTCGAGCATGTCCTCGAGACGGCCGGGGCACGCCACGACGACGTCCACGCCGAAGTTGAGCGCCTTGCGCGCGACGTTGTACGAGGTGCCGCCGTAGATGCAGATGACGCGGCGACCGCGGTCGTCGGTCAACTGAGCCAGCTCTTTTTGGACCTGCGCGGCGAGTTCGCGAGTTGGTACGAGCACGAGGGCCACGGGCTTGCGCGGGCGGGCCTTGGTGAGGCGCGCCATCAAGGGAAGGCCGAAGGCCAGGGTCTTACCCGAGCCGGTGACGGCCTTGCCGACGACGTCGCGCCCGGCGAGGGCGTCAGGCAGTGCGGCCTCTTGGATGGGGAAGGCTTCGGTGATACCGCGTTGTTTCAAGTGTTCGACCAAATTGGACGGCACGCCGAGCGCGGCAAAAGACATAGACATATAACTCCTACAAGTTGAGATGAGCCCAACTCGAGGTTTTACAGTCGAATCGGTCTCCACCGCGATGTGCGGCGAAACAGTCATTCCACCTTAGCAGGGATTGAAGACTTCGATCGCATTTTGATTGCGACGTTGAGTGCGGGCGGAGGGACTCGAACCCACACTCCGAAGAACTGGTACCTAAAACCAGCGCGTCTGCCAATTCCGCCACGCCCGCAAGAGCCAACAGTCTACGGCGCACATCGAGGTGATTGGAGCCTCGCACGTTAGATTGGTGCAATGAATATTTCCAACAGATTCGACGGATTCGGCGCCAATGACCTCAACCAGCGACTACTGCGCGAGCGAATTGTCTTCCTCGGTTCCGAAGTGAACGACGACTCCGCGAACAGGATTTGCGCCGAACTCCTCTTGCTCGACGCCGAAGACAGCGAGCGCGACATCAGTCTCTACATCAACTCGCCGGGCGGCGTAATCACTGATGGACTGGCCATTTACGACACCATGCAGTACGTCAACGCCGACATACGCACGATCTGTATCGGCATGGCGGCGTCAATGGGGCAGTTCCTGCTGTGCGCCGGGGCGCCGGGCAAGCGCTTCTCGTTGCCGAGCAGTCGAATCCTGATGCACCAGCCATTGATGGGCGGCATGCAAGGTCAGGCGTCGGACATCGCGATCCAGGCCGAGCAGATCGGGTTCATGAAAAAGCAGTTGGCCGAGCGCATCGCCTTTCACACCGGCAAGTCGCTCGCACAGATCGAAGCGGACTCCGATCGCAACCGCTGGTTCACCGCACAAGAGGCATTGGAGTACGGCTTCATTGATGCAGTCATTGAACATTCGGCCGTTCGTCAAGGCGCCTAGTGAGCGATGGCTCGACGACGAGAGTCGCTCGACGCTCGCTGGAGAACGACGCCTTTCGCGTCGTTAGTGCCCGTGACAGTCTGATCACTCGGCTCCGCAATCTCTGGAATCGTCGCGAGTTACTGTTCAGCCTGATCAGGTCGGACATCAGGATCAAGTACAAGAACTCGGCGTTGGGCATCGTGTGGTCAATGCTGACGCCTTCTCTGTTCTTGGCGATCTACTGGCTGGTCTTCGGTGAAGTTTTGAAGAACGGCATTCCGAATTTCGTGGTCTATCTGTTCGCGGGCATGATCGTGTGGAACATGTTCAACACGTCGCTCTCGACGGCGACCGGCGTGATCGTCGTGCGTTCCGGTTTGGTTAAGAAAGTCTCATTTCCTCGCGAGATCCTGGCGCTCGCAAATGTGGGTGCCGCCACCTTCTACTTCTTCATCCAGCTCGGGGTGTTTGGTGCGTACCTCCTGCTCGTCCAGCACTCTCCGGACTACGCCTACTTCTGGTTACTGCCGATCGCGTTCCTCGGGTTATATCTCTTCACCGCGGCTCTCGCGATCCTCATGTCGGCGATCACGGTCTACATGCGCGACATGGAGCATTTCATCCTGATCATCCTCCAGCTGTGGTTTTTCCTCTCACCGGTCGTCTACTCCTACGAACACTCCATCGCGCCCAAGTTGCACGTCTGGGGCGTGGCCTGGCTCTACTTCTTGAACCCGATCACGCTCATCATGTTGACGTTCCAACGGGCCTTCTACGTGGCGACCACCGCGCCGTCGACCACCCAGACTGTCGTCGTTCACGGACACGCCGTCCCATTGACTTTGCAGATCTTGCCGTCGTGGCCGATGTCGACGTACTTCTATCTGGACCTGGCCCTGCTCGGCATAATGGTCATCGTGTTCCTCGGGGCCGAAGTGCTCTTCGGGCGCCTCCAGGGGAATTTCGAGTCGGAATTGTAATGACCACCGTCATCAAGGTCGAAGGGATCTCCAAGACGTTCAAGATCCATCACGAGCGCCACCAGTCCCTGAAGGAGCGCATGCTCCATCCGCGCTCGGGAACGGTCGAAACGTTCAACGCGCTCAAAGACATCAGCTTCAGCGTGGACACGAACGAAACCGTCGGTCTGGTCGGTCATAACGGTTCCGGCAAGTCGACCCTGCTGAAATGCATCTGCGGAGTCTTGCAACCCACCTCGGGTCAGATTCACCTCCGGGGCAGCCTCGCCGCGCTCCTCGAACTCGGAGCCGGATTTCAGCCCGAACTCTCCGGTCGCGACAACATTTTTCTCTACGGCGCGATGCTTGGTTTCTCCAAGAAAATGGTGGAGGGCATCTTCGACGACGTGGTCGACTTCAGTGAGATCGAGAACTTCATCGACACCCAGGTGAAGTTTTACTCCAGCGGCATGTACGTCCGACTGGCCTTCGCGGTCGCCGTGAACGTCGATCCCGACATCCTCGTCGTCGACGAGGTGCTTGCCGTCGGGGACGAGCGCTTCCAAGCCAAGTGCATCGATCGAATCCGCACCTTTCAAGACGAGGGCCGATCGATCTTGTTCGTCACCCACAACGCCGACCAGGTTCGCGCGATCTGCGATCGCGCGATCGTGCTCGACGGGGGACACATGATCGCCGACGGTCCCACGCACGAGTCACTTCGAATCTTCCGTGAACACCTCATGGACAGTGCCGTCGAGCATGATCGCAGTGGCTTGCTCGCGTCGATCAGCATTGACTCGATCACCACGCCGTCGGGTTCCTTCGACGTCCGAAGCGGCGCCGGCATGCACTTCGATGTCGATATCACGTCCCAGAGCGCCTACAGCGGGAACTTCGTCATGGAGATCTTCACTCGCAAAGGTCTGCTGATCAGTCGCAGCGACGCCAAGGGCTCACCGGTGAACCTGACGCCCGGAAAGAACCGCGTGGGCATCGACCTCGCGCAGATTCCGCTCCTCGACGGCATCTACGACGTGAACATCGGCGTCGTCGATCCTCGGGGCAATACCGTCATCGCGTGGCGCGAACAGGCGGCGTCGATTCAGGTGACCTACGACGGACGCGAAGGCGGCCTCGTCGAACTTGGTGCGGCGATCCGTCAGCAGTAGTTACTGTTCCGCGGACTTGAGTCGCGGGAAACGGCGAAGCGAGCCGAACGGGCCGAGCCGACCGACGTTGAAGGGATGCGTCGCGCCGCTCAACATCCGCCGGTCGCCCCGTGAGTTGCCGTAGGCGTAGATGATCGGGGACGTCGGGTAGTGGCGACTGGCGATCCATTCGTCGAGTCGACGCAGCTTCTCGCTCCCACGACAGTTCTTGCCGAGGTACCCGCCCGTCAGTCGGTCTCGCGGATCGACCGCGAGACGGGTGCCCAGACCGACGTTCGCTCCGAGTTGTTCGGTCATGACGTCAACGTAGAGCTGCGGTGACGCCGAGACGATCACGATGTCGTGGCCCTGGGTTCGGTGCCACGCGAGGCGCGACAGCATCAAAGCCCGACCTTCACGTTCGAGGTGTTCGAGCGCGAAGGTACGCGATTCGGCCTTGACGTTCTGTTCGTTGAGACCGGCGAGGAGCTTCAAGAAGAGTCGCTCCTTCGCGTTATCGGCCCACCGACTCGAGCGAATGGCGCCGATCGTCAGGGGTATCGCGAGGGACAAGCTCGCGCGCCAGGTGCGTCCGCGTCCGGCGATCGACTTGAGCCAGGGAAAGACACTGCCGCCCTCGGTGAGCGTGCCGTCGAGATCGAAGGCCGCGACGACCGGCGGGCTTTGTGCGTCCATCACACCAGTTTCACAGCCTTCGTGATCGAAGGGTTTCCACTTCTCTACAAATCCGATGGGTATTGGCAAGAATTCTATGTTTCCCACTAGGGTTGGCTCGTTCAGTCAAGGGACTGACATCACGTTCAAGGAGCAAAGCATGGCGATTCGACTCGGCGACGAGGCCCCTGACTTCACGGCGGAGACCACCGACGGCACCATCAACTTTTACGACTATCTGGGCGACGGTTGGGGCATCCTCTTCTCGCACCCCAAGGACTTCACCCCGGTGTGCACCACCGAACTAGGCGCCTTTTCCGCGCGCCGCCCCGAGTTCGACAAGCGCAATACCAAATTGATCGCCGTGTCGGTGGACGACGTCGACTCCCACCTGCGCTGGAAGAGTGACATCAGTGAGACCCAGGGCGCGGAGCTCAACTTTCCGATCATCGGCGACGCCGATCGCAAGGTCGCGGACCTCTACGACATGATTCACCCGAACGCGAACGACACGTTGACCGTCCGAAGCGTCTTCATCGTCGACCCGAACAAGAAGGTGAAGCTCACGCTGACCTACCCGGCCTCGGTCGGACGTAACGTCGACGAGATTCTTCGCGTGCTCGACTCGCTGCAGCTCTCGGCCAAGTTTCCGGTCTCGACGCCCGTCGACTGGCAGGACGGCGATGACGTCATCATCGCACCGGCCGTAAGCGACGAGGACGCCAAGGAGAAATTCCCCAAGGGTTTTCGCAAGGTAAAGGACTACCTGCGCTACACCCCGCAGCCCAACAAATAGTCGCAACACAGTCGAGAAGCGGTCACCCTTTCGGGTGGCCGCTTGTTGCCTTTTCACTTTAAGGTGAGAGTTCGAGAAGGAGTTCTATGACTGAACCGACCACGTTCACGTACGCCAACCAAACGGTGAATCGACTGGGCTTCGGCGCGATGCGCATCACGGGCGAGGGTATCTGGGGGCCGCCCCAGGACCCCGACGAATGTCGCGCGGTCCTGAAGCGCGCCGTCGAGCTCGGAGTCAACCTGATCGACACCGCCGACTCGTACGGACCGTACGTCTCAGAAGAGTTGATCCGCGAGGCGCTCCACCCCTACGGCGAGGTCAAGATCGCGACCAAGGCCGGATTCTTGCGAATCGGTCCCGACGCGTGGCGCGAGTGCGGTCGCCCCGACTACCTACGTCAGGAGTGCGAGATGTCGCTTCGTCGCCTGGGCCAGGAGTCGATCGACCTCTTCCAATTGCACCGCATTGATCCTTCTGTCGCGCCCGAGGATCAATTCGGACTGCTCCGTGATTTGCTCGACGAGGGCAAGGTGCAGGCCGTCGGGCTCTCTGAAGTGAGCGTCGAGCAGATCGTCGCCGCGAGGAAGGTCGTCCCGATCTCGACGGTACAGAACCTCTACAACGTGACGAATCGACAGAGCGAAGCGGTGTTGGAGTACTGCGCGGGCGAGGGCATCGGATTCATCCCCTGGTTCCCCGTGGCGGCAGGCAGTCTCGCACGTAGTGGGGGTCCGCTCGACGCGCTGGCGAACAAGAACGGCATCACCGTCGGACAACTCTCGCTCGCGTGGTTGCTGCGCCGTTCCCCGGTCCTGCTGCCGATTCCCGGGACCTCCAAGGTGGCCCACGTGGAGGAGAACTGCGCCGCCGCCGCTGTCACGCTCGACGACGAGACCTTCGACGCGCTCGACGCACTTCGCGACTAGGCCGAACGCTCGATCTCTTCGACGAGCGAGGCCCGAAGTTCGCGCTTGAGCACTTTGCCCTGCGGATTGCGCGGGAGTGGCTCGGCCCGAAAGAAGATCCGGGTCGGCATTTCGAAGCGCGCCAGGTGACGGGCCACGTGGCGATTGATCTCTTCGGCCTCGAGCACGTGTCCCGGCCGCAGGACGATGACGGCCGCGACCTCTTCACCCATCGTCGTGTGGGGGAGTCCGACGACGGCACAGTCCGCGACGTCGGGGTGTTCGAAGATGGCCGCCTCGACGATGACCGAGTAGACGTTCTCGCCACCGCGGATGATCATGTCCTTGGCGCGGTCGACGATGAATACGAATCCTTCCTCGTCGATCCTCGCGATGTCGCCACTGCGCAGCCATCCCTTCGTGAACGCCTTGGCGGTCGCCTCGGGCTTGTTCCAGTAGCCGCGTACGACGTTGGGACCCTTGATCCATAGTTCGCCGACCACGCCGGGACCCCTGGGCAGATCGGCGGAGGGTTCGTCGCCGTCGAAGTCCTCGGGAACGATCGCCAATTCCACGACCGGCATCGCCGGGCCGCAGCTGTCGGGTTTGGCGAGGTAGTCGGCGCCGCTGTTCAAACAGACCGCGGCCGAGGTCTCAGTGAGTCCGTACCCGTTGCCAGGTTGGCCCCCAGGGAAGGCCGCTTGGATTCGTCGCACCAGTTCGGGGGGAGCGGGCGCGCCGCCGTAGGAGACCGATTTCACGCTCGAGGTGTCGAACTTGGCGAAATCGCGGTGATCGAGTATCTGCATCGCGATCGTCGGCACGCCACCGAACATCGTGAGACGCTCGGACTCAATCAACGCGAGCGCTTGGCCGGCGTCGAAGTGGTGCATCATGACGAGTTTGCCGCCGGAGGCCGTGGCCGTGATCATCGTCGCGAGACAACCCGTGGCGTGAAAGAGCGGCACGCTCAAGAGGGCGGCGTTGGGAATGCTCTCACCCGATTCATCGAAGTTGCCAGCGCCGAAGCGCATGGTGGCGCGCGACCCCACGAAGAAAAGATTCATCAGATTCGTGATGGCGTTTCGATGCGTGCCGACCGCGCCCTTGGGATGGCCGGTCGTGCCCGAGGTGTAGAACATCGTGGCGTCGTCGTCACTCGAGAGCTCAACGTCCGGTGGCGCCGCGCTCGGGCTGATGTCGCCGAGGTATTCGTTGAAATCGATCGTGCGAACTCGTGCGTGCGCCGCGCCCAGTCGAGCCGGTCGGCTCGGGTCCTCACTGATGACCACGATGGTGGACAGCGCCGGGAGCTGATCGAGACTGCTGCGGACACGCTCGAGTCGCTCCTCGTCCACGAAGAGCACCGACGTGCCCGAGTCGCTCAGTCCGTACTGCAACTCTTCGGGCGTCCACCACGCGTTGATCGGTACGACGACCGCCCCGGTGAGCACGATTCCCCAGAAGGCGATAACCCACTGGGGAAGGTTGCGCGACGCGATGGCGACGCGGTCGCCCTTGGCGACGCCACCGGCGATGAGTCGTCCGGCCAGCGTTGAGGCGGCTCGGTAGTGCTCGTCGAACGTGAAGCGCTGTCCTTCGTAGACGAGGAAGTCGCGCGACGCGTGCGCGAGTGAGAGGTCCAGAATTTGGCGCAGCGTCGCCGGGGCGTGCTTCCACACCGTCATTTCGATGCCGTTGACCGACGTGCGCTCGGTTTCGAACATCGAGCCCGCCGCGGTCATTTGCGCCGTGGCGTCCGCCAGTGAAACAACGGCGTCACTCATCGAGCGTGGGAGGGTTCACCGGCCCCTTGACGAACAGGGTGTCGCGGTAGTGCTGCAGTTCCTCGATCGACTCGCGAATGTCGTCCAGGGCGCGGTGCGCGGTCGCCTTCTCGGGTAGCGCCTCCAGGACTTCGGGGTACCAGCGGCGCGTCAGCTCCTTCAGCGTCGAGACGTCCACGTTGCGGTAGTGGAGAAACTCCTCCAGCGTCGGCATGTACTCCTGAAGGAACCGGCGATCGGTACCGATCGAATTGCCACAGAGTGGAATCGTGCGGGCTTCGGCGATGTGCTCTTTGAAGAAGGCCAACGTCTGGTTCTCGGCCTCTTCGGTGGTCACCGTGGACTGGTTGACCGCGTCGATCAGTCCGGACTTGGTGTGCATCTCGGTGACGAAATCACCCATCTCGCCCATCTGTTCGGGACTGGCGTGAATGACGAGGTCCGGGCCCTCGGCGATCACGTTGAGGTCGTCGTCGGTGATGAGGGTCGCGATCTCAATGATGACGTGACGTTGCGGTTCGAGCCCCGTCATTTCCAGATCCATCCACACGAGCACAGTGCGAGACTACATAACCGTCAGCCAATGCTCGTATCGCCCGGCGATATCCTTCGCCCTATGGAAATCCCCGTTCGGGTCCTGCGACCCGACGCCACCTTGCCCGTGTACGCCCACGAGGGCGACGCGGGATGCGATCTGGTCGCCGTTGAGACCCGCGTCATCAAAGCGGGCGGGGGCCGCGCCATGGTCTCGACGGGGCTGTCCGTCGCGATTCCCGAGGGCCACGGGGGATTCGTCTTACCGCGCAGCGGCCTGGCCGCCAAGCACGGCGTCACGTGCATCAACGCGCCCGGTTTGATCGACGCCGGGTACCGCGGCGAAGTGATGGTCGCCCTGGTGAATCTCGATCCGACCCACGATTACGAGGTGAAAAAGGGTGACCGGATCGCTCAATTGGTCGTCTTACCTGTGCCGCTCGCCTCGTTCACCCCGGTCGAGGAGCTCCCGCCGGCCAAGCGTGGCGAGGGTGGTTTCGGAAGCAGCGGACGTTGACCCGCTACTTGGATCCACTGGACAGTGCGTTCCTCCTGCTGGAGGTACCGGGGTCGGCCATGAACATCGGTGCGGTGATTGAACTCGACTTCGGCGACGTCGCCGATCCCACCGAGCGTTTTGAATTCATCCGCAAGAACGTCGCCGATCGACTGCACGAGATACCGGTGCTGACCCAGCGGATCATTCGAGCCCCCTTCGACCTCACGTGGCCGTCCCTCGTGCCGGACGTTCACTTCGACCTTGATCGACACATCTCGCGCGTCGCGTTGCCGTCGCCCGGTACGGCCGACCAGTTCGACGTGCTGATCTCGGAGTTTCTCTCGCGACCACTGGTGCGTACGCGGCCACTGTGGCAGCTCGTGATCGTCGAGGGTCTCGAGGACGGGCGGGTCGCCGCGGCGCTCAAGGTGCATCACGCGTTGGCCGATGGCGTGTCCGGGGCCGAAACCTTCGCCAGTCTCTTCGACATTTCGCCCGAGGTACGCGCACCGGCCCCCAAAGTGGACGACGCGTCAAGCGAACCGGTCGCGTCGAATTCGATGTCGTTCGTGCTCGAAGGTCTTCGTCGATTGCGCGCCGAGCCGGCGCTCGCCGTGAGCGTCGTGACGTCGTGGCTGACCCGAGTGTTCGACGTCGTACGCACGGTCGTGCGCGTGGCGCTGTCGCGGGGTCGAAAGCGAACGACGCCCAACCAGCCCTCGATCTTCGAAGCGCGCCGTACGTCGTTCAACGGGCGCGCCGGGGTGGAGAAGGTGTATCACCGTATGCGCATTCCCCTCGCCGACGCGAAGCGCGCCGCGAAGTATCACGGGGCCTCGGTCACTGATTTCGTTGTGGCGACGGTGAGCGGTGCATTGCGACGACTCCTGGCCGCCCGTGGCGAAGAGATACCTCGTGACCTGATCGCCTTCGTGCCGATCAACGTACGAGGTGACGGTGACGCCGCGGCGATGGGCAATCAGATCTCGGGCATGTTGGTGGCGCTGCACACCGACATCGACGACCCAGTCGAACGATTGCGGGCGATTGCCCAGGACTCCGCGAAGACCGTCGGCGTGCAGCGCCATAACAGCGCGAAGATGTTCCAGGAGATACCGCGCGTTCTCGGTCCCACCGCGTTGTCGCTCGGGGGCAAGATGTTCGACGCGTTCGGACTGTTCGACCGGTTGCCGCCGATGGCCAATTTGATGTTGTCCTCGGTGCCGGGCCCGCCAATCCCGCTCTGGTTGAGTGGTCACCGCGTCGTGTCCGCGGCACCGGTCGGACCGTTGCTCGGCCCGTTCTCATTGAACGTCACGGTTCTCGGTTTCGAGCAGAACCTGGAGTTCGGGATGCTCGCGTGCGCTCAGACGATGCCTGATCTCGCGACCCTCCGTGACTATTTGAAGGAAGAGGCCTCAAGGTTGATCGACACCGCCGTTTAATGAGCCGAAGTCGATTTTGATCGGCGCCTCGGCTACTATTGGTGACCACGCGGACGTAGCTCAGTTGGTAGAGCGCGACCTTGCCAAGGTCGAGGTCGCCGGTTCGAGCCCGGTCGTCCGCTCCAGAAGGTTCAGACATCCCGGCCGAATCGGCCGGGATGTCTGTTTCCAGGCACTGGCCGTCGTGCACTAGGGGCGCAGGGCCGTGGTCCTGCGAAGAATGTGATCACCCGCGGCGCCCTTGTGAGAAACGGCGCCGCGTGCCGCGCCGTAGACTTGAATCTCCACCCATCGAGTTGATGACCGTCGTGAAAGGCCCCTGACGAACCGAGTTACCAGACCTTTACGCGTGAACTGCGCCACCTCAATCATGGAGGAGGCGACGTGGTAGAGGACTCCACCGCGACGGCCGACCTCGTCATCGCTGACGTACTCGACCAGTTCGCGCGCAATTTT
Source organism: Acidimicrobiaceae bacterium (assembly GCA_003155915.1). Lineage (GTDB taxonomy): Bacteria > Actinomycetota > Acidimicrobiia > Acidimicrobiales > RAAP-2 > RAAP-2. The sequence goes on along the minus strand of PMFA01000003.1, from coordinate 56,782 downwards.
CTGCTCAACGATTTGACGACTGAGCAGTCCGGCAAATTACTCGAAGCCGCACGCGGCGAGAGTGTCTTCCAGGTGCCGCGGCGAGAGGCTCGTCGAAGAGACACCGTCGTTGGTCAGGTTCATCAAGCGCGCGTCAGCGTGCGGCGCCTGCGGTCGGTACTTCGAACCTTCTCGGGATTGTTCGACGCTGAATGGTCAGATCCGATACTCGTCGAACTGTCGTGGTACGCCGGGGTGCTCGGGGAGATTCGTGACCTCGACGTACTTCGTACCGGCATCGTGAACTCCTTGTGGTTGATCGAGGATGAACCCGTGCAACCACAGGTCCTGAAACGACTTGACCAGCGCATCGAAGAGGCCCGCGAGCGTGGCGCCTTGGAGCGAACGACCAAGCGCTACGCGCTCCTCGTCGACGATATTGCCACCATTGGCTCATCAGTTGTCTTCGACGCCGAGGCCAAGGGACCGGCGTCCGAAGTGCTCAAATCACAACTAAAGAATGCCTGGCGCGACGTTCGGCGAGCCGCGAAAGTGGCTCGAGCGGATTCGTCCAACGAGCACTTGCACAAGGTTCGCATCGAATTGAAGCGATTGCAGTGCGCGTGTGAGGTGCTGGGATTGGTGGGCGGAAAGCCAGCCGTCAAATTGGCTCGAGCGGCCGAGAAGACTCAGACGAAGCTCGGCGTCGTGCACGACCAAGCAGTCGCCGATGCGTGGCTGAAGTCATTGACCGTCGCGGAGCCGAACTGGAAAGTGCCGCTCCGGGAGATACGAGCGTTCCATAAGGAAGCCCGCCGAGAGGCCAAGCGCGGATGGAGAACCGCAATCGACGAGGTCGAACATTGCTGGGACGACCTCCAAGATTAATTGTTACGTGACGCGTCATCAGCCGGGTCGTAGTCTCTAGCGAAGGAGGTTGCCATGGTCCACCCCTCGCTCGAGCCGTACGTGAATGCCGTGCGCGCCGAGCCCGAGCCCCATCCGTCGCTCGTGAGCGCCGACGAGCGCCGCGCGGCCTACCGCGAAAGCGCGCTCGCCAATCGCGGCGATCCGCAGGCGGTGGAATCGATTCGTGAAGTCGAGTTGGCTCTCGACGGGCGGACGCTTCGCGCCCGGCTCTACGTGCCGCTCGGTGACGAGAGCAAGGCGCTCGTGGTCTACTTCCACGGAGGTGGGTTCATCGTGGGCGACCTCGATACGCACGACGCGCTCTGTCGCCGTCTCTCTTCGGACACCCGAATGCGATTCCTCTCGGTCGAGTACCGATTGGCGCCGGAACATCCGTTCCCCGCCGGCATTGATGACGCCGTCGACAGTATCGGTTACGTGTTCGCGCACTTGGCAGAGTTCGATGACCCGGACGTCCAACTGATCGTGATGGGCGACTCCGCCGGCGCGACACTGATGACGGTCGCGTGCGCGCTGACGAGAGCCGAAGACTTGAGAATCGCCGCGCAAGTCGTGATCTACCCGACGCTCGGGCCCGATCTGTTCACCGACTCGGTGCACGAATACGGTGTCGGTCACGCGCTCGATATCGATCATCTGCGCCACGATTACGGGCTCTACCTCAACGGGTGGACCGATCGCAGCGACCCCCGTGTCACGCCGCTCATGTTCGAAGACCTCACGGGCGCCCCTTCGGCGATCGTGGTCGTCGCCCAATGCGATCCCCTTCGAGACGAGGCGGTCGCCTACGCCGGCTTGCTCGAACACTTCGGCGTTCGCGTGGAGTTACTCGAGGCCGAGGGAATGATCCACGGATTCCTGCGCCTGCCGACGATGGTGCCCGAAGCGCTCGAGATCATCGACGATCTGGCCAAGCACATGCACCGCTACGTCGAGGCCGCGAAGTGAACGTCCTCTTCATAACCTTGGATCAGTTCCGTGGCGACTCCTACGGCGCGGCGGGCCATCCGCTCGTGCAGACCCCGACACTGGACCGCATCGCACGCGAGGGCGTTCGCCTCGCGCGCCACTACTCCCAGGCCGCGCCGTGCTCGCCGGGGCGAGCGGCGATCTACACCGGCACGTATCAAATGAACAATCGCGTCGTCGCCAACGGGACCCCGCTCCCGAAAGGACTCGACAACATCGCGCACGTCGCGCGCCGAGGCGGATACGACCCGACGCTCTTCGGCTACACCGATCAGGGCGTCGATCCCGCGAACGCCGAGGGCAACGATGATCCTCGACTCGACAGTTACGACGGCGTGTTGCCGGGACTCTCCGTCGGTCTGTACTTGCCCGAGAGCCAGGCCGGTTGGATCCAGCATCTGCGCGAGAAGGGCTACGACGTGCCCTACGGCTGGGAGGCGGCGGCGCGCGGCGAGCCCGATCGCCCCGCCGAGCTCTCGCTCAGTGGTTTTCTCACGACGCGCTTCCTGGACTGGCTCGACACCCGGGAGAGCGGATGGTTCGCCCACCTCAGTTATTTGCGTCCCCATCCTCCGTACGCGGCGGCGGGGGAGTTCTCGCGACTGTACGACCCCGCGGACGTCGAGATGCCGATTGCGCCGGTTCCCGCGTCGCAGCGACACGCGATCCACGACGCGGCGATGGGATTTGAAGCGAGTGCCGCACCGAGTGACCCTGATCAGATGCGCGCGCTCAAGACGCAGTACTACGGAATGATCAGCGAGGTTGACTCCCAGCTCGGGCGAGTCGTGCGCGCGCTCGAGGAGCGCGGCGAGTGGGAGGACACGCTCGTGGTCATCACCGCCGACCACGGAGAGCAGTTGGGCGACCATGGGCTGAAGGAGAAGTTGGGATTTTTTCCTCAGAGCTACCACGTCATCGGTCTCTGGCGCGATCCCCACTCCGCCAACGCCGGCCGAGTGATCACTCACTTCAGCGAGAACGTCGACCTCCTTCCGACGCTGGCTGACGTCCTCTCGGTTGAAGAGCCGGCCCAGTGCGACGGCCGTTCCCTGACGCCACTGCTGGCGGGCGAGGACGTCGCGTGGCGCACTGCGGCCCACTACGAGTGGGATTACCGCGGCTACATCATCCGTCACGCCACGCGCGACTGGCCCAGGGACCGACGCCTGTCACTCGCGAACCTCGCCGCTTCAGTCAGTGATGATCTCGGGTACGTGCAGTTCGCCGACGGGACCTTTAGGTGCTTCGACCTGCTCGCCGATCCGACCTGGCGAACGGAGTGTCGCGACACCGAACGCATCATGCGCGGCGCTCAAGAACAACTCGTGTGGCGCCAAGAACACCTACGGCGTGACTTGACCGACATGTTGTTACGACCCAGTCGCCCGGGGCGATGGCCCGCGGGCTTCAAGGATGGCGCCCTCGCGACGGCGACTTCGTAGGCGCCCTGAGATCACCGAACGCTGAGTTTCGACTTTTGATTCAGAAATGCCGAGACTCGGCCGTCGTGTTGGATAAGGTCAGATGTGTTCGGCAAGGCCGAATGAATGCTTGATATGCAATATAGAACGAAGAACCATATGGGGGGATTGTGCCGACGTTTGCCAGTGAACGGCGATGGTTGGTGCTGTTCGTTCTCTGCATCGCGGTCTTCCTAGTCGTCGTCGACAACACCATCGTCAACGTGGCGCTGCCCACGATCTCGCGCGACCTGCACGCGTCAAATTCGTCGCTCCAGTGGATCGTCGACGGCTACTCATTACCGTTCGCCGGACTTTTACTCGCCGGCGGGGGGCTCTCGGACCGTTTGGGCCGCAAGCGCGTCATGCAGATAGGACTGTTCGCGTTTTCGGTGTTCTCACTGCTCGCGGCGTTCTCGCACAACGTTTCAACACTCTTGACGGCTCGAGCGTTGATGGGCGCGAGTGCGGCGTTCATCTTTCCCGCGACGCTCTCGACGTTGACGGTCGTCTTCGATGACCGTCGTGAACGGGCCAAAGCATTCGGGTTATGGGGCGCGACGACCGGTATCGCCATTGCCCTTGGTCCGATCGCGGGTGGCGCTCTCATCACGCACTTTTTTTTCGGATCGATTTTCTTGGTGAACGTCCCGATCGCTCTCGTGGGCGTCGTGGCGATCGCGTTCGTGGTGCCGGAGTCCACGATCCCCAAGCGCCATCCACCCGACGTGGTGGGACTGGCGCTCGGAACGGCGGGCATCACGGCGTTGATCCTGGCGATCATTCAGGGTCCGTCGTGGGGTTGGCGTTCGTCACCGACGTTGGTGCTCTTCGGAGCAGCGGTGCTGCTGCTCAGCGGATTCGCCAATTACGAGTTGGGCCACGAAGGACCGCTCTTGAACGTGCGGATCTTCAACAACCGGACCTACTCCGCCAGCGCCGGGGCCATGGCCACCAACTTCTTCTGCCTCTTCGGCTTCATCTTCCTCGTGACGCAGTACTTCCAACTCGTGCGGGGCTACTCCGCGCTGTCGGCGGGCATTCACACTTTGCCCTACGCCTTTACGGTCATGGTGGCCACACCGATTGGGGCCCTCGCCGCGTTGCGTCTCGGGACGCGCTTCGTGGTCGCACTGGGACTGCTGGTGATCGCCGTGGCGCTCACGTGGATGTCGAGGTTGGCGGCCGACGCGTCGTACCTGGGTCCGATTGTCGGTTCGATGATCACCCTGGCCGTGGGCTTCTCGCTCGTGAACGCGCCCTCAGTCGCCGCCACGATGGACACGCTCGAACCGGATCAGATCGGCGCCGGCGCCGCCGGCAACGAGACCACGCGCGAGCTCGGAGGCACCTTGGGCGTGGCGATCATTGGCTCGGTCTTCGCGTCACTGTTCGGACCCGCCATTCGTCGAGCGTTCGAACCGTTTCGCGGTCACGGTCTGAGTGCTCATCAATTGGACGTGGCACAGAGTTCGATGCAGGCGGCCAAAATGACCGCGGCGCACCTCCCGTCGGCAGTGCAGACGGTGCTGATGCCCAAACTCACGGCCGCCTTCATGGACGGGTTTCATCGGGGATGCCTCGTGGCCGCCGGTACCGCCGTCGTGGTCGCCGTCATCGTGTTTTGTTACCTGCCAGCCCGGCAAACGTCCTCGAAATCGGAATTGGTCCTCGAGCACTGAGTCGACGTTCAACGCGCTGCGGGTTATCAGGTCAGTTTTTCTGGTATCAATAGAACCCAGACGCCGACCACGGCGAGCGGAAAATTAGGGAGACTTCATGCAGCGTTTCACACGATTCCGTCAGGTTCTCGTCATGGCGGGGGTCGCCTCGCTGATGCTGGCCACCAGCGTGAGTGCGGGAGCCAGTTCAACGTCGGGTAAGTACAACGCCGCGGACGCGAAGCTCGTACCCGCGTCGTACAAGGGGAAGACCTTGCAGGTCGCGACGGACGCTACCTACGCGCCGGACGAATATATGAACAACGGCGTCATGACGGGCTTCGACGTTGAACTCATGTACGCGGTCGCCAAGACCCTTGGTCTCACCGTGAAGGAAAGCAACGTTACATTTGAAAGCATTCTCCTCGGCATCGATGACGGTCGGTACCAGATCGGCAACTCGTCCTTCACCGACGAAAAGAGCCGAGAGAAGCAGGCCAACTTTGTTGACTATTTCCAGGCCGGCGAGGGCATCTACGCCAAGAGTTCGACCGCCGCAACATTCACTGGCCTCAAGAGCCTTTGTGGATTCACGGTGGCGGTGGAGACTGGAACAACGGAGCAGAGCGACGCTAAAAACACGGCAAAAACATGTCCGGCAGGAAAAAAATTGACTTATTTGTCGTACCTAACCCAGACCGAAGCGGACCTGGCGGTTTCCTCCGGCCGCGCAACGTTCGGCTTCTTGGATAGTCAGGTCGCCGGCTACGTGGTATCGCAATCCAAAGGTGTCTTCAAATTGGTCGGCAAGGCGATCGAAGTTGCCCCCTACGGCATCGCGACGCCGAAGACGGCGTCCGGCAAGCAACTCGCCGTGGCGATTCAAGCGGCGATCAAGACCTTGATCGCCAACGGCACGTACGGCGCCATCTTGAAGCACTATGGCGTTACCGCTGGCGGACTACCGTCGTCGAAAATCGTCCTCAACGGGGCACTCTCGTAAGTCGTAGTAAAAACTAACTTCATGAGTACGAACGGGGACGCTGCCGTCAAGGTCGTCCCCGTTCGCCATGTCGGTCAGTGGATCGGTTCAGCATTCTTGGTGCTCTTCGTCGCCATGTTGATCCACACCATTTTTTCCAAGATTCCCTCGGGTGCCAGAACCTGTCGCAAGTTGGCTGGGAAATATGAATGTCAGGCCATCTTGAAATGGCGGTTCGGGTGGAATGACATTTTCCACTACTTCACGAATGACCTCGTCCTCAAGGGGCTCCTCATCACGCTGGAGCTGACCGCGCTTGCCATGTTTATCGGCATCGTGCTGGGAGTGCTCGTCGCGATTATGCGTCTTTCACACAGTCGACTGTTATCGGGCGCCGCCTGGACGTACACGTGGGTCTTTCGTGGAACTCCCGTGTACGTGCAGATTTTAATGTGGGGAGCCATCGCCTTTCTTTATCCAAAGCTCGCGATCGGAATTCCATTCACTCATATTTATCTTGTTCAATTCGGAGCGAACACCGTATTCACGCTGTTTAACGCCGCGGTGATGGCCCTCGGACTCAATGAAGGGGCATATTTTTCGGAGATTGTCAGGTCCGGATTGATCGCGGTTGACGAGGGGCAGACCGAGGCCGCAATGTCACTGGGCATGTCTCGAGGCCAAACCCTGCGTCACGTCGTTTTGCCACAGGCGTTGCGCGTCATCATTCCACCGACGGGGAATGAAGTCATTTCGATGTTGAAGACGACGTCGCTTGTTTCGGCCATAGCGGTCGTTGATCTCCTCGGTGCCGTAACGAATATTTACAATCAGACATACCAAATCATGCCGATGCTGATAATGGCAAGTCTTTGGTACTTGATTGTCTCGACGATTCTTTCAATTGGACAGTTCTACGTGGAGCGTCACTTCGCCCGTGGAGCGTTACGTACGCAGCCCCCAACTCCCATTCAACGATTGCGACGGGATCTCCGCGGTATCGCTTCGAAGTTCCGCACGAAGCGTGGTGTGCAGGTTGGAGCACGCCCATGACGGAGCCAATGGTGGAGGCGATCGGAGTTCACAAGTCCTACGTCGGCGTGGAAGTTCTGAAAGGTGTGAATCTCACGGTGGCACGGGGCGAAGTGACGTGTTTGATCGGTCCGTCAGGTTCAGGCAAGAGTACGTTCCTTCGATGTATCAATCACTTAGAAAAGCATGACGCCGGCGAGTTGCTTGTCGACGGCGAACTCGTGGGATACGAACTTCGAAGTGAAAAGCTCTACGAACTGAACGATCGAAGGATCTGTCACGAACGCTCCCAGATCGGAATGGTGTTCCAGCGATTCAATCTCTTCCAGAACCTGAACGTCCTCGAGAACATCACGGTCGCGCCGATCAGAGTAAAAGATGTCAAAGAGGAACAGGCGAAGAAGTTCGCCCGAGAGCTGCTCGAACGCGTCGGACTCGAAGGCAAAGAAAAGAACTATCCCGCGCAACTCTCCGGGGGGCAGCAGCAACGCGTCGCGATCGCACGGGCCCTCGCGATGGAGCCGAAATTGATGTTGTTCGACGAGCCGACGTCGGCGCTCGACCCGGAATTGGTGGGTGAGGTTCTCGACGTCATGAAAGACCTCGCTCGCAGTGGCATGACCATGATCGTCGTGACTCACGAAATGGGTTTTGCCAAAGAGGTCGCCGACACCGTCTACTTCTTGGACCAGGGAGTCATTGAAGAGTCGGGGGATCCAAAAGTCGTCCTCACGTCGCCCTCGTCACAACGACTCCAGAGTTTCCTCGCCAAAGTTCTCTGATGGAGTGGTTCATCGATCCGACCAACGTCGGCACAGGACTGCCCCTTGAAGGCGTACGAGTCTTGGACCTCTCTCGAGTACTCGCAGGGCCCCTCTGCGCGATGGTGGTGGGCGACCTGGGCGCCGACGTCATCAAGGTCGAAGCGCCGAGCGGTGACCCGGTGCGCTCCCTGGCTCCGCCTCGTTTCGGTGATGACGCGACCTATTACCTGGCCGTCAATCGTCATCGTCGCAATGTGGTGGCTGACCTTCGCGATCCGCAGGACTTCGAACGAGTGGCCGAGTTGGTGCGCCTCGCCGACGCCGTCGTCGAGAACTATCTGCCGAGTCAAGTGACCTCACTCGGCATCGATCGATTACGTGCGATCAATCCCGAGTGCGTGTGGGTAAGTATCACCCCCGCCACGGTCGGCGGCCCGGTCGCCGATCAACCGTCCTTCGACCTCCTCGCGCAAGCCCGATCCGGAATCATGGGTGTGACCGGGGAGCCGGACGGACCTCCGACGAAGGTTGGCGCACCCATCGCCGACGTCGTCACCGGACTCTACGGCGCGATCGGTCTCTTGGCCGGACTCTTCGCGCGTCTTCAAGGTCGGCCCGGGCGACATTTCGAAGCGCCGTTGTTGGAGTCGACGATGAGCGCTCTGGTGAATCAGGCGCAGGGTTACCTCGCGACCGGTGAGAACCCGACGCGCCTCGGTAACGATCACCCGAGTATCACCCCCTACGGTCCGGTGACGACCGCAAATGGATTCATCCTGCTCGCCGTGGGAACCGACCAACAGTTCGCACGACTCGTCGAAGTGTTGGACGACGTAGTACTTTCCGGTCGAACTTCGTGGAGCGACAACGCCGCGCGGGTGCAACACCGCGACGAGCTGCGCGGCGAATTGAATCGGATCTTCGCCGAGCACTCGACTGAACACTGGCTCGACGTCCTCGCGCGATCCGGTGTGCCGCACGCGCCAATTCTGGACGTGGCGGGCGCCTTCGACCAGGCGCAGATTCGCGACGGCGACTTCGTCGGTCCCATGGGTACGCCGGCCGGGGAAGTGTCGACGATGCGAACACCGCTGGTTATCGACGGAGTGCGTCCGATAGTTCGTCGGGGCCCTCGGCGCATGGGCGAAGACTCGAAAGAGATCTTCGGTGACTAACTCTCAGGATTGAATCGGTCGCCGTCATAGGTGTCGGTCGTCGTGAACTCTTCGACGGCACGACGCTTCAACTTGGTCGCTCGACTCGCCGGATGACCGAGCGCCACGATCGAGGCGACGATCTGGTCCTGCGGTATGTCGAGGACCTCTCGCACACCCGACTCGTTTCGCGTGGCGATCGTCGTCATCACGCCGCCCAGGCCTCGAGATCGAGCCGCCAGGAGAATGTTCCACACGAACGGATAGATCGACGCGCCGCCGGCAATCTGGTATCGACCGAGGTCGCGGTCGGTCGCCGCGAGCGAGGCGAGATCGGCGCAGATGACGAGCATGGCCGGCACCTGGTCGAGGGTTTCGGGGAAGCCGTCGGGCTTGGATACTGCGATCGCGGCCGATCGCTTGGCGGCCGCGGCCGCGCGGTCCTCGTCGCTGGCGAGGGGAGAGAACGGTATAAGACCGGCCAACACGTGCGCTATGTAGTCGTGCCAACCGTCCAAGTAGAGATCGCGCAGTGCCTGGCGACGCTGCGCGTCCTTCACGATGATCACGCGCCACGCCTGTCGATTGCCACCGGAAGGGGCAAAGCGTGCGTCATCGAGAATCGCGTAGATGACCCCGTCCGGTACCGGTTCGTCGAGGAACGCGCGGACTGAACCGGTCGTGCGAAGAGCGTCGGTCAGTTCCATGACGTCACTCTAGGACTGGGCTATTGATTCGACCCGGCGTCGCGTCGTTGGAAGAGCACGAGAGCGACGGCCATGGTGCCGAGGACGTAGGCGAGCAGGATAAGCGTCGCGCTCCAGGCGCCGAAGGAGTTTGACGGCGCGAACGGTGACTGCATCGACACCCCCAGGGTGGACGGCTCGAATCGCGTGAAGTCGTTCTGCCAATTCTGGGGAAAGAAGAGACCGATGATCGGCACAATCAAGAGCACCGATACGAAGACACTGATGGCGGCGGCGCTCTGTCGAAGTATGAGGCCGAGGGCGAAGGCGAAGAGGGCCAACAACGCCAAGTACAGGCCGGCGAGAATCACCGATCGCAGGACCGTGCCGTTGGTGATCGACGCCGTCGGCACGACGCCGAGATAGATTCGCTGTCCGATCAAGAAGGCGGCGAAGCAGACGAACTCACCGAGGATCAACATCGTGACCAACAGCACGATGCACTTACCGGCGATCAGGCGAAGGCGATTGGGAACGGCCGTGAGGGTCGTGCGAATCGAACCCGACGTGTATTCGCTCGTAATAAACAGTGTTCCGATGACGCCGACCGCGAATTGGGCGAAGAGGCTTCCGCGCAAGCTGCTCGAGACCGGGTCGAAGGTCGCGACCCGTAGTGGGCTCAATTGAGTCCAGTGCGTTCGCACGAGCGTCGTGATGAGGACACCGAGGCCGATCGTGAGCAGCACTGTCACGGCGACGCCCATGATCGAAGAGCGCACCGTGCGGAATTTGAGCCATTCGGACTTTGTCGTCGCCATCAACGTTGATTCATTGGCCATGAGCGGGATCCGATTTTTGCGAGCCGTATTCGACGGCGCCCGCGGTGAGGTCCATGAAGACCTCTTCGAGCGAAGCCCGTTGGGGTGTCAATTCAAAGATCGTGATCCCCGCGTTAAAGGCCAGTCGACCGACCTGGTCCGAGGTCAGGCCAGAGATCGTCAGGCCCTCGTCATTGGACTCGTGCACGACGCCGTGATTGGACGCGACGACCGCCGACAGTTTTTCGTGGTCCGAGGCCCGCGCCAGTACGGTGCCTTCGGCGTTCTTGGTGAGGTCGTTGACGGAGCCGGACGTGATGAAGCGACCCCGTCCGATCACGATGATTTCGTCGGCGCTCACGGCCATTTCGCTCATGAGGTGCGAACTGACGAAGACGGTCCGACCCTCATTGGCCAGGGCACGAAAGAATTCACGAATCCACTTAATGCCTTCGGGGTCCAGTCCGTTGACCGGCTCGTCGAAGAGCAGGATGCCGGGATCGCCCAACAGGGCGCCGGCGATACCCAGTCGCTGACTCATGCCCAACGAGTACGTACCAACCTTCTTGTTGGCGACGGCACTGATGCCCACGAAGTCCAGCACTTCGTCCACGCGCGACTTTCGGATCTGATTCGACACGGCCAACGCACGCAGGTGATTTCGCGCCGTGCGCCCGGGGTGGACCGCTTTGGCGTCGAGGAGAGCACCGACCTCTCGAATGGGATCCTTGAGCTCGGCGTAGCGCATGCCGTTGACGGTGGCCTGTCCCTTGGTCGCGTGATCGAGGCCCAGGATGATTCGCATCGTGGTCGATTTGCCCGAACCGTTCGGACCAAGAAAGCCCGTCACGACGCCCGGCTTCACTTCGAAGTCCAAGTCATCGACCGCGAGGGTGTCACTGTAACGCTTCGTCAGATGGTCGATTTTGATCATGGGGAACCTAGTGAGACTTTACTGAGGACTGGCGGCGTCAACGGCGGCCGGCACTAAGAACCCCCTAAGAGGGTTCGCTTCTAGAGGCGTCGATTGGCTTGGCAGTACTCGCACGTGCCGGTCACCGCGACGTGGTGTCGGTCCAACATGAATCCGAACGTGCGCATCAAGTCCTTGCTCAACACGTCGAAGTGGGCGGCCGGGATCTCGAACGTCGCGCCGCACTCGTCGCACGTGAGGTGTCCGTGCACGGCCCCGGCGAGATGGAAGACCGCGGCGTGTTGGTCGAGGTGCGCGTGCACGACGATCTGCAGGTCCTCGAACTCTTCGAGGATTCGGTACACCGTCGAGGGACTCACTTCGGGGTGGCGCGACTGCACCTCCTGGGTTATCTCCTCGGCCGTGAGATGACCGGGAGCGGCGACGAGGACCTCAGCGACCGTGCGTTTGGCGACGGTGACCCGCTTCGTGGCGCCACGTATCGCCGAAAGGATCTCGTTGACGTCGGGCCTCGTAGTGGACATAGAAAAACCTTATGTCGCTCGCACTGCCTACAGGGCGGCGAGACCGTCAATCACACGCTGGGCCTCGTCAACGATCGAGCGAACGATGGCCCCGGCCGGGACGATAGACGTGATTGCCCCCACGGCCTGTCCGGCGGGGTAGCCCTCTCGTCGCGGATCGATGCCGAGCGTGTTCTCGTCGCCGCCCAGGTGGAAGGTCCCGTCGTTGAACGCGACCGCCAACTGGTCCGGGAATTTCTTCAGCAGCGACGGATCGGCCTCGTAGCGATCGGTCGTGTCGTTGCGAAGAACCCGCATTGTCTTGCCACTGAACGCGCGTGAGACGACGGTGCCGTCTTCGCGGGTCTCGAGCATCGTTTCGCGGTATCCCGGGATGGCGCGCGCCTCCGGGGTCGCGATGAATCGAGTCCCGATCCACACGCCGGCCGCGCCCAACGACAACGCCGCCGCGAGCCCTCGACCGTCGAAGATCCCCCCGGCGGCGACAACGGGGATCGCCCCGGCCATGGCGTCGACGATCAAGGGCACGAGCGGCAACGTCGCCACCGTGCCGGTGTGACCACCAGCCTCGGTGCCCTGGGCGACGACGAGGTCACACCCGGCGTCGAGCGCGCGCTTGGCGTGTTCGACCTTGCCGCACATCGAAACGACGAGGACGCCGTGTTCGTGGCAAAGGTCGATGACGTGCGCGGGCACACCGAGTCCGGCCACGAAGGTGCTGGCGCCGCCCTCGATCAGCAGTTCGACGTTGTGTTTGAGGGTCTCCGGGAACGCCGTCAAGAGGTCAACCCCGAAGGGTTTGGTCGTGAGTTCTTTGGTGGCGGCGATCTCGTGCGAGAGGCGCTCGCTCGACATCGTGGAGGCCCCGAGACAGCCGTAGCCCCCGGCGTTGGAGACCGCGGCCGCGAGCGCGCTGTAGGCGACGCCGCCCATGCCCGCGAGCATCACCGGGTGTTCGATGTGCAACATCTCGGTGAGTCTCGTTTTCATTGGTCTCCTTTTGACCCAAACTAGTGAGGTCGTTGCTCGGGGGCCAAATGTCAGCGGGCACTACTAGGGTGAGATTCACCCACGAGTGGTGTTAGCCCCCGTCGTTTCTTCTGGAGTGGATTTGTTGCATGGATACTGACCTCGCTGTCCCAATGCCCAAGAGGGAGTTGTACTTCGTATTCGGTGCCCTGATGCTGGGCATGCTGTTGGCCGCGCTTGACAGCACGATCGTCGCCACGGCCCTTCCGACCATCGTCGGCGACCTGCACGGGGCCAGTCACCTGAGCTGGGTCGTCGTCGCGTACCTTCTCTCCTCGACGGTCAGCACTCCGCTCTGGGGCAAGTTGGGTGACCTGCACGGTCGCAAGGTCTACTTCCAAGCGGCCATCATCCTCTTCTTGATCGGCAGCATGCTGTGCGGCGTCGCCCACACCATGCTGGAGTTGATTCTCTTTCGCGCGCTCCAGGGACTCGGCGGTGGTGGTCTCATGGTGGGCGCGCAGTCGATCATCGCGGATATCGTCCCGCCTCGTGATCGCGGCCGCTACGCCGGGTTCTTCGGCGCGACCTTCGGTGCCGCCACGGTGATCGGCCCCCTCCTCGGTGGATTTATCGTCGAATACTTTTCGTGGCGATGGATCTTCTTCGTGAACGTCCCGTTCGGAATCCTCGCGTTGATCGTGACCGCGGCGGTGCTTCCGAGTGCGGGTGCTCGCGTGCAACACGTCATCGACTACGCCGGCATCATCGTGTTGACGCTTTCGGCCTCGGCACTGATTCTCTTCACTTCGCTCGGCGGGACGTCCCTCGCGTGGCTCGGCTGGAAGTCGATCACACTGCTGGTCGGCGGTCTGGTGGCCGCGGTCGTCTTCGTCATGATCGAGCGGCGCTCGAGTGAGCCGGTCCTGGCGCCTCGACTTTTCGCGAACCGTGTCTTCTCCTCGGCCTCGGCGATTGGTTTCGTCGTCGGCTTCGCGATGTTCGGAGCCCTGACCTTTCTTCCGCTCTACTTTCAAGACGTCCGGGGTGCGACGCCGACGAGCTCGGGCTTACGCCTGCTACCGATGATGGCCGGACTTTTGATCGCCTCGATCGTCACCGGTCAACTCGTCTCCAAGGGTTGGCGTTACCGTCCGTTCCCGATCCTGGGCACTGCGGTGATGACGATCGGCCTCGGTCTGTTCGGCACCATTGGCGTCGCCACCTCCGAACTCACCTTGGGTTTTTTCATGCTCATCCTCGGAACGGGACTCGGATTGGTGATGCAGATTCTCATCACCGCGGTACAGAACGCGGTGCAACACGAAGATCTCGGCGCCGCGACGGCCGGCGCGAATTTCTTTCGGTCGATCGGAGGATCGTTCGGCACCGCCGTGTTCGGCGCGCTGTACGTGAACGCCTTGCCCCACCAGTTGGCGGCCGGACTCCGCGCGAATCGGTCGGTGACCTCGTTACCGTCACCACTGCGCTGGACGCCGAAGAATCTTCGCAAACTTCCCCTGAACGAGCTTTCGGTAATTCGTCACGCGGTCTCGGGTTCGATATCGGAGATCTACCGCTACGCGGTGCCGATCGGTGTCCTCGCCGTGATCCTGTCCCTGACCTTGCCGGAGATCAAGCTTCGGGCGAGCATCCATCCAGTCGCTGACGAAATTCCAATGTCAAACGCTGACCCCCTGCTCTAACTGTCTCGAGACACTCGTCGAACTCGACGACGTCGCCGTAGTAAGGATCGAACAGGTCGAGGTCACGCCCCGGTTCGATCAGATTGCGCAAGAGGATCACTTCAGTCGACGGATTCGACAGACGTTTCTTCACTTCGTGAACGTGCTCACGAGTCATGCCGATCACGACGTCTTGACGGTCTAAGTACGCGCGATCGGCGTAGGCCGCGAGCGATCCTGCGCCGTTGAAGCCAGCGCGATTGAGGGCGCCTCGCGCCCGTTGGTCCATCGGACTGCCCACGTGCCAGTTGGCGGTGCCGGCGCTCGTGACGTCGACGTAACCACGGAGCGACGAGTCTGCGTCGACATAGTGTTGCAACACGACCTCGGCCATGGGAGAACGACATATGTTCCCGGTGCAGATCATGGCGACTCGAAGGCGCGTTTCGACCACTGAACTCCTTTGGCTGAGCCTCATTGTAAATGACTAAGGAACCGGTAAGTGACGTGCCGGGGCCGACGTCGAGTCAGTACTATGGGTCCAGGATCCAAGGAAGGGAGACGCAATGCCACTTTCAGAGCATGAACAGCGAATCCTGGCCGAACTCGAAGAGTCGCTCTCGAAGCAGGATCCACGATTCGCGAAGAACGTTCGCGAGACCAACGTCTATTCGCACGGTGGGCGGCGCGTGCGATGGGGCATCGCTGGCTTCATCGCGGGCCTCGTGATTCTGATTCTCTGTTTTTCCACTTCGGTGCTCTTGGGCCTAGTGGGTGTCGCCCTGATGTTTATTTCCGCAGTAGTAATCGAGCGAAACGCTCGTCTTATGGGACGTGCATCGTGGCAGGACATCACGCGTCCGAGCCAGGGTGACGACACCCGCGCGAACTACGGTCCCCGGACCAGTTCGCTTCGCGACTGGTTGTCGCGTCAGCGCCGCACTCGAGAATGACCGACGTCGGGGCAGCGCGTAACGCGCCCCCGTGTATGGCCCTGGATATCGGTGCGACCAAAGTCGAAGCGGCACTGGTCGCGCGCGACGGCACGCTGCGCGCGCGATCGCGAATCAGTGACGCCGATCACCACGATGACCTCATCACCGGGATCATCGAACTGTCACGGCGCGTCATGTCCGAAGGATCGGTCGACGTCGTTGGTGTGGGATGCGCCGGACCGATGAGCCGCGGGGGAGAAGAGGTCTCACCGCTCAACATCGCGCAGTGGCGCGCGTTCCCGCTTCGGCGCTCGCTGCGTGACGCGCTCGGCGTCGACGTCTACGTTGACGGCGACGCTCGCGCGCTCGCGTTGGCCGAAGGCGCGTTCGGCGCCGCGCGCGACGACTCCTCGTATCTGTCAATGGTGGTCTCGACCGGCGTCGGTGGGGGCCTCGTGATCGACGGTGAGCTACTCGACGGCGAATCCGGTAACGCCGGCCACATCGGACACCTCAATGTCGTGCCCAACGGCAACTTGTGTTCGTGCGGTGCGTTCGGATGCCTCGAAGCCGAGGCATCCGGTTGGGCGATCGAAGCGCTCACGGGACGAAGCCCGGCCGAGGCCGACGCCGCCACTCGAGTTCGAACCGCGGACCTCGTCGGACGAGCTGTCGGCTCACTCGCGTCGGTCCTCGATTTCAGCCACTGCTATATCGCCGGATCGGTGGCGCTCGGTTTCGGAGACGAGTTCTTTGACGTCGCCAACAAATCGGCGCGGGCCATAGCTCGTTTGCCCTACTCCGAGCATCTCGAGATCAACCGCTCCGAACTCGGTGTCGACGGTCCGCTACTCGGCGCGGCACTCGTCGCGTGGCGAGGGCAATCATGAAGAGTCTGTGGGCACCCGGTCTCGGACGGTACCTCCTGCTCCATCCCGTGCACGCGGTCATCCTCGCGCGCGCCGGATGGCGACTACGACGCGATGGATGGCTGCGTCACGCACCGTTCCTGCCGGTGCCCGACCCCGCCTACTGGCACTTTCGCCTGGTGACGGCGAACGGAAGTTCGGGCGTACCCCTTAGTCCCGCGTCGATGGTTGAGGCCGCCACGTGGGCGTTGGCCCAACCGGTTGGGCGGCGAGCGTGAGTCGGGTCCTGCTCTTGAATGCCACGTTCGAGCCGCTGCAACTCGTGAGCGAGCGACGTGCGGTCGTCTTGATGCTGGCCGGTCGCGCGGAGCCGATCGTCACGCCCGAGTGCCCGAACGTCTGTCGCTCGGCGTCGGTCGTGGTAGAGATTCCGGCGATCGTTCGACTCCACGACATGGTGAAGTTACCCTCCAAAGTGCGCACGCCGCCCTTGACACGGCGATCGCTCTTGCTGCGCGACAGTTATCGCTGCGCTTACTGTCTGGAACACGCCGACACGATCGACCACGTCGTTCCGCGCAGTCGAGGTGGTCGTCACGAATGGACCAACGTGGTGGCGGCCTGCCGGAGTCACAACATGCAAAAGGGAGACCGGTTACTCGAGGAGATCGGTTGGCGCATGCACTTCGAACCGCGCGTGCCCGACGGGCCGTGGTGGCGTTGGCGGCACTTGCCCGACCCCGACCCGTTGTGGGCGCCGTACCTCCCTCGGGCGTCGTGAACGCACGGCTCACCGAGCTCTACGACTACGACGAATTGCGCACCGAACACGACGCGACGTTCTACGTCGTGCACCCCGAGCGGGCCACGCTCGTGCTGGGCAGCACTCAGTCGACGGACCTTCTCAACCCCGAGCATTTGGAAGGTGTGCCGCTACGGCGTCGACGAGGCGGCGGTGGACTCGTGCTCGTGCAGCCCGGCGACCTCTGGATCGATTGGTGGATTCCCGCGAGCGACGATCGCTGGCGCAGTGACGTGCACGCGAGTTCGCGAATGGTCGGACAATGGTGGGCCGATGTGCTGAGTGATTTCGTTGCGGGCGACATCACGGTGCACGACGGGGCACTCGAGGGGGACCCGGCGTATCGGCTCGTCTGCTTCGCCGGTCGAGGGCCGGGCGAGGTATTCGTCGACGGGAAAAAGGCCGTGGGCGTAACCCAGTGGCGGGTGCGTGAAGGTGTGTTCCTTTCGACGGTTATGCCCGCCTACTCCTCCCAGGACGTGCTGGGCTACCTCAACGAGGTACCGGAGGGACTGGATCGAGCGCTGGAACATCGGGTTCTCTCGTCGCTCACCGACGCCACTCCGGAGACTTTGATCGAAGCGCTTCACCGTTCGAGCGGTCCCTGGCAGTACCGCGCACTTTCTCTTCACGCGTAGCTCCGCTCTCTCCACGAAACCGCCCTGGTGAATCGTCGCGTCCCTGAACCGAAAATTGGCCCCAAATTGTCTTGATTTGCATTCAAGTGGGGTTAGGTGGTGTAATGTGTCACGAAATGGGGGAAAGTGGTGAACCCATGGGAGGAACGTCGATGCTCGGATTCGTTGGCCAGTACCAGCACTCGCTGGACGCCAAGGGTCGACTCATCCTGCCCGCGAAATTTCGCGTCGAGTTCGAACGTGGCGGCCACCTCAGCCCCAATACTGAAGGGTGCATCGCCCTGTGGACGCCGGGGGAGTTCGCGCGCCAGAGCGATGAGCGCCTCGAACAGAGCCGCGCCGGCGGATCCGTCGAACGCCAGCAGGTTCGCTACTGGGCGGCGAACTCCTCGGACGTCGAGTTTGACAAGCAGGGGCGATTCGCGTTGCCCACGGCGATTCGCGAGTACGGACAACTGAGTGGCGACGTGTTGATCGTGGGCACGCTCGATCACATCGAGCTTTGGAATCCCGCGATTTACGCCGAGAAGGTGAACTCGGCCGAAGAGCTTTTTAAGCAGGGCAGTGACTAATGAATGGAGTGCAACAGAAGTATCGGCCGCGGACCATGCGCAGCCTGGCAATCGTCAAGACGAGTAGAGAATCCTCCTCCGCCTGCTCACCCGTCTTGACGATTGAAAGGCTGCAGATGGCCCAGGACATATTTCACGTACCGGTGCTCGAAAGTGAGATCGTCGAGCTCTTCGCCAGTCAGCCGACTGGCGTTGTGGTCGACGCCACGCTGGGCGGCGCCGGTCACGCGTACGCGCTCTTGAAGAGCGCGCCGCAACTTCGCATTCTTGGCATCGATCGAGACCCCGATGCCCGAGCCGCCTCCGCGGAGCGACTCGCCGAGTTCGAAGGTCGTGTCCGCATCGTGGACGCGACCTTCGGCCAATTGCGTGACACGTTGGTGCGCAATGCCGACTTCATCGGCGCCGAGCCGATCGTGGGCATCTTGATGGATCTCGGAGTTTCGTCGCACCAACTCGACGACGCCAGCCGTGGATTTTCATTCCGCGCTGACGCTCCTCTGGACATGCGCATGGACCCGACCCGGGGCGAGACGGCGGCGCAGTTCCTCAGCCACGTTGACCAACATCAACTCGTACGTCTCCTTCGTGAAAACGGGGAGAGTCGCTTCGCCGGTTCGATCGCCAAGTCCGTCCTCGAACGACAGCCTCAGACGACCAATGAATTGAGCGAAGCGGTCGAACGCGCGGTCCCCATGGCGGCCCGTCGTCGTGGTCACGTCGCGACGCGAGTTTTTCAGGCCCTTCGCATCGCGGTGAACGGCGAAGAAGATGAATTGGCCAATGGGCTCGACGCGGCGCTCGAGGCCCTGACCGCGGGTGGGATATTGGCCGTCATTTCCTATCATTCGGGTGAGGACCGCGTCGTGAAGACGGTCCTGCACGAAGCCGCGACCGGAGGGTGCCACTGTCCGCCGGAGCTTGGTTGCGTCTGCGGTGCCGTCCCTCGCGTCACGGTCTTCAAGGCCAGCGCGCGTCTCGCCGGCCAGAGTGAGATCGAGCGGAACCCGCGGGCCCGCTCGGCTCGACTTCGGGGGGCACGGAAACTCCCATGAGCGTCATCACCTTCCCCCGGCGCGTCGATACCGGCCGCCCTCGCCCGGGCACCCGACCCCAAACGCGTCCGCAGGCTCTTCCGGAAGTCCGCCGCCGTCCGACGCACGTCGCGGCCGCCCCGCGCCGTCGCGCAGTCACGCGCACGTGGCGTGGGGCGTCGTCACTGCGAAAATCGTGCGTCATCGTGATCTTCGCGCTCGCGCTTTCAATGGCGGGCAGCATGGTGGTCGCCAATCGTCAGGTCGA
Source organism: Acidimicrobiaceae bacterium (assembly GCA_003155915.1). Taxonomy (GTDB): domain Bacteria; phylum Actinomycetota; class Acidimicrobiia; order Acidimicrobiales; family RAAP-2; genus RAAP-2. The sequence continues at coordinate 37,114 of PMFA01000003.1, read as the reverse complement.
ACTACACGCGCTCCAGAGTCAACTCCTCCAGTCGCAGTCGACCTACGCCGAGCAGGTGGGATCGAATACCAATCTCGCCGCCCCCAGTCTCGTGGCGACCAAGGCCGGTGCCCTGCACTTGGTCTACCCCGTCTCGGTGACGCAAGTCCCGTCCACGTCACTTGATGAGCCTTTGCGGCTACCGAAGTTCCTAGGTTATGCACCGGCTACATCAAGGACGATTCGGTGAGCACGCACTATTCGCCGACTCACACGCGCACCCAGGTCCTGCACCACCCCGCGCGTCGACGCGCCAGTGGTCCGCGACGTCTCGTCATGCTCCGGTCCCTCCTGGCCTTAGCGTTCGTCGCCCTCGGGGTGCGACTCTTCTTCATCCAGGTCGTCGATCACGCGCACTACGCCAAACTCTCCGTTGCCCAGGTCAAGGTGAACCTCACGACGACGGCGTTGCGCGGCGGTATTTATGACCGAAACGGACAGATCCTCGCGGTGTCGCGGCCGACGTCCTTGGTCATCGCCGACGACATACAGATCAAGCATCCGCTTCGCGAAGCCCAGGCGATGTCGCCGATTATCCAGATTCCCGTGAGGCGGCTCGTCCCCCTGCTGTCGAAGTCGAAGGACGGCTACGTCATCTTGAATGACAAGTTGAATTTGAACTCCGGACGCAAATTGGCCGCTCTGGACTTTCCCGGGGTCGTCGTGCAGAACTCATCCGTGCGCAACTATCCCAACGGTCCACTGGCGACGTCGGTCCTCGGCGGCACGAACGCCGCTGGCGCCGGGTCAGCCGGGCTCGAATACGAATATCAAAAACTGCTCGCGGGCAGCACCGGTATCACTCGCGAATTCGTGTCCGCCTCTGGCGTGAGCTTGCCCAGCTCGTTCAGTACGGTGATTCGAAAGGCCCAACCCGGCGTCGGGCTCGAACTGACACTGGACACTTCGTTGCAGTTCGTGGCCGAGCGCGACCTCGCACGACAACTCGCCGCCACCGACGCGGTGTCGGGCGTGGCGGTCGTGATGGACGTGAAAACCGGTGAGATCCTCGCCGACGCGTCGCTCGCCAATACCAAGTCCCACCCCGGCGTGCTGGGCACCGATCCCGTCTGGGGGCGAAGCGTCGGAGTCCCCGGCATCGAGCAGACCGTCAACAACCTCGCCTTCAGCCAGACCTACGAGCCGGGATCGGTCTTCAAAATCGTGACGTTTTCGGCGGCGTTGCAGGCCGGATTGATCACGCCCACGAGCGTGATCACCGTGCCGCCGTCGGTCGTCGTCGGTGGACGCTACTTCCACGACGCCGAGCAACACCCGCTCGAACACCTCACGGCGACTCAGGTACTCGCGCTCTCGTCCAACATCGGGACCTACGAAATCGGCGCACGCGTGGGCGAGAACGGTCTGTTGACGCAAGTCACGCGATTGGGATTCGGCCTGCCGACCGCCGTTAACTTCCCGGGCCAATCATCCGGCTTGCTGGTGAATACCGCGAATTGGTACGCGAGCGACCAGGTGGCGTTGCCGATCGGTCAGGTCGACGCCGTGCCGCCGATTCAGGTCCTCGACGCCTATAACGCCATCGCGAACGGTGGCGTCTTCGTCGAACCGAAACTGGTACGTGGCTACGTGTTCGCGAACGGCGCCGTCAAGGCCACTGCGCCCAGCGCGAAGCGCGAGGCGATCAGTCCGAGCGTGTCGGCCACGATGGTGAAGATGCTCGAGCAGGTCGTGCTCTCCGGTACCGGCACCAACGCCATCATCCCCGGCTACAGCGTGGCCGGAAAAACGGGCACCGCCACGATGCCGTATCCCGGCAAGGACAAACTCCTGGTCGGGGATTACAACGCCAGTTTCGTCGGATTCGCCCCCGCGAATAACCCGGTACTGTCGATGATCGTGGTGGTAGAGCGTCCCGAAACGACGATTTTCGGCGGCGCGGTCGCGGCGCCGATCTTTCAAGAAGTCATGTCCTACGCCTTGCACCACTACAACATCCCGTCGAACGGCACCTATCAGAAGCCGCTGAAGGGTTCCGGCGCCTCGATCTCCTCGGACGTGACGTGATGCAACTGGGCGACATTCTCGATGATCTCACGCTCGACGTGGCAACGGGGAGCCTCGAGATCACCCACGTCGACATCGACTCGCGTGAGTGCGTACCGGGCTCGCTCTTTTTCGCGATGCCCGGCTCGTCGACGAACGGTGCGCGCTTCGCCTCCGACGCCGTAGGACGCGGCGCGCTCTGCGTGATCGCGAGTGCTCCCGTTGACGTCACAGCACCGGTCGTCGTCGTGCCGTCGACGCAGCTGAGCGCGCTCTGCGCTCACGCCAGCGCCGCCGTCGTCGGTCATCCCGAGACCAAGACTCGATTGGTCGCCGTCACCGGTACCAACGGAAAGACGAGCGTGACGACGATCGTCGCTGATCTGGCGCGCGCGTTGTCCTGGAACGGCGCCAACATCGGCACGCTGACCAACGAGCGCACCACGCCGGCCGCGCCCGAACTGTTCCGAACCCTGGCCTCATTAGTTGAGGGTTTCGACCCGTCCGTCCAGCACTCGGTCGTGGCGATGGAAGTGTCGAGTCACGCGATGAGTCAGCACCGCGTCGACGGACTCGAATTCACCGTCGCGGCGTTCACGAACCTCAGTCACGAGCACCTCGACTACCACGGCTCGATGGAGGAGTACTTCGTCGTGAAGAGTCGCCTCTTCACCTCCGAGCACTCCCAGCGCGCCGTGATTTGGGATGACGACCCGTACGGCGAACGTTTGGCCACTTCGACGACGTTGCCGGTGACGCGGGTATCGCGCCGTGACGCGACCGACGTCGAGACCTCGCTCAAGGGGACGACATTCTTTTGGCGTCAACACCTGGTGAATTCCGCGCTCCTCGGTGACTACAACGTCGACAACGCGCTGATCGCGATGACGATTCTGAGCGTGCTGGGCGCCGACGACGCCGCGATCGCGGCGGCGATGGGACAGGTCTCGTCGATTTCGGGGCGCTTCGACGTGGTGCGAGGAACCGACGTCACGGTCATCGTCGACTACGCCCACACCCCGGAAGGCCTGCGCCGGCTGTTGGAGGACGTTCGCGCCATGATGCCCGAGGGACGGATTATCACGGTGTTCGGTTGCGGCGGCGACCGCGACCGGGCCAAACGCCCCGAGATGGGACTCGTCGCCTCGACGTACTCCGACGCGACGATCGTCACCTCAGATAACCCCCGCTCCGAGTCGCCCGAGTCGATCATTGACGCCGTCATGTCGGGCGTCCTGAGCGGCTCGAACGTCGTACGCGACGCCGATCGACGAAGCGCGATATCGCGGGCGCTCGAAGAGGCCGCGCCCGGTGACGTCGTCGTCGTCGCCGGCAAGGGACACGAGACGACCCAGACCATTGGTGACCTCGTCGTGCCGTTCGACGATCGCGTCGTTGCTCGCGAGTTACTGCGATGAGGGCCCCGTGCTGAGTCTGATGGAGTCCGGAGGCGTGGCGTTTCTCTTCTCACTGTTCGTCACGCCCCTGTGGATCCGATTCCTCACCCGTCGTTCATTCGGTCAGAAGATCCACGAAGACTTGCCCTCGACACATCTCGTCAAGGCCGGTACGCCCACGATGGGCGGCGTGCTCATCGTCGTGTCGGCCGTCCTCGGCTACGTGATGGGTCACGTCGGGACCTCCGTCGTTTTTACGCGCAGCGGCATCTTGGTCGTCGCCGTCATCATCGCGTCCGGATTCTTGGGATTCTTGGACGACTACATCAGCATCCGCAACGCCCGAAACCTCGGACTCAACAAGCGCGGGAAGTTCGTCGGTCAGCTCTTGATCGCTGCGGTCTTCGCGGTGCTTTCCATTGACTGGGTTCACACGTCAACCAACCTGTCATTCACCAGGTTCTCGCTACCCGGCTGGAACCTGACGTCAATCGGATGGATCGTCCTGGCGATTCTGGTGATCATCTCGAGTTCGAACGCGGTGAATCTGACTGACGGACTCGACGGACTCGCGGCCGGATCGGGGACGTTCTGCTTCGGCGTGTTGGCGATCATCGGCTACTGGCAATTCCGTCACTTCTCGATCTACCACTTGCACGCCGCGCTGGACCTCGGACTGGTCGGCGTCGGTCTGGTCGGGGCATGTCTCGGCTTCCTCTGGTGGAACGCGGCGCCCGCGCGCATCATCATGGGCGACACCGGCTCCCTCGCGATAGGCACCGGACTCGGCGCGTTGTGTCTCTTGATGAACTTGGACCTTCTACTGCCGGTCATCGGGGGACTCTTCGTCGCCGAAACGGCGTCGGTGATCATGCAGGTGATCAGCTTTCGACTCTTCGGTCGACGGATATTTCGGATTGCGCCCTTCCATCACCACTTAGAGATGCACGATTGGCCCGAATTCACGATCATCGTTCGCTTGTGGATCGTCGCCGGGCTTCTCGCGATGCTCGGACTCGGTATCTTCTACGGCGATTTCTTGAAGATTGCCAAGGTGGTGTGATCGTGGCGATTCGTCAAAAGGACCTGCGAACTGAAACCCGTCCCACGCGTGTCGTTGCGGCGCCTCGAGTGAAAAAACGCGGGCTCTTCCAACCGATGCCGCGCGGCGTCGCGAACGGTCGGGTGTTGCTGCTCATCACGACGTTGTTGGTCACCTTCGGCACGATCGCCGTGGCGTCGGCCAGCGAGGGTCAATCGACGGCCAACGGCGGCTCGGCGTGGTCGATCATGATCCACGACCTCGTGTACCTCGGGTTCGGAATATTCGCGCTCTACCTCGCGTCACGTGTACGACTCGATCGCCTCGTACGCGCCGCGCCCGTGCTGATCATCTTCGGCCTCGGACTCCTGGTCGCGGTGCGCGCGATCGGTGTGACGAGCAATGGCGGCAAGCGCTGGCTCAACCTTCACGTCATCTACCTTCAGCCGTCAGAGTTGTTCAAACTCTTCACGGTGCTCTTCATCGCGTGGCTGGTTCAGTACCACCACGACGAACTCGGTCACTGGCGCCAGTTGGCGGTGTGGACGCTGCCCGTCACCCTCGGGTGCGCCCTCATCGTCATCGAACCGGACATCGGCACGTCATCGGTGGTGGCGGTGATCGCGGTCGCCATGCTCTGCGTCGGGGGCCTGTCGAGGAAGATGCTCGGGCGAGTCGCCCTACTCGGTGTCGTTGTTTTCGGGGCCTACGTGGCGTACAAGCCGTACTCGGCCGGACGGTTGCTGTCGTTCTTGCACCCGAACACCCATCTCCTCGGGGGTGGCTATCAGCTGCTGCAGAGTCGGATCGGACTGGGCGCCGGCGGTGTCGGGGGCCTCGGCCTCGGCCACAGCCGTGAGAAGTGGGGACTCCTACCCAATCCGCACACCGACTTCATCTTCACCATCGTCGGCGAGGAACTCGGCCTCATCGGCACCCTGTTGGTGATCGCGCTCTTCGTCGCCTTCTTGTTCGCGGCCGTTCGTATCGCCCAGCAGTGCACGAACTCGGTTTACCGACTCGTCGCCGTGGGCATCACGACGTGGATCGCTGTCGAGGCGTTGATCAACATCGCGTCGGTCGTCGGTTGGTGGGCGGTCACGGGAATCCCGTTGCCCTTCTTCTCCTACGGCGGCACGGCGCTGATCACCGAGTTGGCCGCGGTGGGACTGCTCTACAACATCGCCCACGACAGTAGCCATAGCGGTGACGTCACGATCCGCGAACACCGCATCACGAACTTCCGAGAGACCATCGAACGAAAGTCCGCCCCACGTCCGGCGGCGCGCTCGCGCTCGATGAACGATCCACGCCGGACCCGCTAGTGCCCGGTCCCATCGTCATCACCGGGGGTGGGACCGGAGGACATATCTTCCCGATGGAGGCCGTGGCCGATAATCTGCGCGCCCTCGGTATCGACGTGAGCGACCTACGATTTGTCGGGAGTCTTCGGGGTCAGGAGTCGACGCTGCTCGCCACGAGTGACGTGGCCCTCACGTTGTTGCCCGGGCGCGGACTACGTCGTTCGTTTCGCCTTGACGCCCTGGTCCAGAATCTGGGCGCCGTCGGGTCGCTCGGCGTGGCGCTGGTGATCGCGCTCATCAAGGTGCGTCGGTGGCGACCGTCGGTCGTCGTGTCACTGGGTGGCTACGCCTCGGTCGCGACGTGCTTTGCGGCCGTGGTGTGGCGCCGTCCCCTCGTGCTCGTCGAACTCGACGCCGAACCCGGCGCGGCCCAGCGACTGTTCACGCGATTCGCGTGCGCGCGCTGCTGCGCCTTTCCCTCGAGCGACCCCAAGGCGATCGTGACGGGTACGCCACTTCGCGAGAGCATCGCCTCGGTGGATCGAGCACCCGATTCGATCGCGGCGGCGCGCGAGCGAATCGTTCCACCCGTCGAGGCAGCGCGAACGGTCGTCGTGGTGATGACCGGATCGCTGGGATCGACGAGGGTCAATCACGCGGTCACCGAGCTCGCGCGACGTTGGTCGCTGCGACGTGATCGCACGATCATTCACGTGGCCGGACGACGCGACGTCGCCCAAGTGCGCGCTGACGCGCCGGTTACCGACGGTCTGGATTACCGGATTCTCGAATTCGGCGACATGGTCGAACTCTGGGCGGTGTGTGACGTGGCGATCTGTCGCGCGGGAGCGTCGACGGTGGCCGAACTGACGACGCTGCAGATTCCCTCCGTGCTCGTGCCGCTGCCACACGCGCCCGGTGATCACCAGATGAAGAACGCCCTCGTCGTGGTCGAGGCCGGCGGGGCTCGACTGGTACTTGACGCCGAATGCTCCGGCGCCACACTCGATGAGGTGTTGGAGTCGGTCGCGACGCCCGAGACGCTGGCGTCGATGGGCACGGCGGCGGGAACGTTGGGGCGCCGCGACGCGGCCCAACAGATCGCGCGCGCCGTCGCTCGAGTCGGCGGTTGGACGTGACGGCCTTCGACCCGGGCGTTCGGGTCCACGTCGTGGGCGTCGGCGGCGCCGGGATGAGCGGACTGGCTCGACTCCTCGTCGAGGCGGGCGCCGTGGTGAGTGGCAGTGACCTCGCCGACTCCGCCGTGCTCGAAGGGTTACGCACGCTCGGCGTGTCGGTCGCGGTCGGACACGACGCCACGAACGCGTCGAACGCCGACGTCGTTCTCTGGTCGCCGGCCGTGGCGAGCGACAACGTCGAACTCGTAGCCGGGCGAGCCGGTGGCGCGTTACTCCTGTCGCGCGCCGAGGTCCTGGCAGATTTAGCGCGGGTGCGTCCACTCATCGGACTGACCGGCACGCACGGCAAGACCACCGCGACCTCGATGATGGTCCACGTCATGGCCGCCGAGGGCCGCGACGCCGGACGACTCCTCGGCGCCGACGTGCTCGGCGTCGGCGCCAACGGTCACTGGGGCAGGGGCGACGTCGTGGTGGAAATTGACGAGAGCTACGGCACCTTTGCCCTCGTGCACCCGTACGCCCTGGGACTGCTCAATGTCGAGGCCGACCACCTCGACCACTACGGCACGCTGGGGGCGCTCGAGAGCGCCTTCGCCCAGCTCATCGAGCGCACCAGCGGTCCGGTCGTCGTGTGGAGTGACGACGAGGGAAGTCAGCGCGTCGCGAGCATCGCCTCGCGTGAGGTCGTACGCGTCGGCACCCGTGAGGACGAGTGGCGGGTGAGCGACGTCGCTGTCACGCGACACGACGCGAATTTCACTCTTCACGGACCCGACGGCGCCTGGCGCGTGGTGCTCAACGTGACCGGTGCCCACAACGTCGCCGACGCCGCGGTCGTCGCGGTCTTGGCGGCCCAACTCGGCGTGTCGTCCGCAGCGATCCGTTCGGGTCTGGCTAATTTTGTCGGCGCGCCCCGACGTTTCGAGTTACTCGGTTCATGGCGCGGGGTCGACGTCTACGAGAGCTACGCGCACCTCCCGGGTGAGATCACGGCGATTCTCAGCGCCACTCGCGCCGCCGGTTACGAACGCATCACCGCCGTCTTCCAGCCCCATCGGGTGACGCGAACGCTCGCCCTGGTCGAGGATTTCGCGCCGTCCTTCGACCTCGCCTCGACGGTGATCGTGACCGACATCTACACCGCCGGAGAGGCCAATCCCACGGGCGTCACCGGCGAAGTGATCGCCGAGGCGATTCGCCGACGCGGCGCCGGCGTCACGACGAGGTACTGCGCTTCGACCGACGACGTGCCCGACGTACTCGAGGACGTGCACGCGCGAAGCGACGTCGTGGTCCTGCTCGGGGCCGGCGACGTGGCGTCGCTCGCCACGAGGCTGCGGGGCATGAGCTGATGTCGCTCGAGGAGCTCATCGAAGTCGGGGGCGCCCGGGTACTCGAGCACGCGCCCTTTGGGGCGCGCACGACCTATCGCGTCGGCGGCACGGTGCGCACGTTGGTGACGCTCGCCTCGACGTCCGACCTCGAAGAACTGGGCCCCTTGATGTTGAGCAGCGGACTCGAGATGTTCGTCCTCGGCAACGGATCGAATCTCTTGGTCGCCGACGGTGAACACGACGTCCTCGGTGTACACCTCGTCGGTGAGTTCGAGCAACTGCATACGCGCGAAGAAGGTGACGTGGTGGTGGTGGACGTCGGCGCCGGTTTGGGTCTGCCGATCGCCGCGCGACGACTCGCCAAGTCCGGGGTCGTCGGCTTCGAGTGGGCCGTCGGCGTACCCGGAAGCTTCGGGGGAGCGGCCGTGATGAACGCCGGGGGTCACGGTTCGGACATGAACGAGTCACTGGTCTCGGTGACGGTCTGGAACGACGGCATCACGCGTACGTGGTCCAAGGAGCTGCTGGACTACGGCTATCGCACGAGCGCCCTTCGCGGGGACGATTTGGTGATCGCGGTGCGATTGCACCTTCGCGCCGGTGACAGCGAAGCGGCCCAGGAGAGAATCCGAGAGATCGTGCGTTGGCGACGCGAACACCAACCGGGTGGTGCCAACGCGGGCAGCGCGTTCCGCAACCCCGACCACGACTACGCCGGACGCCTGATCGAAGCGGCCGGCTGCAAGGGGATGCGAATCGGCACCGCGGTGGTGTCTGAGAAGCACGCGAACTTCATCATCGCCGACGCCGACGGCCGCGCCAACGACGTCTATCAGCTGCTGACGACCGTACAAACGCTGGTGAAAGAGCATTCCGGGGTCGAGCTCGTGAGTGAGCACCGCTTCCTCGGATTCGAGACGCCGTGAGCCGCGCGTCACGCCGAGCGCGCGAACGCGCCGACGTCGCGGCGACCCGGGCGCGCCCGGCGAGTCGAACCGGCGAGCGCGATCGTGGCGAGGAACGACGCTCGACGCGCCGGCCCCGGCGTCGACTCGTCCGATTCGCTCGGTTCGTGACGGTCACGGTGTTGATCCTCGCGACGTTCGCGGTGGCCGGTGAGTGGGTTCTTCGCCAGTCCTACTTTCGCGTTCAACACGTCACCTTCATCGGTGTTCGTCACGAGCCGCTGGCGTTGGTGATCGCCGCCTCGGGACTCGAGGCCCACCCGACGATGCTGGACGTGAACGCCTCGACGATAAAGGCGAATCTGACGCAGTTCGCCTGGATCGACTCGGTGCGCCTCACCAAGCACTGGCCCAACACCGTCGTGGTCACGGTGCACGAGAGCACCGCGGTCGCCGTGGCGTTCAACGACAAGCACGTGCTGCAGTACGTCGATCGCCACGGACGCGACCTCGGGACGGCGCCGCTGCACGCGAACCTGCCGACGCTGGACTATCTCGACGCGCGAAGTGCGCTCTGGCCCTTCGCGCGCGCGGGCCGCTCGGCGGCCTTCGTCGCGGCGCAGCTGCCGCCGGCCTTCAGCGCACAAGTCTCGGTGGTCACCGAGAACGATCACGGTGTCGTGACGCTGAAGATGACGACACCCCTCACCTTCATCCTCGGTCCGCCGACGCAGTTGCACGCCAAGTTCGTCGCGATCGCGTCGGTGATCGCGCACTCGACGCTGCGTCCCGGTGACGTCGTCGACGCGACCGTGCCGGGTGAGTTGGCGGTCACCGGAGGGGCGCCGTCCTAGGGCGCCATTTGACCAAAAACCAAGGTCTGACTAGCCTTCGATGACGTTTGTTCGCCAATGTTCGCACCCTCGTCAGGGGTGCGACACAATGGAGGAGTCAACCCAAGGGGAGTTCATGAGTCTCAATCAGAACAATTACCACGCCGTGATCAAAGTCATTGGCGTCGGTGGAGGCGGCGTGAACGCGGTAAATCGAATGATCTCCTCGGGACTTCGCAACATCGAATTCATCGCGGCGAACACTGACGCGCAGGCTCTTCTGATGAGCGAGGCCGATCTAAAACTTGACATCGGTCGTGAATTGACCAAGGGACTCGGTGCCGGGAGTGACCCGGAGATTGGACGACAGGCGGCCGAGGATCACCGCGGCGAGATCGAAGAGGCGCTGATGGAGACCGACATGGTCTTCATCACCGCCGGCGAAGGTGGCGGGACCGGTACCGGCGCCGCTCCGGTGGTCGCGGAGATCGCGCGCGGGTTGGGCATTTTGACGATTGGCGTGGTCACTCGGCCATTTTCTTTCGAGGGCAAGCGTCGCGCCACCCAGGCCGAGAAGGGCATCCAGTCACTCCGCGAGAAGGTCGACACGCTCATCGTCATTCCCAACGACCGACTGCTCTCGGTGACCGCAGCGGACACCTCGATGCTGGACGCCTTCAAGATCGCCGACGACGTCCTGCTCTCGGCCGTTCGCGGCGTGACGGACCTGATCACCGTGCCGGGGCTCATCAACACGGACTTCGCCGACGTCAACGCCATCATGCGAAACGCCGGCACCGCCATCATGGGTGTGGGCACCTCGACCGGCGAGGGACGGGCCGTGAACGCCGCGCGCGCCGCCATCACCTCGCCCCTGCTCGAGGCCTCGATCGACGGTGCCCGAGGCATCTTGATGAACATCGTCGGTGGTACGGACGTCACGCTCTCCGAAGTGACCCAGGCCGCCGAGATCATCCACTCGGTCGCGCACCCCGACGCCAACATCATCTTCGGTAGTGTCATCGACGATTCGATCGGCGACGCGGTTCGCGTGACGGTCATCGCCGCGGGTTTCGACCACAACGCGCCGGCCAAGGTCTCGCCGCTCACGACGTCCGAGCCGACGATGACCGAGGGTCCCCGCAGCGACATCTTCACGAGCACCACCAATGACGACTTCTTCGACGTCGGTGGCGATGACGACCTTCCCAGTTTCCTCCGCTAACCCCGAGCTCGTCGCACGCGTCGCGCAGAATCTGGCGGCGCTTCACGCGCGCATCGTATCCACCGGACGAGAGCTCGCGACGATTCGAATCGTCGCGGTCACGAAGACCTTCGGTGTCGAAGCCGTGCGCGCGGCCGCGGCCAACGGACTGCTCGACGTGGGGGAGAACTACGTCGACGAACTCGAGACGAAATTCGCCCAGAGTCGCGATCTCGATCTCTCGTGGTACTTCTTGGGCCCCCTACAGTCGAACAAGATCGCTCGGGTGGCGTCATGCGCGTCCGTGCTGTGCACGGTGTCACGGATCAAAGAGCTGGAGAAGATCGCGTCCGGACCTCACCGCCCCGCGCTCTACGTGCAGGTTGACTACACCGGGGGAGCGACGCGAAACGGGGTGAACGCGAGTGAGGTGCCGGCGCTCGTGCAACGGGCGCGCGACCTGGAACTCGACGTTCGCGGCCTCATGACGGTCGCGGCACCCGACCTCGCGAAGGCGCGTTCGGCCTTTGCGAATCTCGAGGGGTTACGCGTCGATCAGGGGCTCGCCGAGTGTTCCATGGGAATGACCGACGATTTGGAAGTTGCCTGTGAAATGGGCACCAGTGAGTTGCGAATCGGGCGCGCGCTCTTTGGGGAGCGGGTCGATCACACCGCCTCCTGACCTAACATGGGTTAAAGCGCCGGAACCGCAAGGAGATGTCGATGAAAGATAAGTTGCGCGGGTTCTTAGGATTCCTAGGCCTGATCGAAGACGAGTACGGCGAGTACGGCTCCACGGGGGCGGCGCCGGCGCGTCCCTTCACGGACTCAGCGGCGCCCGAGGTCGAACCGGAGTGGAGTGCCCCGCCGTCGAGTGCTCGACAGTTCCCGACGTCTTCGTCGAACTCGGCGCCGCTGCGCCCGATATCGACGTCACGGCCCTCGTCAATCTCGGTGCTCGACTCCTCGGGTCAGGCCTCGCGCGTGCGCCCGAAGACGAGCGCGGCGCCGAGGGGCGTCTCGTCGTTCTCGCCCGAGCGCGACGTGGCGATCTTCGCGCCGCGTAGCTACGACGAGTCGCGACGCATCACCGATCTCCTGCGATCGAATCGCGCGGTGGTCTTGAACGTCAACTCGGTCGACCCGAATCTCGGTCGTCGACTCGTGGACTTCGCCTCGGGCACGGCCTACGCGCTGAACGCCAAGATCGAGATCCTAGGCAACAGCCTCTATCTCATGAGCCCCCAGGGCATGCACTTGGGTCCCGAAGCGAAGGATCGACTGCGAGAGGCGAACTACCGCGATCTCGGCGACGCATGAGATTCATCCAAGACCTGTTGACGCTGTACATTCTGGTCTTCGTCGCGGCGGCGATACTCAGTTGGTTTCGACCTTCGAGTTCGAGTGACGGACTCGCGACGACGCAACGTGTGCTCGCCAAACTGACCGAACCGGTGCTTCGACCACTTCGCTCAATCGTCCCGCGCACGCACTCGGGCGTCGATTTCACGCCACTGGCGGCGGTTCTTATTCTCGCGATCATTCGCGCCTACATCTGATTCGTCAATTCAACGATTCGTGACAATGAGGGCTGTAGGGTTGCTGCATGGATAGCAACGATTCCGCCTACTCAGCGTTGGACGCCATTGATACGGTGGCCTTCAAAATCGGGGTTCGGGGATACAACGTCGACGAGGTCGATGACTTCCTCGAACGCCTCTCGGGCGAGGTCCACCAGCTCAAAGAACTGGTCCAGCAACAGCGCCAACAGCTGCGCCAGGCTGGTGAGCGGATCAATCAACTCGACACTCGTCCGTCGGGTGATGTCCCGGTGAGCGCCCCGGCCCCTGCGGCGCCCCCGCGCCACGTCAGCGTCTCCGGCGCCGAACAGGTGACTGCGATGATCGTGATGGCCCAGCAGTTCATCGAACAGGCCCAGCAAGAGGCCGAGAACAAGGCGCGCGAGATGACGACCGGCGCCCAGGAGCGAGCCCGAGAGATCGTCGCCGAAGCGCGCAGCAGAGCCGAAGACGAAGTCAATCGTCTGAACGGGCTCAAGCAACGATTGAGTGAGGACGTCGAGACGCTCACGCGCCAACTCGATTCGGAGCGAAAGCGCCTCAGCGGCGCGTTGGCCGAGTTCTCGCGTTGGATTGAGAGTTCGTTGCAGGTGGGCGGTGCGCGCGCGTCGGTCGCCGCGGCGCCCGAGCCCGCGCCTCGACCTATTAAGCCCCCGCCCGCACCGGCGCCCGTTTCGGACCAGGGTGTGGGTCAAGTGCTGAACTTTGAATCGCCCTCGCACGACGATCGACTGTAAGTTCCGCTCAAACTGGTAGGGTCGGCGCGCACTTGTTGTGCAACGTCGAGGAGTTAGCCATGCCGTCCACAGGAAAAACCACGAAAAAGGCGCCGGCCAAGAAGGCCGCGGCCAAGAAGAGCGTGGTCACGAAGGCTCCGGCCAAAAAGGCCGCTCCGAAGCGTCCCGTGGCCCCGAAGGTCGCGAAGAAGCCAGCCAAGAAGACCCTCGCCAAAAAGTCCGCCCCGAAGAAGCCGCTCGCGAAGAAGGCCCCGGCCAAGGCTGTCAAGAAGGTTGCGACGCTGAACGCGGCCCAAAAAGCCGCCGCCGCCAAGAAGATCGCCGACGCCAAAGCCAAGGCCGCCGCCGCCTCGAAGCTCCTTAAAGAGCGCGAGGCCAAAGCCAAGGTCGCCGCCAAGGAGAAGGCCGCCGCCGCCAAGACCAAGGCCGTCGCCGCCGCCAAGGCAAAAAAGGAGCGCGACGCCCGGGCCAAGGTCGCCGCCAAGGAACGAGAAGTGCAGCGCAAGGCTCGCGAGAAGGCCGCCACCGAGGCGAAGAAGCAGCGCGAAGTCGACGCCAAGCGCAAGGCCATCGAGGCCGAGAAGCAGCGAAAGATTCGCGAGATCGAGCGCCGGAACCAGGAGGAGCTCAAACGCCAGGAACGTCGCGACGCCGAAGAGCGCAAGCGACTCGAAGCCCTCGAGCGAAAGATGCACTCCAAGCCGTACGCCGACGATCCCGAGTTCCTCGAAGAACTACGCCGACTCTTGCTCGAGACGCGCAGCGCCACCAATGACGACATCGTCGTCATGGAGTCCGAGGCCGATGAGATGTTGGTCGACCGCGAGCGCCTCGAGTACGACGACGAGGACGGGAGCAGCGTCGCCTCGGACATCCAGCGCGACCAGAAGAAGGACCTCGCCTCACTGCTTCGCCTCAAGGTCGACGAGATCGACGTCGCCTTAGCGCGAATCGATGACCGCAGTTACGGGCGATGTGACGAGTGCTACGAGGCCATCTCGAAGCCTCGCCTGCTGGCCCAGCTGCCGGTCTTTATGTGTGTCTCGTGCCGCGCAAGCGTCTAGTTGATCGGATCAATGTCACGGTCATCGTGATCGCCCTCGTCGTGACGGCGATCGACGCACTCGCGAAGATTTGGGCCCGGCACGCCCTGGCCACCCACGCCATTCACGTGGGCGGCGCGATCTGGCTTCGTTTGCAGTACAACTCGGGCATCTCGTTCTCGTTCAATCAGTCGAGGGCGCTCCTCACCACGATCGCGACGGTCGCGGTCGCCGTCGTGGTCCTGGTCGTAGGGCTGAGAGCGCGTCGCGGTCTTCCCGCGATCGGCTTCGGCCTCTTGATCGGCGGCGGCGTCGCCAATATCGTGGATCGGCTCTCCGCCACCCCCCACCAGGTGACCGACTTCATCGCCCTGGGATCGTTTCCCGTCTTCAACCTCGCCGACGTCGCGATTACGGCCGGCTTCATTACGCTGCTCGCGGCCGCTCTCACCGGCGAGAAGTTGCTCGCGTGAGTGACGACGACGTCCTCGACGCCTTCGACGGCGAAGTCCTCGATCTCATCATCCCGGGCACCCTCGACGAGATACGTCTCGATCGCGTGCTCGCGCTGTTGACGGGCCTGTCGCGCTCGGAGACGAGCGTCATCATCTCCAGTGGAGCGGTCACGTTGGACGACAAGGTCATTGTGAAGTCCTCGACGCCCGTGCGCGAAGGTCGCCACCTGGTGGCGGTACTCCCGGCGCCGGAGAGCGCGAACGTTGAAGCGGACCCGAACGTCGGGGTCGACGTCGTGCTCGACGACGTCGACTTCGCCGTTATCAACAAGGCGCCGGGTCAAGTGGTGCACCCCGGGGCCGGACATCGCGACGGCACGTTGGTCGCTGGACTACTCGCCCTCTATCCCGAGATGCGCGATCTCAGTGAGATGGGACTGTGTGATCCCATGCGCCCGGGTATCGTGCACCGATTGGACAAGGGGACGTCGGGCGTCCTGGTGGTCGCCAAGACCCCCGAAGGTTTTTCGAACCTGAGTATTCAGTTGGCCGAGCGGCTCATGGAACGCACGTATTACGGCATGGTGGAGGGCCACGTCGCCGAAGAGCGCGGAATCGTTGACGCACCGATCGGACGTTCGACGCGCACCCCGACCGTCATGGCGGTGCGTTCGGACGGCCGGGCAGCGCGCACGGGTTACGAGGTCATCGCACGCATCGAGAAACCGCACGCGATGACGCTGTTGCGCTTACAACTCGATACTGGACGAACCCACCAGATCCGGGTGCATCTGGCGACCATTGGACACCCGGTGGTCAATGACCCGCGCTACGGTCATCGGCGCGAGAAACGGCTACCCGAGGACCGGTTCTTCTTGCATTCGACGACGCTGTCCTTCGCTCATCCGCGCACTGACGAATGGGTCACGACGACCGTGCCGTTGCCGGCCGATCTGCGAGTACTAGTTCCGGAGTCGGTGGAGTTCTAGGCGACTTCGCGCGCGGCCACGACGGCCGCGTCCTCGCGAAGCAGCGTGAGCGCCTCTTCTTCAGCGCGACGAACGCGACGAACACCGATGTCCATCTTCGTGGCCGTGGCCTGGAGGGAGAGGGGAGTGGCCCCATTCAGTCCGAAGCGCAGGCTCAGTACCTCGCGCTGCAGGTCGTTCAGTTTCTCGAGCGCGCCGTGGAGTTGGTCGTCCATCATGGTCTGCTCGATGTCACCGACCCAGTCGTGCTGGCTCGGGGCCACGAGGTCGCCCAACGTGGTCGCTGAGTCTGAGGACGCGGGCTGATCGAGGCTCGCCGTCACGCCGGCGAGGCCGTGCAGGTTGTCGCGAACGGCCTTGGTCATCCCGGTCGCTTCGGTCAACTCGTCGTCGGTCGGCTTGCGACCAAAGATCGACGTGAGTTCAGCGGTGGTCGCTTCGAGTCGCTGGAGCTGCTCGCCGACTTCGAGGGGGATGCGGATCGTGCGACCGTGCTGCTGGACGGCGCGTTGCAGAGCTTGACGGATCCACCAGGTGGCGTACGTGGAGAATTTGAAGCCGCGCTCCCAGTCGAACTTCTCGACGGCGCGCAGGAGTCCGAACGTACCCTCCTGGACGAGGTCGACCATCTCGACGCCGCGGTCCTGGTAGCGACGGGCCCAGTGGAGCACCAGTCGCAGGTTGGCCGCGACCATCTGCTTCTTGGCCTCTTCGTCGCCGGCCGTCACGCGCTTGGCGAGTTCGACCTGTTCGTCGTAGTTGGGCATGGGGTAACGGTCAAGGTCTCGCATCAAGAGACCCAACATGTCGTTGGTATTCACAGCTGATCGTCGGGGGGTGGCAATCATTTGAATCTCCTCACTTCAATTCATCGACAACTCGCTCGCAGGCGTTAATTTCTCCTACGAACGTCTGTCTAATTTACCACGCCGTTGGGCGTTCTTCAAGGCCAGTTTCCTCTGAAAATCGTAAGAATTCGCCTCAAGCACTGTGCGTGCGCTTCACCGGACGGCCGCCGCGCGCTTGGAGGACCATGTCGGCCAACGTGAAGCTCGAGAGGTGCTCTCGCATGTGGTTGCCGACGTCGGCCCAGACGCCGAGCAGCACGCACTGGCCCTCGTGGTCGCAAGCGCCATCCTTGTGGGGTTCGCCGAAGTCACCCGCGACAATCGGTCCGTCGACCGCCGCGACGATCTCGGCCAGCGTGATGCGCTCAGCCGGTCGCGCCAGTACGTAGCCGCCGCCGACACCACGCTTGGAGCGTACGAGACCGACGCCCTTCAGACTGAGGAGGATTTGTTCGAGGTACGGCTGGGGTAGGCCGGTGCGCTTCGCGAGGTCACGAACCGAAGTCGGCGCGGCGAGGTCAGCGCCCAGGGCGAGACTCAACAGCGCTCGGCTGGCGTAGTCGCCCCTGGTCGATACTCTCACCCCTCCATTGTACCTTCGAGGGGTCGCCAAAACCTCGGGCGTGCACGATGTCGAGCGTTTGTCTGGCACAGTGGAAGGGTGGAAGACGCCCAGAACGAGAACGTGACCGTGAACCCCGACGAAGTGCTCGCGCCGGGCCATGCCGAGGCCGCGAGTGAGGACGACAACTCGGATTACATCAGCCAACCGGCGAAGGTCATGCGGATCGGTTCGATGGTGAAATCACTCCTCGATGAGGCGCGCAGCGCCCCCTTGGATGAAGCCGGTCGGGCGCGTCTGCGCGAGATCTACGAGACGTCGATCGCGGAACTCTCCGGCGCGCTTTCGCCGGACCTCGGTACCGAACTGGGAAAGATGGCGCTGCCCTTCAGCGCTGAGGTGCCGACCGAGTCCGAGCTGCGAATCGCCCAAGCGCAGCTCGTCGGGTGGCTCGAGGGCCTCTTTCACGGAATTCAGGCGTCACTCTTCGCCCAGCAGGCCGCCGCCGCGGCGCAACTCGAGAAGATGCGCGATCGTTCTCTACCGCCGGGCGTGGGCGAGCCGCGCGCGGGCACGTACCTCTAAGCGTGGTCCGTCACACCCTCTTACTACTGTGCGCCGTGCGCGGGCACCATCCGCGTCACTTCGCGAAAGGGGTCATCAGCTGATGGCCGAGGACTTCGTCCACCTCCATAATCACACCGAGTATTCGATGCTCGACGGCGCCGCGCGCGTCGAAGAGATGGTGCTCGCGGCCAAGGCCGACGGGCAGCGCGCGATCGCCATCACCGACCACGGCAACCTCTACGGGGTCATCGATTTCTACGAGGCCTGTCGCAAGCACGAGATGACGCCGATCATCGGCCTCGAGGCCTACATGGCGGCGAATTCACGCTTCGACCGGCCGCCGCGCCGAGGCAAGATCGACGACACCGGTGGTGAAACCGAGGGCGGTCAAAAGCTTTATCACCACCTGACGTTGCTGGCGAGCACGAACGAGGGATATCGGAACCTGCGTGAGCTCTCCTCACTCGCGTTCCTCGAGGGTTACTACTACAAGCCGCGCCTCGACTGGGACCTGCTCGAGCGCTACAACGAGGGACTCATCGCGACTTCGGGCTGTCTGGGCGGCGTCGTCCTCCAGGCGCTCTTACAAGATGACTACCCCAAGGCGCTCGAGCTGGCCGGGCGGCTCCAGAGCATCTTCGGCCCCGAGAATTTCTTCATCGAACTCCA
This sequence comes from Acidimicrobiaceae bacterium, assembly GCA_003155915.1. GTDB lineage: Bacteria > Actinomycetota > Acidimicrobiia > Acidimicrobiales > RAAP-2 > RAAP-2. Next base: position 18,457 of record PMFA01000003.1, on the reverse strand, counting down.
GGATCACGGGCTTCCTGAGCAGGTCCGCACCAATCCACAGCTCGTCTCGATCGCGAAGGAACTGCGTGCGCCGTTGGTGGCGACGAACGACCTGCACTACGTACACCACGACGACGCTGAGATGCACGACGCCTTGTTATGCATCGGCACGGGTTCACTGGTCGCTGATCCCAACCGCTTCCGCTTCCACAGTGACCAGCACTACCTGAAGTCGGCCGCGGAGATGCGTTATCTCTTTCGTGAACTTCCGGAGGCCTGTAACAACACGCTGCTGATCGCCGAGCGCGCGTCGGTCACGATTGAATTCGACAACGACGCGCTGCCCGAGTTCCCGATTCCGGACGCCTTTCGCGCCGCCACACACAAAGAGGGCGCCAACCGCCTGCTGCGTGATCTCGTACTGCGCGGCGCCCACGAGCGATACGGGGAGAGCCTCAGCGACGAAGTGATGGCTCGGCTGGAGAACGAACTCGGTGTCGTCGCGGACATGGGTTTCTCGGACTACTTCCTCGTGGTGTGGGACCTGATTCGTCACGCGCGCGAAAAGGGCATCCGCGTCGGACCGGGCCGCGGCTCCTCGGCGGGGTGTTGCATCGCGTACTGCCTGCGCATCGTGGACCTCGACCCACTGCGCTACGGACTGATCTTCGAGCGATTCTTGAATCCCGGACGTCGCTCCATGCCCGACATCGACATGGACTTCGACGAGCGTTTCCGCGGCGACATGATCCGCTACGCCGCAGAACGCTACGGCTCGGACCACGTGGCCCAGATCGTGACGTTTTCGACGATCAAAGCTCGGGCCGCGGTGCGCGACGCCGCGCGCGTGCTCGGGTATCCGCCGCAGCTCGGTGACAAGATCGCCAAAGCGATGCCGCCGTTGGTCATGGGTCAGGACCTGCCGCTCGGGGCGTGCTTTGAGCCGACGCCCGGCTACGAGGGGCGCTTCGTCGAAGCGGCCGAGTTGCGTGCGCTCTATGAGAGTGACCCTGACGTGAAGCACTCAATTGACGTCGCCATGGGATTCGTCGACAAGCGACGTCAAGACGGCATCCACGCCGCCGCCGTGGTGATCACCAAGGAGCCGATGCTCGACTACGTGCCGGTCCAGCGAAAGTCCGGGCCGTCGGGATCGGGTGAGGACGCGCCAATCGTCACCCAGTACGAAGCGACGGCCATTGAGAAACTCGGGCTGTTGAAGATGGACTTCCTCGGACTGCGCAACCTGGCGATCATCGAACGAGCCCTCGAGAACATTCGACGGCGCCACGGCGTCGAGGTGGACATCGACAACGTGGCGCTCGATGACCCCAAGGTCTACGAGATGCTGCGACTCGGCAACTCGATCGGTATCTTCCAGCTCGAGGGCGACAAGATGCGCCAACTCATGCGACGCCTGGCGCCGACCGGCTTCGATGACATCGCGGCCCTCAACGCGCTGTACCGCCCGGGACCGCTCTCGGAGAACGTGCACAACGACTTCGCCGATCGCAAGAACGGCCGTCAGCCCGTGAGTTACGACCACCCGGATCTGGAGTCGATCCTCGGCGAGACCTCGGGACTCATGATCTACCAAGAGGACATCATGCGCGTCGCCACCTTGGTGGCCGGCTTCTCGATGACCGAGGCCGACGACCTTCGAAAGGCCTGCTCGAAGAAGATTCGCGAGATGATTCGCGCGCAACGATCGAAGTTCGTCGACGGCGCGGAGCGCCAAGGGTACGGTCGCGAGCTCGGTGAGGCGATCTTTAACAAGATCGAACCGTTCGCCGACTACGCCTTTCCCAAGAGCCACGCGTACGGCTACGCCCTGCTCGGCTATCAGAACGCGTGGCTCAAGGTGAACTATCCCGTGGAGTACATGGCGGCGCTGTTGACGTCGTTCCGCGACGACAAGGACAAGGCGTCGGTCTACTTGAACGAAGCGCGCCAAATGGGCATCACGGTCGGCGTGCCCGACGTCAATGAGTCCTTCGCCGAGTACGCCCCGAGCCTCTCCCAGGACCAGACGATCCTGTTCGGACTGGCCGCCGTGCGCAACGTCGGTGAGACCCTCGTGGAGAAGATCGTGAGCGAGCGCGAAGCCCACGGACGCTTCGCGTCGATCTACGACTTCGTGCGCCGGGTTGATCCGATGGTGCTCAATCGCCGTTCGATGGAGTCGCTCATCAAGGCCGGCGCCTTTGACTCCTTCGGCGTGCCGCGCCTGGGCTTCTTGTTGAAGGTCGACGAGATATGTGACGTGACGCTCTCGCGTCGTCGCGACCACTCACTGGGCATTACGACGCTGTTCGCGGCCTTCGGTGAAGGCGACGGTCACGACTGGGAGGGGACCGACGTCCCACTCTCGGACATCGAGTTCGACAAGGCCGTGAAGCTCGACTTCGAGCGCGAGATGCTGGGTACCTACATCTCGGACCACCCGCTCTATGAAGTGGAGAGCCAACTCGCGACCAAGACCGACGGCTCGATCATCAGCGTGCGTGAACGCGGTGAGGAGTTGGCGCGCACCGGTAAGGCCGTCACCGTCGGGGGCATCCTCGCCGAGGTGCAGATTCGCACGACCAAGATGGGTAAGCAGTACGCGCGCGTCGTCCTCGAGGACTTGGGGGCGTCGATGGAGATCAACTTCTCGGCCAACAACTTCGAGAAATTCAGTGGTTTTCTCACGAAGGACAACATTGTCCTGGTCAAAGTGCGTCCCGGCTTCGATGAAGAGCTCCGCTTCAGTGCGATGGACGTCGAACTCTTGAGCGTGGAACGTGGCAACGAGGAACTGCGTCTCGCGCTTCGCCCGGAAGACCTCACCCAGACCTCCATTGGCGCACTTCGTGAGATCCTCTCGCGATACCCCGGTCGTTCACCGGTCATCGTGGAGACCGGTGGCGCCGGCAAGGCCTTCAAACTGGGCCCCGAGTTCAACGTCAACATCGCGAGCGTCGTGGCCGATCTGCGCACCGAATTCGGTCGAAACGTCATAAAGGCCTAATCGGTCGGACACACGTGTAAAGAGTCGTAGAATGTATTCCTATGGCAATGACCGTCTCTACGAAGGACACCACCGCACTCAGTGACGCCGAACTCGCCGAAATGGCCGATCTCTGCGTTGATCGCGAGCCAAATTTCGACATTGGCTTCCTCTCCAAGCAACGAGAGGACTGGGTGCTCGTCACCCAGGTCCGCGAGGGTAACAAGTTGCGCGGCTACTCCTTTTGCACGCTGGAGAGGATCGGCGGCACGCCGTCGCTGCTCGTCGGTCTGTTGCTCGTTGACCGCAACGCCAAGTCCGACCAGACGCTGAAGACGATCCTGCACGACCAGTTCCGCCGCGCGTTATTGGCGTTCCCGGACGAGGACGTGCTCTTGGGCTCTCGCCTCACGTCGCCCGACGGGTTTCGCGCCTTCGCCGGCCTCGAGGACGTCGTACCGCGCCTCGGCTACAAGCCGACGGGCGAGGACCGCGCGTGGGGCCGACGCCTGGCCAAGCGCTTCGGTTCTGAGAAGTCGATCGACGACAAGACCTTCATCATGACGGTGACGCCCGGTCCGGTCGGCGGACTCGACTACGTCGCGTCCAAGGGTCCGATCCCCGACGGCGTCGAGACCTTCTTCGTGGGACTCAAGGCGCACAAGGGTGAGCGCCTCGTGGTCTTTGGCTGGGCCATGGCCGAGTCACTCGCTTCGGGCAAACTGCCCAAGTAGTTCAACCCCGCGGCAGTAGTCCGGTGCAGCTCTTGTAGCAGTGCCCGTCGATGGGCTTGGACAGCGTCGTCAACACGTAGGTGGGGCGAAAGCCGAGTGCCGACGCCAGGTCTTTTCCGGCGAGGGACGGCCGCCTCGTCGCCTCCATCGTACGAATCGCGTGCGCGTCCTCACAGAGCAGCCACACGTCGTCCCCGAACCAGCCGAAGCGAACCCACGTGGATCCGTCGTCCTGTCGACGTAAGAGCTGGGGCCCGCGGTCCGCCGCGATCAGCGCGACGCTCGGTCGTTCGCCGCGGAACTCCCAGTACGGGGCACTCGGACCGCGAAAGCCGAAGAGCGGTCCGTCGGCGGGGCTGGCCAGTTGCTCGAGCCAGCGGCGCACGCGCCGTCCGTGGTAGGTGCCGAGTCGACGGGGCAGATCGGCGAGCGTGACGGCCTCGGGTTGGGCGAGGTCGTTGCGCTCGATGTCCTCGGCCAGTACGCCCTCGACGACGTCGAAGACCGCGAGGTCGGTCACGTAGTCCGACGGCCACGGAATCCGCCAGCGCACGATCGTCTGGGACTTCAGGTCGACCACCGTCGTCGTTTCATTCGTCGAGCCGAGCACCAACCCGTAGACGGTGGCGCCGGCGGTGAGTTCAACGGTGGCGCGTTGGGGCATGCGTTCGACCAGGCGCTTGTTGGCGCGTGCGGCGGGGTCTCGAGAAAAGATCGACATCAGGCTCCCACGTTACGCAACTGCTCCTCGAGCGCGGTGACGGTGTCGACCGGCAGTTGACAGACGCCCGCGCGACAGACGTAGGCGGAGCCGGCGCGGCGCGCTTCGAGCAGTGATGACGTGCCGGACCCCGTCACGAGGACCGAACGCCTCGTGAAGCGCGAGCCCACGTACGCCGACAGCGCATTCGCGTCACCCGGGATGACCACCTCGACGCCCGTCAGCGCGAATCCCGCGGCTTCGAGGAGGTCCGGTACCGCGCCGGGGTGCGTAGCGAGGAGTGACGCTGCCAGTTCCACCAGGCGTTGGGCGACGACGAGGGTCTCACTGTCACCCGTGCACAGGGCCAATCGCGCGAGCGCGCGACACGCGACGGCGTGACTCGACGGCGTCGCGCCGTCGAAGATCTCCTTGGGTTGCGCGTGTAGATCGGTGACGAGATTGCTGCGCGAGAAGATTCCGCTGCCGACGTGGGGGGAGAGCGAGGTGGGCACGTCACCGTCCCAGTAGTGGTCGAGCAAGTAGCGCGCGAGTGCACGAGCCGCGTGGGTCCACGACTCATCGCCGGTCGCTTCGAAGGCGTCGACGCACGCGTCGCTCATCCAGGCAACGTCGCTCGCACTGGCGTGCGCCCGACGACTCTCGGTTCGCCACCACACGCCATCGTGAAAGTGAGTTCGCTGAAGCGACTCGAGCAAAGAGAGTGCGCGCTCGGCGTGAGTCGCGTCACGAACTTCGAAGAGAGCCGACGCGAACATCGCGTTCCATTCCAGGATGACTTTCTCGTCGCGCCCGGGTTGGATCCTTCGGGCGCGCGAACGGCGCAGTGACGCGAGCGCGGCCGCGAGCGCGGCGGGGGTGCTGAACGGCTGTGCTTCGGCGAGTCGAGGAATCGAACGACCTTCGAAGTCAGCCGGCTCTTCGATTCGCCATCGCTGGCGCACGGCGTCGAGGTCGTCATGGAGCCCGTCCTCTTCGAGCGCGTCGGCCACTTCTTTCGGGGTCCAGGTCACGTGTGAACCTTCGAGCCCGCCGGCGTCGGCGTCCAGGGCCGAGGCGAAACCACTTTCCACGGCGAGGTCGCTGAGCACGAAGTTGATCGTGTCCAGGGCGACCTCTCGCCACTCGGCGTGCTCGGGCATGGACCGGGCGGCGCGGAGGTAGGCCCGCGCCAACAGTGCCTGGTCGCTGAGCATCTTTTCAAAGTGCGGCACGTGCCACTCGGCGTCGACGCTGTATCGAGCGAAGCCCCCTCGGAGATGGTCGTAGATCCCTCGTCGCGACATCGCGTCCAAGGTCCGTTCGACCGCGAAGCGCGTCGTGTCGTCGTCGAACTCGAGCAGCGCCTCGACGTAGCTCGGTCGCGGAAATTTCGGCGCGTCGCCGAATCCGCCTTCATCGTCGACGCGCTCGACCAACTCGTCGCGTAGACGCTGTCGCGACGCCGCGAGGTCGAGCGTGTCGGTGAAGGGCGCGAGGTGATCGATGAAACTGACTTCGCGCTCGATGGCCCGCGTGAGTTCATCGGCCTGGCGCTCGACCTCGTCGCGCCGCGTACTCCAGACGTCGTGCATCGCCGTCAACAACGTGGTGAAGCTCACCTGACCGTGTCGCTCGACCGGGGGATAGTAGGTGCCGGCCATGAAGGGTCGCCCGTCGGGCGCCAGGAACACCGACATCGGCCAGCCACCGTGACCACTCACCAACTGGGTCGCCGCCATATAGAGGGCGTCGACGTCGGGTCGCTCTTCGCGATCGACCTTGATGGGGATGAAGTATTGGTTGAGAATCGATGCCACCTTCGGATCTTCGAAGGATTCGTGGGCCATCACGTGACACCAGTGGCACGCCGCGTAGCCCACGGAGAGGAATATCGGTCGGTCCAGTCGGGCGGCTTCGTCGAGGGCCTCGCGGTCCCACGGGCGCCAATCGACCGGGTTCTCCGCGTGTTGGCGAAGGTACGCACTCGAGGCACCAGAGAGGCGATTGGTCACCGATCAAGCGTAGAGGTCACGTGGTCGTTCGCCTCCCGATTCGACGCCACGCTCGAGGCTTACGCGGCGGTCGATTCCGGCTGCGGGAAGAGCAGCAACGTCAAGGCGGCGCCACAGACCGCGCCGATGATCTGACCGGCGATGTAGAGCGGCAACGAACTCGGCGCGATACCCGTGAAGCTATTCGAAAACGCGCGCGCCACGGTGACGGCCGGATTGGCGAACGTGGCCGACGAGGTCGCGAAGCACGCCGCGAATATGTACAGACCGACCGCGGCCGCACTCAGGGCCTTTCGGCCATTGCGCTGCAACGCGAAGACGAGGAAAATGAGTCCCGCCGTCGCGACTATCTCCGAGAGAAAGTGTGGCGCACTGGCGCGGTGGTGCGTGGACCAGGAGACCCAGGAATGGCCGAACATGAGGTTCGCCACGATCGTCCCGGCGATGCACCCGAAAAATTGGAATGGCAGGTAGAGGAATGCGCGAAACCACGAACACGTGCCGATCCAGGCGTCGACCATCGAGACGACGGGATTGAAGTGCGCCCCCGACACTGGTGCGATGACGTTGATGATGACGAAGAGGCCCGCCCCGATGGCCAAGGCATTTTCGAGAAGTTCCAACCCCACGTCACCGGGGGAGAGTGACTGCGCGGCGAAGCCCGATCCGACCACGACCACCATCAACATTGTGCAACCGACGAATTCGCCTAGGAGCGCGCGCCACGCGACACCGTGCACGTCGTGGTCCAAAGTTTTCCATTCCGCTTTGACGAGCGCCTTACCGTGTGCGTCGTTGGAATCATCGCCTTCGAGCATCGTCATCGGCGTACCGTTCGAATCTTCACGCCTCGCCCAGAGAGGGCCGTGGACTTCGATGCTCGAACGCGAGTGAAGTCATGCACAGGGTCAGCGTATTCGAATCTCCCGATTTGTTGAATCGGTGACCATGAGCGCGCGACATGGTCGCAAAAACGAACGGAGCCATCGCACTGACGATGTCACGGGCAGTTCGTGGACTGCGCGATCGTCGCGGCGGAAGGCGTTGGAACGAAATGGGTAATCTCGTGAGCGTGTCGAAGATCAGGTCGACACCATGAGACCGGGATGGGGAAATGACCGAGCCGTTGCGTTGGGGAATCATCAGCACTGGAGGAATCGCCCACACGTTCGTGAACGATCTCCAATACACCGAAAGTGGCGTGGCCGCGGCCGTTGGCTCACGCACGATTGAGGCGGCGAACACCTTCGCTGACCAGTTCGCTATCGCCCACCGATATGGGTCCTACGAAGAGTTGGTGGAGGACCCCGACGTGGACGCCGTCTACGTCGGCACACCGCATCCGATGCATTTCGAGAACGCCAAGCTCGCGCTGGGACACGACAAGCCGGTCCTGGTGGAAAAGGCCTTTACCATGACCGCGCGCGAAGCGATCGAACTGATCGAGCTCGCCCGCTCCAAGAAGTTGTTCTTGATGGAGGCGATGTGGACGAGGTTTCTGCCGCACGTGGCCGCGGTCAACCAGTTGATTGCGGCGGGAGAGCTTGGTGACATCGTCGCGGTTGAGGCCGACCACGGGCAGCACTTTGACTACGATCCGGCGTCGAGGTGGTTCAGTCCCGAACTGGGGGGTGGGGCACTCCTCGATCTCGGGGTCTACCCGGTTTCCTTTGCGTCGATGCTGTTGGGGACCCCGTCGAAAATGGTCACGATGATTGACCTCGCGCCAACGGGCGTCGACCGACAGGTCTCGATGATCTTCGGCTACGACAACGGAGCCCAGGCGTACCTCAACACCACGTCCGGCGCGAAGACGCCGACGACCGCCACTATTTCAGGCACCAAAGCCCGCATCGAGATCGACGGTGACTTTTACGCGCCTTCCGCGTTCTCGTTGATCACGCGAGCGGGCGAAGCGCGACGGTTCGAATTCGAAACCCAGGGGCGCGGACTTCATTTTGAAGCCGCTGAAGTTGCTCGGTGTCTGGGACAGGGATTGCTCGAGAGCCCGCTGATGCCGCTCAGCGAGACCGTATCGATCATGCAGACAATGGAGACAGTGCTGGCCTCGGCGTAGTGCCTTCGCGCGTGCGCCAGGGTGCGCACGGACTAAATGTCGGAACAAATCTTGATATGTCCAGTACCAGTCGCAGTCGCCGGGCACGAGAGGTACTGTCGAAGAACTCGCCAGTACCGGTGACGCACGTCGCCGTAATGCAAGTGCCGTAAGGCTTTTGACGCCGATCCGCACGTCGCACTGTGAGCCATGTGCTGGAGCTCGACCTGCTGGGTGTGGTGTGCGAGTCGAGCGCCGACCACGCCACGAGGACCTGCCGAATTCGTAGTGGCCCAACACTTGAGGAATCTTGCGGTGGTGAACTGTGCGGAGTGTTGGGCCATGCTAACTTCACATGTCGACATTGCTTTTCACTGGATGTTCACAAAGATGTAAATTGAAATCGGGCATCGTATTGATGCCTCTAATTGGTTGGGGGACTATGAAATTCAAAACAGGAAGGGCTCTCGCCTGTGTGGCATTGGTCGGCAGTTTTGTCGTCACAATGTTGCCGAGTGTGAGTTCTGCTGCAACTAAGACCGTCAATGACAGCACGTTTAATACGAGCTTCACGACGATGAAGTACCTGAAGAGCATCGTGGCCAAGGGTAAGGGCAGCATCGCTGTCATCTTGCCGGACACGGTTTCCTCAGCTCGATGGGCAGACTTTGACGCTCCCTCTTTCAAGAGTGCGTTCAAGGCGGCTGGACTTAAGCCCAGCCAGTACATCGTTCAGAACGCTCTCGGTAGCGACCAGACTCAGTACTCCGACGCCCAGGCCGACATTGCCAAGGGTGCCAAGGTTCTGGTGCTGACTCCACTTGACTCGACGACTGGCGCCGTTATTGAGGCCTACGCCGTAGCTCGTGGTGTGAAAGTCATTGACTACGACCGTCTGACCTTGGGTGGAGCGCGCACGTACTACGTGAGCTTCAACAACGTCACGGTCGGTACGTTGATCGGCAAGGGCCTCTTGGCGTGCATCACCAAGTGGAACGTGTCGGCCCCGGACGTCTTCGTCATGAAGGGCGCTCCTACTGACAACAACGCCACGTTGTTCGCGCAGGGCTACGACGCAGTGTTGAACGCCGCTGGCTACAACACCACGTCCGGTTCTTCGAACACCGTGCTCGAGAGTGTCGGTACGTGGACGCCTGACACCGCTTTGACTGACTTCGAAGGTGCCTACGCGGCTAACCCGAAGATCAACGCGGTCGTCACGCCAAACGACGAGAACGCTGCGCCAATCATCTCGCACCTTCAGGCCGCTGGTCTGAAGCCGCAGACGATTCCGTTCACCGGTCAAGACGCCACCCTGGTGGGAATCCAGAACGTCATCTCTGGTTACCAGTGCGGTACGGTCTACAAGCCGTCGTGGCTCGAGGCTCAGGCGACTGCAGCCTTGGCGATTTACCTGCGTGCGCACGTGAAGCCACCGTCAGGCCTCGTCAACAACACCACCACGGACTCTGGAGCGACGATTGCCTCGTTCAAGCACGTCCCGTCGGTTCTGTTGTCACCTGAGTGGGTCACGGCCTCAACGGTCGAGTCGACTGTCGTTAAGGACAAGGTATTGAAGGCTTCGGCCATCTGCACCAGCTCTGCTCCGACGGTTGCGGGTGACTCAAGCATCCCGACGTACGCTGCGGACTGCACCACTTACGGCATCAAGTAATAACTAACGATGACTGACGTCCCAGAGCCACCGCGTTCTGTAGAGCCCGAAATTGAGCTCCGCAACGACGGTGGCTCTGGGACGTCGTCATTGCCGGGCTCTCCGCTACTCAGTATTCGAGGGCTGACCAAGCACTTTGGCCCCGTCGAAGCCTTGCGCTACTGCGACCTCGACGTGCCGGCAGGAGTCGTTACCGCGCTCATTGGCGACAACGGCGCCGGTAAGTCGACATTGATCAAAGCGATCGCTGGGATCTACGCGCCGTCCAGTGGACAGATCTTCTGGGAGGGCAAGGAAGTCCAGATTCACACCCCTCGCGATGCCGATGAACTCGGCATTTCAACTGTGTATCAAGACCTGGCACTCTGTGACAATCTCGACATAGTTCAGAACATGTACTTGGGCCACGAAGATACGAAGTTTGGTCTCTTGAATGAAATCGATATGGAAGTCGAAACCACGAAGCTGCTGAAGGACCTGTCCGTGTTTACGGTTCAGTCCGTGCGCCAGCTCGTTGGTTCGCTCTCCGGTGGTCAGCGGCAGGCGATCGCCGTGGCGCGCGCGGTCATGCGCGACACCAAGTTGGTGATCATGGATGAACCGACCGCCGCCTTAGGCGTGTCCCAGACACAACTCGTTCTCGACTTGATCAAGACCTTGGCGTCGCGAGGAATTGCCGTACTCGTGATTTCGCACAACCTCACTGACGTGTTTGCGGTAGCTGACAGAATCGCGATCCTTCATCTCGGAACCTTGATCAGCAGCGGACCGGCGTCGGACTACGACACCGCGAGCGCCGTTGACTTGATTACGACGGGTGGGTCGACGAGGATCCATTCCCCGTTGGCTTCTACTCCATAATTACTAAGGGAAAGGCCCTACTTCCCGTGTCGACCACCTCGGTGACCCCTTCTCCCGAAGAGGAGCTGCCGGCTACAACGGACAGCATCTTCAGAGCACGACTCCGGCACTATCGCCAGGGCGATACCGGCATGGTGCCGATCATCATTGGCATGGTCATCCTCGGTGGGTATTTCCAATTGCGAAGCAGTGCGTTCCTCTCCGCGGGGAACCTCACGAATCTTTTTATCCAATCGACACCGTTCATTCTGCTGGGAATGGCTGAGATTTGGCTCCTCTTGCTCGGCGATATCGACCTCTCGGTAGGTTGGGTCACCGCGGTCGGCGCGGCGATCGGCGTCATTTTGATGGACACGCAGTTCCATTGGAAGTGGTATTTGGCACTGCCGGTGGCTGTTATTGCCACGACTGCAATCGGTGCCTTGCAGGGCCTGATCACCATTGTCCTGAAAGCGCCGTCGTTCATCGTGACCTTGGCTGGTTCTCTGTTCTGGGAAGGCGTGGCCCTCTATCTGATCGACGACAACAACGCCGGTGGCACCATTCCCACACAGGGTGGCGCCATTCACGACATCGTGAACAGCAACTTGACTCCGTTGGTCACGTGGATCTTCACTCTGGTGGTGGCCGGTGGAATGGCCGTCATCGTCTTCAACAAGGACCGGGCGCGACGAGCCAGTGGACTCGATAGTGCACCATTCTTTGAAACTGTCATCAAAATGGTCCTGCTGCTAGGAATGTCGATCGTTCTGGTGCTCCTCTTCAATACGAACCGTGGCTACAACACGGCATTTATTCATCTCAAGATCGTCGGTATGCCCTACGCCGTGCCGATCGTCATAGCGGTGCTGGCCTTGTACAGTTTCATCCTCTTCAAGACCAAGGCCGGTCGTTATCTGTACGCCATTGGTGGCAACGTTGAGGCCGCTCGTCGCGCCGGCGTCGCGGTGAATCGATATCGTTTGCTCGCCTTCGCCATGACGGGATTCACGGCCGGTATCGCGGGGCTCGTCTACGCCTCGACACTCGGCGGAATCTCCGACGGCATTCAGGGTGGCCAGTTGGTTCTCTATGGTGTCGCGGCGGCGGTCATCGGTGGAACGAGTCTCTACGGTGGACGAGGGAAGATGATTCACGCATTGATCGGTGGACTTGTGATTGGAGTGATCTTCAATGGATTGGCGCTCATTCAGACGAGCGCTTCCGTTGAATTTATGGCGACCGGACTCGTTCTGTTGGCGGCCATCGCTATCGACGCTGTCGCTCGACGAGGAGCCTCGGCGGTCGGTCGCTAGGGCAGCGCCCCCACCTCAGTTTCCTACGCCGCACTCACGAACGACGACGTGTAGCTGACGACGAAATTCAGCGCTGCTCGCTCTGGGTTGACTCAATGCGCGAGGTGAGTGAGAACGCCGTGTGCCGCCTCGCGATAACGCGAACGAATCTCTGACGAGAGTGAAGTGTCGATTCGCGGTTCGGTGACAACGACGACTCGTTCGGATCGTGCCCAGGCCGCGCCCACGGAGTCCGGCGTTGCACCGCTCAGTACGGCGGCGGCTTGAGCCGCCGCGCCGACCGCGACGCGGTCAACGGCGGGGTCGGGCGTCACGATCTCACGCGTCGAGAGATCGGCCAGCACTTGGCGATACAGGGTCGAGCGCGCACCGCCGCCCACCGCGAGGATTCGTCCATTCGTGTCGACGTCGCAGCGCTCCAGCGCGTCGACGCCGGCGAGCAGTCCGCAGATGACGCCTTCGACGGACGCGCGCACGATGTCGGCGATCGTTGTCGACGTGCGAAGCCCCGAGAGACTTCCGGTCGCCGTTGGCAACAGCGGCGTCCGTTCTCCGTCGAGGTAGGGGACGAGTACGACGCCGTTGGCGCCGGGGGGAGCGAGTGCTCCGATCCGATCGAGATCGTTGGCCTTGCCGCCGGTGAGACCGACCGCCCACTCGGTGACCTTGGTCGCGTTCAACGTGCACACGAGCGGCAAGAAGCGTCCCGCCGCGTCGGCGAAGCCCGCTACTTCGCCTTGACGGTCCGACGTCGGCGTGCTCGATGAAGCGAACACCGTGCCACTCGTACCGAAGGAAATCGCGAGGTCACCGGGCGTGAGGCCCAGCGCCAGCGCCGCGCCCATATTGTCGCCGGTTCCCGGACCGACCACGGCGCCACGGATCATCGTGGCGGCGTGCCCGGCGACGTCGTTGGGACCCAGAATCTCGGGCAACCATTCTCGTTGTCCGCCCGCCAACGCCAACAACTCCTCATCGACCTCACCGGAACTCGGTGACCACCAACCGGTCCCCGACGCGTCACCGCGATCACCGACCGCTTGCGCGGGACAGCCCAACAGTTGCCAGGTCAACCATTCGTGGGGCAAGAGCACGCGTCGAATCGCACCAAAGGCGTCGGGCCGCGTCTCTCGCAGCCACGCCAGTTTCGTGATGGTGAATGACGGGCCGAGCACGCTGCCGCATCGCTTCGCCCACTCGTCGGCTCCGAGGCGCTGGGTGAGCCACTCAGCTTGCGGTGCCGACTCCGAATCATTCCAGAGTTTGGCCGGGTGCACGGCCTCGCCATTGCCGTCGAGCGCCACCAAGCCGTGTTGTTGAGCGGCGATCGAGATGGCTTTCACCGACCGCGTTACGGGCCCGCAGGCTTCCCACGCCTTGGAGAGCGCCCGCCACCACGTCATGGGGTCCTGTTCGCTTCGCGGTGGCGCGGTGGCGGGATGTCGTGCCGACGCCGAGGCGACAATCTTTCCGTCGTCGCTCTCAACGATGACGACTTTCGTGCTCTTGGTCGACGAATCGACCCCCGCGACCAGCGTCACGTCAACGAGGGGCTATCGGACACCGAGTAGTAACTCGGTCACCAGTTGATCGAGTTGTTCGTGACCGTAATGGGCTCGTCCTAGGGCACTTTCGTCGAGCGTCTTGACGTAGCCGCGCAACGCCTCGGCCGATCCGTCGCCGACCTTGGTCGGCGTGGCGAGGTCGGGAACGCGCGCCACCGCGAGCGCGGCCTTGATCTCGGAATCGGCCTCGAATCGCGCCGCCTTCTCTTTCAAGATGAGGTACGTGCGGATACAACCGCGCGCGAAGTCCCATACGCCTTCCGGACCTTCGGTTCGGTACGGGTGGGCGTCGAAGTGGCGCATGCCCGAATAGCCCGACGTCTCTAAGAGATGGACGAGGTAGAAGGCCTCCTTGACCTCTTCGCTGCCGAAGCGGAAGTCTTGGTCGAATCGGCCAATTCGCTGGGCGTTGAGGTCGATGTGGAAGAGCTTGCCCGCCCACAGTGCCTGGGCCACGCCGTGGTGGAACGAGAGGCCGCTCATCGTCTCGTGCGCGAACTCGGGATTCACGCCCACCAGTTCGGGCGAATCGAGGCTCTCGATGAAGGCCAGCGCGTGACCGACGGTCGGCAGCAAGATGTCGCCGCGGGGCTCATTGGGCTTGGGTTCGAGCGCGATCCGCGTGCTGTAATTGCGCTCGGCGATGTAGGTGGTCATGGCGTTGATCGCTTCGGCCAAACGGTCGAGCGCCTCGGCGACGGGCTTGGCCGCGTGGGCCTCGGTCCCTTCACGACCGCCCCACAGTACGAAGATGCTGGCGCCCAACTCCGCGCCGAGGTCAATGGCGTCGAGCGCCTTGGCGAGTGCGAAACGGCGAACGTCGGGATCATTCGCGGTCAACGCGCCCTCTTTGAAGATCGGCCTCGTGAAGAGATTGACCGTGGTCATCGGAACCTTCAGACCGGTGCTGTCCAATGCGGCTCGAAATCGCTTTAGGAGCACTTCTCGCTCGGACGCGGACGCGTCGGCCGGGACGAGGTCGTTGTCGTGGAGAGTGACGCCGTACGCGCCGATATCGGCCAGGTGATGGACGATGTCGACCGGGTCGAGTGGCTCGCGGACTTCCACGCCGAAGGGGTCGCGTCCGGGGTTGCCGACGGTCCAGAGACCGAAGGTGAAGCGGTCCTCGGGCTGGGGTTCATAGGGGCCAGATGTCATGGTGACGTCACTTTCGTAGGTACCGTGTCTGGCCAGTAACCCAAGAGATAACGCCTAAAAGAAGCTCGAGTCCCCAACCAGAGTTCGATAGGCGAACGCTAACAGTCCGGGTCATTAAGTGCAAGCGAACGCGACGTCAACGGAGGTCCGCGATGCTTCGCCCTAGTGGAGATTCCCGAGCGCGTTGCGTTGGATCTTGCCGTTGGTCGTGCGAGGAATTGCGGCCACGTAGCGGATCTCCTTGGGCTTGGCCCACGGTCCGATTCGTTCTTCGGCGACGCCGCGGATTCGCTCGTCGAACTCCGTGCCGTCGCTCACCACCAGCGCGACGACGCGCTGGCCCCACTCGACGTCCTCGACGCCCGTGACCGCGACGTCGCGCACGCCGTCGAGCGTGGCGAGCGCGGCTTCGAGCTCTTCGGGCCAGAGTTTCTCGCCGCCGGTATTGATGACGAAGCCGAGTCGACCCTTCACCGACACCCGTTGACCATCGACCGCACCGGCGTCGCCCGTCGGGAACCAGTCGTCGCGACCGTCTGGGCCGAGCACGTTGGGTCGAGGGCCACTCCGGTATGAGCGAAAGAGCGTCGGGGTGCGAACGCAGATCTCGTCGTCGACGCTGGCGACGTCCACGCCGGGAAGGGCCACGCCGTCGTAGACGACGCCCGAACCGGTCTCGGTCATACCCCACGTCGTGATCACGTTCTCGGGCAGTGCCGTCGGCGGGCGCGCCCCACCCAGCAGCACCGTGTGAAAACCGCTCACGTCGTGACGGGCCAGCTGGGTACGTACCACCGAGACGTGCGTCGCTCCGTGTGCCGCCGCGGCTTCGAGGTCCTCACCGTCGCCCCAGTGCAATGAGGCGTCACTGAGAACCGCTCGCAAGATAACGGCGAGGCCCCCGATGTGACAGGCCGGAAGACAGGGCATCCAGACGGGCGCCGTGTCGCCGCGAACGGTCGACTGCGTCAGTTCGGCGCTCGCGCGAAGTGCCGCCCAGGTCAGTTCGACCGCTTTGGGCTCGCCGCTCGAACCCGAGGTCAACATCACGAGGCCGATCTCTTCATCGACGGGAGCGCCACTCGCCAACTGGGTCACACCGTCGTGGTCGCGCACCGCGGTGGCGCCGAGTCGTTCTAGTTCTTCGATCCGTCGGCGCGGCGAGGTCCGTCGATCCACCACGCAAAACGCGACCGAGGAGTCCACCGCATCGCGGATCGCGCGCTCGAGTTCCGGTCCGAGCTCGAAATCGAGCGCGAGCAGGGAGGGCACAAAATCAGGCTATATGTCTAAGAACTAGGGTGAACCAACTGGGGGTGGTACCCGTGGCCTCACTACGTCACGAACGAAGGATTGCGGCCGATGCGGACACTGTGTGGAATGTGGTTCGCCGCCCCGAAAGCATCCCGCAGTGGTTCCCGGGCATCGTCTCGTGCACGGTGGAGGGCAACCTACGCGTAATCACGACCGCCGCCGGCCTCGAGATTCCCGAGGAGATACTCAGCAACGACGACGTGACGCGACATTTCGCGTACCGGATTACGGCGCCGCAATACTCTTTCCACCTCGGAGTCATCGACGTCATTGAGATTGCGGCCAACGATTCGTTGTGCGTGTACACCACGACCGCACTGCCCGACACGCTGGCGCTGCTCATCGCCGGAGGGACCATGGGCGCGCTGGCAGAGATCCAGCGTCTCGCCGAAGTATCGCGGGCGGCTTCGTGAGCCGCAAGATCCTGTTCATCACGACCGATCAACAGCGTTACGACACGCTCGGCGCCAATGGTGGCATTCTTTCTCGTACGCCGGTGCTCGACCGACTGGCGAGTGAGGGCATTCGTTACGAACGCGCTCAGCCCACGTCGGTCGTGTGCATGCCGTCGCGCTCGTCGATGCTGACGGGCCAATTCCCGTCGACACACGGGGCGTGGATGAACGGCGTCCCGCTCGCGATCGACGCACCGTCGGTCGCTGAGACCTTGCACGACGCGGGCTACGCGACGGCGCTCATCGGCAAGGCCCACTTCGAACCCTTCATGGACCCCTTCGGTCTCTACGCCGAGAACGCGCTCGCCAATCTCGGTATCCCGACCATCGAACAGGACTGGTTCGACGGACGTCGCGGAGTGCACCGTGGTTTCGACTATCTGGAGTTCGCGACGCACGGCGTGATGGGTGCGCTGCACTACGCCAAGTGGATAAGAGACGAACACCCCGACGCGATGCGCGGCTTCTATCAAGTGGTCGATGCCGACTTCAACGTGAACGCCGCCGGCGGGGGTGACACGCACGCGCCGCAGGTCAAGTACAACCCGGTGCCGCGCGAGTGGTACCACACGGACTGGGTGGCCGATCGAACGATCCGCTGGCTCGAGGAACAAGAGGCCGACCGGGACTGGTTTTGTTGGATGAGCTTCCCCGATCCCCATCACCCGTGGGACCCGCCGAAGTCCGAGATCGGTCGGGTCCCGTGGCGCGACGTACCACTGCCGCAGAACTACCCGCAGAGCGCGAACGAACGAGAGTCACTGCTCGATCAAAAGGCCCGTCACTGGCGCGCCTGGTACGACGGACGCTTCGTGAGCAACTACGAAGCACCGGCCAAGTGGGTGCCCGCTTCGATGACCGCCGACCAGGTACGTGAGGTGAACGCGCTCAACGCCGTTGAAGTGGAACTGATCGACGAGGCGATTGGGCGGGTCCTGGCGAGCATCGATCGGAAGGGCTGGGGCGATGACGTCGACGTCATCTTCACGAGCGACCACGGCGAGCTCCAGGGCGACTTCGGTCTGCTCTTCAAGGGTCCCTATCA
This sequence comes from Acidimicrobiaceae bacterium, assembly GCA_003155915.1. Lineage (GTDB taxonomy): Bacteria > Actinomycetota > Acidimicrobiia > Acidimicrobiales > RAAP-2 > RAAP-2. The sequence continues at coordinate 616 of PMFA01000003.1, read as the reverse complement.
CGTCGACGGTCTGATGCGTCTACCGCTGATCTGGCGCCCGGCGCGCTCGAGCGAGCCCGCGCCGAGCGTCGTGCACGCACCCGTCAGCCTCGTCTCGCTCGCGGCGACGTTCCTCGAGATCGCCGGTGAGCCCGCGCCGACGTGGGTCGAGGGCGCGGCCCTACCGATCGACGACGATGACGCCAAGCGCCGATCGTTCGAGGCCACGTTCACCGAATGGGACTCGTCGATCTTTGGTGTCGACGTGCACGTGCGAACCGTCGTCACCGACGACTACCTCTACACCGAGTACCAACCCGGTTCGGTCCACGACGGCAGTGAGGGCGAGCTCTACGTTCTTGGTGAGGACCCGTTGCAGCGTGTGAATCGTTTTGATGATCCGGCGATGGCGGCGGTCCGCTCGACGTTGGCCGATCGACTCGTCGCTCACGTGCGCCGGCCGGGCGAGCGCGCGACACCCGGGGTCCTGATGGCGCCCGTGTAGCGGACGGTAGCGTAGACGCCATGGCCGAAACCGTTATCCAAGGCTCACCGATCGATCCCGTCGAGGAGTTCCGATCCTGGCCGCTTCCGCAGTGGCAGCGCAGCGAAGAGTTCGGCGACGTCATTTATGAGG
>PMFA01000020.1 GCA_003155915.1 Acidimicrobiaceae bacterium | reverse complement strand
TTCGCGGCGACCCGTTCCTCGACACACTCCAGTTCGCCCTCGTCCTCACCGTGGCGGCGATTCCCGTCGCGATGCCGACGGTGCTGTCGGTGACCATGGCCGTCGGCGCGCGCCTTCTCGCGAAGAAGAAGGCCATCGTCAGCCGTCTCGTCGCGATCGAGGAACTCGCCGGGGTGGACGTGCTCTGCACGGACAAGACCGGCACCCTGACCCAGAACAAGTTGACGCTCGGCGACCCCTTCGCAATAGAGGGGGTTTCGGTCGACGACGTCGTCTTGGCCGGGGCGCTGGCGTCGCGCGCCGACGACAACGACACCATCGACCTGGCGGTCCTCGGTGGCCTGGCGAGCAACCAGGCGTTGCGGGGATACCACGTGGAGCACTTCCAGCCGTTCGAGCCGGTCGGCAAGCGCACCGAAGCGACGGTGAAGGCCGCGAAGGGCTCCTCGTTCAAGGTGACCAAGGGTGCGCCCCAGGTGATTCTCGCGCTCTCGTCCAACGCCAAGCAGGTGAATGCGAGCGTCGACCAGGCGGTCAACGAGTTCGCCGCGCGCGGGTTCCGCTCACTCGGCGTAGCGCGTGCCGAAGGAAACGGCGCCTGGCAGTTCCTCGGCGTGCTTCCGCTCTTCGATCCACCACGCGCCGACGCCAAGGCGACCATCGCCACGGCGCGTCAGATGGGCGTCGAGGTCAAGATGGTCACCGGCGACGCGCTCGCCATCGCAATCGAGACGGCCAGGACCCTCGGGATGGGCACGGACATCCTCGACGCCGCGAGCCTGGGCGACACGAAGCGCACCGAGACCGCGGCGATGTCGAGAACAGTCGAAAGCGCCGACGGCTACGCGCAGGTGTTCCCCGAGCACAAGTACCACATCGTCGACGTCCTTCAACGACGTGGTCACATCGTCGGCATGACCGGCGACGGCGTCAACGACGCGCCCGCGCTCAAGAAGGCCGATTGCGGCATCGCCGTATCGAGCGCGACCGACGCGGCGCGCGCGGCGGCCTCGATCGTGCTCACCACGCCGGGCCTGTCGGTGATCATCGACGCGATCAAGGAGAGCCGCAAGATCTTCCAGCGGATGAACAGCTANNCGGCCATGCAGATCGTGCTGCTCGCCCTGCTCAACGACGGAGCGATCCTGTCGATCGCCTACGACAACGTGCGCTATAGGAATCAACCCGAAGCCTGGAACATGCGCGTGGTGCTCGGGATGGCCACGATCCTGGGGATCGTTGGCCCCGTGGCGGCCTTCGGCATGTTCTACCTCGGCGACCGCGTCTTTCACCTCGGTCACCCCGAGCTTCGAACAATGATGTACCTCACGCTCTCGGTGGCCGGGCATCTGACGATCTTCCAGGCCCGCACCCGCGGCCCCTTCTGGTCCATCCGACCGGCCCGTGTCCTCCTACTGGCGGTGTTGGGAACGCAGGTCGTGGCGACCCTCATCGCAGGGTTCGGCATCTTCATGACCCCATTGGGGTGGCGCTACGCGGCCCTCGTGTGGGGCTACGCGTTGGTGTGGTTCGTCGCGACCGATCGCGTGAAGTTGCTCGGGTACCGGGTGTTCGACCCGTCGGGATCAGTTGCTGATAGCGCGGCGTCGCGGTCACGACGCTCTGCAAGCGATGTGGCCGCAATGGCGGCAAGCGTCGAACCCTTCCACACCGACGTCGACACCAGCCCGGACGAACCGGTGTACCACGACACCAGCGCGTGCCCTTACGCCAAGGAGATCCTCCGCGACGGCCACGACGTGGCGGGCAGCGGAGGTCGGCGGCGCTGTGAGTGGTGCGAGGCGCACGCCGGCGTGACGCCGTTTCACACCGACGTCGACACCAGCCCGGACGAACCCGTCTTCCACGACCTTGTGGGTTGCCCGTACGGGCAAGCGATCACCCGCGACGGACACGACATGGCGGGCAGCGACGGACGGCGGCGCTGCGAATGGTGCGAAGCGCACGCCGGCGTCGAGGACGCACAAGATGCTTCACAGAAGGAGAAGTCGACATGAAACTCAACAGGGAAGTCCTGGCCGAAATGAAGGTCAAGCCGGGTGAATCCGCTGGCCTCGACGCGCGCAGCACCAAGCACGTGGCGTCGGACTGGCTGGGTTCCCAGGACAAGGACAGGCACGGCGAAAAGCGTAAGAAGGTCGCCGAAGAGGACCTCGGAGAGTTCGTCGACGAACTCGCCGCAGCACAGGAGCTGCTCTGGGCGAACGGCACGTACTCGCTCTTGATCGTGCTCCAGGCGATGGACGCGGCCGGCAAAGACGGGACGATCAAGCACGTCATGTCGGGTGTCAATCCCCAAGGCTGTCGGGTCGAGGCATTCAAGCAGCCTTCGGCCGAGGAGCTCGGCCACGATTTCTTGTGGCGATGCTCGAAGGCGCTGCCCGAGCTCGGCGCCATCAGCATCTTCAACCGCTCCTACTACGAGGACGTGCTGGTGACCCGGGTGCACCCCGAACTCTTGGCCAAGACCCACGAGATGCCGAGTGATGGGCCCGACGAGAAGTTCTGGAAGGACCGCTACAGCGACATCAACGCCTTCGAGCACCACCTGCACCGTAGCAAGACGCGGATCGTGAAGGTCTTCCTACACGTCTCCAAGGAGGAACAGAAGAATCGATTCCTCAGCCGTTTGGAGGTTCCGGCGAAGAACTGGAAGTTCTCCGTTGCGGATCTCGCCGAGCGCCAACACTGGGACGAGTACCAGGGCGCGTACGAGGAAGCGCTGAGCGCCACCTCGACCGCGTGGGCGCCGTGGTACGTGGTGCCGGCCGACCACAAGTACGCTCTGAGGGCACTGGTCGGCGGCATCATCGTCGACGCGATCGATCAGATGGGCCTGAAGTCCCCCAAAGTGGCCGAGGACGGTCAGGCGGCGCTCGCTAAGGTCAAGGCTGAACTGCTCGCCGAATCGTGAGATTGATCCGCGCCGGAAGATTTAGAGACAAAACTCTCTAAAGATCGCACTCTGACAAGGCGGACGCAGAGCGGCGGATGCCAACTTCGACGGTCCGAACAGGCCTCATTTTAGGCCTCATATTTCTGCAACACCACGAGACGAGACCGACTCAGAACAACATGTTTTATTGAAAACAAAAGACATGCGCAACGAAACCGACATATGACAACCGATGGCAAGTTCCTTTTAATCCCAAGGTGCCGGGATCGAAATCCTGGCCGCCCACCAGGATCCGAGCTTGGCGAGTTGTTTGACACTTGTTCGTTACTGAACAAGGTCATTGGGCACTTGTAGGTCGACGTGTTTGTAAAGCTGCGATGCGACACGGGAGTCATCAGTGGCACACGCTGCCGCGACTGCATCAAGGAGTTCGTCGTAATCGGGACCAGTATTGCCTTCGTAAGCATCTGTCATGCGGCCCCACTCGTCCCAAGGGAGCATCTCAAACTTGTTCAGCGCAGCGAGGTCTTTGACGGCATTGCCGCGAATTTCTGCCGCTCCCCAGTTGTCGGTCCCGAAGACTCCAAAGGTCGTGGCGTCGATGTCACCTCTGCGAAAAGAGCTCCACGCCTCGCCACCGGAGAGGAACTCGCCAGGCCGCAAGTCCTCTGGGTGCTCCAGCACCTCACCTCCGAGAATCTCAGAATCAATGCGCACCCACCGGGATTCGGTGCCTCTCCAATACTCAGTGATCCAGTGATCAAGACCTTGCCCGACTTGAAAATAAGTGGCGAAGCCACAGCGGACCCGCGAGGGGATTCCTCGGTATCGGAGGAATGCACAGCTAAGGACGGCAAAATGGCGACAAGTCCCGACAATTCGATTGCTGGCTTCACGTGGCACGTCCACCGGCGCGGGGTCGAGCCGCAACAGCGCATTGACAAGCGCAGAAGCGGGGCGGACTTGATTCGTAACGAAACGTTCTGTAGGCAGGGCCATCGACTCTGCATCACTCGGCTGAATGACAAGCGAATGGGTAGGCATGCAGAGATCAACAGGTTCGGTGCCGAGGTTGGCCAGAATCTCCACGTTGATACCTTTGAACTCGGTGAGTGGGCCCGGCGAACCATATTCGATGAGCGCAGTCATCACTTGGAGCATAGGGACGATGGTTTGCCACCACAACTCTTTGGCAGGACGTGAGATGAGGAATGTCCTAAATCGGGCTTGGTCAACGCGAGAGGCATCGGATCCTCAGTGTCTCGACAATGCTTGACAAAGAGTGTTGCGAGCGGCGCGCGGGCCTGCGAATAGGCCTCATTTTAGGCCTCATATTTCTGCAACACCACGAGACGAGACCGACTCAGAACAACGCGTTTTCTTGAAAACAAACGACATGCGCAACCATACCGACACCACGCAACAATTAGAAAGTTTCTTTTAATCCCAAGGTGCCGGGATCGAGACCCGGGCGGCCCACGATTAGTAGATGAACGTTCACGCTCGTGGATCACAATGGTCGCGCCACTATGGAACGAAAATCGAAGAAATTCGAAATATTCGCCACGCCGTAGGTCATCGCGAGCGCCACATTGGAGCACTGTCATTGGACCTGCGTTCTGCAAGTGGATTTGCAATCTCGTGTCAGCGGTCGCGTGCCGCCTCATGTCAGTGAGCGGCCCGGCGCTCGTAGCGCGCTCGCCACAATGGGGGCTCGACACCATGAAAGGGAAGTGATCGCGCTTTGATGGCGCATCGCTTGGGCCTCGGGCGCGAGGCGCTATCTCAGTTTGAGCGTGGGGTTCGAATTGTCAATGTTGCAGGTCGATGTGCCGTCCGCTGCCGGCGCGGCGGTCGTGCCGGTCACGTCGGCCTTGATGATGATGCTCATCCCGGCCTGGCTGCCGCCGTTTGAAACGAACGCCGCGGGTTTCAAACTGCTGACCATTTGGAATGTGATCTCCGAGTCGGCGGTTTGGTTCGTATTGAACCCCGCCTTGGTCCAGCCCGCGTTGGTGTAGAGAAAGGTTGCCTCCAGGAACCCATTGCTCTTGATCGTTGGGAAGCCGGAGAGCACCGGGATCGTGACGGGCTCCTGGATCGAGCCGACGTTACTGAGGCACATCATATGGATTGGGCCGATCTTCAGCTTCGTGATGATCTTGGTCGTAGCGTACTTTTGGCCGACCACCGTAAGGCTCACCGGGAATGGCGAGACGCCGTAGTTCTGGGCAGTCACCGTCGCGCTGTAGGTACCGCTGTAGAAGTCCAGTCTCGCCGCGTAGGCGAGGCTCGTTCCGACGGCGAGGCTCGTCCCGACGACGAGCACCACGGCGGCAGCCGCGCAGGCGATGCGANNGTAATGGAGCGGAACTACTCGAGAGAGGAGTCTCGGCGTCTAAGAGGTCCGATTTATGGCTGGTAATCCAGCCACTGGAAAAATCGGCAGTTGAGCAAGGCGCCACGTACTTCTACGTCGGATTTGGTAGCGCGAACGTAATGGCATCCTCGCCAAGCATTCCGCTGAATCCGGTAAGAGCATGCGAGTGCTTGAGAAAGACGTGACGGTTTCCGGGACACCCCACAAAGCCCGAAGCGATTTGGCTGTCTGCTTCCTAATTACGGAGCCCGCTCCGCTCGGGAAGGCATTCTTCGATCTCCAAAGATTCCACTGCGACGGTCATGATAGTCTAATACCAATACTTCGCTGTTATGAGTAGTTAACGGTGTTCAGATATTTATGATATTCTAACACCGTTACATACACGTAACGGAGAGGTGGTGGATGAACAATGTCACAAGTTGCCGGGATATCCAGTCGCCGACGCAATGATCTGGCGCGCGTACTGTCATCCACGCAAAACTTCATCACCCCTGATGATGTCGTCACGGCTCTCAACGTTGATCCCGATACCGCTGCGAAAAGGCTGGCTCGATGGGCTAAAGATGGTTGGCTTCGACGGGTCCGCCGCGGACTGTACATCGCTGTACCCGTAGGCGTGACGAATCCGTCAAGTTGGACCGACGACGCGCTCGTCGTCGCCAACGAAGTTTGGCCACCTTGCTACTTCAGCGGTTGGACGTCGGCGAACTACTGGGGCCTGAGTGAGCAAGTCTTTCGCTCGACGATAGTGAGAACGACGGCGCGCGTTCGAGAGTCCCCGGTCACGCTGCTCGATCACGACTATCTCGTCTCTCATGTTGGCGAAGAATCAATGACATGGGGACTCAATACTGAATGGCACGGCGCAACTCGTCTACTCTTCGCCAGCCCTGCTCGGACCATCGTCGATATTCTCGATTCACCATTCATTGGCGGGGGTATCCGCAACGGAGCCGAGATACTTAACGCGTACCTCAACGAATACGACCCAGGAATGCTGATCGAGTTCGGTGACCGACTGGGTAATCGAGCCGTGTTTAAGCGACTCGGCTATCTCATTGAAGTTACTAACCAAGAATTCCCCGACGTCATCGCGGCCTGTCAGGAGCGAGTCTCCACCGGCATCTCCGCACTTGACCCAAGCGGCCCGAGCGCCGGCCATCGGGTCATGAAATGGGGACTGCGAATAAACGTTCACGTGGGACCAGAGAATCCCTCATGATCGAGCAGCGCGAACTTGAACAATTGCGCGGCGAGTGGTCACTGGAGTCGGGAGTGATTGAAAAGGACTACGTGCTGGGTTGGCTGTTGGCCGGCATTGCACAACATGAGACACTGTCGCAGACGTGGATTTTCAAGGGTGGAACTTGTCTTCGCAAGTGCTACTACGAGACCTACCGGTTCTCCGAGGACCTCGATTTCACTGTGACGAGAGGAGGTTCGGAAGAACCGTCAACCTTGATTCAAATCTTCAAAGAGATCGTCGAGTGGGTACGTGAAAACTCAGGCTTGGAACTCGTAATCGATGAATCATCATTCCGGGTACACCAAAACCGTCGAGGAAACCCCACCACCCAAGGCCGCGTCGGTTACCGAGGGCCTAACCCTCCACCGGTCCTGCCCAAGATCAAGATTGACGTGACCTCCGACGAACTCATCGTGGATTCGACCGTGTTACGAACCGTCGGCCATCCCTACAGCGATGGGCCCCTGCCAATTTCGGGCGTGCTCTGCTACTCGCCATCGGATCTGCTCGCGGAGAAGGTGCGCGCGCTTGCCGAGCGCTGCCGTCCCCGCGACCTCTACGACGTGATCCACATGTATCGCCATCCCGACCTTGTCGGTAGGTCCCAGGACGTGCTCACCTCGCTCTCCAAGAAGTGTGAGTACGTAGGCATCGAAGTACCCACGCGTGAGTCAATTCATTCCTCTCCGTTTCGCTCGGAAATTGAACTCGAATGGGTGAACATGCTGGGTCACCAGCTTCCGAAGCCTTTGCCCGGTTTCGCTCAGTTCTGGGAAGGACTCGACGAGGTCTTTGCCTGGCTGACGGGCGATCTTGAGACCCCGTTACTTCAGCGAGCCTCTCAGAGCGGCCTCGACGAGACTTGGGAGCCGCCCAACGCGATCGCCTCCTGGCGTGTCGGGTTTCCACTCGAACTCATTCGCTACGCCGGTGCAAACCGCCTCAAGGTCGAGATTGACTACCGTGCCGAGCAAGGCCGGAGCGGACCACGGATTGTTGAGCCATATTCGCTTCGTCGAACATCAGAAGGCAATATCTTGCTCTTCGTAATCAACGATCGTGGGCTGTTACGCGGTTACCGCATCGATCGAATTGCGGGAGCCAGTGTGACGCCGCTTGTGTTTACTCCCAAATACCGAGTCGAGTTCTAATTCAAACGGTCGAGTGAAAAATGTGGACGTAGCGCTTCGCCAGTGAACCAACGCGATGGGCGATTTCTTACTGCGGCGGAGGAATGATCCCCTGCTGCGCGCTACCCGTTGTTGAATTGCGGACGCCAGGATCGGGTGGAAAAATCCCTAATTTCATCCCTAACATTTCTCGATAGCCACGGAACACACTGAACGCACTGAACGCAAACCCTTATAAATATGGGGTTCTCTGAATTTAATGAATAGAGAATAATGAACTCGGTGGCCTTTTAATCCCAAGGTGCCGGGATCGAGACCCGGGCGGCCCACAAAAGTTCGTTCCGTGTTCGAAGATCACAACGGTCGCGGCTCCCCAGTAGGAAGATGAAGAAATTCGAAAATCGAGACATGTCATTGACGTAATCCACGTCAATGACATGTCGCAGTCCTCTTTTTGGGCCCCGCACTTGCCCAATCCTTCGACAACCCCGTCCACGTGCCAAACCATACGCAGATCCGGACGCACCGACCAATTGCAAAAGGAGGAATACTTCTCAGCGCAACTCGCCCACGTGACTCTCGCACCATTCGCGAAAGGTTCGCGGCGCGACGCCGGTGAGGTTCTCGATGTCGTCAGCAATCACACCGGCTCGGCCCGCACGGAAAAGCTCGTTGAGATTCTTCATGGCTTCGGCGAGCGGTATCGGGGTACCCTGTTCGATGCTGTCCTGTGCGAACTGCTCGGGTGTGACGTCGACGAAGTCGATAGCGCGCCCTAGGACATCGGAAATAATCCCAACCTGTTCACGAGCGGTGAGCGCCTCGGGTCCGTTGAGAATGTAACCGTGGCCAACGTGGCCGTCTTCAGTGAGAGCGAGAGCGGCGATGCGCGCGATGTCGTAGGGATCGACAACTGGCTGGCGACCCGGGTCGGTCGCGTCAATGACGCAGTTCTTCTCGCGGATGCCATCGACCCACGACAGTGCATTCGACATAAATCCGTTCGGTCGCAGATAGGTAACGTCCAGTCCCGACTCACGCAAGAGATCTTCACGAGCGGCAAGCGTCCCGGGGATGAAACCAGCGAGAGGAATGAGTCGCGCGCCGATAGAGGAAAGCAACACGACTCGATTCACCCCTGCGGAGCGCGCGGCGTCGATCATGGTCTGTGTCTGGGCGGTGCCGGCACCGACGTGCATGAGGAAAACGCTTTCAACTCCGCGGAGGGCTTCGACCAAACTGTCAGCGTCGTCGAGACTCCCGACGGCGACGTCGATCCCCTTGGGAAGCACGTCAGCGCGAGAGGCGTCGCGGACGAGGGCCCTCACTTGGTGGCCTTTTTTATGAAGCTGGTCTACGAGGTCGCGGCCGACGTTGCCAGTTGATCCGGTGATGAGGTACATGATTGATCCTTTCGAGATCGGTTGGTTTATTTGTTTAAAAAATTGCTGATTACCAGGGAAGATCGCCGTCGCCGTCACGGTAGGCACCGGTCGGAGTGTCGGGTCCGCCAATAGCAAACGCGATGATCGCGTCGGTGCCGTCTTTCACTGAGTGGCCCTGTCCGCCGCTGAGGTCGGTGGCAGTCATACCGGGGTCGGCGCTGTTGATGCGGATACCGGGAAGTAGTTGCGCGTAGCGAGCGGTCAACATGTTGATTGCGGACTTGGCGGCTCCATAAAGTGGCGTACCGGCACGCGACTCGATTCGACTTGAGTCGTGGAACAAGGCGAAAGAGCCCAGCCCACTGCTCACGTTGACGATTCGTGGATCCGCGGAGAGTTCGAGGAGCGGAAGGAATGCGTGCATTACTCTGACGTAGCCAGCCACGTTCGTCAGCAGCACCGCTGCCACGTCTTCACCGGTGTACTCATGAACGTCGCGCAAGGGACCGGTGATGCCGGCATTATTGACCAGCACGTCGAGATGACCCTCTTCACGTTCGACGACGTTGGCGGCGAGTCGCACCGACGCGTCGCTCGTGACGTCGAGTTCCACGAAGCGTGCACCGAGTGCCTCCGCAGCCGTGCGGCCACGCTCGACGTCTCGAGCGGCGAGGTACACGCGGTGCCCCGCGCCAATAAGCCGACGCACCGTTTCCAACCCAATCCCCTTGTTCGCGCCCGTCACCAGGCTCACCGGTGTGCCAATTTGTATTGTCGTCATTGTTAAAACCTTTCGTGTGTTTCGTCAATCGAGACCGTTACTCAGGACTACTGATTATCAGTATAACTGATTATCAGTAGTCCTGCTACACTTGCAACATGAACGAGATCATTCCAGGGGTCCCGGCGGCGCTAATGGAGCGGATGTCGTTTCTCCTCAAGCGTGCGTACGCTCTGCTGGAGGACGCCATCGAGCTGGGGCTCACCCAACTCAACATCAGCGGCCGAGAGTTCGCCGTGCTAACACTCATCGAGTCCGAAGGGCCGGCGTCCCAACAGCGACTCGCGGACCGTGTCGGCGTAGACCGCACGACAATGGTGGCGCTTGTCGACGCTCTCGAAGAAAAAGGGCTGGTCAACCGCCTCAGGGATCCCAGCAATCGGCGCGCCTACCTACTTCAGACCACGGAAGCGGGCCGCAAGAGACTCCGAGACACTCTCAAGGCGGTAAAGAAAGCTGAGCAAGAAATTCTCGCTCCTCTCTCTAGCGCAGAGTCGGCCACGCTGACCCGATTATTGCAATGTCTCGTCCAAGCTCAACCACCCAGGACGTGATGCCCCTCACTCAATGGTCGCGTCATTATGAATCACGAAAGGTATACGAGAGACCATTTTGTCTCCAGCTCGGTTAGACCTATTCGAGTATCGAGCGCAACCCCAGGTTTCTGGACGAGCATCATTTCAGGCCGCACATTCCAGCGTCACCGCGGCTCGATTACAACCCCCTTCACCAGCCAGTGGTACGTCTCCGGCAATGGGAGTGGACCAATTGTTCGAGCCCGGACACCGCAAGGCATGTCCCACAAACTTCAGAAGCAACCCTTGAAGTCAGCAGTTTGAACGAGCGAATTCGAGAAACTAGCGAGATATCACTTTGTCGGAAAAAATGGCAGACAAGCCCCGTCTCGGCCTGGGTGAGGATCTCTTTGAACGGACTTTAGGCGTCGTCGGTGAGACGGGCCGGTCCCTGTTGTGATCCATGCGTTTGACCGATACGGGCGACCCGTAAACCAACCGCGTTGCGAATGATTTGGGCGAGCAGGATCAGTGCCTCGGCAGAGGGTGAGTCACGTTCTGTGGTGCAGGTCACGAGCGACTGGTCAGGTACGTCGACCGAACGCAACGTCTGTTGAGTCACGGTGAGAGTTCCCACGAGCGGATGGTGCAACTCGTAGCGGGCGCTGGCGCACGCGCGCACTCGATGATCGGCCCACAACGCGGCAAAGTCGGGACTAGCCATGGTTAACCTGCCGACGAGTGAAGCGAGCGCAGGATCGTCGGGGTGTTGGCCGCTAACCAGTCGTAGATTGCCGACAACGGCGCGTTCCTTCGCCACGCAGTCGACGTACAAATCGCGACAGTGTTCGTCGAGGAATACCAACTCTGCCATGTTCGGTCGGCGGTTCACCGCGCCCGCGTCCGAAATGTCGATGTGCCCCGCAAGAAGAGCATGGCCCAGATCGTTCCAGGCGAGCACGTCGCTGCGGCGACCGAGCACGACCGCCGGGACGTCAACTAGCGCGATGAGCAGTTCAGTCAGCGCCGGCGCCACCCGCTCAGTCGCCGGGCGCTTCGTGGCCGCACGCTGGTCGATGGCTGCTCCCAGCGTGCGTAGGTGCTGACGTTCCGCGTCATCAAGTTGGAGCGCGGTAGCGATAGCGTCGAGCACTTGAGGTGACGCGTTGCGGGACTGCCCTTGCTCCAGGCGGGTGTAGTACGACGAACTCACGCCAGCCAGCATTGCCAATTCCTCGCGCCGCAGCCCACTGACCCGTCGACGCTCACCGTAAGTGGGCAATCCGAGATCTTCTGGACGGACACGGCTCCGGCACGCGTGTAAGAACTCGCCGAGTGGTCCTGGGCCCGAAGGTGTGCGCATCCATTCAGTATGCACGGTCACTGGCTAACGCTGCCTGTCCCCGCCAGGGGTAGGAACGATTGGGTCTGGATGAAGTGCAACGACGACCATACGCTGTGAATCCGGCGCCCTAAGTCGCGCCGTCAATACCCGCAAAACCTACTAAGGAGGAACACATGGAAGCTACACAGGAGAAACTACCGACCGTTCACGAGATGACGTTCGGGGACGTGACCATCACCCGAGCGGTGGAGCTGGTTGGAAGCGTTGGCATGACGCCACGGCAGTTCTTCCCCGACTCGACCACCGAGGTGTGGGAAGAAAACGAGGATTGGCTCACGCCTGACTTTCTCATACCCTCTGGTGCTACGACGATGGAACACACCTGTCGAGTCGCCATGCAGACCTGGGTACTGCGCAGCGGAGGTCGGACCATCTTGCTCGATACGGGCATCGGCAATCACAAAGAGCGACCTTACATTCCTAGTTGGTCCCACCTCGATACCGGATATCTGGCCAATCTCGCCGCGGTTGGTGTGGCGCCCGACGATGTCGACATCGTCGTGAACACCCACCTCCACGTCGATCACGTGGGTTGGAACACTCGCCTCGACGGCAGAACCTGGGTGCCCACTTTCAAGAACGCCGAGTATTTCATGCCCAGCGAGGAGCTCGAGTTCTGGAATCCGGCGAACGGACACAAAACCGTTATGGGCCCCGGTGCGCAGAACGCCTTCGAGGACAGCGTCGCCCCGGTCCTCGCCGAGGGCCTAGTGCGACCGTGGACGCGCGCGCACCGAATCGATGAGAACCTCGTGCTCGAAACTGCGCCGGGGCATACTCCCGGATCGTCGATTCTGCGAGTGAGTTCACGGGGTGAGGAAGTGCTCCTCATTGGCGACACGTTACACACCCCGGCACAAATCGTCGCTCCGAACTTCAGTTCTTGTTTCTGCGAGGACGTCGTCCAAGCGAGCTCGACCCGCCGAAAGCTCTTCGCTGAGGCCGCCGACAAGAACATTCTGATGCTGGCTGCGCACTTCGGTGGTCACGGTGGATTTTCCGTCCAGCGAGTGGGATCGGAATTCGCGCTCGCCGAATGGGCACCCTTCGAGCGGATCTAATGTTGGCGCACGACTTGAGTAACCGCACATTGGCAGTTGACCGAGAGAAGAAGTCCCGTCAGCGGGGCGTTCAAGATAAAATCGACTCGGACAAGCGCTCTTAGAATTCTGTTCCCGTCTCGGAACGGATTTCGACTGGTTCCGATACGGGAGCGAAGTTATCAAAGGAGAGTGGCTGAATTTTGACGGGTCTGTTGGTCACGAGATCGTCTGAGGAATTGTTTACTGGTCGCCCAGTCGCAACCCGAACCCCTCACCGTCGGACCCTCGTAACTGGATAGTGGTTTGACCTTGAAACGATCCCTGGTCTAGCCAACTGTCTCGCCACGAATTCAAACGTGAGAGGTCGTCAGTGGACGTTGGCTGGACAGTGCACGCTGTCCAGCCAACAGATCTGGACGCTGGGTGTCGTCCCGGGAGATTCTGGAAACACTCCCAAGATGCCGGGATCGGGACCCGGGCGGCCCACTACATGATTCTGAACGTTGACGCTCGTGGATCCCAACGGTCGCGGTGTCCAGGAAGAAAATTCGAATAATTTCGAATGACTCGCCATTTCGCAAACCGCCCTTACTTTGATTCTGTAATGCGTCGCGCACCGCTGCAGGCCTCATTTTGGGCCGCCGTATTCTGCGACACTGCGAAACACGACCGACGAGCGACAATACCGCCCGGAAAGTTGCTTGGTCTCCCGCTCTCTCGACGCGTATCAGCGCGCCCACTGGTTGACACCGCCTCCGCGAAATTATGACGAGGATTGACTTGGCACAAGTCGAAGCCGTTTCGCAATCAATGCGATGTCCATTGCGGAACTCGCTATCTCCCACACCAGTTGGAAAGCTTCATCATCAGAGAGGTCCGATGAGAAATCATTTAAATCACAAAACACAACAGTGCAGAGCCACGCAAGCCTCTTATTGCCATCGACAAGCGCGTGGTTCTTCGTCATGGAATGAAGAAGAGCAGCTGCCTTGAGCTCGAGGGTTAGATAGGCGTCATCACCAAAGGCGCTTGATCGAGGCCGATTGACCGCAGAGTCCAAGAGTCCCACGTCACGGATTGGGCCGACCATTAGAATTCGCACCATCTCCACGACGTCCTCGAGGTCGAGATACTCGATTTCGATCACTCAGAGCCAAGCCGCTCCAAAACGTCTCCCCATCGTGCGACCATGCGTTGAGTCGAGTCGTTCGTGCGAATGACATGGTCGGACCGCTCGTAGCGCTCGAGGACAGCACGCCGAATGATCTCTTGGCGCGAGATGCCTTCAAGTTTGGAGAGTGAGGCGAGCGCTTCCTCGAGGACCGAATCGGTGCGAACTGTGAGGGCCATAGAGGTATGATACCACTTCGGTATCACTTGGTGGCGAAGGCCCGACGCGAACCCGCACACCAACTGAAACAACCGTTCTTCCAACTCGCCAAGAAGATTGCGAACTTCTAGGTCCGGACTGGCCTCATTTTAGGCCTCATATTTCTGCAACACCACGAGACGAGACTGACTCAAAACAACACGGTTCCTTGAAAAGAATGTACATGGGCAACGAGACCGACGGAGAACAACCGATGGAAGGTTCCTTTTGATCCCAAGGTGCCGGGATCGAGACCCGGGCGGCCCACGAACGCCCATGTTCTGTCTCGGCTGACCCGTGACAGAACGACACCGGAGGTTCTGTTACTCAGTAACGCCTGATGCGCGACACGGTAACGGCTGATCCTTGACACATTGCCCCTCTGAGGCGTCGACTTAGACGTCAAGGAGGTGGCCCGTGCTAAAGGACATCAGCAAAATGGAACAGCGCTATGACTCTTCGGATTTCAGCGGGGTGCAGCGGTCGCGATAGTAGGCACCCGACGCTAGGTAGGTCGGAATCTGCCCCACTGAGCCGGCGATCAGAGATACTTGCGGTGGAGCCCAACCCACTAATGGGGCTATCCCTGAATGATCGCCATCAACGCTTTGGCGAAGGGCGCTGGATCTAGGTCGCCTCGCACGGCGAGTTGCTGGCTATAACCGATGCAAATGCTCACAAAGGCCTCGGCGATCTGTCCGGCATCGCTCGGGCTGTCGACTGGAATCAAGCCTGCGAGTGCTCTCCGCATCTCGGTGAGCTGCTGTGCAACGATTGCCGCCAGCGCCGGGGAAAGTGCCGCTTCGGCGTAGATCTGGGCGACTAGCCGAGCATGGCCCTTGTCACGGGCCAAAGCCCGGACATGCTCCAGGAAGTCCGTGACGGCTTCGAGGGTGAGCGCCGTCGGGAACGCCTCGGTTCCCTGCTCACAGACCGCGACGACAATCTCATTCTTGCTCGCGAAATACCGGTAGATCGAGCCGGTGGAGAGACCGGCCTCGGTGACGATGTCGGCCATTGAGGTTCCGGCGAAACCGTCGCTGGTGAATCGCGTACGGGCGGCATCCACGATCTGCTTGCGACGGGCATCGAGGTAACTCTGACCTACTTTCGGCATAACATGAATGACCCTTCACTTTCTTTGGTACGCTGATAGCAGTGTACCCCGCACTACTCACACCATCAGGAGCCGCCATGCGTTACAAAACCTTCGGAAGGAAGACTGGACTGCGTGTGTCGGAATACGCACTCGGGACCGCAAACTTCAGCACGTCCGAGGCTGGCGCTGGAATGGAAGCCTCCCGTCAGATATTCCATGCCTTTGTTGCTGCGGGTGGTACGACGTTCGACGTGTCCAATATCTACCAAGACGGACAGGCAGAAACTGTCCTCGGTGAGCTGCTCGGCCAAGACCGAGGCGACTACGTGGTGATCACCAAGTACAGCGGTACGAGAGAAGTCCGACCTAGCCCCGGGACGACCGGTAACAGCCGCAAGACCATGATCCGCTCCCTGGAGGGCAGCCTGAAGCGTCTCAACACGGACTACGTGGATGTTTTCATGCCACATTTCCCTGACGGGACGACGCCCATGGAAGAGATCCTGACGGGACTCGATGACCTTACCCGCTCGGGAAAGGTTCTCTATGGCGGCCTTTCCAACTTCCCAGCATGGCGGGTAGCCGGCGCGGCAGTTCGGGCCGACCTTCGAAACCTGACTCCAGTCGCTGGTATCGAGACCGAATACAACTTGGCCGACCGTTCCGCCGAGCGGGAACTGTTACCGATGGCCGAGGCCCATGGATTGGGCGTCATGTTGTACTCCCCACTCGCTGGCGGGCTGCTCACCGGCAAGTACCGACAGGGCGAGAAAGGCAGGCTGAGTGCTCGTGGCGACGCGGTGGAGAGTTCCGCACAGCGGACAGCCGTGGTCGACGCGGTGTTAGCGATCGCCGATGGAATCAGCAGTAGCGCGGCGCAGGTCTCCCTGGCCTGGTTGCGTCATCGGGCTTCGCTGGCCCCGACGGCCCTAATCCCGATCGCCGGTCCTCGCTCACTTACCCAACTGGAGGAATACTTGCAGTCTCTCGAACTCGAGCTCGATGACACGCACTATCGACATTTGGATGAGGTCAGTGCGGTCGAGCTGGGCACCCCACATCAGGACGTTATTGCGGCTCTGAGCCACGGCTTCGACGGGGACCGCTCCCTCCTCGACACCTCACCCGTGCCCGTGATCTGAGTATCGCTCATCTCGTCCGCAGGTGAGACTGAAGTGACGCTTCGGGCGAGGTAACTATCGCGAGCACGGACGTGGGCAGACCACCAGACCCCGCTGATATCCGAAGATCCCATAATCCTGTGTTTTACTGGTGGGCCGCCCGGGTCTCGATCCCGGCACCTTGGGATTAAAAGAAGCCACACGGTTTGTTCAGTTCTAAGTGATATCAGATGAACCGACCAGGCTACCGACGAACTGTCTGAGGCGGAGTCGGACCTCCTCGCTGGACATTCCGTCACGTTCGGTGAGGTGACGAAGGAGGTCGGCTCGCACCATAGTGAGGAGCGTATGCGCCGTCCAGCTGGCAGTGGCTCCATCGGCTCGCTCCATAATCAAATCGGTGAGTAGGTGGTGGACCTCCTGGTAGGTGGACGAGCTGTAGACACCACCGGTGCCTCCGTCATCCGCACTTTCGAGGGCCGATGTGAGGTAGGTGTTCTCCATTTTGACCTGAGCAATCTCGTCAATGATTGCTGCGACACGCACTGAAGGTGGCGAACTTGGGCCGAGCGGGGCCGGTCCAGACTCGATTAGCCGGCGAAGAGGGGCGAGTTTGCGCGCGTAGACCTCCCTAATCAGGTTCGAACGATCGCCGAACCGACGGAACAGCGTTCCTTTGCCAACGCCAGCGGCACGCGCTATGTCGTCCATTGTGATAGCGCCCGGAGAGATGGACTGCGAGAACAGCCGGTCAGCGGCCTCAAGGATTGCCTGTCGATTTCGTGCGGCATCAGCCCGTTCAACTTCTGACACGATCATCTCCTCTTGACATCCGGACCAGTAGTCCGTATACTCGTCCATCAAACGGACTACCAGTCCGTATCATACTCGAATGCACGGCGAGGACGGAGAACTACATGACAACAGACTGGCGGGTAACCGCCGCATCGGGTTCAGAGGCATTCGATGCCTTCCTTTACTGGCCGGACAATGTCGAATGGTCGACGCAACTCCTTCGGCTCTTCAGTTACTCGACACTCGGGGCCGCAGATTTCAGCGAGGTCGAATTCGTCGCTCGCTCGCTGCCGGTAGGGGACGAGCAGGCTTGGCACGTCGGATTCGGGGGACTTGCCCAACGACTTGACGAGCGGGCTTCCACCGCCTTCGCTGGCGGTCACGTTGCGTCCGCGCTGGCGGCCTCTGCCCGGGCCTGCATCTACTACCGACTCGCCGCAACCTTCCTGTCGATGCGCGGCGAGACCGAGGTTCCCTTCATCGAAGACAGTCGCCGTTGCTTTCGAGCAGTCTTGGATCTCGACGAGCAGATCCAATCCGAGACGGTCGAGATCCCCTATGGTGACCAGACGCTGCCGGCCTATCTCGTGGCAGCTGTCGGACGCTCGGAACCGGGACCGGGCGTCATCGTCCTGGGAGGGATCGACGCCTTCGCCGAAGAGATGTACTTCAAGATCGGCCGCGCTCTGGTGCGCCAGGGATTCACGGTGTTGCTTCCCGACGGACCCGGTCAGGGAGAGTCACGTCGTCGAAGGATTCCTGCCCGCTACGACTACGAAGTCGCCATCTCGGCTCTCGTCACGTACCTGAGCGAACGACCAGAGGTCGACTCCCGGCGCATCGCCCTGATTGGGAGCAGCATGGGTGGCTACTTTGCCGCCCGCGGAGCTGCATTCGAGCATCGCTTGTGTGCCACCGTCATTTGGGGTGCGTACTACGGCATCGATGCAACGCGTCCACCAACAGTTCGCGACGGGGCACCATCTCTGCTTGAACAAGCGATGGCCATGTTCGCCGTCTCCGACTTACAGGAACTCGCCGCCGCCGTGGAGCACTTCAATCTTGAGGGAGTGGCGCAACGAATCACGAGCCCCATCCTGATTCTCCACGGCGGAAGCGACGTGCAGGTCCCTCTCGCCCATGCCCAGCGCCTCTTCGAGGAGGTCCTTCACGCCGACAAGCAACTCATCGTGTACCCGCCAGGCCAACCGGGCTGCACTCACTGTCAGCTCGATTCTCCGCTCACTGCTCACTTCGACATCCTGAGCTGGCTTGACACCTTTTCAGGCTCCCCACAATTGCAAAAGGAACGCCAATGAAGGACAACGACGACGAGATACGGAATCAGACCATGTCGCTGATGCTCGCGTACCAGACGTTGCTCACTGAGCATCGGATGGACGAGTGGATCGAACTGTGGGCCGATGATGGAATCTGTGAGTTCCCCTATGCCGGGCCCGATCAGCCAAGCCGCCTATGCGGCAAAGTCGAGATCAAGAACTACATGTCCGCCACTGCGGGAAAGCTCACTGTCAACGGAGTCGAGGACCTTCAGCTGCACCTCACGGTCAATCCCAGGGTCATCGTCGTGGAGATGACAATTAGCGGCACGGCGACGCAGACGGGCAGGCCCTACAACCAACGCTACGTCATCGTGGCCGAAACCAAGGACGGCAAGCTGGCGCACTATCGGGAGTACTGGAATCCGCTCATCGCTGCCGAGGCGTTCGCCTGATGGGACACATCCTGGTAACCGGAGGGACGGGCAAAACCGGTCGACGCGTCGTCGCGGATCTTCGAGGACGGCAGATTCCTTGTGTCGCCGCGTCCCGATCCTCCTCGGGTGTTGGTGAGGTCACATTCGACTGGTCGGACCCAGTCACTTGGGAATACGCCATTCGCGATGTCGACGCTGCGTACCTCGTCGCTCCGATGGGCGCGTCTGACCCGGCCTCCTTGATGATCCAGTTCATCGAGGTTGCACGACTAGCGGGCGTTCGACGGTTTGTTCTGCTCAGTGCCTCACTCCTGCCAGCGGGTGGCCCGGCTATGGGCCAAGTGCACCAGTTCCTCCAGTCTTCTGGCACGGAATGGGCCGTTCTGAGGCCGACGTGGTTCATGGAGAACTTCACGGAGGGGATTCATAGGAGGACGATTCAGGAGGAGCATGCGATCTACACAGCTGCCGGCCACGGGCGAGTTCCCTTCATCAGCGCAGACGACATCGCGTCGGCAGCTGTAACCACACTGACGAGTGTGGAGCCGTCCAACACTGACTTCGTTCTGACCGGCAGTCAGATTCTTTCCTACGATGATGTCGCCCGTCGCATCAGCGAGGTCATCGACTCGACGATCACCCACTTCGCGTTGACGTTCGACGAGTTGGTCGCCCGGCACCGCTCACAGGGTCTAAGCGAACAGCACGCCCAGACACTCGCCTTCATGGACTTGACCATTGCCGACGGTGCGGAGGACCGCACCACGCCGGATCTGGTTCAGCTGACCGGGAACCCGCCCCTCTCGTTTGACGAGTTCACAGTTCGGAACGCCGAAATGTGGAGGCCGTGAGAACTCAGCTACGTCCTTTAGGCTCGGACGCACCAACCTCTACCGGTAGGAATCACGCGAACCGCAAGCGACCGGGCCTCCGGACTGCGTCGGGGTCATACGCCCATGGCAACACCTAGTCGAAGTGAGTGGAAGAAGTATCCACCGGTCCGGAAGAGAATCGGCATCAGTACGGCACATGGGATGACGATTCCCTGGAAGGTGTCCTTCTTTGCCCTAGGAGCAATCTGGGGCTGCTCGTTCTGGTTTATCAAGCTGGGGCTTCGGTCGTTCTCCCCGGTCGACGTAGCCTTTGGCCGACTCGTGCTTGGTGCCGTCACGCTGGTCGTTGTCGCGTTGGTCACCAGGACGTCGCTTCCCCACGATCGGGCAACGTGGGGTCATCTCTTCGTACTGGCGCTGCTTCTGAACAGCGTCCCGTTCACGCTGTTCGCCTTCGGTGAAACCCGAATTGACGCAGCACTCGCAGGAATCATCAACGGCCTCACTCCTATGGTCACCCTCGGCGTCTCGCTCCTCGTATTTCGTCAAGTACATCCCACCGCAAAGCTTCTTGGTGGTCTGTTAGTGGGGTTCGTCGGGGTTCTCTTTGTAACCGGGATTTGGAATGGCTTTGGTACTAGTCAGCTACTCGGTATCGGTGCATGCTTACTCGCTGTCATCAGCTTCGGAGTAGCGTTTCCGTACTCATCTCGCCATCTGGCGGCTCGGGGTGACTCCCCGGTCTCCCTCGCAGCAGGTCAGCTGATTTGCGGGGTCAGCCAACTTCTTCCCTTTGCCATTGTCATAGGAGGCCCAGTCGGCCATCCTCATTCTTCCTCGGTACTCGGGTTACTTGCCCTTGGGCTCATTGGAACTGGCTTCGCCTATGTGCTGTACTTTCACATTGCCGGACACACTTCTGCAGCCATTGCGAGCAGCGTCACGTATCTAACCCCGATCGTCGCCGTTATCGTCGCCGCTGTCTTCCTCAGCGAATCCATCACTTGGTACGAACCGGCCGGTGGCGCTCTCATACTTCTCGGAACCGCGATTTCTCAGAACAATTCGAATAAGGCCGCCATCGACAGGCATCCCGAATGAATCGGTCTGGGTTTCGTGCAGGTCCTAATGACCAAGTAGAGCGGCAAGACCTCTCAGCTTCGACAAATCTGGTGCGTCTGGAGATCAATGTCACGGAAGAATAGACCTCATTTTAGGCAACATAGTTCTGCAATCAAGCAATGGCGACTAAAAGCTTCCCGGTTCGCTCGGAATCAGTGATGTTCATTGGACAACGAAAGGGTGCTCGCTTGCAAAGCGTACCGCTTGGGACCGTTGCGATGAGCGGTTGAACCCGCCCAACCATCTCGGATGCAATCGAGAGCCCGTATTCAGAAAGACGGTAATGCCAATCAACATATGATCACAATTGGTATGCAATTACTTCATATTTCGACATTGCGGCACCAAATCACGGCCACGGGGTGCAGCTTGCCCACGATCCACTCACTTGCAGTGGCTTTGAGGCATGGTCGTTGCCCGTTGCGGTGCCAGTCGCCGAAGGTACAAGGGTCGCGCTGAATGTGCCGCTTTGTCCCTTCGCCGTCGTGGTGAGAGTTCCCGAGGTACTTACCCACAAATAGGACAGTTTTCCAGCCTCCAAGCCAAAACTCAGCTGACTGCCGGAAGTAGAGAGTGTGTCGCTCTTACCGTCGAAAGGCACACTGAATTCGATGGCGGTGACCTTCGTTGAGTGTCCGTTCAAGACAACTTTTCCGGCGGGAACGTTGATTATGTCCGCGTTGGTGCCTGGTTGCCCGACTTGACAGCCATGCAGCGTCATCGGGATTGAGGTTCCATCAAGATTCTCGACGAATTTGATTTCTTTGGAGGTCTTTAGCTTCGCCACGACTTGGCCGGTCAACGTAAACGAGCCGATCGACGACCCACTTGCACCCGCCGGCGAAACCACTGTCGTTGCGCAAATCAGCGTGCCCACTACGGCAACGCTCGCCAGACTCGCAAGACGTGCGCACATTCTGGTGATCCGCCTTTGTCCGGTCCGATTCCGAGCTGTAACGGAATAGTGCAGTGCCGAAGTCATAGAAGTGTCCCGTTTTCGTCGTAGCGGAACGGGACACCAATTATGCCCTGGCCGATGTTCGAAGATAACAAAGACCTCATCGCTTGTCAAGCCTCTGCTGATTGGCTGAATCGTGTCGGGAAACTTGGAGACCAAACCCTCTGAGGATGGCTCACGAACTTGACTGACTTACGCGAGGTGGCAGGCGTTTCGAATATGTCGAAGTTGAACACTCACTGATGGATTAACGCGGTGCGAAGTGGCACTGTGCGCTCAAAAATCGCACATTTCATCCCGTTACCAATCCGACACCACCGGACAGATTTTCTTTGATTCTCGGATGATTCCGACACCACCGGACGAATCTGACCAAATGCATCCCTCTTTTAATCCCAAGGTGCCGGGATCGAGACCCGGGCGGCCCACTAAGAAGAGCGAACGTTCACGCTCGCGGACCGCAACGGTCGCCTCACTATCACTCGAGAACGAGCAACTTCCAAGACTTCGCAGTGGGATTGGAGCGTCCGGAGCTCCTCGCCAACGACGCCATGGGCCTCAATTTGGACCTCATACTTCCGCAACACCGCAAAACCCGAGTGACAATCGACAACGCCGTTTTTGAACTGCCTTAGCCCCCATCTGTGCCGGTACGATTCATTCAGCCACTTTGCAATTGTGGCAGACCATGCGACACAACGCTGCAGCTACCTCCTCCATTTTGATACCAAACTGTCGAGGTTTCTCCCCCCGGATTGCGCGGATCCGGTCCTCGACGCGTGCCGAGACGTTGTGATCCCAGGGGGGCAGACGTTGTGTCGTGGAGAGGACGCTCTGTCAGTCACTCGACGACGATAGGACCCTTCCTGAACTCTGGTCCCGCGGGGTGCCGTTTCCGGCGCCCCCCGCCATGGAAATGATCGCCGACGGGCATCAAAGGGACTTACTTCCCTATGGCTCTTCGTGTTCGTGGTGGAAGGCTGTTTGAAAACAAGACGAGCCAAACGGGAGTGAACTATGCGCCGCAAGACATTGGACCTGCTACTCAACTGGGTGGGCACTGTGCTCACCGTGGTACTCATTGTCGCGGGTGTGGGCCTGGTGATCGGCAATAGCTTCACCTCTTCCCAAGTTCGATCACAGCTCCAAGAGCAGAAGGTCTTCTTCCCCAAGGTTGGCGGGCGGGACTACCAGGACTTGGTCAAGGCTCACCTGACCCAATACGCGGGCGAAGAAGTGTTGACCGGCTCCGAGGCGCAGATCTTTGCCAACGACATCATCGGCGTGGACACCATGGCGATCTCCGGAGGCAAGACCTACGCCCAACTGAGCAACGCGTCCCTCAGCGACCCGGGCAACACAGCCCTTGCGAACCAGGTCGAACTCGTGTTCCGCGGCGACACGCTGCGCGGCCTGTTGCTCAACGCCTACGCCTTTGGCTTCATGGGCCAGATCGCCCTCTTCGGGGCAATCGCGGCTTTCGTGCTGGCCCTGGCGATGCTCTTCCTCGTGCTCCTCGGGATCCGCCACTACCTTCAAATAGATCCAGAGGTCAGCATCTAGCTGCGTAGTCACACGAAGAAAAGGTAGACGGGACCGGGTTGCTGGTTGGCCCGACGACGCGCCCATCGAAAACACCCGCGCTCTCGCCTTTCAAGCGATCACTCTCTCGCATCGATTCCTCGACTCGCCAACGAAAGTTCGCGACATTGTGAAGTTCTTCATCGTTCATGCCGGTCCCCACGCTCTTCCCCACCTAGATGTTCGACAAGACCCATGATGTCGCTGGTGTAGCCCACGACTCGGCATCGCGGTGAAATTTGAACGTCATCGTCATACGGGCCATGTGCGAGTCACGGCATCCCTGCTTCAGGCGAGATCCTGGGTTCGGACGTCGTCGCTTGCGCGCAGTGGGCGGCGGAGGCGATCCTGGGCGAGCGCGGCACCGACGAGGATGAGCAACGCGCCCACCGGCTCGTTCCAACTCAACGATTCGCCGAGAAACGCGACGCCGACGGCGACGGCGAAGATGGGCGTGAGGTACGTGACGCTGCTGGCGATGGTTGCGGGAGCGTGGCGAACAATGTGGAAGTTAAGTATGTAGGCGACGCCGGTGCCGAGGATACCGAGGGCACCCAAGGCCATGAGCGACGACAGCGGGCGATGTGCCTGGACGTGGCCGAACACGAGGGAAAAGGGCAACAGCTGCAGGGTCCCGCACAGGACCTGACCCGTGGCCAAGGCGACCGGCTTGTCGGGCAACCTGCCGAGGTGGCCACGGGCGTACGAGAAACCGAAGCCGTAACATATGACGGCAACGAGGCATGCGCCAATGCCCAGCAGCTGGCTCTTGCCGAAGCCGTTCCAGGCTCCGATGACCACCACCACGCCGATCAAGCCGACGACCAGCCCGCCAATGACTGTCGAACTGTACGGCTCTTGGCGCAAGATAAACACGGCGACAATCACCGTGGCAAGCGGGGTGAAGGCGTTGATGAGCCCCGCCAGCACCGCCGAGATGTGGGTCTCACCGTAAGCGAAGAGGGTGAAAGGGACGCTGTTCAGCAGCGCCGAGAGGACGAATAGGTGGCCCCACGTCTTCAGATTCCGAGGCAGCGGCGTGCGGGTAAATACGGCGATCAAGAGCAGCGTGGCGGCGCCCGCGACGAGCCGGGCGAAGGCGACATCCACGGGCGACATCGAGCGCAGCCCGAGCTTGATCCACCAGAATGAACAACCCCAGATTGCTCCGAGAAGCACGAACCACGTCTGCCACGCCACGACGACGTGCCGTCGGCCCGTCGTGACACCCAGCGCCGTGGGCGATTTCCTCATGGGCGTCGGTGAGCGCCTTCCACCGCGAGCAATGTCTCTTTCACCTCTGGGCCCCATCGGTAGCCACCCAGCGCTCCATCGGAGCGCACCACCCGATGGCACGGGACTACGAGGGCCACTGGATTACTGGCGCACGCTCTAGCCACCGCTCGCACCGCGGTTGGCTCTCCAATCATCGTCGCCACGTCGGCGTAGGACCTGGTTTCACCCGATGGGATGACCCGGAGCGCACTCCACACGCGCGCCTGAAAAGCAGTCGCGGCGATATCGAGGGAAATTGGTGGAGGGTTCGTGAGTCCCAGCGTGCGCGACAAGACGGCGTGTGATTCTTGGGAGAGTAATTTGTCATCACGACGAAAATCGGCCAGCGGGAACTCGGCGCGCACTTCAGTGACCAGTGCTGCTTCGTCGCCGATGCGTACGGCCACGAGACCCGCGTTCGTTGCCGCCACTAAGACCTGGCCAAGATCCGACGCAAGAACCGTGTAGTAAATACGTTCGCCGCGTCCGCCGTCGCGCCAACGCCGAGGAGTCATGCCCAGTCCGGGCTTCGCCTGGGCGTAGGCGACACTGTTGGAATTAAAGCCGACTTCATACACCGCCGAGGTCACGTCAGTACCACTGCGTAGCTCAGAGCGCAGGCCTTCGATGCGACGAGCTTTCCCGTACTGGTGTGGACTGACGCCCATTTCCCTACTAAACGTGCGCTGCACGTGTGACGGACTCAGTCCAACCAAATCTGCCAACTCCAAGAGCGTGGGAACCTTGCCGGGCTCCTCGAGTCGACGGCAGAGTTTCGTCACCCACTCGGTCACTCCACTGACAGCAGCGTCGGGCATGCATCGACGACACGCGCGGTATCCGGCGTCGCGCGCGCTTTGTGGGTCGCCGAAAAACTCGACATTCTCACGGCGCGCTCGTCGCGCCGAGCACGAGGGCCGACAATAGATACCAGTTGTGCGCACGGCGAAGATGAATCGTCCGTCATCACGTTGGGACCGCTCCTCCACCGCACGCCAGCGTTCGTCTTCGAGCTCACTCGCTGAGGACAACACAACGCGCGTCATCAAAACACCTCCGCGAGCCGCGAGGGATGGACTCGATCTCCAAGACCGTAGAAGTCGAGAAAGCTCATAATCAACGGTCGCCAGCGGTCGGGAGAGATATGGTGTCGAAACTCCGGGTCGAGTAACTCTTCTTCCACGTGTACTCGAAGAATCTGCACTTCGATGCACGCCGAATAGTCCTCAATCGCACCGACGGAATGAATTGCGGTGACCTTCGCCTCCAGTTGAATTGGAACGTCCATCACTCGAGAAGGGCGCACGAGGTCCGAAGGACCCGCGCTCAGACCCGCCTCGGCGAATTTGTCCTTCACGTGCCGAAAGCCCATCTCTTTTTTGTAACCCGGAACGGGATCCATTCCCGTCGTCAGCGCGAGACGGTCCACCGCCGCTGCTTGGTCAACGGAAGGGAGATTCAAAACGCACTCTCCATCTCGTTGCAAATTGGCAAAAGTTTGGCCCCGAGTTCCAAGGCCTAGAACACCAGTGAGGCCCAGCCACCACGCCGATGACATGGGAGCGAGATTCACAGATCCATCTTGATTCATAGTGCTTATGAGTACAACCGGGGTTCCGAGATAGAGGATTTTTGGGGTTATGACCGTGTGCATGCCTACGACGGTATCGACCAGGACACTTGGCCTTCTACCTGAATCATGCGGTCAAACTAAAAAAAGTGATTCGCCCCGGGCGTTGTCGAAGGCTTGGCCGCCTAGAAATGAATTGCTCTCCATAAGGCCCGTTGAGGATCGGTCTTGGTCAACGTCCCTCACAGGTCGTGAATGATCACTCGGGAACGCAGCGGGCAAGTTTTCCGCGCCTGACAGCGCGAGAAAAATCTCGGCGGCACGGCGCTGGGCGCAATAGTGCGAAACCCATTCTGAGGGGGGTGGTATGAAAGCCAGCTCGACCGATGGGCCTTCGAGCGACGCCTGAGTTCCCCTACGGTGTCGCCTTCCAGGTCAAGGAACGATGTTTCACTCGCTTACTTCGCCAGCTGCGAGTGGTCTTGGGAGTTCGCGTTCGCGATCACGGGCGAGCGCGGACCGTCGGTGAACCGAGCGTTACTCCAACGGGTAATGGGGCGGTCGTGACGAACCAACGATTTCGATGACCAATTGGAGAGACTCCCAAGGTGTCGGGATCGAGACCCGAGCGGCCCACCCTTCATTGGTTCTATCTCTGTTGAACCGTGACAGATCGACAACGCAGGTTCTGTTGTTCAGAAACACCAAATGCGCGACCCGATAACGCCTGATCCTTGACACACCGCCCTTCCTAGGCGTCGAGTTTGGACGTCGAAGAAGTGGTACGTGCTAACGGACGTAAGCCAAATGGACCAACGTTGTGACGCCGTGACCATGGTGATGAGAGAAGGATTCTCCGTCACCGCTATCACGGCACGATTGAAACTGAGAGTTCACCACGATGACGTCATCACCCAACTCGCGAACGAAAATGAAGGTCACAATTCGGCCGGCAAACGATTCCTGGTGACGCTCCCCGATTGACCCCGGGTCGGGTCGACGAGAGCCTGAATGCGACGATTGGGTGAGCATTCGAGACGTAATCAATCGCGCGGCGCGTGGTTACTCTTGAGAACAGATGAAGGAGAAGCAATCCCAACCGGGGTCATTCACCGCCCTCGAGTTGACCGAGGCCGCCACGCTGGCCCCCACCGAAGTGCTCTCACATCTCGCTAGCGGTTTAGAGGGACTGAGCCAAACTGAGGTCGATTGCCGCGTCCGCGAATTCGGAGCGAACGTGCTCGCGATCCACCGCGTGAGAGCCAGCGTCGTCCTATGGCGCCAGCTGAAGAATCCGATCCTGATCCTCCTACTCGGCGCCGCGTTGGTTTCAGGACTCACCGGCGGGGGAACCAACGCGATCATCATCGCCGTGATCGTCCTACTGAGCGTCGGGCTCGGGTTCTTCAACGAGTTTCGCGCGGCCGTGGCCATGTCGACGCTTCGCTCCAAGATCAGTCAGAACGCCACCGTGCATCGTGACGGCACCGTCGCGCAAATACCGGTCACCGAGCTCGTGCCGGGTGATGTCGTCACGCTCAACCTGGGCACACTGGTCCCGGCCGACGTGCGACTACTCAGTGTCGATGAGTTCGAGTGTGACGAAGCCGTTCTGACCGGTGAGTCCATGCCAGCGCCAAAATCCGAGATCGCCGTCGCCAAACCTGATGCGTCGAGCCTCGCAAACTGCGCGTACATGGGAACAATCGTCCACCAAGGTTCCGCCCTCGCCGTCGTCGTCCAGACAGGCACCCGCACCGCCTTCGGTCGGATCGCCACGGGCGTCACCGACAACCAGGGCCAGAGCGCCTTCGAAGTCGGCTTGGCTAAATTCTCGCGCTTCCTCTTCCTCGTTGCTGCACTACTGACGATCTTCATCTTCGCCGTGAACATCATCCTGTCGCGCCCGCTCATCGAGGCCCTCCTCTTCTCACTCGCCATCGCCGTAGGTATCGCGCCTGAGATGATGCCCGCCATCGTGACGGTGAGCCTCTCGTCGGGATCGCGTGCCCTCGCAGCGAAGAAGGTCTTGGTAAAGCGGCTCGTAGCGATTGAGGACCTGGGCAACATCGAACTGCTGTTCACGGACAAGACCGGAACCCTCACCGAAGGCGTGATCACGTTCGAGCACGCCTTGAACGTCGACGGGGAGAGCGCCGATCGGCCGCTACTGCTGGGACTGGTGTGCAACGAGTCGACGATGTCCGAGACGGGCCCGGTGGGCGGCAACTCGCTCGACCAAGCCCTCTGGATCGCGGCCGCTGCTGGACATGACGACCTCGTTCACGAGACCTCGACGTTTGAGCGAATCGCCGAGCTGCCGTTCGACCACGAGCGCCAGATGTGCTCGGTACTGGTTCGCGGCGCCGATGGCGCCCTCAAACTCGTGACCAAAGGCGCCCCTGAGGTAGTGCTCGAGCAGTGCGTCAACGTCGACGACTCGGTTCGCGCCGTCCTCGACGCACTGTTCGCCGACGGCGAGCGGGTGATTGCCGTCGCGAGTCGAGATCGCGGCGTGGTGTTGACCGTGGGCGTGAAGGACGAAGTCGAGCTCACGCTGGAGGGTTTCCTCACCTTCGCCGACAAGCCCAAGAGCGACGCCGGCGCGTCGCTCGCGAAACTCCAACAGCTCGGTATCGATGTGAAGATCATCACGGGCGACAACGGGCAGGTGGCGGCCAAGGTCTGTCGTGATATTGGTGTCGCCTGCGCGGGCGTCGTGAACGGCACCGAAGTAGCGGCCATGAGCGACGACGAACTCGAGGCCGCGATACCCACGACCACCGTATTTTCCCGCATCGGCCCGGACCAGAAGTCACGAATCATCAAGGTGGCACGAAGGACCGGACGCGATGTCGCCTTTCTGGGCGACGGCGTCAACGACGCCGTCGCTCTGCATCACGCGGACGTCGGCATCTCCGTCGACTCAGGAACCGACGTCGCCAAGGACGCCGCCGACGTAGTGCTACTGGACAAGGACCTCGGCGTTTTGGCGGAGGGCGTGATGGAGGGCCGACGGATCTTCGCCAACACCATGAAGTACGTCCTGATGGCCACGTCGTCGAACTTCGGCAACATGTTCAGTGCCGCCGGAGCCTCGGCGTTTCTCTCCTTCCTCCCGATGCTGCCCTCGCAGATTCTGCTCAACAACCTGCTGTACAATGCAGGTCAGCTCGCGATACCCACCGACCGCGTCGACGTGGAGGCTCTTGCGCGACCCGCCGCCTGGGACCTGCGCTACATCCGTCGCTTCATGGCCGTCTTCGGCCCGATTAGTTCAATCTTCGACTTCGTCACCTTCTACGTCATGCTCTCGCTGCTTCACGCCGGCCACGTGGAGTTCCGCACCGGATGGTTCGTCGAGTCCATCGCTACCCAGACCTTGGTGGTCTACGTCATCCGCACCCGGCGGGTTCCGTTCTTCAAGAGCCGTCCGAGCGTGGCCATGATCCTCGTGCCGACCGGAGCGGCGATCGTAGGCGCCCTGCTTCCCTACACGGGGTTGGCCCACCTCTTCGGCTTCTCCGTGTTGCCTACGAAGTTCTTCCTCCTCTTGTTCGGCATGGTCGTCGTGTACCTCGCACTGGTCGAATATGCCAAGCTCCGGTTCTTCCAATCCCAATCACCGCGTCTCGCGGTCACCACCACGACTGACTCCCAGCGCCTCAATCGTCGGATCATGAGGCGAGCGTCCCGATTCATCCGCCACGAGGGCCCGACGCTGCGCTGAGTGCGCACGACCGCGCGTCTCTCCCGTCAGGCCACTTACTCCGTTAGGGGATGGGCAAGACCGTTCACGGGGTCAATCGAGCGAGGATCCTTTCCTCCTAGTTGCGAGGGACAATGCCGTCTCGGACTTGTGAATGTCGTGACCGCCCCGGGCCTCACTTCAGGCCATCAACGTGCGCAACATTGCAAAACCAATTCGACGAGCGACAATACCGACTTGCAAATCAATTGGCCCCTGAACTCGCCCTTCATCAATTTGAACAATGCAGACGATGGCGGCGCCGAGAAGTGATGACTATCGCCCCTAATTTGCCAGGACTCAGCGGTGACAGTCTTCGTAGGTGAACGAGAGGAGTGCCCCCGTGCCAGCTACTGCGAAGCCGAGCACCCACCGATGGGCGGTCCTGGCGGTGGTATGCGTATCGGCTCTCATTATCAACGTCGACAATACGATCCTCAACGTTGCATTGCCCACGCTCGTAAAGGACTTGCACGCCACTTCAAGTGCGCTGCAGTGGATTGTCGATTCCTACGCAATGGTGTTCGCTGGGTTGTTGCTGGTTGGAGGTAGCTTCACTGATCGGTTCGGCCGCAAACGCTTCTTCCTCTTCGGATTAATCATCTTCGCGAGTGGATCCATCGGAGCCGCAGTTTCGGGATCCGTGGCGCTGTTGATTACGTGGCGCGCAGTGATGGGCCTCGGTGCGGCGCTCACGATTCCCGCGTCGCTTTCGATCGTGAATGACGTCTTTCGTGATCCGAGTGAACGAGCGAGGGCAATCGGCGCCTGGGGCGCGACTATTGGACTCGGCATCGCCATCGGCCCGATCGCGGGAGGTCTCTTGCTGTCGCGCTTTTGGTGGGGCTCAATCTTTCTCGTCAATGTGCCGGTGGTAATCGCCGGCGTTCTCGGAGCGCTCTTTCTCGTGCCCGATTCGAAAAACCCCGCCGCGGCGCCTCCGGATCCTGTCGGAGCCGCTCTGTCGATCGTCGGCTTAGGTCTCCTGCTCTGGTCAATCATCGAAGGACCGACAATGGGCTGGACCTCGGGCGCCGTTCTCGGTGTCTTGGCCGCCAGCCTCGTGGTCCTCGGCTCATTCGTTGGATGGGAGGCTCACAGCTCTCACCCGATGCTCAAGCTCAGTCTCTTCTCGAATCGCCGGTTCTCAATCGCCGCGCTCGGCGAAACACTCGGGACATTTGGACTCCTCGGCGCGTTGTTTGTCCAAACGCAGTTCCTACAGTTCGACCTGGGCTATTCGCCGCTGCAGGCCGGACTACGCATCTTGCCAATCGCCGCCACGCTGGTCCTTGTCGCCGTCTTCTCGCCGTTCTTCGTTCGCCTCATCGGCGTCAAGTTCACCGTCGCCGCGGGCCTCGCGTCGATCGCCGGCGGTCTTTGGCAGGTCTCGACAGTGTCAACGGTCACGACCACGTACGGCCAGGTCGTACCCGGCCTGCTGTTGCTCGGTCTCGGCGCCGGCCTCTTGCTACCCACGGCAACGAACTCGGTGGTCGGCTCGCTCCCTCAGGGAGATTCCGGGATTGGTTCGGCGAGCAATGCCGTGGCACTCCAGGTTGGTGGCGCGCTCGGCGTCGCCGTGATCGGAAGCACACTGGCGACGCGCTATCAGAGTCGGCTCACCGCGGCGCTCCACGGCCATCCCGTTTCATTGACAGTACGAAAAGAGATCCTGGGATCCTTAGGCGGCGCACTCGCCGTAGCGCGGAGCGTCGGCGGTGAGACCGGAGCGCTGCTGGCCCGTGCCGCGCGGAGCGCGTTCATGAGTGGAGTTGAAGTGGCCTTCGTCGTGGGAGCGATCGCGGCCGTCGTGGGCGCCACGATCATGATCGCGCGACTACCTTCTAAGGCCGGCGAAACCCTGACGACAATTCACGAGAGCCCGAATTGAACCGGGGCCACGAGCACTGAGGTGGCCGCGCGAATGCAACTCCCAATGCCAAGCAATCCGCTCTTGAGAGAGACCGAGCACATTACGAATTGCAATGAGCGGCCGAGCGCCGTTCGGCGATCCTTCTCGCGAACGTGTCGGTTCATTCATTCATCAACACGCGATTCGTGGAGCAGGCAATGTCGAATCCGCGACGGTGCTCAGTCCTGAGTTCCGACTTCCTTCTTGAGGTTGTCGAGTGTGTCATCTGCCAGAAGTTGACGAATCACGCTGACGGGATGATGTTGTTCGAAGGCTCTCGTCATCTGCTCGGCGTCACCGGAAGCACCGATCAACAAGAGCGCTGAGGTCCCCGGGGTCAATTCAGACTTCACTTGGTCGACGAGTTCCTCGTCGAGCCCCGTTCTCTTCATCGCTTCGCCGATCAGCGCTCCCCCGCCCATACCGCCGAGCCATCCGCCCAAGAACCACGCTGGAGGAAACCACCAAAACAGAAGAAGACCTAAAAGACTGCCGTAGAAAGCGCCGAGCGCGACTGAACCGTGAGGAGTGTGGATCGACACGAGGCCGCCCTTGTGCTTCTCGACTATCGCGACATCATCGGTCCAGGCATAGTCCAACTCCTCGAGTGCTCGCACCGACGCCATCGCACTTTGCGCTCCGTAGGTGCTGTCAAATTTCAGCATTATCAGTTCAGCCATCAGTACTCTCTTCTCTCAGAAACTGCAACCACGCCACCCATTGTCAACCCTCCCACACCGGTGACGCCGTCAGCGAATCGCCCGAGCTCCATCCGTCACCACTTCGTCTTTCTTCTCGGGAGGTCACTATCCGCTTCACCTGCCTTGAATTACGGAACCGATTCGTCAACCATCAGTCTGCTTTAGAAGCCCACTTGATGACAGTGAACGTCGGCAAAATGGAATCGAACGCGCCTCGTATGAATTGGCCACAACCAGGCCGAGTCCGGAGACGTCGAACCTGTTGTCGGTTCATCCGAGTAATCGGTGAGGACGCGACCTGGATGAGAGTGTTCGAATCGGAAGGCGGTCGGTCACCGGCTCTTCGCGACCGAACTTTCGGTGTTCAATGGCAGCGTCCGCAATCGTCGACCAGTCAGATCAAAAATCGCGTTGGCGATGGCTGGCGCCAACGCAATCATTGGTGTTTCGCCCGCACCGGCCGACGCCTGGTCGGGCCGGTCCAATAGGACCACCTCGATGGCGGGGACGTCTCGGAACCTCGGCACGCGATAATCGCTAAAGGATCCGTTCGTGATCACACCCTCACGAAAGCGAATCGCTTCGAATAACGCGCCGCCCAGGGCCATGACCGTGGCGCCCTCGATCTGGTTGATCACGGTGTCGGGATTGACGACGGCGCCACACTCGTAGGCGGTGACGAGTCGAAGCACGCGCGGGCTCCCCTCGACGTCGCGAACCTGCGCGACGGTAGCGATACGCCCACCCTTCTCGACACCGCACGCGATGCCCTGGCCCACGCCGGAGCCGTCACGTACCCAGCCGAATCGCTCAGCCGCCGCGCGCAGCACCGTGACGAGTCGCTCGTCGTCGAGATTATCGACGCGGAACTCGACCGGGTCGCGCCCGAGTTCGCGGGCGAGCTCGTCCATCTGCGACTCGCGCGCGAAGTTGTTGGCGGTCGCGGCGAGCGCCCGATACGACGCCTGGGCGAGCGGACTCGTCGAAGGCTGGTAGTCAATTCGAAGGTTCGCCACGCGATACGGGGTCGCGATCGCCGCGGGTCCGGCGTTGAAGTTGGTGAACGTCCAGGCCATGAGCTCGCCGCTCCGTCCCGCGGCGCTCGACACGTCAACGATCGCCGCGGGACGCAACGTGCCGACCGTGAACTCCTCGTGGCGCGACCACGTGACCTTGACGGGTCCGCCGACCTCTCGGGCCAAAATCGCCGCTTCGCTCGCGACGCCACCGCCGTGTTTACCGCCGAAGCCTCCACCGGTCGGCGGTACGATGACCCGCACCAGCTCCTCGTTGAGGTCGAGCGACGCCGCGACCTGGGCGCGCGTCGAGAAGGGGGTCTGGGTCCCGACCCACACCGTGAGTCGCCCATCGTCGTCCCAGACCGCCAGTGCACTACGGGTCTCAAGGGGCGCGGGCGCGATGTAGGCGGTCGTGTACGTGGCCTCACGGCGCAGCACCGCCGTCGCGAAGGCCCCGTTGGGATCTCCCTGCTCGACGTGGACCGGACTGGGCCAACCACCAGCGTCAGCCATCGGGTGGTCACGCAGGAACTCTTCCAGATCGTCGTTCGATGGTGCGGGGGGTACGTCCCAAGTGGGTCGCAGACTGGCGAGTGCCGTGCGCGCCATGATCGGGTCGCCGGCCACGACGCCAACCAGCGCGTGCGTGCGCACGAAGACCACGTCGTCACGATCGTCCAGGGCACTGGCGTCGAGATCACGAAGCGTCGCGCCGAGGGCCGGGGGTCGCAGCACGGCGCCGTAGCGCAGGCCGCGAACGGTGAGGTCCGACACGAAACGTCGCGCGCCCGTGACCGCGTCAATCATTCCTTCGGGCACGTGCGGCGTGCCGGCCAAATGCCACTCGGTGCCCGCCAGGACAGCTGGTTCGCCAGTGACGATTTCGACCTGGCGCAGACCAGCTCGCATCGGCAGCAAGGTCCGCGCGTAGGCCGCCGCCTGGGCGAGCGCGTGACCGGCGTCGGGCATCGAACGGCTCCCGAAGGTTCCCATGTCGTAGGGGCAGAGATCGGAGTCCCCCATCGCCAATCGGACGTTCGCCAGGGGAACACGCAGTTCCTCGGCGACCAAGAGACGTAACGCCGTGCAGTTGTCCTGTCCGACATCGACCTTGCCGGTGAAAGCGGTCACCTTGGCGTCGGCATCCACGTGGAGCCACGCGCTCGCGCCAGTCGTCCAACTGCCGGGCGCGAGGGGTGGCGTGGGCAGGACCACGACCAGACCGTCGCCGAGCACCTCGAACCAGTCACGGTCCTCGGGTTCGGTCAGGTCCCAGGGGCGCGAAGGACGTGGCGGCGGATTCTGCGGATCCCCGAGTGCCCAACGGTCCGTCGCCGCTGTGGCGTCCAATGGTTCGGTGCCCGGCTGCGCCACCAGCTGCGCCGCGCGATGCACGGCCCGTCGGATTCGCGGATAGGTGCCGCAGCGACAGATGTTGCCGTTCAGGGCGTCGTCGATGGTCGCGTCGTCCGGATTCGAGTCGCGGGCCAAGAGGGCCACCACCGATAAGACCATGCCCGGTGTGCAGTAGCCGCACTGGGCGGCGCCGATCTCGACGAACGCTTGCTGGACAATGTGCAGCGCGCCGGCGCGCGCGAGGGACTCGATCGTCGTGACCTCGCGACTCGCTACGTCGCTCACTCGACGCTGACAGGCGTGATCCGGTGCTCCGTCAATCAGCACCGTGCACGAACCGCACGCCCCCTCACCGCAGCCCGGCTTGGCCCCGGTAAGACCCAGTTCGCCCCGCAATACCGACAGCAGCGGCGCCGTGGCGGTCAAGGTCCGGGCAACGCCGTTGACCTGCACAGTGACTTCTCGAACTCGACTTTTCAAACCATCGTCACCGTCCATGACCGGATGCTAACCGCGCGCGCGAGCGGTATTTTCCACTGGCCCTCGCGGCGCAGACCGTGAACGACGTGTTGTCGACTCCGCCGTCGCAAGAAACTGTCGACGTTGTGTCTCTCGGCATCGGCGCTGGAACTGCCACCTTCGGTCTCCCGCAGTCGCCGCACGAAGGGCTCGTGTACTCCTCAACGTCCTCATGTCATCAAACAGTGATCCGGTCAGGTAAATATCCGACCCTTCGGCGCGACCAAATGACCTTCTACTCTAGGTAAGTCGAATTGCCCCCTCACGCCAAACTTAAGATTCAAAAATGGTCGAACCCTTTCGAAATACTGCCAACGGCACGGCCGACGCCATTATTCGAACGGATGACCTCACGAAGGTGTGCGCCAGTACTGACGTGCGAGCGCTCGGCGAGTTAGACCATTCGGTCACGGTCGGCGATTCGCCTGCTCAGACTTCCCTTTTCGACGCAACCTCTCAGCTGATTGGCGCGGGGCTCGCTCGTGTCGAAGCCGACGGCGGATTGACATCCTCTACGCCGTCGGGCAGATTAACGGAGGGCCTCTAGAGCGTGCTTGTTCGTCTGCTACGCCGATACCTTCGCCCCTACCGGCGTCAGATCGCCTTCCTGATCGTGCTGCTGGTGGCCCAGACGGTCGGGAACCTCTACTTGCCAAACCTCAACGCGGACATCATCAACAACGGCGTCATTAAGGGGAACCTGCACTACATACTTTCCACCGGCGAAGTGATGCTCGCCTTCACGGTCGTGGTCAGTGTCTGTGCGGTCATTGCTGTCTACTGGGCTTCGCGCGTGGCGATGGGCGCGGGCGCCGACATCCGCGAGGCAGTGTTCACTCGCGTGCAGGCCTTCTCGACGCGCGACATGAACAAATTCGGTACGGCCTCACTGATCACGCGCAATACAAACGACATCCAACAGATCCAGCTCTTCTTGCAGATGGCCCTCACCATGATGGTCATCGCCCCGATTATGTGCGTTGGCGGCATCATCCTCGCGATCCACGAGGGCGCCCAACTCTCCACGCTGCTACTGGTGGCCGTACCGCTGATGGCCATCGTCATCGGCACCGTAATGGTGAAAGTGATCCCGCAGTTTCGCTCCATGCAGGTCAAGATCGACCGCATCAACGAGGTGTTGCGCGAGCAGATCACCGGCGTGCGGGTGATCCGTGCCTTCGTGCGCAACAACTCCGAGGCCGAGCGCTTCGCGGTCGCGAACGCCGACCTCACCGGCACCGCCCTACGAGTGAACCGCGTCTTCGCCCTGGCACTCCCGGCGATGATGATGATCCTCAACCTCTCGAGCGTCGCCGTGCTGTGGTTCGGCGGGCGCCTGGTGAGCGAAGGCTCGATGCCCATCGGGAACCTGACGGCCTTTCTCACCTACATATTGCAGATCCTGCTCTCGGTGATGATGGCAGTGATGGTCGCCATCTTGCTGCCGCGCGCAGCGGCCAGCGCCGAGCGCGTCGAGCAGGTGCTCGACACCGTGCCGGTCGTCGCCGACCCCGAGCATCCAATCAACCCCACGTTGAGGAGCGGCCTCGTGAGCTTCGAGCACGTCACCTTCTCCTACCCCGGCAGCGAGCGGCCGGTGCTGGAGGACCTCACCTTCACTCTCGAACCCGGCCAGACCAGCGCTATCATCGGCGGCACCGGCAGTGGCAAGACGACACTGCTCAATCTCATCCCGCGATTCTTTGACGCCACGAGCGGCGCCATCGTCGTCAACGGCGTCGATGTGCGCGACCAGCGCCAAGAGACGCTGTGGGCTTCGATCGGATTGGTACCACAGGCGGCCTACCTCTTCACGGGCACCGTTGGTTCCAACTTGCGCTTCGGTCGTCCTGACGCGACCGACGAGCAACTCTGGCGGGCGTTGGAGATCGCCCAGGCCAGCGACTTCGTCTCGGCCATGTCGGGCATGCTCGAGGCACCGATCGACCAGGGCGGCACCAACGTCTCGGGGGGCCAGCGCCAGCGACTCTCGATCGCCCGGGCACTCGTCAAGGCGCCGAGTGTTTACCTCTTCGACGACTGCTTCTCGGCCCTCGACGCCGCCACCGACGCGCGCCTACGCGCCGCCTTGAAGTCCGGAACCCAAGACGCCTCGGTCGTCATCGTGGCCCAGCGCGTCAGCACCATCATGCACGCGGAACGCATCATCGTGCTCGACGACGGACGGGTCGTGGGTATGGGCTCGCACAACGAGCTTCTCGAGAATTGCGAGCCGTACCACGAGATCGTCGTCTCCCAGCTCGGCGAGGACGCCGCGATATGAGCATGGGACCCATGGGCGCGATGCGTGGCGGCGGCGTGCCGCCCCAGAAGAGCAAAGACCTGCGCGCGACCCTGCACCGCCTGCTCGAACGGCTGCGTCCCGAACGGACCAAGCTGGCGATGGCGATTGGCCTCGGGGTCACGTCGGTCGCCTTCATGGTGTCCGGACCCGAGATCCTCGGCAACGCGACCAACGTGCTCTTTGATGGCCTCATCGGCGCGCGCCTGAAGCCCGGCACCACCAAGGCCCAGGCGATTGCGATGCTGCGCCGCGAGGGCCACTCCCAGATCGCTTCGATGATTGGCGGGATGAAACTCACGCCGGGGATCGGTGTCAACATCGACGACCTCGGCTTGGTACTCGGCCTGGCCGCGCTGGTGTACCTCTTGGGCGCGGCCTTCAGCTACTTCCAGGGCTTCACGATGGCCGGGCTCACCCAGCGTGTGATGTCCGGCCTGCGGCGCGACGTCGAGGCGAAACTCAGTCGATTGCCGTTGCGCTATTTCGACAGTCATCCCCACGGTGACGTCCTGAGCCGGGTCACCAACGACATTGACAACCTCACCACCACGATCCANNTGTTCTGGATCTCTCCGCTGCTCGCGGCGGTGTGCATCGTCACTATCCCCCTGGCGATCGTGGTGACACTCTTCATCGCGCGACGTTCCCAGGTGCAATTCACCGCTCAGTGGAGTCAGACCGGCGCACTCAACGGACTCGTCGAGGAGACCCACACCGGACACGAACTGGTCCAGGTCTTCGGGCGCGGCGAGGCCACCATCGACGAGTTCGGCCGTCAGAACAAGCGACTCTACGACGCGAGCTTCAAGGCGCAGTTCCTCTCGGGCATCATCCAGCCTTCGATGCAGTTCATCGCCAACATCAACTACGTCACCATCGCCGTGCTCGGCGGGTACCGCGTCGCCTCGGGGCTCCTCTCGCTCGGAGCGGTCACGGCGTTCATTCAATACTCACGCCAGTTCACAATGCCGATCACCCAGATCGCCAGCCAGATGAACATGCTCCAGTCTGGCTTCGCCTCGGCCGAGCGGGTCTTCGAGTTCCTCGACGCCGACGAGGAAACACCAAATCTTCCGGCGCTCGAAGCAGGTCCCTACACCCACGGACCGGGCGCCGTCACTCTCGATCACGTGTTCTTCTCCTACGAGCCCGATGAGCCGCTCATCGAGGACTTCACGCTCGACGTGGCGCCGGGTCAGACGGTGGCCATCGTCGGACCGACCGGCGCGGGCAAGACCACCATCGTCAACCTGCTCGTGCGCTTTTATGAGATCAATCGAGGCCGCATCCTGCTCAACGGCGTCGACTACCGCGAACTCTCTCGCGACGAGGTGCGCAGCGCCTTCGCCATGGTGCTCCAGGACACCTGGATGTTCGCCGGGACCATTCACGACAACATCGCGTACGGCAGACCGGGCGCCAGCGACGCTGAGGTCGTCGACGCCGCGAAGGCCGCCCACGTCGACGGCTTCGTTCGCACCCTGCCCGAGGGCTACGCGACGGTGCTCGACGAAGACGCCTCGAATCTCTCCTCGGGCCAGAAACAACTGCTCACCATCGCGCGCGCCTTCCTCGCCAACCAGAGCATCCTCATCCTCGACGAGGCCACCAGCAACGTCGACACCCGCACCGAGGTCCTCATCCAAGAGGCCATGGCGCGCCTGCGCGAGGGTCGCACCAGCTTCGTGATCGCGCACCGGCTCTCCACGATCCGCGAGGCGAACACCATCATTGTGATGGACCACGGGAAAATCGTCGAGCAAGGTAGCCACGCCACGC
Organism: Acidimicrobiaceae bacterium; assembly: GCA_003155915.1. GTDB lineage: Bacteria > Actinomycetota > Acidimicrobiia > Acidimicrobiales > RAAP-2 > RAAP-2. The sequence continues at coordinate 592 of PMFA01000020.1, read as the reverse complement.
TGATGCAAAATCGTGGCCTCTACTACTCGCTCTACCAGAGCCAGTTCACCGAAGCGACGACCTAGGCACGTTCTGCCCTGGTCCTCCTCTATCCCGGCACGTCGTATCTTCGAACACCGGCAGACCGCGCCTTCCATTCGAGTCCTCGGTTTAGAGCGTTCAAGGGACCTCGTTCGAGACCTCACTACTCGCCCCGGGGTGACGTCGTCGTCTCATCGATAACGAGTCAGTGAGATGTCCAATGATTCGTGCGCGCGGGGGGTCTGACTCTCACCGCACAAAACGAACGGTTCTCGAATAGGTTCGTCAGTCTCCGGTGACGCGCTGTTCGATGATTCGCCGAGTCTCGATGAGATAGAAACTCGCGAGGCGTTATCGGCCCGAACCCGGAACCACCGAGTATGCCGTCGCTCCGATGGTGACGAACGGTGCGATACTCGTACGTGTGCGTCCTAAAGTCTGGCTCGATCAAGATTATTCATAGTCTTGGGAGGATCGCGACACTCTTGCTCCCCTGAAACCCTCATTGCTCACCTCAAGACGAATGGATACAAACATGGATGTCCCTTTCATCGAGGGCCGCTCGGGATTC